>NZ_JAKZGO010000001.1 GCF_022549785.1 Belliella alkalica
AATACTGATCAAATCGGGACTCTTTCCGAAGTGACCTGAAACAACACTTACAAGACTTAGATATGTCTTGATACTTCTTGGAGAGTAATGCCGATAAGACATCTCTTCATACATCCTTTGACGCAAACTTTTTTTTCCATGATGATATAAATTAATGATTTAACATGGTGTAAATTTACGATAAATACCAAAAAATCAACCACTTGAAGATAATGTAAATACTACCGACGAAGGAGGTTTAGTTCAACGATTTCTCTACGCCATTATGGCGTATAGCATTCCAATTCGGAGTGATAGATGCCATGATGGCGTCTATATCCGAATTATCTCCAAACATAAACATTCAGATCTTAACATAAAATACCAACAACAGGGTATTTTTTAAGGTAAAAACAAAAAAAAAGCTCCATATAAGAGGCTTTCAAAAAGTTCACGGTGATTATAACAACTTTCTGCTCCTTCCTACTCTAATACAAGCCTCTTAAAGCGGGCAGGAACTAATTTTGAGCTGGTTTGTCTCACTTTTCTGGATGCCAGTGGTGGCCAAAGGCGGGAAGATCCTGTCCCGTTTATTGTGTGAAACATATCTTCTTATAAATAGACTACAGCTCTGTGAGAGGATTAGGGTGGGATTCCCCTTTGCCTCGACTGGTGGTAGTTTTTTCTTTAAAAAGGTAAATCATTATCTTCTTCTTTTTCTATAACCACAAGGGATACATATTCATCACTCCAATCAGATTTTCTGATGAATTTCAATCGATCATCACTTTCGAATATTTCTTTTGATATTGTCAATTTGTGATCCTTTCTGTTCTGGTTTTTAGTCCATTCATGAAAAGGTTCGGGTTCTCCAAATGGCAATCCCTCTTCATATGCATATCCTCTGGCTTTTAGTAGTTGTTTTACGTCCCCAAGACCTTCAAAATAAAAGTTATAGGTTACGTCTAATTTGACCTTTAATTCCTCTACTAAAGGATGATTAATCATGAGTATCTTATTTATCTCGTCTGTTTGGTCTTTATTTTCATCACTAAGAAAATTGACCAATTTATTAAGAGTATTAGCAGTTTTTTCAAGTCCTCTAATCAAACTTACTTCTTTAACTCTTGTCTGTTCTTCCAAAAACCGTTGAAACAAACCCGCCATCTGCTCTCGGAGATATTTGACTATGTCAGATGCAGTTTCAAAACCTTTAATTATGTTATTTGCCTTCAGCAATTTTATCTCCTCAATGAATTCATACACACGTTTGTCATCAACATATCTATATTTAGTTTCCCCTTCTTTATTTATTAAATATGTTTCATATTCAGAAAGAACATTAGAGTCTATAAAAGTGTAAACTTGTTTACCTTCACTAAGAGCAGCTTTTAATTCCATCTGGGTAATTGAAGACTTATTATTACTTTTCGATTCGCTTCCAAATCGTCCACCGATAATACAAACTAGAATATCAATATTCTTGATTTCCTTGTAGCAATACTCTTCTAGAGCCTCTTCTTTACCGTAAGGTATATCGCCTTCTTCATTTCTCACTGGGTCATAGCCCATTTGTTCAATGAAAAAATCTAAATCTGCTCTGACTTGTCTTAAGTCGTAAAATGTGGAGCTAATAAATATTCTAGGTTTCGCCATTTTATTTTTTATTCAAATTACCACAAACGGGGTACTCTCTGCAACTATTGCACTGTATAGCATATCTATTGCATAATGGGGGTATTTCTTATTTCCCAAACATAACCATTCCGATCTTAACATAAAATACCAACAACAGGGTATTTTTCAAGGTAAAAACAAAAAAAGCCCCTTTAAAGAGGCTTTTGAAAATACACGGTAATTACAAACAACTTCCTGTTCCTCTCTTTTATACTATAAACCATCAGAAGCGACTGTAATACTAAGAGCACCTTAAGGAGTGGGAGTGAAGCTCATACTTTCTTTCGTATCTGGATACAGTTCTCCTGTATGACGGAAAAGGATGTGAGAGTAGTTGGAATTTCCTATTACCTATTTGACTGTAATCAGTGTTTTTTTTCATTATTAAAATCCATTTCGTTTTCATCATTAATTTCTCCTTAATTAATTTCATGATTTCTCTGCATCTCCTTTTTAATTGCAAAAACTGCTGTTCTGCCATTCTCCAAGATCTTTCGAATAATTTGCTCTAGAACTTGTGATTGATTGTGATTCGTACCAATCCAGCCACCTTCAATTATTGATTTAAATGAAGTGTTGTCCATATATCTTCCGACATTATCAAAGGTGATAGCTCTTCCACCTCTACTACCTAATATGGAATTATCTGACTGTAATAATTTTAAATAGTCAATTGGAAGGTACAAGCCGGAGCTTAAGCCCACATTATCTGGATGAAATTCAATTCTTGGACAAATTTTAATATAAAAAGGAATATTGTTAATTCGGTAATCATGAATATCTTCGGTTCCTAACGTTTTACTTAAGATGTCCATGACTGAATCCATCCTTTTTATTTCTTCAGTAAACTGTTCATTAGGTAGTCGAAATACAAATTTTTCATTTTCCTTTTCCATCACCTTATATTGAACCATTACAAAGCACTTAAAATCTTCATTATAATAAATAAAATCAGTTCCCAAAAGCTCTTCTAGAGGTAATCTATTTGCTAATAGAACAGTTAGCTTAGTCTTGTCATTTTTAAATACCGATGATGAAAATTTCGAACTTTTCATCAGGTCAAACCCTGGTAAATTAGTTAAATCATTTATAATCATAGAGTCTTCTCTAATTTTAGGGTTATTAATACCATCTAAAAATGAGCTGGATTCAGTTTCAATGAAATCCCAACCTTGAAGCTCTTCTTTATTTATACCAGCAATGTTCATTGCAGTTAAAACAGCCTCTTTTTGTTCTGCTAAATTTCTTTTTGCTAACTTAGATAATTGTGCTATTCTGATTTTTCTTTCCTTTGAATATTTATTTAGTATGTATTTAGCATCTTCTGCTTTTTCTAAGAAAATACTTAGAAATTCCTCGAAACTTTTTGTGGCAATTAAGCCACCATTTTCAGTACGATTTAAAAGATAACTTTTAAATCTAGAAGGTGTAGATTCTGCAATTGATTGTGCTGAGATTTCATTCTCTAATTCGAATATATCATAAATATTCAACCTTCGAAGGTCAGTTCCTGCACGAACCCCTCTTTTCCCAAGTCCAATATGAGTAATATCACCTTCTACATTTATGATAAAGCAAACCAAAGGAACATTTCTTGAGTGTGAAAATTCTGACACAGGTTCTGCAAATCTCTCAGTGTTTCTACCATTAAAAGAATGCATTCTGTTTTTATCTAGTTTTACAATATATCCTGCAATTGTAGTCGTTAATTTAGGTTTATCACTTTAAAAAAAGAAGTTCTATCATTGTTTACATCTCTGATATCATTCAGATAAACCACACTTAGGACATAAATGTAGTAAAACGTATAAGTATTTCTCCAAACTTACCAAATCCCCCTCAAACATAAAATACCGACAACAGGATATTTTTCAAGAAAAGAAGCAGTCCCAAAAGAAGCTTTCAAAAAATTCACGGTAATAATAACAACTTTCTGCACCTTCCTCTTCTACTACAAACCGCCTGATGCGGGCAGGACGACGGAGATCCGGAATTTCCTCCCATGTGGGCGGCTAAGATATTTCTATCTTGACTTTTTTGTTACTTTTTTTGTTAAGACAAAAAGTAAAAGGCATCCTATACATACATTCTCTCTCAAACAGAAAAGCCCCATTTAAAAGGGGTTTAAAAAGTAATTGGTGATTATAAACAACTCTCCTGTCATTTCCTTTGATATCTTGTTTATTGGCGTCATTTAAATAAGTGATAACTTCTACCATTACCTATTTTTCTTCTTCTCACTAAGAAAAATTTCAGCTTCTGAAGGGCCATCAGGCCACTTGAAAGTGACAACCAGATCTTTTGGATTTACTTTTAAGACTTTACATATTTTGTATATATTATCCCGTGATGGTTGAGCATGATGCTTACACCATTTAGTCACTGTAGTATCAGACACTTTTATCAATTCTGCCAAATCCTTATTATCAAGACCATGATCCGCTAGTAAACTTGCAATCCTGTATATTTTTTTATCCACTTCTTACAAAATTAAACGATACGATATTCAAATATACAAATTGTAAAAAACTGAAAAACAAGTAATTATAAAATCATTGATTATAAAAATGTAATTAATAGTTAAATTAATTTGTCTAATAGTTAAATTTTATTATCTTTGAATTAATTATTAAAGTCAGAATTTGGATTCATTCCTAGGAATGAATTGCATACGAGCCTCGCCATAGAAATCTGGTAAATTTCATCCCCGCGAGTGTGAGTGATGCGCCAAACTCCTATATTTGTATTTATAGGGTTGGCGCTTACTTAATATCTCTGCGGGAGTTTGTGTCTTGCATACAAATAGGTTTACCAGAACCTCTATGGCATAGATGAAAGTGAGCTGCTAACCCTTTTTAGGTTAGATTTTACTTTTTTTTAAAAGGCTTGCACGAATATTACTTTCATGAAAGCGAGCAAAATATACAGCCACCTGATCATCATAACCTATTCCGACATTTTTGGAATGGTAGGGGTGTGCCTGTTAACTTTGCAATCAGAGTCAGGAAAAATCTATCAGTTTGATCAGACACAATCCCTCAAACCAAATAGAGACTTAGGCCTCTCAGCCTTCGACATCCTTTTTGAGCGCAAGCCAAAGAACCCTATCTAAACCTATTATTTCCATATCTTTTGGGCACATTTTTCCAAGGTCAATACACCATGGATATGCTCTCCACCTTTCCGATCCTATAGCTACTGCAGAAGCACCACCGGAAAGATCCCCATTTAATAGTCATCAGGAATTTTTCCTTGTTCCCGTACCAGCTGGAAAAAACTAAAGTTTTTCTAGCGTGATACAACTATGCCCTTTTTACAAGAAAGGATTCATAGACCAAGAACGAAGTGAAAAGTAAAGCCTCATTCATCCCCAAGATGATCAAAGGATACTTGTATGTCAAATCTAAAATTTAAAATTTTAGATCAAAGATTTAAAGTCACAACCCCGGCCAGTGTCTTCAATTTCTAACCCTAAAAACAAGTGATGCTAAACTGGTTGGCAGCGGTCCACATTGCTGCGCACTGCGCTGGGGTTTTTCTTGAGATGCGAGAGACGAGAAGAAAGACAATAATAAAGTGCTTTAGTAAAGAATACTAGTACGAGACATCTTCCCACAAGTCTGCGGGACAGGCCCCTTTGGTCGATGTGACTGCCCCTAAAACTGATAACCTATTCAACCAATAACCTAATCTTTCAATATTCCAATCTTCAAATCTCAGTTCCCTATGAAATACACCAGACCCCCAATCTAAAATCTGAGATTTTAAATCTTAAATCTACAATCCCCAGGGCCTCCCCGTCCAACTTTCTTCATAAGGTTAAGCGATGAATATAAACCCAAGTAGTACGGAGACACAGAAGGTGACGATGCTACTGGACGGCGGAGTGGGGGAGTGCTCTCCATAGCTCCCCAGGCTGGCTCTGATTCCACTCTCTAAACTGCCGGCCTCCTTTTCTTAAGGAAATTAGAAAGTTCGCTAAAAGATTTAAAACTGATAAGACAAATCAACCAATTACTCCAATACACCAATCCACTGATAACTCAATCTACTAATAACAAATAACCCAAAGTAACTATGAAGACAGATATTTCAACAGATCATGATTCTGACCCAAGACCTTTTATCAATATTATGATCATAAAGGGATTTGATCAAACGACTAAACTAACTGACAACTAATTGATTAAAAAGATGAAGAAACAAATAACATTACTGATTATAATGCTGCTGTCTTTTTATGCTTTCGGGCAGGAGAAACTTGAGCCTCTCGATATTGGGGATCAGATTCCCAACCTGAAGTTTGAAAATGTATTGAACCATCCTTCAGGTGAAATATTGCTTTCTGATTACAGGGGCAAGCTTTTGATCCTGGACTTTTGGGCGACTTGGTGTGCTCCATGTGTGGCAAGTTTTCCGAAGTTGGATAGCTTGGACAAGGCATTTGGGGAAGACTTGGTGATTCTACCTGTGACGTATCAAAGTAAAGAGGATGTTGAAAAGGTGTTTTCAAGGATTCCCAAGCTCAAGAATATCAAAAAGCCCATGATTTATGGAGATGAAGTGTTGCGACACATTTTTCCACACAAGACATTGCCACACTATGTCTGGTTAGATGCAAAAGGAAATTATCTCACTTCGACCAACGGCGAAATGGTTACCGCTGAGAGAATCGGTCTTTACCTACAAAATATGGAAGTTCCATTACCCAATAAAGTGGCTTATCAAGAATATGATGATGCTAGATCTTTATTTTTTGAAAATGAACAGATTAATGGCAAAGCGCCAATGCTTTTTTCTGTCTGGGCTCCCAGGATTGTTGGCATCAGGTCTGGATATAAGATTGTTGAAGAAGGTCACCATTATAGAATATCTGTGACCAATCTAACCTTGGCTTCTATTTTTAAATTGGCATATAGGGATCTGGGAGGTTATATAGCCCATTCAAGGGTGGAAGTGATTTCCAAAAATGCCCATAATGTATCACCAAAATATTCTGAATTGTCAGCCAAAGACTGGGTGGATAAAGGAAATACCTACTGTTATGAATTGGCTGTTCCTGTTGCACAAAAAGAAGATGCATTCGCCTTTATGAGAGACGATATATCAAGGGCATTCCCTGAATTTGAAGCCAGACTACTTGAAAAAGAGAGGGAAGTTTGGGTACTCAAGAGGGTAGAGGGACAAGCTATTCCCAAAGAATCTTCCGGTGACTATATCTTCGAGCAAAGCCATGGTGGGTTTGCTTTGGAAAATAGCTATCTGTATGCCTTTACGCATGCTTTGGAGGCCAAATGGCTTCAGCATTTGGAAATGCCATTGATTGATGAAACAGGCATTGATTATCCAATTACAATGACTTTGGAAACTTCTGCATCTGATCCTGACCAAATCAACCAAGCACTTAAAGCTTATGGTTTGGCCTTGGTCAGGGAAAAAAGAAATTTAGAGGTTTTGACCATTATGGATAAACCAAAGAACCCTTAACCCCAAAATCTATTTATGATGAAAAATTTACGAATAATATTATGTTTGCTTTGTTGGGGTATTGTATTTACTATTCAAGCCCAAACAAACATTGGCAGTAAGCTAATTGGTATTGTTGTTGACTCAGAGTCCAAAGAGACTTTACCTGGCGTATTGATTGCTGTGCTGGATACGGAAATAAGAACACTAAGCAATGCTGAAGGTAAATTCGAATTGACACTTCCTGATGGAAATTATGAGTTGGAAGCCAACTTTATGGGGTATGAGGTAAGGTATTTGGAATTTTCTGTTCCGATGTCAGGCGTTCTTGAATTTGAATTAAAAACAAAGGAAATGCAACTTGATGGAGTGGAGGTTTATGCCACGGGATATCAAGAAATTTCAAAAGAAAGGGCAACAGGCTCATTTGTCTCTTTAGACCAAGAGATGGTTGACCGTCCAGTGGCTCCAGATATCCTTTCCAGACTGGCAGATGTGACACCGGGTTTGATTTTTAACCGTGTGGGTCCCGATGCCGAACAGATCAGTATTAGGGGAAGAAGTACACTTTTTGCCAATACCTCACCATTGATAATTATTGATAATTTCCCATACGATGGGCCTATCGAATTGCTAAACCCAAATGATGTTGAATCCATTACTGTTTTGAGGGATGCTGCCGCAGCATCTATATGGGGAGCGAGAGCAGGTAATGGAGTCATTGTTATAACCACCAAAAAGGGCAAGACCCAACCGAGTCCAAGTGTAACTTTCAGGGCAAACCATACTTTTTCAGAAAAACCTGATTTATTCTATCAGCCCACCATGGCAGCTTCCGATTACATAGCTATTGAAAGACAGTTGTTTGAAAATGGATTTTATATTGGCAGGGAGAATTCATTTGACAATAGGCCTTTGTCACCGGTGGTAGAGACATTGGTTCAGGAAAGGGACGGGGTGATTACATCTGGTGAAGCCAACCAAAGAATCCAAAGTTTGGAAGGAAATGATGTCAGGGAAGATATGGCCAACTATCTGTACAGAGGTAGAATGGATGCTCAATATTACCTACAGGTTTCAGGTGGAAATGAGCTTCAAAGGTATTTGGTTTCAGCAGGATGGGATCAGAATAGCGAAGAATTGGTGGGAAGGGATCGGAATAGATTTTCATTATCGGCAAAACAGGATTGGAGTTTGGCAAAAAACCGATGGAAAACCTCTTTGGGGTTGTATTATGTTCAGACAAGCCAAAATAGGCAAGACTTGAACCTTCAAAGCTTACGGATGGAAGCTGGTACACCAATACTTCCTTATACCAGACTGGTAGATGAACAAGGTAACCCGATTGCCATTACCAAGGACTACCGCCAATCTTTTGTTCGGCAGAGTGGGGAATTGGGCTTGTTGGATTGGTCTTATATTCCCTTATTGGACAGGACTCTTCAGGAAAATAATTCTGTGAATAGGGATATTAGGCTGAACTTCAATTCGGGCTATGAATTCTTTACAGGATTTAATGCTGAAATCCAATATCAATATTGGACAGCATTTGGAAAAAGCAATACCCATTATAGCCCAGATAGTTACTTTGCCAGAGATTTGGTCAATAGGTTTTCTGAATTGCAGCCCGATGGTTCGATCTTAAGGAACATCCCATTTGGTGGTGTTTTCAATGGGGGATTGCAAACATCCCATTCGCACCAATTCAGAACACAGGTACGGTATGACCGTTCATTGGGAAAGTCCCATGTTAGCGCCCTTGCAGGAACAGAGGTAAAGTCTTTGGGTTCCATTTCAAATGGATTCACTTACTACGGCTACAGTGATAGGATTGGTGTTTCCCAGCCAGTGGACCATTTGACGCAATTTCCAATGTATCATTTTCCCTTTCAATTACAGTCAATTCCCACAGGTGATTTTATTCAGGGTTTGACAGATAGGTTTTTTAGTTATTTCGGGAATTTTGCCTACTCTTATGACAATAGGTTTACCATCACTGGGAGTGCGAGAAAAGACCAATCAAACATCTTTGGTGTTGAGTCAAACCTAAGGGGAGTTCCTTTGTATTCCGCCGGGGTTTCCTATAACATTTCGGAAGAACCCTTTTATCCATTCAAGGATGCCCTTCCCTTTCTAAGGCTTAGATATACCTTTGGATACAATGGGAATATAGAAAAAAGCCTTTCTGCATTTACAACGGCACGTAGGCTGGGGGTCAGCAATATTTCAAACCTTCTTTATGGTGTGATTACCAATCCTCCAAACCCAGAACTTAGGTGGGAGAGGATCAGAATCAACAATTTCTCACTTGACTTCAATACAAAAAATGATTTTTTATCCGGTTCAATTGAGTTCTTTCAAAAAACAGGTCTTGACCTGATTGGCGAAACTCCATTCCCCGGTTCTTCGGGTATCATCAGGTTTCGGGGGAATACAGCTGATACAGATACAAAAGGTTTTGATTTGAACCTCAATTTCAAGATAATGGATCGGAAACTGAAATGGAATTTAGTAGCATTCCATTCCCATGTATCCGAAAAAGTTGGAGAATATGAGATTCAGGGGAATTTGGTATCAATCCTTAGACATGGTGCGGGATTTGGACAGGAATTGCCCATACCTGTTACGGGAAGGCCAATGTATGCCATCTATAGCTTCCCATGGGCAGGGTTGGATCCTGGGAATGGTGATCCGATGGTATTTGTAGATGGTGAACCAAGCAAAGAGTACGCTGCCATTATCAACCAAAGTCAGATTGAGGATTTGACTTTCCATGGTTCGGCCAGGCCTACTCATTTTGGCTCGTTCAGGAATGAATTCAATTTTAATAATTGGAGCCTTTCTGCAAATATCACTTATAGACTTGGGTATTATTACAGAAGGGAGTCTGTTTACTATAATTCTATTTTGAACGCATCTGGAGGTCATCCCGACTATACAATGAGATGGCAAACTGAAGGGGATGAGTTGTTTACTGATGTACCTTCAATGCCTATGGTGGCCAATATTAACAGGGATTATGCATACAATTTTTCCTCAGCCCTGGTAGAGAGGGGGGATCATGTAAGGTTGCAGGATTTACGATTGGCATACTCCATACCACAATTCAATAAACTTGCTTTCAAAAGAGCACAAGTTTATGCTTATATCAACAATATTGGACTTTTATGGAAGGCATCAAATGATCCATTGGACCCTGACTTCAGAACCATAAGTCCTCCGAGGTCAGTTGCCCTAGGTTTGGTCATAGACCTCTAAGAGCCATTATAAAGAGAGAATCATTAAACAAAAGGAAAATCAAATGGATAAAATTAAAAATACAATTAACTACTTGTTGATATTTGGATGGTTGGCAATGGGATGCTCAGGTTTTTTGGATGAAAAGCCTGATCTCAATATGGTAGTTCCCGAATCTATTGAGGATTTAAGGGCACTTTTGGACAATGATGTAAATGTTATGTCCCAAGACCCTGCGTATCATGAGGTGACAGCAGACAATTTTATTGTTTTGGAACAGGTTGTCAATAACCTTCCTATCGCTGTAAGGAATGCCTATCTTTGGGAAAATGATATTTTTGAAGGGGCTTCAAATCCGGATTGGAGAAGGCCATATGAACAGATATTCTATTCAAACGTAGTTTTGGATCAACTTGAATTGATTTCAGTACAACAGTTTCAGTCCGAAGAATTCAATGACCTTAAGGGATCTGCACTTTTTTATAGGGCTTACAACCATTTTAACCTGATGAGGGTTTTTTGCCAACCATACAGAGCAGGTGTAAATGACCAAGGCTTGGGAATTCCAATAAGGAATTCATCCAATGTAAACCTTATTTCTTCAAGGGCACGATTGATCGAAAATTTGGAAGCAATAATTTCAGACCTTGAAACTTCATTGGAATTGCTTCCTGATTTTGCTATTGTCAAGACCAGACCTTCAAAAAACGCATCCTATGCCTTGCTTTCACGAGTCTATCTTTATGTGGGATTATATCAGGAAGCATTGGACAATGCAGAAATGGCTTTGGGCTTGAACAGAACACTTTTGGATTACAACCAAATTAACCCAGCATTGACAAGACCTTTTGTCAGGCTTAATGAAGAAGTTGTCTTCAATGCCTATATGTTGACTTTAGCAAGTCTGGTGACAGCAAATGCCTTAATCAATCCAGAACTTTATGACTCCTTTGAAACAAATGACTTGCGTAAAAGACTTTATTTCAACAATCCTAACCCTAACCATGGTCTGGTTAATTTCAGAGGATCTTATATGGGGGATGCAAGGCTATTTACAGGGTTGGCAAATGATGAGTTGTATCTGATTGCCGCAGAATGCCATGCGAGGCTCGGGGATTTGGATAAGGCCAAGGGATTGATGAATGAATTTTTGGGTAATCGATACCTTACAGGTACTTTCCAGTCTATTTCAGAATCAAACCAAACCGAATTGGTTAGGGTGATATTAATGGAAAGAAGAAAAAGTCTCATGCATCGAGGGATTAGATGGTCAGATTTGAAACGTTTATCGTTTGAGCCCGAATTTGCAGAGACACTTACAAGAACCCATAATGGAAAAGTTCTGACGTTATCACCGGGGGATTTAAGGTTTGCATTTGAAATACCATTGGACGAGATTGAAGTTTATGGATTGGAACAAAATCCAAGATGAAAAAAGGTCTGGCATTAAGCCAGACCTTTATCGCTCTAAAGATTAAAGGGGAGTGTAAATTCCCTCTATTTCTGAATCAGGAACACGCATTCCATTCGGGAACTCTTCATAGGTACAAACAACCTCTGGCTCCTCGTCACAAAGGTAGTGTGTACCAAGTTGTAAACCTGTGATATTAACAGGCTCAAGCTCGTTAGGGTCATTTGCCCATTTAGAGTTCTGGGATTCCAAAGTTGGCTGTGTAAAAGCAAATGCAAATACAGCAGCTACTATGAAGGCAAACAAGGGTAATCGTTTTACTAAATTATTCATGATGCTCTCCTTTTTTTGACAATCAAAAAAGACAGTAAAAACGTTTGTGGTTAAAATGCCTACTCTGATTAGGGTTTTCGGCTTTCCCCTTTTTGCTGCCAGGGTTTGGTGCTGATCCTATCCAGTACATCATCCCCGTAGGATCGGGCAGCGTTTTTAAGTTTTTTTTATTTTTACTTTTGTTTTTTTTAGTTTCTTTATTTGGTGTTTTCTTCCTTCAATTGGAGGCAAAGCTGATAGGTCTGCTCTTTTTTAAATTCTTGAATTATGGTTTTTATTGTTTTGGTGACATCGCTGTTCTTGTCATCATTAAAATTCCGATCATTGCCAAAATCAATAAACTTAGGTTCAGAATGAAATGTGCTTTCCAGCCAAGTTGCTCAATGATGCCGGCGCATCCACAGGGAACCCTTTCAAATGAACCTACCCAAACCAAACCCACATACGTTGAAAATGCACTCAACAAGGCAATCGATCCGACTAAGCCAATAACTCTGGTTCTTGTGTTGATTAAGAGGATAGCCAAGACCACTTCAATGATTGGAATAAGGATACTTACATATTCGCCAATGTCATTTGGGAATGGTTGGTTTAGGATCGCTCCCCGGAAACTGTTGAAGTCTGTCAATTTGCCAATGCCTGTATAAACCCAAACCAAAACAAGGACTGATATTATAGTCAGTAGCATTAATGTCTTTGGTTTAATGTGGGTTAAATAGTTCATTTTTAATAAGATAATTGGTTTTGTTTTTGAGATATTTAATTGAATTTAGAACCTTGGCTGCTCGGATGAAAATATTTTGGAAGGAAATTTTTTTCAATTTCAAAATAGACTTAGCTAGAAGCTTATTTCGGAAATGATAGAAATAGAGTTGATTTCTACATATTTTTTTATAAGAAGGAATAAAATTTTGTTTGTTCTTTTTTTCCTGACTTTGAAATGCTTTGGATGTTTTTTATACGTTTTCTCCAGAAACCTAAAAGTGGGACTTAATTATTGGGATGTCGTGGGGAATAGAGCTGCCAATCTGGAAGATTGCCATTGAAGCCAATGGGTATTGGAGGGATTGGTTTTCCTACCTTTTTGATAATCGAAAAATTTCAGGTGTTACATCAGAAAATAAACAATGGAAATCTTGCTCTTGGTGTTTTCTTAATGTCTTCTACCTAGAATGGATTGTTTATAGATGCAGTGATAAAATACCGATTTTCTTGGTCATAGGTAATTCTTCGGATCCAAAGAAATACCGGCCTTTGAAAATATTGAGTATAGATGGGCTGTTTTTTTTGGGCCAACATTCCTGAACCCAAGAAGTTCCTTGGGGTTTGTGAAGGAGAGTAATTTAACCAAGTCACCAAGCGTAATCTTAGACCCATTGTTGGGAATGCCCAAGACGAGCCGTTTTCCATCATATCCCAAACTGGATATTGTATTTAAAATCATATATGAGTATCTGTCAATCAAGCGATCTCCAAGAAAGTGAATACATGGTGAATTCCAGTATCGTGATAAATGTTGTTGTGGTGTAGCCGTTTTCCAGTTAACCCTGTCACAAATAAACAATTTCATGGATTGTTGTTTCAGTTCTGCAAGCGAGTGCCTTTGATTCAATTTGGTACCAATAACCGGTATAATGGATATCAGGCATAGCGGCTCTTGCTTGGTCTGTTTACTTTCCCATGTCAAACACTTGCTAAATGAATATTCAAAAACGCCATTGTAGTATCTTTCGAATTGAAGGTATTTATCTCGTGTATTACTGAGTACGATTTTGTATTTTTTATCATCCAACAGGGTCATTGGTAAAGGTTTTGTTGCTGGCTTTTGCATGGCGTGATCGTGTTTTTTTGAGTTGGAATTTTTGGTTTGACTGGAATTTTCTATTTGTTATTTTTGGTTTCCTTTTTTTGTTTTTTAGGTAAAGCACGGCTGATTTTGGTTCTAGACCAGATTTCGGTGGCATTGCTTTGTCCTATTATATAGATTTTATGGTTGTTGAGAAATTGGAGTGCTTCCTGAAAACATTCTCCTGATACTGCCTTCAATGAATCAGTGCCACTTTCGCAAATAATGAAAAGAGCTTGGTATAGTTTTAAATCGTAGATTGATTTAATCTTTTCTAGTCTTCGACTAGCAGCTACCAACCTCCTGAGTGAACATGCAACCTCAAAGCCCATTTCCTTTTCTTTTAGCCGAAGAAAATCGACAAAAGAATCTTTCCAGTAATGTGAGAACTCGGTGACTGGATTGATTAGGAATTCATAATCCACATGGAATTTTGGGTATTCCCTGCTTATTTCGAAAAGGTCATTGAGTGAAATTGATTTTAAAACTTCTTGTCCCTCTTTTGCTGTAAAGGATACAGATTCATCGGAAAAAGAATAGTCTTGATGATCTATGGAATAGGTAAACTGATCATTCTCAAATGAATCGAAGTTGAATTTACAGGCCTCGTATCTCAAAAGAAGCATAGGGTGATAATTGGGAGTTTTCATAGGGTATAATTTTTTGGATCAAGGGTAATGCCGGCTTCGGAGAAAACTGAATAGAATTCCTTTATGGATTTTTTACCGATTGAGGTGATATCCTCCAAACTTTCGGCTTTGGTGAACAATAAAAACTTTACCAATTGGGATAAGGTCAAGTCAAAATTTGAACGGGGGATACCCAAGAAAAGTAGTCCATAATCATATCTGAATTTGTCAACAATCCAAAAGAACCTCAACACATACCCATGTTTGCCTTTGTCTTCCAGAAAGTATTTGCATGAAGTATTCCAATACGCTAAAAGGCCAGGAGGTGATTCCAATTCGTGCCAAATGAATTTACCATGTAGGGACATTTCAATGGAAGCATCTCTGAGTTCCTCTAAAGGATGGTTTTTTTGAAGTTTGACGTCAGGATGGGGAATCAATGAAATCCTACATTCATAGTCTTGCAATAAGGATTCATCTAAAAAGAAAGATTTTTTGTATTCATAGGTATAGAAAAAGTATCCGTTCTGATATTTTTCCATACTGAAATGAGTGTTTCCGGTGTGACTTTCAAGGATTTGATACCAACTATCATCCATAAAAACCTTTTCAGAAAGTCCTGTATTCAAGTTTTTCATTTTTTAGTGGGATTTGCTTCCAGGACTAAAATAGAAAAGCAGATTTTTAGATGAAAATTATCGGATCGGGTTTTACTGTCATTTACCTAATAAGCTTTCCACGGAGTTTATTTGGTAAATTATGATAATTAGTTGGTTTTAAATTTGGAAAATATATCAAACAGGATAAATTTAAAACCTTATGGAGAAAAATTTGGATTGCTTTTGGGTTGGAGGCAAGTCCTTTATAGAGGAAGAAACATGGGGAAAGTTATATGGACAAAATCGCTTAAAAAAGAGTTTGATCATTTGATTGATCTTAAAGAGAAGGACTATGAACTTCTCCTTCCTTATATCAGGATCTGTAATTATAAAAAGGGAACAATCATTAGGGATGTGGGAGAACAGGAACTGTTTGCAAGGTATGTAAGCAAAGGCTGGGTTGCACAACAGTGGCCTGCCAATTCAGGTAGGGATTTCAGGATAAGGGTTTTTGGACCAGGTAAAATAGCTTCCGATATGGATGCCTACTTCAATGGGGAAAAATCCGGCTTTTACATCAAGGCAATCACCTATGTTTGTGTATTTGAGCTCAAAAAGGATATAGAAGATAAGTTGTTGAAAGACCTTCCTGTATTTAAAGAATTGGCAAGTAAATTGACCAGGATTTCTTTTGAGGATACAGTGGCATGGAACAAGCTCGCAGAACTTCCCTTGGATGAAAGTCTTAAAAAACTAAAGTCACAATATGCCAATGAGATGATGCACCTTTCCAACAAAGATTTGGCATATATTTTTAAAACTAGCCAAGCAAATATTGCCAAAAGGAAAAAAGAGGTGTTTTGATTTTTTCAAATAAGCAGTATAGGTGTTTTATGTAGTTGTTCTATTTTCTAATGTGAAATGCTAACAAGAGCGGTCTGTTATGATTTTTTTTCACCCTTTCCATTTTCTAAGATAGAGGAGAAGGGTATATTATTTTACGTAATCATTGGGGAATTCCTATACTCTATGCAAGATTGATTTTGGAATGCATCCAGTTAGTTTTAAGTGTTTTGTTTTGACAATTTTTAAATTGTTAGTCACAAATATTGTGAAAATTTGTGACAGGATTTGATGATCAGTTTTGATTTTTGAGGATTCGAATGATTAAAAAATCAATTTAAGAAAGCATTCCATTAAAGTACAAGTTTAGCCTTTTGCCTGCTGTAGCGCCCAAGAGCTTCCGGCATAAACACTTGCCTTACCGCCATCCCTTCATTTATTCCTTTGCCCCTTGGTCTTGATTGGCAAAAAGGCTGATGCCGCACCATAATCAAATTCAAAACTTTAATGAACATGTTATGGAAACGGTAATCAGAAAATTTCAAGACAATCAGGTGGCAGAAATCAAACTATCATACAGCCACAAGGTAAAACCTTCATTAATGCCTAAAATCAACAGTTCACAGGATGCAAGCAGGTTGCTTCGTGAAAACTGGGATGAGGATAACCTTGGGTTTATAGAAGAATTCAAGTTAATGCTGGTAAGCAGGTGTAACAAGGTGATCGGGATCTGCAACATTGCAAAAGGCGGAACAAGCTGTGTAACCGTAGATGTCAAACTGTTGATGGCAGCAGTGATCAAAGGAAACTGTGCCGGAGTGATATTAGCACATAACCACCCGAGTGGAAACCTGAAAAGTTCAGAGCAGGATAGGAGGTTGACAGGAAAGATCAAGGAGGCCTGCAAACTCTTTGACATAACTGTCTTAGACCATATAATCCTGACAGCAGAAAGCTACTATTCATTTGCAGACGAGGGGTTGATATGACCTCTCTTTTTGGTCGTTACTTAAATGAAGGATTACTTTTTAATGAAAAAAATTAGTTTTAATTAACACAATCAATTTGAAGCAAACTCGTTCATATCTATTAAAAAAGTGGGATCAGATTCTTCGAAACTCCAGTTGATTTCTTTGAAAAAAATATATTTTGAAAAAATTTTAAACTTTTTTTAAGGTCTTTTTCCAAATAAAAATTTTACACTTTTTTCACGGAAAAATGAAATAATTTCTTATTTATTTAAAATACAATTTAATGTATTCAAAAGTTAAATTACTTTAGTTGCTAAAATTCAGATAGTTACGGAATTTTTTTGATTTAAAAAATACCTACTAGTAGGTATTTTTTTATTTCCAGATTTTTATAAAATTTGGTTGTTATCTATATGATCCAAATTTGGGTTGCTATTTATTATTTTATACAATAAAATATTTTATAAATACTGCTTATGGTTTGTCTTATGGGTCCAGAATAAGCATAGTCAATTAGCATCACTTGATATGGATCACTTTTACTTTTATTTCACAAAACACAGACTGATAAAATGGTTTTTTATTTTGTTTCTTGTATCAAGCTTTTTGAATTCAGAAAGATGTTACGGTCAACTTGATAAACTCAAATCAAAAGGGGCCAACTACGCCCCTGATCTTTTAAACAAAGCTCCAAACAAAACTTCTATTGCTGACAGGATAACTGATTTTGATAAGGTAAAATCTGAATATGAGCATATCAACAATAGACTAAACAATTTCTTGGAAATTGCTTCTGACAGTTCATTCCAGCAATATAACAAAGACAGTATTAGGGTTCTTCTCAAAAACCAACTCGATACCCAGCAAAAGTTTCTTGATGGGTTGTCGGGAAATATCGATAATTCCGGAGATGGAAACTTTGTCCATCCACAGATTTTTGAACAGGCAAAAATGGGCCTTGAGAGTGATTTCACAAAAGAAGATCTTAATGGTTTTTTAAACGGTACCCAAGCAAGTTTCAATTCTGCTTTTAAGGAAAAAATGTCAACTCTATCAGAAGAGCTTCAAATAGGAAATTTGTCGAGCAATAAATTGATTCATGAAAATGGAGAAAGCCATACATCCTTTTTTGAAAATTTTGAAGGATCAGCAGCTTATTTTGAAGAAACCACAAAGGAATCAAAAGAAGCTGTTTTGAGTAGGATAAACAGGAAAGTCGGCTTTGAGAACATCGAGTTTAAAGAGGTGATTGTTCAAGCTAAACCTACTTTAAAATCAACTCCAGAAAAAGAAAGAATTAAGCTTGGATTCATGTATAATTTAAATGATGGTATTTCAATATCATCACTTATTCAAGGTTCTATTTCATATCGAATACTCCCCAATTTTTACAGTCTCTTAGGAGTCAGTTATAGAGGAGGAAATCCTAAGAAACCACACGTCTTAAGAAAGGGTTACGGAGGCAACTTCGGATTGAGGAAATACATCTTTTCAAATTGGTATGTTCAAGGATTGTATGAAAGGAATTATCTAGAATTTATACCTGATTCGAAAAGAAATGATTTAGAGTATATCGGTTTTGTAAACGAATTCAATTTAAGCGCTGGTAAAGAAATAACATTGTTTTCGAAAGTTAATTCAACTGTCCAAATGGATTGGAATCCACTCTTTAGAAATAGAAAAAGTTTACAGGGATCGGCTTTTCTCATAAAAATGGGCTTCACTTTTAACACCAACTAGTTGCAAATATCTGATTAGAATTTGGGAATTATTCAAGAAATTAATTTAAGAAGAAATGAAAATAACATCGTTGATAATGAATCTCTTAGAAAAATGCAATAACATTAAATCTTTGAGTCAAGTTGGCCTCAATAATTTTTTTAAAGAAAAAGCATTTTTTGCTTTTACTATGAAAATTCTTATGATTTCGCTTCCTTTTTTTGGAAATGCCCAAAATTCATCAATGCCTAAAACTAATGCAACCCCACCTCCGCCAGAAGCATCTGCATTATTCAAAAGTGTAAATATACCTGTTAGTCTTACAACAGGTATTCCAAATTTACAAATCCCTATTCATAATATTGAGTTAAATGGGTTTAACCTTCCAATATCCATAAACTACAATTCATCAGGAATAAGGACAAGTGAAACTTCAAGCAATGTGGGTTTGGGCTGGAGCCTTTCTGCTGGTGGTATGATTTCCAGTACTGTTGTTGGTCTCCCCGATTTGGGAGGCAACGGTTATCTGTATACCGTAGACTCTATCCCCGATGATAGAGCAATGAATCCTACACTTACACTTGTATCGATAGGTAATTCTGTTGCAAATAGTGATTATATCTTAGCACAGCAAATCACTGGCAATCAAATTTCAAATTATTCTTATGGTGTTCCTGAGTCTATACCTTCATCAGTTCCTATAGATTCTCAGCCTGATATATTCTATTATTCTTTCGGAGGTAGGCAAGGGAAATTTTTTTTCGCTAAAAACGGACAGGTCAGGACTATTCCATATACACCAATATCAATAACCAAGGCTCAGAATTTTTTGATCAAGGATGAAATGGGAAATAAGTTTACTTTTGGTGCAGTGGAAACAAGTACCACTACATCTTCTGAGTTTTCTGGTCATGTGGAGTTTGGAGGTGGGTCTTCAACATCCACAAATTTTTCTTATTACCTGACAAAAGTTGAAACACCCAGTGGTCAAACCATCGATCTTTCTTATGACAATGTCCAATACGGTCTTGATAATCCCAAAACCTATTCAAGATATAGAAACAAGCAACCAACTGCAAATGGAATGCCGATCAACGTTGAAACAAGGGTGGAAAGCAACACCATAGTCAATGGGAAAATCTTGCGTTCTATTATATCTTCATTGGGAGATACCGTTTTGTTTAATTATGAATCATGCCCAAGGATTGATATGAAAAAGAGCGGGAGTCAAACTGGGGCTAAAGCTCTCAAAGAAATTCAGGTTAGAAATTCTGGGGTTGTGAATACATTTCAATTTCAACAAAGTTATTTTAATTTGGCCAATTATAATCCTTGCCAAACAGTTGAAAACGCTTCTCTTTACAGGTTAAAACTCAATTCAATAATCAAAAACGGTGAAGAACCACATGTCTTTGAATATTACGGCAATAATGCACTGCCAAATAGGTTGTCTGAAACACAATCAGACCATTGGGGATATTACACAAATAATGGCGGGAAATATTTAAGAGAACCTCAATTTGGGTTTACTGATGGAGGAAGTAGAGAACCCAATTTAAGCTTAACCCGGTTTGGTACTATTCATAAGGTAAGACACCCCACACAAGGCTATACCGAATTTGAATATGAACTGAATGTCGCTAGAGATACACTAAACTTGGTGAATAATAGTATTCAAAATAAAGCGGTCTCAATTTACTATTCAGCAGATCAAAATAATCAATCAATTCCATTTACAATACCCTCAAATGTGAGTCCGGCTAGCATTCGGGTGGATTACAACACTACTCCTGCCCCTGCTTTAGCTAACTTAAGATTTGATGCATTCTTGACTGGAAACGGAGTTAATATGTACTTCCAATCAATCAATGGTTTTGAAAATCAATTTATTTCATTAACACCAGGCAATTACACCTTGCATGTTGAGCAGGTGGGGCAATTTGAAGAAGGATACGTTAGGGTAATATGGGCTGAATCAACGACGAGCAGTTCTCAACAAATTGGGAATTATCCATTAGGTGGTTTGAGGGTTAAAACCATAAAGCACTTCGATGATGGCAATCCTATACCTGCCCTTAGACAAGATTATAAGTATACTCTTTATGGTAACAGTGCCATTTCAAGTGGAATGATTTCAAATAAACCTAAATACACAACTAGCTTTACAAAATATATGAGAAGATATCACACTGAATTAGGAATGGAAGAAGTCCAAGGTGATTATTGGGTACAAAACTCTTACAGTATAGACCCGCTGACAGGACTGCAAGGCTATCATGTGATGTATAAAGAGGTTCAGGAATTTAGGGACGATAATGGTCAAATGGGAATGACTTTAAACAAATTTTCTTTTGTAAAAGACTTAATGAATTATGTTTCCTACCCATCCACTTTACCTACAAGTTATGACTGGCAAAGAGGTTTACCAATAGAAACCAGTGAATTCAAGTTCAATGGGGGTTCAAACCAATACATTCAGGTAAGGAAAATTGTAAATTCTTATACTTTCTTATATACCCCACCTTCTTCGGCGACCAACTCAGAGGTGTTTGCACATTATACCCCAGCTGAACAACCAAATGAAACACATGCGATAGGTGTGAATATTCAATTGTTAGCTCCTGAATTTAGAGTATATCAGCACAATTTAAATAAGAGGGTACCCGCAAGATTTAATATAACTTCGTATAAACTTATTTCAGCATGGTATTACAAAAACAAAACAGTTGAACAGGTTTACAATGAAAATGGATCTGTTTCGATGATCAAGGAAATTGATTTTTATTATGACAGCCCAATTAACGCACAACTTACTCGAACGGGTACAAAAAACAGTACAGAAGACAGTATATTCGAATACTATTCCTACCCAACAGACTATGCCAATATAACTGGATTCATCAAAGCGATGAAAGACAACCATCAAATTGCGTTTCCTATTGAGCAAGTAAAGTACATCAAAAAAGGGGATAATTTTGATATACTTTCTGGTTCAATCACTCTTTATAAAAATAACGCAAAAGCACAACCCGATAAACGTTACACACTTAGCACTAGTTCTCCAATAGGTAATACTTCCTTTAAGTTCAGCAATCGTAGTATTGGGGTACTCCCAACAAATCCAACAATTGGGAATCTTTCCATGGATAGTAGATATGAAGAAGTTGATACTTTTTCTGCTTATGACAATCTAGGCAATCTGACTGAACATAAGGTGACCAACGGGATTACTACAGCTCAAATTTGGGGGTATAACTTGAAGTACCCTATAGCAATTTCAACTAATGCATCAATTGCCCAAATTTCATATACCTCATTTGAAACTACTGAAAAAGGGGGGTGGATATATTCTGGATCGCCAGTAACAAGTCCTATTTCCAAGACTGGTTCAAAGTATTACAATCTAAATACAGGATCAATAAGCAAGGCTACAACTGGCGCAAATCCATCTTTACCATTCAAGCTTACTTTTTGGGCAAGGAGGGCTTCAGGAACCGGTACTTGGAGCTTTATGGGACAGACGGAAAACCTCACCACAGCATGGAAGCTGATCCAGAGAACTGTTACATCTGCAGAATTGGAGATTTCGATGAATGGATCCAATTCCAATATATTTATTGATGAGTTAAGGATGCATCCTACCAACGCAATGATGACAACCTATACTTACAAGCCTATGGTAGGAATTACTACTGTTAATGACCAAAGAAACAAGATAACATATTATGAATATGACAATACAAACCGCCTTTTAAATATTAAAAATGAAAATAAGGAAGTAATTGAAACATATGAATACAATTACAAAGGGTCAAATTAATTGGACACATATGAACTTGAATATGACCAGAAAATCAGATACTGAAAGGGTTATCCGTAATGCAAAATTCCATAAAATCTTTGAAAGACAAAATATAAAATACATGAAAAAGTTTACATTAATAATAACCATGGCAATTTTAGAGCTTATTTTTCTATATGGAATTGGTTTTTCACAGACACAATCAGAAAGTATTTATCAAAAAGTAGAGGGCGTATGGAGAATGGATAAAACCAAGACAATCATGAACGTTAAGGCTAATGACAAAATAAAAATTGATGAAATGTCCGAATCTGTAAAAGCAGATTTTGACAATTCTGTACAAAGTAGGGTGTATCGCTTTAACAGAGATAAATCATTTTTGGCAACTTGGGATTTCAAGGGTAAGGCACAAAGTGTTTCTGGTAAATGGGAAATTTTAGGGGATGGTTCTTTGAGAATCATTTTTCCAAATGAAGAGAAAAAATATTATGTCATCATTGATGACGAAAGTTTGGAATTGACTCCACATATCCCTACCGAAGGATTGTTTCATAAATTATTTTTCACTAGATCCAATTAATTATGAGATTTTTAAAATTTGCTTTATTTCTGGCTCTTAGTTTTGAAATGGGACATACAAGTGCACAAAACATTACCCATATACAATTGTCTGGCCCAACATCTGTAAATTTAGGCGCAAATGCAACATATGAAGTTACTTTTTGGGATAATTCCCAGCAGCAAGCCCCTCCTTCATTTGGAGATTATAATTGGAGTTACTCAGGAGGCACTGAAATTTACGAAACTATATCTCAGCTTCAATTAAATTTCAACAGCTCTGGAGCTTTTCAAGTTTCATACGAGCTAGCCACTTTCGATGATTATTTTTTTCAAAATATAAATGTACAAGTCGGCAGTCCATGTGTTGGAGTTGCCCCTTCGGCGAACAATACTTCAAGATCAGGTCCCGGTACTTTAACATTGGTAGCCAATACAGCTCCATCAGGTTTTGGTTATAGATGGTTTGATTCAAACCAGACAACCCAGTTGTCTACGAGCCAGAGTTATACCACAGTAAACCTAACTGCGTCCAAAACTTACTATTTGGCATATATACACAATGCATCAGGATGTATCACCGCCAAAGTCGCTGTACAGGCAATTATTCAAGATGAAAATTATGTAAAAACCTATACTGCCAAAACTCCTATATTAAACCATTTAACCGTAAAATCAGGAACCTCAGCCCAATCTTACAAAAACTTTACATACTTTGATGGGTTAGGAAGGCCAAAACAGCAAGTTATAAGACAAGGTGCAACCAATGGTAGAGATATGATTAAACCTATTGTCTATGATGCCTATGGCCGCCAAGCAAAAGAGCATTTAGTATATGCAGAGTCTGATGGTTTTACTGATGGTAGATTTAGAGCAAATGCCATAACAAGACAAAGTTCATATTATCAAAACAAATTTTCGGATACCTGTGGTTATTCCGAGAAGCAATATGAGCCTTCGCCGCTCAACAGGGTAGACAAACAGGCTGCTCAGGGTGCATCTTGGAGTATGGGAACAGAAAGGGAAGTGAAGTTTAGCAGACGACCAAATACTACTGCCGATGCAGTCAGGATCCTGACTGTGAATTCAAATGGGTTGCCCGAAATCTCTTCTGTCTTTGCTGCAAATATGCTGTGGGTAGAGATAGTTGATGACGAGGATAACAAACGTACGGTGACATACACTGACAAAATGGACAGGGTGATCCTCAAGAAAATCCAAAACACGGCCTCTCCAACAGGATCGGGTTATACAGGCTGGTTGTGTACCTATTATGTGTATGACGATTTTGGTGATCTGAGGGTTGTAATCCCTCCAAGGGCGGTAGAGATATTGGTGGCAAGGAACTGGCTAACTGCAACCAGCACCAGCCTAATTTTGGCGAATGCTCAATATTATAGGTATACCTATGATTCAAGGAGAAGGCTGGTAGAAAAAAAGCTACCCGGTAAAGACGTTGAGTTTATGATCTATGACAGACAAGACAGACTCGTAGCCACACAGGATGGGCTGTTAAGAGCAAGCTCTAAATGGCTTTTTAATAAATACGATGCTTTGGGAAGGGTAATCCTGACCGGAATCACCACCCAAACGGGAAGTAGGACCGCTGTACAAGCGTTGGTTACGGGAAACAACAATTCAGTATTGTCCACCGCTGCTACCCCAACGACGACAGGAGGATGGCCAAGTTCATCATTAGAAACCTTGTCAGCTTATTATTATGATAGTTATGCTGGCCTTTCTACTTTCGGCTATGAAAAACCAGAAAATCCTTATTTAAACTTTCATGATCATGACACAAACATCCACGGTCTTTTGGCAGGAAAGAAAGTAAGAAACGATGTGACAAATACCCTCTTGACTACAATGTTTTTTTATGATAGTAAAGGAAGGGAAATTCAATCAGTCTCACAAAACCATTTAGGTAACAGCATAAGATTATCGACGCAATACAACTTTGAAAACAAGCCTGTTCAGACGCTCTCGCAATATAATGGAAATGCAAACAAGGTTTTGAGAACCTATGTTTATAACAACAATGGCTCTTTGGCACAGGTAAAGCATAAAATCAATACGGATGCAGAGCGGATAATTATCCAAAACACCTATAGCGAAGTGGGGGAACTGATTGGTAAATCCAATCCTGCAGCAAGTCTTGGCTATCAATACAATATTAGGGGATGGCTGACAGATATCAATAGTCCTGACAGCAGGGTGTTTCACCAAAAATTATACTATCAAGAAGAGGGAGGAGAAGATAGGTGGAATGGAAATATTTCAGCTATAAATTGGAAAGGGGAAGACAACAAATGGAGGAGGTATAGCTATTCCTATGACAATGCACATAGGCTGAACTCCGCAAACTACACTGTACCCGGGACAACGGCTGAAGATAACAGATATACCGTCAATGCCATCACTTATGATGCCAATGGTAATATCATCACCTTGAACAGAAGAGGGCAGCGGTTTGTCAATGACTATGATCCAGTGGATAATTTGACATATACATATGAAAGCAACTCCGACTTTTCACGATATTCCAATAGGTTGCTGAAAGTTACAGATGGATTGACGGCGACCAACTATAACTCAAAGGATTTTAAGCCGGTTCCTGGAGGTGCTAATTATGCCTATGACGTGAATGGCAATCAAAAGACAAATTCTGACAAGGGAATCTCCAATATCATCTACAACCACTTGAACCTTCCAAAAGAGATAGTGTTCACAAGCTCCAACACAAAAATATTGTATGATTATGATGCCGAAGGCACAAAAGTAAGACAACGCGTATATACAAATTCTAGTGACCCAAGCACAATAACTAATTATATTGGGGAATTTGTATTCAATAACACGGCCATAGATTATATTCTTCATGAAGAAGGTAGAGTGGTTTATGAATCCAATTCACCTATATATGAATACAATATAAAGGATCATTTGGGTAATGTTAGACAAGTGTTGAGAGTCCCTACAGGTCAAGTTTTCATGGCTACGATGGAAGATTTCAATGCGGAAGAGGAAGAAACAAACTTCACGATGCTAAGCGAAAGCCGACAAAGTGGGCTGGAACACAATGTGACGGAAGGTGGAAATCGAGTTGCTTGGCTTAATTCTGCTAGAGGAAGGACTTTGGGCCCATCGACAACGGTTCCCTTGGCAGCAGGAGATAGCATAAACCTGAAAGTCTTTGCCAAATACGAGGAGCAGAATTCTTCCAAAATGAACAAGGCTTCCTTTTTAGCTTCGGGAGGAAAAGATAGACTAATAAATGACTTGCTGGAATTCAGTAACGTCACTTCAAGGGCAGGCGGAGTAAATGCCATAACAGTCATGAATATAGTCGATATCATAGCCAAAGACCTCCAAAAGAAAGATGCTCCTGATGCATATATGGGTTATGCTCTTTATGATGCAGATAGCACTCTTTACGAAGTAGGGAAGCATGTTTTGAGTAAAAATGCAGCCAATGATCATGAGGTTTTGGAAAATAATCTCTATATTCCGCAGGACGGATATATGGAGACCTTCCTGGTCAACGAAACAGACGAAAACGTATGGTTCGATGATTTCAGTATTATGAGCAGTGGTTCGCCAATAGTTCAGGAAACCCATTATGATCCTTGGGGTTTAGAACTTACGGGGCTAGGTTTTCAAGCTAGTGGTATGAAGGTGAATAAGTACCTCTACAACGGGAAAGAGTATATAGAAGATAACGGGCTAAGGTATTATGATTATGGGGCAAGGATGTATGATCCTAGTATAGGGAGATGGAGTGTTGTTGATCCAATGGCAGAGAAGATGCGTAGGCATTCGCCATACAATTACGCTTTCAATAACCCGATACGATTCATCGACCCAGACGGCAGAATGGCGGTGGATGTGATACCACCGACCAACCTTTATAATACAAGTGGAAAAAAGATTGGAACTGATGGGGTTGACAATGGGGTTAAAATGGTTGTTAGTGATAATAAGGAAGCAAGGCAAATATCAAAAACAAAAGGGAATGTTGATTTAAGTACTGTTCAGTCAGGAGTAACCTTACCAAGTGATGCCACCTTACAGGAAAGTGTAAATGTTTTAGATAGGACTGTTGCGAATGGTGGATTAAGAGAGGAATCTTCAATAGTTATGAATGACGGTACTGTTGTTCAGGGACAAACAGGCTCTTTGCCTACTATTGTTAATGGAGTTCAGACAGCTGATGCAAGTTTGCCAAACTTACCAGCAGGAACGACACCCGCAGACGCAGAAGCTATAATCCATTCCCACCCTACAACAGTACAGCAAGTAGATAATATGATATATCCACAATCGGCAAACACTCCTTCAGGAATAGATAGAGGAACTTTCAGCCAATATAATACAAATATTATAGTTGGACCTTTGGGAACAGTTAATCCGAATAATGTTACTAAAAATCCTAATGGTACTTTAAACGTTCCAAACAGAACAAATGGAGCGGTTATTTATGATAGGAATACAACACCCCAAGTAGAGCTTACAAGAAAAGCTATTCAAAACATAATAAAAAATTAAAGGTTATGAAAAAGTGTGTGTTTTGGATTTTATGTCTATTTGTATATCAAGTTTCTATGGCTCAAGAAAATAGAAAAAGTTTTGATTTTATAGTTTGTGTTGATGAAGAAATTGCAACCTCATTAACTAAACCTGTAATTATAGCTAAACAAGGTACGAATGTTTTGAAAAGAATAGATATAAGTTACCACGCAGGTAATTTATCATTGAGTTCCGAAGATTATAATATGCTTTTTTCAGAGCAAGAAATTACCTTGTTTCTTCAATTTGATTATTATCAATATTCATCTAAAGGGAAACAGGAAATTTATAATTATGAAATCGAAATAGGAAAGAATTGGTTTGAAAAGACGTTTGTTATTCTTAAAATTTACAATTTGGACAAAAAGAAGTATAAGAAAAGATTATACCCTTTATCAAAAGACAAAAATTACACTTTTGATTTAGAAACTTCCGAAGGACAAATGATAAGAATTAGAAAAAGGTAATATCAAAGCTCTGCAAAAAGGTAATATCAAAGCTCTGCAAAATCGCAGGGCTTTTTTTCTGTCCTGTTCTGCTCCGCAGAACCAAAAAAGAGGGGCAAAAAATGGGGTGCTGAAAGCACGATTAAATTATAATTGCTTCGCAAAATTTGTCTTTATCCGTTCAAATCGTCCTTTTCCGTCCTCAAAAATAGGTCGAAACAAAAAAGTTATCAACATTATACATAATCGCTTAAAACCCTTGCCCTGCCTACCGTTCATCACTTTTTTTCCTTCTTTTTTCCTTGCCCCAATCCATGCCGTTTTTAGCCTGTTTTAAGGGAGTCGAAAAACGAGAAAAAAGCCCCCGAATTTGAGCGGAAAACAGAGCCAAAACAACCCCTTTAACCCACATTGCAGGTTTTAGTCGAAAAACATAAAAATTCAGTTTATTTGAATCCGTCCGAGCAACCCCATACTAAAAATGACCAAAAAAGAGAGGTTATATCAACCCCTCGTCTGCAAATGAATAGTAACTTTCCTCTGTCAGGATTATATGGTCCAACACGGTTATATCAAAGATTTTGCAGGCCTCTTTGATTTTTGCTGTTAACCTTTTATCCTGGTCTGAGCTTTTCAAATTTCCACTTGGATGGTTATGTGCTAGAATTATTCCCATCGCTACACCTTTAATCGCAGTTGCCATCAAAAGTTTTAAATCTACAGTAACACAGGTTGTACCACCTTTTGCAATGTTACAAATCCCGATCACTTTGTTACACCTGCTTAAAAGCATCACCTTAAATTCTTCTATAAACCCAAGATTATCTTCATCCCAGTTTTCCCTTAATAGCTTACTGGCATCTTCTGAACTATTGATCCTAGGTCTCAAAGAAGGTTTTACCATGTGGCTGTAAGACAGTTTGATTTCTGCCACTTGATTGTCTTGAAAATTTCTGATTTCCGTTTCCATAACATGTTCATTTAAGTTTTTGAATTTGATTATGGTGCGGCATCAGCCTTTTTGCCAATCAAGACCAAGAGGCAAAGGAATAAATGAAGGCCTAGGAGGGAGGGCATGTGTTTATGCCGGAAGCTCTTGGGCGCTACAGCAGGCAAAAGGCTAAATTTGTACTGTAATGGAATTCTATTTAAACCTATTGCTTTAAAATCATCACGATTGAACGCTGGTCAATAATCGATATCCTATTGAATTAAGACAGAAAGTTTGTCAAAATTTTAAAATGTATGGACTGAAATCTTTTGGTATTTCTAAGAGATTTCCTTTTTAAAAGGGATTACACAATTTGCTTAGATTGAAAAGAATGTTTCAATAGATAAAATTGGTTGAATCAATTTATGCTGTCAATACCTGATTAACATTCCAAATCTATCATAAAGTGAATAGTTTTTTTTTTTTTTTGAATATCGGTCAATTAATATAATGTGAGCTAAGTATGATACTTTTTATAGTTCAAATCACAGATACATCGAGGTTAATTTATTGAATTACAAATATTAAAAAGAATTCAGTCTATCAGTCTGAATTTAGTTTTAACGTCAAAACTTAACTTTGAACTATGGTCAATTATTGTATTCTTAAACTTTCAGAGATATTTTATCTTTAAATACATCTAGTTAAGCTTATAATAAAAAGTGATTTATATGACGGAATAAGGCCTGATAAAATTATCTTATCCGTCTTTTCTTTTTCTTCTTTTTTCTTCTCATTTGAGAATTATCCTCTAAATTCCCATTAGACTGAATAGGAGCAAGAATATGACTAAGACTAGCAATGGCATCGATAGCACTAGAAAGGCTATCCTTACTACTTTTATCATCAGAGAATGGGATTCTTTCAACCCATTCAGTCCTTTGATCAGTTGGTTTATTCTGGGATCTGAATCCTGTTGATTCATTTGAATGCTGATGATTTGATTGTGCAAGGTCTTTTGACTCTTTAATAGCTCCACTTGATTTTTCAAAAGTTCTTGTATTCCTTGAACTAGTTCCTGAAATTCCATTCTGGACTTTTGGTTCTCCTGATGTAGGGTATCTTGATTTTGTTCGCTGATTTGCCTTGCTAATTTCCTTGCTGTCTCTAATTTGCTCATAGTTTAGTGTTTTTGATACGTTTCCCCATTTGAATTTATTTCCCAGCGCTTGTCCCTTTGCTGTAAAGCCATCAAACACATAGGATATCCCAGATACCCTTCCTGTACTCGCTTGGTTGAACAAGACGTTTATACCATTTTTTTCCAAAAGCCTGATAAATGAATGGAGCTCTTTAGTTTGGTTTAATGCTTCACTTACCCTTTCCTGGAGAATCATTCTTTTTGATGGTTCTCCAGTTCTCAGAACCATTTCAATTTCATCCTTATTTGGAGCTTTAGAATGAGCTTCCTTACTGTTTCGTACTTCCTGTAAACCATATTTCTTTTCAAGCTCCCTGATCAACTTTTCACTTCTTTTGAAGTTATTGCTATCTGAGACTACTTTACCATCAAATCGATTTCTAAGAGCCAAAACATGGCAATGTGGATGCTCAGTATCATGATGCCGGAAAATGAAATAGGCATTATTGTCAAAGCCCATTTTATTCAGATATTCTTCAGCTATTGCCTGCATTTTTTCATTGGATAGAATTTCTTCCTTTCCAAAGTTTAAGCTTGTGTGATAAGTATTTCTGGTCAATCTTGGATTAAGGCTCTTCATCAAATCCAATTCCTTTTTAACTATCTCTCTTTCAGTACTGCTAAAGTTAGTGGATAGAAGCTCAGCTCTTTTAGTCGTATCCTTTTCATGGAGCTTCTTGTAATTGTATTCGTATGCTCCCATAAATGATTTCCCTATGGCTTGCTTAGCGATCATTTATCAAATGTTTTATGATGTAATCCAATTTATCCGAAAGGCTGGCTAAAGCTTTCAACCGTTCAAGGGGAACCTCAAGCTTTGAATTATATTGTTTGGCTATCTGATTGATATTGTTGCCGATCCTCTTTAATTCAACATAGGTTTGCAAATCCAACCTTGGTACTTTTGCTTTTGGAATCTTATTCTTGAAAACACAGGAACGAATAACATCAGCTGCAGGTAAATTGGACAGTTCACATAAACTGGCCAATTGTCTTACTTCTTCATCATTCATCCTAAAACTGAATCTGGTTGATCTTTTTTCTCCGATTTGTTTCTTAGGTCGTGCCATCTTTTTTCAAATGAACAAAGTGAATTTTCAAAATCTGACCGAAGCGAAGCAAGCGTTTCCGTCGGACGGAAACATGGCTTGCTTCGCAAAGCGATCCTATCTACGTAGCCCCGGCTTCCTCTCTTTGACAAGCTTTTCGTTGAGATCCTTATGAGGAGTATAAAGCTTACTTTTATCTATACAATTGCAATTGGTTTCCATAATCCTTTTAGTCGCTTTCATACCTGCGACATCCCTGTCAAGGTATAGATTAACTGTCCCAAAATCCTTTATGATTGGGAGTGCTTCTTTAATATTTGATAAGGAATTGAGTACTATAAATGATTGAGCTTTTTCATAAGTCTTGTTTAGCTGTACATAACTCATCAGGTCAAATATTCCTTCAAAAACAGAAAGTGTTGCTACATTTTTTTCATTTAATCCTTTGTAAAAACTTATGCCCTGGCCTGAGCAACCTTTCCAATATTTGTTTCGGATTGACCATCCATTAGTGTTTTCATTTCCTACACCATAATAGTTTTTGTCATTAATTTCAAAATAGACTTCCTTGCAGAAATGCGAGGCCGTGGAAGGTGAAATTTTTCTTGAGATTAGATAGTCAGAAATAAACTTGTTGGTACCAATCGGTTTGGTGCTTGTTACAATTATTTTCGGTTTAATGTTTTCTTCATGAAGGGGAGTATGCTGGTGAGATGAAAATGACCCAAGGTTCAAATCAGAAAGATGGGAGAGGGCATCTTCTACAGCAAAGCCTGGATTCAATTTTAGTATAAGGTCTACCAGTGTCCCGCCTGAATGGCTGTCTCCGAAATCGATCCATAAATTAAGTTTATGGTCAACTTTAAAGGAAGCTGTTCTCTCTTCGCGAAAAGGAGATAGGTAAAATGAGTAATAACTTAAGTTTCTTTTGGGATAGATTCCAATTGAAGCAAGGTATTCTGAAATACTGATATTATTGGCTTGCAAACAGTTCATGTGAATGATGATTTATCTAAACTAAATTGGGTTACAGTTTCGCTACTTGTTTTTTTTTGACTTAATAATGGGCTAATTAGATCAAATATTTATACTAAAATAAATCAGAGTTAATTCTCGATTAAATACTGGTTTGAAAGTATTGCCGATTTTGTAATTGGTTAAAGTAAATTTTCTATAATGATTATAATCAATTCTATTTCAATACACTATAATATATTAAAGACCATTATTTCAAGTCCTTTTTAAACTTTAATGATTGTCTATTAAATGAAATTTTCAGCTTTAAAAACCTGAATTTGACCAATGGTCAAGTTCAGGTTTTTAGATATTTTTAGATCTACGATGTCTATTAGAATTTCTCCTTATTTTTCCTTTTAAAGGAAAATGCTTCTTGTTTGATCTCGGCTTGTGTTTTATGGGAATTTTGAAGAAGCCAGTTATCAATTTTTTTACGTTCAAAAAATAAAACCTTACCATTTGGCTTTGAGTAGGGGATCTTTCGCTGATGCACGAGCTTATAGATAAAGGACTTTTTGAAACCAGTGTATTCGCAAAGTTCCTCCACATTTAAAATGTTTTTCAGTCCAAAAATGAATTTTTCAATACGATTGAGTTTGTTTAAGATTAATTCGTTTTCCATTGCTGTCATTTGTTTTGGTACATGCAGCAAAAGAATAAAAAGGTTAATAAAAAGTTTGAAAAGGTTAAGTTCTATTAACTTATTTATCTGAAATCTTAACCAATTTATTAAAAATTAAATCCAGTTCATCCTTTCTTTTAGGTTCATTGGTAGCTTTTGATTTTGAAGCTCTTATTGATTCTTCTGTGGGCTGTTTATTTCTTCGGTCATGAAAAAAGATTTTCAGATATCCCCTTAAATCCAAACCACTAATGTTTTCCTTTAAGCAATCAAAAAAATAATGAGTTTGGATATTGTCCATTTTCATTTTAAATAATGGCACCTCCGGATAATATCCATTTTTGAATACCAGAATAAATTTTTGGCGATCATTTCTTCTAATCGCATCATCTAAATACTCCAAAAAGCCACATCTTATTAGGCTGTCAAAAATACTACCCAACGAATCATCATTAATTAGGGATTTGAATTCATATCCTCTTTTTGCCACAATCTCTCTTGCAAATGGAATAAATCTACTTTCAAAATCATTCTTCCAGGTTAAATCGAGAAATACTAATCCGATAATATAAAGGGTAATGAAAAGACTATTTAATAGGATATCATTCAAGAACCTTCCAGTAGATGGTGCTTTTAAAATGATATAAATACATAAGACCATAACAGGAAGAAAAATAGAATAAAAAAATAGCCTAGGCTTTTCTACTTTCTTTCTTAAGCCAACCACATTTTTATCAAACATATATGCAGCATACCAATTAGGATATCTTCTAACCAACTTCCATGTGTAAAATAGGAGTAAGCTAATCATACAAATTCCAGTAACCCATTCGAAATGAAGGGAACTGGAATTCATAAACAAATACGTATAGATCGTTACCGCAAGAAAAATCAAGGCAGCAAAAACAATAATCTTTAAATTTGATCCCCGCATAATTCAAGTTAAAATTCAACATTAAGAACAGGTATGATATTGGCAGATTCTTTCATTTTTTCATCGACGATCTTGGCATAAATTGCAGTTGTCCTAATCTCTTTATGGCCTAATCTTTTCTGCACTGTAAATAGGTCTGCACCATTTTCCAACAAAAGTACGGCATTTGTGTGCCTTGCGCTGTGAAATGTAATGTGTTTGGATATTCCAGCCCTGTTACACCACCTTACAATTTCATTGTTAAAAACAGCACCATACTTTAGACCTAAAAACACTCTTTCCTGTGGTAGTTGACGTTCTCCCAATAAATCCCTTGCCTGTTTGGATATATAGAGGTATTCCATTGCAGCTGTTTTTTTCTGTCGAAAATTTACCCTGAAGATATTGTTATCCTCATCCCGAACCTTGGACCAGGTAAGACTATTGACATCTGACCACCTTAGTCCAGTCAGGCATGAAAATAAAAATGCTCTTTTAAGAACTTTATATTTACACGGCGTAATAGTGAGAGATTGAAGTTCAGAAAAAGTCAAATACTCTCTTTGGCTTTCAGCTTGTTCAAAAGATTTAACTCTGCCAGCGTAGTTGATATTTAAGTAGCCTTCTTCAAATGCACTTCTCAAGCAAGCCTTGAATTTATTGAAATAGGAGTATTTGGAATTTAAGGAAAGGGGAAGATCACTTTTTGTATAGGCTACTTGTTCAAAATATAGTCTTACCTTTTTGGTAAAGATATCATCGACTTCCTCAAAGATTAGACCTGGGCTGACGCAGTTTTTCAGATGAGCAAATGTAGAAGTCCAGACTCCATAATTTTTCTCTGAATTAGATTTTTCTTCCATCTTCTCTTTAAAATAATCAAGAAAAGGCCTTTTGAGTTTAGACATATTCTTGACCTCAAATTTTCCTTGAATGTAGTCGCTTTTTCTGATGGACAAGACGTTTTCTGCCAATTGGAGATTTTCCTTGTTCTCTTTCCTTTCACCAGCAGAGCTTGGACTACCATGAAGAATAAGTTTCAAGAATTCAAAATCTCTTAAGTGAGTTCTCTTTCCGTTTTCATCAGTTGTGGATCCTTTATAGTATTCTATATAAAGACTTAGGTCACCATTCTTTAATTTTTTCTTTTTTAATGTGATTTTCATTTTTCCTTTATCGCTTAATAGTTGTACATCTGTACAACTCTGACAAAATTCAGTGTACTTGAGTTGTACAATCTTGTCACTAATGTAGCATAAACGAAAATTAAAGTCAAGAAAAAAATTTATAAATACCTGATTAACAGACTAAAGTAAAGTATAGGAAAGTAAAGAAAAGGACATCTACTTCCCGATACAGAACTTACTGAAAATGTTATCTAAAAGGTCATCAGTTGTGATTTCTCCTGTGATTTCACCGAGATAGTGCAGGGATCTTCGGATATCCATCGCCAAGAAATCATTCGTGATTTCATTGTCCAAACCTTCCAATACATCAAGTAAAGATTGACGTGTTTTCACCAAAGAATCATAGTGCCTGATATTGGTAACTATGGTATTTCCAGTTCTAAATTTATCCAAATTTACTAATTCCAAAACCCTGTTTTTCAAGGCATCCAAATTCTCTTTCTGCCCTGCAGATATAAAAATAGTATCAGGATGATTTTTCTTTAAATCACTGATAAATTGTGGATTACCCTTATCAATCTTATTGGCTACTTTAACAAAAGGAACACCTAGATTTTCGAGCTTGTTGATATCTCTATTGATCTCAATCATATCCGTATCTCCCAAATCAAAAAGATAAAGAATCAATGAAGCGGTCTTCATTTTCTCCTGCGTTCTGCTGACACCAATTGATTCGATCACGTCAGTAGTTTCTCTTAGACCTGCAGTATCTATGAATCTAAATATCACTCCGCCAATATTGATTTCATCTTCAATAAAATCACGGGTGGTACCAGCGATATCTGATACTATAGCTTTTTCTTCATTGAGTAAAGCATTGAGAAGGGTGGATTTTCCTGCATTTGGTTTTCCAGCTATAACAGTCGGCACACCGTTTTTGATGACATTTCCCAAGTCAAAACTACCGATCAATTGCTCCACAACACGAAGCAATTTTTCAACTAGAATTCTTAAATCATCCCTACTGGCAAATTCCACATCTTCTTCGGTGAAATCCAATTCTAACTCTATCATAGAGGCAAAGTGGATCAACTCGGCTCTCAGCTTTGAAATTTCCCCACTAAAACCACCTCGCATTTGGTTTAGCGCTGCTTGATGGGAAGTTTCTGAATCTGCATGGATCAAATCCGCAACAGCTTCAGCCTGTGCCAAATCAAACTGACCATTTAAGAATGCTCTTTGGGTGAACTCTCCAGGTTTGGCTGGTCTTGCACCATTTCTAACCAACAGTTTGATTACTTGATTGACTATATAGGATGAACCGTGAGTGGAAATTTCCACTGCGTTTTCCTTTGTAAATGATTTGGGAGCTACAAAAAGAGATACCAAAACCTCATCGATTATCTTTTCCCCATCCCTAATTGTTCCAAAGTGAATGGTGTGGGATTCTTGTTTTTCAAGATTTTTTCCTTTGAAGACTTGATTACAAATTTTAATTGCATCCTTGCCAGATAATCTTATGACTGCGATCGCTCCAACTCCCTGAGGGGTAGCCAAAGCGACAATGGTATCTTCTTTTTCGTGTAAACTGAACATGCTTATTTTGTAAAACGCTTCACTATTCCTTCCAAACCTTCGATAAATGGTGCAGGCTGTCTGTAGCCTGGTAATTGGGTGATGTTTTCCATCGTTGCATCCATTATCACAAAGTTAGGGTAGGAGGTGACCCTCATTGTCTTTGCCATACTTGCTTCGGAATATTCCTTGCCTTTGAAAGTGAATTTTTGGTCGTCTCTTTCAGCATGCAATTTCACTGCATAAAAATTATCATTCACATAGGCAATTACCTTGTCATCAGTGAAAGTTTCTTTATCCATCTTTTTGCACCAACCACACCAATCGGTATAAACATCCACTAAAATCATTTTTGGGCTTTCTTGCGTTGCTTTAGAGGCTTCATCAAAAGTCATCCAATTGATTTTTTCTTGGGCATAAGTAGGGATGGACAATACAAGTCCAAGGAATAAGAGTGCACTAAATCTTTTCATAATTCAAATTTATAAAATTCCAACCAATCACCCTTCAAAACCCATACCTATTGCAGTAAGTTCATACTTCAATGTACAAAGTATCATGTATTAGATACGAACGAAGTATGTGCTCAACTTTATTAGGTCATGATTTAATTAAAGATTAAGCTCAAGTTTTTCCTAATCTTGCATTCTTCCAATTACTAATCACCCCATATATTTCCCAATTTAAAATCTAAATTTAAAATCCTACACCATCACCAAAATATTTGCTGCGACATCCTTGGACATAAAGATGGTTTTTTTGTTGTCAACAAGGATTTCTATCGAGCCATCAAACTCTACTTTTTCCAACACTTTTATCCTTGCGCCTATGTAAGCGCCAACCTTGTCCAAGTATCTCAAAAATGCAGCACTACTATCTTTCACAGCTACGATTTGACCTGTGCCATTGATATCGATTTCATTGATCGGTAGGCGAGGGCGGGAGCGGACATCTCCATACTCATCTGGAATAGGATCGCCATGCGGATCAAACTTTGGAAAACCCAAATACTCATCCAATCGCTGAATCAAAATGGTCGATTGTACATGCTCTAATTCATCTGCTACCTCTGCTACCTCATCCCATGCAAAGCGTAGTTTTTCTACCAAAAACACTTCCCATAATCTTTGCTTACGGATGGTTCTCAAAGCAAATTTTTTACCCTCTTCTGTAATGTGAACTCCATAATATTTTCGGTATTCTATCACTTCTTTTTCCCCCAATTTCCGAAGCATGTCACTTACGGAAGCAGGCTTGGTTTTCATTTCAGCTGAGATATCATTTGTCGAAACGCCCTTCTTTCCGGCCTCTGACAGCTGATAGATTGCTTTCAAATAATTCTCCTCTGCGTGTGTCAATTGCATCATTCGACTTTTCTGTTTAAAACACAAATATAGACTTTTAGCCGACACTAAAAAATAATTTACCCTAATCTAAAACTCGTGTGGATAAGTCAATTTCAAATGTGTTTAGTGTTTTAGGTATGTCTAAAAAAATATTTAGTGCACTCTTTAAAAATACATTAATCATTGATTTATAAGTATTTAAATGAATTAATAAATGCTTGAAAAGCCAAAATCATCAAAATCAATAGAGTTTCCTCTTTTCAATGATTAGTTTCCAAAATGGGGTAAAAGTGGATAAGTTTTTTGCTGCTTGTGGATAAGCTTTGATTTGCGAGTTGACAAAAAATATAAAGTTTAAAGACTATTTAATTGAGATAGTTACTTCATCAAAGAGAGTTCTAACGATTTAATAAGAGCATAAAAAAAATCTTTACAAAACAGATAAGTTCAACCTAGCGCATTAGATTTTAAAATTTGAATCCCTTGAAAACAATTTTCAAATCGCGTAATCTAAATTAGATTTTTATAAGCTTTTGACACTTCTTAAAATTGAATTTTCTCTACTATTGACAATTTAGTTTTTTGGTTTATTTTTATGGAAAAAATATGAAAAAAACACTCCTTTTACTCGTTACATTTGTTTTTGCTTTCAGTGTTCAGGCGCAACAAACCGCAAGTTATACTGAAGGGTTGCTTAGCTTTGGAAACGGTGAATTTTTCCAAAATGGAATGCGTATCAAGATGACTGACGTCATACGAATTACCCAAGTAAATGAAGAAGCTAATGAGCTTGTCAGAAAAGCTAGAACCAACAAAGTGGTAGGGGATATTATGGGTTATTCTGGTTCCTTTGCAATCGGATGGGGAATCGGTGGTGCAATTGCAGGTGCTCCAATTGAATGGGGGTGGATAGGAGCGGGTGTTGGTTTGATTGGACTTGATCTTTTATTCCAAAATTCTTTCAGTAAAAAAGCCCAGCTTGCTACTGAAGTATTTAATGCAAACATGCCTTATGGGTCTATAAAAACACCAGTAGAATTGGCAATTGGAGTACAAAAAAATGGCTTTGGACTTGCTCTTAATTTTTGATAGCAAAAGAATAACCCCTGACTTGAAATCAAATCAACCCTTAAAGGCATTAATTCTTTAAGGGGGTCTTTTAAAAAATATACAACCGAAAAAAAAGCGATTATTTCAATCAATTTTTCGATAAATAATTTAGCAATTCCTGTAATTTCTCTTCTTCCTTACTTTTCCAATAAGGAAACTTATCCATTCCGTGAGAATAAAATTCCTGTTTTAGTATTTTTTCTATTTCCATTTTAGCATACTCAAGTTCAAAAAAATTAACGGATTGGCCTGCTCCATATCTTTTTGCAATCATTTCCCAATTCATATTTGATGAAAAAACAAATGGTTTGCCCATAGCCAAAGATTCATACAATTTACTAGGGATTTTTGGATGTATACTTGGCAGCTGATGGTATGGAAGCAACACTATGTCACAATCATCATAGGATCTCAATATCTTTTTATAATCGATCGGAGATGGAGATATTTCCAATCTGATTTGCGGTATTTTAGAAGCGATTTCTTCGATCTTTTTTCCATAATCATCGATAGTGACATGTCCTATTATGTTGAGTTTGTAGTTTGGATTATACTTGACAAGTTCCCCAAACCAAAGGATGGCATCTATAGTCCCATATACTTCTGTTAGTGTACCCGAAATCAGGAATGTCAATGGTTTATCGGCGGCAAATTTGACAGTTTGTATCTTCTTGATTTTTCCAAAAAACTTGTTCTCAAGAACGACAAAGTTTTTAATTGTTGGCATTTCTTCTTGATAGCAAGCTTCAGCAAAAATATATTTATCAATAAATGGTTTGCTTATGTTTTGAACAAAACCAACCCAAGAAATAGCCAACCATTTTTTCCATCCTGAAATAGTTTTGTTTTCTTTAATATTGAGCTTATAGTTTTCTTGAACATCATAAACAAGTCGGTATTTCAAAAAGAATTTCATCAGAACAGCTGCCGGCAAGAGCTCATAAGTAGTGATGATTAAAACCTTTGGTTTGATTTTTTTAAGGATTGATATAAAATTTATTGAAACAAAAAGCCTTCTTGGATTGTCTCTATTACTGCCAAAAAGCGTAAAAAAGTCTATATCTTCTTCTCTAGGGACATTTTTTAATGAAAATCCTATGATGTTAAGGTGGTATTTATTTGTTTCACGCAATGAAAGACCAAGGCGGTAAAAACTACGTGCATCATGCAGTGGTTTTAGGACAGAAGCTATGGCAATCTTTGGCTTAATCATCACAAAATTTAATTAAAGCGAAACTAACAAAAAATATGGATTTACAGACAATCATTGAAAACGCATGGGACAACAGAGAGCTGTTAAAGGAAAAAGATGTAGAAATAGCAATCAAATCTGTTATTTCAGATTTGGATGTTGGGAAATTGAGAGTTGCTGAGCCTCTTGAAGATGGTTCTTGGAAAGTAAATGACTGGATCAAAAAGGCTGTGATTTTATATTTCCCGATTCAAAAAATGCAGACAATAGAAGTTGGCCCATTTGAATTTCATGATAAAATGGCACTAAAGACCAATTATGCCAAGCAAGGTGTTCGTGTGGTACCACATGCAGTCGCGAGATATGGTGCTTATTTGGCATCTGGCGTGGTTATGATGCCTTCTTATGTCAACATCGGTGCATTTGTGGACAGTGGCACGATGGTTGATACTTGGGCTACTGTTGGTTCATGTGCTCAAATCGGCAAAAATGTACATTTAAGTGGTGGAGTAGGTATTGGTGGAGTTTTGGAACCTGTTCAGGCTGCACCGGTAATTATCGAGGATGGTGCTTTTATTGGTTCTAGGGCGATCATTGTAGAAGGTGTAAGAATTGGTAAAGAGGCAGTAGTAGGAGCGGGAGTTACCCTTACAGCTAGCTCAAAAATCATTGATGTGACTGGATCCGAACCTGTAGAATACAAAGGTTATGTACCACCAAGATCGGTTGTTATTCCTGGTTCCTTGACAAAAAAATTCCCTGCTGGAGAATTTCAAGTTCCTTGTGCTTTGATCATCGGTCAGAGAAAAGCTTCTACAGACTTGAAGACTTCATTAAATGATGCCTTACGTGAAAACAACGTAGCGGTTTAATTATTAATTTCAAAAAAGATTATGCGTACTCAAATTCGATTTTATTCAAGCTTATTATTATTAATTTCTCTCTTTGCATGTGGGAGCGCCTCTAATGATGGAGATGATCTTTTTGCTGCCGAAAAATATGAAGAAGCTATTCAAGCTTACGATAAATTTCTCTCAACAAATCCGAAAAATGTAAAAGCGCTGTATAATAGAGGTCGCTCACATGAAGAGATTGGAAATTCAGATTTAGCGGAAAAAGATTTTATTACGGCCTTGGAATATGAAGCAAACAATGTTCAGGTAATGCTTAGCTTATCCAATCATTTTCAAAAACAGAAAAATCATAGCTCAGCATTGCTTTATGCTGATCGTGCTGTAGAAACCCCAGGAGCTCCTGCCATGGCCTATTTTATGAAAGCTAGAGCGCTTCATCAGTTAGGAAATACGGATGATGCTATGAAGGAATATAGCGCTGCGATCAAAATGGACAAAGAATTTGGACAGGCTTACTACAATAGAGGTTTGTTGAAATTGGCTACTAATAAGAAAAAATCTGGCTGTGAGGATTTGAATTTGGCACTTAAGTTGAACTATAGTCAAGCTTCAGCAGCTATCGAAAAGTATTGCAAATAATATATCAAAATAACACAAAGTAAAAAGAGGAGCTAGTTTTAGTTCCTCTTTTTTTTTCATAGCTAGTTAATCGAAGTTAAATTTTTTATGAAGCGAATAACCTTTGAGTTTTAAATCCTTTTTAAAAGCAAATCACTTATAGACTAATAGTTTAATAACTATATTTAAATAGTAATATAAACTTCAAATAAGAAAAAGCCTTTAAAAATCACATGGATATTTTGAGTTCATTACTTCAATTATGGCTTTTTATCCTGTTAAATAAAAGTGATAAGTGCCTTGGATTCTCATCTTTGTGATCACAAACTTTATCAGACTGTAAGCGACCGCTACCTTGGCAAGTTCGGCAAGCGCTAGTTTCAACTTTGCTTCCATCGCAAGTAGGACAAGTCAATCTTCCTTGACCAGAGCATCTTTCACATTCAAAATACTCTATGATATTGAATACATTTCTTTTGGTAATTAAGCCCGACCCAACACATTTGCTACAGCCGACTATCCCCTTTGCCTTACAATATCCACAATCTTGCTCTAGGTGTTTGGAGCCTTCACAAGTAAAGCACTCTTGAAATCTATATCCCCTTCTATCACATAATTCACATGACTTGATTGCATTCAATGGAACGTCTAAAAGTTTTTCCAAAGCTTTAGCTTTCTCGTAATTGTCTCCTTTAAAACCATTCAATTCCAAGTATTTATTTAAAAAATTGGCACTGTTGTCATACTGCTCTAGTTGGTAAAGCGTTTCTGCAAAGAAATACGGCATTTCTGGCGGAATAGGAAGGTTGGAATCAATAATCTGCCTAAAAAATATATTGGCTTTTTCATAATTCCCATTTTCCATTTCTTGCATTGCACTATTCATCAACCTAGATGAGCCCCCTAGACTAGGCTGTACTTGTGCAACTGCAGAATTTATGCTGAAAATCAAGAAAATTTGAAAAACGATTTTTTTAGTAAAATTGATTTGGTTCAATGTCATTTTATTTATTTTGGATTTTGAAATCACAAATTAATCAGGTTTGATTCATAAATCAATTAAATGAATGCTTATGAATTGAATTTTATGACTATCCGCTTTCTTCCACTTAGTCAAACAATAGATTGTCGGATAAACGAATTGTGGTTCTGTTGACTTTGACCTATTATCTGCTGACGAGTATCCGCAACTTACAAAGGTGCTTCTTACCCAACGCTGATACACATATTGAATTTTTATTATTTCTCTAAAAAATTTATTTATGATAATTTGTAATTTATTTTTATACAAATTACTTTGCTCGAAATACAAAAAAGATGATACAAAATATTATTGATTCATTGTCACCTCAATTACTGGGAGAATTTAAAAATAAGTTTGGAATGGGCAATGAACAGGCATCAAGTACTCTTTCTATAACAAAAGAGAGCTTGTCAGGATATATCAGCAAAGAAGTAGCATCAGGTAATTTTGAAGGACTTGCAAATCTTCTGAACCAATCTTCAGCAATTACCTCAAATCCAATATTCAAAAGTATGATCGGAAAATTGGTAGCTGATTATGGAACCAAACTTGGAATTAGCGAAGAAAAGGCAGATTCAATTGCTTCATTTGTACTCCCAAAGGTGATTTCTTCAATTTCTGGTAGTAAAAGTGGAGATTTTGGAAAGTCCGATATTTTGACTATGCTCGGATCTTCTGCAGGTGATGCGCTCAAAGGGAAAGCCTCAGATATGCTCAAAAAAGGATTAGGAAATTTCTTTAGTTAATAAAATCAACATAAAACTCAATTAAAATGTCACAAACCATTACAGAAATCGAAGGTATAGGACCTGTTTTTAAGGAAAAGCTAAGTCATGCGGGTATTGCAACTGTTGGTGCTCTTTTGGAAAAAGGTGCTAGCAAAAAAGGAAGAAAAGAAATTGCCAGTGCATCGGGAATAGATGAGGGTAAAATCTTAGACTGGGTAAACATGGCGGATCTTTTTAGAATTAAAGGTGTTGCAAGTCAATTTGCTGAACTACTTAAGGCAACCGGAGTAGATACAGTAAAGGAATTGAGAAACAGAAATCCTGAAAATCTTCATAAAGCGTTGACTGAAAAAAATGCAGAAAAGAAATTAACAAGAGTAGTACCATCTCTTGCTATGGTAGAAGGCTTTATTAACCAAGCAAAAGAACTCGATCCTGTGGTGACACACTAAGAAAATAACTTACATATTTCAAAAAAAACCTTAATCCATTCTTATGTATTAAGGTTTTTTGTTTATAGATTGTCCGTTTAAAAATCAAAATTTTGTAATGAGTCAAAAAGAACTATTTAAATCCCATATAGAAGAAGGATACACTTTCAAAAATGATTATTTTATCCTAGGGACTGGCATCCTTGATCAAGAACCAATCCATCATGCCCAAGTAAAAGTCCCTCTAAAAACACTCAATAGACACGGTTTGATTGCAGGTGCTACAGGGACAGGGAAAACCAAAACCCTCCAAGTGATAGCAGAACAATTGTCATTGAAAGGCATTCCTTCTGTTTTGATGGATTTGAAAGGGGATCTTTCTGGTTTGGCAATGCCAGGTTCAATTAATGCTCATATTGAAAAAAGAAGCAGTGCAATTGGAGTAGATTATGATCCTACGGGATTACCGGCTGAATTAATGTCAATAAGTCAAGAAAAAGGAGTCAAGCTAAAAGCTACAGTTTCAGAGTTTGGCCCGGTTCTTATGTCACAAATAATGGAGTTGAATGATACTCAAAGAGGTGTAATGGCTTTAGTATTTAGATTTTGTGATACCCAACATTTACCTTTATTGGATTTGAAAGACTTGAATAAAGTTCTTCAATATATTACAAATGAAGGAAAAGAATCGATCACTAAAGAATATGGATCTGTATCACCCGCCTCTGTCAATACTATAATGCGTAAGATTATTGAGCTAGAGCAGCAAGGAGCAGAGCAGTTTTTTGGGGAATTGTCTTTTGAAGTTGATGATTTTGTGAAAATTAAGGATGGAAAAGGTGTAGTATCTATCATTCGTTTGACTGATATTCAAAATAGGCCTAAGCTTTTTTCTACTTTTATGCTTAGTTTATTATCAGAGATTTATGAAACATTTCCTGAGCAAGGAGACTCTGACAAACCAAAGCTTTGTCTATTTATCGATGAAGCGCATTTGGTATTTTCTAATGCAAGCAAGGACTTGATAAATAAAATAGAATCTATCATTAAACTAATTCGATCAAAAGGTGTGGGGATATATTTTTGTACCCAATCGCCAACTGATATTCCTGATGCAGTCCTGGGTCAGTTGGGTCTGAAAATCCAACATTCATTGAGAGCATTTACAGCCAAAGATCGAAAAGCAATAACTAAAACTGCAGAAAATTATCCTATTTCTCCATTTTACAAAACATCTGATGTATTGACTTCCATGGGAATAGGAGAGGCTTTTGTTACTGTCCTCAATGAAAAAGGAATTCCAACTCCCTTGGTCCATACGCTATTGAGGGCTCCAGTATCCCGAATGGATATTTTGGATGATTCAGAAATCAACATTTTGGTACAAAAATCAGACCTTGTAAAGAAATATTCTAGAGCTATTGACAGAGAGAGTGCTTTTGAGATTTTGGATATGAAAATCACAAGGGCAGAACAAATAGCTGAAAATGAAGCACAAACTAAAGCAAAAGTACCACCTAAGCCAAGAAGCACTGCCAAAGAAGCAAGTTTGTTAGATGATTTGAGTAAAAATACGATGATCAGACAAATAGGTAGAACTATTTTCAGGGAATTAACACGTGGAATAATGGGTTCTATTTCAAGAAAAAAACGATGATCCATATTTGGGTCTACTTTCAAGAATATAATGTTAAAAATAGGAGTTATAGGAGCAGGAGCTGCAGGTTATTTTGCAGCTATCCATGCGTCTAGTTCGAAATCAGAAGTTACTATATTAGAAAAAACCTCAAAATCATTAGCTAAGGTGAAGGTTTCAGGCGGGGGGAGATGTAATGTGACTCATGCAGCTTTTGAAGTTGCGCAATTGATAAAAAATTACCCGAGAGGCGAAAAGTTCCTGAAAAAAACATTTAGGCACTTTTCTGTTGGTGATACTGTGAATTGGTTTGAATCCAGAGGAATAAAACTCAAACGTGAAGCAGACGGAAGAATGTTTCCTGTTTCAGATGATTCAGAGTCAATTATTCAAGCTTTAACCAAGGAGGCTAATCTGAAAAGAGTAAATATTCGATATAATTTTGCTATTGATACAATAAAGTATGAAAAAAATCAATTTACTGTATTTGCAAAGGATAAAAGTGAGACCTTTGACAAATTAATTATCTGTACAGGAGGCTCACCGAAAATATCAGGGTTTAACTTTATTCAGGGTCTAGGTCATCATGTTTCCGAGCCAATCCCATCGCTTTTCACATTCAACACGCCTCAAGAGTCAATTCGTGAGCTTATGGGTATTTCTGTACCTGATGCTTACATAAAGTTAGAAGGAACTAAATTAGCATATCAAGGTCCATTACTTATTACGCATTGGGGCTTAAGCGGCCCCGCTGTGCTCAAGTTATCCGCTTTTGGGGCACCTTGGCTCTACGATAAAAAGTATACTGCGAAAGCGCATATCAGATGGAATACAAATTGGTCAGAGTATGATTTGCAATCCCACCTTGGGAAGTTTAGGACTGAACATCCCAAAAAGAAAATTATTTCAAACCCTCTATTAGGATTGCCAGGGCGATTATGGGAGCATCTTGTGGAAAAAGCTGAAATAGAACCATCAGTACTTTGGCACGAGATATCAAAAAAGAACTTGAACAAATTGATACAAAATCTTTTTTGCTATATTGTGTCGATTGAAGGAAAGACAACTTTCAAAGAGGAGTTTGTTACCGCCGGTGGTGTAACATTAGAGGATGTGAATCCAGATACCTTGGAAAGTAGGTTGTATCCTGGTTTGTTTTTCGCCGGTGAAGTCCTTGATATCGATGGTATTACTGGAGGATTCAATTTTCAATCAGCTTGGTCAACAGGTTATTTAGCAGGTATTAACTCTATTAAATCATTAAACAATGTATAATATTCCACCAATAAATCTAGAAAGAATAGAGGAAATGGCTGATGGTGATTCTGATTTCAGGTATGAATTGATCGTTGCTATTCATACTTCATTGACAGAATTAAAAGAAAAATATCTTGAAGGGGCTGAGAATGAAAACAGCGAAGCAATTCACCATATCAGACATAAAGTAAAGCCAACTATGTCATTGTTTGAAATCGAAAGGTTAAGAAAATCAATACAGGATGGAAAGGAAATAATTGAAGAAAAAGGCTTTAAGGCAGAATTTTTAGAACACCTTGAAGAATTTCTAGATGCTTGGCAGGAAGTTTTTGACTTTGTTTCCAAAGAAATGAATAAGAAATAAGCAAATAGAAAAAACTCAATTTCAAGTCATACTTATTTTTAAAACCAAATCCACAAGTCGATTCGCATAGCCCGATTCATTATCATACCAACCTACTACTTTTACTAAGTTGCCTTTTGCTGAAGTTAAACCTGAGTCAAAAATACAAGAATGTGGGTTACCAATGATGTCTATAGATACTATTGGATCTTTTGTGTATTCTACAATCCCTTTCATTCTTCCTTTTGATTCATTTTCAAAAATCGAATTGATTTCTTCAGCTGTAGTTTCTTTTTCAAGAACCACAATCAAATCTGTCAGTGATCCATCTGGTACAGGTACACGCATTGCAGAAGCTTCGATTTTTCCTTTTACTTCAGGTAAAACGATTTCCATAGCCAAGGCAGCATGCGTCGTAGTTGGAATGATTGAATAGGCAGCAGCCCTAGCTCTTCTCAAGTCTCTATGTGGTGCATCATGGAGATTTTGATCATTAGTATATGAATGTACCGTGGATACATATCCTTTGTCAATCCCAAAGTGCTCGTGTAGTATTTTCACCATTGGAGCCAAGCAATTTGTAGTACAGGATGCATTTGAGATTATTTGCTCCTCCCCAGTTAGTATGCCATCATTCACACCCAAGACAATTGTTGGTACTTCTTCGCTTTTAGAAGGTGCTGTGATGATGACTTTTTTTGCACCTGCAGTCAAGTGCGCAGCAGCTCCTTCTTTGTCTGTAAATTTGCCCGTAGATTCCAACACAATGTCCACATTCATATCTTTCCAAGGAATCTGAGAAGGATCTTTCTCTGCAAAAATTTTGATCAGTTTTCCATTAATCAATAAATCACCATTCATCTCCTCGACTTTATGATGGTATTTGCCGTGAATAGAATCGTATTGCAACAAATGGGCAAGGGTAGAGGGATCAGTTAAATCATTGACAGCGACCAACTCAATATCTTCTTGTTCTAATAGTAATTTGATAGTGAGTCTTCCAATTCGACCACAGCCATTTACAGCTACTCTCTTTTTAATCATTTCGGGTGTTATATTTTAGAATGCGAAGTTAATAAACCAGCTGTTTATTAACTACAAAAGCATATGGCAATGGAGTTTTTATTTTTTTTCAAAAATTGATAATACCTAAGAAGTTTCAAAATGAATACTAATAACTCAATCCTCAAAAAAAGTTTAGATGGTTAGGAGTTTAGAAGTTTAGCAGAAGATTCATGCCAAATCCCAAACTCAAATCTCCTATATCCTAATCAACTATTTTACTAAGTAGAAAGAACTAAAAATAGTATCACCTTAATTAACCAATAACTTATTAACTGATAACACAAATTGAGAGTGTTAGGAGTTTGGGAGAAGATTCATGCCAAATCCCAATTCTCCGATAACCTAATCAACTATTTTTACTAATTAGAAAGAAGTATAAATTGTAGCACTTTAATTAACCGATAACTTATTAACTGATAACACAAATTGAGAGGGTTAGGAGTTTGGGAGAAGATTCATGCCAAATCCCAATTCTCCGATAACCTAATCAACTATTTTTACTAATTAGAAAGAAGTATAAATTGTAGCACTTTAATTAACCAATAACTTATTAACTGATAACTCAAGTTTAGGGAGTTTAGAAGTTTAGCAGAAGATTCATGCCAAATCCCAAACCCCAAAATTTCCGATAACCTAATCAATTATTTTACTAAGTAGAAAGAACTAAAAATAGTATCACCTTAATTAACCAATAACTTATTAACTGATAACTCAAATTTAGAGAATTAGGAGTTTAGAAGTTTAGGAAGTTATTCGTGCCAAATCCCAATTCTCCGAAAACTTAATTAACAAATTTTATAAACAAGTATAAATTGTATCACTTTAATTAACCGATAACTTAATAACGGATAACTAAACAACAGTTGATTTAATTAACCAATAACCTCTCCCAAAAAATAATGATGAAAATTTTTTTCGCTAATATTCAAGGTATTGGCATCGATTACCAAATATTTTTTGGTGAGGTTTTGCATTATGAATTTAACCCTCTATATTTGCATCACCTTACGGAAAAGAGGTTAATTCGATTCTAAAATGGTCCGTTCGTCTAGGGGTTAGGACGTATCCCTTTCACGGATAAAACACGGGTTCGATTCCCGTACGGACTACTAATCAATTAACCTTTTTTCCATTTATGGTCCGTTCGTCTAGGGGTTAGGACGTATCCCTTTCACGGATAAAACACGGGTTCGATTCCCGTACGGACTACTACAAATTGATGTTTTTCATCATTCTGATTGCAGAGATTTTTTATAAAATTACTTGCATGAAGAATTTGTTTTATGGTTGTTAGTGGTTAAAGTGAGTAAAAACCTGGTCTTGTAGACCAGGTTTTTTATTTTTATACCACCACCAAACCAGCATCAAGTAAATCTATCCATAGCTTTTCACGAATTAATTTTTCAATACTTCCCAAACCAGCTTCTTGATATGATTCTTCAAATTGAGAAAATGTCATTTCTGACTTCGAAGATTTGAGACGCATTTCTTCCAAAATTTTAATCAACCACCTTCCTTCTTTCGTATTTACTTTAATTTCAGTTTCCTGTACTTTATTTTCTACGTATAAGACAACCCCTTCTACAACTTTCCCTTTTTTACTGAATGCGGTTTTTCTCAATTCAGGCTTATTTCCGAGCCAAATCATTTTCGCCGATGGTTTATAACCGTTGCTAGTAGCATCAGTAATAGATTTGTAAATAAAACTAGGGGAAACAGTTGTCCTAGGGATTATAAAATCAAACCATTCTTGCAATGGAAAATCAAAACAGATTCCATGCATATAATTGAACAATGCTTTCTTTAGTCCTGCACTGAACATCTCATGCTCTGTACCTTCAGGATCTTCATGGCTTAGGTCATTATCTGCAAATAGTCCTTTCTCAGGACCAACCTTCACTACTCTAAATTTCGAAGGATCAATGCCAATAGGGGCGTGTGAGGTCATTGCAAAAAGATGCCAGAATCCAGATTGGATCACATTATTTTCAAATAGCTGACGTACCATTTCCAAGCTGTCGATTGTCTCTTGTGCTGTCTGAGTAGGAAACCCATACATCAGGTATGCATGGACCATTATCCCTGATTCTGTAAAATGGTGCGCTACTCTTGCTACCTGTGCAACATTGACACCTTTTTGCATCATTTCCAGAAGTCTGTCTGAGGCTACTTCCAAACCTCCTGAAACAGCTATACAACCCGAAGCTTTCAACAACCTGCAAAGATCAAATGTAAAACGTTCTTCAAATCGGATATTGGTCCACCACGTGATTTTAAGGTTTCTTCGAATTATTTCAATGGCCATCTCTCTCATCAAAGCAGGAGGAGCAGCTTCATCCACAAAATGAAACCCTGTTTGGCCAGTTTGTTCTATCAACTCTTCTATTCTATCACAGATCAAAGAGGCAGATACCGGCTCGTAATTTTTGATATAGTCCAAAGAAATATCACAAAAAGAGCATTTTCTCCAATAACATCCATGTGCCATCGTCAATTTGTTCCACCTACCATCAGACCAAAGCCTATGCATGGGATTGACAATTTCGATTACTGACAAATACTTATCCAATGGCAAACCTCTATAATCAGGAGTTCCAGTTTTGCTAAAGGGAACATCGCTTTCTTTGGATCCATTGCAATAGACTACTTCCTGATCTACAAGTGTAAATGTGCGCTTCAAATCCTTGAGCTGACGATTTCCGTCAAAATATTCCAACAAATTTGTCAATGGTCTCTCACCATCATCTAAGGTGATAAAATCAACATATTCAAAAACTCTTGGCTCTTTTAAGGAACGAAGTTCTGTATTTGGATAGCCACCACCCATGATTACTTTGATTTGCGGATGATGCTTTTTGATATACTGACCACATCTAAGGGATCCATAAAGATTGCCTGGAAAAGGTACAGAAAGACAAACTACATAAGGGCTTGATTTCTGAATGGCTATTTCCAATTCTTCGAACAAGTATTGATCTACAAATGATGGGCTGCCTTGTAATGTGTCATGTAATGGATCAAAAGATACAGCAGACCTTCCCAATCTTTCAGCATACCTACTAAATCCAAAATTAGGGTCCAATGCTTCTTGGATCAAATCACTCAAGTCTTCTAGGTACAAGGTGGCTAGGTGTCTAGCTTTGTCTTGAATTCCCATGGTACCAAAAGCCCAATCCATTTCATCCAATAGTTCAAATCTTGAAGCTTGTGGAAGAAAATCACCATCACAGATGTTGTAAGCAATGGTAGGGTTCTTAAACTGTAGAAAAGTGATGACTGGAGTTATAGTATGGAGGTAGTCATCTTGAAGCTTGACTATTCTTTGACTATTTTTCGAAAGTTTCTTAACATCCTGTTTTTCAATTTTTTGAAATAATTCAGTTAAACCTTTTTTTGAAAATATTTTCAAAATAACATTTAAACCTAGATCATATTGAAAAGAAGTTCTTTCCAACAAATTAAGATAGCCCTTGATGTAAGCTGTAGCCGGGTAGGGGGTGTTGAGTTGTGTAAATGGGGGAGTAAGAAGAAGAATCGATTTTGACACGGGAATTTAATTTGTTTCGAATTTCGGCAAATTCTCTGATTTTTAAACTTTATCCATCATGTCTTTCACAATTTTTTATTAAAAACGCAGAATTATGTCCAAAAAAACTTGCATAGCTTTCGATTTGATAATTATTGACTTAATTTGGAAAAAACTATTTAACCTTAAATAAAACCTATGATAACCCTTAAAAGAATTTTAGTGCTGATCGCTGTTGTTTCGTTTATATCAGAATCCTTTGGACAGCAAAAAGACATCAAACTACCACCTGAAGCTACTGAATTTTGGGAGCCTGTTCCAAGAAAAGTAAGCGTAGGTGCACAAAATCACGACGCACCAAGTGATGCGATTGTATTATTTGATGGTTCAAATTTGAATAACTTTGTCAGTGTAAGAGATAATAGTCCCGCTGCATGGAAAGTAGAAAACGGATCTATGACTGTCACTCCGCAAAAAGGTGACATCAAAACAAAAGAAGCATTTGGAGATATGCAGCTTCATATTGAGTGGGCTTCACCTACGGTAGTAAAAGGTGAAGGGCAAGGAAGAGGAAATTCTGGCGTTATTATAATGGGAATGTATGAAATCCAAGTTTTGGATTCTTATGAAAGCAGAACTTATTCAAACGGCCAAGCAGCAAGTGTGTATAAACAATATCCGCCTTTGGTAAACGCTACAAAGGCACCTGGAGAATGGAACACTTATGATATTTTCTTTACAGCACCTAGATTCAACAAAGATGGAATGTTGACCTCTCCTGCAAAAGTTACAGTAATTCACAATGGGATATTGGTTCAAAATGCAGTGGAACTGAAAGGTCCTACAGAATACATTGGAATCCCAAACTATAGGGCACACGAGGCAGAATTGCCATTCGTACTCCAAGATCATGGAGATTTAGTGAGTTTTAGAAATATTTGGGTAAGAAGACTTTGATCAAGTCTTCTTTCCAATTAAATTTTTGTAATCTTCTTCTGTATCAATATCAATTGAACCAAGTTCAAAACTAATTATTTCACAATCTTCCAAATACTTGTATATCAATTTTTTGGCACCTTCAGAAGTACTTAGATTGAGTAATTGATCATAGTATTTTTTGGTAAACAGTGCAGGAACACCTAAAGTGTCATTGTATTGACAAGCCACAATGCCCTTATCAGATTCTGATTGAACGCTAATGATCGAATCAATCAATTTGGAATCCACAAAAGGTTGATCACAAAGCATGATGATTATCTGATCAGGATATTCGGTTTCCATCAATTTTTTCAAACCTATCTGCATGCTACTTGCCATACCTTTCTTCCAATTATCATTTACTGTCACTATCGTTGAACGGAAGTCAATATTAGCTTTGATTTCATCCATATTCGCACCCAGCACTACAACTACATGATCTACACAGGATTCCTTTCCAACATTAATCGCGTTTTGTAGCAAATTGATGCCTTTAAATTCCAATAGCTGTTTTGCTTGGCCTAATCTTGAAGAGCTACCTGCTGCTAGGATAATAAGTCCTGTGGATGGTCTAGATTCTTTAATCATGGATTGGACCTGTTTTCTCTCTCAAGGATATTGGACTTTTGCGAGCTTCAACAGATTTGATTTCGGCAGCTATGGACAAAGCTATTTCCTCTGAGTTCTCAGCACCTAGATTTAAGCCCGTAGGTCCAAAAATATTCGATTTTCCAAATCCTTTTTCTGACAATTTGATTCTTTCAAACAGCTTTTCAGACTTCTTCTTTGGACCCAAAATGCCAATGTAAGGAAGGGAGAAGGGGAGAAGCCTCTCCAAAATGACCATTTCATAATCAAAATTATGTGTCATCAACAAAGCAACTGTACTTTCATCAATTTTCAATTTTTCTAAAACCTCCTCAGCAGACCCAATCACAATTTGAGATACTGTAGGAAACCGTTCTGAAGTGGCATATTGCTTTCTTCCATCAATCAAAATTACTTCCCAACCCAAAATGTCAGCTATTTTGCAAAATGGAACTGTATCATTGCCAGCACCAAAAAGCAATACTTGTGTAGGTGGTTTTATTTTTTCGTAAAAGACATGAAAATCCTGCTCCTGAAGTGAATAAGCTACTATTTCTGAATCATCTTGCGAGCTTTTCACCTTTATTTCTCCCAAAATCAATTCTTCCAATTGCGGATTATCATCCTCAAAATTGCCAATAACTTCATTTTCTTTATGTAAAATCGAAGTTCCAATCTGTTTTTCACGGGAATTTTTCAATGAAAAAACCGTAACCAAAGTACATGAAACCCTTTTCTCCAATGCTATCTTAAGTAGTTGAACAGGATTTAATTTATCTTGAAAATCGATAGGTTCTATCAAAATATGAATGATGCCATTGCAACCTAGGCCAATTCCAAACTTCTGATCATCTTCATCAGTGGTATCATAGGTTACGATCATTGATTGATTTTGAAACATTACTGCTTGGGCTTTTCTCAGTGCATCACCCTCCAAACATCCACCGCTGATAGCTCCTGTCAATTCCCCATTTTCACATATTAGCATCCTAGCACCAGGTCTTCGATAAGCAGAACCATCTACTTTGACGACTGTCGCCAAAGCTGTCTTAAGATTCTTATTTTCATATTTCTTATAAGCTGCAATTATCAGTTGAAATTCTTTCATTCTGTTGATTTGATAAATTCTAATACCAAACTATAAAAAAATGGACTTATAGAACCGAATATTTTATAAAAGGTTATAATCAAGATGGAAACTAGCGCTAGAGAAAACTACATATCACACCTTTAAAGGGTACAAAGCCATATTCTTATAGAAATACTATGCAAAATTTTGAAAATACTTATTTAAATAAAATAGGAATTCTTCAAAAAAACTTGGTATTTTGCAGATATGGCAAAATCAAGAGAAACCTTTAACAAGAAAGAGAAGGAAAAATTAAGACAAAAAAAGAAACAGGAAAAGGTAGATAAGAAAGAAGCACGTAAGTCAAATGATAAATCGACAGATTTTGAAGATATGATAGCATACGTGGATGAATTCGGTAATATCACCTCAACACCACCTGATCCTACCAAGAAAAGAAAAGAGATCGACGTAGATAGTATCGAAATCGGTGTTTCTAAAACCATAGAAACTGAAGATGATGGTGCAGGTAGGAAAGGAAAAGTTACTTTTTTCAATGATTCAAAAGGCTACGGCTTTATCAAAGATGAGCAGACGCAAGAAAGTATCTTCGTCCATGTTAATGGTTGCATAGACCAAATACAAGAAAACGATAAAGTTACTTTTGAAACAGAAAAAACTGCAAAAGGACTAAGCGCTATACAAGTGAAGTTAGTTGAAAAATGAAAATTGCCAGTCTAGCTGAAATAAAAAAAGAATTGAAGTACTTAAATGAAAAGGAACTTCATGATTTGATCGTTGATCTAAGTAAGTTTAGCACTGATAACAAAGCATATTTATTTTTCAAACTCTTTGAAAAAGAGAATCCTAGGATATTTGTCGAAATGGTTAAAGAGGAATTGGAAACTGAGTTTCAGAAAGCCAATACCAGAAATTACCATTTCGCCAAAAAGTCCGCCCAATTGATTAGGCGAAAGCTAAACAAAAACCTTAAGGTTAGCAAAGACAAAACCGCTCATATTGAGTTGATCATTTTTTTCTGTCAAAATCTTAAGGATTATGGATACTTGCAATTCAATCATCCAGTTATTTCTAATCTTTATCAAGTTCAAGTTGGCAAGGCGCTTAAGCTTGTTGAAAAGCTTCATGAAGACTTGCAATATGATTATTTACAATTGGTAGAAGAGCTTCCTGAAGTACGTTGATATTTCTTCTATAATTCGGGGAGTCTCAGAAACACATATTTTTGTTATATAATTTATATTATGTTAAATAGAATTAACTAATATACCCTAACGACTTCAAAAATTGTATTTATAGAGTTTTTTGATTAAGCTTATAAATTATTATAAAGCTACAATGCCTCAAGTAAACGCTGCTCTTATCGGAAGGATCCTTGGTCCTGTTATGTTTTTGCTGATCTATTATTTCGCTAAGCCTGACGGCATGAGTCCTGAAGCTTTGTCAATGTTGGCTGTGACTGCTTGGGTTGCGACCTGGTGGATTACTGAAGCAATTCCAATTGCAGCGACATCGCTGTTGCCTTTGGTGCTTTTACCTATTTTGGGAGCGCTTTCTATTCAAGATACAGCCAAATCATATTCGCATCCAATGGTGTTACTGTATATGGGTGGATTTATGATAGCAATGTCTATAGAGAAATGGAATCTGCATAAGCGAATAGCATTGCATACAATCCGTTTCATTGGTTCAAATACCAGGTTAATCATCTTAGGCTTTATGGTAGCTACAGCGTTCTTATCCATGTGGATTTCCAATACTGCAACTTCTTTGATGATGCTTCCTATTGCCATCGCAGTATCTACACAGCTTACCGGTGATACTGTAAGATCACGTACTGAAAATAAATTTGGCAAAGCATTGCTGCTTGGTGTTGCCTATAGTGCGTCTATCGGAGGTTTAGCTACTTTGATAGGAACTCCAACGAATATAATTTTAGCGAGCGTTATTAAAGAAATCTACCAATATGAGATTTCTTTCAACCAATGGATGTTATTTGGCCTCCCTATTTCATTGATAATGTTACTTTTGACTTGGTATTACTTAACTCATTTAGCTTTCAAATTTGACTCAAATCAGAATTTTCTATCTGGCAAAAAAGAAATTGACCAACAATTAGAGAAGATTGGTTTGATGACTATCGAGGAAAAGCGAGTTTCATGGGTTTTTGGTGCCGTAAGTCTGGCTTGGATTACTCGAACAGAATATTTACAAAAGTTGATCCCAGCACTTGATGATACCATAATTGCTCTATCCGGAGTTCTTTTTTTGTTTGTAATCCCATCCTCCAAGCCTAATATCAAGTTATTGGATTGGAAAACGGCAGAGAAAATCCCGTGGGGAGTTTTATTGCTTTTTGGGGGCGGCTTATCTTTAGCAGAAGGTTTCAGCTCTACAGGACTTGCTGAATGGATTGGACATCAATTTGTCTTTTTGGATTTCATTGCATTTGGTCTGTTTTTATTGATTATCATCGTTTCTGTAAACTTCCTTACCGAAATCACCTCCAATATGGCTACAGCTTCGATGTTACTCCCTATTTTGGCTGCGATCTCCTACTCTATGGGCGTTCATCCATTCGGTTTGATGGTCGGTGCCACCATGGCCTCTAGCTGTGCTTTTATGCTTCCGGTAGCAACTCCTCCAAATGCAGTGGTGTTTGGTTCAGGCTATTTGGAAATGAAGGATATGATCAAAGCTGGATTTTGGCTGAATATCCTTTCGATCATAGTGATTGCAGCTTTTACCCGCTACTACCTTCCTGCTGTTTGGAAGATTGATTTGTTGTACTATCCTTTTTAATAGTTGGGAAAATTTTGATTTACAAAAATATTGATGACGAAATAGTTTTTTTAGCAACTGCTTTGGAAGTTTTAGTACTGATCCCAACCATCCAGAGCTTTCTCGAAAACAGAAGGACGAATGCTTCTGCTGAATCATTCAATGCGAAAATAATAGCTTTCAGGGCTTAGTTAAGATAAGTGTCAAACATCGATTCTTCCTCTTGAGACTCGCTAAAATCTATGGTTGAAATTTTTAGCTCCCCAGATATTCGGACTGATCCGCAAAAAGGCTTAAAAAAAGGCTTAAAAACAAAAAAGGATAACGTTTCCGTTATCCTTTTGAGCCTCTTATCGGGATCGAACCAATGACCTACTGATTACAAGTCAGTTGCTCTACCAGCTGAGCTAAAGAGGCCTTTTTTGTATCTTTTAGAGCTGTTTTGCCCTTAAGACTCTGCAAATATAGTAGGTTAATTTTTACCTCCAAAACTCATTCGAAAAAAAAATAGGGAGATTAAACTATCTCCCTATTTATGAGTCAATTAAAATTCTCGAATAATTGAAAGTTTTTTCTTTAGCTTATCAATTTCCTGTTCTGCCTTTCTGATTTTGTCATCAAATTGGTCTTTTAACTTATCGGCAGTCTTGGAAGCAGCAAAAAACTCCAAGTTATTTTTCCATAAAGTAATGTTATTTTCTAAATCAGAAATTTGTTTTCGGATTCCATGTTCTTTTTTATTTAGAACTCTATTGCCATTTGGATCAGATTGAAGTTTGTTTAGGTTTAATCTAAACAAAAACTCATCCTTGTTGCCACCTTGGATCCCTAGCTTTTCGACATAGTGGTCTACCGCTTCATTGAACTTTGCCAAGACTTCTTTCATATTCTTTCTTGGTACAAATCCAATTTCATTAAACTGTAGGATTTTAGCTTCTAAACTTTCTTCAGATAATTTATCCGACTCTGCTTCTTTGGTGATTATATCAATTAGGGAAAGTTTTGTATTAAGGTTTTCATCAAACTCTTTGTTGACAGCTTTGTTTGCATTCCTTCTATTTTCAAAGAAAGTATCACAAGCCTTCTTGAATCGGCTATACAAATCATCACGAACCTTCTCAGGTGTTGGCCCAAGGTTTCTCCACTCCTGCTGCAGTGAAATCAGTTTGTTGGCTGTATCTTGCCATTCTGTACTTTCTATTAAGCTTTCTGCTTGAGAAATCAATTCCTCAGCTTTGTTCTTATTAGTCAGTCTCACTTCGTCCAATTCCTTGAAGAATTGGTTTTTATTTTGGAAGAAATGCTTAAAAGAACTCCAGAACTTCTTGTTGATTTCTTTTCCCAATTCCTTTGGAACTGGACCAACGGCTTCCCATTCTTTCTGAATTGCCAAAACCTCCTTGGTCTTAACATTCCACTCTTTTATTTTAGAAGCGCTAAAATTCGTGTATTCATCAAGTTTGATGATTAACTTTTCTTTTAGCTCTAGATTACCTTTATAAACTTCTTTTTGACTATCGTAATATTCCTTACGTCTATCATAGACTGCATCAGAAGCTGTTTTAAATCTCGTCCATAGACTTTCTTGCTCATCCCTAGGTACTGGACCAATATGCTTAAACTCTTCGTGTAAATCGTTTAAAGACTTGATAGCATCGTTAAGATCCTCAACTTTAACCAATTCTTCTGCCTTTTCACAGATTTCTGTTTTATGCTCAAGGTTCTTTTTTCTATCCAACTCTTTTAGCTCAAAATAGATACTTCTGTTATCATAGAATCTATCCATTAAAGCATTATATGAAGCCCATAAATTTTTGTTTTGAGCAGAAGGAACTTGTCCTATTTTTTTCCATTCTTCTTGGATTGACTTGATGGCATTGATGCTGAGGGTGGTCTCCTCACCATCCACCAAATCTCTCAATCTATCCAAAATGGCATTTTTTGCCGTTAGATTTCTTTCTTTTTGTTTTTCCTGATCTTTGAAAAATTCTGATTTTTTGACTTTGAAATCGTGGATCAAGACATAAAATTCGGAATCCAAAGTTGATTTTTTGAATTGAAAATTATCCTCTTCTCCCCCATCAGCTAAAAACTGCTGTAGCGCCTCATCTTTTTCTTTGTGAAAGTATTCATCAAAGTGCAATTTGATTTCATTTATTTTGGAATCTGATTTCGCAAAATTCGCCGAAGCCAAAACATTTTTTAAAGCAGTCAATAACTCTTCTTTGGAAAGTGAGGTATAATCTATCTCTTCTTCAGGTTCTCCCTCCTCTTGATTCAATTCCTCATCATCAACTTCCACTTTGGAATCCTGACTTACTTCGTTCGAAGTATTTTCAGTACCTTCCACTGTGGATTCCTGTTTTGCTTCGTTTGAAATCTCTTCACTACCCTGTGCTTCTTGACTTTGAGTTGCTTGGGTCACCTTGTCCTCATCGGACATTTCTTTGTCTGTGCTCATAATATAATCAGTACTTTTGAAAAACTGTTAAAACAAAAGTAACAAAATTGTTTAATTTAATCTTGGGTCTATAGGATAATTTGCCAATACCTGATATTCTCCACCCATATTTTTCAAAATAATCCTCCATAGTTCTTCTGGAGAGGAGTTTAAAATATAATTTGTATCAGTCGAATCACTTACAATCCATGTTTTTTCTTCAATTTCACTTTTTAGTTGGCCTTCTGACCAACCGGAGTAACCTATGAAAAATCGAATTTTGTCCAAATCAATTTCCGATAGTTGTAATTTGTTTACTAATTGTTCAAAGTTTCCTCCCCACCAGAGTTGTTCTCCTAATTTTATACTTCCTTCCAGTAATTTGTCACCATAATATATATAATGCAAAGTATTCTGCTCTACTGGTCCCCCTACATACACTTCGCAATCAAGAAAACTCAATTCATCTATCAGCTCTCCAAGCTTTAAAATTGAAAGCTTGTTCAACACGAGTCCAAAAGCTCCATTTTCATTATTTTCACATAATAACACAACTGACCTAACAAAATTTTCATCTTGCAAAAATGGCTCTGATATCAATAAATATCCAGATTTCGGATCAATATTAGAATTTTCTTCCATTAAAAATCACTTTTGGTTCATCGATTTCAATATAAATCTAAATTTTTTAAATGCAATAAGATTAGTAATTTTATCAATTAAAAGTGAAATAAAATAACATTCACTTAACTCTTTTGAAATTTCTAGGTTAAGCATTTAAATATCAGCATAATAATGAAAATATCAGATATCAGAATTGATTATTCCCTTAAATCCTTAACTATAAAAGAGGTTTTGGAAGATCCTCTAGAACAGTTTGAAGTTTGGTTTACTGAAGCTTTGGCTTCGGAGGTGATGGAGCCAAATGCAATGAACATAGCTACCATTAGACCTGACGGAACTCCAAACTCAAGAATTGTCTTATTAAAAGGTATAGATAAAGGATTGATTTTTTTCACAAATTATAATAGTGCAAAGGGACAAGAACTTGAGTTAAACCAAAATATAGCGGTTACATTTTTTTGGCCAGAACTTGAAAGGCAAGTGAGGTTCTCTGGAAAAGTAGAAAAAGTCAGTAAAAAGGACTCTGATGAGTATTTTTTCTCCAGACCTTATTCCTCGCAAATTGGTGCATGGGTATCCCCACAAAGCGCTGAAATAGATAGTAGGGAATTTTTGGAGGAAAGAGAAAAGCAATTAAGGCAAGAATTTACTCCAGAAACAATAAGCAGACCAGATCATTGGGGTGGCTATAGGGTTATCATTTCTGAAGCCGAGTTTTGGCAAGGAAGACCAAGCAGACTTCATGATAGGGTTTTGTATAAAATCCAAGAAGATGGTATATGGAAAAAATCTAGGATAGCACCATAAATATGACACTCAATTAATTTTGAAAATAATCTTCTCCGCTGATTTATCTTTGGAGAAGATTGTTCATTTTTAAAATTGTCATTTTGTCAAAACATCATTTTCCTTACTTCAAGTCAAACAAATCATCAACACCAATCATTCTTTCTTTCGTAAAGCCTTCACCATACTTGGTATTAATACTGTGTCCAAACTCTCTGGCTCTTGCTTCAATAAATTGAATAAAGTTTTCGGATGAAATGAAACTTTGTGGCTCTTTGTTTTCAGGATCATAAAATTGTGACTTAAAAGCTTTTATACTAGCCAATTTCATTTCCCAAAAATCGGAAATATCTACTACAAAATCCGGTTGAATATAGTTGTTTTGGATGTAGTGATAAACTAATTTTGGTCGCCAAGGCGATTGTGGTTCACCATCTATTTCTGTTTCTATCTTTATTAATCCACTCATAAAACAAGCAGTTGAAGCTACACTTGATCCTTTTCCATGATCAGGATGTCGATCTGTAACTGCATTTGCAAGTACTATCTCAGGCTGATATTTTCTGATCATTTTTACTATTTCTAGTTGGTGCTTGTGATCATTCAAAAAATAAATATCCTCAAACCCTAGATTTTCTCTTGCACTTAAACCTAAAATTTCTGCGGATTTTGTTGCTTCCTCGATTCTAATTTCGGGTGTACCTCTAGTTCCCATTTCACCTTTAGTAAAATCAACTATCCCTACTTTTTTTCCTTTTGATATTTGAGAAGCTATTGTTCCTGAGCAGGCTAATTCTGCATCATCAGGATGAGCAGCAAATACTAGTATATCTAATTTCATGGAAATTTTTCAAATTTTGATTTTACAACACAATTGAAGTCAAAAAAAGTTTACCTGATTTTAAGATTTTGACCCACTCTTAATACACTTCTCGTAGTAAGTCCATTGAGTCTTGTCAACGTGCTGACTTTTACACCATATTTTCTTGCAATAACACTTAAGTTCTCTCCGCTCCTAACTTTGTGATATACTGACTTTTGTGTTTCTATCACATGATCAAAACTTGATGAAGTCAATACATATACATCACTTTTCAATTTGCCTAAATTAAAATCGTAAAGTTGTGTAGGATTGATAGACAAACCTTGATATCTGACTTCATAGTGAAGATGTGGTCCAGTACTCCTACCCGTACTACCTCCGAGACCTATAGGATCACCGGCTTTAACTTCCTGTCCAATTTCGACAAGGATTTTTGACATGTGTCCATACAACGTCTCTAAACCATTCTTATGCCTTACGACAACATAATAGCCATACCCATTTCTATCATATGACTTGATTCGTATGATGCCATCAAAAGTGCTGTAAATCGGGTCACCAGTGTTTAGTTTAAGATCTGTGCCGTGATGCCATCTATATCTTCTAAATCCAAATTCAGATGTTATTCTAGTTTCATCTAGTGGTAAAGACCAATTTGTGCCAAAAAATTGATCGTACAATTTTATATAAACAGTATCTTTGAAGTCTTTGGGATTAAAATCATATATATTGATTTTTTGACTATCCCAAGATGAAAAATATTCAAACGCTGTAATCCAAATACTATCAATCTGAATTTGTTCTGATACACGTACAAGTTGATTGGTCGGTGCCCAAATCAATGAAAGGGTGTCTTCCGAAACTATACTTAGTCTATTTCTAAGGTCAACTATATCCTTGTAGAGAAGAGAATCAGTTTGTCTTGAAATATTCTGTAAATACTTCTGTGAATCAAAAAGTCTAACATCCCGCAAAAGAGGATTATTTGGAGCATTCACTTGCTCCTTTGGTTTTTTAATTATTTTGGGAAAAACTTGGGCATGAGTTTCTATAAAACTCATACCCAAGACTAATATCAATAATACTAAAATTCTATAATTCATTAGCTAATCTTAAGGCTATTCTATAGATGCCAAATATCTTTCGGCATCTAATGCTGCCATACAACCTGTTCCTGCAGCCGTAACTGCCTGACGATAAATATGATCTTGCGCATCACCACAGGCAAATACTCCTTCTACATTTGTCTTGGTGCTTCCGGCTATCGTTTTGATGTAGCCAGCTTCATCCATATTTATAAAGTCTTTGAATATTCCAGTGTTTGGCTGATGTCCAATAGCAACAAAGAAGCCAGAAATTTTCAATTCTGAAATTTCTTTTGTTACGTTATTGACTACCCTTGCGCCTGTTACTTCATCATCTCCCAGAATCTCCTCAGTTTCAGTGTTCCAAAGGATTTCTATCTTAGGATTATTCATTACTCTTTTTTGCATGATTTGAGAAGCTCTCATTTCTTCTCTTCTCACGATCATGTATACTTTATTACAAATATTGGCTAAATATGAAGCTTCTTCACAAGCTGTATCTCCTGCCCCTACTATTGCTACGTCCTGTCCTCTAAAGAAAAAACCATCACATACAGCGCAAGCTGAAACTCCTTTTCCGTTCAACCTTTCTTCACTCTCCAATCCTAGCCATTTTGCAGATGCTCCAGTAGATATCAAAACAGTCTCTGCATGGATTTCTTTTTGCTCGTCCACTATAACTTTATGTGGTGTTGAACTGAAATCTACTTTAGTAACCAAACCATATCTGACTTGGGTTCCAAATCTCTCAGCTTGCTTTCTAAAGTCTTCCATCATTTCTGGACCCATTATACCATTTGGATATCCAGGATAATTTTCTACGTCTGTAGTAATTGTTAGTTGTCCACCAGGCTGACCACCTGTATACAAAACTGGGTTTAATCCTGCTCTTGCTGCATATATTGCCGCAGTGTAACCTGCGGGTCCAGAGCCAATAATCAATACTTTTACTTTTTCAATACCAGTTGACATTGCTGTTGCTTTTAAGGTTGGCAAATTTTGTTAATTTATATTATACAACAAAGTTTAAAGTTGTTAAAATTCCATAAATCATCAAGTCATAATTTCTATTTTATTTCAAATAAAATTATAACATGTATAAAAAAAAAAGGGGATAAATCCCCTTTTAAATATTTCATAAATTAGGATATTTAACCTAAGTATGGTTTTAAAGTTTTACTTCTAGAAGTATGTCTTAATCTCCTGATAGCCTTTTCTTTAATTTGTCTAACTCTTTCTCTAGTGAGGTTGAATTTTTCACCAATTTCTTCGAGAGTCATAGCATGTTCGCCATTCAATCCGAAGTATAGTGTGATCACATCAGCTTCTCTTTGGGTCAAAGTAGAAAGGGCTCTTTGAACTTCTTTTCTCAAAGAATCATTCATCAATCCATCATCAGGCTTTTCTTCCCCATCGTTTTCTAACACATCTAGTAGACTGTTTTCTTCTCCTTGAACAAAAGGAGCATCCATAGATACATGTCTTCCGGAGATTTTCATGGTGTCTACAACTTCGCTTGCAGTCACTTCAAGTACTTCCGCCAATTCTTCCGGCGAAGGCTCTCTCTCGAATTTTTGTTCTAGTTCACTGAAAGTTTTGCTGATTTTATTTAAGGAACCAACCCTATTCAAAGGAAGCCTTACTATCCTAGATTGTTCAGCTAGAGCTTGTAAAATAGATTGTCTAATCCACCATACGGCATATGAGATAAACTTAAAACCTCTAGTCTCGTCAAATCTTTGAGCTGCTTTGATCAAACCAAGATTACCCTCGTTGATCAAATCCCCCAATGAAAGGCCTTGATTTTGATATTGTTTGGCTACAGACACTACGAATCTAAGGTTAGCTTTTGTCAACTTTTCTAACGCAAGTTGGTCACCTTCCCTAATTCTTTTTGCCAATACTACTTCCTCGTCTGCGGTAAGTAGATCAACTTTACCAATTTCTTGCAGATATTTGTCTAAAGATTGACTTTCTCTATTGGTTATCTGTTTGCTAATTTTTAGCTGCCTCATTCAAGAATATATTTAATTACAATTTAGGATTCTGTTAATAACAGAAAAATGTGGTGATAAGGTTCAATTTATTCAAAGAGAATAAATTGAACCTTTATCTTAATTATCTGACTTCTCTGGCTTTGGTATCAATACTTTTCTAGAAAGCTTAAACTTACCAGTTTTCTTATCTACATCGATAAGTTTCACCTGAATTTCTTCTCCAGGTTCTAACACACCATCCATAGTTTCTAATCTTTCCCATTTGATTTCAGAGATATGAAGTAAACCGTCTTTACCTGGCATGAACTCTACAAACGCACCAAAAGGCATAATGTTTTTGACTTTCCCTGTATAAGTCTCCCCTATTTCTGGTTGAGCCACAATTCCTTTAATTCTTGAAATAGCAGCATTCATTGAAACTTCATCATTTGAGAAAATATTGATCTTTCCAAGATTGTCTTTTTCTTCAATAACGATTGTTGCTCCTGTATCTTTTTGAATTTCCTGAATCACTTTTCCACCTGGGCCAATCACTGCACCAATCAATTCTTTTGGAATAGACATGATGAATGATCTTGGTGTGTGCGGTTTCAATTCTGGTTTTGGTGCAGCTAGTGTTTTACTTATTTCTTTCAAAATATGAAGTCTACCTTCTTTTGCTTGATACAATGCTTCTTTCAATACGTTGTAATCAAGACCTTCTACTTTAAGATCCATTTGACAGGCAGTGATTCCTTTTTCAGTACCAGTCACCTTGAAATCCATATCACCCAAATGATCCTCGTCACCTAGAATATCTGATAGGATAGAATAATTTCCTGTTTTTGAATCTGAAATCATCCCCATTGCAATACCAGTTACAGGTGCTTTGATTGGGATACCTGCATCCATCAATGCCAATGACCCCGCACAAACTGTCGCCATTGAAGATGAACCGTTTGATTCCAAGATATCAGAAACAATCCTGATTGTATATGGATTTTGGTCATCTGTAGGCAATACTTTTTTCAAAGCTCTCATTGCCAAGTTACCATGTCCTACTTCTCTTCTACCTGGTCCTCTGTTGATTTTCACTTCTCCTGTAGAAAACCCTGGGAAATTATAGTGTAAGAAAAACTTGTTATACCCAGAGATAACGGCTCCGTCTATCATCTGTTCATCCATCTTTGTACCAAGAGTACAAGTTGTGATTGATTGAGTTTCTCCTCTGGTAAATACCGCTGAACCATGTGCTGATGGTAAATAATCTACAACTGACCATATTGGTCTTACTTCGTCGAGCTTTCTGCCATCCAATCTTTTCTTTTCATTCAAAGTAAGATTTCTTGCTGCTTCCTTGTGGATTTTTGAAAAATAGGGTCCTATCAAACTAGCCTCGAACTCGTGTTCTTCACCTAGACTTTCGATAAATCCTTCTTTGATGGCTTTAATCAATTCTGATCTCTCAGATTTGTTGGCGATCAATTTTCCTACAACATCATAACATTTCTGATAAAGCTCAGCATGCATTTTTTCAAACAATGCTGGGTCAGACTTTTCGTGGCTATATTCACGCTTCACTTCTTTTCCTACAGCTATTGTCAATTCTTTTTGTACTTGACAATGCCTTTTGATTTCTTCATGTGCAAGTTGCATAGCTTCTACCATCTCATCTTCTGAGATTTCGTTTGCTTCACCTTCCACCATTAGTATGTATTCCTCAGAACCTGCCACAATAAACTCCATAGAAGCTTTCTCAAGTTGTGAAGGTGTAGGATTGATGACTAATTTACCGTCAATTTTAGCTACTCGTACTTCAGAAATGGGTCCATTGAAAGGAATATCTGATACTGCAAGGGCAGCAGAAGCTGCCAGTCCTGCTAAGCAATCAGGTAAAACTTCAGCGTCAGATGACATTAGGGTGATTGAAATCTGGGTGTCAGCATGGTAATCATCTGGAAAAATAGGTCTAATTGCTCTATCAACAATTCGACTGATCAAAATTTCGTAATCAGAAAGTCTTCCTTCTCTTTTAAGGAATCCTCCTGGGATTTTGCCTGATGCAGCAAATTTTTCTTGGTAATCTACAGACATGGGCAAGAAATCTACTCCTTCACCAGCCTCTTTTTTAGACATTGCAGTTGCTAAAAGCATAGCATTGCCCATTCTAACTACTACAGAACCATCGGCTTGTTTTGCCAATGCCCCTGTTTCAATGATGATTTCTCTACCGTCCTCAAGGGTGATAGTTTTAGAAATAACGTTTGGTAACATACAAATTTTTTAAGAATAAATCTTTAATAGTTTTAAAAGTAAGGTTTAATATCTGGGGGAAAGCAAAAAAGTAAGGTTCTCTAATTGAGAACCTTACAGAAATAATTATTTACGTATTCCTAGGTCAGTAAGAACAGCTCTATATCTTTCAATATCATTTTTGTATAGATAGTTCAACAAACTTCTTCTCTTACCTACTAGTTTCAAAAGACCTAATCTTGATGAATGGTCTTTTTTGTTAGTTTTCAAATGGTCAGTTAAATGCTTGATTCTAAATGTGAACAAAGCGATCTGAGACTCTGGAGAACCAGTATCAGTTTCAGACTTTAACCTACCATGATTTTTAAACAACTCCGATTTTTTCTCTGTAGTTAAATACATGCTTAGTTAAATTTTAATTATAAACAGTTACAAATGTACGAGTATTATTTTGAATTTAAAAGAACCTTATTTTTTTTGATAAACTTAGTTTGCATCCATTTCTTTGACTTTTTAAATATTTCAACATAAGTATCCGGTTCGAAAAGTCTCGCATCTTTTCGAGCTTGTTTTAGAAAAAACAAACCGATGGGAATTAATACCATTATTGAGAACCATGTCCCAAAAAGTGGATTAGCCATACCTTCTTTGGCCCATTTTTCTCCAGTGATTGTTAGCATGTAATAAACTATAAAAAATATAATTGAGATTAGTACAGGCATTCCCAAGCCACCTTTTTTGATAATTGCGCCTAATGGGGCTCCAATCATAAACATAACGATACATGCGAAAGCAGTTGTGTATTTTTGATACCATGCTATTTGATATCTTCTATATTCTCTTTCTATATCATCTATCTCCAAGACTTTCCTGCTAAATGCATTTTTTAAAGTACGGGAGTTATTTAATGCAACTGTTGCAGCTCGAGATCGGTAATTCCCTTTTTCTATAATCGAATCGATTCTTATTCTTTGAGCTTCGGTAAATTCTGTCGGTTTTATTGGGGCTAGCAAATTTGGTTTTGTTAGTGAAGAATCTGAATAATCCAAATTAGGGGTTACTGCGGATATGTTGGGTTTGGTCTTGTACTTCTTTTGTGAAACATCCGATTTTTTTTGTAATGTGCTTACAGTATCATTTATCATGTTTTCAACCAAAGGTTTGGCAAGCGTATTCCCACTTTCTTCAAAAGAACTATCCAATTCCATATTTGCATAAAATTGTGTAGTAGTGAGGCTCTTTAAATCCTGTGAATCTTTTTCAGTAAATAGAGAGTCTTTTGAACTTGATTCTACAAGTAATCTAGCGTTTTGAATCGAATCAAGTTTATCTTTTTCTATTTTCCTTTGAAGTCGTATGGAATCATCAATAGCTTTTTTCTGTGCTATTTCATCAGGTACTCTAAACTTTCTATTTCTTATATAAAATGGATAGGAAGACTCATTAGAAACATAATTCGTGAAGAGCATTCTGTTTATTTCGCTATTCATGGAATCGAGACCTACTTTTAGCTCTGAAATGTTTTTTATGGAGCGATTATTAGACCATTGGTCTTCGGAGGTCCTATTCATTTGGAATGATTCAAGATTAAAAATAATTTGATTCTCTGAAAATTTTGTACGAGTGAAGTCTTGCGGTTTGTTGTAAGATGCTCGTTTATCCCTAGACTCTTTATAGCTAATACCATTATAAAGAGTCATACTCATGTAAGATTCATTGAAAAAAGGCTCCATTCTTCCCGAGTCAGCCAAAATGATATTTGTATTGCCTTGACCTTCAGAATGATCATAAATAATCAAATCAACTAGACGAATATCATCTATTTTTTTGTTGACTTTAATACTATAATTTGGGATCCCACTATAAAAGACTCCTTCTTTGATGTCTAAGGCTGGCGACTTCATTCTTATATCATAAAGTAGACTGAATGTCTTCAAATTGACTTTAGGAACAAGATAATTATTTGATAAATATGCTAAAAATGATAGAATGACAACAAATACTCCAATTGGACGCAATGCTCTCAATAAAGAGATCCCACTACTTTTGATTGCAGTGAGTTCGAAATGCTCACCCAAATTACCAAAAGTCATCAAAGAAGAAAGCAAAACAGCCAAAGGCAATGCCATAGGTGAGATACTGATCAAAAAATAACTTATCAACTCCATGTAAACCATGAATTCTAATCCCTTCCCAAATATTTCATCGAAATACTTGAGCATATTCACTGTAAGTAGAATAAAGTCTACTACAATAAAGGTTAATAAAAATGGGCCAATGAAAGACCCTAAAATCAATTTATCAAGTTTTTTCATGAAGTAATAATCCCCAATGTCCTAGGTGTTTTACGACATTGGTTATGATTAAGATTTCAAAAATAGGAAATCATAATCAATTTACCCTCCTATTATTTCTTTTAAAGATGAAATCAAACTATCCCATATAGATTCTTGCTCTTCATCATCATAAGAATCGCTATAATCAATCACTCTAAGAAACATTGTCTGTGTAAGTTCATTTTCTTCTAGCTTAAACTCGATATATGAATGATCGGATTCTTCTTCTTCATCAGGATTGTAAAAATCAAATTTCACATGGAGATTACTTCTCATAGCAACGATCTTTGCATGATGGTCTTCACCATCATAGGTGAAGATATAATTCTTGTCTTCTGTGATTTTCACATCATCAGCAAACCACTCGGTCAAACCACTTGCTGTACTCAAATATGGGAATAATATTTTTCTCGAAGTATTTATTTGATAGTCAGCAACAAACTTGTTCTTTACCATAATTATGACATTTTGATTTATAAAAAATATAATTTTTTACTCTTTTTCATTTGTTTTTAACGATACAACCTAGCATATTTGCATTCCGATTTGGCGAGGTAGCTCAGTTGGTTAGAGCGCAGGATTCATATCCGCCGCGGCGGACAAGGGTTCTACTCCCGAATATATTGAAATCGTTACATTAAACCTGGCGAGGTAGCTCAGTTGGTTAGAGCGCAGGATTCATAACCCTGAGGTCACGGGTTCAACTCCCGTCCTCGCTACAAGCCCCTCTTTTGGGGCTTTTTTTTGTTCAAATCTTTTTAATTAATTTAAGCATGTTTTGTATTTACGTTTTATACTCCTTTAAGTATCAAAAGTCATATACAGGAATGACTTCCGACCTCATTACTAGATTTCAATTCCATAATCACAAATCAACGAAAGGGTTTACGATAAGGTACAGACCCTGGTATTGTATTCATGTTGAATTCTTTGATGACAAAACCTCAGCTCTCAAAAGAGAGAAGATGCTCAAGTCAGGAAAAGGAAGGGAATGGATCAATAAACACATTCTCCCCGTCTATACTACCTGAGCGAAGGATTCATATCCGCCGCGCCTGTGCGCCTTGGCGTAGCGGACACCAGTTCAACTCCTCCCGAAAGCTTTCGGGACTTCAAGCCCCTCTTTTGGGGCTTTTTTTTTTGTTCAAGCCTTTTTAATTGATTTAAGCATGCATTGTGTTTAAAGAAAAAACCAATTCTAAAAGCATTGCATTTGAAGCTTTTAAATATTGGTTTCTTTTGATCTTCTGTAAGATACTAAAATTTGAGCACTTCACGCATATTTCAAAAAAAAATGGCATAAAAAAAACCCCGAGATATCGGGGTTCTTAAATAAATAAGTTAGTGCGAACTTATTTAACTTTTTCAACTACAGCTTTGAATGCCTCAGGGTGATTCATGGCTAAATCAGCAAGAACTTTTCTGTTCAAATCGATTTCACCCTTCTTCAATAATCCCATTAATTGTGAATATGACATGCCGTGTAATCTGGCACCGGCATTGATACGCTGGATCCATAAAGCTCTGAATTCTCTTTTCTTAGCTTTTCTGTCCCTGTAAGCGTACTGTAAACCTTTTTCATATTTGTTTTTAGCTACTGTCCAAACGTTTTTACCTCTTCCGAAGTAACCTTTGGTTGCTTTTAAAACTTTTTTCCTTCTTGCTCTTGACGCTACCGCGTTTACTGATCTAGGCATAGTAATAAATTTTTTGACTCTTGGTGCCTTTGCTTTCGCAAGAACTTTTGTACCTAAGCGTCTGGTGAATAATTAACCTTTAATTGATTTTGTTGATCTCTGAATTAACCGATTCTCAACATTGCTTTTACTCTTCCTTCATCTGACTCATGAACCATTCCCATTTTAGTCAGATTTCTCTTCCTTTTGGTCTCTTTCTTTGTCAAAATGTGGCTTTTGAAAGCATGCTTTCTTCTGATCTTACCGGTTCCAGAAAGCTTGAACCTCTTTTTTGCACTTGATTTGGTTTTTACTTTTGGCATAACTGTATTTGTTTGTTGAAAATTATTTCTTTGTTGCTTTTGGAGCCAAAAAGAGAAACATTCTCTTTCCTTCCATCTTTGGCATTTGCTCAACAGCTCCATACTCTTCGAGTGCTTGCGCAAATTTCAAAAGAAGCATCTCCCCTCTTTCTTTAAATACGATCGTCCTACCTACGAAATGAACGTAAGCTTTTACTTTCGATCCTTCTTTAAGGAAATTGATTGCATGCTTTAATTTGAAATTGAAATCGTGATCATCCGTATTAGGCCCAAATCTAATTTCTTTCAGAACAGTCTTGGCAGCATTGGCTTTGATTTCCTTTTGCTTCTTCTTCTGCTCATATTTGAATTTAGCATAGTCTATGATCTTACAAACAGGCGGACTAGCAGTCGGGGAAATCTCTACAAGATCAAGTTCATTCGCCTCAGCAAGTTTGATAGCCTCTGATAATGATAAAACAGCATTCCCTCCTTCTACATAGTCTCCTACAATCCTTACTTCACGTGCCCTGATTTTATCATTTATTTTATAAGGCTCTTCTTGTCTCTGTCTAAACGGTGTTCTTCCTCTCAAAATATTTATTTATGGTTTTGTTAATGAAATTGCCTGCAAATATCGTAATATTTTTGGGATTTAAAAAATCCCATTCTTTTTTAAAGTAAAATTTAATGTTGAATTGATGTAGAAATTATGTTTTTGAAAAAAGCAGCAAACTCCTCTGGTGTAAAACTACCAAGATCTCCTTCGCCGTGCTTTCTCACAGACAGCTTTCCTTCCGCCATTTCCTTTTCTCCAACAATCAGCATAAATGGAATCTTTTTCATCTCTGCATCTCTAATCTTTCTACCGATCTTCTCATCTCTATTATCTATCGCTCCAGTGATATCTTGCTCATCAAGTAAGTTTTTCACTTCTTCAGCATAAGCAGTGAATTTCTCTGAAATAGGTAAAATAGTCATTTGCTCTGGAGCTAACCACAATGGGAAATTGCCAGCGCAATGCTCAATCAGTACAGCTACAAATCTCTCTAATGAGCCAAATGGTGCACGGTGGATCATTACAGGTCTGTGTTTCTGATTGTCAGAACCAATATACTCCAATTCAAATCTATCTGGTAGTTGATAATCGACCTGAATCGTTCCCAATTGCCATTTTCTTCCCAAAGCATCCTTCACCATGAAGTCAAGCTTAGGACCATAGAAAGCGGCTTCTCCCAACTCAGTGACAGTCACCAAACCTTTTTCGGCTGCTGCCTCGATGATCGCAGACTCAGCTTTGTCCCAAGCTTCGTCTGAACCAATATATTTTTCCGCTTTTGCAGGATCTCTCAAAGAAATCTGAGCTGTATAATCTTCAAAACCCAATGCCTTGAAAACATACAATACCAAATCAATTACTTTAATAAATTCTTCTTTAACCTGCTCAGGTCGGCAGAAAATATGTGCATCATCTTGGGTAAAACCTCGAACTCTGGTCAATCCGTGCAATTCACCGCTTTGCTCATAGCGATAAACAGTACCAAACTCAGCATATCTGATTGGAAGATCCTTATATGACCTTGGTTTGTGCTTATAAATCTCACAATGGTGAGGACAGTTCATTGGCTTCAACAGGAATTCCTCTCCTTCATTCGGAGTGGCTATTGGCTGAAATGAATCCTTTCCGTATTTTTCATAATGACCAGAAGTCTCGTACAAAGCCTTATGTCCAATATGTGGTGTAATTACTTGTTGGTACCCTGATTTGTCTTGTGCTCGCTTCAAGAAGTTTACCAAACGCTCCCTCAATAATGTCCCTTTAGGTAACCACAGTGGTAAGCCCATGCCTACTTTTTCCGAGAAAGTAAAGAGTTCCAATTCACGACCCAGTTTCCTGTGATCACGTTTCTTGGCTTCCTCCAGCATGTGAAGGTATTCTGTCAATTCCTTTGCTTTCGGGAATGTCACACCATATATACGGGTAAGCATTTTCCTATTTTCATCTCCTCTCCAATATGCACCTGCTATATTGAGTAGCTTCACTGCCTTGATGAAACCTGTATTTGGGATATGCGGCCCTCTACATAGATCTACAAAATTACCTTGCTCATAGAAGGTAATCGATCCATCTTCCAAACCTTCCAAAAGGTCTAATTTATATTCATCCCCTTTTTCCGTAAAATAAGCTACGGCTTCAGGTTTTGATATTTCTTTTCTGATATACTCATTTTTCTCTTTGGCCAACTCAACCATTTTGGCTTCAATCTTCTCCAATTCAGAACCTTCGAAAACCTTGTCGCCAAAATCCACATCGTAATAGAAGCCTGTTTCAATTGAAGGACCGATTCCCAATTTTACCCCAGGATAAAGCGCTTCCAAAGCTTCCGCCATCAAGTGTGCGGAAGAATGCCAAAATGTTGACTTGCCGTCTTTGTCATTCCAAGTGAGCAATTGGACACTTGAATCTTGTTCAATTGGTCTTGTGGCATCCCAAACTTCACCGTTTACTTTTGCTGCCAATACGTTTCTGGCTAAACCCTCGCTGATACTAAGTGCAATTTGTAATCCAGAAACTCCTTTGTCATAAGCCCTTACAGAACCATCTGGAAGGGTAATGTTGATTTTTTGATCAGACATTTATCTTTTAATCATTTGATGAAACAACGCATCTTTACAAACAGATGCTTTACAGCCTGCAAATATGCAAATTCGTAGGCGGTTTTTAAAGGTTGATTCCAATTTGATTCTTTTATTTTTTTGTTTTGAGAATCATCAAGACATAGTTTTCAGTTTCTTTGGCATAAAAAGCAGCTTCAATGAAATCCTTTCCCTTCCCTTCTTGGTAAGCTTTCCAGTCATCATCCGACATGGTTTGTTTTTTAGCTACTGCTTTATTGTATAGAGTTGGCCCTCGATAAGCTACCGCTACTCTATCATTCTCTAATTGGTAAATAGGAGGATAAAAATTGAAGGATTCATCAATGTCATTGATTATGTCAAAATTTACCAAATCATGTGTTTTGTTAACTTTATCATAAATAGATACAATTCCAATATCAGAAAAGCTAAGCCTGCTAAAAATGTATTTTGAATTGGAAAAACCAAAAGGAGAATATGAAATACCAGCATTTTCATCAAAATATGATTTAAATGATCTAGGGTCAAGCTCTCTTTGTTTCTCTAATAATTCATCGTGTTTTAATCCAAAAGAACCAAAATCATAAATAAACAGTGGTATAAATTTGTTATTTGAAAATTGATAAAGCGTATCTGAATATGATCTGGTAAAATAGAAGGTATTGTCAATTGGGTAAAAATTTACCCTATCACCCATATTTCCATAAAAGACATCTGAATGGGTAGAAAAGTATTCATCTACTATACTTCCATTGTGATCAACTGATGTTACTAATTTTTCTGCATTAGAACCCGAGTAAATAAAGAATTGCTCATGTTTTGGGTCAAACCGAAATCTTCTTGCCAAAACAGGTATTTTGACTTCATTTATATATTCTCCATTAATACTATATTTCATTATTTTACTAGGGTGTGCCAATACATAAATTGTATCTCTTTGTATTTGAAAATCTGCAAGTTCAGTGTACATCCCAACACCATCCCCATAATTTCTGATCTTTCTTTTGAAGTTTCCTTCTTTGTCAAAGACTTGAATACACTTACCTATCCACCAGTCAAGTATGTAAATTTCGTCCTTGTACTCAATGATTGTATCAATCTCACCAATTTGGGAATCCTTTTCATCATTTTCTTTTAGCAAGAGGTAAGTAATCTCATCCTCAAAAAATTCAGTTAACTTAGAGTCTCTCGAGGTTTTAGGGTCAATCCGAATCGTAGTAACTCCATTCTTTTCACTAACTGTAGCAGTTTCATGCTGACTATTGCAAGCTATTACAAATAGCAAAAAAATTCCAATGATCTTGTTTCCCATATTCAAAACTAATGATTTAAACGAAATCTAAAAGTTCTTTCTTAAATTATTTAGCAAACAGCAGTATATTTGTACAAAGCTTTTGACTACATGCTATACGACATCATCATCATCGGAGGGGGAATTGTTGGCCTTGCCACTGGATTAAAAATAAAGGAACAGAAACCTGAGCTTAAAGTAGCCATTCTTGAAAAAGAAAATGAATTAGCCAAACATCAAACAGGGAATAACAGCGGTGTAATCCACTCTGGACTATATTACAAACCAGGTTCCCTGAAAGCAACAAACTGTATTGAGGGGTACCATCAGCTTATCAAGTTTTGTGAAGAGGAGAATATACCTTTTGAAATTACAGGAAAAGTCGTGGTCGCTACCCGAAAAGAACAGATACCTATTTTAAATGGGCTTTTTCAAAGAGGTTTGGAAAATGGCCTAGAAGGCACAAGGCATATAACCTTGGATGAATTGAAAACATACGAACCATATTGTGCAGGTGTAGCTGCTATTCATGTTCCCCAAACTGGAATCGTTGATTACAAAAAAGTAGCTATTGCAATAGGTGAAAAATTCAAAAAGCTGGGCGGTGAAATTTTTCTAGGTTACAAAGTCATTCGCACAAATTCACTGAAAGGGTCTTCAGTAGTAGAAACCAAAAAGCAACATTTTGACACCAAATTAATCATCAATTGTGGTGGGCTCTATTCTGATAAAGTAGCGCAAATGAACCAAGAGCAGGAATTGGATGTGAAAATCATTCCATTCCGTGGAGAGTATTACAAACTCAAGAAAGAGCGTGAATATCTAGTCAAAAACCTGATTTATCCAGTTCCAGATCCAAATTTCCCATTTTTGGGTGTTCACTTTACACGAATGATGAAAGGCGGTGTAGAAGCTGGGCCTAATGCAGTTTTAGCATTTAAAAGAGAAGGATACAAACGTTCTGATGTTAATTTGAGAGAATTGTCAGAAACACTCGCTTGGCCAGGTTTTCAAAAAGTCGCTTCCAAATACTGGAAAACAGGTTTTGGGGAAATGTATAGGTCATTTTCAAAAGCAGCATTTACAAAAGCTTTGCAAGAATTGATTCCTGATATTCAAGAGACAGATTTGGTGGACGGCGGTGCTGGAGTTCGTGCACAAGCATGTGACAGAAACGGTGGTCTTTTGGATGATTTCAGTATCAAAGAAAATCAATATGCCATCAATGTCCTCAATGCCCCCTCTCCTGCTGCTACAAGTTCTTTGTCTATCGGTGAAGCGGTAAGTGAGTTAGCTTTGAAGAGGTTTTAGAAGTTATAAAAGTAAGTTCGACCCCTATCGGGGTCGTGGAATCGTGTTGTTGTTTCGCAATCCACGGGTTTTACCTGCGGGTATTGAGAAGTTTGATCCCTTCAGGATCAGTAAATTTAATGATGGCGACTTTTTTGAGAGCGATCATGAAATGGTCGAACCTTTTATTAACCCCAGATAAAATCTGTGGCCAAGGTGACTAAAGACGGAGGCATCAACTCTGAAATGCATGTCCTGATAATCGGGAGGTTAAACTTATCTATCCTCATTGATCTCCATCATAATTTCTGCAAATAATTTTGTGGATTTTATTCGGTCTTCTAGGGCATACATGGTGGATACGGCTATCAGCTCGTTCACTCTAGTATTTACAACAAATTCCAATATTTGTTTTTTCACGGTTTGTTTACTTCCAACAAAGGAATATTTCAGGAATTGATACATGGAAGGATGATTCTTGATTTCCCTTAATTCCTGGGTCATTTCTGTTGGGGGTTGTACTGGCTCCTTCGCACCTGTTAAAACACCATAAAACATCCTAATCAAAGTAGTAAATAGCTTTTCAGCTTCTTCATCCGTATCTGCAACAAAAACATTGATCCCTGCAAGGGTGTATGGGTGTTTTAGAAATTCAGAAGGCTGAAATTCTTCGTGGTAAATTTTAAAAGCATTGAATAAATGGGTAGCGGCAAAATGACTTGCAAAAGCATAAGGCAATCCTTTTTTGGCTGCCAGATGCGCACTATCTGTACTGGAACCTAATATGTAAAGTGGTACACCTGTGCCTTCGGCCAGGGTAGCCCTTACTTTTGAATGCTTATTTTCAACGGAAAAGTAATTTTGGATCTTATCTATTTCCTGTGGAAAAGAGTGAGCGGCCTTCATAAAATCAGATCTTATGGCCTGCGCTGTTTGCTGATCTGTACCTGGAGCTCTACCTACACCTAAATCTATCCTGTTGGGATATAAATGTGCTAAAGTACCAAACTGTTCGGCTATAATTAAAGGTGAGTGATTAGGAAGCATCACACCACCCGAACCTACTTTTATGGTATTGGTGTTTTCTGCCACAAAGCCTATCAAAATGGAAGTAGCACTACTTCCTATATGTTCGGCATTATGATGCTCAGCAAACCAAAACCGCTTGTAGTTTAAAGCTTCAGCTTCTTTTGCTAATGCCAGGGAATTATTCAGTGTCTGCTTAATCGTAGCACTTTGTGGAACAAGTGCCAGCTCTAAAATGGAATATGCTATATTTTGATTTTTCATTCCTATGATAAAGGAAATATCATCTAAATTAATTCCATCTGACTTTATAATTTACCCTAGAGCTGCCTTTTCCGAGAATTGGGAGGTTGATCTTTTTAAATACCGCAAGTAAACATCAATGTGAATATAGTGGCTTTATTTTTGACTACTCAGCATTAAGAATTCGAAAAATGGCCAAAAGAAACAAATTCAAAATTAAACACCTTCCGAGACTTTTATGGGAGGCCGCAAAACTTTGGAACCTTCACAATCCTTGGCGACTGGGTGCTGTGGTTGCCTATTATGCCGTTTTGTCTTTACCTGGACTATTGATTGTTTTAATCAGTTTGGTGGGTACTTTTTGGGGTGCAGAAATTGTACAGGGTGAAATCGCCGAGGAAATTTCAGAAGCAATTGGTCCAGAAGCTGCCCTTTCAGTAGTAGAAATGATAGAAAATTCCAGAAATAGTGATAAATCATTTTTTGCTACCATCATGGGGGTTGGTATCTTGATTTTTGGAGCTACAGGGGTTTTCTACCAGTTACAGATCTCTATGAATGAAATCTGGAGTGTCAAGCTAGACCCAGATGCGAGTATCTGGAAAGTAGTGAAAGACCGTGCTTTGAGTTTAGGATTTGTGATGGTCATTGCATTTTTGTTGATTGTCAGTTTTGTGGTTTCTGCTGCCTTGACCTTGCTGAGTAGTTTTCTAGCACGACTTTGGGAGCCGGGTTTGGTGTTTATGGCAAAGTTTTTTGAGTTTGGACTGTCCACCTTTGTGTTGGGAATTTTGTTTGTGTTGATCTTCAGATTTATGCCTGATATGAAGATCAAATGGAGATCCGTCTGGCTTGGAGGCTTTATGACCTCGATCCTATTCAATCTGGGTAAAATTCTAATAACCTTCTATTTTGGCGCAGCTAACCCCGATTCTGCCTATGGTGCAGCCGGTTCTGTCATCTTGATTTTGCTTTGGGTTTCCTATTCTTGCCTTATTTTATTCTATGGAGCAGCATTTACTAGAGTCTATGCAGAGAAATATGAAGAAGACACCCACCCCTCTGATTTTGCCATGAAAGTCGTGGAAAAAGAAATCATCATCGAAAAGGGAAGTGAGGAATTGGGAGATGATTAATTTTTGATATTAGATTGTAGATTTTAGAATTGAATTCCAGTTTAATTGCCTGCTGCTTCAGCTGGAGGCTAGAAATAATACAGAAGCGATCCAGGCTTTAGCCCAAAATTTTCATTAGTATTTGGGAAAGGGAAATACAAATACATTATAGGAAATATGTTCGACATCCTTCGGGCCTGCCTGTAGCAGACAGGGTCGGTGGTGGGTGGGATTTGGGTCATTGTTTTCCACGGGTTTCACCCGCGGTTATTGAGAGGTTTGATCCTTTCAGGATCGGGAATTGAGTGATTGAATATTGGGTATAATGACCACGAAGAGGTCGAACTTTTCAATAGCCCTAGGTGAAACCTAGGGAAAAGGATGAATAATGATGCGTGGCAAAAATCCCGTGAGGGGTTGAACTTGTGAGAAATGGAATTACTTAATCTTGAATATATTAAATCTGATGACGCTTAAAAAAATGATCCACCTCAGACCGATCATTTTAGCTTTAGGCCAGATTGCATACTATTATAACTAAACTCAGTCAAATTTTTGTATTTCGATCACAGGAGAGAATAAAGAATAACTACTTATCATATTTAATCATTTTTCCATCTTTAATATAACCCACTACATTAATCTTATATGTTCCATCATACTTCAAATTTTCTTGGTTCTTTTTTATCACATCGTTATCTATTTCCCATTGTTGCAAATAAGATTTAAACTCTTCAATATGTTTTGTATAAGAAGAGAATCTTTTCATATTATCTTTTTGCAAAATCATAACTTTAAATTTGGAAACCCAAATTGTTGGGTTTATAACTCCATTTTTTAATATTAAATCCAAATCATCAATACAAAAATGAGCCTTCTCTCTAATTAACCATTCCAAGTATTCAGGATCATATAGAAATATAATTCCAATTTGAATCCCCTTATATTGACCAAAATTAATGGGTTCATTAGATCTATATTTAAATGGGTGTATAAATTTTTTCATTGTTAAATGGTTAAAATATTCTGGTAATAATTGGACAATATTTGTTTAACTGACTTTTTTAATCTTAAAAGGGTAAATATTTACAAATACCAAAAGATATAAAAGTTTAGACAAATCGGCCTTTAAATTAACACTATACATCAAGTGAATCAATTTAAAAGTAGTTACTTAAATCATCAACTTTCTTTTTTTCCTTTTCAATCATTTTCTCTATTTCTTCTAATGTTTTCTTACTAAATCCAAAATTTGAATAAATAAAAGAATCATATTCTTCATTATTATTAAATTTAACAGACTCAATTGAAAAACCCGCTTTCAAATTCTGTCCATGAGTAGAATAATAGCGATTAAACTCTTCTATATTTCTTGTATAAAAAGAAAATTCATAACTCTTATTTGGATGAATTAAATCATTTTGTTCTACTGATTCATATTGGTAAAAACCAGAACCACTTTTATTGAATCCAATTGATTCTCCAAATGAATTTCTCAAGCTAACATTAAACTTAAAATGACGAACTGTTTGTTTTGTATTGTTTTTAATTTTGATAGAAAAATACTCTTCGTTTATTTCAATAAGAGTGAAGCTTAAAACTGATCCTAGCTTTTTTACTCTAGACTCCTGTACTTCTCGATACCTTTCTTCATATTGATTTCTTTTCTTATACGATTCTTTAATTTCCTTTTCTTCATTCTGAATTTTTGTATTGTAAGAATACCATCCAAACACTAAAATAAGGCCAATTACCAATGTAATTTTAAACTTCATGTTTATTTATTTAGATAATTAATTGCATTAAATTTATTTACCCCCTTCCACTATCCTAATCTCCTCCACTGTCAAACCATACAATTCATAAACCAGATTATCAATCTCTCGATCGAGGCGGGTGATGTCGGATTGGAGGGCTTGGGCTTTGGATTTTTGTTCGTTGAAATAGGCCATAAAATGAAGTGATTAAAAATTACTAATCCTTAAAGATATTTGAATCTGTTGAAACTAAAAATTCAAATTCTGAAATTTTGGTTTGGTTGATGAAAAAGCTTTAGCTGAAAATAAGTTCGACACCCTTCGGGGTCGTGGGGGGATGGTGGTTTTTCGTTTTACACGGGTTTCACCCGCGGCTATTGAGAAGTTTGACCCTTTCAAGGTCGGAGGGAAATGATGTTGACTTGTTATCCGCTGGTTTCACCTGCGGATACACCACGGCCAAGTATTGAAAAGTTAGACCACTTCGTGGTCGAGAAATGCCCCTAAGGAATCTGCAAAATTCAATATAAAATCCGACGGTGAAGCCGTCGAACCTCTCAATAGCCCTAGGTGAAACCTAGGGAAAAGGATGAATGATGATGCGTGGCAACAACCCCGTGAGGGGTTGAACTTTCTCTCTGTAACATCAAACTAAAGCAAAAACCTCGGATCAAATTTGATTTCATATTCTTCAAGGAGGTTTTTATATTCCTCCAAAAATCTAACTTTTTTGTGATGCTCCTCCTGGTTTTTGATGTATTTGATCAGCCTCTCCTTAGCCTTAATTGATTCGGTAAAAGCGCCATAACCATCCTGCCAACCTTTGAAATCAGGAAAGATTCCCTCTCTTACAATAAAATCACTTGAGGCAAGCTTAATGTCTTTAATTAAATTTGAAACTGCAATTGTTGGATGCACATGCGTCAAAATATGGATATGGTCTTCCACACCATTGATCCGGTATAAATGGCAATTCTTCTTTGTCAATAAATGATGGATGTAGGCATAAAGCCTCTTTTTTTCTTGGTGTATAAGTGTATGTTCTCTATTTTTTGTTGAAAATACAATGTGGTAAATAATCTGTGTGTAAGTGGCCATAAAAATGAAAGTTAAAAGTAAAAATGTAATTTCGGGAAAAAAGAACTTAATGTCAAATTGGTTCGATATTTTAATTGTGCAGGCATGAAAGTTCGACCCTTTAAGGTCTACCTGGCGCAGACAGGGTCGGTGATGGTTGGGATTTTGTTCATCGTTTTTCCATGGGTTTCACCCGCGGTTCCACCACGGCGGACAAGATATTGAGAGGTTTGATCCTTTCAGGATCGGGAATTGAATATTGTGAATAATGACCACGAAGTGGTCGAACTTTTCAATACTGTGTCCGCCGTGGCGGAGCCCTAAGTGAAACCTAGGGAAAAAGATGAATGTTGATGGCAAAAATCCCATTAAGGGTTGAACATTAATCTTCAAATGGATTATTCATCCAATCCAAATGCTTGTATTTTTCTTTTATTCTATGCCAAAAACCATCACTCCAATCATTAAAAACTAAGGGTTTCCATCCTTTTGGAAATTCTTTTAAGATAGCATCAGCCATTTTCCCACCATGTCCTTTGATAGGCGAATTGATGTCAAAGAAATCAATTGTTTTATACTTCAAATCATACAAAACTTCTATACCAATTGCAGTTGGGTGACTCATTTTAGTCAATGGCACTTTGGGTCTTTTAGGGTAGTTTTCACTTGAAGCGGCAATTGCACTCCCATCAATTCGAATAAATTTAATGAAATCCAATTCAGCAAGGCTGAGGGCAAACCGAATAATTTCAATTGGCAATTCTTTGATTTGGGTGATTACCCAGATTTGTGTTCCCATTTGATTGAAGGGTTGAAACATCGGCTCAAATTCTTTTCTTTTAAGCATTTTTTTTTAATCTACTTATCTCCTTTATTGTCTATCCTTAAAGATATTTGAATCTAACGACACTTAAAATTCAGATTATGAAATATATTTTCCACGTGTTTTTCACACAGAGAAGTTCGACCCCCTTGGGGTCGGTGGTGGATGGGATTTGTCATCATTTACCACGGGTTTCACCCGCGGCTATTGAGAAGTTAGACCACTTCGTGGTCGGTAATTTGATAAAATGTTGATTTGCATTTCCGATCCTGAAAGGATCTAACTTCTCAATAGCCCTAGGTGAAACCTAGGGAAAAGGATGAATAATGATGCGTGGCAAAAATCCCGTGAGGGGTTGAATTTTTAAATAGATGTAGAAAAATATCATCGAAAAATTATGAAAATTGGTGGTTTGTCAATTTGTGGTCAGAAGATTGGTAAATTTATGGTTATCAATTTTTCACTAATTAACAATCCTAAAGTGCCTGCCATTGATTTTAATATTTCTCCACAATTTTAACCTTGTACTCCATTTTCCGCCGCAGTAAGTATATTTTTGTATCTTTGCTTTACAAGTTATAAACCCAAATTCTTAGAAAAATGGAACAAGATTTTCTCCCACTTTTAGGGACAGACTACATAGAGTTGTATGTAGGAAATGCAAAACAATCAGCTCTTTATTATCAATATGCTTTTGGTTATGAATTAATAGCCTATGCAGGCCCTGAAACAGGCATCAAAGACAGGGCTTCCTATGTGCTCAAGCAAGACAAAATTCGCTTAGTATTGACAACACAGCTACATGAAAACCATCCCATTGCTGACCATATCAAAAAACATGGTGATGGTGTAAAGGTTTTGGCTCTATGGGTCGATGATGCAGAGCAATCATGGAAAGAAACTACCTCTAGGGGTGCAGTCTCTTATGAAGAGCCAAAAACGATTTCAGATGAACATGGTGAAGTGAAAGTTGCGTCCATAAGAACATATGGCGAGACTATTCATACTTTTGTAGAGAGAAAAAATTATAAAGGAATATTCCTGCCAGGATACAAACCAAGAAAAAGTCAGTACACCCCAACTCCTATTGGATTAAAATACATTGATCATTGTGTAGGAAATGTAGGTTGGGGAGAAATGAATAAATGGGTTGAGTTCTATGAAAATGTGATGGGATTCAAACTTTTGATCACATTTGATGACAAAGATATCTCAACAGAGTACTCCGCATTGATGTCAAAGGTGGTTTCGAACGGAAATGGCTATATCAAATTCCCTATAAACGAACCTGCTGAAGGAAAGAAAAAGTCGCAGATCGAAGAATACTTGGATTTTTATAATGGATCAGGTGTACAACACATGGCGATAGCAACTGATGACATCGTCCATACGGTATCTGAATTAAGAAAAAGAGGTGTAGAATTTTTGGAAGTCCCTTCCTCCTACTATGACGATTTATTGGACCGAGTTGGAGAAATTGATGAGGATCTACAGCCGTTGAAAGATCTTAATATTCTTGTGGATAGAGATGATGAAGGCTATTTACTTCAAATATTCACCAAACCAATTCAAGATAGGCCAACCTTATTTTTTGAAATAATTCAGAGAAAAGGTGCTAAATCATTTGGCAAAGGCAATTTCAAAGCGTTATTCGAAGCAATCGAAAGAGAACAGGAATTGAGAGGAAATTTATAATGTTAGAAACTCTGGGGATGGTAAATTCTCGGAGTTTTTTTGTTTTTCGCTGGGGTTACCGAGGTGCCGATAGCATAAGGATTCTTTACATATAAAGCCGGCAGAGGTAAATAATACTACTTTGAACAAGGATATTGTAAATTTGACCATATTAAGAAATGGACAGGTACTTTATAGTATAAGGCTTGTTTTTAAATATAAGAATCGCGGTTTATGTCACGTCTTGAAAATAGTTGATACTTTTTATTGATTTTCATAAGCTATTCAATTGTCTTATCAGGAAAAAAGTACTCTTAATATATATCATCTTCAAATTGACAGAACCTCTTTTTCTAAGTTAATTTCTTTTAATTCTTTTACATTCCTGCTTTAATTTCTAAATTTAAAATTCATTCAAACTTTTTCCAAAATGACAAACACAGATCCAATGATCATTGCCAAAGCTGAAGCTTGGCTACAAAGTAATATTGATGAAAAAAGCAAGTCCGAAATACAGGCATTGCTAGCATCTCCTGACAAAACAGAATTAGTTGATTCCTTTTATCGTGACTTGGAGTTTGGTACCGGTGGATTGCGAGGTGTCATGGGTGTTGGATCCAATAGGATGAATGTCTATACCATAGCAATGGCTACTCAGGGATTGGCAAATTACCTATTAAAATGTTTTCCGGGAGAGGAAATTTCAGTAGCAATTACACATGACTGTCGAATCAATAATACGCTTTTTGCTGATACCACTGCGAATGTATTCACTGCGAACGGTATCAAAGTGAAATATTACAGGGAGATGAGGCCCACGCCTATGCTTTCTTTTGCAATTAGACATTTTGGTTGCAAAAGTGGAGTAATGGTGACAGCTTCGCATAATCCTAAAGAATACAATGGTTATAAAGCTTACTGGTCAGATGGTGGTCAAGTAGTAGCACCTCACGATGTAAATATCATCACAGAAGTTCAAAAAATAACGTCTGTAGATGATGTGAATTGGAATAAAAATGATGCTTTGATTGAATATATTGAAGCTGATTTTGATTTCATTTACCTAAATGAGGTAAAGAAAATGAGTCTTTCTCCTAATGAAATCATGTTGCAGAAAGATATGCCAATAGTATTCTCTCCTATTCATGGAGCATCAGGGAAAACTGTTCCAGCTACTTTGAAAATCTATGGATTTGAAAATATTCATATAGTCAAAGAACAAGCTGAACCAGATGGGAATTTCCCAACAGTGATTTATCCAAACCCTGAGGAAAAAGAGGCTCTAAATATGGCTATTGAACTTGGAAAGAAAGTAAATGCTGAATTGGTGTTGGCATGTGATCCTGATGGAGACCGCTATGCAGCATGTGTTCCTGATGGAGAAGGCGGTTTTGAGCTACTGAATGGAAATCAAGGTGGATCTTTAATCACATATTACCTATTGAGTAAGTGGCGAGAACACGGTCAACTCACAGGTGAACAGTTTATGGTAAATACCATCGTAACGACAGAACTAATCAATGAGATCTGTGCAGGATTTAATGTAACATGTTACAATGTACTGACGGGATTCAAAAATATAGCAGCCATCATTAAAGAACTTGAAGGAAAGAAGCAATTTATTGCCGGAGGTGAAGAAAGTTATGGTTATATGGTTGGAGATTTTGTGAGAGATAAGGATGCAAACTCAGCAGCAGCAATCTTTGCAGAATTGGTAGCTTACTACAAAACCAAAGGGCAAACAATACAAGATGTTTTGGCTGAAATATATATACAGTATGGCTTCTACAAAGAACATTTGATTTCAGTTACCAAGAAAGGAAAAGATGGAGCAGAGCAAATTCAAGCTTTGATGTCCGGTTATCGCAATGATAAACCAAGTGAAATCAATGGTGTAAAAGTAGTCAAGATCGTAGATGTAAAAGAAAGTAAGGTATATGACCTTGTGAATAATACGGAAACTGCGCTTGAGATGGACAAGTCCAATGTTATTCAATTTTATTTAGAAGATGGAAGTAAAATATCTGCGAGACCTTCGGGAACAGAACCAAAAATAAAGTATTATTTTTCGGTGAATGAAAAACTTCCAAACCGTGACGCTTATCGTACCGTAGAGGAATCTTTGGATAAAAAGATTCAAGGATTGATGACTTATTTTGGATAAAATTTCATATTGATAATTCTAGCGCAAAAATCATAAATGCGCCTTAGTCTGAAATAAACTAAGGCGCATTTTTTTTAGTTACAAAATTCAACTCCTATTAATTTTATTCTTCGTCAGATTTGTCATCTTCGGTAATTTCTCTCAATTCAACTCGAACAGCTTGTGGATATGGAACAACACCTTTACCTACTTTTTCAGCAATGTAGTAGGTTATTTGAGCACCAAATAGGAAAATCACAACTGAGTAGTATACCCAAATCAAAAGAACTACAAGTGAACCTGCAGTGCCGTAAGCTGACCCAAGGTTTGAATTCCCCATATAAATTCCGATCAAATACTTACCAAGTGCAAAAAGTAGCATGGTGACAAATGCACCGGTCCATGTGTCCTTCCAGCGTACTTTTGCATCAGGAAGGATTTTGTACATCAATGCAAACACAGCAACCAAAATACCTTGCCCTATCAAAATATGGCCTATTGATGCAAGAACAACTGCTATGGACTCTAGAAATTCACTAAAATAGCTGAATATGACGATGATCACTGCATCCAAAACCAAAGAAACTAAAAGTATAAAACCTATTGACGCAACCATCGAAAAACTTAAAAGCCTATTGATAACAAATTTCAAAAGACCTTTCTCTGGCTTAGCCTTAATATGCCAAATATGATTAATTGCATTTTGCAAACTCACAAAAACTGTTGTTGCACTAAATGCTAATATGCCAAATGCTATAAAATTTGATAGTACACCTTCACTTTGCATCGTGAAATTTGACATAATATCTGCTAATGTCGCAGCACTTTCTTTTCCAGCTAGATTTTCTACTTGTAAGATTATTTCTTCCTGAATTTCTGATTCTTGATAAAATGCTGTTCCTATATTGAGTATAATTATCAACAATGCAGGCATACTAAATATAGTATAAAATGCAGTACTAGCTGCAAAACTCATAGAGTCGCTATTTCCAAAATCTTTTACGCTATCAACAATAATTTGAAAAAAAGTCAACTTTTTTAATTTCTTAATCATTCTTTTTCTACTCATAAGTTAAAAACAATATGTTTATCTGCTTTCTTATCAGTAGCTCATTGAAATGATATTTTTTTAATCAATTTGTGTACTGATAACTAATCAACTATTAAACTGTATAAGCTACGCCTAGGCGTACAGGCATTGGGTATTTAACGATTACTGGCATGATTTCATATGAAATTTCACCTTCTGATTTCATTAATAATAATCATAAAAAACCAATTAAATATCTGAATAATATAATTGATTCAGAAATATGTAAAAAAAAGAATTTACTTCAATTTTTAAATAAATATCACAAACTAAGATCATTTATTAAACCCCGACTTAGAGTCATATTATAAATTAATTGAAAAGAAGAATTTCCTGTTTTTACATTTTAGGCTTATTTAATGATGAAACTTCTCAAAATTATTCAGGTTCCCACAAATCACTTAATGAATATGGACTTTTGGAGCCTGTGAAAAAAGTACCGTCAATAAATCTATACTGGCTTTGAATCTGCAATAATTGATCCAAATCTCCTTTTTCTAATACTAATTCACTCGCTAACAGATTTTGTCTAATTCTATCCTGATTTACTGATTTGGGAATTACTGCAATTCCTCTGTTGATAGAAAAGGCCAGTAAAACAGCCGCAGCGTTTACTCTATACTTTGAGGCTATTGAAAGGACAACATCATCCTCAAACATATTTGGCTCATCTGTTTTTTTGATTGATTTTGATCTATCACCAGAACCTAGAGGAGAATATGCGGTCATCAGGATATCATTAGCTTTGCAAAATTCTACAAGCTTATCTTGTCTAAGATATGGATGCATCTCTACCTGATTCATTTCAGGAGCAGCGCCACCTATAGCCAATACCTCTTTCAACTTAGCAATATTGAAATTTGACATCCCAATATGCTTAACAAGTCCCTCCGCCTTCAAACTTTGCATCCCCTGCCAAGTTTGACTCAAAGGGACGTCTGAGTAAGTAAAATACTGTTCTCTGTTTTCTGCAAAACCCACTCCCTTCTTAAAACTAACAGGCCAATGAATTAGATATAGATCAAGATATTCTAAATTCAGATCTGATAGACTTTTGAGTAAACCTTTCTTGACATCCTCCTTTCGGTGACAATCATTCCAAAGTTTTGAAGTAATAAATAGCTCTTCTCTTTTGACAAGACCATCTGCAAATGCTTTGGTTAGAGCTTCTCCTACTTCCTTTTCATTATTATAGATTGCTGCACAGTCGATATGTCTATAACCTGATTCTATTGCCCACAATACCGCTTGGTAAACTTCTCCAGGTTTTGATTTCCATGTCCCTAAACCTAAGACTGGTATCTCGTCACCATTTTCAAAAATCAATGTTTTCATAATTTTAACAAATCAAATTAGCTTAAATCAATTGTAATTTACACAAAATAAAGATGCCAAAGGCCAAAGTATTAACCTTTAAATTTTTCCAAATATTTTTTAAAATTATTCATCACAAATAAATGAGCCTTTGCTTGAGTGTTTATGTAAAGTATCCAAGGAAGTCTAGGCACAAATTCATGTATAGCAGAAATCATATATTTACCGCCCAGCACTTCTCTAAATTCCAACCAACCGTAGTCAAAACGCTTCACTAACCATCCGCCTGTAATGTAGAAGAGCTGACGTTTGATATCGCTTCGATCTGGTATCCATGTCAATTGCAACATAGGTTTTTCGAAGTTCAACAAATGAAAACCTATATCCCCCCTTTCATTTGCTTTGGCCTTTATCAAAAACCTGAAGAAAAAAGGAAGCCAGATTTTATACCTATTTGCAACCCAAAGTGCACTATGATGACGCGTATTTGGTAGACGCTGAATGCTTCTTACTGTGTTTTTTACTTCTTGTTTATATTTGAATTTTGGGAGGGGTGGAAGTGTGATTGTTTTATCTATTGCTATTGCAACACTTTCTTTGTAACTCAAATAGTTAATCTTTTTGATGTTAAACTCTAAATCTTTTCCTACTGTCAATGTATGCTTAAGGCTTTCAACCAGTGGATAGACAAGGGTTTTTGGACTTTTACCGAAATAACTAACCCAAAGTTTTGAAAAACCAACAGAGAATACTGGGACTGAAAAAACAAGACGTTTTAAATTCATAATCTCTGCAGTCTGTTCCATCATGGTCTTGTAGGTCAGCATCTCTGGATTTCCTATCTCATAAGATTTACCGTATACTTCTTGATTTCCAATGCAAATGTCGATAATTGTCAAGGTATCTCTCAAAGAAATCGCTTGGGTATTAGAGAGAGTCCATTTTGGGCACACCAAGACGGGTAATCTTTTTACAAGATTGTAGATCATCTGAAATGATGAACCTCCAGGACCCACTACAATACCTGCACGTAAAGCAGTCACTGGTATACCTCGTTGCCCAAGAGTCTGCTCAACCTCTAAACGGCTTCGCAAATGTTTTGACATTTCTATTTCCTCTACTTCCTTAGGTAAAATCCCTCCTAAATAGATTATTTGCTTTATACCATTAGCTTCTGCTGCTCTTGAAAAGTTATCTGCAAGGAGTAAATCAGTGTCTTCAAAACTCCCTTGATTCAGTCTCGTGGACGCACTCATGGAATGGATTAGGTAAATTGCATAATCAACATCTTTTAAAGCCTCGATAGTTGAGGTTATCGAATATAATTCCACACTTCTCCACTCGACTTCAGGGTCAGGATTTGAGACAGCTTCCCTCCTGCTCAAAGCGATGATATTGTATTTATCCTTATACTTGTTGATAAACCATCTACCAATATATCCTCCTGCTCCAGCTATTGCTATTGTCTTTTTCAATTAATGGGGGTCTTGAATGGTGAGTAACATCGCTTCTACTGCTTTCCGTCCTGAAGTCATAGCGGCATTGATTGAACCATTTAATAAATAATCTCCAGCCAAAAATATATGATCATATACTTTTGAATTGGTAAATGGCAAATTAGACTTCATATCATCTACATCGGGAAGAGCTTCTTTGATCTCGTATGTTTTTATATGCTTAAAATATTCTGAACTTATTCCCGAAAGTGCTTCCAATTCAATGCTTACCAATTTCTCTAAACTGCTCGGGTTTTCTACTTTTTTCACAACCGAAACAGACAGTAAAGCTTTTTTATTTGAACTGTAAGTTTTACTTACATCAGTCATAAATACTATGTTGTTTATCAGGAATTTATCATCAGGTATCAAGCCAATTATAGGCCTTGCCAAAAAAGATTTCTCTAAAGAAAAATACAAATTATATACAAATCTATATGGCTTCAACTGTCCCTCCATCTGTGTTAGGATTCTATCAGGTCTACTTGCTATGATTATTTTATCGGCCTGAATTATTTCTCCATTTTTCAACCATACTTGATTTCCTTCAATTTTTTCTACGACAGTATTTAGTCTCAAATCAGTCTGATTTAATTTGGATCTTAAATGCTCAGATATCATCCTCATTCCACCTTCAGGGACTGCTGCAAAACCTTCTCCAAACATTTTGAATACAAACTGAAACATCCGGGCTGACGTACTAAGCTCATTTTCCAAAAATATTCCTTTGAAAAATGGCTTGAAAAAGTTGTCAATGATTTTATCTGAAAAACCAAAACCCTTCAAATATGCCAATGTACTTATATCATTAGACTCGAAAATTTCATCTATAGACTTTTTTGAAAGCTGTTTGGTTAATTTGTAAATTTTCAATTTATCTCGAAGAGTCCCAACTGGTGAAAAAGCCATTCCCAACATGGCAGATGGTTGTCTTAGAGGATCTTGAATGGTAAATGAACTTCCCGGATTCAGTATAATAGCTCCAGAATCAAATTTTTTCAGTTTTAACTCCTCAAAGTCTAAATATCTTTTTGCCTCTGGATACGCTGTGAGAAGTACCTGAAATCCTCTATCCAATAAAAAACCATCAACTTCGTCTGTAGTAACCCTTCCTCCAACTCTATCAGTACCTTCTAGCAATATTGGACTAATACCAGATCGTTCGAGTTCATAAGCAGCAATAAGACCGGATATGCCGGCTCCAATAACAATAACTTTCATACGTTTTTAAGTGCTGTTGTTTAACAAATAGACCAATTTCAACTCAAATTGTTTCGTATTTCTAAATTAACTTTTAATTCCTACCAATTAAACACTTGTCAGGATTATCCTGTAAAAATCTTTTGTAAATCTTACTATTCATCCTACATTTCATAATAAACGCCATATTATGAAATCAAAACTTAGTTTTATTATCTTTTTTTGCCTTGTATCTCTATGCACATTTGCACAAGAAAGGTACTTCCCTACTGCTGATACATGGTTGAGAAAAGATCCGTCTGAGTTGCTTGTAGATAACGTTAAACTGAAAAATGCAATTGATTTTGCAATTAGTAGCGAAAGTCAAGCTAATAAGAATCTAAAACTGGCACATTATCAAAGTGCATTTGGTCGTGAACCTTTTGGGTTTCCAATTGGTCCAATGAAAGACAGAGGAAGTGCCAATGGCTTAGTGATTTATAAGGGTTATATTATAGCAGAATGGGGAGATCCAAGCAGGGTTGACTTAACCTTTAGTGTAGCAAAAAGTATTCTTTCTACAACTGTTGGGCTTGCTGTTGACAAAGGTTTAATTAAATCAGAAAAAGACTTGGTATTTCCTTATATGGCACCAATCATTCCATATGAGCCTTACAAAGTTTTGATGAATAAATCTGATCACCTCACTTCTGAAGATGTATTTGAGCTTTTTGATACTGAGCATAATAGAAAAATCACTTGGGAACATCTCCTGCGTCAAACTTCGGATTGGGAAGGGACACTTTGGGGTAAGCCTGATTGGGCAGATCGACCACTAGGAAACTCCTCTTCATGGCTAGATAGAGAAAGAAATGAACCTGGAACAGTTTACAAATACAATGACACGAGGGTAAATGTACTTGCACTTGCAGCGATGAATGTTTGGAGAAAACCTCTACCTATTGTATTAAAAGAACATGTAATGGATAGAATAGGTGCCTCACCAACATGGAGATGGACTGGTTATGAAAATTCTTTTGTTATTATCGATGGACAAATTATGCAGTCTGTGAGTGGTGGTTCCCATTGGGGTGGCGGTATGTTTATATCTGCCTTCGATCAAGCAAGATTTGGATATTTGACTCTGAATAAGGGAAAATGGAATGGAGAACAAATAATTTCTGAATCATGGATAGAGAAATCACTAAGCCCGACCTCAGTTCAAACAAATTATGGTTTTATGAATTATTTTTTAAATACTGACAAAAAAGAGATTCCTGAAGCACCTGAATCAGCATTTTTCCATCTTGGAGCAGGTGTTAATATGATCTATGTTGATGCAGAAAATGATCTTGTAATCGTTACAAGATGGATAGATAACAATAAAAAAGCTGAATTGGTGGAAAAAGTACTAAATGCAATTATGAAATGAATGTAAATATGAAATATGAAAAGTCTGTAATTTGAAATAAAAAATCAGAAAGCTTCTGTGTAAAACTGAAAGTTCATGAAAAAACTTTATTTGTACTTTTATTCAATATTGGTCATCGCAATCTTGACAATACTTCTTTGACTACAGAAATGGCTTTTTCAATATCAAGCTCAGTAGTCATTTTACCCAAACTGAATCTTACAGAGGCTCTTGCCAGATCAGAATCAACGCCCATGGCTGCCAATACATGTGATGGTTTTGGGGAAATACTTGTACATGCTGATCCAGAACTTACTGCGATTTCTTTATTGAGCTCTCGCAGTAGATCTTCTCCCTCTATTCCCCCAAAAGAGATATTGGTAACATGTGACAATCTCCGTGATTGACCTATGTTCAAGGATGTTTCTGGAAGCTCCAAAATGGCTTTTTCTAACTTATTTCTTAAATTTTCTAATCTGTCTGATTTGTTAAAACCATCTATTGAGGCTAGTTCAGCAGCCTTTCCCATACCTACTATTCCCGGTACATTGAGTGTGCCACTTCTAAAACCTTTTTCGTGACCACCTCCATCTATCAATGGTACTGGTTTTGGTAGTAAATTGTTGTGTCTAATAAACAATGCACCAACTCCTTTTGGTCCATAGAACTTATGTGCTGAAATAGCCATCATGTGTACACCATGTACATGAACGGGTATCTTTCCAACTGCCTGAACTGCATCTGTAAAAAAAATGATTTTATGCCTTTCTGCTATTTCTGCTATTGATTCAATTGGAAAAATAACGCCTGTTTCATTATTAGCCCACATTAAAACTATCATTCTTGTCTCAGGCTTAATGCTTGACTCCAGTTCAATTAAACTGATCTGACCATTTTTGTCAACTGGTAAAAGGGTTATTTCAGCACCTTTTTTCTCAACTGACTTCAATGTATCCAATACTGCTTTGTGCTCAGTTTGACATGAAATAATGTGCGGCCTATCATTTGAATAAAGCTCACAAATCCCTTTAATTGCAAGATTTATAGCCTCCGTGGCGCCTGAGGTAAAAATAATTTCCTTAGCTTTTGCTCCAATCAGCCTAGCAACATTTTCTCTAGCCTGCTCTACGGCATTTTCCACCATCCATCCGTAAGGGTGGCTTTTACTTGCAGCATTTCCAAAATGTTCCAAATAATAAGGCAGCATCTTATCCAGCACTTCTTTCAACACTGGAGTAGTGGAATTATAATCTAAGTAAATTGGGTAGTTCATCTAAACATTGCTTGAGCTTCTAAATCAAGTTTTTCACTTTTTTCTGTTCAGTGACATGAAACTAAACATCCAATTAGGCAGTGGTTTTTCAGCTTTCCGTTTTTTCAAATTTAGATACCAACCCCATTTTTCCATAATTGGGATTTTGTGTGTTTCTACAAACTCTATCAGGGTTCCATCCGGATCCTCACAGTAAGAAAAATGACCTGCTGCTTTTCCCATATCAAAGCTATTGCTGCTATCCACAGTAAATGGAAAACCAGCTTCTTTGCATTTTTTCTCCAATTGCTTCATTCCTGTGATATCGAAGCAAACATGGATAAAACCTAAATCTCCCCAATCCCTATCTGCGAAAATTTTCTTTGGTTCTTTATCTTTAAGTTCAAACAATTCTATTTCTGTTTTACAAAGTAGTTTACTGAAAGCTCCAACTCTATTTTCCAGTCTATTGATCAATACTCGTCTAAATTTCTCTTTTCCTCCTGACAGATGATCCAAATCTTCAAAAGTCCCTGTTTCGTCTGATCTGATAGATGTATAACCCAAAATTCCCTGATACAGTTTTAAAGCTTTGTCAATATCTCGAACACCGATAGCAACTCCGGCTACTCCCCCTGTATTATCCTGATTTAACTTGAACCAAGAATTACTTTCTATCATTTCAAAGATATTTCCATAAGGATCTTTGACATAGAAATGGGATCTACCACATGGTGATTTCACAGGTTTTGACAATACCTCTACACCTTCTTTAGCAAAGAAATCATAAGTCTTTTGAATATCCTTAGTTCTTATTTTTACTGCAAAAATACCCAAATCACCTAAGCTCAATTTAAAATCTGAGGCAACCGGCGTCTTTTTGGTGTATTGCCAGATTTCAAAGCCACCACCGCCTTGCATATTCAAAGCCAAAATGGCATAACGCTCTTGGGCTTTTCCTGAAGTGTATTTGGTCATCAAATTGGCTGTAGCTGCATCTTCAAAAACCGGCACATCCATTTTGAAAAATTTCCTGTACCAAGCCCAAGCCTCTTTTGCATTGGCTACACCAATACCCACTTGCTGTATTCCTGTGACTATAGGTAAATTCCTGTTGTTTTGACTCATATTCAAACTATCGATTACTCAACGATATTTTAACAGTTTTGTATAAATAGATTTGAGCGAATCAGGTGATTTTCTGAAAAAAAACAGAGTAAAAACCGTAAGATTAGCTATTTGAACTCTCAACCAAGAATTGGTATCGTATTTTCTAGCTGATACTATAATTCTCTTTGGTAATACTTGAAAATTATATTTTTTCTTTATTCTGCCGACAAATTCAAAATCTTCCATGATGGTAAAGTATTCGTCAAAACCACCTAAAGATTCAAAAATTTCCCTTTCAATAAATAACGTCTGATCGCCTCCTCCTGCCAATATACCATTAAATCTTGTAAACCATGCATTCATTTTTAGCAAGATTTTTTTGGAATCAAACTGATATCTGTAGCAACCTGCATTTATTCCTTTGCTAACTGCTTGAATAATATCTGTTTCAAAATCATCATGTAGACTTGTATCTGCATGGACAAAATAAAAAATTCCACCAGTGGCAAACTTTGCGCCCAAATTCATTTGAGCAGCCCTGCTTTTTTTTGGAGATTCAATGACCTTTGCCCCTAAGGTTTTTGAAATCAAAACGGATTTGTCAGTACTGCCAGCATCTACAACGATTATTTCCAGATCTCCTTTTGACTTTTTAAAAATTGATGGGACCAGCTTTCTTAAATTTTCTTCCTCATTATAAATAGGAATGATAATACTGATTTTCACTTTCTCTTAATTTGTTTAGCAATTATCATAACTTTTCTCGGTACCCAAATTCATGAAACTCATTTAATTCTTAAAAACGGATTTGTAATATCATATCAATGCTTTCAAATTTCTAATTTGATAAGCATACTGAAAGATCCGAATAACTAAAGTTTACTTTCTTTTGATCACATAATTCTTTATTGGGCTTTCCATTACCGCCTTTTCGAATTTTCCATTGACGTAATAAAACTTATTTTTATTGCCATTCACATTGACCTCATAATGATCCTTCATTTTAGTGATGGTAGATGGTAGACCATAATTTTCAGCCATAAAAAGCTTATGTTTTGTAGGTTCTTCGAAATACAACATGGCTGAACTATAATGAAGTGGATGATTGACAACGGTATCCTTTTCATATTTATAACTATTCGCTTCTATGACATACTTATCGTCAATCCATTGAATGTCTGAGGCAAAATCACCTTTGTTAGATTTGGTTTTAGCCTTTGCTTTCATTAATTGGGTTCCTTTGAAATGGGAATTGATAGAATAATCAACATTAACCTTTCCGAAAAACCAAAATCCTACTTCGCTGCTAATGTCATAAAAGGTTTCTTCTCCTTTTACTGTCTTTATAGCTTCCATTTCTCCAATAGAAAATCCTGCTACCGTAACATCAAATTTTATTTTTTCTTGGGCAATCGCTAAATGTGAAGTTACAAATAGCAGGACGATCAGAATAAGTTTATTTTTCTTCATAGGAATAAATAAGCAAAAGTTAAGCCTACAATTTCCTAATTTTTAGTTCAACAACAACCCCCTCCATCATAAAAATATGTTGAATCAGAAATATAAATATCTGATCTCCCAAGATTTTTGATAGCTTGAGCTGTTTTGTCACACACAGAGAGTGGTTGGTTTTGCATCAGTACATGACCTTTTTTATCATCGAAATACTCTTCAGAACCATAGTAAATTGCTGCTTTACCAGTAAATATACAAGGGCCATCAGCTGGCATTGGATCTTTGATTGCACATACTTCTACACTTTCGAGGAAAATCATCTCTGCTGTATCATAATGCCCAGGATCCAAAACTCTATATGGTCTTTTGGCTCTGATCTCAACAGTTCCAAAACCTGCATTTGTGATCATTTCTAAGTACTCCTTCAATGAAAGTGATCCGCTGAGGCACAATGCTCTCAATCTATCATCATTTCTCAATGATTCTGGCATAGGCTGCTCTGTCACAGGATCACTTAAGACTAATCTTCCGTGAGGTTTCAAAACTCTATACATTTCCTTTAGAGCGAGTGCTAAATCTTCTTTGGTAAAAATATTGAAAAGACAATTTTGAGCGGCTACATCTATGCTTGCATCTTCAATAGGTAATGCTAAAGCTGATCCTTTTCTTATCGAAACAAAAGATTTGTCAAACCAATCATTCTCTTTTTCTGCTACTTCCAAATTGTCTTTGCAAGCTTGGATCATTTCATCAACTACATCGACTCCAATAACCCCATCTTTTTTTCTGGAAAAATAAGAGAATTGAAGAACCTCCATACCGCCTCCTACACCTACATACAAGATATTGGGATCATTGACTAAATCCCTGAAATGAACAGTGCTTCCACAACCATAATTCATTTCTTGCATGATCTTTGGAATCTTCAATCCTGGAAATTGCCAGATTGGTGTAGTGGTACAACATAAACCTACATCGGGTTTGAGTGCTGCATCTCTATAAACGTCAACAGTTGCATCTAAATAGTTACTCATAAAGTTTGTGAAGTTAAATTTTTGAATCTTTCCCAATCTCTCTCATTATCGATGTCAGATAACTCATCAAGAAGTGAGAAACTTAGGTTTTTTTGCTGCAATCTTTCTATAGAATCATCCATCACTTTGGAATGACTCCAAGTCATATTGTCAAACAAAATTGGAGTAGGTTGATTCATCCCTAAAAGATAGTAGCCTCCATCCAATGCCGGACCAAATACAACATTTGCTGCACCTAGTTCAATGTATGCTTTATTAATTAATGCCGAGGAAATCTCTGGACAATCAGTTCCGATTATCAATGCCTTATCATAACCTTTGACAAACATTTCCTCGAATGCGTTTTTCATCTTTGAACCTAAGTCAAGACCATTTTGAACCCGAAAATGCACATCATCTACAAATATTTCATCTAACTTATTTTCAAGGTAATCGCTGAAATAAATATAGGTATCAATACCATTCAATTCATTGATCATTTTGTACGTATGCTGAAGCAATTGCAGATATACATCTAAAGCTTGATGATCACCAATGGTTGCTGCAAGTCTCGTTTTCACTTTACCCAAAACAGGATTTTTCTGAAAAACAATAAGCGCTAATTTATTCTCAGCCATCTTTAAGCAGTAGCTCCTCCGCAGCTAGATCCAGCTCCTGCCGTACAGCCAAAGCAATGTTGTTTCAAAATGATTTCTCTTTCAACCAAGGCTTTTTGACTCCATTCAGATATATGTTGGCTTGCAGGTGCATCTACTTTCAATTCTAGCATTTGATTGAAATCACAATCGTATAGGAATCCATCCCAACCTACCGAAATGGTATTTCTGCACATTACATTCGCTGCTGCTACAGGATTGTATGCTTCCAATAACTTCTCCATGTAGTTATCAAAATTCTCAGATCTTAGTAAATACTCCAAGAATCGACTAATTGGAAGGTTTGTAATGGTAAAAAGTGAATTGAATTCAATATCATAACCATTTTTCAAGCGTTTTTTAAATTCATTTTCCAAACCACTTTGCTCAGCAGGTAGAAAGGCACCAGAGGGATTATAAACCAAATTCAATTTCAATTCAGAGTCTTCTTTTCCGTAACCGACATCATTGAGCATTTTTAATGCTTTGATAGATTTTTCAAATACCCCATCCCCTCTTTGGGAATCAGTTTTTGTTGCTGTGAAATAGGGTAAAGAAGAAACAACTTCTAGTCTGTGTTTCTTATAAAAATCAGGCAAATCATGATACTTTGGATTAGCAAGAATGATCGTGAGGTTGCATCTAACTATGATATCGATACTTTCACTGATTTTCCTGATTTCTTCTATAAACCACCTAAAATCCGGATTCATCTCTGGAGCTCCCCCTGTTAAGTCTACAGTTTTGATAGTACCGTTTTTTATCACATTCAGACACTGATTCATTGTTTCTTTTGTCATGATTTCTTTACGATCAGGACCAGCGTCTACATGGCAATGTTTGCAAACTTGATTGCACATTTTGCCCATGTTTATCTGTAAGATATCAATTTGGGTAGGTTTTAGGGGGAAAAGATCAGATTCAGCTAATTTATCTTCAAATTTTACACCCTTTACAGGTGCGTCTAAAACTTCTAATTCGTAAGCAATTTTTGAAAGTGGGTGTTGTTGTGCTTTGAGTGACTTCATTGGTTTAGTTTATGGTGTTAAGATTACATGGAGATCTCTTTTACCTTGTTCATCATTTGTGTGCTGTGTACTAAGGATGCACCGCCTCTAATGGCAGCAGCCACATGAACAGCTTCCATCATTTGTTCTTCATCGCATCCTTTTTCCATAGTATCTACAGTGTATGCATCTATACAATATGGACATTGGATCGCATGTGCTACGGCGAGCGCAATTAATGATTTTTCCCTAGCGGTCAAAGCACCTTCTTTGAATACTTCTCCGTAATATTCAAAAAATTTGTCAGCCATTGGCTTTTGGAACTCTCCAATTTTTCCAAAATTCTTTAAGTCGTCGGGATTGTAGTAAGTTTTCATTTTTTTTAAGTTTATTGATATACGTATTAATAGTTTGAGGCAGATTTATGTTCAAACTTAATTTCTGAAATTAAAGATAATTCTTTAAAAAATTAGAACATTTCAAGATTCAATTGGCAGTTTACCAAATAGTATGTTTAATTTTCGTTAATGTGATTTTGATTTTCTCTTTTATTGATCAAATTGGGTTTTAATTCATAAATTTCGGTTATTCATAAATTTTAATAATCCTAAAGATTAATATGCAGATTTACTCAATTATTACAGGATCTGGTAAATATATTCCTGATATCGTAGTTAAAAATGAGGAATTTTTCAATCACCACTTCATCAATGAAAATGGCGTAACGCTCTCAAAACCTGTCCCTGATGTTGTTAACAAATTCCAAGAAATAACAGATATAAAAGAAAGAAGATATCTCAGTCCAGAATACAACACTTCAGATATGGCTTTCTTTGCTGCAGAAAAAGCAATAGAATCTGCACGAATAGATCCTGAAACATTGGACTATATAATTGTAGCCCATAATTTTGGGGATATCCTACATAATAATATCAAATCGGATATGGTTCCTACTTTGGCATCAAGGGTAAAACACTTGCTGAAGATAGCTAACCCTAATTGTGTAGCTTATGATTTACCTTTTGGATGTCCTGGTTGGGTTCAAGGTGTCATTCAAGCTAATTATTATATCAAATCGGGTGATGCCAAAACAATATTGGTGATTGGCTCAGAAAACCTTTCTAGAATAGCAGATCCTCACGATGTCGATAGTATGATCTATTCAGATGGTGCTGGAGCTGTAATCCTTCAAGCAAAAGAATCAAATTCTCCAGTTGGAGTATTGTGTCATAAGACTAGAACTGACACATTGAATGAAGCCCATTTCCTTAAAATGGATATTTCATACAATCCAGATTTTGGTAATGATTCCCTATTTATGAAAATGAATGGTAGAAAATTGTATGAATATGCATTGAATACTGTTCCCTCGTTGATTAAAGAAACTATCGAAAAGTCAGGTGTTCCATTGCTTGACATCAAAAAAGTACTTATTCATCAGGCCAATGCAAAAATGGATGAAGCAATCATTCAGAGAACTTTTAAATTGTTTGAAGTAGAACTTGCTGATTCTTCCCAAATTATGCCAATGACCATTTCTAAGTTGGGGAATAATTCAGTAGCAACTGTTCCTATTCTTTATGATAAAATAATGAAGGGTGAATTGGATGGGCATGAAATCAAGTCCGGTGATCATCTTGTTTTTGCTTCCGTTGGGGCGGGGATGAATGTTAATGCTTTTGTTTATTTGGTTCCTTAAGAAAAAATACCAATTGGATTTTCTGAAAAATTTGAATTCAAATGTAATTTTCCAATTTGTTTACCATTTCTTTCAAGATTGCAACATTAAATGTTTAAAAAAGCCTTTTAATTATAATTCAAGAAGATTTCAGAGTTAAAACTACTTCGCCACTAAAAGTTGCTTGAACAACGGTTTTATTTAACCGATGAATGAAGTCTGTTTACGTTTCTTCACAAGATGGTTGATTACTTTATTAGTGACAAAAAAGCTGATTTTGACCTAATTCATACAAAAATCTCCCCGACCAAATATGTAATTGCTTTTCCACCAATCTTTACTCTATCTCCTATAAGTTCGCAGGTCAATTTTCCCAATCTTTTCGATAGTTGAACCGCATTCAATTGGTTTTTTTTTAGCTTACCTGCCCACAGAGGAGTTAAGCTTGTATGGGCTGAACCTGTAACGGGGTCTTCATCCACTCCTACCCTCGGGCCGAACCATCGTGAAACAAAATCAACTTTTACTCCTGGCGCTGTAATGATGAAACCACGTGTATCTACTTTTGCCAATTCAAACAAATCAAATTCCATTTCTAAGATGTGCTCTTCCTTCTCGTACACCAAAATATAATCACTTCCACCTTTCCACATTTCAATTGGTGCAATACTAAAACCAGCCGAAATCTTTTTTGAAACTTCTATTTGGTGAATTGTATCTTTTGGAAAATCTAAAGTCAAAAGCCCATCAGAACCTCTTTCAACTTCAAGAACTCCAGATCTTGGTGAATAGAAACTTATCACATCATCTTCAAAACCTTCGTGGCTAAAAATCACATGTGCAGCTGCAAGTGTGGCATGCCCACAAAGATCTACTTCTACTGCAGGAGTAAACCATCGGATTAGGTATTTATCCTTTTCCTTAATGATATATGCAGTCTCAGAAAGATTATTCTCAGCAGCAATTTTTTGCATCAAATCATCAGGTAGCCATCTCTCCACAGGAATTATAGCAGCAGGATTTCCTCCAAAAACATAATTGGCGAAAGCATCAACTTGGTAAATTTTTAATTTCATAACATTCTAGATTTTCTATTACTTATTCTATTAACCTAGCGTCAAGATCCATATTCTGATGAAGTATCCTAATCACTTTGATCAAATTTTTACTCGGAACAATCTCATTGAAAATAAAGTGTGATTTTACACGAGTTCGTAAAATCGCCTTTCCATATATAGCCGAAATCTTTTCCAGATTTTGGATTTTCAGAGATAAATTCTATTTCCTCTAATAGCAAGTTATAATTTCGATTATTAAGCAAGCTTTTTCATTTTCTCTCCTATCGCTTGTGCGATTGCAGAACCTACCATCAGCTGCAAAGCATGATAAATCATCAATGGCAACAATATCACCCCAAAAATAATGGGATCGGGAAACATCACTCGGCCCATCACAGCGCCTTGAACCAATGATTTTTTGCTTCCACAAAAAAGCACTGTAATTCTGTCTGGATCACTGAATTTCAATGCTTTTGAAATGAGATGCATCAGAACCATCATCCCCAAAAAGAAAAGAAGCATCAAGAAACCAAGATAAACCAATTCACTCGCTGTCTTTCCTTCAAACATTCTTTCTTCAAACGATTCTGCAAATGCTGAGAAAACAATCAATAAAATAATGAACTGATCGAAATTCTTCAAAGCTTTAGAATATTTCACAACATATACATTCAAATACTTATGAAGTAATAGCCCAAGTATCAATGGCAAGAGAACCTGAATTCCCAATTTGATAAATGTATCAAGTAATTCAAAATCAACAGGTGATTCGGGCAACATCAATTCCATCCAAACTGGAGTAATGAATATTCCTACAATACTCGATATACTTGCATTGAAGATGGCTGCAGGCAAGTTTCCACCAGCCAAAGAGACCATCACTACAGATGAAGAAACTGTGGAAGGCAATGCTGCTAAATAAAAAGTACCTAACCACAAATAGGAATTTTCTTCACCCCAAATGGCATATAAAATCAAAATCACCAATGGAAAAATCAAAAATGTGGTACTTTGAACTACCAAATGAAGTTTCCAGTTCGAAAGTTCGGCTATTAGCTTTTTTGGATTTAGTTTGACTCCATAAAAAAAGAAAATCAATGTAATACCAATTCCTGTGATCATATCCAGAGGAATAGGACTCGCATCGGTACCCCATTCAGGAAATGCTTTCGCTAAGAAAATCACACCTATTAATAAAAAAAAGAAAGTATTGAGGCCAACCTTTTTCAAGGTGCTGAATATTTTTGACATCTCTGAATTATGATTTTAGAATCTTTTGAAATTATCGCAAATAATGGCAGTAGCAATTGCCACATTAAGGGATTCTGCTAATCCAAATCTAGGAATAGTGATTTTATGGTTTACAAGTGAACCTATTCTTTCTGAAATTCCATTCGATTCATTTCCCATCAAAATCACTGCTGCAGTTGGTAATTTTGCTTTATAAATATTCTCACCTTCCAAAAAAGCTCCAAAAACAGGAAGTTTTGACTTTTCTAAAAATCCGTAAAGATCTGTGTACAAAATATTTACTCTAGAAAAGCTTCCCATACTTGAATTCAATACTTTTGGATTGTAACAATCGGCAGATTCTTCTGAGCAAATGATATTCTTAATACCGTACCAGTCTGCAATCCGAATAATTGTACCCAAATTACCCGGATCCCTCACATCATCGAGTGCCAAAACCAAACTCTGTTCCAAATCACTTGGTATAGCATTTTGCTTGATTTTCGCTACAGCCAAGGCACTGTCATTGGTCTGAAAAGATCCAGCTGATTCCAACACCTTTTGGGTTACCAAATATGCTTCTCCTTTGAATCCTAAAACTAGTTGCGGATTTTCCTCTTCAAATTTTTCGGTATATAATAAATGGGTGACATGAAAATCTGAGTCCAATAACTCCGTTACATTTTTGCTACCTTCCACAAAAAAAGCATTTTCTTGTTTACGGAATTTTTTCTGTTGCAAGGATTTAATAAACTTAAGCGTATTTTTGCTCAACATTCGGTGATAATAAAATAGTGAATAAGGCCAAATATATAAACTTTCTGTTTCTACTTGTTTTGATTTCCTCATGTTCTTTGACTAAAGGGTTAAAAGAAAATGAATACGTTCTCTATAGAGTAAAATTAGAAGGTGTAGAGAAAAGCGATAAAAATGCACTTTCAGGTTTAGTAAGGCAAAATCCGAATACAAGAATTCCAGTTTTTAATACCTCGATTGGAGTAGCCATTTATAGATTTGGTGAATGGACTTTTGATAGTACAAAGCATATCAATAGACGAGAAAAATTACTGCAGGAAAGACAGGTTCTAATAGATAGACAAAAAGCTGAAGAAGAACTTTCTAGAAGAGAGGTAAAGCGATATACAAAGATCAACAATCAATTGGCTTCTTTGGAGAAAAAGCTTGAATTCGGAAATTTCTTTATGAGAACGGGTAATCCTCTTGTGGTCTATGACAGTATTCAAACGGCAGATTCCCAAAGGCAAATGAATTTTTATTTGGCCAACAATGGTTTTTTTGATGCTTATGTAGAATTTGATGTTAAGAAAAGAGGAAAAAAAGCTGAGGTAACTTATCAAATCACAGAGAAAGAGCCATATATCATTGATTCTGTTTATTCCAGATCAGATGACGAAAACATTTACTTGTTGTTGGATAAAAACAAAAACCTCACAGAAATTAAATCTAAATCCCGTTATGAGCAATCTCAAATTTCTAGAGAACGACAAAGGGTTGAGGATTTCTTGAAATCAAATGGTTATTATACATTTTCTAAATCTTATATAGAATACAATGTCTATAAGGACACATTGGAAAAAACGGTAGTAGTCGAACAAATCATTAGGAAACCTGAGTATGATGATTTCCATAGAGTATATACCTTGGATTCCATTTTCTTTTCAATTGATGCACCGTCCGATTTGGTTTTTGATGAGGAAAGTAAGGTGACATACAATGATATTAATTTTACGATATACAGAGATAGATATTCTGAAAAGATTATTTCTTCTAGGATTTTCTTGGAGAAGGGAGCATTGTACAATAAAACTGACGTACTGGAAACACAACGGCAGCTCGCAAACTTGGATCTATTTAGATTTGTAAATATTTCTTTTGATACTTTAGGGACTGTGCTAAGACCGAGGATATTTACACAACCAAACCAAAAATATCTAATCACCAATCAACTTGGAGCAAGTATTACAGAGCAAGTTCCTGGACCATTTTTAAGTCATTCTTTAAGAAATAGGAATCTGTTTAGGGGAGCTGAGATCTTTGAGTTCAACTTTCGTGCTGGCTTGGAAGGCGTGGTATCCGCAACTGGTGAAGGTGGGGTATTTAGGTCTCGAGAACTCAATACTTCTGCATCAATTATTTTCCCTCAATTTCTAGTCCCATTCAATAAATATTCTTTGGAAAGATTTGGTCGCTACAATCCTAGAACAAGGACTTTGATTGGGTACAATTATGTAGATCGACCAGAATACACTAGAGAGAGTGTTAACGGAATTTTGGCTTACAATTGGAATACTAGAAACCTGAGACAGCAATTCTCTTTTAGTTTACTAGATGCTAATTTCATCAGATCAAATTTAAGTAATGATTTTAGGGAAATACTTGAAGGGCTTCAAAATCAAGGAAATAACCTGATCAATTCCTTTCTACCATCCTATGTAAGTAGTATTTCCGGTCAAGTGATTGTGAACTTTAACCAATATGGAGCATTCCAAAAAAATAGGGCTTCTTTGTGGCGAATTTTTGTAGAAAGTGGTGGGACAACCTTGAATTTTGTCAACAGAGATTTTGTGGAAAATAGAAGCTTAGCCTATTTTCAGTTTCTGAAATTTCAATCTGATTTCAGAAGGTACATTCCGATTTCTGCAAAACAAACAATTGCATATAGATTAAATTTAGGACTAGCTAAGCCCTACGGGATAAGCAATGGAATATTACCTTATGAAAAGTATTTTTTCGCTGGTGGAAGCACAGGGATTAGAGCTTGGCAACCTAGAAGGTTGGGGCCTGGATCATACACCCCTCCTACTAACGAAGATGGTTCTTTTGATTATAGGTTTGAGCAGCCTGGAGATATTCTTTTTGAAGGGATGTTTGAGTGGAGAAGTAAAATCTACGGGTATTTTGATGGAGCGTTTTTTGTTGACTTTGGAAATAGCTGGACTTTCCAAGACGATCCCACTCGCCCTGGTGCTGATTTTAAATTTGATAGATTTTATAAAGAATTGGCTGTTGGTACAGGCCTTGGATTGAGAATGGACTTTGACTTTCTTGTATTGAGATTAGATATGGGGGTCAAAGCAGTAGATCCTGCGCGTCCTGAAGGGCAAAGATTTATATTGGGCAATTTCTTCAACAGCTTTCTTGGAGAGCGCGGTCAGACAGTGTTCAATATTGGTATTGGATATCCTTTCTAATGGTTCTCTACTTTACCTACATGTACGAGTGCATCACCTGCATTTACTACAGGGTTGTTGTTCAATCCTACTACAAATCCATTAGTGGTACACTTGACAGGAACTTTGGTTTTTCCATAAGGATCGGAGATTTTAGCCAAAATCTGTCCTTTTTTGACTGCATCGCCCAATTTTACAGTAGATGTGAAAATCCCAGAGATTTTTGCCCTCATCCATGAGCTTTCTGAAATCATAATTGTCTCTTTTGGCTTTACATCAGCATCTATCATACCAAGGTAAACCAATAGCCTTTTTGTTCCTGCTACAGCTTCTTCTACAGCATAGTCATCTAAGCGCATAGATTCACCTCCTTCATATACCATAATATGTTTACGCTTTTTATAAGCTTCCTTTCTAAATGACTTATCGATATGTGGAGAATTCAAAATAAAATGCGTTCCAAAAGCTTTTGCTAGTTCCAATACTTTCTTATCCCTATAGTCAACCCTTACTTGAGGGAAATTAGACAGCATACGTCCACCTGTATGGAAATCAATTCCATAATCGATAATTGGAATAATGTCATTAGTCAAAATAAAAGCGATTTGGGAAGCCAAAGACCCTTTTTTACTTCCTGGAAAACTTCTGTTGAGATCTCTTCCATCAGGAAAGGTCCTTGAATTACTCAAAAACCCATAAACATTCACCAAAGGAATAAAAATAATAGTGCCTTTGGTCGGTGCTATCAAATCTTCCTCTAGCATTCTTTTTACTGCCACTATGCCATTGATTTCATCTCCATGAACCCCTCCAGAAATCAAGACTACTGGTCCATCTTCCTTGGCTCTTTTGATGAAAATAGGCAAATCAATCAAAGTATGAGTAGGAAGTCTTGCGATTGCTATTTCTATGTTCAAAGTCTGTCCTGGCCTTATCCTTACTCCATTGATTACCATTTCTTTCATAAAAACTATCTATTTAGAATCGTGAATTATAATTTTGAATTTCCTATTTACTCAAAATCTTGCTTACTTCGCAAGTAGAATTTCAAAACATGAAGATACAAGAAAACATTTCTTTAAAACCATATAATACCTTTGGCATTGACAAAAAAGCCAAATTTTTTACTCAAATATCTTCAGAAAATGAAGTTATTGAAGCTTTGAAGTATGCTAATAGCCAAAATACACCTTTGATTATCTTAGGTGGAGGAAGTAATATTCTATTGACAGATGATATACATGCATTGGTCTTAAAAATAGAAATCAAAGGGATAAAGTTGATCCAAGAATCTGATGAAGAGGTATATATAGAAGTTGGAGCAGGTGAAAATTGGCACGAGTTCGTCTTGCATTGTATCCAAAAAAATTGGGCTGGAGTAGAAAATTTATCATTGATACCTGGAACTGTAGGTGCTTCACCAATGCAGAATATTGGTGCTTATGGAATAGAAATCAAAGAGGTTTTTGAAGGCTTGTATGCCATAAATAGAGAAACGCTTGATCGTGAATACTTTAGCTGGAAGGATTGTAAATTTGGCTATAGAGAGAGTGTTTTTAAAAATACGCTAAAAGGAAAGTATGTTATTACCAACGTTGTGTTCAAATTAAAAAAGCAACCTACATTTCACACGGAATATGGTGCGATTTCGCAAACTTTGGAGGAAATGAACATCAAAGACCTGAGTATTCAGGCAATTTCAGATGCTGTTATCAAAATTAGACAAAGCAAACTTCCAGATCCCAAAGTGATTGGAAATGCGGGAAGTTTTTTCAAAAACCCTACTATTTCAATTCCTCAATTCGAACGACTGAAAATTGAAAACCCTGCTATTCCTGGATATCCAAATGAAGAAGGAATCAAAGTTCCTGCTGCTTGGCTAATAGAACAAGCGGGTTGGAAAGGCTATACTCAGGGGAATATCGGTGTTCATAAACTTCAACCATTGGTTCTTGTGAACTATGGCGGAGGCGATGGAAGAGAAATAGCTGAGCTTAGCAAAAAAATCCAAGATTCTGTGAAACAGAAATTCAATGTGGATCTACATGCAGAAGTGAATTTTCTTTAGATTAAGGGATCATCTACAATAAATACCTTCTGGTATTTTTCCACTTGAACCCCAAATTTTCTCAGGAACTCCACTCCTTCATCAAAAGGCAAACCTTTGTATTCTGCATAAGAATACATATAAATCACCCTTTCTATCCCCATTGAGAAGATAATTCTCGCACATGCCAAACATGGCGCTAAAGTCACGTATAATGTAGAACCTTCTACAGAAGTATTGTTTTTGACTGCATACAAAATAGCATTTTGCTCTGCATGAAGTGCTAATGTGCAACTTCCTTTACTATCTCTTGCGCAACCTTCTATAGGGAACTCCTCGTCACAATTGTGAGTACCTGATGGTGGGCCATTATAACCAATTGAAATGATCCTTGTGTCTTTTGCCAATACAGCTCCAACGTGTTTTTTGATACAGTGAGATCTTTTGGCAAGATTCACTGCCAATTCCATAAAAATATCATCAAAGTTCGGTCGTATCATAATTCTTTGTTCCTATATCGCTGCAGCAGGATTATCGCTTCTTTCAAAGGACAAAGAAAATAAAACAAAACCGCATTGCTGTATGCATTTTGAAGATATTTTTTCAAAATTAAGGTTTAAGCATTTTTTCTTCTTCTTTTCATTCGAAAGTAATATTTGTACTTTTGCCTGAAATCAAAATCAAAAATGGAAAAAGAAAATCTTACGGACGACCAAATGATTGTGAGAGATTATTTAGCCAGGCAAAGAACTACCCTAGCAAATGACAGAACCCTCCTTTCATATATTCGAACATCTTTGTACTTTTTGGTCAGTGGTACTGCATTGATGGAAGTGAAGGTTTTGAGTCATGTAAGTGACCTAGGCTATCTAGCTTTTGCTTTGAGCGTTTTGCTAGTTGTAATTGGTTTTATCAATTATTTCAAAGTAAAAAGAAGGCTGAAGAAAGGAAATTACATCAGAATGTAAATTGATAGTCAATTTATCTAAAATCAATTTTAAATTACTCTTTAAAGCTTTTCACATTGGAATTTGTACAGGAAGAAGGTTATGCTTTAATTGCTTTCGCAGTAATTATTTTTGGGTTGTTGGCAATTGATCTTTATGTTTTCAATCGTGAAGCACATAAAGTAAGTACCAAAGAAGCCCTCAATTGGTCTATCGTCTGGATAGGTTTAGGTTTATTATTTGGAGGTTATATTTATTGGGAATTTGGCCTGGAAAAATCCTCACAATATTACTCTGCTTTTCTAATAGAAAAAGCATTGAGTGTTGACAATCTTTTTGTTTTTATCTTGGTTTTTAAGTTTTTCAAAGTTCCGGAAAAGTATCAGCACAAAGTACTTTTTTATGGAATATTGGGTGCAATAATCATGAGAGGAATCTTCATTTTCTTTGGAGTTACTTTAATAGAAATGACTTTCATTCCAAGATTTCAAATATCTGATATTGAGTTAAATATAAATGTAATAATGACTGCATTTGGAATATTCCTAATCTATGCGGGCATCAAATCTTGGAAGCAAGATGAGGAGGATGAAGAATCTAAGGATTTTTCAAAATCATTGGGTACAAAATTAATTCATAAGCTCTTTAGGGTGGATCCTCAATATCATGGTTCCAATTTCTTTGTGAGAATAAATGGGAAGCGGTTTGCCACCCAATTATTGGTAGTAGTCGCAGTAATTGAATTTACAGATTTGTTGTTTGCTGTCGATTCTATTCCTGCAATTTTCGCAATTTCCAATGACCCCATAATTCTCTATACTTCAAACATTTTTGCAATATTAGGTTTAAGGGCACTTTACTTTTTACTTGCTAATAGTTTTGAGCTTTTCCATTACTTACAACATGGCCTAGCATTTATTTTGACTTTTATTGGATTCAAAATGTTACTTTCTGCAGCGTACCATATTCCATCTTATATATCACTTTCTGTGGTTTTTGGAATCTTGTTGATTAGTATTCTCGCATCATTGAAAAGGTATAGAGAACAAAAAGCGTAAAACCTTTTTTGGTAAGCTTATTGTTTATTTTTCACCAAACAAACTAAGTAAATTATATGAAAGCATTAGGAATAATTTTGATTGTAGCCGGTATAGCCATGTTTGTATTTTCAGGATTTAGCTTCAACACAGAAGAAAATATCATCGATGCAGGCCCTATTCAGGTAAATAAAGAGAAAGAGAACAATGTTAGCTGGCCAAATTATGCCGGTGGAATAAGTGTAGCTGCAGGCATTATCGTTTTGCTTGCTGGACGAAAAAAGTAAAATTTTAAGCTCAATTGTTAATGTTTTTGGTTAATTTAGTTGAGATTATAGTTGAAGTTAATCTTATAATGGGGACATTTGTCCCCATCTTTTAACCTACCTAAATATTAAGCCTTGAAATTAGCAGCTGTAGATATTGGCTCAAACGCCATAAGACTACAAATCACCAACGTCACCCACTACGAAGGAAAAGTCACCTTCAAAAAGTTAGAATATCTACGTTTTCCCTTAAGATTGGGGATGGATGTATTTCACGTTCAGAAGATTAGTGATAAGAATAGACGGAAATTTGTAAAATTGATGAAAGCTTTTAAGCTTTTGATAGATCTATATGAAGTAGATGATTATATGGTCTGCGCTACATCTGCCATGCGGGAATCATCCAACGGAAAAGAGATCGTGGAAGAAGTAAGGCAGGATATTGGATTGAAAATTCAGGTTATCGATGGCAACAGAGAGGCTGAATTAATTAACCTTGCTCTATGGTCATACATTGATGAAAAATCATATCTGCATATAGATGTAGGTGGGGGAAGTACAGAATTGAATATTTATATCAATAAAGTAAAAGTTGCATCAAAATCCTTTAAAATTGGTTCTGTAAGGGCTTTAGATGACAATATCCCTACAGCTGTTTGGAATAGCATGAATAAATTTATTCATGAAAACATTTCAAAAAAAGACAGAATAACATGTATTGGGACGGGAGGAAATATCAATAAGATATTTGAGATGTCAAAACCAAGTAAAAACAAAAGATATCTTGATGCTGACAAAATAAAAGAGATTCAAGAATATCTAGCTTCCTTTTCCTATGAAGATAGAATCAACAAGCTTAATTTAAACCCAGATAGAGCAGATGTCATTATTCCAGCAAGCAAAATATATCTTGCAGCCATGACAGCAGCAGCCTCCAAAAAAATGATCGTACCAGATGTGGGATTAAAAGATGGGTTAATGAATGTGCTATATGAAAGAAACAAAATCAAAAAACCTCAATGATGAATGGTGAAGATGGTCTAAAGTGATCAGAGTTGCAGGAATTGGAAAATCAACCAAAAAAGCTCCACTTAGAAAAGGAGAGTTTTATTAAGATTAAGTTGCCACAAAATTCAGCGATCTTATTGTTGAGAATTTTGACTTTAAGTACAATGATCACAAAGAATAAAATCTTCTAAAACTTTTATTGTATATATTTTTTAATACAGAAAGGCAGAGAAAATACAAAAATGTATGTTCTCTGCCTTTTTTGATTTTTCAAATTACTATAATTCACAATAATGCCAGAAGCTAAATTAAAAGACCGGCCCAAGCGGACAATTCTTATTTACGTCACCTCACACACGAGTTATGAGCAGATAAATTATCAGCGCGCTTCAATTGATTTAAAATCACTTTGTTTAGCTACAGCTCAAACCTTAAATTAATTTGACATTCATCACTTCATCAACATTTAAGTTGAAAAATTCTTTGTGTATGTTAAACTCATCTTCATTATCATTAGGGATTTTTGGAGCATATGATCCATCTTCTTGCATTCTATATGAATTGACATTATCCCTTAGGTTGAATGAAATTATGTTCATCAATTGCTTTTCTAGCAGTGGTGAATCTACTTTGAATAGTGATTCAAGTCTTTTATCGAAACTTCTCACCATCATATCTGCACTTCCTGCATAAGTTCTAGTTTTGCCATTGTTATGAAAATGGTAAATTCTAGAATGCTCAAGGAAATCCCCTACTATCGATAACACTTCAATGTTTTCACTTAAACCTTCCCTTCCCGGTCGCAAGCAGCAAATTCCTCTAATGATCAATTTTACAGGAACACCTGATTGGGATGCTCTGTAAAGTGCATAGATTATCTCTGAATCTTCCAAGGAATTAACTTTAATGAAAATTCCGGAAGGTAGTCCATTTCTAGCATTTTCTGACTCTTGTTCAATAAAATCTATCAGCTGATTACGCATGTCTCTAGGCGCAGTGATCAAGCTTTCATAAGACTCAGGCATGGAATGTCCTGTGATGACATTAAAGAATTCTGAAACATCATTTGCCAATATTTCATTGGTTGTCAACAATCCTATATCAGTATAGAGTCTTGCTGTGTCCTCATTGTAATTTCCAGTACCTAAATGCACATATCGGGTGATTTTGTTTTCATCCTTCTTTACAATGAGCATTAGTTTGGTGTGGGTTTTCACATTTGAGATCCCATAAATAACAAAACAGCCAGCTTTCTGAAGTTTTTTGGCCTCTCTGATGTTATTTTCTTCATCAAATCTCGCTTTTACTTCAAATAAAACTGAAACATGCTTGCCATTTTCAGCTGCTCTCAACAATGCCTTAGTGATTCTAGAATCACTTGCCAACCTGTAGATTGTCATCTTGATTGCCATGACATTATTGTCTTCAGCAGCCTTTTCTACAAGGTCTAAAATCGGGTCAATGTTATTGTACGGATGATGGAGCAAGATATCCCTATTCTTCAAAACTTGGAAGATATCTTCAGTACCTTCTTCAGGATAAGAAAGTGGGTGTACTGGAGAAGGCATCTGAGGAAGTCGGTCTTTGAATCTTCTATTTCCAATCACTTGCCAAAGTCCAGTAAAATCAAGCATGCTTCTTTTATCTACTTTGAAAATACTATCATCCTGAATATTCCAGCGCTCTTTTAGCAAGTTAATCATCCATTTGCTATAGCCTTCTTCGATTTCTATTCGCACTACCCTACCAGTCTTCCTTTCGTTGAGCTTACGCTTCACCTCTTCCAGAAAGTTGGCATCCATATCTTCACTTTCCTCAAGTGTAAAATCACCATTTCTGGTAATTCTAAATAGATTCACCGATTCAATATTCACATTTCGGAACAAAGAGATTAAGTTTTCCCTAATCACTTCTTCAATTGGAATATAAATTACAACATCTTCTCTCTCAACCTCGAAAAACCTTGGGATGTTGGCAGGAATCTGTACAAATGACAATTTTCTATTTTCTTTTTTCTCTCCCGGTGCAAGTGTCACAACTCCAAATACCAATAGTTTATTCATCAGAATTGGAAAAGTTCGATACCCGTCATACACCATTGGCGTAAGCATAGGATAAATAGCCTTTGTGAAATATGATCGGATATACTCTTGCTCGTCTGCTGTCAAGTTTTTCACATTACTCAGGATAAAGCCTGAATCAGACATGTTTGGTAAGAGATTCTTTTGAAAATGCTCCTGCTGCTTTTTGTGAAATTCCTGGCATTCGAGCATCAGTTTCATTTTGAAGGGCTCTTCTCTAAGACCTGAGTAATCAACTCGCTCTTTGTCATAATCAAGGTAGTTGTATAATGACCCTACTCTGATCATAAAAAACTCATCCAAATTAGAGGCTGTTATTGCCAAAAATTTTAATTTCTCAAAAATTGATCTGTTTTCTTTTTTAGACTGATCAAAAACTCTTTCGTTGAATTTCAACCAACTCAGATCTCTACTTACCAAGTCACTGGAGTTGATAACTCCATCAAATTTATCTTTAGCTGCTATATTCATTTTATATAAACGTATTGACCAAATCTAATTATTTTTTTTATGTTCCTTCCAAGAGTTCTCAAACTATCTTAAAGTATAATGAAAAAATAACATTAGATTCTTTACAAATAGTTTTGGAACAAAAAAAGGGAGCTTTTGGCCCCCTTCTGATTTTTTCAAGAAAAGATTAAGTATCGATTTTTGCGTATTTCGCATTTTTCTCGATAAAATCTCTCCTAGGAGGAACCTCGTCACCCATCAACATACTGAACAAATGATCTGCCTCAGCAGCTGATTCAATTGTGACCTGTTTGAGTGTTCTTGTGTTTGGATCCATGGTAGTAGTCCAAAGTTGCTCGGGGTTCATTTCTCCAAGACCTTTGTATCTCTGCAGATTGATACTATCTTCTTTGCCAGTATCACCTACCATTTCCCTTGTGATTACTTTTCTATCATCTTCATTGTAAGCATATCGCTCATCCTTACCTTTTTTCAACAAGTAAAGTGGTGGCTGGGCGATGTAGACATATCCATTTTCGATAAGGGATCTTAGATACCTAAAGAACAATGTCAAAATCAAGGTTCTAATATGAGAACCATCGATGTCAGCATCGGTCATGATGATGATTTTATGATATCTTAAGTTTGTCAAATCAAGTTCACGATCACCATTGACAGTTCCGAACTTTACTCCAAGTGCAGTAAGGATATTTTTTATTTCGTCATTGTCATAAATCTTATGCTCGTGAGCTTTTTCAACATTTAGAATTTTACCCTTCAATGGCAAAATTGCCTGAAAATCCCTGTCTCTACCTTGTTTAGCAGACCCACCTGCTGAGTCACCTTCGACAAGATATAATTCACATACTGTAGGATCTGAATTTGCACAATCTGCAAGCTTACCCGGAAGTCCACCACCTCCAAGTACATTCTTACGTTGAACCATTTCCCTTGCTTTCCTTGCAGCATGACGCGCCTGAGCTGCTAAGACTACTTTCCCAACTATAATTTTGGCTTCTTTTGGATGCTCTTCCAGCCATGTCTGAAGAACTTCAGAAACAGAACTATCTACGGCGCCGACTACATCAGAGTTACCAAGTTTGGTTTTTGTCTGACCCTCAAACTGAGGTTCTGCTACTTTGACCGAAATAACTGCGGTCAAACCTTCCCTAAAATCATCACCTGAAACTTCCAGCTTCAGCTTATCAAGCATTCCAGACTTATCTGCGTAACTTTTCAAAGTCCTAGTCAATGCCCTTCTAAATCCAGATACGTGCGACCCTCCTTCATAGGTATTGATCGTATTTACATAAGAAACTACATTTTCTGAATAAGAAGAGTTATAACTCATAGCGACCTGTACCGGCACACCATTTTTTTCAGATTCAATATAGATAGGATGTTCGATGATTTTTTCTTTGGTTTCATCCAAATACTGGACAAATTCCACCAATCCACCTTCTGAGAAAAACTCTTGGGATTTTGGATTTCCATCATCCTCAATCTCACGCATATCCTTTAGGAAAATCCTAATTCCTGCATTCAAAAAGGACATTTCCCTCAATCTGTTCGCGATTGTCTCGTACTTGTATTCAGTAATGGCAAAAATGCTTGTATCAGGCTTGAAGTGAATGATTGTACCTCTTTTGTCAGTTGTACCCACTTCCCTTACATCATACTGTGGAATACCAATAGAGTATTCTTGTTCAAAAACTTTCCCATTTCTATGGACAGTGGCTTTCATCATTGTAGATAAAGCATTCACACACGAAACACCAACACCATGCAAGCCCCCAGAAACTTTGTAAGTATCTTTGTCAAATTTACCACCTGCATGAAGTACTGTCATTACTACTTCTAGGGCAGATTTTTTTTCTTTTGGGTGGTAATCAGTAGGAATTCCCCTACCATTATCCTCTACTGTTACGGAATTATCTTCGTTTACAGTGACATGGATCGTATCGCAGTGTCCTGCAAGTGCCTCATCTATTGAATTATCTACTACTTCCCAAATCAAATGATGTAGTCCTTTAACTCCTACATCACCAATATACATCGCAGGTCTTTTTCTTACTGCTTCAAGTCCTTCTAAAACCTGAATATTCCCTGCTGAATAATCCTTATTGTTGTCTTCTATATTTTCGCTCATAATTAATTTTAAGCTCTTTCACTTAAGATGAGAAAGAGATTTTTTTACCTCTCTAACAAAGCGTAATAATACACAAAAAATCTGAGATTACATATCCCATCAAAGGGTGTATTTCCTATTACAAGTCAATTTTAATTCTTTAAAAGACTGAATCTCAAAAGGCTTTATTGGCATTTTTTACCAGTTTCATTACCAAAGAAGACTAAAACCTGGTGTACCATATTACTTCATCTTGACAAGGTTTAATGACTGTTCATTTACTTTTGTTTATTTTTTTAAAAAACATCTTAAACAAAAAATCATTTTTATCTCTTTTGATTCCAAAAATTACCCAAAATTATATTTCCTAACTTCAATCACAACTAAATTAAATTAACAATGAACACAATTATTGCAGCAGAATTAATCGGTTTGGATCGAATTGTCAATAGTGATCCTGTAGCAATTACCTTCTTCATAGGGTACATGGCTATGTTTGCTTCGTCAGTTTTCTTCTTTGTAGAAAGAAGTTCAGTTAATGATAAGTGGAAAACATCCCTCCTAGTTTCAGGTCTTATCACAGGTATAGCAGCTGTACATTATTATTACATGAGAGATTTCTATTTACAGACTGGTAGTTCGCCAACGGCGTTTAGGTATGTCGATTGGACACTAACGGTTCCATTGATGTGTGTTGAATTTTATCTATTGACTAAGCCATTTGGAGCTAAAGGATCTACACTTACAAAGTTGATCTTAGCTTCATTATTGATGTTGGTAGCTGGTTACATCGGAGAAACGTCTGGGATTGATAGCAATATCTTTTGGGGTGTCTTGTCTACTGTAGGTTACTTATATATCGTGTATGAAGTTTTTGCTGGTGATGTCGCAAAATTGGCAAAATCTTCTGACAGCCCTGCTTTGGCAAAAGCTATGTTCCTATTGAAAATTTTCATTACACTGGGATGGTCAATTTATCCAATTGGATACATGGTTCTTCCAGGAAATTTGCTTTCAGGTGCATTTGAAGTAAGTAGTATTGATTTGTTCTACAACCTTGCAGATGCAATCAATAAAATTGGTTTTGGACTTGTAATTTATTCAGTGGCTATCGCTGAATCAAACAAGAAAAAAGCTATTGCATAAACTTAATACCAGTCACCTCACTTAATAGTGGGGTGGCTTTTAATTTTTAAAACCCAAAGCAATGACCTACGATATCATCGTGTCTGGACTTGGTTGTGCAGGTTTTAGCTTTATGTATTACTTGCTCAGCAGTCCATTGAAAGATCAAAAAATACTATGTATAGACTCTTCAAAAAAAGATCAAAACGATAGAACATGGTGCTATTGGTCTGAAGATAAACTCGACATACATCCTAATCAAAGTGATTTGGTTTCGTGGAAGTCTTTGAAATTAGAAGGTAATATTCAATCAAATATATCATTAAATAAATTCAGCTATTTCCACATTAAGTCTTCTGATTTTTACAAAGAAATGAGGGCAAGAATTGCATTCAATTCAAACATTACTTTTGTAAATGAAGTCATTCAAAGTGTCGAAAAATCTAATTCAGGCTCTTATATTTTTACTACAAAAAGTAATGCGACTTTTGAGGGAACAACTGTCATAAACTCTATACCTCAAATTTTAAGTCCTTTTCCGGAAAAAGTTATGAAACAAGAATTTGTGGGTTGGAAAATTAAAACAAAATCAGAATATTTTGATCCAAAGCAGATGGTGCTGATGGATTTTGAAGAGAACACTCAAAATATCCCCTTTAGCTTCTTTTATATCTTACCTTACTCTAAAAGTGAGGCTTTGGTAGAATATACAACGTATACAAAGACCGGAGTGAATATAGAAGAGATGAAAAACACACTAAAAAGATACATTGAAAAGAAATTTTCAGGCGATTTCGTTATAACTTTTGAAGAAAGTGGTGCAATTCCAATGTCTACAAAGGATTTTACAAATTCAGATGATCCAAATTGGATAAATGTTGGAACTATCGGAGGTTGCACAAAGCCCTCAACAGGCTATACATTCCATACCATACAAAAACATTCTAAGATGATTGTTGATGGTTTATCTTTCGGAAGAAATAAGACCAAGCTCAGTTGGAATAGAGCAAATAGATTTAGATTCTATGATAATATTCTATTAAATATTGCTGCCAAATGGCCTGATAAATTACCTGCAATCTTTCAAGAAATGTTTTCTAAAAACTCAGGAGATCAAGTTTTAAAGTTTTTAAATGAAGAGACAAGATTCTTGGAAGAGTTCAATATTTTGCGCAAGCTTTCCTTTGGGATATTTATCAAATCACTTTGGAACTATGAAAAACATTAATCTTATCGGGAAGGTAATAGCAATAATTATTGCCATTTCGTATTATTTATTTTTTGAGAATATAGAAGCTTTTCAATTGGTAATTTTTTCTGGTGTAATTATAATTATCGGTATACCTCATGGTGCAATAGACCATCTGCTGCCTCAAGGCAAAGAAGCTACTAGCTCCTTAATGGTCTTTTTGGCAAGGTACCTTGGTATAATGTTAATATACTTGTGCACTTGGTATTTTTTTCCAAAGTTATCTCTGATTGTTTTTTTGGCAATTTCAGCCTATCATTTTGGCCAAACCCATTTTGTCAATCATTCTGTGATTAAATTTCGGTCTCTATGTTATTTTATTTTAGGTTCAAATTTTCTAGGTATCATCCTTTTAAGTGATTTTCAAACTACTGAAGAGATTCTTTCTTCCATTGCTGATGTTAGCTTTATCGAACCTTACAGATATCCTTTTATGTTAAGTTTATTTTTTGTCAGTTTTATATTGACTTTAATTCAAACAATAGAGAGGAAAAGTATTTTGTTAATTGAAATTACTTTGCTTAGTGTGTTTTTATATTTCACGCCTCTTCTTTTGAGTTTTGGGTTGTATTTTGGTTTTTGGCATTCATTGCCAAGTTTGTTGATTGAGTTTGAGGAAGTATCTAGAGATTATTCAAAAGAGAAACTGAAAAAATTCGTCCTACATTTGATGCCTTTTAGTATAATCAGCATATTCGGAATCATATTTATTTTAATCCTTTCAAATAATTACCTCCAAAAAGATCAGATGATATTGTTGTTTTTTATATTGGTTTCTTTGATCTCAGCACCACATATTTTTGTGATGAATAAGTTTATTGAGAGTAGAAAAATTCAAAATTGACCTGTACTCAATAAAACCAAATTGCAGGCAATTACAGGTTCTATACTTTTATCCCTTGCCAAATCAAAAAACTCTTTGTTTTCTGTTCCTGGGTTGAATATTATTCTTTTTGGTTTTAGGGATAAAATATAGTCATACCACTCTGGCTGATGCTGCGGACCAATGTAAAGTGTAATAGTATGAACTTCCTCAATAATCGGTTTGGTGCTAATATCCAAGATTGCTTCTCCAAAAACAGTTCCTTTTTTAATTCCAATTGGTACGAAAGGAACATTATATCTGGAAAGCATTTCTGCTACGACATAAGCATATCTTGAGGGGTTTGTGGTTGCTCCTACTATTACAGTTTTTTTCATTTTACCTTATCTACTTCCGAAAACTCTATCTCTTTCAAAAGTTTCCATGTGACGATGTTTTTTACTTTCGTAAATGTCATCAATTGTAATTAAAATACCTGTTTCTTCCACTGCTCCAAACTCATCATTAAGGGCTGTCCCAAAAGTTTTCATGGTAGGTGAAAGATTCATGTACGTATTGATCAAAGGTGGGATATTTTCTTTTGCAGCCCTAATCCTTGAATTTAGAAGTTTGTACCCATCCTTGTAGCTTAGACCTTTGAAAGCATCTACTACCTCAGTCATATCAGTTTCATAAGTGAGCTTTAGGCTAGGCTGAGGCTTTACTAAATGGTCATTGTCGGGGAAATAATGGTTCATAAAATAAAGCAAGAGATCTCTTGCTCCTCTATTATAATGAGGGTACATCGTAACTTTTCCAAAGAGATATTTGACATCAGGATGTAACATTACAACAGCTCCCAAGCCATCCCAAAGATTATCCAATGAGAAAAGCCCTTTTCTATTGTCTATACTTGGTTGATATTTTGGTTGAACAAAAGACCTTCCCAATTCAATTGTGCTTGGGATATAGTCATCTATAAAGGTCTGTGAAAATTCAAAGAGATGTGCTGTTGAAAGGTTAATTTGCCCATGATGATCAAAATTTGCATTTTTACAATATATCAGTCTGTATCCAGCAACAATCTCTTCTTCCTCAGGATTCCATGTAATCAATTGTTGGTAACAGTTCTCACAAGTATCGTTTTCATCAATATCCAATGGTTGACCTGTGCCTCCTCCTGCTCCTCTGAAAGTAAGCTCCCTCAACCTCCCGATTTCCCTGATAACATTAGGCGCAATGTGGTAATCAATCAAATAAATCTGATTGTTCCCATTATTTGTATATCGTAAAAAACGATCTGGTGTCAATTCACTTTTAATGAGTTCTTTATCAACTGATGGTATTATTTCTTGCATATAAATACTTTTTTAGGCCATTTGGTAAACTAACTTCTTTACCTCTTCTGCCCAATCCTTTTCACTTTTCGATCTATCAAAATATTCGTAAGATATTGGTTTTCCTACATGAATCACTACACTTTTTCCTCTTTGTGAGAACATTTCGTCTGCAAGATAAAACATTTCAACATTAGACTGTATGCCGAGCATTTTTCTATACTTGGCTAAGTTATAAAAGAATTTTGAATTCTTTCCTTCTATATATACTGGTACAATATCTTTTTTGTAACGCTTTGATTTGCTTATAAAGCTTTTTTTCCATTCGAGATCAATGATTCCCTTTTCTTGCTTTCGTGATACTAAGCCCGCCGGAAAAACCAAAATTGCATTGTCACTTGCATATGTGTCCTCAATCAACTTGGTAACTTCCCTGCTATTTGATCCATGCTTATTGACTGGAATAAACATTGGCTCAAAATTTTTGATATTCGTAAGAATATCATTCACCAAAAACCGAATATCTGTCCTATATTTTCCTAGCGCATACAAAAAAGCAATCCCGTCCATGCCTCCCAAAGGATGATTAGAAGCAAATATAACCGACCTATCTAAAGGTATGTTTTCTGCTCCAGTAAGTGTAACATCTACTCCAAACTCCTCAATCAGTCCATTTACAAAGTCCATTCCTTGCAAATGGCCGTGCTTTGACATGATCTGATTGATATCATCTTCATGAACAATCCTTTTGATATAGCTTATTGCAAAATTAGGAAGCCATTTGTGAAGGTTTGCGTTTTTCTCCTTTAGAACTTTTTCTACGTCAATAAAAGGTTCCTTTGTTTTCACTTTTTTGTATTGTAGTTTACTTGTAGTTTCCTCTTTAAGTTTCTCTTAAGAATTTGATTTTCAAAACACTCGATTTTTTTATAAAATAGAAGTTTCTAATTTTTATAAATATCAAATTTTCAAAAGCCTAAAAATACAAAATTTTAGATAAAGATTATGTTTTATTTAAGTTTACAAAATTTCATTTTAAAAAAATAAAAACAACATTCTTGGCTGTCCTGAGTTTAACTCACTAAAGACATAACCATGAACTTAGCAATCACAGGAGCAACCTCAGGTATTGGAGAACAAGCATTAAAAGCTTTATTGAAAAATTTCGATCAAATTTTTGTCCTTGCAAGAAATGAATCAAAAAGCAATGCTCTCATCAGTAGCTTTTCAGAAATCGATCAGAAAAAATGCATCTTCATAGAGCTCAATCTTGCTGACATGGATTCTGTGGCGGAAGCTGCAAATGTCATCCAAACAAAAACCGATCACTTGGATGTATTGATAAACAATGCAGGTGGAATTTTCAAAGAAAAAGAAATCACAAAGGATGGCTTCGAAATGAGCATTTCTGCAAATCACTTGGGGCACTTCCTTTTGACAAATAAATTGATGCCATTACTTCTAAGAAGCAAAATAGCAAAAGTGATCAATGTAAGCTCTGAAGCACACAGAATGGCCAAAGTTGATTTTAATGATTTGAATTACCAAAAAAGTACCTTTAGCTCCTTTGGATCATATGCCAATGTAAAACTTTTCAACATTCTATTTTCAAAATCCTTAGTAGAGAAGTTTGGTCCACAAGGATTGAAATCCTACGCGCTGCATCCAGGCGTGGTGAAGACAAATTTTGCGAAAGAATCAGCAGGTGTATTTTCTTTTCTGTGGAAATTGGCTGGTCCCTTTATGATTACTGCCGAGCAAGGAGCCCAAACAACAATCTACTTGGCCAAAACAGCTATTGATGCAAAACATAATGGTGCTTATTTCAAAAAATCTAAACCTACAACTCCATCCAAATCTGCCAATTCAAAAAACATGCGCGAAAAACTTTGGTTGAAAAGTGAGGAATTACTCAAAAAATGGATGTAAGTTGAATTTCTTCCATATGTAAAAATCTGTGTGCCAATTTACATTTGCTTGGTAAAAAAACCTATTTAAAATTAAATGAACGTTTCAGATTGATTGCATTTTTAATTGAATTTCCCACCCATTAAAGTTATATGTTTACTTTTGTAATATGAAGGAAACAATTTTGTCTTTGACTCCTCAGAATTGGGAGGATTATGAACTGATAGATACAGGCGGATTTGAAAAACTTGAACGCTTTGGTGAGTTTATTTTGAGTAGACCCGAACCTCAAGCTATTTGGGATAAAAGTCTGGAAGAACATGAATGGAAATCAATGGCACATGCTATTTTTTCCAAGGAGAAAAACAATCCAGAAAAAGGTCATTGGAACGAACTGAAAAAAATCCCACATAACTGGCAGATAAGCTACAAAAACCAAGATAACCTAAAGCTAAGGTTGAATTTGGCGATGACTTCATTTAAGCATATAGGTTTGTTCCCAGAGCAGGCTGTCAACTGGGATTACATTACCGATACAGTCAAGAAGCTTCCAATCAAGCAGCCAAAAATATTGAATCTTTTTGCCTATACAGGTGCTGCTTCTGTAGCAGCCAGAGGTACTGGCGCTGAAGTCACACACCTTGATTCTGTAAAGCAAGTGGTCACTTGGTCCAAGCACAATATGGAATCTTCAGGCATGGAAGGAATCCGATGGATCGTAGATGATGCAATGAAATTCATCAAAAGAGAAGTAAGAAGAGGAAATAAATACCATGGAATCATTCTTGACCCTCCAGCATATGGAAGAGGACCTGATGGTGAAAAATGGATTTTGGAAGAGCAAATCAATGAAATGCTTAAGCTTTGTGCAGAGCTTTTGGAACCTGAACATCACTTCCTAATTCTAAATATGTATTCGTTAAGCTTTAGCTCAATCATAGCAGCTAATTTGGTGAATTCAAACTTCAAAGAGGTCAACAATGCAGAGCATGGAGAATTATATTTAGTAGATAGATTTGAGAAAAAATTACCTCTAGGAATTTTCTTCAGGTTCAGAAAGTTCTAAATAAAAAGTAAGATTAATTACCATTCACAATGAATAACAGACAATTATTTCTCTCCCACCTTGCGCAAACTACAGACTTTCCTTTGATGATCGAGATCGAAAAAGCTGAGGGAATTTATATGTATGGCCCATCTGGAGAAAAATTTATTGACTTGATATCAGGAATTGGTGTCAGCAATGTTGGTCATAGACATCCCAAAGTTTTGACTGCAATTCAAGAGCAATTGGATAAATATCTTCACTTGATGGTATACGGAGAATATGTCCAAAGTCCACAAGCATTGTTAGCCAAAGCGCTTTGCGATACCTTACCTGCTCATCTTGACAATGTGTACTTGGTAAATAGCGGAAGCGAAGCTGTAGAAGGGGCTCTAAAACTCGCGAAGCGCTTCACCAACAAAAGAGAAATCATTTCTTGTGTAGATGCTTACCACGGATCTTCCCAAGGAGCGCTTTCGGTGGGAGGAAATGAAATTTTCAAAAGGTCATACAGACCCCTCCTACCTGGTATTAGAAATGTTGTTTATGGATCTTTTCATCAACTTGCGGAAATCACAGAAAACACTGCTGCTGTAATCATCGAAACGATTCAGGGAGAAGCCGGGATCAAAGTAGCTTGTACGGAATATTTCAAAGCGTTGAGAAAGCGTTGCGATGAAACAGGAACTTTGTTGATTTTAGATGAGATCCAAGCTGGTTTTGGAAGAACAGGGAAATTTTGGGCTTTTGAGCATTTTGGTATAGTTCCGGACATCCTCGTGTGTGCAAAAGGAATGGGTGGTGGGATGCCAATAGGTGCATTCATTGCTAATAAAGAAGTAATGGGAGTTTTCAAAAACAACCCTTTATTAGGTCATATTACTACTTTTGGTGGTCACCCTGTCAGTGCAGCAGCATCATTAGCAACGATCAAAATAATCCAAGAAGAAAGATTGATTGAAGATGTAGAAAATAAAGCTAATCTATTCAAAAAGCTCCTAGTACATCCAAAGATCAAAAGTATTAGAAACAAAGGCTTGATGATGGCTGTGGAGTTTGAATCCTTTGAGGTGTTGAAGCCAATTATTGACAGAGCGATAGAGTTAGGTGTTATAACCGACTGGTTCTTATTTTGCGATGATGCAATGCGTATAGCACCTCCTTTGGTAATCACTGAATCTCAAATTCATGATGCTTGCCAAATTATTCTCAAGGCAATTGACGTGTAAGCTTACTACTCTTAAACTTCTGAAACTAAAATAATATTATATTTCAGTTTAATTTCATGTTCATTGTGTTTTTGATAAAAATTTCTCAGTATTTTTATCTGATAAAGCCAATATTTTACACAGTCATTTCTTAAATATATTTTATGGAGAAGTTAACCCCAATTAAATTAGTAACCTTTTTAAGAGGAATTAATGTTGGCGGACACCATAAAGTACCAATGAAAGATCTAGTAGAACTTTTAAATAAATCAGGTTTTTTAAATGTAGTCACGATCTTAAATTCTGGAAATGTTATTTTTGATAGTTACGATAATAATATTTTTCATATTGAGAATCAGTTAGAAAAGTCTTTTTTATCTACGTTTGGCTTTGCTATTCCAACAATAGTGATTTCCGCCGATGATTTAAAAAATGAATATAATACTAAACCCTTCGAAAAAATTGAATATACTAAAGACACCAGATTTTATATCTCTTTTTGCAAGGAAAAACCTGTTGAGCCATTGACTACTCCATGGTCTACATCAGATGAATCATTTCATATACTTAATTTTCGAAATCGAATAATTACCAGTATATTGGATTTAAGCAAGATCAATTCACCCAAGGGAATGGATATTTTAGAAAAACACTTTGGCAAAGACATTACTACCAGAAATTGGAATACCATCGAGAAGATTATTGCAAAACTTTAATTAACCCTAGAACCTACTCTCAGAATATGCGTGCTATTTATGATTTTCGATATTTATATTATTTGACAATTGAAACATCAAAGAAGATGATCTATCTTCCAAATTTGATTTTTCAACACATGAGTAAAGCTCAAAGTATTGCTCTGAAATTGATAATCACATTTTTATTATTTAGTTTTTCAGTTTTTGCATATGCAACCCAATACAATCAGACTAAAAACATACTAATCAACCAAGTAAATGTTTTTGATGGGAAAAGTAAAAATCTACTTTTGAAAAGAAACATATTGATCGAAGGAAATAAGATTACAAAGATTTCAGTAGACCCTATCACAGTTGGAGAAAATGTGATTTTGATAGATGGAACTGGAAAGACGATAATTCCTGGTTTGATTGATGTACACGTTCATATGATCTTCGGATCCCTTTCGATGCTTCAAATGGCATCTCCTGACCTAGGAGAAGATGTTATCTTCAAAAATGTGTCTACTCAATCCGAAAACATGCTTTTAAGAGGCTTTACATCAGTTCGAGATGCAGGTGGGCCAATCTTCCCTCTGAAGAAAGCTATTGATGAAGGACAAGTATCAGGTCCAAGGATATGGCCTTCTGGAGCAACTATCAGTCAGACTTCTGGTCATGGAGATATGAGATTGCCACATGAAAAGTCACGCCGGTTCTTTGGACCAATCTCGCGGGCCGAATCTGTCGGAGCCACATTTATTGCTGATGGTAGAGACGAAGTATTGACAGCAGTAAGGGAAAATTTGCGTGAGGGAGCCAGTCAAATCAAAATTATGGCCGGAGGTGGAACTTCTTCAGCTTACGATCCTTTGGATGTGACTCAATATACTTTCGATGAAATGAAAGCTGCTGTTGATGCCGCAGAAGATTGGGGAACCTACGTGACTGTCCATGCATATACCAACAGAGCAGTGCAAAGAGCTATAAAAGCAGGAGTAAAATGTGTGGAACATGGTCAACTTTTGGATAAAAAAACTTTGAAACTTATGAAAAGAAAAGGTGTCTGGCTTAGTACCCAAAGATTGGTGGACAATACATCAGACATGGATGAAAGTAGAATCATCAAGCGCGCTCCCGTCTTGGAAGGTCAACAAGTGATTTGGCCTCTTGCCAAAAAATTAAAAATGAAACTCGCATGGGGTACAGATTTTCTATTCGAACCTTCCTTGATGGATACTCAAAATGACTACATTGTGAAATTGGAAAAATGGTTTACTCCTTATGAAATCTTAAAAATGGTAACCCATGACAATGCCCAATTATTGGCGCTTTCGGGATTAAGAAGTCCATACTCTGGAAAGTTAGGAGTAATTGAAGAAGGTGCTTTAGCCGATATGATTTTGATAGATGGCAATCCACTTGAGAATATTGGAATTCTTTCCCAGTATGCAGATAAGTTTTCTGTAATCATCAAGGATGGCAAGGTTGTAAAAAACAATGCAGAATGAATCTATAAATGATGGTTTGTGATCTTTTATATTGAATTTTTTCCGTTAAAAAATATTTTGGTTCTTCCTGAAACAATTTTAGTAGATTGTTTATTGTTATTTAAAGCTAACGGTCCTTATGAAATCGAATAGTTTTTAATTTACCTAACCACCTACAACCAAAAAAAATGAAACCAATCAAGAAAGAAGTTATTAGCCAGGATGTGTTTGATATTTACGATGAATATGTCCACAGCAAAATAGATAGAAGACAATTTGTAGAAAGACTTTCTCTATATACAGCAGGTGGAGTAACATTGACTGCTTTGATGAGTTTTTTGATGCCCAATTATGTTCAAGCAAAGCGTTTTGAGATAGGTGATAATCGCTTTGAGGCAGAATATATAAAATATGACTCCCCAAAAGGAGCTGGTGAGATGAAAGCACTTTTGACAAAGCCCGCTGGCATGACTGGCAAACTCCCTGGCATAGTTGTAGTCCATGAAAATAGAGGACTGAATCCATATATAGAAGATGTAGCACATCAATGTGCATTGGATGGATTTATAGCAATAGCACCCGATGCCTTGACACCATTTGGCGGATATCCAGGCACAGATGATGAAGGCCGAACGATGCAAGCCAAAAGGAATAGAGATGAAATGTTGGAAGATTTTATTGCTGCATTCGAAACATTAAAAAATCATCCTGATTGCAACGGAAACATTGGGGTAGTAGGATTTTGTTTTGGTGGTTGGATTTCAAATATGATGGCAGTCCGTGTACCCGAACTGAAGGCTGCTGTTCCATTTTATGGAGGTCAAGCCAGTGAAGAAGATGTACCTTCGATCAATGCTCCTTTACAATTACATTTCGCAGAATTGGATACTCGAGTTAATGCAGGCTGGGAAGCTTACAAAGAAGCATTGGATAAGAATGGCAAATCTTATGAAGTACATTTTTACAGAGATCTTAATCATGGATTCCATAATCATTCTACGCCAAGATATGACGAAGCAGGTGCAAAATTAGCATGGGAAAGAACAGTGAAGTTTTTTAGGGAAAAGCTGGTTTAGGGATTGAAGATTTGAAAATTTTAAGATTGAAAGAACTTATCCTCCTCACCAGACTAAGGTTTTAAGATTGTAAAATAAAGAAGTTTTAAGGTTTAAATTTGGTAAGTCGAACAAGTTCATTTTTAAACTTTTAGGGAAAAGGGTTTTATGAAAATAATTTATATGTATATCCGCTTTTACACCAGTAGCCACTTAAAATAATCTAAAATAGTATATTTGAAGCGCTGTGGGCCGTTAGCTGTCAACAGTTGACAATTATCCGCAAGATTATTTGTGATAAAAACACATGCTGGTGTAATTGCGGATAATCATAATAATTTATTAATAAATGTCTAATTGTCAATTTGAAAGTAATTGAGATTTATTCAAATAAAGAAACCTTATTTCAAATAAATCCGAGAGGAATATATGGATCCCAAAATCTGCAATGGTTAATCAAAATGATTTTATCATTTTCAAAGATTTTGTAGAAAGCAAAATCAATTAACATATCATCAAATCCATCCCTAAATCCCCCTACTTCATCACATTTTTTTGCCGGATTTTAAGAGTTCACTTATTCTTGTGTCATACTAATTTTCGAGCAATGAAAAGGAATAAACGAATCTACTACTTCTTGATATTTACAGGATTGCTTTACAATTTCATCCTATTTGCAAAAAAGGAAAGTGAAATAGAAAAAAACAAATTGGAAAATATTACCATAGATTCTACTTCAATTCAATCAACAGACACTATATTCAATAAATTATGAAAGACAGAATTTTACCATTTAGACAAATTGAGTGGTGGGTAGTTACCTTCCTTTTTGTGAGTATCATCCTTTCCAATGTGGTGACAACACGTACATTCAACCTTGATTTCGATCAAAGTATGGTGTATTTTGCCAAAATCTTTATCCCTTTGATATTTTTGGCATCCTTCTACTTTTTCCACATGAAAATATTTCCAAATTTTCTCCAAGATGGAAAAAAATCTAAATTAATCATTTATTCAATTTTAACCTTTTTTGGATCTTTTATTTCCATTGGTGCATTTTCAGTTGGGGCTAATTTTACTTCAGATTTTCTAATGCCTTTTTACTTCAATTCCCTTGCTATCTATGCAGGATATGGAGCCATTATTTATATTCTAAATCAAATCTTATTAACTGACATAAACAAAGATTTACAACCTTATAATATCCTCCGTTTTGTTTTAATTTATATTTTTCTAGTAATTTTTCTCTTTCAGTTTCAAAGAATTGCTGGTCAAGTAGTTCTCCTTACTTTTGCAATATTCATTCCCGTAATTTTAACATTGATTCTCTATAATTTCTTTTTGGTTTATGGACTGAAAAAGCAAGGGCGAAAAGGTGAAGCGAATGCATTTTATATCCTTTTGATATTTATCATTGCTGGCATTTTTATATTCATATCAATAGGAAAAGGAGATCCTGAGTTTTTGATACCTGGGATTGTTATAATTGTTGGAATTATTGCTATTCTATTCCCAATATCCAATTTCTTTTTTAAAAAATATGACAATTATTTAGGAGAAATCAACTCGCTTAACATAAAAGTAGATCGTAGTACAGCTGACCTCTCCTTTCTGCGTTCCCAGATCAACCCACATTTTCTATTCAATGCATTGAACACACTTTACGGAAATGCATTACATGAAAATGCTGAAAATACTGCAGAAGGAATCCAAAAGCTTGGCGACATGATGCGCTTCATGCTTCATGAAAACAATCAAGACCAAATTCCTGTAATAAGGGAAAAGGAATACTTGGTAAATTATGTAGATCTTCAAAACCTAAGACTCAAAGACCAAGAAAATGTAGAAATTGTCTTTAGCCACAGCGAGGAAAATTGCCCTGGCCAAATCGCACCCATGTTATTAATTCCATTTGTGGAGAATGCATTCAAACATGGTATCAGTTTTCAGAAAAAATCATGGATCAAAATAAGTTTGCGTTGCCTTGATGGATCAGTACATTTGGATGTCAATAACAGCATACATCGCAGCAACGAAGAGGATCCTGAACGAAAATCATCCGGAATAGGCTTAGAAAATGTCAAACAAAGACTTAATATCCTCTATCCAGAAAAGCACGATTTGATAGTAAGAGAAAATGATCTTGAGTATTTTGTACATTTGAGTATTAAGCTTTAGAAATGAGAGAAATGAGATATGAGATGTGATACATGAGACAAGTAAGATGTATAACGAGATGAAAACCACGAAGTGCCTGTCCCCTGCCAATAACTATCGGCACGGGAGGTAAAACTTTAAGTAACCCTGGGTCGCAACTTGAGGATTAATGTGGATTCAGAAAACACTACCCCCAAAGGGGTTAAACCTTCAATAACCCCGTATGAAATGCGGGGAATAACGAGGATGATGAAGAGCAACAACCCCGAAGCGGGTTGAACTCTACTATTTGTAAGAAAAAGAGTCAACTATTTTCAGAACGAGACAAGGATTAAAGGAACACAATTAAAATACTAGAAAGCCCTATCTGATACCAATATTCCAATCCACTACAACGGACAAATTCTTATAATCTTCTAATCCACCACGGCGGACAAGTTCTTCCAATCTCACAAAACCTTTAAACTTTCCAACTTTAAAACATTCCAACCATTACCCCTCAATCTTCCAATCCACCCCTGAAAATAATTCCCAACCATATCTAAAATCTACCTTCTAAAATCAAAAATTGAATGTTAACAGCTATCGCTATAGACGACGAACCAATGGCTTTGGAAGTCGTGAAAAACCACGCTTCAAAGGTTCCGTTTGTTCTACTTAAGGAAATATTTACAGATGCCATCAAAGCCCTAGAATATCTTAAAACCAATCAAGTGAATTTGATCTTTTTGGATATCAAGATGCCTGATATTTCTGGTTTGGAATTAGCCACGTTGATTCCCAAAGACAGTATGGTGGTATTTACGACCGCATATTCTGAGCATGCTGTCAAAAGTTTTGAATTGGATGCTATAGATTATCTATTGAAACCTTTCAACCTCAGTCGATTTTTGAAATCTTGTCAGAAAGCCCAAGAACTCTTCGAACTTAAAAATGGGCAGAACCAATTAAATAGCTTTATTTTTATCAAAACAGGTTACGAACAAGTGAAAATCAGTTTTGAAGAGCTTCTTTTTTGCGAAGCAAATGGCAATTATGTTAATTTCCACCTTGCCAAAGAAAAAATTCTTAGCAGAATGACTTTGGCAGAAACAGAAAAGCTTCTACCCTCCCACTTTGTCAAAACCCATAGATCGTTCGTGATCAATACCCAAAAGATTCAAAAAATAGAAAAACATCAAGTTACCCTTGAAAGCAAAACAGCTCCCGTGAGCAGTAGTTTTTATGATGCTTTAGCAGATAAATTGAAGCAGTAATCAGGTTTAACTTCCTAGGAATATTTATCCTTGACACAAATAAAAAAAAAGTCCTTCAAGTATTTTAGAAGTTACTTAAAGGACAAATTTATATCTATTCAATAGTGTTTTAATCAATCACATTTTTTCTAGATCCGAACTTTGATTCTTTCGGTTTCTGATCAAACTCAGGACTTTTTTCCACTTTAGGGTTCTGTCTTGGCTTGAAGCCACCTTGTGTTTCTGGGTTCTCCTGATCTTTGACTACATGTGGTTGAGCTGTATTTTCCCTCGGTTTTCTATGTGGTTTATGATCAGATTTTGGATGATTGGAAGATTTGTTTCCATGACTTGCAGGCTTTTTACCTTTCTTAAAATCACTTTTCGGCTTGGCGCTCGCTGAAGATGAATAGCTTGGACCTGCTTCAAAACCCTCTGGCAAAGGGAGTTTTTCTATTTCCATTCCAATTAGGCCTTCTATCCTACTGAATTTGAATTTGTCTTTTTCATTGACAAAAGTGATCGCTTCTCCTTTGCTGTCAGCTCTTGCAGTCCTACCAACTCTGTGGACATAATCTTCTGGATCATTTGGCGTATCAAAGTTGATTACCAATTCGATTCCTACCACATCGATTCCTCTGGAAATAATATCAGTTCCAACCAAAATCCTCAGTGCTCTATTCTTAAACCTTGACATGATCTGTTCACGCTCAACTTGCTCTAGGTCAGAATGAAAAGCTTCTACTTCAAAATCTTTTTTCAATACTTTGAAGAGGCTTTTTACTTTATCCTTTGTAGATGCAAAGATGATCACTGCTTCGTAATCTTTCTGCCTTAAGATGTGTTTAACCAAATCCTCTTTTTGAGAATCATAAGCTAGGTACGCTGCTTGTGTAACACCTTCTGCAGTTTTGCCCAAAGACAAACTTACTTCTTCAGGGTTGTTTAGAAGCTTTTTGGAAAACTGTCTGATTTTAGGAGGCATTGTAGCAGAGAACAAGATAGTCTGTCTATCCTTCGGGAGGTAATTCACAATAGTGAGCAAATCATCAGAAAAACCCATGTCGAGCATTCTGTCAGCTTCATCCAGGATCAAATGTTTCAAGCTATCAAGGTTGATTTTACCTCCTGCCAATAATGCTATAAGTCTGCCCGGTGTGGCTACGACAATTTCAGCACCTTGTTCCAAAGCGCGCTTTTGCTGTTCCCAGACCAAGCCATCTCCTCCTCCATAGATAGAAATCGAACTGATTCCCAAAAAGTAAGCAAAACCTTGAATCTGCTGATCGATTTGTATAGCAAGTTCGCGTGTAGGTGCCAATACCAAAGTATTAAGCTTGTTGTCTCCCAACTTTGCGATTTTGTTCAATACTGGAAGGATAAATGCTGCTGTTTTTCCTGTGCCTGTTTGTGCACATGCGATGATGTCTTTTCCCTCTAAAATAATTGGGATTGCCATTTCTTGTACAGGGGTTGGCTTTTCGAAACCCATGGCGTCAAGTCCTTCTTGTAATGACGCCTCAAAATTAAAACTATTGAAATTCAAAACTATAGTGATTTTAAGTATATAAATAAGCCCATGCAATCAATGCTAATTGTAAAGGCAGTCGAAGCAGCAAGGCCCATTTTGGTATTCCTTTCGCTCCTTTTTGATACATATAAAGATTGGCAGGAAAAACTGCTATCAATAAAATGATAATCCCAAAAGCTGCATATTGCCTCGTCAGAGGAAACAACAAACAAATTCCAAAAAGAATTTCAAAAGCTCCTGCCATTGCATTCATTATCTTGGGATAAGGAATATACGGTGGAATTATGCGTAGAAACATTCTCGGTTTCAGAAAATGCATCACTCCAGCAAAAACATATAGGCCACTCATCAAATAAAGAAAAAATGAATGCATGTAGAATTGCTCTTGTAATTGGTGATCAATGTTTATATTGAGACTAAATGTATCACAATACTCTCACATAAGCAATAATCCCTCCTTTTTTCATCATACTTCCTTTTTATTTTCACTATTCAGCAGGTTGAATGGTTTCGAAACTCATTTACATTTCAAAAGTACTGGAAAAGGGAAAATGGAGAAACGTAGCTTGCTTGCTTCCAAAAACAATCCACTATATTTGCACCTTCAAAAAACAACAAACTGATTACAATGAACAACTTTATCGAAGAATTGCGCTGGAGAGGAATGCTTCAGGACATGACACCAGAAATCGAAGAACACCTAAATAAAGGGATGGCTTCTGCATATCTAGGTTTCGATCCAACGGCAGATTCTTTGCATATCGGTCATTTGGTGGGTGTAATGACGCTTTTACACTTCCAAAGAGCGGGACACAAACCTTTCGCTTTGGTTGGTGGAGCTACTGGTATGATTGGTGACCCTAGTTTCAAATCAGCAGAAAGAAACCTTTTGGATAAGGAAACCTTAGACCACAATATCTCCTGTATCAAAAGACAGTTGGGGAAATTTCTAGACTTCAATCAGGGTTCTGAAAATAAAGCTGAGTTGGTAAACAATCACGATTGGATGGCTGATTTTTCATTTTTGGATTTTATCAGAGATGTCGGAAAGCATATCACCGTCAATTACATGATGGCCAAAGATTCTGTAAAAAGAAGACTGGAAGATGGAAATGGACTCTCGTTCACAGAATTTACTTACCAGTTGATTCAAGGGTATGATTTCTACCATCTGTGGAAAAATAACAATGTGAGCGTCCAACTTGGAGGTTCCGATCAATGGGGAAATATCGTGACTGGGACAGAAATGATCCGAAGAATGGGGTCTGGATCTGCATATGCCCTTACTGTGCCTTTGATAACCAAAGCAGATGGTACCAAATTTGGGAAAACCGAGGGAGGTTCAGTATGGCTTGATCCAGAGAAAACATCACCTTATGCATTCTATCAGTTTTGGCTAAATGTCTCAGACGAAGATGCAGCTAAGTATATAAGAATATTCACTACTCTTGACCAAGAGTCAATTTCGCAGATAGAAAAAGAACACCAAGAAGCTCCACATTTGCGTGCCTTACAAAAAGAAATTGCAAAGCAAGTGACGGTCATGGTTCATAGTGAGCAAGATTATGAAATGGCTGTCAAAGCATCTGATATTCTATTTGGAAAATCTTCCACAGAGGATTTGGCAGCATTGGATGAGAGGACATTCTTACAAGTATTTGATGGCGTTCCCCAAGTACAGCTTTCAAAAACAGATTTTGAAAGCACAGGTACTGTATTGGATCTTTTGGCTGAAAAAGCAGGCCAAGCTATCTTTCCTTCAAAAGGTGAAGGTAGAAAAATGATTCAAGGCGGAGGTGTAAGCATCAACAAAGAAAAAATCAACGATCCTAATGCTTCTGTAGAAGCCGTTTTGTTACAAGGCAAATATTTGCTTGTTCAAAAAGGAAAGAAGAATTATTATATTATTGAGGTGGTTTAGGTTCTTACAAATGATTCAAAATTCACCTCCAATGAGTGGATATAATGAATTTAGTCCCGAAATTTAAATAGGTTATATGGCCTAAAATACTAACAAAATGGCTCTAGGAATGTTTTTCTAGAGTCATTTTACATTTAAATGAAATATAATTGTACTTGTAAATCAATTATAAAATTCAACAAATTAAATCTAGCTAATTTCATTCATTGTGTTGAAAAAGAATCGGTTATATACATTCTTCTTATTCAAAGTGAATATCACTCTAACTCGAAATCCTATATAAATTGCTTTCAAATTAGTACCTTCCTTAGGGAATCACAGCCCTATCAGGATCTTGGCAAGGTTATCGGTGGTTGTGAATTGCTCTCAAATTAGTACCTTCCTTAGGGAATCACAGCATCCAATATTGACCCTAATACCTCTTTAGCGTTGTGAATTGCTCTCAAATTAGTACCTTCCTTAGGGAATCACAGCTGCGCATTTCAGATTTGCAAAGCCTGATAGGTTGTGAATTGCTCTCAAATTAGTACCTTCCTTAGGGAATCACAGCATAAGGTTAAAAACTGGTGTATGCCTATCAGTTGTGAATTGCTCTCAAATTAGTACCTTCCTTAGGGAATCACAGCTATATGAACAGAAAGGAGCTAATTGGGAAGGTTGTGAATTGCTCTCAAATTAGTACCTTCCTTAGGGAATCACAGCCATAGAGCAAATAAACCTTATCAGGGAAGAGTTGTGAATTGCTCTCAAATTAGTACCTTCCTTAGGGAATCACAGCCCAAACCATCCATTGAACTTCCTGATGTAAGTTGTGAATTGCTCTCAAATTAGTACCTTCCTTAGGGAATCACAGCTATCGCGAGCGTCATATTCCAGGCGGGCAAGTTGTGAATTGCTCTCAAATTAGTACCTTCCTTAGGGAATCACAGCAATATAAATTTATAGATTAAATAACAAATAGTTGTGAATTGCTCTCAAATTAGTACCTTCCTTAGGGAATCACAGCATACCCCACGTTAAGTGGCTGGTATGCTGTTTTTTAAGGACTTTTTTAGAAATTAAAAAAATGATTGATTTAATAAAATCTATATTCAGATCTGGCAGGTTTTCAAAACCTGCCAGATCTTCCCTACTTTCCCCACTCAAAATAATTCCAATTGCTGAGTTGGTGGTTCTGTTTCCTGCTTACTTGTTCCGAAAAATATTTCCATCATCCCAAACTGTTTATCAGTAATTGCCATGATACCAACTTTCCCTTTTGGAGGAAGATTTTTCTTAGTCCGCTTTATATGGACATCGGCATTTTCACGACTGGCGCAAAATCGCATGTAAATCGAAAACTGAAACATTGCAAAACCATCGTCCAGCAGTTTTTTCCGGAAAGAAGTGGCTACTTTTCTATCCTTGCGGGTTTCTGTTGGTAGGTCAAAAAAAACTAAGACCCACAAACTCCTGTATTGATTAAGTCGCGAGAAATATTTCTCATCCATATTCGGGGTATATGATTTTTCTGCTGATCCCAGCAAAGCATTCAAACAATGAAGCTGTAGTCCTAGATGCTGCAACCATCAAAGGACTCTTTTGACCATCTATTTTCACATCCAATGCAGGAATATTAAGCAACTCTTTCTTAAGATCTGTATTGAGTTCGGAATAATTATCTTGGTTTTCCACAATATGCGACACCACCAAATCCACATAAGGCCTATAAGGCTCCATAATATCATCCGCAAGGCAATACGCATTGTATTTATTTCTGTGCCAAATACCTACTCCAGGTAACATTCCTGAAGATACCAAAGCTCGTGCAATAACTGCCCTCAAAATTGCGTATCCATAATTGAGCAAGTTGTTAGGAGGTATTCCCACTTGTCCCCTATTGAAATCAGGGACATCAAACAATTCCTGCCAATAGATTGCTGCAGCTTGGGCTTCATGGTTGCCCGAATCACCCGAAGTCACATTTTTATATAAATATTCCATGCGTTTGGATTCCTTTCCCTTCTCCTTCAATAAAGCATATTGGTTTCGGATCTTGGAAGTGACGGTTTGTTGCCAAAGGTTTTTCTTGAGCGGTTGGGATGCTTCCAACTGATACCTGACCCGCTCCGTCTGTTCTGTATGTCCCTGCATGGGGAGCAACAAGCCTTCTGGAAGATGTTGGGCATTGCAGGATACTACGGCCACTTTCCTGTCGGTAAGCTTCGCTAGCAAACCATTTGTAATGGTAATCTGCTGGTTTTCCAGCACAATCATCCCCAAATCCTCTATTGGGACTGTCTTATCAGCCTTGTCAGCCTCAGGGAAAGAAATATGCAGCTGCTCTTTTTTGGTACTGAGATAAGCAGGGTTACCGAAGAAAAGGGTTCTTTTGATCATATAAGTTTAAATTTAAAGACCTGCCAGTCCGCCGCGGCGGGCTGGCAGGTCTTTGCGTTCATTACTCCAAATATTTATTGATTAATCATTCCTTTTTCATTTCCATCATATTTTTCACATGCTCCCGGCCATCAAAGAAATTATTATAATAAGTTCTCTCTACATTTGAAGGTTTTTCGGGATTCTGATATGCATGCCAACTTGACCATTTCCAGTTTGCATGATCTTTGACAAAACCATGCTTTACCGGATTAAGGTGGATATAAAAGAAAGGTTCCTGCCATTGTCTTTCGTCGAGAATGGGGGTTCTTTTAAAATGTTCGACAAAAAGGCTTCCTCTTCTTTCAAATCTTTTGTTAAAAGCTTTATAGTAAGAATTAAAAAAATCGCTAAAAGCTTTCTTGACCGGATTTTTTGAGGCATGACCAAGCTTGGTAGGAGAAAGACCTGCCAGGTTTTGAAAACCTGGCAGGTCTAAACCTGACTTTACACAGACTAGCAAATGAAAATGATTTGGCATCAGACAAAAGGCATAGGTGTCTACCATTTCCCCCAAATACTTAGTGTACTGCTGTAAGAAAAAGCGATAATTTTCCTCTTCTCGGAAGATATTCTCTATTCCGTTGGCATGGTTAAAGATATGGTAAGATAGACCTAGTTCCATTTTTAGAATTTATAGACATTTCCTATTCTATCAATACTCAGTTTTAAACAACACTCTTTAATTCTCATGTAAGATTCGATTGTTAATTCCTGTTTATTTAAACTTCCAAGCTCCCCAATTTTTGTTTTTGAATCATAATTTTTAATTAGTGATGCAATATCACCTCTTACAAAATGACATTCTGATCCAGTACAACTTACCATTTTATAAATCCTATCAACTTGATCTTTTGAAAGATTATTGAAATCGATGGTATTAACATCTTCTTCAAGTTCCGGTACATACACTAATTCATTTGGAGATAAATGAAGAAAGAGTTTATCTCCTTTTTCATTTAAGAGTGGCACTGGACCTTGGCCTTGTTTAAGTCTTTCCATTACTATATTAAATGGAATTGTTTCATAACTTCTCTTTCCTTCCTCGTTCACATATATAGCAAAGAACAAATTGGTTCCTTTAGCTGCTTCTACAAACTTGGCTTTTTTGTTCCCTTTATGTCCTATTTGGAACTTATTACCTTTTGTTTCATAAGTTCTAACTTTATAAATTGGCTGATGAAATTTCCCCCCATTTAAGGTTTGAATGTTTCTGTTCATTTCATCAATACCTTCAGGGGTGAATGCTAGCGTTTCAGGATCAATAATTTGACCTTTATCATTTTTGATACCTCTATAACTATTAAGATGATTTAGAAGTATAGTCTGAATTCCAGTATCTGTGATAGATTGGATTTTTTTCTCTGAAAAAGATGTATCTAAGGAAACTCTAGATGCAGCCAGATCCTTTTCGAAAAAATAAATATCTACTTTAGATACATCTTTTCCTTCAAATTGATATTCTCTATCTTTGAAAAATTTAAAAAGAAGTTTATTGTCATAATTAAGGTTTTTGAGCTCAATTATTTTTTTCTTAAGCTTCTTATTCAGAATGGCATTGTGATTATCCAAAGCCAACCTTAAAGCAACAGTTTTAACTTTTCTAAGCTCAATCAAGCCTGATACAGTATCCTTATGTATAGGCTTTCTGATAGCCCAAGCATCACCTTTAACTTGTTTAGTATGAGCCTTTACTGGATTGCCACTCTTATCTTTTCTTAACTTGCCTTCTTCATCAAAATAGCTTTTGTATTTATTTGAGGTTCTGTTGATAACCCTAAGGTTTTGTTTGAAGCTTACAACAACTTTTTCCAAATGTTCTTTTGTTTCAATTGTGAAAGATTCCCAAGGTTTGTGAAAAACCCATTCAAAATTTTCAGTTGAATCAGAGTTGGTCTTTTTGTAGCATAGCTTATGCTTTAAATCAAATCTCCGTTTCATTTTTTCATCCTTTCCTTTATATCTTTTACCCAATGCATGCTCATTGTTCAAATAATTAGCATGATCTATTGTCGCACAAGCAATAACAAGGGCATCCAAAGCATGGTGTCTATGATCAATCCTCTTTTTTTTAAATCCCCTTGCATACTCAATTGGAATAGTCGGTAAGAATTTCTGATGGTTTTTATTCCATGCAGTGAAGGCAGTACTTGCCGAAATTTGATTCATCCTTTCAAACCTCGGAAGGATTAAGTCATTCCAAATATCATTCAAACCCCAATCATGTTTGAGCTCATTGGTGATTTTTCCATTTCCCGGAATAATATGCTTCGAATTAAACCCAGAGTCATTTTGATTAGACCTTACAATATTTGATAAAATAGAGGTAATATATTTACTTATGTATCTCGTATCATTCAATTGCCTTTCAACCATTTTTTCCGGTAATTCATCCATCAATAACTTCCTTTTCTTAGCAGGGTTTTTTGAATAATTTTCTTGGACAAAAGATTTAAATGCGTTTTCAGAAAAAATTTCAACTTCTTCTCCCATACCTAAAGTAACCCTTTGACCATGGAAATTTTTAATAAATTCAAACCCCATCATTTTATCCTTCAGCTTGTTAACAGCTGCTTCACAAATGACTTTATTACTCAAACTATCATCAAAAAACCTCGATTGAGGAATTACATGTTCTATTTCATATGCTGAAGTAAAAAGCTTATTTAAGGGAATAACTTTACCTGTATATGGAGACATGTATTTCTGTTCCAACCACAATTTGTATCTCTGTAAATCCGCTTTTGATGGCTGCGCCGTTTTACTGATTTTTAAAATTTCATCTGGAATTTCAATACTGGATTTTAAAACACCTTCCTCATAGATTTTGAGGATTTCTTGCTGCATAGGTGAAAATGGCCTTACATTGTAAACATCTGGGTCATGTAATAGCTCAGCCAGAAATGCTTTAATCCTAAGATTAGTATTTTCATTCTCTGATATTACTTTTGAAAGCCTCTCTCTTTCACTAGCTGGGTTTTTCATATCCCTACCTAGCTCTATATGTATTTCGTCAAAGAAATCCATGTTACCTTTTCCATATTTAACCCATATATCTTTTACCACTCTAAGAGTTTCAACAATCACCTGCTCAACAATTGGATTTCTTAATGAATGTTGTTTGAATTCTTTTATGAAACATTCTAATTCTTCACTTGAATTCCATTTAGTGATTTCTGAAGCTTCAGAATGCCTACCATAAACTAAGTAATTTACAAACCAAACAGGTAGTCCTTGAAAATCTTCAATAGAAGTAAACTCTTTCGAAAGTTCTCTGATTTTATCTTTAATTTCTAGATCAAACTCACCGTTCAATATTTTTTCAATCCGTTCTATTGTTAAAGCTTCAATATTTTTTGAATTCCAATTAGATCCAAACCTCATTAATGGGAGTAACCTTTTTATTGCTTTAAGTGAATATGCTCCATAATCACTTTTGTAGGGAGGTGTCTTCTTAAAGTTCTCTACAAAAGATTCAACATCAAGCCCATTTTTCTTAGAAAATGATTTCAGAGCTTTTTCAAATTCTATTTTATCGGTTACTGAATATATTATATGCCATAGTGATTCTTCAAATTCATCTGTAAAAATCTCAGAGTTATAGTTTTTAACTTTTTCAAGCCTTTTTAAAATTTCATATCTTGTTGGATTACAAGGATATACTTTTGACTCTCCTTTCTCCACATCATAAACGTAATTCCATTTATAATTGGAACTTTCTTTAGTCAAGTCCTTTCCTTTCAATCCTTCTTTTGAAAGAAAGAAAGTCATTAACCTTTTACAGTCAATATCTTTTTGGATTATCAAAAAGTTTAAAAGGTCCTCAGTTTGATCAAGGTTGCCAAGAAAATTTTCAGTTACATATTTTTCATCCTTAATTCTAATAATTCTTAGATTATTTATCCATTGTAACAATCTAAACTCTTGATATAATGGGTGAGATTTTGAAGCTACCTTCAAAGGAATCACTTTTTCTAAGCCATCTTCCTTGTAAACTCTAGCCTCTAAGGGGCAATTTGATATGGAGGACTTTTGACTTCTTAATGGTCTTTGGTAAAATATAATGTCCTCAACCAAAAGGTGAATGATATCCTGATTTAAAAGAAGATTTTGCTGTGAGATATTATTCCTATATAGCTCCCGGATACAATCCGATAAAATTCCTGTATCTGCAAGTTCGTGATGAAATCGCTTCTGTGATCTTAGAATGACGTTTATTTCCTCTTTATAAAATTTTCTTTCAATAGTTCTGATTAAGTCACCCTTAATTTTCTGTTTAGGGTTTGTAAGCAGGTTATCATAGATAAATTCTCCAACCGTCTTTTCAGAATCTTTTATTTCTTTTTCAGTTTTTTTCTTTCTAAGTCCCCAATCATCCTCGCTTGGAGCCCGGAAACTTCTTTTTTCATTTCCTTCTTTATCTAATTTCACATTACCATCTTCATCTAGATCTGTTGTCACAATGAAATCTTTCGATTTATCTAACCAATCATCCATTGGGACTTTGCTTGACCTACGATAAACCCAACCATTTTCCAAGGTTAATGAATACCATGTTTCGCCTTTCCTATTAGGACTATCATCGTTTTTGATTTCTATTACCCTTAAAGAATAGAATTCTTCCAATTTGTTAGGCTTCTCCTCTTCATCTTCACCCCTTAACTGATAATAGCCTCTTTTTTGATTAAAATTTAGTATTAACCAAGCCAACTCTTCTTTTTCTATCTTTTTAGAAAGGGCTTTTTTTCTCAAATAATAAATAGTCCAGTCATATGGGATTTTTTTTCCATCGTCAACAAACTCTGGCTGACTAGATTTAAAATCTGAAAGCATTTCCTCAAACGAATTTTTGAAAATGAACTTGTTATCATCATACGCTAATTTTGGTTCTGACTCTCCAATAAACTTTCCTAACTTTTCCTGAAAATCTATTTGTTTAGAAAAATGAATAGGTAAAAAGTTTAATATGTTTAAAACTCTTAATAACCTTTCTCTTCTTAGTAAATGTCTTTCTCTAAGCCTTCTAACTCCTCTCAATTTTGTTCTTTCCGCTGTCTGAGATATTGAATTTCCTTTTTCGAATTCTCCCAAAACATCTTGACTCATAGGGATAATTCTAGACCCCATTCCTAAAATCTTACCTTTCTTTTGTTCAAAATCCTGTTCCACCAAAGCCCAACCGATAGAGTTAGTCCCCAAATCCAATCCTAAAATCTTTTTCATATATTTTTATTTTTGAGTTTATCTACTATCTTTGAAATACTAATTTGAAGCAATTCACAATAAGGATTATTCCGTTGTGAAAACATTTAAGAGGGCCTCGATAGATTTTTCTATCGAGGTCGTCTTTTTTATTATAACATAGCAAATACTTACACGAACTGTTAATAAGATCGGCTAGCTTATATACTTCACTGAAAATAATTTTATCAAAAGTCATTGTTTGTAATTTTATTGAAAAAATTTTCAAGCAATCTTTTCAAAAACGAAAATTCATTACCTCAACAATTTCAGAGCTCAATTTCTACTCCTTTTTTAGCCTCCAATTAATCCATCCCTAAACTAACACTATCTTTTTTTTAAAAAAATACCAACTACAGGGTATTTTTGCTATTTGACACTATTTGACACAAAAAAAATTACTGTAAATCTTTAGAATAGATTAAATTTTTATGATTTTCTAAATTTCATAAATCCCAGAAATCCGAAAACCTTCCTGATTTCATTTACACGCTATTTATAAAAACCTGATTATTAATAAAACCAAAAAGGTTTGCTGATTTAAGACAATAACCATTACAAAAATGAGGAGTCTTCCTTTTTAATGTTATTTGATTCTAGTTTCCTATATTAGCCAAATGAACCTAAAAACACCTTTTTACCTATTGATGTTCTTGTTTGCGTTGCAAGGTTTTGCACAAAGTACAGAACCAATTGGAGTCATAGAAACAACTGAAGGAACAATTTACATTCAGCTGTTTGCTGAGACTCCAAAGCATAAAGCAAGTTTTGTTGAGCTTGCTTCTGACGGATATTGGGATTCCCTGAGTTTCAATCGAGTGATTCCAAACTTTGTGGCTCAAGCTGGCTGTCCTGATACAGAGGAAGGTTTTACAGATCCTGATTATCTGCTCGAACCTGAGTTTGTAAAAGGAATCACCCATGTGTACGGGGCAGTTGGTGCTGGCAGAGATGATAATCCAGGGAAATTGTCCGCAAGATGTCAGTTCTATATTGTGCAAAATAAAAATGGCTTACATCGTTTGAATGATAATTACACAGTATTTGGTCAAGTAATCAAGGGGATGGATGTTGTTGATAAAATTGTCCTGGTAAAAAGAGACTCAAATGATGAACCGCTAACTCCTATTACTATGTCTGTGAAAATCATCCAAATGACAAAGGCAGAAATCAAGAACATGGTAGAAAATCCCTGATAGTTTTGACAAAATCAAATACTACTGATTACTTTACGTTTATATTTTATAATTTCAAGGCATGATTTGGGCATATCCAGAAGGAAATACGATTATATGGTTGGCAATCATCTTTGGATTGCTATACACAGTTTACTTATACAGGTTTTATCTTATCAATAAAAAACTTGAGGTCAAAAAACACCGGATTTTCATGAAGATGATCCTTCGGGTTGCTTACTTTGTTTTATTTATTGTAGCATTTGCAGGTCCATCGATCGGAACATCTTTGAAAGAAATCAAAGAGGAAGGCAAAGATATCTTTATTGCTGTGGATTTGTCGCAGTCCATGAATGCTACAGACATTGGCCCTTCTAGGTTACAGCGAGTGAAATTTGAGCTCAAAAATCTCACAAAACGTTTTGCCGGTGATAGAATAGGTTTGATCATCTTTAGTTCGGAGGCTTTTGTACAGTGCCCACTTACTTTTGATCAAAATGTACTTCAGCTTCATATTGATGGATTGAATACGGGATTGGTTCCTAACCAAGGAACAGACATCAATGCTCCCCTACAAATGGCCTTGTCTAAATTCCAAAATGATGAAAGACCTGAAACGAATAGCCGTTCTGTAATTTTGATTTCAGATGGTGAAGATTTCGGGGACAATTTCAGAACAATCATAAATGATCTCAATGACGCAGGTATCAAGATCTTTAGCTTGGGAATAGGTACTTCTCAGGGAAGTACAATTCCACGAGGAAATTCTGTAATAATGGATCCTGCTACCAATCAACCGGCAATCTCTAGATTAGAAACGAGCAATCTAAAATACCTCGCTGCACAGACTGAAGGTGGTTATTTTGAAATCAGTGACGAAGTTCAGGAAACATCAGATCTGATTGCAGCAATAGAAAGACAAGAAGGATCCGTCACAGGTAGCAGAATGGTAGAAGCATCTGCCAACAAGTATTTCTATTTTCTGCTTGCAGCTTTGTGCCTTGCCCTTGTTGATATGATTTTGCCATTGCGTACCATCAATCTTTAATTTAATTATCATAGATATATATGTTGATAATCAGTAGAATAACATTATTTATTTTATTATTCATACCGGGATCCTGGATGGAGATTTCGAAGAAAAATGCTGCTATCAAAGAAGCTGAAAAAAGCTATGGCGAAGCTAAATACGAAAAATCAATAGAGGATCACCTTAAGTTAAATACCGAATTTGGAATCAATAATGCTGCTTCTACTTTTAACTTGGCATTGAGTTACCAGTACGCTGAGAAACATGAAGAAGCGCAACGCACATTTATGTCTTTGCTTAGCTCAGATGACAAAATGATCGCCTCCTTTGCATCAAACCACAATGGAATGCTTTTGGCAAATGATAAGAAGTACAAAGAAGCACTAGAGGCATTCAAATACTCTCTGATCAAAGATCCCAACAATGAATCTGCTCGATATAATTATGAACTTTTAGCCAGGTGGCTAGAAGAAAATGAAGATCAGCAAGATCAGGATCAAGATGATGAAGGTGAGGACGAAGAGAATGAAGATGATCAGGAGAAAGATGACCAAAATCAAGACGAGAAGGATCAAGAGAAAAAAGACGAAAATAAAAAGAATGGTGAAGGTGAAGAAGAAGCTGATAATGAAGAAGATGTAGATTCCGAGAAGAAAGAGGATAAAGACGGTGAAAAATCACAGAATGAAAAGGATTCACAAGAACCTAGTGAACTCGATAGCGACCTGAGTGAAAGAGAAAAAGCCCAAGAGCAACTAAAAGAAAGGTTGAAAGAAATGAACCTTACGCCAGAACAAGCTGCACAAATTCTCGATGCCATGAATGCAGCAGAACTCCGCTATATCCAACAAAATCGTAAAAAGCCAACCAAAAAAGCCGAAAGAGGGTTGCCTGAATGGTAGGTTTAGATTTGAAATGTGAGACATGAGACGTAGGACGGGAGGAGACAAAGTGTCTACGACTACGTCACCTCGATCCCGAAAGCATTCGGGAGAAGCTTGTCCCGCAGAATTGCGGGGAGGTCTCGTCCCTTTTTGAAACTGGAAAGTTAAAAGTGAAGATGGGGTGTAAAATTCAGTATGAGATTTCTCCCCGTAATTCTACGGGGCAGGCTCCTTTAGTCGAAATGACTTACCTATAAATAGAGAGAATAAAGTAAAGTAAATGCAGGACTTGATATCCAATACCAAAATCTTATAATTTTACAATCATACAATTTTCAAATTCTTAAATATATAAACCCAAATGAAAGAAGTATATATCGTATCCGCAGTCAGAACCCCACTTGGGAGTTTTGGAGGTAAATTAGCAGGACTTACAGCCATTGAACTTGGAAGCATCGCTATCAAAGGTGCCCTGACAAAAGCAGGCTTAGATCCAAAAGAGGTAGAAGAAGTGATCATGGGTAATGTAATCTCTGCCAACTTGGGACAGGCTCCAGCCCGTCAAGCGGCCATAGGTGCTGGAATTGGGTATAATGTACCTTGTACGACAGTGAATAAAGTCTGCTCGTCTGGAATGAAAGCTGTGATGTTTGCCGCTCAGTCAATCATGACTGGTCAAAATGATGTTGTCATAGCTGGAGGTATGGAAAGTATGTCAAATGTACCCTATTATGTTCCTAAGGCAAGATTTGGTTACAAGTATGGAAATGCCGAATTCGTAGATGGCTTGGTGAAGGACGGCTTGTTTGAAGTTTATTATAAATTCCCTATGGGAAATTGTGCTGAGAATACAGCCAAGGAAATGAAAATCTCTAGAGAAGATCAAGACAATTACGCTATCCAATCTTACACAAGATCTGCTGAGGCTTGGAAAAATGGTTCTTTCAAAGACGAGGTAGTTCCTGTAGAAATTACGGGAAGAAAAGGTGAGAAAATCGTCATCGACGAAGATGAAGAATTCAAAAATGTCATGTTTGACAAAATACCTTCACTTAGACCTGTTTTTGACAAAGAAGGAACTGTCACTGCTGCAAATGCTTCAACAATGAATGATGGTGCATCAGCTTTGGTGTTGATGAGCAAAGAGAAAGTTCAAGAACTTGGTTTGAAACCTATAGCGAAAATCCGTGGTTTTGCAGATGCAGCACAAGATCCTATGTGGTTTACGACTGCTCCTGCCCTAGCTATTCCAAAAGCTATCAAAAATGCAGGTTTGACTGAAAATGATGTTGACTTTTATGAAATCAATGAAGCTTTTGCAGCTGTTGCTATAGCAAATCAAAAGCAGCTAAACCTTGATAATGATAAGCTCAATGTCTTTGGTGGTGCCGTATCTTTGGGTCATCCACTTGGAGCATCAGGTGCTAGGATTATTGCTACTTTGACCAGCGTATTGGGTCAGAAAAATGGCAAGATAGGTGTAGCAGGGATTTGTAATGGCGGTGGTGGTGCTTCTGCGATCGTCATTGAGAAACTTTAAATAATCAAAACTTCAGATACCAATCTTTAGGAATGCAAATTCAGAAGGATTCTGATCGAAAAGACAAAGGATTTCAAATAGTGAATTCTTTGTCTTTTTTGATTAATATTACCCAATACAAAACAAATCTTTGCTCACAAATGACAATAAAAACCATCTTAATTGTTTTATTTTTAACTTTACCTACATATATTCTATTTGCTCAAAACCAGACAATTAAAACATATTATGATGAGCAAAAACTGGCAGTGAAAGAAATCATTGAACAGCAAAATGGAGTTAAGGACGGACCCTATCTGTTATACTACGAAGGTGGAAGCCTGGCAGTAAAAGGCAATTATGTAAATGGAAAAAGAGAAGGTATATTTATTGATTTTTTTCCTGAAACAAATGACACGTTAAGAATCACTTCTTATAGTAATGACAAAAAAGAAGGGATTTCGAAATCATTCTATAGTACTGGAGAACTTTCGCAGCTTTTGAATTATCAAAATGATCAAATTGAAGGTGAGTTGATAACTTATCATGAAAATGGGATAGTTATTAGCAAAGCTATTTTCTCAAATAATAAACCTAATGGCATAACCTTAATTTCTGACTTGTCAGGAATACTTACCGAAAAGAGGTCTTATGTAGATGGGATTTTGGAAGGTCAGCAGCAAAGCTTTTACAAAAATGGACAATTACTCAAAAACTCAACATTTAAGAACGGTAAATTGCATGGTGTAGTTGAGACTTATAGAGAGAATGGAAAATTAAGGTCTAGGGTAAACTTCAAAAATGGCTATCAGCATGGGACTTTTGAAGAATTTCATGAAAATGGTCAATTAGCCAAACAAGGTAAATATAGGAATGGAGATCCTGATGGTGAATTCAAAAGCTTTTTTCCAAATGGAGAATTACTAGAAATCACTAAGTTCAAGCGAGGCTTGCCTATTGGTACGTTTGTAAGCTATTACGAAAATGGTCAAATTCAAGAAAAGACTATTCATGACAAGTATTACGAAATAACGATGATTATAGCATACCATGAAAATGGTAAAGTTCAGAAGGAAGTGAATTTCGAATATGGAAATCAGCACGGCATGACTTACGTTTACTTTCCTTCTGGTCAATTGAAAGAGGAACTCCCCTACCAAAGAGGAAAAGTCCATGGAATCCAAAAAGTATATTCTGAAAGTGGAGAAATCATATTGGAGAGATTTTTCACCGATGGTAAATTAACTGGACTTCGGGAGCCGAAATAAAAAGAAAATGTCAATAATTCGTGCATTTCTGGTTTCAAACACAAATGCTTTTTCTATTTTTGTTCAAAGATTAAAACATGAATGGTGCAATAAAAGAAACCCATTTTGAATTTCCCGGACAACAGGGATTTTACAAGGGTAAAGTTAGAGATGTGTATATGTTTGAGGATACCATAGCAGTAGTAGCCACAGATCGTATTTCAGCATTTGATGTCGTATTACCCAAGCCGATTCCTTACAAAGGACAAGTTCTAAATCAGATCGCAGCAAAATTTCTCAAAGCAACAGCAGATATTGTCCCAAACTGGGTCACTTCCACTCCTGATCCGAATGTAACTGTAGGTAAAAAATGTGAACCTTTCAAAGTAGAAATGGTAATCCGTGGTTACCTTGCCGGCCATGCTGCCAGAGAATATGCTGCTGGAAAAAGAGTTCTTTGCGGAGTAGCGTTGCCGGATGGATTGCAGGAAAACGACAAGCTGCCAAGACCAATCATCACACCTACCACCAAAGCAGATGAGGGACATGATGAAGATATTTCCAAGGAATCAATTCTGGAAAAAGGCATTGTGAGTGCAGAGGATTATGATATTTTGGAAAAATATACACATGCTCTTTATGAAAGAGGAACGCAGATCGCAGCAGAAATGGGCTTGATCTTAGTGGATACAAAGTATGAATTTGGAAAATATGAAGGAGAAATCTATTTGATTGACGAAATCCATACACCTGATTCATCAAGGTATTTTTATGCTGAAGGCTATGAACTAAATCAAAAACAAGGAAAAGCCCAAAAACAACTTTCAAAGGAATTTGTTAGACAATGGCTAATCTCAAATGGTTTCCAAGGAAAAGAAGGTCAGAATGTCCCTGAAATGCCAGCTTCATTTGTAGAAGAGATTTCTGACAGATATATTGAGCTTTATGAAAAAATAACCGGAGAAAAATTCATCAAAGCAGACACGGAAAATTTGGAAAAAAGAATTGAAGATGCGGTTTTGAAGGAGTTAGAAGGTTGAATTTATTTAAAACACAAAAAAATTATCATTTAAAATACGAATATGAAATACTCAGTAGATAAAAAAGAACAGTACGTAGTGTTTACCCCTCTTGAGGAAAAATTAGATTCTGCACTTTCTCCTAAGTTGAAATCAGAGCTATTGACAGTACATGCAGAAGGATATCACAATTTAGTAATAGATATGAGTCAGGTAAAGTATGCTGATTCAAGTGGGCTGAGTGCATTGCTGGTTGGAAATAGGGAATTTAGCCGTGATGGTGGGATTTTTGTGATTTCTGGATTGCAGGATCACGTTACAAAATTGATCAAAATATCAATGCTTGATAAAGTTTTCAATATTGTGGAGACATTGGAGGAAGCAGCTGAGGCTATTTTTATCCATGAGATTGAGAATGGAGGAAGTGAAGAGGAAGAGGAAGAAGAAGAAAATTAATCTTGGAATTTGAAGTTACCATTTTAGGTTCCAATTCTGCGATTCCGGCCCATGGTCGAAATCAAACTGCGCAGTTGGTCAATGTAGGATCTTCCTCCCTCCTTTTGGATTGTGGAGAAGGGACTCAAATCCAGCTGCGCAAATTTAAAACGAAATACAGTCGTGTTGATCATATTTTTATCAGCCATCTACATGGAGACCATTATTATGGGCTGATGGGCTTGCTTTCCACCTACCACCTTCACAAAAGAGTTAAGCTTCTCACAATCTATGGTCCTGCAGGATTGGATGAGATTATTACGACCAATTTCAAATACAGTAATACACGATTGAATTTTCCATTAAGATTCATTGCCACCAATCCAAATGAAAAGGAATTGATTTTGGAAGAAAAAAACTATAAAGTTTTCTCTTTTCCTCTCAAACATAGGATTCCTTGTACTGGTTTTATCATTCAGGAAAAGCAAGCTATGTTAAGAATGAATAAGCAAATGTTGTTGGAGAACAAAATCAGTATTGAAGCGATCAATACCTTGAGGAATGGTAAGGATTTTTTGGATGAAAACGGGGATCTTCTTTATTTGGTAAAGGATTACACCCTTCCTCCAGAGCCGCTTCGTTCCTATGCTTTTTGTTCTGATACCATTTTCGATCCTGTTGATTTGGTCGAATACATCAAAGATTCAAGTACAATCTATCATGAGGCCACTTTTGGTGATGAAGAAGAAGTCCGTGCGATGGAAACTTTCCACAGTACAGCTTCTCAAGCAGGAAAAATCGCCGAATTAGTACAAGCAAAAAAACTACTTATAGGCCATTATTCCACAAGATATCTAGATTTAGAGCCTTTATTGCTACAAGCTAAAACCAACTTTCAGAATACCTTTTTGAGTGAAGAAGGAATTACCTATCAAATAGACTAAAGAATTTGTCCATAACTAGCAGCAATATGGAAATCAAAAAAAGCAACAAAGCTTTTCAATCAAAAAAAACAAACCTCTTTATCATTCTGTCTGGAATCTTCCTGACCAATGCGATTTTGGCTGAAATCATTGGTGTGAAAATATTTTCAGGAGAAATGACCTTGGGTTTTGAACCAGTTGGTTGGACAATTTTTGGAGATTATGTCTTGGACTTTAACCTTACTGCTGGGGCAGTAATATGGCCTGTTGTATTCATCACTACTGATATTATCAATGAATATTTTGGAAAAAAAGGTGTTCGGAAAATCAGCTTTTTGACAGCCTTTTTTATAGCCTACATCTTTGTAATCATTACAATCGTCACCAAACTTCATCCTGCACCTTTTTGGCTGGAGGTCAATAGTCCCGATCCTGAAGGCAATAGTTTCAATATAGATTATGCTTTCAATACCATCTTTAGACAAGGTTTGGGAATCATCATAGGTTCTTTGGTTGCTTTCCTCTTGGGTCAATTGATAGATGTTTTTGTATTTCAAAAATTGAGAAAAATAACAGGCCCAAAAATGATCTGGCTCCGTGCTACAGGCTCTACACTTGTGTCTCAGTTTATCGATTCCTTTGTAGTATTAGGGATCGCTTTTTACATTTTCGGAAATTGGAGCTGGGCACAGATCGTATCTGTGGGAATCATCAATTACATCTACAAATTTAGTGTGGCAATCCTACTGACCCCGCTACTCTATTTGGGCCATCATTGGATCGATAGATATTTGGGAAAAGAAATAGCTGAAAAAATGACCGAAGAAGCAATGGAAGATACTTCATTTTTATAATTTCAAAAATACATTTTATGGATATACGGAACTTTGCAACTAACTAAAGACAAGCCTGATTTAGCTTAGATCCGATATAAATTGATATTAGATACTCATAGATATTGAACATAAGCAAGCAATCGACCATGGAATTAAAGCTACTGGCAAAGAAGCGTATAATCATAATACATTTTTTTAGAAAAAGTTACTATTGGCTGAAGGTACAATATTGGGGACATTCCATATTAAGTTCATTGTGGGTCAACCTTAATAACTAAATTGTCGTTGGTTAAACTAACTTACCAAATCATTCTAGTTATGAAAAAAGTTCTGCTGACCCTCCTCGTTATTTTAGTTTTATCCCCTACCCTTTATGCGCAATTGAAACAAGAAGGTGTTGTCAATAGAAAATTTGATTTTTTCCAAGTGGGTGATACAGTACAAATATTAGGTATAAAAAAGAATGAAGTCTCGAATAGAACACAATATCTTGTAAAGAATTCTTATACAAATGTTCTTGTAAATGAAGATAGAGTTGATTTGATTTCAAATGATTTTTCTTTTTGGGAAAAATTGTGGTTTGAAAAAAGAGCTTTGGATGTATCAGAAAAAGGATGGCAAAGTGAAAACAGGCAAGCTCTCCATGAAGACGCCATGAATTTTTATGAAGAAGTCAAAACCAACAACCTTATCTTTGAAGATGAACTTTTGTACGATTATATCTATCAGTTGATTTTCAAAATTCACCCTGGTTACTTATTGAAAGATAAAAATCGAGTATTTCATGTAGTAATTCTAAAATCGACTGAGCCTAACTATTTTTCTTTTGAAAATGGCATGATTGTCCTCACTACTGGAGCGATTTCAATGGCAAATAATGAAAAGGAACTTGCACAGATGCTTACCGAGTGTATTTCACATGTTGTCCTAGATCATAACCTTATCAATTTGAATCTTGCCATTCGTGCAGAAAATAGAGCTAGAACATGGGGTGCAATAGCCACTTTTGCTTCTGTCGCGGTCATTGCTTATGGAAATGAAAGAAATGGAACCTATTATAACTTTGATGATGCACTAAATCTTGGATTGGCAGCTTCATATATGACAATGGAAAATCTCCAGAGAATCGGTGCAAAGTATGACCAAGAACAAAAAGCGCTTACCGAAAAAGTCGTGGAAGATTTTTGGACTGAGAATTCTAATTCATTCAATGAAGAAAATATGCTTTATATAGCCAAAACTTCAAACACCGTAAGTTATACTGCATGGCAGGAATATCATTCTAAAAACTATGAGTATGCTTTGAAACTTGCCGAAAGAATGGAGAATTTTGGAATGGCCACCGAAGATGAATACTTACTTCTCAGTAAGCTATATAGAAGACTTGGTAATGATTTGGATAGTAATCTGCAAGCTTTGACATATCTTGAAGAAGCAAGAAAACTCGCACCAAAAAAGCTAAAAGAACTTGACTTGGAAGCAGGATTGATTTATATGCGAATGGATGATCTTGCAAAAGCACAGGCTGCTTTTCAATCCTACAGATCCAGTTTGGTTGATCTTGAAAAAGCAGGTGAAAATGTTCAAACAGACTTAAAATTTGTGAATCAGCTGCTGTTTAGGTTCAATATGGATCAAAAAGAAACCACAGGATCACTTCGATAGATCTCTCAAAAAAATATATACCATGATTTTTTTTGGTCAACAGTTGAAACTCCTCTAATTAGCTTAGATAGTGACTCAACTGTTGACCAAATTCCCAAAAAATCATAATTACTTTCGAAACCAGTGGGGATTTTTAGCAAACTTAAGAAGCACTTGGAGGCATTGTAGGCCTTACTTCGATTTTACTAGGAAGTGTTCTCGAATTCATTTGCATCAAGTCAGCAACCATTTGCCCTAAATCTTCGATTTGGATTTTCCAAGCATCTTTTTCACTTGGCTGATGATCATTGAAATAAGTAGCTACAGAACCTGGCATTATCGTAGTTACTCTAATTCCATGTTTTCTCACATCCAGCATAGCAGCTTGAGTAAAACCTGTCACGCCAAATTTACTTGCATTGTAGGCAGAACCATTTGCAAAGAAATTTGTACCAGCAAGACTGGAAATTGAAATAAAATAACCTTTGGATTTCTTTAGCCCTTCAAGGCCAGCTTTCATGCTATAAAAAACACCAGTAAGATTCGTATCAATTGTTTCATGCCATTGTTCCAATGAAATATCTTCGATGGAAGCAAAGTGACCAATTCCTGCATTTGCCACTAGCAAATCAAGTTGACCCCATTTTTCTATTACTTTATCTACAGCTTGCTGTTGGGAATCGAAATTCCTAACATCTGCCTCCAAAGCAAATGCTTCGCCTCTTCCCAATTTATTTAATTCTTCTACAGCCTTGTCTGCAGCTGATTGGGATCTACTTGTGATAGCTACACGCATTCCCTTTGCCATAAGTGCTTCTGCGATACCATATCCGATACCTTTACTACCGCCAGTAATCAATGCTGTTTTGTTGGTTAAATTTTGCATATTTTTATTTAGTTGGTTTATATCTAATTTTCCAATACTGCATAACAACCAAGAGAATTCTAAAATAGTTTGCCAATAAAGACTGATACGAAATTATGAGATAAAAAAAATGGGACAACATTTATTTAAAGATAAATGCCACCCCAATTTTAATAATTGAATTCCCCTAAGTTCTTACTTTTTGCTAAGCTTGGAATAAATAAACAGCAAAAGAACAGCTCCTGCAATCGAAATAATCCAATTCATTGGACTCCAAAAACTTCCGCTGACTACAATTCCAGCAAGACCTGCAATCCACCTACCTACTACAGATCCTAAGATTCCGAGTAATATTGTAATAATCCACCCACCTGGATCTTTAACAGGATGAAGAATTTTGGCAATGACGCCAGCTATCAAACCGAAAATAATGTAAGCAATCCAACTCATAGTTTTAAAATTTAGATTTTTTGAAAAATTAAAAATATAAAAAAAATCTAAATTTAGTCAAGAACAAACTACGCAAAACAACTATACATTTCGTATTTAAGCATGGTTGTACCTCATTCGTATTTGTTGGTCATATTTTAGATTTATCCTTGAAAAGGAAAATAAATCCAGCATTAATTAGCTATTATGACTTCAACATTATTTCTTTCCAACATCCTCACATATTCTTGCTCGATATCTTTGTCCGTAATGACTTTATGAATTTTTTGGAAACCAGCGATAAAGGCAAAGCCAATTTTCTTGAACTTTGACGAATCCGCAACTACAATAACTTCTTCCGCAATATCTATCATCAATTGATTGAGATACGCCTCTTCCATGTGGAATGTATAGACACCGACGTCAGACTTAAAACCATCTACCCCTAGAAACAATTTGTTACAATGAAGCTGCTTAAAGTTTCTCTCAGCCATTGGCCCTACCAAGGACATGGAGAATTCCCTCAAAAAGCCACCAGGAACCATGACTTCAAGATTGTCATAGTTTGCCAAGTTATTGATGATATCCAATGCGTTGCTGATAACAGAAAGTCGGGTGAATTTTCCAAGGTTATTGGATATTTCAAAAGTGGTAGTTCCTGAATCTAAAATAATAGAGTCATTCTCTTGAATCATCTTTGCAGCGGCTTTACCTATTGCTTTTTTAGCATCTAGATTTATCTTTTTCTTTTCGGTAACCGGAATTGCCAATGAATTTGTTTTAAATGCGCCTCCATGAGCTCTCACTAAGAGTTTATTTCTTTCGAGATTAGCTAAATCATTTCTAATCGTAACTTCACTTACATTGAATTCTTTACTCAAGTCATTTACATTCACTTGTCCTTGACTTTCTAATGCATCTAGTATTTTTGAGCGTCTTAAGGCTGTTTTCTTCATTTTGTATGTACTTTTTTATTTCTCCAAAACCTGTTTATACTACTTTATATAAAATTAATTTTTACGTAAGCATTTTGAAATATATACATTTTTCTTTCAAACTGAAAAAATACGTAAGGTTTTGAGTGTATTATTTTATGTGTATCCCCTTTTACACCAGTATTCACATTATAATAGTTACACATCTTGAAGACATCAGGCTTTCTATAGTTGACAGTCAACCATCGATGTTTATCCGCATGATTTCATTTAAAAATTTACTTTCTGCAAGCATTGCAGATAACATCATATTTTTTAATAAAATGCAAAGCAAATATTTTTAATACAGACATCAATAAAATATAAATTTTCATCTTCTATGTAATTTGATTTTATTTATTTTCATTTTATTATTTTTAAAAATAAAATATTTACGTTATGTTTGTTTTGTAAGCAAAATGTTTGCGACCTCATATTTTGATTATTGGGTTATTGAATTGGAAAGCCGGTTGGGAATGTAACCAGCCGGTTTTTTTATTTCAATATGCCTATCATTTATCAATCCAGCACTTCTAAAATTAAAACCCAAAATGAAAACACTATACCTTAAATTCATTCGATTAATGTCATTGCTTTTTTTGATTTCATTTTTTTCCTGTGAACAAATAGAAGAAAAACCAATTATCGGTGAAGATGAAGACGAAGAAACATTCGAATACATTTCTGAAAAACCTTACAACTTAAATGTCATTTACTTTGTACCAGCAGACAAAGTTCCTAATGAAAACTATCATCAACGATTATCAGAAATAATGTTGGATGGCCAAGCGTTTTTTTTGAAATACATGAAACATTGGGGTTACGGAAACAAGACTTTTGGTTTGCTTAAGGATGATTCAAAAAAGAGAGTTAAAATACATGTAATCAATGGTACAAAACCTGCTTCAGCTTACCCATATGAAGGAGGAGGAAATGAAATGAGAAAAGAGATTGATGCATATTTCTCCGAAAACCCATCTGAAAAATCAAGCGAACATTTCTTAGTTATTTCGGCAGTTAACCAAGCAGTCACGGGTGGTGCTAATCCAGCAGATGTCCCTTTTTATGGAATAGGAAGATATGCTTATGCACTTGATTATCCTGGTATGAGTATTGATGATTTGGGAAAAGATGGGGTAGCGGGTTCTGAAGCCACCAAATGGATCGGTGGATTGCTTCATGAAATGGGCCATGGATTGAATTTACCCCATTGTAAAGAAAAAGTATCCGAAGCCTCTGACCCAAATCTCGGCACCTCTCTAATGGGATCTGGGAATTATACTTACGGCAACTCCCCTACTTGCCTAACCCATTCATCTGCAGCATATCTTAACAATTGTCAAGTTTTTGCTGAATCACAAGGCAACTTTTATGGTCCAGTAAGCTCAAGTATTTCCTCTATTCAAGCAAATTTTGAAAATGGTTCAATTAAAATTTCAGGTACATTTGAATCCGATGTTCCTGTATCAGACTTGACTTTTTCTAATAGACCCGAATCAGATGCTGGAGGCTATCAAGCTGTGAAATGGGTTGAAAAGCCTGATGGTACAAGCTTTTCTGTCGCAATGCCAATTGAAGAATTTTGGCAAAAAGGGAATACGCTCTATGACTTTTCAATCGTCAGACACCACACCAATGGGGCCAATACTGCAACAAACTATGCTTATTCTTTTGAAAATGATGTTCCCTCAGTAGATTTTGGAGATCGTGATGAACTAGACAAAAGCGCTTGGAGCATAGTCGATTTTAGCTCTGAAGAAACTTCTGGCGAAGGACAGACAGGTCGAGCAGCTGATGTAATTGATGGTGATTCTGAAACCTACTGGCATAGTCAATGGACTGGAAATGCCGCTAGCTATCCACATCATTTTACTGTAGATATGTCTGAAGTAAAAACAGCCAAAGGTCTCAGCATAACCCAAAGAAATGGACAAAGGAAAATAAAAGCTTATAAACTTTTTGTTAGTAACAACAATTCCGATTGGACACTTTTGAAGGAAGGAGAAATACCCAACTTATCAGGAAGAGTATATTTTGATTTGGCCTCAGAGTCAAGCTTCAGATACTTCAAGTTTGAAGCAATTAATTCCCATGATGGCCACCAATTCGCAGCTTTGGCTGAAATAGGGTTCTTTTAGTTGATATTGAAATTGTTCTCAGATATATCATTAGAAAAATGGAATAACTAGATAAAATCAATAAAACTGAAAGCCATCAGAAGCTTGAATTTTTGATGCTTTTATATTATTGAAGCATTTACCAAAAAAGGAAAAGCTTATCAAAATTCTCTAACGTTCACATTTCTAAGCATTTTACATTTAATAAGTGAGCCTTTAAATGTTGGTCTATTTAGTTTAAAAAATTACAGAAGCTCTACTCTAAAATTTTGATCATACTAAACTAAAAGTGTTACCATTTTCAGGATAATCTCAATATACTCTAGGTGAAAAATTATTATGAAGTAGTAAATTTCAAATTTGAACCAAAAACCACTACAATATTTCCTTTTCTAATTATTTGTTTTAAAAACTTTCAAATTCTTACTATTTTATTTTTGAATTTTAAAAACATTATTTAGATTTAGGAAATTCTTTCCATTTCCTTATAAATCAGACGAAAAGAGAAAGATCACTCGTTTTATCAAAACCTTATTTAATTATGAAGAAAAATTTATCTAGCATCATGGTTCTTTTGCTACTTCTACTTAGTTGGGAAGCAAAAGCACAGTCCATGCAAGTCACAGGGCAAGTATTTGACGCCCAATCATCAGAATCACTTCCTGGTGTAAACGTATTAGTAAAAGGTAGTTCTGTAGGGACAGTAACTGATATCGATGGAAAATTTACCATAGAAGCCGAAAGTGGAAACACTTTGGTTTTTTCATTTATTGGATATAGTACCCAAGAAGTACGATATACTGGACAATCTTCTCTTACAGTTTCACTTTCTTCTGATACGAAAGATTTACAGGAAGTAATCGTAACAGGTTATGGAACTCAGAAAAGAGAAAACCTTACAGGTTCTATCGCAACAGTAAGTGCTGAGAAACTTACGGATATCACATCTCCAAACATTGGTAACATGCTTCAAGGAAAAGTAGCAGGTGTAGATGTGGTAGCAAATACTGGTGCACCAGGTGCAAACCCAGTGATCCGTATTAGAGGTAGAAGTTCCATTAGATCTTCAGTAAGCCCAATATGGGTTGTCGATGGAGTAATTTGGCATGACACACCTATATTGAACCCTAATGATGTAGAATCCATCTCTGTATTGAAAGATGCCGCAGCTGCAGCACTTTATGGCTCCAGAGGAGCGAATGGAGTTATTGTAGTTACTACAAAAGGAGCAAAAGCAGGCACAAGCAGTATTTCACTCAACGTAAAAACAGGTGTTAGTCATTTTAATAGAAGAGATTTCCAAGTAATGGACTCTAACCAACTTGCAGATCTATGGAATCAATTCCCAAACACTAATGCTATTCCAGGATGGTTTGATGATTCATTGAGAGAAAGAAATACCGATTGGCTTGACATTGGTACAGAAACAGGTCAGGTAAGAGATTATAACCTTTCTTACTCCGGTACCACAGATAAAGCAAGACTTTTCACTGCATTTAACTACTTCAATGAAACTGGTACAGTCAAAGGTGATACTTATGAAAGACTTTCTGCAAGGATAAATTATGATTATGACGTAAATGAAAAATTAACTTTCAAGCCCAAACTAGCAGCGACTTATACTACAAATGACAATGCAAGACACAGCATTTACGACATGTACAGAAACCTTCCTTGGGATCAACCTTTCAATGAAGTCGGTGCACCAATCAATACGCTAGCTCCGGGTGCCAATTGGAGAGGAAGAGACAATAGAAATTACTTATATGACCTACAGTGGAATTTTGGAAATTCAGCTACTTTCAATATCCTAAGTAATTTGGATTTTCAGTATGATATCAATGAATATCTTTCCTTTATTTCAACCAATAACCTTACATATTTCAATTCAGAGTCATTCAGCTATACGGATCCAAGGTCTAATTCAGGCTTAGCAGACAATGGTAGAATGTCTGTTGGAATGAATAAAAGAATCACACGATTCACCAATCAGATGCTATCTTATACAAGAACATTTGACAAGCATTTTGTGAATGTTCTGGCTGGATATGAATTCAATGATTACATATTTAACAATGTATCTGCTACAGGGAGAGGGATTGCAGCAGGTGCTCAGGTAATTAGCAATGCATCAGAACCACAAGCTATTGGAGGAACTAAAAATGACTATGCATTTCAATCTTACCTTTTGAATGCAAACTACTCTTACGAAAACAGGTATAGTGCTCAAGCATCCTTCAGACGCGATGGTGCTTCAAGATTTGGTTCAAACAATAAGTATGGTAACTTCTTCTCTCTAAGTGGTGCATGGAATATTCACAATGAAGCATTCTTCAATGTTTCTTCTATCAACTATCTAAGAGCTAAAGCAGCATATGGGCAAGTAGGAAATACACCTGACAGCTTATATCCACAATTTGAGCTTTTTTCTCTTAATGCGCAATACAATGGGATGCCAGCAGCAGTAGCTTCTGCGCTAGGAAATCCTGATTTGACTTGGGAAAAAACTGCTGCTTCTAATTTTGGGATAGAATTAGGTTTATTCAATAGAATTGATTTCGCAGCTGAATACTATATCAAAAACACCACTGATTTACTACACTTTGTTCCACTTCCAAACATCTCTGGTTTTGATGGCTACTTCGATAATATCGGAAGTGTTCTAAATAAAGGCTTAGAGTTAACTTTAGGGGCTGACATCATTAAGAGTAATGGTGCTAACTGGAGATTAGATTTCAATTTTGGTATGAACAGAAATGAAATTACCGAATTGTTCGAAAACAGAAGACAAATATCAGGTAACAGAATAATTGAAGTAGGCGAAGATATCGATACTTGGTTTATGAGAAAATGGGTTGGAGTAAATCCAGAAGATGGAACACCACTATGGGAAAGAGTTGATCCTACTACAGGAGAAGTGACCCAAGTAGGAAACTACAACAACGCAACCTTACAAAAAGTAGGTACTTCTACTCCAAACTTCTTTGGTGGCTTGACCTCATCATTTGACTATAAGGGATTCTATCTAAATGCAAACATGGCATTTACTCAAGGAGCTATGGTCTATCATAGTGCAAGAGAGACTTTTGATAGTGATGGAGCTTACCCAACTTATAATTATATGCAGCTGCAGCCAGGCTGGTCAAGATGGTCTCCTGAAAACCCAAATGCTACGCACCCACAGCCAATTTTTGGTGGAAACAATGAAGCACATAGACCTTCTTCAAGATTTATCGAAGACGTGAGTTTCTTGAGGATCAGAAACATCACTGCTGGATATAGGCTTCCAATAAGTGTTGTCGAAAAATTAAAACTTACAGGATTGGAAGTGTTTGTTTCTGGTGACAACCTTTTCACTTTTACAAACTTCTCAGGTCTTGATCCTGAGGCTGCAATATATGGAGATACTGGATCTCAATATCCACTTCCAAGAAGAGTTAGTGTTGGTTTGAACTTGAACTTCTAAATCAAAAAAAAATCATGAAAAAATTAAGCTATATATTTATAATTTCCCTTGGAATCTTTGCTATAACGTCTTGTGATATAGACAAATCCCCTTATGATTCCATCACTTCTGATGATCTTGCTCAATCAGAAACGAGTGCCATGAATGTGACCTTAGGTACTTACAGCAGAATGAAAGCTTGGACAGAAAACTGGCACAGGCTTTTCGAATACCCTGGAGATAATGTCGCTTTGAGTGGTACTACTTCTGATCCTTTATTCTTTACTTATAATTACCAAAGAATCCCGAATGGAAGTAGAGCTGCTGGATTCTGGAGAAGTTCTTATCAAATAGCAGTATCAGCCAATCAGGTAATCGGCAATGTGGTAGAGGGAAGCTCAGAAAGCAACGATCAAATTTTAGCTGAAAACTACTATATCAGAGCATTGATGCACTTTACGATGGTAAACATCTTTGGAAGACCTTACAATCAAGGAGTAAACAATCCAGGTGTACCGTTAAAACTTGATGCAGAACCTTTGAATCATCCTACAAGATCTTCTGTAGGTGAAGTTTATGATCAGGTAGAAGCAGATTTGCTAAAAGCAGCTGCATTGTTTACAGAGAGCAAATCGAATGTTTTTGCTTCAAAAGAAGCAGCTTGGGCATTATTATCAAGACTATATCTCTATAAAGAAGACAATCAAAAGGCTATTGAATACGCTGATTTAGTAATGAATTCAGGTAGATTTTCTTTAGTTCCTACTCAGACTTTAGGTGATTACCCAAAACTTTCACCTGAAAGCAACACCGAAACCATCTTTGCAGTGAAGTTTGTGAGAGATGTTGATTATGAGTCAAACGGCTGGTTTACAATCGGATCACTTTATGCCAATATCCAAGGTGCAGGATGGGGTGAAATGTATGCGTCAAGACCATATTTGGAGCTTGTTAGAGAATTTCCTGAAGATCAAAGAAATAATTTCATCCTCCCATTTGTGGTAAATGAAGCAGTGACTTGGGGATTTTATGTAAGAAATAACCTCAATTATGGATGGACACCTTTGACTCCTGTAGGAGATGGCTTTGAATATACTCACAATGGCACTACCAAAACAGTGGAAACATCCTTAAATGAAAGAGGTGGAATCAGCTATTTTATAGATACTGACGAAGGTCGAAAAAGAATCTTGATCGACAAGCAATTGGATCTTAGAAACAATTTCCCTAAGTACTTTATCACAAAATGCTCTGGCCAAGATGATCAAGCACACTTATGGTCACCAGTAGTATCAAGACTTGCAGAGATGTATCTGAACAAAGCAGAAGCAGCAGCCAAATTGGGTCAAAATGCGGAAGCACTTGAATTGGTAAATGTAATCAGATCAAGAGCAGGTATTCCAGCCAATGGACTTTATACCATGGCTAACCTTGGTGGCAAATCTGTAATGGATGTGGTAATGGAAGAAAGAATGTTGGAATTGGCATGGGAAGGGCATAGAAAAATGGATGTTTTCAGAAACGGAAGAACCATGGACAGAAGATACCCTGGCACCCACTTAGTAGGAAACAATCCTAAAACTATGATTCAGCCAAATGACAATGCAATCATAGAATTTATTCCTGAAGCACAACTTCTTGTACATGAAGGATTGACACAAAATCCATCATAAATCAAATTGGTCTAGAGACATTAATCTCTAGACCATTTTTTTACCCAAAAATCAAAATTTGAGGAAATATCCAAAAAAATCGATTTTAACAATCGAAACCCTTGGAATAATTAAATTGATTGGTCGGTGAGGACACCGATCAAGGCAATGAAGGACACCGACCAAGGTGATAAAATAATTTTCTCAACATTAATTATATAATCATGCAAAAAAATATGCAATTATTCTTAATGCTTCTCCTTGCTTTTTCTTCTTGCAAAGATCCAGAAGACAATGTACCTGTGGATAATAATTATGACAATGAAATCACGATTCCCCTAGGAGGAAACACTTATCAAGTATCGGGCTCAGTTTCTGAACCTATCAACCAAAACGGGATTTCAAACTGGACTGACAACAATACTGTTTACAATGTTTTTGTAAAAACAACCGGTGCACAATCTATAGGTGTGATTCTCAATATCGAAAACCAACCTGATCAAGCTACCATCAAAGTCAAAATTGGGGAAAATGAAAAAGAAGTAACCATTGAAGACAATGCTTCTGGAGAAATCAAAGTTGGAGATTTTGAATTTAAGCAAGGATATGAAAAAATTGAATTGATTGGTATTTCAAAAACCGGGGATAATTTCGCTAAAATCAAAGATATTATTTTAGAACATTCAGGTGATATCAATGCTGAATTTGTCAAAAACAATGATGACAACAATTTTTACTGGGGAAGACGTGGCCCTTCTGTTCATTTGGGATATCAAGTTCCTGAAGGCAAAGATTACCAATGGTTTTACAATGAAATGACAATTCCAGAAGGTGAAGATCCTTTGGGTTCATATTTCATGGCAAATGGATTCGCTGAAGGATATTTTGGGATTCAGGTCAATTCCGAAACGGAAAGAAGGGTATTGTTTTCAGTTTGGAGCCCTTTTGTCACAGACAATCCAAATGATATTCCTGAGGATGAAAGAATAATTGTTCTCAAAAAAGGTGAAGAAGTTTATACTGGTGAATTTGGCAATGAAGGATCAGGAGGTCAGAGTTATTTGAGATTCAATTGGGTAGCTGGCAACACTTATAAATTCATCAATTCTGTGGAACCTGATGGAAATGGAAATACGATCTATACAGGTTATTTCTATGCACCAGAGGTAGGCGAATGGCAAATCATCTCAAGTTTCAAAAGACCGAAAACCGATACTTGGTATAAAAGACCGCATTCGTTTTTGGAGAATTTCAACCAAAACTACGGACACCTTGGCAGAAAAGTACATTACGACAATCAATGGTTTAGATCTACAGATGGAGACTGGACAGAGTTGACCGAAGCTAGATTTACAGGTGATGCCATTGCTACTATTGGTTTCAGAATGGATTATGCAGGCGGATCCGATGACGGGAAATTCTACCTTCAAAACTGTGGATTCTTTGACCAAAACACAACCTTAAACAGCATGCACTCTAGATCTGCCAATAATCAGACTCCACAAATTGACTTTGAATTCTTGGAGACACTTGGAGTAGAAGTAACAGCACCAGAAGAAATTGATGAAGCGGATAAAACCAATTGGACAATTGTGGATTTCAGTTCTGAAGAGACATCAGGTGAAGGAGATACAGGAAGAGCAAATGATGTGATTGACGGGGATCTGACCACTTATTGGCATAGCAGATGGTCATCTAATGCGGCATCATATACACATCATTTCACAGTAGACATGTCAGAAAGTATGGAAGTCGAGGGATTTGTGATCTCACAGAGAAATGGCTCGAGGAAAATCAAAGATTTCAAGATCTATGTAAGCCAAGACAATGAAAACTGGACAACGTTGGTTGATAGCCAATTGCTCAATGATGCGTCCCAGCAAGTGAAGAATCTCGATGAAAAGACAACTTTCAGGTACTTCAAATTTGAAGGTTTGAATGCACATGATGGACAGCAATTTGGTGCTCTTGCCGAAATTGGGGTTTATTAATCAATAGCCATAAAAAAAATTGGGCTTTAAGGTTGTACTTAAAGCTCAATTTACTTTTCAACACCTAGTATTCTTAAAGGACCATTATTTTGGATAATTAGAAACATTTCATTTCCATCTTTTCTCTTTAATCTTTTAATAGCTCTTACATCACCACGAATATCAATGTTAGCAATTGATTCTGGTAAATGTAGAATCTGATTATCTTTTTTCCTTAGCAATACACCAGTACCGGCATTCATTGCTCCTAATTCAACCATAAACGGATACAAATTTCCAACAAGTAAAAAATCAAGAGTGCCAGTGTTTAATTGTACTATCCCAGTTACAGGAGCCATTTGAGCTTCTAAAGGCAATGTTATTTCTTCATAGCCTTTATCATCACTAATAAGCATTATTGATTCTAACCTCTCTAAAATTTTAAAATTTGAATTTTCAAGTTGAGCACCGAAAATATCAGGGATTGTAGCTTCTGCATAATCCGCATATTTAACAAACTTCTTTTTTAAATGAACAATCTGGCTTATCAGGACATCTCTAGAATATATTGGAAATAGTTCTCCCTTTATATTATTTGTCATAAATGAAAGTATGTTGCCAGAATTATTGAAGTCACCAATGAATAATTTAATTGGGGCTTCAATTGAGGCTTTTAGCTGATTATTAGTACCTAAATTACCCAAAATCAAATCAGGCTTACCATCTAGGTTCAAATCTGTAATCATCAAACTCTGCCAAAAACCATTACCTGACCTTAATCCAAGGTCTAGACTCACCTCTTCTGTTTGTTCAGCTCCAAGCTTCCAAACTTGAATCCCCATAAACTCCCCAGTCAAGACAAGCTCCTTGCTACCATCACCATCCATATCATACCAATCCCCAGCTGTAATCATACCTGCATTTCTCAGTTCCTTCGGCGTAACATCCTTAAATATCACTTCATTTATTGTACTTTCATTTTTCAACAAAAAACTCCAAGGACTTAGTCCATACTGATCAGGAACTGACCTACCTCCTATGAATAAATCAACTTTACCATCTCCATCAAAATCATTTGCAAGTACTAGTCCATTATTTCCAGTCAGATCAGGTAATGCATTTTCTGCTTTTTCAAAAACCCCCTTCCCTTTATTAATATATAGCCTATCCTGAAGTGATGGAAAATACAAGCTAAACTCTGTCCCTCCGCTACTTACATATAGATCAAGTAAACCATCACCATTTGCGTCAAAAAAGACAGCTCCAGTATCTTTAAAATCTGAATCCAAAATCCATGGACCTCTCTTCACTTCGTTAAAAGATCCAATTTCTGTACTCAGATAGAGTGCACCTGATTGACCTGTAGATCCACCAATATAAAAATCATCAAACCCGTCTCCATTTACATCTCCAACAGCTACTGCAGGGGATACTTTGGAATGTTGAAAAAATGATAAGGGATTTACTTTAAAATCTACAAAACTGTTTTCATTATGCACAAAAGAAACTCCCAAAGAAGCTGTCAAATCTTTCATCTTAACACCCTGCGTTTTCTCAACTTTTTTATCCCAAAATTCCCTTTGGACTTTTGTCTGATCTAAATAATGGGTTTTATTGATTTCAAGATTGTTGATTTCTGTGACTTGCCTGTCAGGCCAAACAACTTCTGCTTTAATTACCTCTGTGGCTTTACCAATTCCAAAATGCAACACTGCATCCGTTGTAGATTGATACCCTCTGACTGGGTACAATTCCTGAATTTGTATTGATTGGTCAGGTAAAGTGATTTTTATCTTAGTTCCGATTGCTTGAGAATTTTTTCCTAAACCCAGTAGTTTAAATTTCACATAATTATTCCCAGTCTTGTCTTTGGATTTATTTCGAAAAATCGAAGCTTTTTCATTTATATTATTAATGACTAAATCCATATTTCCATCTCCATCCAAATCTGCATAAGCCATTCCATTTGAGATTCTTGGTGTATCAAATCCAAATTTTTTTGATTCATTTGAAAATGTCAAATTGCCATTATTAATAAATAGATAATTCCCAATTTTAGTACTAGGTATTTGCTTTACTAATGACAACAAATCAGGCTCTTGTCCTTTAGATCTAGCTTGTTTTGCCGCATCCGAATAAGTATAATTCAAAAAGTCTTTGTTGGTAAAATCTCTCAAAAAACCATTGGTAATAACTAAATCTTTGAAACCATCATTATCCATATCAACAAACAAACCTGACCAACTCCAATCTGTATTTGACACTCCTGAAAGCTGACCTATTTCTTGAAATACCAAATCACCATTTCGATCTAGACCTCTATTCAGCTGTAGAGTATTCCGCATGTACTGATGGTGATATCCACTATCAATCAATGCTTGATAAAAATCAAATTCATCTCCTCCTTTAAGCAGTTTCTGTCTCTTATTGTCTTCAGGTAGCATGTCTAGAGTAAATATGTCTATTAAACCGTCATTATTGAAATCTGCAAGGTCTCCTCCCATAGAAAACTTGGATTGATGAGTCATAGCTTTCTTTGATACCTCTTCAAAAGTTCCATCAGCTTTATTGATGTATAAAAAATCCTGCTCGTTATAATCATTGGTAACAAAAATATCAGGCCAACCATCGTTATTTATGTCAGAAATCAAAACAGCTAAGCCGAAGTTAAGCCCGTTTCCGATGATTCCAGCCTCTTCACTTATATTGGTAAATTTCCCATTATCATTTCTATATAATTGATTTCCATAATATGGATGTCTAAATGACCTCAATTTTGAAGTTTGGCTTAATGGGTTATAAAAGTTTTTCCCGTGATTCAACAAAAACATGTCTAAATCTCCATCACCATCATAATCAAAAAATGCTGCCATAGTACTAAATGTTCCTATTGCATCCAGTCCATATTCTTTGCTTTTTTCTGTGAATGTCAAATCACCATTGTTGATATATAATTCATTTCTCCTGGAGTATTCGTCACCAGGTCCAGAGTAGCATAAATATATATCTAAATTCCCATCTCCATCAATATCAATTAGACTAACTCCAGTCGCAAAGTTTTTTCTTCCTTGTAGTCCTGTCTGAGAAGTAATATCCTCAAATTCAAAATTTCCTTGATTAAGGTAAACTTTATTTTCACTTAAATTTCCTATGAAAATCAAATCAGGAAGTCCATCATTATTTAAATCACCTGAGGCCACTCCACCTCCGTTATATAAATATTCATATGAAAGAATATTTAAACTGTCATTTTCATTTATAATATTTTGAAAATGAATTCCAGACTTTTCTGGTGATACTCCTTCCAAGTATTCATTAACCATTTTCTCTTTAAATTCACATGAAAATGATATACAACAAATAACAAAATAGACTAAAATCCCTCTTATCTTCATTCAAATCAATTGATTAAATAAACATAAAAACACCGAGATACCCCGGTGCCTTTTTTCAACTAAACTAATTAACCCTATTAATAAATCATATTTACACAATTACTTTTGTGGTACCACCTCCGTTGAGCGTGATATCCAAAGGCTTATTGGTTTTCCATGAACCACTGGTGAAGTCAGGTACATCGATAGAATTGGATCTATGGGCTACAGACCACTCACTCAAAGGTGAAAGGGCCGACCATGATGCTGCATCATAGACATCTTGATCCAGTGGAAGTCCATTCCTTAGGCAATCGACCAATCTCCACTCCATCATGAAATCCATTCCTCCATGACCGCCAATAGTTTTGGCCAACTCCCCTACTTTCTTCACAATCTCCGGAGTGTATTTTTCCTGTAAAACTTTCATTTCATCATCTTTGATCCATCCATGACCACTGGATATTTTCTGCATTGGATATTTCTGGGCAAAGGCCTTTGTACCACTCAATGCATGAAGCCTAGAATATGGCCTAGGTGAAGTCACATCATGTTGGATCATCATAGATTTGCCATGTTTGGTCTTTACAATAGTAGTGTTGATGTTTCCACCAAATTTCTTTTCTACAAATGAGGCATAAAAATTATCCTTCTCGGCAAGTTCTCTCGCTTTGTCAGCCATGTGGAAATCTGCTGAAGACAAAGATGTCAAGTAATCCATTTGGTCCCCTCTGTTGATATCCAAAAGTTGAGCAATCGGGCCTAGGCCATGGGTTGCGTACAAGTTTCCATCTCTATAATTTTCCTTCAATCTCCACATATCTTCATACGCATTTTTGGCAAAATTCAAATCCAATAGATCATGAATGTATGCTCCTTCTGCATGGAGAATATCACCAAAAAATCCATCTCTTGCCATATTTAAGGTCATCAGTTCAAAGAAATCATAGCAGCAATTTTCCAACATCATGCAATGCTTCTGGGTCTTTTCGGAAGTCTCTACGAGTTGCCAACATTCCTCTAAAGTCTTTGCCGCTGGAACTTCTACAGCTGCATGTTTTCCTGCCTCCATGGCATAGACAGCCATCGGAGTGTGCCAATCCCACGGAGTGGCGATATAGACCAAATCCAAATCATCACGATCCACCATCTTTTTCCATGCATAGGCACTTCCTGAATATTTCTCTGGTTTGTGGGCAGTATTTTCCAATGACTTGGCAATTTTGTCCACTTTCTCAGGTACTAGGTCACAAATAGCAACAATCTCTACTCCTTCTATTTTGCTCATTCTATTGACAGCACCTGGGCCTCGCATGCCAAGCCCAATGAAGCCAACTCTCACTTTGTCCAATTTGGGAGCTGCAAATCCACTCATGTTGAAATGTTGGATGCGTTTCCTTTTGATCATTTCTGGAAGCCTCTCCATTTCTTCGGCAGACTTAAAGCTGCTCATACCTGTTCCTATCAAACCCAATCCGGCCAATCCAGATAATTTGAGGAAGTCTCTTCTATTATTGCTCATGGTTATTTTTGATATGGTTAAATTAAAATTTGTACATTTTCCTTGCATTCTCGACAAAAAGCTTCCTGTTTACCTCCTCAGGAAGCTCCAAGCCAGTAAATTCCCCCTTGAATTCTGGTGCTGTCATTTTATTATTCGTAGTGAAATACTCCTGATGATATTCCCACAATGATTCGAATTTTTGAGCACATTGAATCTCGGTCAAAGAACCATTGTCTATCACATCCGAACCATAGATAATCCTATCCTGGTATTTGATGAAAAACTCCCTTACTTTCTCTCTGTCAACCATGCTTTGAAGCTGAACATGGCAAATTCTTTCTGCCAGATCAACATGGAAGTTGGGATACAAATCGAGCCTTTTGGCAACTTCATCGAGGTTCCATTCCATGCTTCCAAGATGTGCCCCAACAAAAACCAAATCATGGTGCTTTGCCAATACTCTATCTCTTGCTGCTATTTGGGCATCATGATTCGGGACTTTTGGATTCAAATACATGTGGTATTCTGGATGATGAGTGAAGTATTCCCTATCGGAATCTACTGTCATCTGATCCAGTGGCAGCCAGCAATTTTTGGGTTCGCCGATATGGCCTATCATTGGGACTTTTTGATCCGCCAAATACTTATAAATCGGATCTAATCTTTGATCATCTGCAAGTACATAGGTTCCGTCACTTTCTTGCAAAGCCATTCCAAAATTTTTCCAGATTTTGATTGCTGTAGCACCATTGGAAATTGTTTTTTTGATTTGGTTTAGCGCTTTGTTGATCCATTGATCCGAACCAAAGCCAGCTGATTCAAAAGATCCTATGTACCTCACCTGGTTAGGATATTTTTGCTTTAGTTCCAAGACTACAGCTTCCTGCTTTTCCAATGATTCAAAGAATGGAATATCTGTATTGATGGACACAAATGCGGCTCCTTTCTCCAAGGCCTTTTCTAACTTTGCTTCGGAGTTGGTGTTCAAATGACAGTGTGCATCAATCAAATTCATCTTATCTATTGTTTACAATGTTCAATTTGCCTTTTACCAATTCGGTAACGGCGTTCGTTGCTTTTGGAAATACTTTTCTTAAATCTATTTCCTCGTTTTGGGTTAATATATCCTGAAGGGTCTTCATAAAGATGTTTTTGATCTCCGTAGCCAAATTGACTTTGCAGATTCCATTTTGTATAGCTGTGCGAAGTTGTGATTCTGGTACTCCAGAACTACCATGAAGTACAAATGTAGCTTCAGTCACTTCTGCGACTATTGATTTCAATAAATCTATTTGGAGCTTTGGTTCTTCTTTGTAAAATCCATGGGCAGTACCAATTGAAATTGCTAAAGCATCCACTCCTGTTTCTTCGACAAATTGTTTCGCTTCATGGGGCTGAGTAAAACCGTTGTGGGCATGTGATTGTCCAAGTTTTGCGACAAATCCCAATTCAGCCTCAACATGTGCTCCGTAGGATTTTGCTCTTTTCACAACCTCCTGTGTGAGCTTTACATTTTCGGAAAATGGCAACTCGGATCCGTCAATCATAACTGAATCGAATCCAGCATCCAGGCAGCTTTGGGCTAAGTCCACAGACCCTCCGTGATCCAAGTGGATCCAACCTTCTACACCAAATTGCTTCAACCCTTCCCTTCCCATAGCTACCGCAGTATTCAAACCCATGTAGTCTATGGAACTTTGAGTCAACTGCAATATAATAGAATCTCCTGTTTGTTGCGCAGCACCAAGGACACCATGCAATGTTTCCAGATTGTAGAAATTGGTGGCAAGGAGTCCTCTTTTCTCTTCTGTAAGTAGTTTTAATTTATTCTTAAGATTCATAAATTATATATCCTGATTGAAAATTTCTTTAGCTATTTTGGAGAGTTGGGAGTTTGATTGAAATGCACCTGTACCACCTGCAGCTGTAGTATTGATAGCTCCTATCAGATTCCCAAATTTTAGGCAATCAATTAAAGGATCTCCAAGGAGAAACTTTGAAATAAAACCTGCATTGAAACTGTCTCCTGCACCAATGGCATCTACAAAGGAAGAATGTGAATATCCTGATTCAATTGTTTGCTTTCCATTGGATACTAGAATACTGCCTTCTTCTCCCATTTTCAAAGCCACATGATTAGCAAAAGGACTTATTTTATCCAAAGCCTCTTTCACAGATTCAGTTTTAGTGATACCTAGCAACTCAGATTTGTTTGGAAGGAAAACATCAACAAATGGCAAGCAAGCGGCATAGTCAAAATCAAAAGCTCCTTCAGGATCAGTCTGAAGGTCAAGGGATGTTGTCAGTCCAGCATCTTTTGCTTTTTTGAACAGTTGGACTATATCATTTTTGATATTTTTCTGAAGGAAAAGGTTGGAAAAATGCAGGTGGTCAAATTGCTTTATCTCAGCCCAGGGCACATCCTCTATGGTAAGGTTTTCCATAGCACCACAATACGTGACATTGGCCCTGTCTTGATCATAATTCATCACTACAGTAACTCCTGATTGTTTATTTTTCACTTTTCTCAAAAAAGAACAATCAACTCCCCTATTTACCAATACCTTTTCTATAAATTCTCCAAAATAATCACTGCCCACCATTCCGCAAAAGGAGGTATCAATACCCAGAATCGAAATGTTCGAAGCAAATATTGCAGAACTACTTCCCAGAGTAAGATTCATATCATTGGCGATAATTTCATCTCCAATCTTTGGAAAGCCTTCTATATTATTCAATATCAGATCGACATTCAACTCCCCTACAACCAGAATTTTCTTGTTTCCCATTTCTCAATTTTTTATTTCAACTCTGTCATAGAGCGTATCAACATCATTTTTATACAACATACCCAAATCTTCCCTCAGGCAGTTGGCGGCCCCACAAGCCACGCCGAATTTTGCAATTTCTTCGATAGACATATTATTTTCCACAGAAAAGCAAACCCCTGCTGTAAGGCAATCACCACTTCCAACAGTGCTGATCACCTTATCCAAAATCACCTTTGCATGAATTTGGCTATTATTAAACTTTAGCTCCAAACCTTCTTTTCCTTTCGTCAATGCCAAGCATTCAATTTTCATAAAAGCATCATCACCAAAATCTTTACAGGCTTCCAAGTATTCAGATTCATTTAAATGAAGTCCAAAAACATCCTCTTTCAAGGCATTTTCCAACTGTACCCCTGTACAATCCAGAAAGACTTTTACATTTCCCTGATTCGCCAACTTCACCAATTGCTGACAAGCATCCTGAGGGCTCCCACTTGGCCAAGAACCAGAAATACAAACCATTGAGGCTTTTCGAAGTGAGTTTTTATAATTTTCCAAAAACTCTTGGAAATCAATTTCATTCAATTGCGGACCAGGCTCTAGAATTTCAGTATGATCTGATTCTGATTCTGTTGTGATAAATGTGAAGCATTTTCTAGTAGATCCCTGAATGTCAATCCCTGATAACTTCACTCCCAGATTTGTGCATGATTTTTTTATCCAGCTCCCCGTTGCTCCTGCCCAGATACCCATCAACTCCACATCCGCACCTAGCTCCTGGAGTGCCAATGCAACATGAATCCCTTTACCACCAGGAAATTCCTTTATTTTTTCAATCCTGTTGCTTAAACCCAATTTAATCGAAGGCAAATAAGCAAAAGTATCTATGGACGGGTTTGGACAGACAGTTAAAATCATTTTAATGCTTGTTATAAATTTTCACTCCCTGAACTACCCTAGAAATAGCTCCACTTACAGAAGGACTATCAGGATGAAGACCTAAAGCCAACGATTTGTAAAATCCTAGTAATTGACCAATTAGCGTAGCTACCAACATATTGAAATCACCAACATTACTATCTATAGAGCTATTCGAAACACTCAGGATGGAATCAAAATCATCTTTTTCTTGAATTCCAAAACTAATGGAAGGAATTCCTCTCAGATCCGAGGAAATGCTTTTAGCCAAATCTTTTTCATACTGATATACATGTGCATCATGTGAAAACAGGAATACTACTAAACTCTTTTCGTTCAATACAGCTCTTGGACCATGTCTAAAACCCAAAAATGAGTCATGCTTACAGATAACTTGACCATCAGTCAATTCCTGAAGTTTCAAATGACATTCTCGTGCAATCCCCAATAATGGTCCTGAACCCAAGAATATGACTCTTTCAAAGTCCAAATCAGCTATTTTTTGAAATTTGGAAGGAAAATTATTTAAAATGTATTCAGCATACTTAGAGGCTGATCCAACTTCTTCTTTCTTCAAATTCAATCCCTTCAAATCTGAAATCAGCAACACTGAAAGCAACATTGAAGTAAAACTACCTGTCATTGCCAAGCTTTTATCATTTGCTTCCTCAGGCAATTGCAAGCAGAAAGTATTGGATCTATGTTGCCTCGCATATTCAGCCAACTGACCTTCTTCATTGCAAGTGATGATAAAATGATATAGGTTGCCTGCATGTAAATCAGCAAGTCTCACCGTTTCCACACTTTCAGGACTATTGCCGGACCTAGCAAATGAAATTAAAAGCGTAGGCACATCATCCACGAAAAACAATTCAGGATGGGTTACCAAATCTGTAGTAGCAAGAGCCTGAGTAATTTTCCCTGTATTCTTCTGAACCAAACCTTGTGCTGCTTCACCAATAAATGCCGAAGAGCCAGCACCAGTGAGAATGATTCGGAGGTTGGGGATTTCAAAAATTGGGTCTAAAAATGCTGAAATATGACTTTTGTTTGTGTCAATCAAATTCAATACATCTAACCAAAGATGAGGTTGATGCGCAATTTCCCTTGCGGTTTCTTGTGCACCAACTTTCTCGGCTTTTTGGTGGTCTAAGTTTAAGTAGGTTGTTGATATCATTGTTTTTTGGTTATTCTTTGTCTATTAATTTATATACAACAGCAAAGGCTAGCAGAGATCCAAAGATCAGCGCATACCCAAGATTTGGTTCTCCTAATACTATTTTTCCTATCCCAATCAGTAAGGCATAAATTGCAATAACTCCTATGGCAAAAGAAAAGATAGCTTTTTGGAATCCAAACAGATTCTCATCCACTTCAATCCCAGAATCTTTCTTTGCCAAGGCACGAACTTTAGCCCAACCTCTACCAGGAACTTTTGTGATAGTCAAAAAATTGACTAAAACTTGCTGATCTGTTGGCTTTGAAATGAAAGTTACTAAAACCCAACTAAATGTGGTAACAGCAACACCTATAACCAATTCTATATGAGTAGGTAAAGGATCGAAGTAAAGCTTATGGACAAATGAAAAATACAATGCCACCAAGAAAGAAACGATCATAGCTGTCAGTTCACTTGCCGCATTGATTCTCCACCAATACCATCTCAAAATATACAATAGTCCTGTTCCAGCTCCGATTTGTAGTAGAATGCTAAAGCTTTGCAGCGCATTCTCCAGTTGTAGGGCAATAAGTCCACCCAACAGCATAATAGTGGCGGTAGCAATTCGTCCAACATTCACGAGTGTTTTTTGTGAACTGTTTGGGTTGATGAATCTTTTGTAGAAATCATTGACAACATATGATGCTCCCCAATTTAAATGAGTGGACAAAGTGGACATATACGCTGCCACAAGTGAGGTAACGACCAAGCCCATCAGTCCCACAGGCAAGAAAGATAACATCGCTGGATAGGCTATATCATCTTGGATTATGTTTGAAGCAGTATTGGGAAATGCTGCGCTAATGTCTGATAAATTTGGAAATACAATAATGGAACACAATGCAACGATGATCCATGGCCAAGGCCTGATTGCATAATGCACTATGTTGAAAAGCAAAACTGAGCTAAAGGCATGTTTTTCATTTTTTGCAGCAAGCATTCTTTGGACTACATATCCACCACCACCTGGCTCTGCTCCTGGATACCATACAGACCACCATTGGATAAACAAAGGGATAAAAAAGACCATAACTGCCAATTCCATATTTCCAAAATCTGGCAAAATATTCAATCTTTTGCTTACTTCAGGATTTGCCAATAGATTTTCCATTCCTCCCACTGCAGGATGAGTTACTGCTATATAAGCTGCCGCAATAGCACCTCCAAGAGAAAGTCCAAATTGGATAAAATCTGTCAAAACCACTCCCCTCAAACCTCCTAATGAACTATAAATAACTGTTACGACACCGGAAATCAAAAGTGTTTGTAATGGACTAATCCCCAATAAAATCCCACCAATCTTTATTGCAGCAAGAGAAACTGAGGCGATGATCACGACATTGAAGAAAACTCCTAGATATATAGCGCGGAAACCTCTCAAAAAGGCAGCGATTTTACCACTGTAGCGCATTTCATAAAACTCAATATCAGTCAATACACCTGACCTTTTCCATAGTTTTGCGAAGAAAAAGACGGTCAACATTCCAGTCAACAAAAAACTCCACCAAACCCAATTTCCAGAAATCCCATTTTTACGGACAATATCTGTAACCAAATTTGGGGTATCGGTAGAAAAAGTAGTGGCAACCATAGAGATTCCCAAAAGCCACCAAGACATCGTACCTCCTGCATTGAAATACTCTTCTTGGCTTTTGGAAGCTTTCTTTGCAGTGTACAAGCCAATCGCTAACGAAACTGCAAAAAAGCTAATCAAAATGATCCAATCAATCTGTTGTAAAAGCATTATTCTTTCGAATCTTTATGTTATATATTTTCTTCCTAATTCTTAATTTATAGAGGGATTACTTTATTTTTCCTTAATAAAAGCAATTTACCTTTATATATTTTGAGAAATATGCCCATACAAACTGTTTTGGATATAGACCTCGATCAAAAACCTCATTTTTCCCTGTAATATTCACAGCTTTTGGTGAAAGGTTTCGGAATTTATCGAAATATAAAAACTTTCATTATTATATAAAACGAAATTTAAAAATTTTCATTTTATTTTTTAAATAAAATGAAAAAACCCTGACAAGCGGTAGCTTATCAGGGCTTAAAAAAAAGAGAGATTTAGGTTATTCTACTTCTAAGGAATAAACACCACTTGCACGATTAGATGGGGTAACTATGATATATTTCAACTTGAGAGGCCCTTGCCCATCACCAGGCTTTGGCATCAAAAACTCACCTCTGTACAATTGCGATGTTCTATCAGCAAGATGCCCATCATAAGTGTAATAGATTTTGCTTCCTTTTACACTTGGTGTCATTTTAATTGATTTCTTTCCATCTGCATCCCAAATTTCGATCTTGGCTTCAGGTATTCTAAAATTCACATCTTGATTTTCAAGTTCCGCCAATCGTTTTGGAAGTCTGGAGGTGAAAAACTCATCATAGTCTTTTTTATCTTTGGGCAACCATGCCACTTCAGACAAAGCCAAAAGCCTTGGGAAAACCATGTATTGCATTTTGGAAAATGAAGGCACATATTCTGTCCACATATTCGCTTGTACGCCCAAAACATGCTTTTGCTGCTCTTCAGTAAGTGATTCTGGTCTTGGATAGTAGCTATACACTTTTTCTAAAGGTAACAAGCAACAAATAAACAATGGTTCGTCAGCCTGTGGTCCTTGACCATGATCAATATACATGTGACTATTTGGACTCATGATCACATCATGGTTCATTTTGGCTGCTTCTATTCCGCCAGCTTCACCTCTCCAGCTCATCACGGTAGCATTTGGTGCTAACCCACCTTCCAAAATCTCATCCCAACCAATCAAGTTTCTACCATTCTTATTCAAAAACTTCTCGATTCTTCTTATAAAGAAGCTTTGCAGCTCGTGCTCATCTTTCAATTTGTTCTTCTTGATGAATTCTTGTGCAATCGCAGAAGTTTTCCAATGATCTTTGGGAACTTCATCCCCTCCAATATGGATATATTCACTTGGAAAGATGTCCATCACCTCTGTCAAGACATCTTCCAAAAATTTAAAAGTAGATTCTTTTGGTCCATATATGTTGTAAAGAATTCCCCAATAACCCGGTACTTTCGGGTAAATCTCATTGTTGTATGCATTGCCCTTTGCATCTTTTGCTGCAATACTTCCTTTTTGAACAACACCATCTTTCACCTCAAAACTACCCAACTCAGGATATGCCGCCAATACCGCCGAAGTGTGGCCTGGAAGTTCAATTTCTGGAATTACTGTTATTTTTCTATCGGCAGCATATTGCACTAACTCCCTTGCTTCGTCTTGAGTATAGTAACCCCCATGCTTGATTCCATCATATATAAATGGTTTGAAATTTCCATATTGACCGATAATTGTCTCATCTCTCCATGCTGCGATCTCTGTAAGCTTTGGATACTTTTTGATCTCCAATCTCCAACCCTGATCATCTGTCAAATGCCAATGAAGTTTATTCAATTTGAAATGTGCCATCAAATCTACTATTTGCTTCATTTCGTCAAGCGTCCTGAAATGTCTGCTGACGTCAATCATCAATCCCCTATAACCAAACTCAGGCTTATCGTCAATTTCCAAAACCGGAACTGTCAATTTACCATCGTTTTCTTCGATCAATTGTAACAAAGTCTGAAAAGCATAAAAAACACCAGCTTCTCCCCCTTTTATCTCAATTTTATTTTGATCTATTACCAATTGGTAAGCTTCCGAATCAAGTTCCTTGTCATGATAAACCGAAATAAGCGTGTTGGCTTGTTTTTGGGATAAAACGTTAAGGTTTACACGATATCTATTTTTAAGGTAATCATTGAAAAGTGAAACTGATTTTCTCAGCCCGGTACTTTCGGCAAACACCAAGGAGCCATTTTGAATCTCTATAGAGCCTGTTCCCAAACTTACATTCAATGGATGAGGGATCACCGAAACTGATTCCCGCTGCTGTCCATATGATATGACCGTATTCAAAAAAATAGCCAGCAACCCAGCTATCACAAATTTAAATTCTTTTTTCATCTCAAATATTTATTAGTTATTAAATTGATCTACTTCACGATATGCTTTGATCAATGCTTTTTCTCCTTCTATTCCAGAAGAAGCATTTCCATGCTCCATACCAACTATTCCTTCATAGCCCTTATTGGCTAAAAATTTGAAAACATTTTTATAATTGATCTCACCAGTTCCGGGTTCTTTTCTTCCAGGATTATCACCAACTTGGATATAGGCAATTTCATCCCAGCATTTTTCCATGTTTGGTATTAAGTTACCTTCATTACGCTGCATGTGGTAAGCATCATAAAGGATTTTGCATGCAGGGCTTCCCACAGCTTTGCATATTGCATAGGATTGATCTGAATATCTTAGAAATAGTTCTGGAGTATCACTCAAAGGCTCAAGTACCATGGTCAAACCATGGGGTTCGAAAATTTCAGCACCCCTTTTAAGCGCTTCAATGACATTTCCGGTCTGTATGCCCAAAGGCAAATTTCTTTCATAGAAACCAGGGACTACAGTCATCCACTTTGCATTGACACGTTTGGCAACCTCTACAGATTTCTTACAAGTATTGATAAAATTTTCCAAAAACTCTGACTTTCCTGTAGTCAGCGAAACTTTCCAATTATCTCCGCCATCTACGACAAATACTCCCATGGTCATCTGAAGTCTCTCAAGTGCTTTTGCAATCTTCTCCTGCTCTTCGACTGACCTTCCCAACATCCCATTATCCTCCAGAGATAGAAAACCCTGATCGGCCATAAAATCCAGTTGGGAGATCAGGTCTTTTCCTGCATGATTTTGAAACATCCCAAAATGTGGTGCATAATCCAAATTAAACTTATCCACTTCAGGCGCATTGCTTTCCCCAGCAATCAAATCAAAACCAGTCAACCCACTTATAATTGACCCCAAAGAAACGTTTCTAATGAATTTTCTTCTTTTCATCATAGCCTAAATCACTTTAGTCTTACCTGGTAAAGCAAAAGGATAGAATCCATCAGGGTTTGGGAGGATTTTTGGATCAGCATCCCAAGCCAATTTTTCAGGCATGAGATCCAATTCTGAATTAATAGCATCTTCCCATGAAACAGTTTTTCCAGAATAAGTTGCATACCTTCCCATAATTGCTGTCATGGTACTTTTTGCAGCATTTTCTGCATCTGAGAATTTAAAATCCCCATTGACTATTGCTTCAAAAAGTTCATCGTGTTCCTTCTGATATGGGTTTTTATTTCCTCGTCCATTATGTTCATAAATTTGGTTACCACTGGCATCCCATAGTAATCCTTTATTCCCAGCGCTGAGATATGCTCTTCCTTTTGTTCCCTGAAAAGACTCATCAACCCTATTATGGGCTCCAGGAAAATGCCTGCATTCCCCTAAAATTACGGAACCATCTTCATAGGTATATGTCACTGAGTGATGGTCAAATATCTCTCCGTGATCTTTTCCAGTTCTGATCATCCGACCTCCTGTTCCTTCTGCCTTGACCGGATATCCTCTTTTCACCCAGTTTACTACATCTAAATTATGTACATGCTGCTCCACTATATGGTCACCACAGAGCCAATTGAAATAGTACCAGTTTCTCATTTGGTATTCCATTTCGGTTTGTCCTTCCTCTCTGGGTTTCACCCAAACTCCCCCATCATTCCAATATACTTGTCCTGAAACGATTTCACCTATGGAACCATCATGGATTCTATTGATTGTTTGAATATAATTATCCTGATATCTCCTCTGCAATCCAACCACTACATTAAGCTTTTTACTTTTCGCTTCTTCTGCTGCTTTTAGCACTTTCCTAATCCCCACAGCATCAATTGCCACAGGTTTTTCCATAAAAATCTGTTTATCCTGCTTGACAGCTTCTTCGAAATGGTCAGGGCGAAATCCTGGAGGTGCAGCAAGGATTACAACATCTGCTTCTTTGATAGCGTGCTTGTATGCGTCAAAACCTACAAACTTTCTATCTTCGGGAACATCAACCTTGTCTTTCCCATACTTATCTAAAATAGGCTTGAAACTTTGATCAAGTCTATCTCTGAACGCATCAGCCATGGCCACAAGTTTGATGTTGTACCCTGTTTCGAAAGCTTGGAAAACAGCACCTGTTCCCCTTCCACCGCATCCTATCAAGGCTATTTTGATGGTATCTGTACCCGATGCATATGCACCGGCAAATGAATACGGATTTATCAGGGCACCTCCAGTCAGTAATGCAGAGGTCTTGAGAAAATTTCTTCTTTGGTTCATGGTTTGGTTATTTTAGTAATCTGATATAGGTTGTTTGTTATAATACTGCTCAATTTCTTCAAGTGAAGGGGTTTTTAATGGCCTTACCAAGCGTATCCCCACAAATGGCGCTTCGGGAAACCACCATTTACTTTTCGGGATCTGAGGATCAAGCTGTTTCCATATTGGATCTGACATGAACCTCTTGGCTACTCTTGATTCATTATCAGTACTTTCATAATGTCCTCCCCTGAGTACTCTTGGATACAAGTTTTCAGGATTTTTGACGGGATTTTTGAGAATTCCTTGAGTTATTTCATAAGGTTCATATTGGTCGTATGTCCATTCCATTACATTTCCAATAATATCAAACAGTCCCCATGGATTTGGATTCTTTTTTCCTACTTCATGAGTAGTACCACCACTATTTTCTTCATACCAAGCATAAGATTCGAGTAAACTATTATCATCTCCAAAAAAGAACCTACTCCTCGATCCTGCCCTTGCTGCATACTCCCACTCTGCTTCAGTAGGTAATCTATAAAAAATCCCTGTCTTTTTATATAGCCAATGACAAAATTGGATTGCTCCATATTGGGTCATACCAATTGCAGGTTTGTTCTCCTTGCCCATGCCGAATGTCATATCCAAATAAGGTGTACTCGGTCTGCTAAGGCCATCTACATTTTCTGGCAATGGTTGTGTACTTATTGCTTTTTCATAATCCTTATCCAAAAACATTTCGAAAATATCCCATGTCACTTCATGTGTTCCCATCCAAAATGCATCGATCTCAACTTCTCTTTCTGGTGATTCATCTTCAAAATGTCCCACTTCGCTTTGGGGACTCCCCATCACGTAGCTGCCTTCTGGAATTGGGGTCATGTGAAATGATACTGTAGTATTGGGTATTTCTTGTTGATAAGGTTCAAATTTTTCTGTTTGACTTTTGAATGAAAATGCTAACATCAAAAGAACGAGAGAAATTAATATTGTATATGATTTCTTCATTATCTATGTAGAGGTGATAGTGCTATTGGGAAGGTGATTTGGAATATTCTAGAGCTTAAATATAAAAAAAATACACAAAGATTTGAATGATTTGAAAATTTTTCGAAAGAGTTTAGAAAGTAAAAGAAATTATTCTAAGTTTTTTAAGAGAATAATTAAACAATCTGTCTATCCGCTTTTAGAACTGCTGCTATTTTTATTTGTGCCATTAGAGACTCTTGAGCTATGGAGGATTCTACTTTAGAGTGTCCAAAGAAAAATTAACCTTCTTCTAGAAGTAGTTACGACGATTGATGACAAGAAAACAAATATGCTAAAAAATGAAATGTACTTAAATAAAAAAAATTATATTTTTAAATTTAAAAACACATTAATTTATTAAAATATATTTTTTATAAACACTAACATTCAATGTATTATGACATTTTTTGACTTTTTTTAAACATTTATTGTAGCGTTTTGAGTAATGCTGTCGTATTGGCTTCGTGAGCGTTCCACAAACATTTTACAAACCAAACTAAAAAGGATTATGAAGAATTTACTAAGAAAACTACCAACATTATTAATAGCCGCATTTGTTGTACTCAATTTCAGTAGCTGTAATGATGATGAAAACCCATGTACCGATGAAAATCTTGTTTCGTTTAAAGTAATGGTAAATGACGCTGAAGGCAATAATGTGTTTGGAGAAGAAAGCGAATGGGATTCTGAGGATGTGATAATTACATATCTCAATTCAGAAAATGAGCTTGAAACTGCTACTATAGAAGTAAAGTTAGATTCAGATGATGCAATTTATTTTGAATCTTCTAAGTTAACCGAACTAAGCCTTGATGGAATTTTGGATTTCTCTTTAGTTCTTGACGAGGAAAACAGTATTGCTTTTGAATACATCGTCACTGAAGTTAGTGGAACAGATTGTCTAGCTTTCGAATATGCTGCAAATGATGTAGAAGGAGAAAGCTTAGAAACCACTGGATCTACACCTACCATCTATGTGTTAACTTTTGAGTCTATTGAGGAATAATCATTGTGATTTTACTTTAAAAACTATGGAACACTACTCACATGAAGTGAAATCAAATTGATAAATTTCTGATATCTTATCAAAAACAAAATAGAGGCTCAAAAAGAGCCTCTATTTTTTTGCTCGGCATTGTTCTTGTGATAATAAAAAAAAGACATAAAATTCTATGAGTCGATTAATAATCAGTTGTTTTATTCTAGCCTTGACATTTTCATCATGCAGCCAAAAAGCAACTCAGGTAGGGAAAGCATCATACTATAATGATAAGTATCATGGAAAAGCTACTTCAAGTGGAGAGAAGTACAGAAAAAACAAATTGACAGCAGCACATAAAACATTACCTTTTGGGACAAAAGTGAAAGTCATCAATCAAACTAATGGTAAGAAAGTTACAGTACGGATCAATGACAGAGGTCCTTTTGTAAGTGGAAGGATTATAGACTTATCAAAAAGAGCCGCAAAACAAATAGACTTAATAGATGCAGGCGTAGCTGATGTAAAAATAAAATACAAAAAATAATGAAGTAGGATTGCTTATCTTTGCCGCATGACAAATCACACGGAAGCGACCCAAGAAATACTCAATCACCTTCAGATAAATGCCCTCAATGAAATGCAGTTGGATTTCATTGACAAAGCAAAGCAACATGACAACCTTATGCTTCTGGCTCCTACTGGATCTGGTAAGACTTTGGCATATCTTTTTCCACTTTTAGATTTCCTGCAATCAGATCTCAGGGCCGTACAAGCACTGATAATTGTGCCGTCCAGAGAATTGGCCATACAAATTGAGCAAGTTTTCAAAAGTATGAAAACTGCTTTCAAGGTAAGCACTTGCTATGGTGGCCATTCTATGAAGATAGAGCAAAACAGTCTAGCAGAAGGACCTGCTGTTGTGATAGGAACTCCCGGTAGATTGAAAGATCATTTTGAGAGAGATTCCTTTGACCCAAGTGCCATAAAAGTTGTGATTTTGGACGAATTTGACAAATCCCTACAGCTTGGTTTTCATGATCAAATCAGGAATATCCTAAGACCGTTGTCTAATCCACTTAAATATTTTCTGACATCAGCGACCAAAATGGACAGACTTCCAGAGTTTATCCCTTTCAGTGACCCTGAAACAGTCAACTACTTACAAGACGAAGACGATTCGAAGCTAGAACTTAAACTGGTAAATACACCAAGCATTGAGAAAGCTGAAACTTTGATGCGCTTGGTTGCAGAGTTCAACAACGAGGCCTGCATTGTATTTTGTAATCACAGGGATGCTGTAGATAGGATAAGCACTTTATTGACTGATTTTGATTTTCCCCATGGAATTTTACACGGAGGAATGGAGCAGATTGATCGAGAAAAAAATCTGATCAAATTTAGATCTGGCGCACATAACCTACTGATAGCGACAGATTTGGCTTCCAGAGGTCTTGATATACCTGAAATCAAGCACGTAGTACATTACCAGCTTCCTCCAAAGGTAGAAGCATTTACCCATAGAAATGGCCGAACCGCAAGAATGCATGCTGAAGGTCAAGGTTATTTGATTTTGGCAAATGACGAAATGCTTCCTGAGTATATCGACAAAGAAGTAGAAGAAATTTATCCTTCACAAAATTTTATCAGTCCAGAGCTCCCTGCCTACGAGTGTCTGTACATTAGTGCTGGAAAAAAGGACAAAATAAGCAAAGGAGATATTGTAGGTCTTTTGACCAAAAAGGGTGGACTTGATGGAAAAGATATTGGAGTCATCAGTATATTGGATTTTTCGGCTTATGTCGCTGTCAAAAGAGAATTGGCAGAGAAAGTCCTCAGAAAAGTAAATCAAGAAAAATTGAAAAAAATCAAAGTCAAAATAGCAATTGCAAACTAAAAACAGAGCCCCAAAAATTAATTTTCTTGGGGCTCTTTTTCTAAAGTAATTTAAAATTTTTCAAGGTCAATTTGCAGGTAAAACTTTTGCACTTACTTCACCAAAACCCACTCTGATTCCATCTTTTTCACTGAAGCCTTTCATGATGACGGTATCTCCATCTTCGATAAACTTCCGCTCTTCACCATCTTCCAACTGAACAGGTTTGGTTCCTTTCCAAGACAACTCCAGCATAGAGCCGTAACTATCTTCTGTGGATCCCGAAATAGTACCTGAAGCATACATGTCACCGACATTGATATTACAGCCATTGACAGTGTGATGGGCTAGTTGCTGGGCTATATTCCAGTACATGTATTTGTAATTTGTCTTGCAGACTTTATTTAGGTTTTTACCTTCAGGTTGAATATATGCTTCTAGTGTAATATCAAAAGCATGATCCTTTTCGCATTGCAAATATGGAAGCACTTCCTGATCTTGTTTTGGACCAGCGATTCTTACATATTCCAAAGCTTCCAAAGTCACAATCCAAGGTGAAATGCTTGAAGCGAAATTTTTTCCAAGAAATGGCCCTAGTGGTACATATTCCCAAGCTTGAATATCTCTTGCTGACCAATCATTGAAAAGAACAAAACCAAAAATATAATCCTCTGCATCTGCTGTTTTGATAGAATCGCCCATTTTGGTGGCTCTCCCTGTGATAAATGCTAATTCAACTTCAAAATCCAACCTTCTGCTCGGGCCAAATTCGGGCGATTCCATATTTGGGTCTTTGAATTGTCCTTTGGGACGAGTGATTGGTATACCAGAAGGAATGATAGATGATGCCCGTCCATGATATCCAACAGGTAGGTGTTTCCAGTTAGGTAAAAGTGCATTATCCGGATCTCTAAACATCGTGCCCACATTGGTGGCATGTTCGATACTGCTATAAAAATCTGTGTAATCCCCAATCTTTACAGGAAGATGCATGATCGCTTCTTTTCGATTGACCATTGCCTTTCCCCTACATTGATGTTCTTTTAAATTTTCATTTTCTTCTTCCAAAAGATCCTGCACTCGCTCCCTAACTTTGCGGGTCACTGATTTACCTAGCGCTATGAAATCATTGAGTGCATCTCTGAGGAAGATATCGTTTGGTAATTGGGTAATATCTGAGAAAAAACCTTCGTCATGAAGCACCGAAAGATCAACAATTTTGTCACCAATTGCTATTCCTGCTCTAGCAGAAATTCTTTTGGTTTCAAATATTCCAAAAGGCAGGTTGTAAATAGTGAAATCTGAATTTTTTGGTACTGCTACCCAGCTAGTTTTGGGTATAATATTTTGGTTACTCATTATCAAAAATTTGTTTCTGAGACAAAGTTAATATTTAATACCACAAGTTAAAAAATGAAGGCAAAATTCATTGAAATAGTAAAATTATTAAAGATTAAACATAAAAAATCAATGTGAAAACAGGCTTTGTCAAGTCATTTTTAAGAGGAACTCCTTCTATTTCCTTGACATTTTTTAGAACAATATTTGACTTCATTCCAATTCTTTTCCCACTTCTTTCTCCAAGAAAATGGTCTGTTGCAAACTATGCAAATTTTTGAAGGTAAATGTTCCTTTTTCATTTCTTACTAACTTAAAGAAACTGAAAAGTGTTTACCTCAATTTGTCATTGTTTTGATGCCTATCCTTATCTCTAATATTTTTCTTTTCAAAGTTTTTTTCTAGCGCTTCCGTCAGGTTCACCCCTGTTTGATTGGCAAGGCAGATCAACACCCAAAGCACATCTGCCATCTCATCAGCCAAATCCCCACCTTTATCCGATTCTTTGTAAGACTGCTCTCCATACTTTCGTGCCATAATCCTGGCAAGCTCCCCTACTTCTTCCATCAGAATTGACATATTTGTCAATTCACCAAAATACCTTACCCCTACGGTTTTTATCCAGTGATCTACATCCTTTTGGGCTTGTTCTATTGTGATTTGTTTTGAATTCAAATTCATAAGTTCAATTGCTAAATTCTATTTTGGCTATCAATATTTATTGTGACAGGACCGTCATTGATCAGTGCTACTTTCATATCTGCCCCAAAAATCCCAGTCTGAATAGGTTTACCCAATTCTTTTTGCAAAGCTTCTATGAACTTCTCGTACATAGGAATTGCAAAATCTGGTTTCGAAGCTTTGATATATGAAGGTCTATTGCCTTTTTTTGTACTTGCATGCAATGTAAACTGGGAAATCAAAAGGATATCTCCTTCAATGTCCAAAACACTTTTGTTCATGACTTCATTAGAATCTGGAAAAATCCTCAAATTGACAATTTTCTTAGATAACCAATCTATATCTTCCTGTTTGTCAGCATCCTCAATTCCAAGAAGTACTAAAAGACCCTTTCCAATTTCTCCACAAATTTTCCCATCTACCTTAACTGAAGATTCTAAGACTCTTTGTATCACTACAATCATAACTTAAAACGCTTGCATTTCTTTTGATTGAACTACTTCAACTTTTACATTCTTCGCTTCATTTGCATGAAAAATCATGGCTTTGGCGACCTTATAATCATAGATAGGCCTGATGCTATTCAAAATCTTCAGCCAAGAAATTGGCTTGGACAAAATCTTCGCGACTTCTTCTCCTAGTCGAAATTCAGAACGCGAGCCTAAAAGTAATGAAGGTTGGAAAATGCCCAAATAATCAAAATGAATTACCTTTAGGTCTTCTTCAATTTCACCTTTGACACTGTTATAATAAATCTTAGATTGTGGATTAGCAGACATAGCGCTAACATACATAAATCTCTTTGCCCCTAATTCAAAAACCCATTTTGCAAAATTGAAAACAAAATCATGGTCGACCATGTAAAATTTCTCCTTTGATCCTGCCGCTTTGATGGTAGTCCCTAAAGCACAAAATGCATGGATATCAACTTTTTTATCTTTTATAGCCTGGACTATGGGGAAAACAATACCCCCCAAATCAGCATCTCTTAATTTACTTTCCCAATCCAAATTGATGATTTCTTTAAAATCCACTTCCAACTGAATCAATTTGTCATGTTTTAAAGCTAAAGTTCTTCTGCCAACGGAAATGACCGTATCATATGTGGATCCCTTCAGTAACTCGTGTAAAAGTTGCATTCCAATCAATCCAGATGTTCCGGAAATTATCGCTAGTTTATTCATTTTTTTTATGTTTTTCTTAATTTATTTAAGCTGCGTTTTTTCCCAAGCTTCAAAATCTTCAATTTCATTCTTCAATAAATTAAAAATAGCGATTACAACTGACACGTCGTCTGCAAAACCTATGAATGGTAGGAAATCAGGAATAATATCTATTGGCATTACAAAATACAACAGTCCTAAGACCAATAGTCCGAGTGTTTTTGTAGATAACTTGTGTGTACCATTTTTATGGGCATTTATCATCCTTTTGAAAACCATTATCGGTTCTATCACCGTTTTTACATTTGGATGGTTTGAAAGGTCTTTGATTCTACTAGATGTTTTTTGAAGTAAATCTTTTAGCTTACTCTCCTCTCCGGCAATGATTTCTGCTTTTTCCAAATAAAGCATTCTTGCTTTTTGGTAAAAACTTATTGATTTATCTTTTATCGAAGCCATGATTTTGAATTAAAAGTAAATTCTTATTTCTGATTTGACCTTAGATAGGGCAATTTGAATGCCATCATTTCTCTCATCCAAAGTTCTTTGGAAGATTCTTTTTGCCAAATCAATTCCTCTTGCTTCCTCATTCATATCTTGAAACGAAGAATTTACTATCGTGACTACTCCTTCAACAGCACGCTTTACAGACTCCCATGTTTCATCAGAAAAATATACTTGTTGGGACAAATTATGGTTAAACTCCTCCCTCACTTCATGAAGCAATTGGGTATGTAAATCCCTTGCCGAAAATTCGGCTTGATTAACTCTTCTTACTAGGTTATTTGGTGTAATTCTTTCCAGCAATAAGCAAAGCCTTTCACCAGCTTGAAGACGAATTGGCAATATGGTCTGTGTATTTTGAGTTTTAAGGCTGACGAGTAACTTTTCTCTTTCTTTGTTTAAAAAAGAGATTACAGTGAGATACATTCCATAAATCACCAAAGCAGCAGGCAGTACTATTTTTAAAAGATCAGCGACGAAATCCATGTTGAAAGTTTGATTGAGACGTGAATATCTGAAATATATAACGTTTTAGAACAAAAAAAGACCATGAATGGATTCATGATCTTTATAAATTACTTGTAAGTTGATCAATATTAAGCTAATACCTTGCTAGAAACATTGTTAATTTCAAACAATACTTTGTTAAAATCCGAGTAATTTATTTCCTTGATCATCATTATCAAAGTATTTGCAAATTCTTGTTTGCACATTTGAACACAATAGTCGTTTTGTTCCTCTGTACACCTACAGATCCTTTTTTCATCAAAAATACGCATTAATTCTTCCTTGTTTTTGGCTCTGACCAATAGTTGATCATGATTAATTTCATTCGTCACAATTGTAAAAATGCCGTGGAGAGATTCTATTACCATGCTTTTATAATATTTCGTTCAAATTCAGATATTATTATATAAAATTAAGTTTTCAATCACATTTCAAAGCTTTTGTAATTTAACAATTCGCCTTAAAAAAAACTTACCTTGTGTATCCTTAGACAATGGTAAAATTAAGCAACTTAAATACTCCAAAAAATACCCACTAGTTGGTATTTTTCATGATTTTCAACTTTTTTTTAACTCGTTTGGCTAAAATTATAATTACGCCATATTTTACCAATAGTTAATTAAAATTTTGTTTTCATTTGAATTAGTGTCTCAATTTACACAAAACATATCAAATTTTGAAACTATGAGTAAAAAAGCTGATTTAGATTTAAATACATGTAAGTACGAAACTTCACCAGTTACGACAAAAAAATCTTTTTACACTCAACTCCGATATTAATTGATTTTAGAGATTCACAGATATTGAATGTAACAGAGCAATCTACCTTGGAATTGAAGCTACTGGCAAAGAAGCCTATAATCAAGTAAAAAAATGATAGATACTAGAAGGTCAAATAGAAAAATCCATCGGCGAAAAAATATTTAACATTTTCCCTGTAAAATTTACTAATTGATAAACAGACGCTTAATAAATACTTGTGATTTTTTTGATTTCAATAGTCATATAAACAGAAATCAATATTGCTTATATGAAAAATATTCCATTATATTTGCATCGAATTAGACGTCAAAATGTTTCAATCAAGGAATAGTTTAATCGTCTAACTAATTTTGTTCATAGTATTTATATCGTGAGCACCAAAAATAGAGAGTTGGGTGAGTGGCTTAAACCAGCAGTTTGCTAAACTGTCGTACGGGTAATTCCGTACCGGGGGTTCGAATCCCCCACTCTCTACTCTAGTAAAAAAGCCTTCAATCTTTTGATTGGAGGCTTTTTTTGTAATTGATCAACAATTTTTTCAGTAATCAAAATACTGCTTTAACATCCCTTTTTCGGCTTAAACCATCCGCCGCGGCGGATAAACTGTCGTACGGGTAATTCGGTACCGGGAAAGGATTCAACAAATTTCGCTCTCAATATTTGATTTGCTTATTGACTGCCTTCAATTCAATCATTACCAAGAAAATTCACGTCAATTATTTTTCTTTACCAAATCAATACTTCATGCTTATTTTCTCTGGTGTTTTTTCTAAAAAGTGGAATTACAGCCAAAAACTCATGTGTGGTATTTGGCAAAAGGAATGATTTTACCATTGGCAACTCATAGACATAGCCAATTCGCATCACAGGGAAAATGATTCCCAATTGAAAATTATTGGCATAATCAATCCTATGGCCTGCTCCCAACCATATTTTATCCATCATCAACACCTTGAAGTTAAACTCAATATTCTCCGGTAAATCCCTTTGGGATCTATACATAAAATTGGTAGCCACGGCCAGATTTTCACTCAAAGCAGACCTATATCCTGCTTGAAGAACTCCTACCCTAGGTCTACGATCCATAAAAATATCACCAGAACTGATCGATCCTTGGTTGACATTGTGGACTGCATAGGAAATGTACCAATTGGCATTAGTTATAGCCATTCCAATATTAAAATCCAAAACCCGCATATCAGCAAAGCCATTGATATATTGCCCTACCAAGGGATCTAAAGCTTGCTCTGTACTTAGGTTGGTCCCATCCAACCTGATTGAGTTGAGATTCACGCCTATTCCTAACCTCAAAAAGGTTTTTTCACTTACCTGAATCCTTGAAGCATAACTTGCTACCAATTCAGATTCAACAAATGGTCCAAACTGATCATGAAGAATATTTATCCCCAAGGCATTTTTATCAGGATCTGAATTTTTTGAAAAATCTGCTACATCGATTTCCAATGATGCAAAGTATGTTTTCGGTGCACCTTCAAACCCGGCCCACTGATTCCTGACAAAACCCCTAAAATTGGATCCTTCATAGCCAGTCAGACCTGGATTGAAATAGCTCTGCAAATGGCTAAACTGTGAAATGTATTTCCTAGATTGTCCATAAAGCTCAAAGACAAACAAAAAGCAAAAGCAAAGTATATATATTTTTTTCATGGTTTTTTCCCAATTAATTGAGCTGTTCCTATATTTTATTTCGAAGGATCAAAGTGAAGGAGAAAAACATCATTACAATATTTTTCCCTTTATTTTGATCCTTACTCCTATTTCCTCAATAGATTCAACATCCCCCTTCTTATCTCTCCTGTTTCCTCTACTTCTACGGTCCAATAATAAGTACCTATAGGCAGTTCAATATTATTGAAAGTTCCATCCCATCTATCATCTGGATTTTGAGTATAGAAAACGCGTTTTCCACTTCTTTCAAAAACTTGTAGTGTTACTCCTGTGTAGAACCTTAATTCACGAACTCCCCAAGTGTCATTCATTCCATCTCCATTTGGTGTAAATGTATTCACAATCTCAATGTCACTTACAGACATCCTATTTCTTATGATCGTGAACTCTTTTTCGAGGACATTCCCATCTCGGTCATGGACGCTTATCAAAATTCTGAATCTAGTTTGCCCATCTGCCCTATACTCTGAACTCCAGAACAAAACTCCATCCCTTATTTCAAAATAGACATTATCAAAAGCCAAACCTGAAAGTTGAATATTATGCTGATTATCAAATGGATCAAGGACAGTTAAGCTTCCAATAACTACTTCATTGCCTGATTTTTCAGCATCAAAGACATTATTTGATAAGCGTATATCTTCAGGTGCAGGTTTTGGCAAGACTTCCATCTGCATATTTGATGGTATTTGATAGGCATCAAAAAGTCCTGGTGACAGTTCAAAGCTGCCTGAAACATCATAAATACCCCTTTTGAAAATATCCAAATTGGATTTATCCCAAATGATATTCATGTTAATTATTTTCCCTGATCCCAACACAGCTATCAGTGAATCCGGCAGTACGGTATCAATACTGGAGAATCCCCAAGGAATCTGAACATTGGAAAGATTAATGAACATGATAGGCGACCTATCCCGAACATAATCAGGTACTCCATCCTGATTTGAATCCAAATAACTGATGGGATCCAACGGATTTGTATTTTGAATATTCTCAATGTAATCAGGAACCTTATCTCCATCTGTATCCAAGTAATCAGTTGGATCTTTAGGGTCAGTCCCTTCCCTTATCTCAATGATGTCAGGTACACCATCTTCATCGGAATCCAATCTATTGGTCGCAATTGTGAAAGCAGTAGGTTTAGAATCTATAAATGAAAACCTTCTAAGTTGGACATCAGTATCTTGAATTTCCTGATCGTATTCCATCATCCAATCTTCCCCTTCTCTTTTCATCAAGGATTTCAGTTGAAAATCCAATGGTTCTGCATCTTTATCCCAAAAAAATTGCAAATCTACCATATCAACAGACATGTTAGAATTTAAAGATGAGATTTTCCATAAAAATGGAAGTGACTCAGAATCATTTAACCTATCCATACCAATTGAATAGGCTCCAGATGCAGATCTGTTGATAATTACTATATCAGCTTTGCTTCCAATACCAACCTGAATGTGTGCTTTTTCACCATTTTTTAAGACTCTTGTTCTCAATGATGCATTTGCACTCAATAATTGTATAAAATCGGATTGGGTGAGCCTCACCTTTTCTGCTTGGATAATCTGACTTGTATCAAATAGCTTTATAGAAGGAGCTGATAAAATAACATCTTCCTGCTTCAAACTTATTTTCGCATCGCTAACCAAAGTTAGACTTTGCGAAAAAAGGTCTGCAGTAATGAAGAATAAAATGGTAAGTGTCAAAAATAGTTTGAAGTAGTTTTTCATATTCTACAAAGTAATTTTTACTTAACTAAATAAAAGAAGGGTGTATTAATATAGAAATTATTTAAAATGAGTAACTGCATTGTTGCACGTAGCGTGAGAAGTAGCTTTGTAAGTTGCGGATATTCGTCAGCAGTAAATAGCTCAGAGTATACAGAATTACAAATCTTTCATTCGACAATTTATTGTTTGGCTACGTGCAAGAAAGCGGATAATCATATTATTTAAACACTAAGCAAGGACTTCAATTACACTGTAACAATTTCTTTTTACCAGTAATTAATTATCTCCACGAACTAGTTGTCCATTATAAATGATAGCCTTGCTTCAAATGATAGAATCCTTCAAAAATCTATTTGATTTCAGGATCTATTCTACCGTCAAATTATTTTCTTAGGAATTAATACATCCCGCCTACTTTAGATACTCTCCAATAAGTTCCATCAAAAACAAGGGTTGTATTTGAATTGGAATCGACTAATATCGCTCCAGGTGCCACAAATTTTTGAGTTCCTGTATTGTTAGAACTATTGAAATTATGAAATACGATACCATTACAGCAATTCGTAGTTTGATTGTTTACAGTGTAGATATGTATGAACTGACCTAAAACTCCGCCTTTTAAACCATAAATATTTGTCCAAGATGAAGCAGGTTTAACAAAAATGACAGTAACATCAGATACATCATAATTGTTGAGCTCTGTGGCTTCAATAGTGACTGTAGTCAAAACTGTTCTATTTGAAGACACAGAAGCACCTGGAGTAGTCCAATCTGCAACTCCTGCTCCATTTGTAGTTAGAACCTGTCCCGCAGCACCATCGGTATTAGGCAATGTAATTGCTCCTGTTGTAAGCTTTCCTGAAGTTTTGACATCAGTGATAGCAGTATTTCCTAGTTGGATGGTATTCTCTGTGTCAACATTGGCATTTTTCCCTAAGGCCATAGAGTTTTGACCACTTGCTTTCGCTTCATACCCCAAGGCAATTGAATAATCTCCTTGGGTTTGGGCAAATGGGCCTAAGGCAACAGAATACATTGCATTAGATTTGGAATAACTCCCGATTGCAAAACCATATCCTGAACCTATGGATGAATAATAGCCAATCGAAATTCCTTGAGTTTGATTAGCCTGAGCATTGGATCCAAGAGCTATAGATTGAGAACCAGTGGCACTCGCCCTATTCCCAATTGCAGCCGATTCGTTTCCAAATGCTCCTGTAGTAGCCTCATATCCTAAAAATGTATTAGTAGGTTCATTGCCCATCATTCCCGAACTACCTCCAACTGAAATTCCATTTACAAGTAAATTGGAATTGAAGCTTTTCATTCCAGCTATATTTTGATCTGAAGTCAAATCAACAAAATCATCATTTGTTGCTATAGCAGGAGTTACCCAATTCACTATCCCTGATCCATTTGTCGATAGTACTTGTCCTCCTATGCCATCTGTATTTGGTAATGTTATTGCTCCTGTTGTGAGCTTGCCGGAAGTTTTTAAATCAGTAATAAAGTCATTTCCAAGCTTGATAGTATTGCTTGCTGTAACTGTAGTGTTATGCCCGATTACAATTGTATTTGAAAGATTCCCTTCTGAAACATTTGCATTTGTTCCTATACCAATGTTTCCTGAACCTGTCTGATTTGTTGCTAATGCCTGTCCCCCTATTGCTACATTATCTGATCCTGTAGTTGTATTTACAAGTGGTATATAACCGACTCCAGTATTACTATTTCCCGAAGTATTTGAAGCTAAAGCTCCTCTACCTAATGCTGTGTTTGCATAACCTGTATTCGAAGATAAAGCACCTAAGCCCAAAGCAGTGTTAGAATTCTCATTATGATTTCCTCTACCCACAAGAACTCCATTAACCTCAACATCAGCTTGGAAGTTTTTACGTCCTGAAATTGATTGGTTTGTTGTCAAATCAACAAAGTTTTTAGTACCTGAACCAGTACCTCCATTCACTATGGGTAAGACTCCACTAACGTATGTTGTTAAATCAATAACCTTTCCATCCACATAAGTCTTCACAGCCCTTTCAGTAGGAAACAATGTGTCTGTTGGATCTGATAAAGTAATGTCTGCTGACTTGTTTGCACTATTTTCCTTGAGCGCAATGTTTGTTGCATTGGTTTGAATACTTGAAATATTTGTAGATACCGCATTGCTCAAAGAGGTGATTTCACCGGTATTTGCTAAAATTGCTGAGGAATTAATTTGTATGTCTGCCTTGTTTTCATCCGTCACGATCTTCAAAGCATCAATCTCGCCTTTGTTCAAAGTGATGTTATCTGAATTGGTTTTGATATCTAATTTGTTATCAGATACTGCAGTTTCCAAGGTGGAAATGTTTGCAGTATTGGTTTGAATATTAGTAGCATTTGTCTGTATATCAGATGTATTCGTCAAGATATCCGCTTTGTTTTCATCTGTAACGATCTTCAAAGCATCAATCTCGCCTTTGTTCAAAGTGATGTTATCCGAATTGGTTTTGATATCCAATTTGTTCTCAGATACCGCAGTTTCCAAAGTGGAAATATTGGTAATATTGGTTTGAATGTTAGTAGCATTCGTTTGGATGTCAGATGTATTCGTCAAGATATCTGCCTTGTTTTCATCTGTAACTACCTTCAAAGCATCAATCTCGCCTTTGTTCAAAGTGATGTTATCCGAATTGGTTTTGATATCTAATTTGTTCTCAGACACTGCAGTTTCCAAGGTGGAAATGTTGGAGGTATTGGTTTGAATATTAGTAGCATTCGACTGTATATCAGACGTATTCGTCAAGATATCTGCTTTGTTTTCATCTGTAACGATCTTCAAAGCATCAATCTCGCCTTTGTTCAAAGTGATGTTATCCGAATTGGTTTTGATATCCAATTTGTTCTCAGATACTGCAGTTTCCAAAGTGGAAATATTGGTAATATTGGTTTGAATGTTAGTAGCATTCGTTTGGATGTCAGATGTATTCGTCAAGATATCTGCCTTGTTTTCATCTGTAACGATCTTCAAAGCATCAATCTCGCCTTTGTTCAAAGTGATGTTATCCGAATTGGTTTTGATATCTAATTTGTTATCAGATACTGCAGTTTCCAAGGTGGAAATATTGTTAGTATTGGTTTGAATGTTAGTAGCGTTCGTTTGGATTTCAGATGTATTCGTCAAGATATCTGCCTTATTTTCATCTGTAACGATCTTCAAAGCATCAATCTCGCCTTTGTTCAAAGTGATGTTATCCGAATTGGTTTTGATATCTAATTTGTTCTCAGATACCACAGTTTCCAAAGTGGAAATGTCTGCTGTGTTTTGGAAAATATTGGTAGTATTGGTTTGAATATTAGTAGCATTCGACTGTATATCAGACGTATTCGTCAAAATATCTGCCTTGTTTTCATCTGTAACCACCTTCAAAGCATCAATCTCGCCTTTGTTCAAAGTGATGTTATCCGAATTGGTTTTGATATCCAATTTGTTCTCAGATACTGCAGTTTCCAAGGTGGAAATGTTGGAGGTATTGGTTTGAATATTAGTGGCATTTGTCTGAATATCAGATGTATTCGTCAAGATATCTGCCTTGTTTTCATCTGTAACGATCTTTAATGCATCAATCTCGCCTTTGTTCAAAGTGATATTATCTGAATTGGTTTTGATATCCACTTTGTTCTCAGATATTGCAGTTTCCAAAGTGGAAATATTGGTAGTATTGGTTTGAATGTTAGTAGCGTTCGTTTGGATTTCAGATGTATTCGTCAAGATATCTGCCTTATTTTCATCTGTAACGATCTTCAAAAGATCAATCTCTCCTTTGTTCAAAGTTATGTTATCCGAATTGGTTTTGATATCTAATTTGTTATCAGATACTGCAGTTTCCAAGGTGGAAATGTTGGTAGTATTGGTTTGAATATTAGTGGCATTTGTCTGAATATCAGATGTATTCGTCAAGATATCTGCCTTGTTTTCATCTGTAACTACCTTCAAAGCATCAATCTCGCCTTTGTTCAAAGTGATGTTATCTGAATTGGTTTTGATATCCACTTTGTTCTCAGATACTGCAGTTTCCAAAGTGGAAATGTTTGCAGTATTGGTTTGAATATTAGTAGCATTTGTCTGAATATCAGATGTATTCGTCAAGATATCTGCCTTGTTTTCATCTGTAACTACCTTCAAAGCATCAATCTCTCCTTTGTTCAAAGTGATGTTATCCGAATTGGTTTTGATATCCAATTTGTTCTCAGATACTGCAGTTTCCAAAGTGGAAATGTTGGTACTATTGATTTGAATGTTAGTAGCATTTGTTTGGATGTCAGATGTATTCGTCAAGATATCTGCCTTATTTTCATCTGTAACGATCTTCAAAACATCAATCTCGCCTTTGTTTAAAGTGATGTTATCTGAATTGGTTTTGATATCCAATTTGTTCTCAGATACCGAAGTTTCCAAAGTGGAAATGTTGGAGGTATTGGTTTGAATGTTAGTAGCGTTCGTCTGTATATTAGATGTATTCGTCAAGATATCTGCTTTGTTTTCATCTGTAACGATCTTCAAAACATCAATCTCGCCTTTGTTCAAAGTGATGTTATCTGAATTGGTTTTGATATCCAATTTGTTCTCAGATACTGCAGTTTCCAAGGTGGAAATGTTGGAGGTATTGGTTTGAATGTTATTAGCATTTGTTTGGATGTCAGATGTATTCGTCAAGATATCTGCTTTGTTTTCATCTGTAATGATCTTCAATTCATCAATCTCGCCTTTGTTCAAAGTGATGTTATCCGAATTGGTTTTGATATCTAATTTGTTCTCAGATACCACAGTTTTCAAAGTGGAAATGTCTGCAGTGTTTTGTAAAATATTGGTAGTATTGATTTGAATGTTAGTAGCATTTGTTTGGATGTCAGATGTATTCGTCAAGATATCTGCCTTATTTTCATCTGAAACGATCTTCAAAGCATCAATCTCGCCTTTGTTCAAAGAGATGTTATCCGAATTGGTTTTGATATCCAATTTGTTCTCAGATACTGCAGTTTCCAAGGTGGAAATGTTGGAGGTATTGGTTTGAATGTTATTAGCATTTGTTTGGATGTCAGATGTATTCGTCAAGATATCTGCTTTGTTTTCATCTGTAACGATCTTCAATTCATCAATCTCGCCTTTGTTCAAAGTGATGTTTTCTGAATTTATAGCTACCGTTTGATTTGTTTTTATGATCTCAGCTTCAAAAGTTGCTCTATCTGTTTTCAAATCAAGAATAGGTTGAATTTTAGACAGTGTTAAATATGTCATCAACATTTTTGACGTGTCTGAAACAAAAACTAATTCAGGAATATTTTTCAAATCATAAAATTCTCCTGAAAGTCCTGCTTTAGATATCTGTGGTTTGTTCAAAATTTTAGCCCCACCGTCAATAGCATTCCAATCTGCATTCTCTTGGGAAAAATTCTTCAACAATATCCATGAATTTCCATCATAATAATAAAAGCCGACGTCACCGTCTGTTTGAAAAATCAATAAAGCTGTAGCCGGATTTTGAATTGCTTCTCTCTGAATAGAGGTCATCCGGGAAATCAATAGCCCCTTAGTGCTTGATTCAATTTCTAATGCTGCAGAAACATGTGGATTTTCTGTTCCTATCCCAACTTGAGCCTGAATCAAATAAGGAATGAAAAATAACAACGTGAGCAAGAGTAGATTTTTCTTCATTTTACTTTATATAAGTTTTGGGATAATTTGTGGACCTATTTCTGGTGGAATTAATTGATTTCAAAATTCAACATGTTATTGAAACCGTATGAATTTGTACTAATTTCCCGTAAATCACACCATTTCTCCACGCACTTTCAACTTATGCATGTTTCAAAAACGGTTTTTGAAACACATAGTCAGAGAAGTTCATTTCTGGCAAAATGAAATACAAAATAGGTATCGTGAAAATTGAAGTCTAAAAAAGAAAATAGGTTTAAATCATGCTCAAAATAAAAATCCAAATTAATATCTCGTCGAATTGTTAAAGAATTGAGCAAAAATATAACAATTGAAACACTCTAAATTATTGACATCCTAGTATAGGTTTTGTTTTTTGAAATTTAAGTGAAAGAAAACAAGATACACTTTTCCCGAATTAAAATCTTGATTTATACAAGCGCTTTTTTAATCTATAAATGCTCCGTACCCTCCCCATCTTGATATCTCTTCCAGTATTCATTTGGACTACAACCTTGTTCTTTTTTGAAAGCATTGAAAAAAGTAATTCGAGAATTGAACCCAGAAACCTGACCTAGTGCTTCTATGGTTTGGGTATCCAGAAAATTATCATCAATTTTTTTTAAAGCGTATTTTATACGAAGCCGATTTATTAAATCTTTAAAAGTACACCCATAGACACTTTGTAGAAGAGCTGGTAATTCTCTTGTATTAATCTTTAATAGTTTAGCTAAATCCTTTGCCGTAATACTGTTATTCAAATATATCAAATCAGTTTCTATCAATTCCTTCAATTTGGATTTACTCTCAATCTCTTCAGATGAAAAAGGAGTAGGATCAACCTCCAGGATGGAACTTGATTTAACAACAGATTTACTTTTTTTCTTCAGAGGTTGATTTTGCGTATTCTTTATAAAACTAAAATTGAGTGTAGAATAAATCCTGAAAATATAGATAGAAATAATAACCAAAATCGAAACTATCAGAGTTTTTCGAACTTTTGGGAATTCTTGATTTGACAATTGAATAAAATAAGAGGAAAATGATAATAAAATCATCAAAACCTTCAAAGAAAGTATAAAGATCAGTGTAGTATAAAGCCATTTTTTATAACCATCATGCTCAAGTAACCTGATTCGTTTGGACTTCAAAAAACAATAAAGAGAAAACACAAAATAAATTATAGTCAAAACCAATCTTGTTGAAAAAACATAAATGCTAGGTATTATTCCAGTTATATAAAAATTAATTTTTGCTGGTGAACTCAAAATCAATTTCACTATTTGCTCCTTTTCTTCGATGGAAAAAAAGAAAAAGGGTAATAAATCCAATAAACTCAGCAATGCAGGAAGAAAATGTATAAAGTCTCTTTTATAAAATTCATTAGTCCCCTCACTGATATTCCTTACTGCCAAATAAAACAAGGGTGCCGGCAAAAACATTATCGGACTAAATATACCAAGGAAATAGACATTTGTTAAAATTAAACCAAAGTCAAACCAAATGATCCTAGACATAAAAAATAAGGAATATATCAATAAAGTTAGAGCCAGCAACTTTTCTTGATATCGTAATCCATTATTTTTTACGAGATAGATAAAAGATAATAAAGTATAAAAAGAGGAAATTATTAGAAGCAATAAATTAAATCCAGACATTTATAGAAAGAGGTGAATAATTCGATGTTTACAACTTATAAAATGCATGTTACATCATTACAAAATTATTCATATTAGTTCGAAATCCAATCTGCTTTCTGTTTTTTTAAAGAAACAAAGGGATTCTAGAGGTGATTCTTAAGATGATTTTTAAGGCTTTTGAAATTGCACTTGTCATGAAATTTGACTTGCATCCTTCCATTTTTAATTATTAAACTACCCATTAGTATTTTTCTACCAGCTCCTTTCCTTTGATTGTTACTTTTGGTTCGTATTCAGATTTGCTTAATTTATGCCAGCTGAAGTCTAGCTTATTAATGATGTTAAATTATCAGGGATATTTCAATATAACAACAAAATCAATTTTGACCTTGTCAATAAAAATTTGAAAAACAGAATGAAAAACACAAAATTATTTGGTCAATATTCAAAAAAATTGAAGACCGAAGAAAAATCCTCAGTCTTCAATTGACAATTAATCTTTCATACTTGCAAAACCAATTGAAGTGCCTAGATCAAAGATCGGCAAGCTAGAATTTTTATAGTTTTTTATGGATTTCAAACCTAAAGAGTAAAGATTGAGAATCTAGAAGGTCAATTTCGCTTTCTTTCTGTTTTTGAATAATCGAAATAAGCTTTGCCGTCCCAACTGCTTCGGAAAACTTTCAGATTGTAAGTTTGGGTTGCCAATGTATTTCCCTCTTCAAATATCTCCTGGTTAGGGGCTTTATATTCCTGTGTATTACCAATGAGTATCTCAGCCAAAACCCTTCCGTCCACTTCACCGTCAGTCTTGATCCCATGGATGTGTAAAACGGTAGGCATAATATCTATCAAAGCAGTTGGAAGTGGATTTGCATATTGTTTCCTGAATGCAGCGCCATAGGCAATAAAAGGAGTTTGCATCTCAAAAGGACTCGATGATCCATGTCCAGCTTTTCCCCTATTGAAAGAAAAACCTTTATAGCCAAATTCATTGATCGAATCATTCCAGTTTACATCTACTAATATATCTGCCATCCTTTCCTTATTATTCCAATAGACTACATCATGAGAAAATGTTCCTGGCACCTTCCCTATCATTTGCCCTTCCTGCTTAGCTTCAGTAAATAAAGCTCCAATCCATTCTTCTTCCTGTAAAGTTTCGACAATTTGTTGAATGGAATTTTTATCCTTAACATAGACCCCACCACCTACTACAATCACATCGTCAGATTCTTTTGAAAGTTTCAACCCTTTTTGAATGAAAAATTCATCAAGTGAAACCTCTCCTATATGTGTTGAAAAACCATGATCTGCAGATATAATGATGTTGAACCTTTCTCCCATTCCATTGGATTTGACATTTTCAAGAATCCTTCCTACTTGGGCATCTACGCTTTTTATTGCGGCCATGGTCATTTCAGAGCCTATCCCTGTACCATGTGCTGTAGCATCTGGGTCAGAGTACCAAATAGTACTGATGGAGGATTTATCGGACTTGAGGTCAAAGTTGATAAAAGCATCAGTAACCCATTTATGCCTCGGCAAATTTGGTCTTTCCCTATTTGGTATTTCTCCGATTTTTGCAATCACTTCATCACGCAATGATGCTGGAAGAATCAATTCCGGATTGATGATACCTCTTCCTTTTACACGCTGGTTTAGAAGGAAGGACTGTCCTGTAGTCCCAGTACTGTAGATTGTGAAATCTGCAAGACCACTTTCCTCAACCCATTCACCAAAAGTCTTAGTGTTTATCAAGTTCCCATTTTCCAGGCTATCTGCTTTCATCAGTTCTTTGGCATCACCTGTATTTATACCTTTTATCAGATCTACCTTGGGAAGGTAGATTGTATTGCCCAGGATCCCATGTCTGGCAGGATAGTTTCCAGTAGCGTAAGAAGTTGAATTTACCCTAGTCAAAGAAGGGAAAACTGAATGGGAGTTGAGACCATCAACTCCTTCTTGTGAAAGGCGATAAAGGTTTGGGGTATTACTTTCGCTGATATAATCTTTCCGCAAGCCATCTATGATTATCACCACTGTTTTCAATGCTGCCTTTTCATCATTTCCTTGGGTACAGGAGAAGAAAAAAAGCAGGACAATAAGTAGGTAATTTGATTTATGATTTTTCATGATTATTAGTTTTTATTTCTCCCACCAAACTTTGGTATTTTGCGTGTCACCGCCCATTCTTGTTGTTGCGATCTCAAGGTTTTCCTGATTCAGGGCCTGTAAATAATTAGGATAGGTGATTCTTGAAGGGAATATATTTTCTACGGGGATACCAGTTCCTCTTGGCAATATGGGATAACCTGTCCTTCTTTTTTCGAACCAAGATTGGAAATCATTGAAGTAGTGTGCGAAATATTTTTGCTGGATTATTTTTTCCAGTTTGGCATCAAACCCATCCCCCACTTCAATTTTCACATCTTCTTGATCAAGGTAATTGGATGGCATTTCCACACCCCATTGTTCCATTGAAGCTTCAATACCTTGCTGATAGTGTAATTCTGTTGTTCCACCAGTATAAAATCCCCTTAAGGCTAATTCTGATTTTATCAGTTCTACTTCTGCATGAGTCATGACAATGCCTAGTTCAGGAAGGGTTTTGAGTTCATCACGATAACTTGAGTGGGCATTTACGGTATATTCCACATTGCTGGGATAACCACTCATGATACCTTTATAAACCCTCTGTCCATTTTCATTGACGGTTGTTGCCCATACAGTCCTTCTCGGATCATTGTTTCTGTTTAACCAATTGATAAAGTATTCGGTATAATAGGTGCCTTCTCTCCAATCAAGCGTCCTTGCATTAAAGTATGGGTTGAAAAACGGGAAATTTCCTGGATACCTGAGGATGGCATCATCCGAATTGGAAGTGAATACCGGGTATTTTGCTCCATCAGAAAGGATCATTTCCAATTGTTGGCGCACATTCAACTCGCCGTCTTTGCTCAATATCCTAAGCAGCATTCTCAATCTCAGGGAATTTGCAAGTTTTCTCCATTTTAAGATCCCAGCGGCACCGTCGGTCTGATAGATCAGGTCTCCACCATAAACAAAAGTCGAGGATTGCGAAAGGAGCTCATTTGCCAATTCCAAGTTCTGAAGCAAATTGATATAGATATCTTTTTGTGTATCAAAAATCGGTTTCACGATTCCTTCTTCGACCCTATTGGCTTCCGTATAAGGGATATCACCAAAAGCATCTGTCAAGAGTGAGTAGCTCCATGTTTTCAAAATCAAAGCTACTCCCATATACGCTTTTGCATCAAGTTTTTCTGCTATTTTATAGATATCCTCAGCATCTGTCATCAATCTGTAATGGTTATCCCAAAAGCCTGATGAATTGTTTGGTTCCACAAAATACCTATGCAAGCCATTGTTGATACTTAGCCGTGGAGCAGTCATTTGCATCAATTCATGTGAAAACCCGCGTGCCCTTCCAATACTTGAATTTACCAACCTGTATTGGAGCTGATCCAACATCACTCCTGGAAAGACGTCAGTCGGCCTGTTTGGATCAAGGTTCATTTCTTCAAAATCACCGGTGCAGGAGGAATGCAGCAACAGTAAACCAATAAAGTATAGGATTATTTTTTTCATCTTTAGTTTCGTTTAAAATTTGATGGAAAGGTTCATTCCCATTGTTCTGGTGGAAGGGAATTGGGTCATTTCAACTCCAGGAAGAAAAGATCCGGAATTCAGCATTGCTACCTCTGGATCAAAGGCAGGAAATTTTGTAAAGAGCAATAAGTCTCTTCCATAAAGTGCCACTGAGGCTTGTTGGATACCGAATCTGTATATAAATGAAAGAGGTACTACATATTCTATCCGCGCTTCTCTGAGTTTGATAAATGAGGCGTCAAAAGTATTTGTCTCAACATTGGAATGCTTGTAGTATTCATCATAATATCTCTGGGCTGTGGTTTGAACTGTATTTGGTGAAAAAGTACCATCCCCATTATCTACCACTCCAACACCGACTATGCCTTCTTCCCTTCCAGGAAGTGTTACTTTGGTTTTTCCAAGTGTGTTCAATTTATGGCTTGTCATTGAAAAAACCGTTCCTCCCAATTGTCCATCAAACAAAACCGAAGCCCTAAATTTTCCAAAGGAAAACTGGTTCAGAATCCCTGCCCTCCAATCAGGAAAAGCATTCCCCCATTTTTTTCTTTCAGGATCAAGTTGTGCAGGAAGACCGACGCTGTTGTAGATGATATCTCCCTCTGGTGATCTTTGGAATCCCAAACCATAAAGGTCACCCATTCTACCTCCTACCCTAGCTTCCAAACTTACCACTGAATGTTCTCCTATTATTTGGTTTGTCAAACCCTCAGCAAGTTCAATGACATAACTTCTATTGTATGACCAATTGAGGGATGTATTCCATGTGAAATTAGGTCTTGTAACTGGCTTTGTATTGATTACAAACTCCAAACCTTTGCTTCTAATCAAGCCTGCATTGGTCAAGATCCGCTGGTAGCCTGAGGTAATGTCCAATGGAATAGCTAGAATCTGATTTCTACTGTCACTTTGGTATGCAGTAATATCTATTCCTAACTTATTTTGCCACAATCTCAAATCAATTCCTGCTTCATAAGCAGTTGTGATTTCCGGTTTGAGATCGGCATTGAACAATGTAGCATTGTTGGTAAAGCTAGTTGCGTAGATTTGATCATAATACCTTGCTGTCTGGTAGGGTTGGGTATCATTGCCAACCTGCGCAAAAGACATCCTTACTTTGGCAAAAGAAAACATGCTTGGCAAATTGAAAGCTTCATCAAGGATGATACTTGTGCTTACAGAAGGATAAAAGAAAGCATTGTTTTGAGAGGGTAAAGTACTTGACCAATCGTTTCTTCCAGTCACATCAAGATAAATCATTCCCCTGTAATCCAATTGACTTGAAGCATAAAGCGAATTGATAGAACGTCTTAAAAGTCTTGGATCTGCTACAGGTTGGTCAAGACTATTGCTGATCATATATAGGCCAGGCATAGCCAATTGGTCTGCATAAACCCCATTGAAATTATTGTAGTTGAACATGGTATTTCCTCCGGCATTAAAGGAAAAGTTGAAATTAGGACCAAAGGAATCATTGTAGCTCAACAGAAAATCCGAGTTGATTTCATAGTTAAATACAGCCTGTTGCCTAAACATGCCCCTTGGGTATTTGGTCATACTATATGGCCTTCTTTGGGTTCTGTTTTCATGTGACAAGTCCAAACCTGTTCTTAACATGAGGCTCAATTTATCAGAAAAATCATAGGTTGCGGATACAGAACCAATAACACCATGCTTATCGATTGTATTCAACATTTCATATACCTGAAGATAAATGTTGTCAGGCCCAGGGTTGAATGGATTTTTTTGTTCAATCTGCTCCAAACCAGGCTTCCAATAATCCCTGAACCAGTTGATATCCGTACTTGGTGTGGTGCCTATGATCATAAAGTACATGGCGGTTTGGTTATTATATCCAGCCATAGGCAGGTTATCACTTTTCTTGTTCACATAATTTACCCTTGAGTTTATCTTTAGTTTTTCACTGATTTTGTGGTCAAGTGCCGTAGACACCGAAAGTCTTTCAAAACCAGTATTGGGTATGATCCACGAGTTGTTCAAATGGGTAATCGACACCCTTGCAGAACTTCTGTCCGTTGCGCCTTCAAGGGAGATGTTATTGGTAATGGTGTAACCAGGGTTGAAGAAGCCCTTGATGTAGTCGGGATAAGCCCTCCAAGGTGTTCTTTCGGAAGGGATTCCTTCTGGGTGGTCAGGATTGTATTGATAGTACATCTGTCCATTGAATCTTGGCCCCCAAGCCCTGCCCGCTGCGATATTTGTACTTGTATTAGGACCATCTTCCGAATCCAGATAGGAATAGTAATCTGATGTCCTTCCTTCCCCATATTCATATTGGTAATCAGGCCATCTCAAACCCGTTCGCTCTGTACTGATGTTTGAATTGAAACTTACTCCAATCCCTTTTTGGCTTTGTTTTCCTCCTTTTGTTGTAATTATAAGCGCTCCATTTGCTGCTCTAGATCCATACAAAGCAGCTGCGGCAGGTCCTTTTAGTACTGTCACACTTTCAATATCTTCCTGATTGAGATCTGAGACTGCCGATCCAAAATCCACAGGGCTGTCCGAACCAAGGTGGCCGCCAAAGCCTGTCCCTGAAATTTGACCATTTATTGGTACACCATCTACCACTATCAAAGCTTCATTGTTGTTGAGATTGAGCGATGTTTCACCCCTCAAGGTGATTCGCTGTGAACCCATTGGACCCGCACCAGCCCCAACAACTTGTAACCCTGCCACCTTTCCTGCCAAAGCATTGGACCAGTTGTTACTCCTGGCATCTGTGAGTTGCTTTGTGTTCAATGCCTGTGTGGCATAGCCCAAAGAAGCTTCCTCACGTTTTATCCCCAATGCCGTGACTATGACTTCCTGCATTGCCTGTTCAGTTGGGGAAAGAATGATCCTCAGGTCAGTCTGGTTAGTGACTTTCAGCTCTCTTGGCTCATAACCAATAAAGGAAACAACCAAAACATCATTTACTTCCAGCTCCAAACTAAACTGGCCATCAATATCTGTTGCTGTACCTTGACTTTTGCCTTTCACCAAGATATTTACCCCGGGAAGTGTTTCTCCTGTCATTTTATCCAAAACTACTCCATTGATTGAAATAGGCTCTTTGGAATTTGATGTGGAATTATTGACAATCACGGCAATCGTATCATCTATAAATTTAAACTCAAGTTTCGCTTGGTGTTCCATTGTTTTGAGCAACTCATCTATACTTGGATTTTTCGTTGCCAATCTCACTTTGGCACTTTTCAGGGCATTGTTGGAATATGAGAATGTATAGTCTGTTTGTTTTTCTATTTCAGAAAAAACTTCGGTAACCAATTTTTCACCAGTATTGATTTTAATGGCTTTTTTGAGTGAAAGTTGGTTGTTGGCCGAAGTTGGAATTGCAATACCCAATATCCCAATTATCAGGCTAAGACCAATCATTTGTTTGAACCAGTGGGATAGATAGAGGTTCAGTAATTTTTTTTTCATAGTTTTGTGTGTTGTGTTGAAGGATTTTATTTTGATGCAGCATCTTTAGTGGGGCTGTTGGAGCAGTCCCACTTGCTATTCGCAGGTTACTTTTTCAATAATTAATTTTTCATTTTCCCATTGATATTTAAGATTTATAGAATAATTGATGATTTTTAAAACTTCATCTATAGACTGACCCTGATACTTACCAGTAATCCTACAGGTATTGAATTTTTCTTTGGTTCTTACTTCTATCCCATACCAGTCTTCTAGTTTTTCCGCCATTTCAGAGATGGTTATATTGTTAAAAATCAAGGTATTGTCTATCCAAGCAAAGACTTCTTCCTTATTCGATATCAAAGAGGTTACCATCTGACGATTTTGTGTCGTAACTCTTTGTCCCTTAGTCAAAGTAGTCTGTTTTGTGCCTTCCCTTTGTTTGACATTTACTTTTCCTGTCTTTACATCCACCCTTTCTTCTTCGCCCTTACGTGCCGAGATATTGAATGAAGTACCCAATACGGTGGTGTTTAATTTTTCTGTATGCACAATAAATGGCTTGTCTTTATTGCTTACAACCTCAAAAAATGCTTGCCCAACAAGCTTTACATCCCTATTGTTTAGGTAGTTTTCAGAATAACTGATGGTTGAGTTCCCGGAAATATACACTTTTGAACTATCAGGTAAAAAAATGGATTTCCTCTCACCCGCCCCACTTTCCAAAGTAATCCAATTGTCATGTCCTCTATTATCTGAATCCGTCAAATCGAAAAAGTAAATCGAAAAAATACTGATGGTAGAAAGAAATATGAGGGCGAATACTGCGGCTGTCAAACTATACCATGAAAATTGCTTTTTTTCCTGAAACTGGATGGCTCTGCGAATTTCCATCAAAGAATCTTCCTTTAACTTTTTCAATTCCTCAGAGTCAATTTGATCTTGATCCGCATACAAACTATGATACCAATCTTTCAGTTCTTGGTATTGCTGATCCTGAAGCTTCCTGCCTCTTAAGAATCTAAAAAGTGATTCTTTGATTTTTGAATCATTTTGTTTTTTTCCTTTCATCACCTACAAGTGATAGGAATTCGAAGAAACTACCCTAAAACAAGATTAAGGTTAGGTTAAAAAAAAAGGTTGATTGTTCCCTCTATGTTAATCCATTCATTGGAGGCTTTATCATTGCAAAAGGTAAAACGACAAAAGTCAAATATGATTAATTTGCAGATATTTTACATTAAGTCGATTGAAAGAAAATATCAAACAGAAATTAAAAGGACTTTCTGAATATAACCTAAGGCTTATAAAAACAAAATAAAACCTGAACTAAATCTGAGTGATTCTTTTAAAAGCTTCATTGATTTATGGACTGAATTGTGTACAGACTGTATATTTATACCCAACTCTTTAGAAACCTCTGATGCAGACATGCCCTGAAGTTTATTCATCCTGAAGATTTTCCCAGCCATTTCGGGGAAATCTTCCAAAGCATCCTCCAACTGTTCATACAAAGCCTCAAAAGGTAGGATATCATCTGAAGGAAGCATCACTATCCCTTCATGTCCATTTAGGGATTCTTCCAAATTGATTTGATCCATCACTTTAAATACATTGTATTTTACAGCTGTCAACAGGTAGACTTTAAGACTTTGCTTCACCTGAATTTTACCTTTTCTATTCCAAAGGTCAATAAAAAGTTCTTGTACAACATCCTTTGCCAGATCTTTAGACTTAAGCCTTTGGAATGCAGCGTCAAAAAGTAGTTCCCAGTATTGATCATAGAGCTCTTCGAAGGCCTTTTTACTACCTTTGTTGACTTTTTCGATGAGTGCAGTGTCTGATAAGATCATTGAGAATAAAGTATTACTTTATTCAAATTTATGCAAAGTCAAACGTTTTTTTACCCAAAGCGTTTTTATGAAATTATTAAAATAGAGTTAAGTAAAAATTTTTGAAGCAAATCATATTTGTTTTATCGTGATTTTTTAAAATAGCTATCTCCAATTTTAATCCAAGAAATAAAAACCCCGATTATATATCAGAATGGATTTTTCCCCAAAGTGGTTTCTAATTGTGAATAATTGCAAACTTATTTTTCCTAATTGCTTCCCTATCAAATTTTCCAAACATGACAAAGATAGAACTGATCACCAAGCAGGATCTTGAAGAATTGAGGCATCAATTATTGAAAGATCTCCAAGAACTGTTCAAGCCCATGAAAAATGAGCAAAAAGATTGGGTTAAAAGTGACGAGGTCCGAAGGATCCTCAAAATTTCTCCAGGATCATTACAGAACCTAAGGATTAGAGGGCTTCTGAATCCCAAGAAAATCTTTGAGTTCTATTATTTATAAAGCAAAAGAGAAAGCCTTTATCAATTTAATTTAAACTAATCCTTCGCCTTCAATACAAAATCCAATCCTTCTAGGTAGTCCCCATCCACAAGGGCTTTTATTTCAAATTCCAATAAATCTGGCGTTGCCCTTACGTTCATATACTCCAGCTGCTTTGGGTCTATCATTAGGGTATATTTACCGGGTAAGAGTCCAAAAGCATAATAGCCTCCATCTGAGAATGTCCGAATCATATCCAAAGGTTCTTCATCTCCTATGCGCTTCAAGCTTATCCGTAAGCCTCCTACTCCTTCGAATCCAACAGCTGTCTCCCTAAGGACAGTCCCCTCCAAAACCCCGGTACGGTAGAGCGGGATATCGATTGATTTGACCCGATTGGGATCTGCCATAAATCCAAATACCTTTTCTTTAGGTGCCAAGGTAGGATCTGGCAGGGCATTGATGTCTAACTCCAATCTATAGTCCCAATAGCTCTGTAGCTGGGTGATTCTTAGAATTCCGTCAGATCCCAAAAGCATATTGGCCGACTTGTCCAGGCGAATTCCTTTCGCGGGGATGATCGCTTCGCCTTCATCAAATACTCCATTTTCGTTTTGATCCACAAACAACCGGACCGAAATCCCGGATCGAGAAACCTGTTCTCGATTTGATGGAAGCAATTTGCCGGACTGATTGTCCAAAGCCAAAGAACCACTCAAACTTTGTCTGATAGCGTAATCTCCCTTTCTTCCGGTGTATTGTGAAGCGGAGCGGATAAAGTTAAAATCGTACAAAAACCCAACCTGGATTGCGCCACTTTTATTCGTGATATTCCGATCATAAGACGTTGTGAATCTCCCACTTTTGAAAAGTGTTTGAGAAACCTCCACATTGACTGTAGACAATTGAGATGTTTGGGTATTGTATGCCGCTTGGGCACGCAAAAACATCCCTTTGATAAAAACAGGTAAACCCGGACTTCTAGGTAGGGAGTAAGTCACAGAACTGATCAGCATCCCTGGGGTAAACTCAGGGGATAAATTAGCGGCAATCCTTGAACCCACAAGCTGCGCACGGTAATTGAATCGGGTGGCAACTCTGCCTATTTGATAATTGTAATCTGCTTGAAGACTACCTCTGTAGCCGTTTGGCAACCAGATGTTTTCTCCTCCAATGCGGATCCCAGAAAACTTCCCAAATAGCTGGAAGGGAACAAAAACATTCAAATTGGCATCTCTAAGGGGCTTGGAACCTCCATTTACCTCCTGTTGGTCAAAGAAATATTCTGTTGTCCTCGCGGTGATATTGATATTGTTTGCATAGAAAACACTCGCATTGACCCTATAGAATCGTGAGGGTAAGTAATCTATGTCCACTAAATACTGCTGAAAAAGACGCGTGGAAACACCAAAAGAAGTCGAGGTCCTACCTGCTCCGAAATAATCCCCATAGCTCATGCCTGCTCGAACCGTAACCGCATTACTGACGCCCAAGGAGATATCCGCATGTCCCAACAGGTGAGAAGCTAAGCTATCGGGCGCATTCATCAGATTACCTCCTTGAATATTGTAAGCTACAAATCCTTTTGGTAGGAAGGAAAAAGGAATCTGTAGCTGCTTCTCCTCGGTGAGTATTTCACCTTGCGGAGTGTATATTTTCAAGGTAAGACGGACAGTCCCATAGGTAACCGGTGCATTGAAGCGGTAATAGCCCACCTCATCTGCACGCATGAAATCCACCAACTGACCGCCAATCAGCAACTCTACCTCGGAATCCTTTTCGGTATAACCATCGATCACAAAGACGTCCAGCTCCCGCCGCGGAATCAATGGGTTATTGCTGAGGGCAAAACCCGTCAATTGGGCACTGGAAGTCTGGCTTGAGGTACTGATTTGACCCAATGTGATACTACTTAGCAAAGCATTTTTTTCGGGGGCTAAACCTGATGGTAAAACATACCTCCACCTCAATCCGTATAGGTTTACGGTCTGGCCTAAGTTGTTCTTGCTCCCGTTCATATTGAACTGAAAGTCTCCTCCCAAGACTTCCGCTCCTGCTCTCATTTGAAGTCCTACATTGGATCTTCCGGGAGAGTTATCTACGTTGAGGCTGTAATCTAAGACCCCCAACCCCAAAATTTTCCGCTCAAGTGGGTAGCGCATTGCCGACTGCTCCTGCCCTCCAACATTGGATTGGATTTTTTTTCTAAGTGCTTCGCGCTTGTTTTTTTCTTCAATAGGCAGCGCATACTGAGATTTCAATGTCATAGAAAGATTGAAGGGATTAACCGAAAATTCCAAGCCGAAAATCTTGCTAAAATAACCAGGAGGAAGGTACAGGTCTTGCTCGCCCAAGTAGAAATCATCTGCTTGGAGGGTTTCGGGTTTACCCTGAAGACTGATCAATCCAGCCACGGGATCTATCATCCATGTTTCCTTGGGGCTCGGGTAAAATCCCTGCAATCCAAATTTATTGGTTGATGGTGTGGATGGAATACCCGTCAAGCTAAGGAGTTCTCCAAGGGGTAGGTACGCGACCTCCCCAAAAAACACCACACTGATATAGTACTGTCCGATCGAAGGATGTGAAAATGTCAAAAGAGCCTCTTCATCCGGTTGACGCTGACCATAGCTCCTATGGGGTAGGGCAAAAAATACGAGAAAGAGCACTAGTACATAAACGTACTGCAAAGCACGGTCTTTTGATATTGGCACTAGTTCCTCTCTGTTTAAGAATCTTACCGGTTCTTTGATTGAATAAAAAGGTCAAAAACTGACCGTCAGCTTTTTAACGATTGGTTCTGCAAAAACCAAATCGGAAACGGAAATATCAGAACGCTTGGTCTGGAAAGTGAGTGCTACCTCATAGGTACCTGATGCCAAGTCTTCCGGAATAGGTATGCTAAAGGTTCTTATTCCTTCGTAATATAAAGCCAGAGTTTGTTCTTGCCTACCAACTTCTTTTCCATCTGTAGAACGTACCTGTGCCTCAATACTTCCCAAATAGGGAGAATTTCCCAAAACAGTAAATTCCGAATGCACTACAATGGCGTCCTCTTTTTTTGCGGCTTCAAACTTACTGAAGTCCAAACCTGTACTGGTCTCACCAGTCTTATAAAAAGCTGAAATCACCTGCTCCAACTTGAAGCTGACTTGTGCACTGATGCCTTCTGTGGCTTGGTCTTCTACGGCAGAGGTCTGTTCACCGGAAAGGACTTTGACACGGGTAAAATAAGTCCCAGAAGGCTTGCTTCGATCAGGACGGATCTGAAATCGCACCGTCTGCTGCTGTCCGGGATCAAGTACAAAAGACCTTGGAAAGGTACGTATCCGATCTCCCAAACCCGATTGCGCTGCCCGGATAGAATCATCATATACCATCACCACATTTCCCTCGGGGTCATTGCCGGGATAGCCAAATAGAAAACTGATATTGACCTCTTGTGCCTTGTCCGATCCATTGGAGACATACATCGTACCGATCCCATTGGCATCAGCAAATACGGTCGTGGGTGCTAAGGATACCTGGGCTACGGCAGACCAAATAATCAATACAAAAAGGGAAGAAAGTAGTATAATTTTCATGGGATATAAATATCAAAACACCGATAGAAGACAGTATTTCCATCGGTGTCTTTTTTGACTAGATTTTAGTTATAAGTAGCGTTTAGCGTTATAGTGCCTGTATAGGAACCTGCAGTAGCGCTTGTCGCATCTACCCGACCGCCTATGAAAACCCTAACTGAATTTGTTCCCGGTATCGCCTCAAAAGTAGGGAAACTATTTCCAGGAAAGCTGAATGTGTTGTCAACAACAAATGAAAAAGCATCACTCCGCGTTATGACCCTAATCCCGTATTCTTCAAAGGTCATAAAATCACCTTCTTCCCAAGTAAAAGCAATAGGCAAAACTGCAGCACCGGGTCCAGTCAAGTTATTGGGTAGAGTAAATGACAACCTTACATCCGAACCTGCTGACGCAGCGACAGTAAATTCACCCCTATTGGTAGTACCTAGAGCAGGCCCATTGGATACAGATACATCACCAAAGCTATTTATTGATTTGGTTTGTCCAGTCACCACTGTACCAAAGCTAAGGTTGTTTACATTGGCAACTGCAATTTCACTGATTACCGTTGCATTGGCAGAGATTGACGCGGACTGTGCGATGGCGAATGAACCGAAGCCTATTGTGAGTATGGCGGCGATAAAGGTTTTGATTGTTGTTTTCATAGTTTGAAATAAATTTTAATTGATTATTGGAGTTACTTTCTGTTCCCCTTATTATTTTCATGTGAGTCACGAATAGGAAAAAAGGGATGTACAAAAGTCAATAAGTCAGTTTGAAATAAATTGAAATAGCAGCCAAGATTTGTCCAACTATTGGATAGTTGGACAAAAAGACAAATGCAATCTGTGATTGTCTAATGGGTACCAGTTCGTGAAAAAGCTAAGATTTCTGATAGCTATTCAGAATCAATGAAATACCGGAGTCAAGGAAAAGAGGGATAAGAATGCTGGATATTCCAGATAAAAACAGACTAAATTTTATTTACTGAAATACTGAGATGGTTTTTGACCGGTCACTTTTTCAAAAGCACTGTAAAATGTATTTTTATTTTTAAATCCCGATGCTAATGCAATCGAAACAATAGTCTGAGTATTTATCAAACTTGGGTAATGTTCAATGAAAAAATTCACACGGTGTTCGTTGACCCATTCCCTAAAATTCTTGCCAACATATTCATTTAAAATATAGGAACAGTGATGCTGAGGTAAACTCATTTGATAGGCTAAATCTCCCAAGGAAAAATCAGGGTTGAGAAATGGCTGTTCAGTTTCCATTATCGAGATCATTTGCGCTTTTAGCCTATCTATTTCTTCTTCATGGATAGTTGGAGTTTGTTTTCGGGAATTTGTTAAGATTTCTGTTTGTTGATTTTCAAGAAGCTCTTTTTCCTGTTTCAGATCAACTGTTTCTATGACCGCTAATTTCCCTGGGACAGCATATTCTTTTGAGACGAAAACAAAACCATACAATACTTTAGGGTTGTAAAAAAGATACCCAAGGAAACCTAACAAAATAGTAGATTGAATAAAAACCCTAAAATTACTCAAAAACAGATTGCTCGCTGTAGACCCTATGAAGATGTTTATGAAAGAATTTACCAATAAATTCAAATTTGACAGTGTCGTTATTACCACAAAGAATAAAATCCAATTCGTTAAAACCGGATTATTTCGCCTATTTTTTATAATCCCAGATCGGAGGACTATGCGCCATACTAAAATGAAATAAGTCAACAATAATCCGTTTCGAATGAATGAAGTCGTATGATATGGAAAAATCACAAAAGTATTCTTGATAAAAAAAGCTCGATGGGTGATCATATCGGAAATAAAATCAGCTCGTGTGGCAGCATCCAATAAATACCAAGGTATGGAATCAATGAAAGCAAATAAAAACGGCATAAAATGAATCAAATCCTTTTTCTGTAATCTGCTTTCATCTCTGATAAAACCTCTCACATAAAGATACAAAAAAGCACCAAATACAAATAGAAAAGGCCCTAAAGAGTTAAATAACACAGAAACAATGAGGGTCTGCTCAGTATTGACAGCAATAAAATATATCATCTGAAGCCCACGCATCAGCATCATGGAAGCCAACAATTTATTCAAATAGGTATTACCAATGTTCGTAAAAAGCATATGAATAGAAAAACCCAATAATAAAAATGAACCGGAAGCAAAAATGTATAAGTTGTAGTCCATAAGTGGGGAAAGGCTGCCTTGGGTATTCCAGGCTGAAGAATTTTTGAACCTTCAGCCATTTTATTTTTACTTGAAATCGAATTGGATTTGAGATTATACAATTAACACCTCAAAAGACAGTGCTTTTTGTGTAAACTGTCCTGTATTGCCAATTATTTTTAACAGGGATGCAATATTAGAAAAATTAGAATTCCCTCTTTTGATTTTAAAAAAGGTAAAAATAGACAATGCATTTAAATGTAAATAAAATCACTTTTTGAACAGAATGGAAGGTTTTAAACTACTCCGCCATCTGAGTTGATGAATTTCGCAAGAGGTAAACCTTTGCCATCGATCCCAATAGGACATCGGAATCTAAAAATACTCTAAAAGCAAAGACTCAAGTTGATTTTCTCCGTAATAGCCTAACCATGCTTTGAGAGTAGTTCTTCGTGGCTTGAAATTTCTGATCAACAGGCCCTTTTGATTAAAATTCAACAAAGCTGGAAACTCTTTCAAGGATTGAGCACTCTGTAAATTGTTTGTATTGTCATTTAAAAAATAGATGAATGTCGGCTTGCCAGGTACATCCTGATTTTTTATTTCGAGCAAAAATTGGCTGTTTTCATATGTCTGAATCATAATCCATCTCAAAGGTAATAAAGAACCGTCCTCTGCTATCATAGCATAGTTTTTCCCATACAAATCCGACCATAATTCATTGCCTGCGCCAGATTCCGCACCTGTCATTGATCTTAACTCCACACCTGCGGGTAATTCGATGTTGATGCGAAGAGTTTGATTTTGAGCCATTCCAAATCCTGAAATGAAAAAGGCTAAGATCATAAAAGGAAAAATATGCTCAATTCGTCCCACCGGCTACATTTACATTTATAGAAATTTGACTATGATAATTTCCAGCGGAGACTGACCTGATCGGACCCAAAGTTCCAAAGACAAAAAGGTATACCAGCGATTTGGGTTTTTCGAAATTCATCCCATATTCCGAATTAGAGGCCATAAAAGCATCCACATACTTACTGTTTACCGGAATCGTGATACTTGTAACCCCTACAGGCAGATCAATACTTTCTTTTTTTGCAACGATTTCATTTGGTGCATTTTGATTGTTATAGGCTAAATAAAGGGACATCGGAATAGACTGTCCTTTGGAAAAATCTCCCTCTTTAGCCATGTAAGGGGTATAATCCATATTTATTTCAAGATGAAATTCACTTGGAGCTTCTATTTCGAAAACCGCAACGTTTTCGTCTTCTTTTCGAACATAAATGGCACCCGAATTCGAAGTAATCTTATTCGAACGTTGATTAAAATTCAAACTACTATAGCCAACACCAATAGGTCGAATTGTAACATCATCGCTTCCTGACCAGGTGGAAATAGTTGTCCGCTGTCCAAAGGAAGTTCCCGGAAATCCAAAAAGGATGAATGAAAATGAGAAAATAAGAATAGCTTTTCCTGCAGTCATATATATTCAAATTCCAGTACAAATTGAGAAAGATAATTTCCCTGTGTGGCTTGGGAAATATCAAATTCAGCACCCAACCAAATGAAAACCTCTCCTGTCGGTCCGATAGATACATTCGCAGTGCCTTGTGGCAACAAGAAGCTAGCGGCCTGAACATCTTCTACAGCAGTCGTCATTGAATAAACAGCTTGCACTACACCTATACCATCATTTTGCTCTACCAATGATTCTCTTATGGTATAGTTGATTCGAATTGACTTATTTGGGCTTCCTAGGATTTTGAACTGTCCTGCAAAAGTACTGGTAAGGGGGTTGACAATTATCAAATCCCCCTGCAAAGCAGGGTTGATCAGATCTAGATCACGTACAGTAATGAGCTGAAGATTATCAACGACCACCGCTGAAACTTCAATTGAATATGAGCGATTTTGAGCACTTATTGATCCAAATACCCAAAATAGGATAATGGCAAGTACTATTTTTATTCTTGTCAACCTGAATTATTAAGAAGTTTATAAGTCCACCTAATTACGATAATAGTTAATGCTATTTAGGATTCTAATTATATATGTTTTTAGATGTGTGCAGATTTAAAATAACTTTATATGGCAATGTGAAACTTGAAAAAAAACAAAAAAAAACAAGAAAAAAAGTTGAAAATTTTGTCCAATTATCCTATGGATGGACTAAATAGAAATTTAATAACTTAAAATTCAATTATAAACATCAAAAATAAAAACGTAAAGTCAAACGCCCTCCTCCATTTAGTAACATATAAACCAGCAATTTATATGTTACTAAATAATCTATACCAACCACTTTATTCCACTGTTACTGATTTGGCTAAGTTTCGTGGTTGATCCACGTTACATCCTCGCATCACAGCGATGTGATATGACAGCTGCTGTAGTGGAATCACTGAAAGCAAGGGCACAAAAGCCTCTGCAGTCTCGGGGATTTCCAAAACATGGTCCGCCATTCCTCTTACCACAATATCACCTTCGGTGACAACTGCGATGATCTTTCCTTTTCTCGCTTTTACTTCCTGAATATTAGAAACCACCTTTTCATAGGAGGTATCCTTAGTAGCAATAAATACTACAGGCATTTCTTCATCAATCAAAGCGATAGGACCATGCTTCATTTCTGCAGCGGGATAACCTTCCGCATGGATGTAAGAAATCTCTTTCAACTTCAACGCTCCTTCAAGTGCAACAGGGAAATTATATCCTCTTCCCAAGTAAAGGAAGTTTCTAGAATCTTTATAGATCGCAGCAATTTTTTCAATGTTGTTGTTCATTGTCAATGCTTTTTCAACTTTAGAAGGAATTCCTTCCAGCTCATTGAGAAGCTGTATGTATTTACTTTCTGTCAATGTTCCTCTTTGATAGCCAAGCATTAGCGCCATCATGGTCAAGACCGAAATTTGTGCTGTAAATGCCTTAGTAGAAGCAACTCCAATCTCAGGCCCCGCATGTGTATAGCATCCTGCGTGCGTAGCTCTAGCAATGGAAGAACCTACCACATTACAAACACCAAAAATAGTTGCACCTTTAGATTTTGCCAGTTCGATGGCCGCCAAAGTATCAGCAGTTTCGCCTGATTGGGAAATAGCAATTACAAAATCCTTATCACTGATTACTGGATTTCTATATCTGAATTCCGATGCATATTCTACTTCAACAGGAATCCTCGCAAACTCCTCAAAAAGATACTCTGCAACCAAACCAGCATGCCAAGAGGTACCACATGCGGTAATGATAATTCTATCCGCATTTTGGAACTTGTTCATATAGTCTCTAAGACCTCCAAGCACTAACCTGCCATTTTTTGCATCCAATCTACCACGCATACAATCAGCAATAGACCTTGGCTGCTCATTGATCTCCTTCAACATGAAATGCTCATAACCACCTTTTTCGATTGCTTCAAGTTCCATTTCAAGCTTATTGATATATGGGTTGGTTTCCACATTTTCAATAGTTTTGATTTGAAGGTTGTTATTACGAATTACTGCGATTTCGTAGTCATCTAAGTAAATAACCTGATTTGTATATTCAATTATCGGTGTTGCATCTGAAGCTAAGAAGTATTCTCCTTTTCCAACACCTATCACTAATGGAGAGCCCTTTCTAGCAGCGATTAGCGTATCAGGTTCATCTAAGTTTATTATTACTATTGCATAAGCACCTACAACCTGATTTAGTGCAAGCCTGACAGCTTCCTCTAGACTACAATTGTTGTTTTTATGAAAATCTTCAATGAACTTCATAAAAACCTCAGAGTCTGTTTCACTTTGAAATTGGTAGCCTTTATTCATTAAATCTTTTTTGAGTACATTGTAATTCTCAATTATACCATTGTGAATCATTGCTAATCGCTCGTTTGAAGAATAATGCGGATGTGCATTTACATCATTAGGCTCTCCATGTGTTGCCCAACGTGTATGTCCTATTCCAATTTTCGAAGTTAAAGGCCTCTGATTTGAAAGATGATTTTCTAATTCAGAAACCTTGCCCTTCTTTTTGTAAATATTGAGGCCTTCAATATCAATCAAAGCTACACCGGCGCTGTCGTATCCGCGGTACTCCAACCTTTTAAGACCTTTGATAATAATTGACAGCGCTTCTTGCCGTCCAACATAAGCTACTATTCCGCACATAAATAAAAATGTTAAAATCTATCATTTTTACAAAGAAATCGCTTAGAACACTCTTAAAAAAGTAATACATCCTAATTGATATGAGTTTGCAAAAAATTGTATATGAAGGAATCAACCTTCACATATGAATTCATAAAAATCTATTTTTCAATGCATGAATTCAAGGAAAAATAAAGAATAATAGTTGATGTTAAATAAAATTTTATGATACTCAAGTTTCAAATGATTAGCATAATTTGTCATTTTATTTACTTAGTAATACAAAAAAAGTGAAATATTAACACGGATTAAATGAATATTACAGCGTAAATTTTAAAATCAAATTCAGGAGAACTAATGTTATTCATATTTGTTTTATTGCTTTTTAAAAGACTATGATGCAGTTCCTTTGCTTTATTCTTTTGTTCATTTACCTTTTTATATTTTGGTCTTTATTTACTCTTAAATTAATATAAAAAAAAACAATGGAAATATTCAAATCGAACTTTAAAAGTCTTGAGTTAGCAAACCACGTTACCATAGAAAACCTTGATTTGGAGAACCTACAAATCAATACTAGCGATTTATCAAATACTTATTTCGGCAGTTTATATTCCTATAAAATTGGTGAGTTCAATTCTTCCGAAAATAAGGTGCTAGTTTCATGGCTTAGCTATGTAGTTTATGCTGGACTTCTAAAGTTTAAATTTAAAAGAAGTAGATTTAAATTGAATTTAGGTTTAAATCTCAGGGACTATTACCAAAACATAAAAGATTATCTTTCAGTAAAAAAACAAAAAAAAATAAGATATTTTAATGGAGAAAAAGAGGTTTCTAAAATATACGAAATAGTAAATATTGAAATATTTCCAAACATATATGCTTCAGCCTATGCACTATCTAAAATCTCAGATAAACAAGAGTTTATCGTTTTGAAATTTGGTTTAGAAGATTTTGAAGGTATTTATTTCAATCCTGCCTTGAAAAGGGAAAACCAGGCTTATAGTCTTGGTGAAGGACTTGCTAAACATTTAACTGAACCTAGTTATGAAGGCCCTACAAAAGTCAAAGATGCCTTCGCCAGTAAATCAAACCTTAGCAAAGATGCAAAAATTAGAAGGCAAATTGGAGAATATTTTAAAACCCACATTTATAAGAAGATAAATAGACTCGTTGGATCACGAATTGACGTACATATTATCATAATACCAGAAGTAGGATTATCGTCATATGTAGGAGACATCATAGCAAGTAGTATTAAGGGAGGAAGTACTATTGAAATAATTTATCACTCAAACGCTTTAGCGAGTGAAGGTCTATATCTAATTGATGAATTCGAATTATATGATGCTTTCAACGAAAAAGTAGGAGTAGCTATTACCAATGACAAAACAACATTTACAAGCAGAAAAAATAATCAGATAACAGATGAATTATTATGTATATCGTCTTTTACACCAATAGCCAATTAAAATAATTTAACTTCTATATTTATTCACTTTGTTTAATTAGCCTTCGACAGCTGAAAAATAGCAAAATTATTAGTTACAAAATCAAAAACTGGGTATTATTGCGGTTTATAATATTAATTGTAATTAAAAGAGTCAAATGGGATCAATAAAGTAACTTTTGTCCCCTCTCCTTCTACAGAGTCAATTTCAATTTCTGCATTGATTAGTGAAACAAATTCTTTTACTATACTTAATCCTAAGCCAGTGCCCTTGATTCCTGTTGTATTCTTTGCTCTGTAAAAGGAATTAAACAGACCTGATTTATCCGATTCTGGTATGCCAATTCCAAAATCCAGAATTTCTACGCAAATATTTTGATCATCTTGGAGTACACTGATTATAGGACTCTCTTTTCCTACAGAGTACTTTAAGGAATTTGAAATAACATTTTCTAAAATATGATGAAGCAAGTGTTCATCTGAATACAATGCGGATAAATCAGATTTAATGTTTAAAATAGGTTTTCTTTCGTCTCCTGGTAAATTAATATTTTCAATTAATTCTATCAGAAGCTTTTCTATCTCTACTTCGGTAATATTCGTTTGTATTTTTCCTTGTATTGTTTTTTCAAGCATCAATATTCCATCAAGTGTCTTTTCTAGTCTATCTACTTGATTCAAAATCCCATAAGCATGTTTATCTAAAACATTAGTATTTGGAGTTCCAATTTTTGCAATATTCATTTGAATAAGCTCAACACTCGTTGTAATAGTAGCTAAAGGAGTTCTAAACTCATGGGAAGCCATAGAAATAAAACGTGATTTTAGTTTATTCAACTCCTGTTCTCTACTTAAATTCTCTTCTATTAATTTGATTCCATTTTTAACTTCTGTAATATCTTGAATTGTACCAAACAATTTAATATCTGACTTAGAAACAAATTCCAGACTACCAATAAATCTAATCCATATATCATTTCCTTTATAAGATGTTAAATTTAGTTCTAAATCAAAAGTCTTGTTATTCTCTGTAGCATCCTCAAATACAGCCATCAATTTTTGTATTGACTCCTCTGAGTTAAAAAAACTTGTCCATGTTAATTGACTCATAATTTCTGGATCAGCATCTTCAATTTCGAGAATTTCCAATACTTGACTTGAAATGATTGGCATCTCTTTATGTAAAAAACTTGAGTAACTCATTTCCCAAGTACCAATTTTTGCAATTTCATTGCTTTTTTCTAAAATAATCTGGTAAAAATCATTAAGCCTTTGTAGCCTCTTAAATTCCGAAGCATCTAATATAAACAAAACGTAAAATGGATTTCCATTTATAAAAGTACGAGAACAGCTTATGCTAATTTCTTTTGCCTTACCATCAACTGTAGTTATTTCAAATTCATTTAAATAAGAGTTTTCGAGATCCAAAGGCTTTAATTGACTATCTTTAGATATGAATTCTTTAAAGAAATTTTTACCAACTAATTTTTCTGAAACTTCCCCCAATAATTGAGTTGAAACTCTATTCCACTTAATAATTTCACTTTTATGGTTTAATAAAACCAAAGCTGTCCCAGCGTTTTCATAAATGGAAGTAATTGCTTGGGAGTTTCTTTTATTTCGAAAAAATTGATATACAATAACTGACAAAAGTATAATAAGAAAAAATGAAGTGCCTATTAACACATTTATAACTTTTGAATTTGCCTCAACAATTTTTTCATTGATTTCACTCGACTTGATCTTTTCGCTATAAATTTTTTCAAGATCCCTACTCTGAATTAGATCAAGTGCAATTTTTGTTTTATCCTTTAAATTAACTTGATTCAGTTCAGTTATTATTCTAGCATATTGATTTGTGTAGTTTTTCACCTTTGTAATATCACCAACTTCAAAGTAATAGTCTATTAATTCTTTATAAACTTCAGTTACAAAAAAGGGGAAACCAAACTCCTCTATTATCTGAGTTGCATTTTCAAGCATCTGAATCATTCGAGTTTTATCTCCATTCTTACTGTAGATCATAGCCAAATGATAAAACGCACTCATGGTTGCATATTTTTGTGCATCAGTACCTAAATTTGTAAATATCTTTTGTGATTCCTCAAAAAGAACCTGGGCGGCATCAAATCGTTTTGCTTTGAATTCAATTTCACCTAAATAGCTTAAGCAAGAAGATAATAATTGAGGACTATTTGATTCTTCACTTAATTTCAAAGCGTTTTGAAAAAGTATTTTTGCGGAGTCAAATCGTAATAAGACATAATGGGCTCTAGCCAAGTTGTGAGAAGTAATGGCTTTCCTATTAATATTTCTGGTATTTGAAAAATAATCGTAGGCTTTTTTATGAAATTCAAAAGAAAGAGAATCTTCTTCTAACCTTCCAAAAGTATGTCCTAACGAAATATTACAATTTGCAATCCCTTCTTCATCCTTTAATTCTTCAAATATATTGACTGCCATGTTGATGTATTCTATTGATTCTGCATAAGAATCTTGAGAAGAGTAAACTGAAGACATATTTCGAAAAGCAAATGCCTGCCCTTTTTTATAATCTATAAATAGGGAAAGTTCGAGTGCTTCATTTGCATATTGAAGTGCTTTTACGTTATCAACAAAAGAATAATCTCTACTAAGGTCATTGAGACTATCAATTTTATTTAAAGTGCTCTTTTTTTCAATAGGAGCTTGTGAAAAGCAAATAGAATAAAATAAAAAAATCAATATGCTGAGCAGAGTTGTTTTTCTATTAATCATTAATAAACATATTAATTTCACTTATCTGTAATTTAGATCACCCTTGATTAGTTTATCAAAGTAAATAGTCTCAATATTACTAAATTTAAAAATGATAAAATCAATTTAATTATAGTATATCAAAAATATTGAACCTTTAAAATACAATTAAAACCATTCATTTAAATAGAAACTTACAATAGCAAAATAAAGTAAATTAAAGTGCAAAAAATATGATTATAATGAATCTTTTTAAACATACCATTTATAAATTTCTATAGATATAAATATTTTTCTTTAAAATTTACTATATTTAAATGTTATAAGCAAATTAAAAATTGGAAAAGAGAATTTTATTAGTTGAAGACGAAGAAGTTTTAAGAGCAAATCTTAAAGAAATTTTGGAACTGAATGATTTTGAAGTAGTAGAATTTTCAAATGGTGAAGATGCCTTAAGTTTTTTACTGAAGAATAGTGTAGATTTAATTATCTCAGATCTCATGATGCCAAGAATGGATGGTCACGACTTTCTGAGGAAAATTAAGGCTGATCCTTATTTAGAAAAAACACCATTCATTTTGTTGTCGGCTAAGATTGAAGTCCAAGATAAAGACTTAAGCATGGAACTTGGCGCAGACTTGTATTTAACTAAACCAATAAAAACTTATGATTTGATTAAATCAATTCAGTCAATTCTTTGATTCTTTTCAATTTTCCACATGATTTCCTAAAAGAGATCTCAATATTTTATAAAAACCTCTTCTAATTGGTATTTGTACATCTTTAATTTGCAATAATTTACCATTAAAAGAATCAATACAATTCATATTGACCAAATATGATTTATGTACACGCAAAAATATTGAGGCTGGAAGTCTTGCCTCTAAATCTTTAAGAATATCCCTAATCATAAAAGTTTTCTTTGTTGTAATTATTTTAGTGTATAAACCATCCGCTTGAGCATAAAGGATATCCGAAACCGGAATCAAAGAAATAAAACCTTTATCACGTATCTGAATTGTAACTTCGTCATTTTTAATATCGACTTCATTACTCTTTCTTTTTTTATAATTAGATAGTGATAATAAGAGAGTCGTTTTCAAACTTTCTTTCGTAAATGGTTTTAGTAAATAACCGTCTGGTGAGACATCTATAACTCTTTTTATAATTTCATTTTCAGAATAAGCGGTGATAAATACAATTGGAATATCTATTTTTTTCTTTATTTCCATTGCTAGTGAGATTCCATCCATATCACCGTTAATCATAATATCTAAGATTAAAAGATCAACTTTGTTCAATTTTATAAACTCAAGAGCACCCAATGAATTATCGAATACAGCTGAGACATAAAATCCAAGAGAACCTAGGATCTCCTTAATATTTTGTGCCAAATCGTTTTCATCCTCAACTAAAACAACGTTATTTACAATCATTCTTTTTTGAAATTTATTAATTGCATGAATTAAATAAATAAAAGGATGTTTAAAAAAATAATGATATCTAGTGATAAAAATCGTAAATGAAAAACTACATCCAAAAGATTGGATAGGTATTGAACCACTATTTGAATTGTTTTTTTTGAATTAGTGGTACATGATTTACAATTAAATGGTTTAAACTTTTGAAATAAAATATATTTTCTAAACTTGTATTTTAATAAAAAGCAGATGAAAATTTTAGTAGTAGACGACGACTTGATAATTAGAACGGTTCTAAAACATTTCTTTTTAAAAAAAAATGAAGAAGTAGTCGTTACTTATGATGGAGAAGATGCATTAAATCAATTTCAAGATGATGACAAGTCCTATGATATTGTCGTAACAGATATTATGATGCCAAGATTAAATGGAATAGATTTAGCATACAAAATTAAAGTTGTTAGACCTGACCTTCCAATTATAGCCATTACAGCAGGAAATTTAGATCAATTAGTCGGGCACGAGTCTTTGTTTGAATCAAGTTTCAATAAACCACTTGAGTTGGCAAAACTATACGAAACAATCTTAGATATACTGGATAGATAATAATCATTTAAATGTAATTGTGATTATAAATTTCAAATCATCACTTATGTGAGCTGAAAAACTAGCATCATTTCTATTAGCATAAATCATACTTAAATAGAGTCCAAGACCTAATCCTTGTTGTTCGTTGTACTTTCTATCTATCTGACTAAATGGTGAAATATCCAAATTACAGGGATGATGGATAATTTTTTGTTGGTTTGCTATAATTAAAGTCTTTTCTTTCAAAGAGAGAAAAATCTGCTCTTTAGAATTGAATTTACTTGCGTTTGTTAGAATTTCATTGAATATGAAGCCTAAAGTGTTAATATCAAATTGACAAGAGAAATCATGGTTGGAAATAAAAACGTATTCATTTTTATGATTTTCAAGTGATTCTTCCAAAATAGCTTTGATTGAAATAACATCAGATTTCTTAGGTTCATAGGTTTTTAGATCATTGAATCTAGCCAGATTTAATAAACTTTCATTAAGTCTTTTAGAGGCATCATATGCAGTAACTAGAATCTCTTTTAGCTGGCCATAGTCAAATGTATCTATAGAAGTTGTAACCAATTCTAAAATTGACATTAATCCAAAAAGAGGGGTCCTAAGCTCATGATATTTCACATTTCTTTCATCATTTAGTACTTTTTCAATACTATCACTAAGCCAAAGCTCTCTACTCTTTTTCTTATCTATTGCTATATTGATTGCATTTATAAGGTCTTTAGCGTGTACAGGCTTTGTCAAGTAATCTTCTGCACCAAATTCCATACCTTTTCTAAAATCATCTTTCTCAACCATTGCTGTTAAGAATAAAAAAGGCAAGTTGATTAACTTCTTATCATTTCTAACTCTAGCCAACAATTCCAATCCATTCAATTCTGGCATCATTATATCCGAAATAACTATATCAAAAATTTCTTTATCTAAAAGCTCCAAGGCAGTCACTCCATTATCAGCTGTTAAAACTTCAAAATCATGAATTTCTAAAATATCTTTTATGTTTTGCTGAAGTTCTACTTCATCTTCTACTAATAATATTTTAATGTTCATAAGGTAATGTTATTATGAATTTTGCTCCTTCATTTTCTACACTTTCAAAGTGTATATCTCCGCCTAGTTTTTCAATAAATTCCTTGACAATATTTAAACCTAAACCTGTACCCTTAATTGTATTGACATTTTTCGCCCTAAAAAAAGATCCAAAAATATATTTTTGATCATCAATTGGAATTCCCAAACCGTAATCTTTAACTATAATCTGATATGTTTTCTCACTTAAATTTAAAGAAATTTCAGGATTCCTACTTGCATTAAAAGAATATTTAATTGCATTATCTATTAGGTTGTTAATTACATGCGATAATATCGATGGGTCTAAATTAATAATCCTATCTTCATTGGGTAAATTCAGTTTAATTTTTTTGATACTATCAGGAAAATAATGATCCACTGTATTTCTCAAAAAATGATTAATTGAAACTTGTTCTTTACTAATTACAATTTTGTCTTGGGCATTTTTCTCTAATACAAGCAAATCAGCGATTACTCTTGTTAGCCTTTGAATTTGATTATTTATTCTTTCTAAGTGCACTTTTGTCTTACTCTCCAAATGATCTTCCTTCAAATCACTAAGTAAAATCTCCAAAATTTCAGTACTGCTCATAATTGTAGCAAGTGGTGTTCTAAATTCATGAGAAGTCATGGATATAAATCTTGATTTCAATTGATTTAGTTCTTGCTCCCTAGAAAGTGATTCCTTTAATTCTGTGAGTACTGCTTCTCTTTCAGTCACATCTCTTGATGTTGCCATGTAAGAATAGACCATACCATTATCATCAGTCAGTGGCGTAATTATAGTTTCTAATGCAACTACTTTGCCTGTAATTTTGTGCTGATGATTAATAACTGTAGAAAAATTATTAACTATTTTAAGATTTGGTGTATTAATGCTAGATAAGCCAAATACCTCTTCTGGAGCTTTACCAACACATTCTTCAGGAGTATAACCAAGCACCTTATGAATAGAAGGAGAAATGTACTCAAACTTCAAATCCAACGCATGCAAAGCAATAATATCTCCAGTATTTTCTGACAAAAGCCTATACATTTCATCTGATTCAATACGTAACCTTTCTGCTTCCTGCTTTTGCTTATGTATTCTAATAGATTTAATTAAATTTGCATATCCAGAAATTAAAGGTTGTAATATTTCTACATCGGATTCTGTATAATCTGAGTCTTTATTTGCAAAACCCATCAATCCTAAGAACTCATCTCCCTTATAAACAGGGACTCCCATGAATTTTTTGATCGTTGGATGACCTTCCGGAGTTCCCGTAGCTCTCAAATCATTTTCAACATCATTTGAAATTAGTAACTCTCCAGAACATATTGATCTACCAAATAGTGTATTAAGATTTCTAAACTCTAAACCAGATTGATAGTTGTCTCTAAAAAATTTCTCACTTTCATCAGACCATGCAATATTGGTAATTGAGTGGGTCTTTAAATAAGGATAATTATTTTCATCAAATAAAATCTCACCAATAAACCCAAATTTACTCCCAGTAATTTCTAATATTTTAGTCAAAAGGGTATAGAGCGGAGTTTGAAAATCTTTTTCTAAATAAAAACTTAATTGAGTATCATTGACAGCTTGAAGTAAATCATTAAGTTTTCTTAAAGAGTCTTCACTACTTTTTAGCTTAAGTTCTTTTGTTTTTAGCTCAGTTATATCTGTATACCTTCCGTGAATTTTTATTATTTTACTTTTATTATCTCTCACTGCCCAAGCTTTGTCTTGAATCCAAAGCACTTTACCTTGGTCGTTTACAATTCTGTAAACAGCATCAAAAACACCACATTTAAAAAGTTTATCTACTTCATTTTTAACAAAGTCTCTATCTTCGTGATGAATGATTTCATACCAATAGTTTTCTGTTTGAATATACTTTTCCCTATCGATACAAAGAACTTCAATGTTTTTAGAAACGAAAAGCACTTTTTTTAAATCGCCTGAAAAAGTGTATAGAGTATCCTTCACAGAGTTGATAACTGCGTTAGTTTGCTCAACACTTTCTTCAAGCTTTGCCAGTACTTCCTTTTCTCGATTTATGTCAATAATAGAACCTGTAAATGCCACTATTTCATTTGAAAAATCAAATTGAGGAGAAACTTGTACTTTAACCCATTTTGAGCCTCCTTCACTCATTAATAATTCAGATTCAAATGTTAATTTTTCAATAGTACCAATAGTCAATTGATTCATTAAACCACAGATCGTTTCTCTATATTCTTCTGCAAATGCTGATTTAAAAGCATTTCCTAAGGTTGAGCTAACTGTTCTAGATGTAATATTTTTCCATTGTTTATTTATAAAGATCCATTTACTTTCCTTATCAAGTTTGAAAATGACTTCACTAACATTATTTATTAAAAAAGAATAACTTTCCTTTGCTTTAAGCAGTCGCTTTTTCTGTTTTTTTGATAATATGGTATATCCTAGTGTGGAGGTAAAAGCGTGAAGTGCAGCAGCTTGTTCATCAGAGTAAATATTCTTTGTAGAACAGTTGTCAAAACCAATAAAACCCCAAAACTTATTCTCAACCATTATTGGAATAAATAAAAACGAGAGAATACCCTGTTCAGACATGGTATCATAAAAATCTTTCCCATTGGTTTCTTCATTAAGTACTTCATTGATAACTTGATTTTTGCTTAATTTTTCAGCAACAATCGGAAAAACTGACCAAGGTACATTTTGTAATTCCTCAAAATCTATTTGTGGAACTACACCCTCAGCAACCCATTCAAATTTTTGAGAGAAATGAAGTTCATCATTTTCACCTTTATAATTTTGAAAAATGTATACCCTATCTACTTGAGTTGCGTTCCCAAGTAGAGATAAGATAGAAGGGATAGCCTCTTTTATTTTATCCTTACTTTGCAGGATAAAATAAGACTTTCCTATTGCCTTTAAAATCGCTTCGCTGTTTACCATAAGTTACATGCAAATTAAGACTTTAATTAGGAGTTTATAAACCACTTTATTTACTTAATTATGTTCTTAACATAATTTAAATGAATTTTAATAGCAATTAAAAGCTAAATTACCGCTGTATGGAGAAGATTCTTATTGTAGAAGACGAAGTTGAGCTAGCACTTAACATAAAAGAAATAGTAGAAAATTTTGGTTACGAGGTAGTTGGTATTTATTCAGAAGCAAATTCTGTATTAGCATATTTAGATAGTTTCAAAGTAGACTTGATTCTAATGGATATTCAAATTCAGGGGAATATAGATGGGATAGATTTGTGCTATAAAATCAAAGATCGAACTAATATCCCAATCATTTTTTTAACTGCATATTCTGATCAATCCTATCTTGATAGAATTTCTAATTTGGTATATGATGGCTATCTTCTAAAGCCTTTTAAAGTAGAAAGTCTTAAGACAGCCGTTTATTTAGCATTAAAATCAAAACCTTATGCTATTTCCCAAAAAGATTTGGGTAAGTTAAGCTTAAAAATTAGAGACAAAGGATATGTCGTTCCTATTCCACTAGGAGATATTTTATACTTAAAAGCTGATGGGCTTTACACTAAAGTTTTTACATCAGCCAAATCATATATTGTCAGAGACATATTAAAAGATCTTCAATCACAGTTACCAGAAGAACTATTTATAAGACCTCACAAGTCCTACTTAGTCAATATTGAAAAAATTTCATCATTCAATTCAAAAGAATTGAAGGTATCTGGTGCTATAATTCCTATAAGGAGGGGATACTTTAAAATATTATCAGAGATGAATCAATAATTTATGGTACATGTCTGGCTATTATTACAATTTATCAATACAGCGCCAATTGTTTACATTTTATTAAAATAGCTGATTATTTATTTAATAGAATGTAGACAATTGGTTTCCAGATGTTATTTAAAAATCAATTAATAAATTATTCAAACTAATTTTTAATTTAAATAATTAAGTAAATTATTGAAAATTAGTAATTAAAAAAGAAAAAAAATCAGGTAAACTTCCTATTGAAGGTACAATCGCAATCATTATCATTGTAGAGATTTAAAGTTGAAAATTGGATAGCTAAGAGTAAAGGATAACAATTATTCCAGTAGTCTATTAATATTTTTCGAAGAATTTTTTTTTTATACGTAAATCCGCTTTCATACCAATTTACAAATCTAATTAAGTACATGCTTTGGATTCTGCTGTTATTGACAGTCAACCGCCGACGATTATCAGCATGATTCATGCTAAAATTCACTTTCTGTTGTCATTGTCAATTATCATTTATTATTTTAAATCAATTTTTAAAGAGTAAAAAAATAAAAAAGCTGAACCCATTGAGCTCAGCTTTTAATACCTAAACCAAATAACTACATCTTTTTTATTGTTTTGAGAGTAAATATAAATCCCTCAATAGTCTTCCAATTTATTTTTTCTTGGATAAGAAGAACTTGTAAATCCTGGTACAAGTTCTGATAGCATATCCACAAGCACTTCCTTAGATTTCTTGAATAGCATACCTTCCAATATTTGTAAATGTGATTGCAGACTAATTAGATCTTCAGGCATCACTTGTGCAATATTGATTTTCTTATGATACGTAGGGAGTATCTTTTCATAATCATTGAAAAGCTCCTCAAATAATTTTTCACCTGGCCTTAACCCCGTAAAAACTATATCAATGTCCTCCCCCAACCTCTTACCAGATAATTCTATAAAAGACTTCGCCAAATCATAAATCTTTACAGGCTCACCCATATCAAATACGAAAATCTCACCACCATTTCCCATGATACTAGCTTCAAGCACCAATTGACAAGCTTCTGGAATGGTCATAAAATATCTAGTAATTTCCTTGTCAGTTACTGTCAAAGGCCCCCCTGATTCTAACTGTTTTTTGAAAAGTGGTAAAACAGAACCATTAGAACCTAAAACATTGCCAAATCTCGTGGTAATAAATTTAGTAAAGCCAGCAACATACTGGAATTCTAGATAGTTTCCATAAGCCTGAACATACATTTCTGCTAAACGTTTGCTCGCGCCCATTACGTTTGTAGGGTTTACCGCTTTATCTGTGCTGACCATTACGAATTTATCCAAATCAAAATCAACCGCTAGATCAGCTAAATTTTTGGTTCCAAAAATATTGGTTTCTATTGCTTCCTCTGGAAATTGCTCCATCATAGGCACGTGTTTATACGCTGCTGCATGAAAAAGTATATTTGGTCTGTATTTATCGAAAATCTTTCTCAACTTACTTTTATCTCTAATATCACAGAGGACAATTTTTCTAGAAACGGACTCAAATTGACCTTTTAATTCTTGCTCCAAATCATACAAAGGAGATTCTGATTGGTCTAATAGGATCAATAATTTAGGTTTGTATTTTATCAGCTGCCTAGATATCTCACTGCCTATTGAACCGGCCGCTCCAGTTACAAGTACAACTTTACCAATGATGCTAAACTCAATTTTTTCATTACTCAGTTTGATCTCTTCTCTACCCAATAAGTCTTCGACTTTTACGGGCCGTACATCGTTCAAACTCAGTTCTGAATCAACCCAGTCTTTGGGTGGTGGAATTAATTTGCAGGTTACTTGATATTGTGCACATAAATCAAGAATAGCTTTCTTTTTTAATTTACTTATTTCAGCAATTGCTATAACTACTTGTGAAATACTTCCTGTATCTAATAATTGCTTTAAACCATGTAAGTCATGATAAATTCTTTTTCCAAACAAGCGCTTTCCTGATTTTAAATTATCATCATCAATAAATGCGATTGGTTGATAATCAGACAAAACATTATTTTCAAAAACCTGATAGGCCATTGTACCCACATCTCCAGCTCCATATATTACAATTCGTTTTTTTGTAATGGTATTCTTAGATCCTTTCATAAACTGAAAAAAGTATTTCACCAACATTCTAAAAGCCAATAGAAGTATGAAAGCCAATAGAACTCCTATCAAAGCCACAGAATTGGGCATAAACCAATCAGAAACGAAGCCTAAATTATCAAAAAATTGATTGATGGATATATAAGATATATATGAGCCTACAAACAATCCCGCTAACCGTTGTATATCTTCAATACCTGTATTCCTTACTATTCCAGCATAAGTCTTTGTTAAAAGCATCCAGACAAATATGTGGAGACTTAGCATCAAGACACTTGGAAATATTTCGTACGAAGCGAATGCTTTAGTGTTGAAATTAAATCGAATGAAATAGGCAAATAGACCAGAATTAATTACTAGAGACAGATCCAGCATTAATATCAACAGTCTGGGTACTGTTCTTAGATTTTTAATTTTAAACATGGTAATTCTATTTTGGAAAATATAAAAACTATATGATTTTCATTTATAACACTGGATAAAACCCCCATCAAAACATTGATAAATCAGAGCTTTGTTACCAGTCTGCATCGCTTTTCTTAGAAAGCTTTGCAATAAGAATAAGCAAGTATTCTCCTTTACATACCTATTCCATAATGCGTAAAGCCAAGTTTTTCCAAATAATTTTTATCATAAATATTTCTACCGTCGAAAATGATTTTCTTGATAAGAAGTTTACCGAGGGCTTCCCATGAAGGAATGCGGAATTCTGACCATTCTGTCACTAATAGTAAGGCATCAACATCTACACAGGCATCATAGGCGTCTTTGGCATAGGTGATTTTATTCCCTATATAGGTGTACTTTGCTTCTTTCATAGCTATAGGATCGTAGGCTTTCACTTTGGCACCAGCGGCAATCAATTCTTCGATGATAATTGTTGCAGGAGCTTCCCTCATATCATCTGTATTCGGCTTGAAGCTTAAGCCCCAAATTGCAAAGGTTTTTCCTTTCAAATCATCACCAAAGTGTTGCTTGACTTTTTTAACTAACACATGCTTTTGAGCATCATTGACCTCTTCTACAGCTTGAAGTACATTAAGTTCGTAGCCATATTGCTTCCCAGTTTTGATAATTGCTTTCACATCTTTTGGAAAGCACGAACCTCCGTAACCTACTCCTGGGTATATGAATTTTGTTCCTATTCTATGGTCAGAACCAATCCCCTTGCGTACCAGATTAGCATTGGCACCTACCAATTCACACAAATTGGCAATGTCGTTCATGAAGGATATTTTAGTAGCTAAAATGGCATTTGCTGCATATTTAGTCATTTCTGCGGATGGAATGTCCATAAAGATGATACGATCGCTATTGAGTTGGAAAGGCTTATACAATCGCTTCATAAACTCTTTTGCTCTTTCATCATCAACCCCGATAACTATTCTATCAGGCTTCATAAAGTCTTCTACTGCTGCTCCTTCTTTTAGAAATTCGGGATTTGAAGCTACTGCAAAAGGCAATTCAGAGCCTCTTTTGTCCAGTGCCTCTTTGACAATAGCACGTACCTTGTCCCCTGTGGTAACTGGGACTGTGCTCTTTGTTGCCACCACGATGAAATCAGTCATCCTGGTCCCGATTTCATGAGCAACTGCCAACACATATCTGAGGTCTGCAGAACCATCCTCTCCTGGAGGTGTTCCAACAGCGATAAAAGCTACTTCTGATCCATTGATAGCTTCGCTTAGATCGGTGGTAAAATGTAGTCTGCCCGAAGCATAGTTTCGTTTCACTATTTCTTCCAATCCAGGTTCATAGATAGGCATGATGCCATTTTTAAGATTCTCAATTTTCTTTTGGTCTACATCAACACAGACTACATTAATTCCAACTTCTGCAAAGCAAGCACCTGATACTAAACCAACATAGCCCGTTCCTATTACTGTTATTTTCATCACTTATATTTTTATTTAAACATTTCATGCAAAACAGAAAAAATCCTGTCAAAATCATCTTCTGATAAATTAGATCCGCTTGGAAGGCATAGACCTTTTTCAAAAAGATCTACGCAGATACCTTGACCAAAAAAAGCAGAGCCATGAAAAACTGGTTGTAAGTGCATGGGTTTCCAAAGGGGTCTTGCTTCTATATTCTCTACCTCGAGAGCTAGGCGAACATCCTCACGCGTAAACCCAGTAATTTCGGGATTTATTAAGATGGCTGTTAACCAAAAATTACTAAAGAAGTCATGATTTGGCTCATTTTGAAAAGTTACACCTGGTATATCTTGAAAGAAATCTCTATAACGCTTATTGTTTTCTCTTCTTTGTTTAACCCTTGCTTCTAAAACTTCCATTTGACCTCTACCAATTCCAGCTACTACATTACTCATACGATAATTGTAACCAATTTGAGAATGTTGATAATGAACTGCTGAATCCCTAGCTTGTGTACTTAAAAAACGTGCTTGCTCAATGTTTTGCTTATGCCTAGATACTAAAGCACCTCCTCCACTAGTGGTAATAATCTTATTGCCATTAAAACTTAATGCTGCCATTTCACCAAAAGTCCCACATGCTCTTCTCTTGTAATAAGAACCCAAAGCCTCAGCTGCATCTTCAATTATAGGAATAGCATATTTGTCTGATATTTCTTGTATTTCTTGAAGTTTGGCAGGCATTCCATACAAATGAACAGGAACAATAGCTTTAATTTCACCTAGCTGCAAAGTTTTAGCATGCAAGTTATTGTGATAAATTATGGCTTCTTCAAGTGCCTTAGGGCACATATTCCAAGTGTCAAGTTCGGAATCTATAAACACGATTTTAGCTCCTTGATACACAACAGGATTTGTTGTTCCACAAAAAGTGAAACTTTGAACCATTACGATATCCCCTGGACCTACCCCTAGCATAACCATAGCTAAATGCAAAGCTGCAGTCCCTGAAGTCAAAGCTGCAGTTTGAACTTGCATATCCTTTCTTTTATTTAGAAAGTTCGCTATATCTTGTTCAAAGCCATTGACATTTGGACCTAATGGAGCGATCCAATTGGTCTCAAAAGCTTCCTGTACATATTTTGATTCTCTCCCACTCATGTGGGGTTTAGAATGCCATATTTTTTCTTTAATTATTTTTTTTTCTTGTATCTCCATAAAGATTCTTAATTGGGATATTGAATTAAAATGGCTTTATTCTTTGTTTTTTCTGAAGTAATTTTATGAATAATAAACAGACCTATAATTTCTTTAAGGTAAGTTTGCCACTTCTCAAAACTTCGGATATCGGGGATAAAATCACCCCAATTGGTATTTTTATTGGGTGTGAGATAGGATGAGGGTGAAGCAATTACACTTTTTACACCTGCAAGTTCAAAAGTCCTCACTGCTCTTGGGGTATGTAATGCTGAGGTACATAAAATTAGCGGTGTATTAATTCCATATTGCTGGATATAAACATCGGCCTCAGTTCTTGTATTGTACACTAATTCCTGAATAGATACTCTTTCTGCTGGTAAGCCCAATAGCATTGCGGTTTCTTTCACCAATTCGGCTTGAGACTTATCTCCATTCACTTTGGGGCCAGAACAAATTAAAATTGCATTTGGTAGTTTTCTCATCCATTTAATCCCTTCAACCAACCTAGTTAAAACTTCTTTAGAAAGTCTTTGATTGCCTGCCAATCGAAGATCATCATTCTTACCTGCTCCTAACACTAGAATGTGGTAGGTTAGATTATGATCCAAATTCATAAATTCAAGAGGCGGGAAATCTGCTTCTTTTCTTTGTATTAGGGAATTAATAATGATTGGGTTACTAAAAAAGTATAAACAAACTAACCACAATAGAGCACCCGTTCTATGTTTAGAAAACCAAATTACAGTTAAACCTAATAAGAGATACAATAATGGATTTAATAAAATCACCATGACTTCAGCATTAAAACTAAACTTTCGAAACAGCTATTGTAAATTTTAAAACCTTCCATTAATTCACTCCATTAAATGGCTCCATAGGACGTTCTGAGGATTGATTGACCCCATCTCTTTGAATTATCTTAAAAATTGTAAGACAAAATATTTTAAAGTCTAATTGAAAGCTTAAATTATCTACATATTCAACATCCAATTCAAACTTCCTGGTCCAAGAGATACTATTTCTACCATTGATTTGCGCCCAACCAGTAATACCAGGTTTTACATCATGTCTTCTATTTTGATTAGCTGAATAGAGATGTATATATTTATACAAAAGAGGCCTTGGACCAATCAAGCTCATTTCTCCCCTTATGACATTTATTAACTGAGGAAGTTCATCTATTGAAAGCTTACGAACATAATTCCCAACAATTGTGAGCCTAGACTTATCTGGAAGAAGTTTTCCATATTTATCCTTCCTATCATTCATCGTTTTAAATTTGATGATGTAAAAAGGTTCTTGATTCAAACCAGGTCTTTCCTGATAAAAGAAAACCTTACCATTATTTAAAATTAAAAGCGCTAAGTATGTGAAAATAAAAACTGGAGACACCAATATAAGTACAACCAGTGAAACTGATAAGTCTAGAAACCTTTTAATATATAATTTGTAAATCATTACACGACACTAATTTTTTTATAGAATAAAGAGAAACATGACAGAAATGCGTAGTCAAATGGCTTAAGAAATTTTGTTAACAATGACCCAATAATTGAGAGGAAACCTATATCTTATCCCCGATCAGTATACCTTAGAAATACATTGAACAAGAAAATTTCAAACGCTTTTGGAGCTAAAAGATTTCAATAAGAAATCTAATTAGGATGATTACATTTAAAAGAAAACGCAATACCATAACGAACTTATAATCAGTTGAATAATTCTATTGATACCAAGTTAAGCCCTTTAAAAAAATCTCAAACAAAAAAGTAAATGATATGGGTTAATTCATAAACCAATTGATAAAATTATTCATGGAGTAATGAAAAAGAACCAATAAAATAAATACCAGTTCACTGATTGCGAATAAAGAGATGCCTGTGCTGTCTAGTAATATCAGAAAGCATATGACCAGACTTAATTCTTGAACCAATGTTACCTTCATTACTAAAGAAATAAGACCATCTAAATGACTCGCTCATTCTCAACTCTATTTTCTTAGACCTAAATAACTTTCTAGGTATCAAGGGTAGATGAAACATAAAGCCTGCATTGGTTCCATTTTGAGTTTTCACTCCATAAAATCCAACATCAACAGCACCATATTGCCGAATAAGATCAAGTCGAACACCCCTATCAAAAGCCATAAATTGTCCTCCTTGAACTTTAAGAGTTAGCATTTCTTTAGGGAAATAGTATTCAAAGTCTACCAAAACCATTTCATCATTAAAACCCTCAAAATAAAAACCTGATGAAGGTAAAACATAAAGACCTGTTAGCGCCAATTCCCAACCTAAACTCCAAAGTTTCGAAGGGTCTCCGTATCGGTATTGAAGGTTAATTCCATATCTATCATTATAAAATAATCCTGTGTAAGAAGTGAAGTAGTGGAAAGAAAGAAAATTAGAAAAAGTACTTAAAAACGTGGGAGCCAATCTAACGTTTCTTTCTTGATTATCCAGATTGTTCAAAAGCGGAACCAATATCCCAGTATGCAATCCAAACCCTTGACCTAAATTAAAAGTAGTTCCAACTATCCAATTAATCTTACTTTGGACTGGTTGTTCAAAATAACCAAACCTACTTTGAATCTCGGGTACCATATAAAAATTAAATTTGTATTTGTTTGCGTTATAAGCATAGGATAATTCTCTCTTATTTGTATCTACCAAATCAACACCAACAAAATCCTTCCCATCATACATAAAATTACCAAGAGCTACACCCAAATGCAGTGGAATATAATTTTTAATAGGTACATCAAATTCGTCTGCTAGAATTTTAGCCAATTTGAGTGCATCTAGCGGATTTCTTAATCCTCTGTGTTCAAAATATAAAATAAACTCCTTTTTGTCATTACTTGCATTAAGAATGACCTGTTCAAATCCATTTTCAATTAGACTTTCTTCATACTTGGAAAGGATGTCTTGTGCAGATAACTCAAACGAAAGTGAGGCACTTATGACACAAAAGAAAACCAAGAACCTCAGCAAAATCACCATTTATATTAATCTTTCAATAAAAACCTATATCCAAAACCATAAGAAAAAGCCTCCATTCCTAACAGTCGTGTATTAAGATGAAGCTTTTTAAAAAGCAAAAGACTTGCTCCCGCATTATAAAATCTGCCATCATATTCACCAGAAAGCCAAAAAACATTAGAAAAACTAAGTTGTAAACCTCCAAAGAATTCATCTAAATAATAATTGCCGTAGACGGATTTATCAATCCATTGGTACTTATTCTCAAACCCTTGAAATAATCTGCTATCAAAAGGTTTAATGAAGACCTTAGAAAGTCCATATCCACTCGAAACTTCTAGCCTTATTCCCTTTTTAAAATCAAAATATCTTGAGACAAGAATAGCATTATGATTTAAGAAAGCAGAGCCTTCAAAAGTTGGTGTGATTATTAACCCCACGTTAGGAATCAAGCCTCTTTGGTAAAGTAAATCAAACTGTATATCAATATGCCTATCACCAATCCCTATCCTAGGAATATCCCTAGGTCGAGTTAAAACAGCATTTATCCGCAGCCTCTTTGTGAAATCAAGATTGGCAACAAAATAATCCTCTGCACCAATTCTATTCATAAAATTATTTAGACCATACTCAAGAGGAATATAAGAAGTCCCAACATAGAAGTGATCAGTGGAGTCAGCATGCGCCGCTCTAGGAGTCATGACTAAACCTGGTTTTCCTAGGAAATTAAACTGAGCAAATAGCTCAAATGAATTATTAAATAATGCTATAAAAATCAATGGCAGCACCCTAAGCATCAAGAATTTCATCATTTATTGTTGAAATTAAAAACTAAACGCAGTCCTGCTTCAATTCCATTAGCACTTATTCTCTTTCTAAGGTATTGTCCATTCAATTCATCAGGATAAACTCTATGAATATAATATCCAGCATTATAACGAGCATCCAAAATCAAGTCAAAAGACTTACTCAAAGGTTTACTGATCCCAGAATGAATATATACACCAAAGTCATTTCCTACAAAATAACGATCATTAAAACCGCCGGGACCAGAACTCAATACCCTAGAAATACTGTGTTGAATCAATAATCTATTGAATCCAGCACCTGCAAAGAAATGTGCTTTTTTGGAATAATTATCTGCATTATTATTCTCTGATGAAATAAAGTTATAGTTTATCCCAAGACTAAGAGGTATCAATACTTGAGCTATAGACTCAGTACGTATCAAATTGCCAACAGTAAAAATGGTACTGTAATCATTGGTACCATATCCTACTCTTGATACTAAATTATATTTTTCACCCAATGCTATCTCAGCTATAATAGAGGTGAATAACATTGGATTTAACTCTCCATTTTCAGCTGGAGGATTCACTAAGGCAACTCTCTCGTCTGGAGTATTATAAGTTCTAAACCAGACAGAAGAACCTACAGATAGATTATTTAGTTTTATTTGCGCCTGTAAATCCGTACTCGTCAAACAAACAAGAAAAAGAAGAATAGAACCCCACTTGTAATTAAACATTGTAATTTTAATAGTCATTATGAACCTCCCCCTTGATTATGACAGTTATTTAGTGCACTATTTCTAATACCATTTAAATCTTGCATTGCTTCCCCAAATAAATCTTCTAAATCATCAAGAAAGTCATTGTAAGCTTGATTTACTCTTTCAATGTCCTCATCAGCAATCTTTTCAATAGCTGCTATTACTGTATCATTGAACATAATTAGATTCTGCCTAGACTTGACTAAGAAAGCCACCATAAATAATTTGATGCCGTAATAAATTTCTTCATTGATCTTCCCCTCTCGTAACAGGTTTTCTGATGCTATATTAATTGCAATACCCAATCTTCTCAATTCATCAATACTTCCTTGAAGTGTATCCGATAAATAGTCAAAGCGGTCATTTTTTATATCTGCAATTTCTACTCTTATTCCATCATAAAAAATACCTGCCTCTGCGATTTGACGCTCACTTTCAAGAATCAAATTCCCCAAAGCCACATTATACGCAGCATCTACTGCTACTGCACATGGTGTCACAAGAGAACTATTAACCGCAACTAATTTTGATGGATCATAGTCGTTTAACAAAACAGGAATAATCCGCCCTTTAACCTTAGGTGGTATATCGTAAAAATTAAAAATAATACCATCAATCTTTGGGGGAATATAAGTAGGGAGGTATCGAAACAAACCCGGAACATCCTCTACAAGAAAAAAAATGTCTGCAAAAATATCCTCCAATGGAATCGTGGTATCAAGTATATTATCTATATCATTTACATCAATATCCTTAAGCCTATTATCCATAGCGACAGGATCTCTTAGAAAAGCAAAATCTTGCAATATATTTTCATTTTCATCTTTCAAATTATCTCTCAAGATAGCCGTAAGAATATCTTCCACCAGTTCTAGGGTAGCTGGGGGAAGTTCTATACCTCCTGGCTCAAAGTCAGTCAAAGCAGGTTTTTTTTTGTTTGCTATACCTAAAGTAATCTTCCCATCGAAATCTTTGATAATATATTGGAAAGGTTGGATATTGTCCACATCCATAGGTGCACAAGCAAAAAATACGATGCCAACGCTTAAAAGAAAGATTAAGGGTTTTGAAACTTTAAGAAATGTAACACTTCTTGATTTGCTGAAAAACATATATTTCAATTGTAGATATTCACAAAGATATTTTCAGTAAAAAGTCTAACCTAATTTAGCCACAAGCAATAATAAATAATGAGATTTAAAGTAAATAAATAGCACCCACATGAAAAAAATCAGGTGCAAACTTCTTTTTAAATCCATCTATATATAATCTTATCTAATCAGAATAAATACTCAATGGATATTGATACTAGAAAATCAAGAAAAAAATCATCAAAAAGCAGTTTTTAAAAATAAAATCAGCGAGAAAAAAACTCTGATTTTACTAAATAGATACCAGCATGACATTGCTATAAATCATATAAAAAAAGCTATCCGAAAGAATCAGATAGCTTTAAAATTTTAAAATACATTAACTATATGGGAAAATAACCTTAAAGAAATTAAGGTGTGGGTCTTAAACCCTTATTTCTATTGGTAAATTCCGGTATTTTATTTGAATACCACTCGCCACCACCAGGAACGCTTCCAGTAGTCGCCCAAAGCACAAGATCTGGATAAGCCTTATTGATTTGAACACGGTCTTGAGGTAATTCAATTTTGGCTGGCGTTTGTATTACCCAAGGAAGACCTTCTCCAAAACCTAAACTATTATCAGCTTTTGTAGAATATGAAGTACCAGTACCTGTATTGTCACTATCTCGCCCAAAATATCTAGCATCAGCTAAAGCAGATGGAACTGTACCCATAAGATTGATTTCTCTTCCTCTATTTCCATTAACATATATAAATGGAGCGAATGAGAAGTCAGTAAGTAGAGCTGTTTTGTCATAAAACACAGAGAATCTAGATCTATAGTCATCATCAAACGCTTCAGCACAAGCACCATTTTTTGTTCGATCCGGCGTATTAAGACAATCATTGCCTAAAATTGTATTAACATTCCCGAATACTATAAAACTGCTTGGTATGGATTCTGGAGAAGGATCTCCTACGTTTGTACCATTTTTGTTAATTTTGCCGATACTGTGATGTTCTGGCATACCAACTAACCTCACTCCAAAAGAATTGTTATGTGCGGCTGAAACAGCAATTAACTTAAAATCCATAGCAACCTCTCCAACCAAGGAACGAGTACCCGTCTTTACGACATAATTGTAATCAACTACCATATCATTGAAATCTGCATCACCTAAACTAGGCCAATTGTCCTCAAACATTACCCTTGTATAAGCATTTTCTGCTGGATGATAAGTAAAGTTCCATTGCTCTGCACCACGTATCGACTCATAATAAGGCATATTAGGAAGCGGATTACCAACACTTTTAACTGCTAAGTTTGAGAATTGATCTACATTCAAACTTGGAAAAGTTAACATTACTTTTACATCACCATAACCAAGGTTGTCTGTAAATTGATTTGTAAACCCCCCATCCGTTGCAAAATCTTCCCTATAATGCTGTTCAAACCCCATGATTATGGAATTTGTCGTTGAGATAGGATGATCAATAGATATATTTGCAGTTTCTTCTGGATATTTGAGTGCTACAAATCGCCTTGTGATATTTTGATTATTTCCCTTTATGTTAGCAATTTCATCCTGTGATATTTTTAATTGACCTGAATCTACACTGCCAGTTGAAGGATTAAATGATCTTTCTACCACAAACAAACCTATCTCAGTCCCAGCAGGAAAGTTTGTGGAATTATTTGATAAATCTTTTAATTTTATAGAATGTCCCGTGAGAAGAACTGGGTTATTTTGAGTATCTTTTCCAGTATTAGGAAAGGTAATGACCTCTGTAAAACTCAAATCACCAGGTTTTTTGTATTTGTAACCTAATGCATGGTTGAAAGCCCTGTCAGAATCTAGAAAAGTGAGCTCCACTGAGGTTGACTCAGGCAATAAAAAATTGTTTTGAAGAACAACAGTTTGTCCATAAGAAGGAAAATATTCATAAATAGGACCACCATCAAACCCAACTATTGTTCCACGACCTTCGGCCGTAAAACCATTTCCAAAAGTTATGTTATTTCCATTCGTCCCTGGCGCAGATGAAACACTGAATAAAAGATTTAACCTATTTAAAAAACCAGCTTGAATAAATTTGTTGTGTATCCCAAAAGGAAGTCCCTTGTTATCCCATGCATTTGTACTAAAAGTATTGTAGCCAGGCACTGATCTAGCAGCTAACGGATTTATATTGATAGCCTTCAGATTACTAGGTATTTCATAAGATAGTGTGAAATTTTTAGCATTTCTTCTAACTTCAAACACTTGATTAATACCCGCAGAATTTGAATATAAGTATAGTGTATTTATATTTTTGGAAAGTTTCAATGGAGAAGAGAAGTTTCCTTCTTTATCTAAATGAAATGACGCGTGTTTTGCAGATTTAGAAAAATCATATCCTTCTGAAGTTATAGTAGGCTTACCACTGTATGCTTCAAAGCTTGCTCCTTCATAAGGAATACCACCCATTAATTTGAATTGTACACTCAAATTAACATCAGTGATTGAGCTAAAGTCAAAGAATGGAAGTATCTTCATTTTGTAGAAATCAATCGTTGATTCATTCAATTGATTTTCCCCAATATTGTTCTCCTCTACTAAACAGGAAGTCATTCCAAGTAAGGTTACTGCCAAAAGAAGTATTAAATATTTTTTCATTGATAGTTATTTAAATAATTTGATCAAAGTAAAATATATTATGTCAAAAAATTGGTTAAGAACTATGTCCTATTTTGATTTTTGTAATTTTTTGTAAACAGGATGTGTCAATTATTTTGAAAAAATCATTAACGAAAGTAAATCCTCTATTCTGAATAAAAATTTCTTTAAAATAGCAATTACCTTTTTGTTAAATAACTACCCGTAATAAAATCACCAATTATATTTCTCAAAAATATAATGCAGATAATCGTTACTTTTTATTGGTCGATTAATTACTAGTGCATTCATAAACTTTAAAATTACATCATTTGATTGGCTACCGTAAAGAAAGCGGAAATCTATAACTTTTTATTTTGAGAAATAACGAAACAATTGAAATTTTTTATTCAATTTATTCCAATTCAAGTCATTTTGAAAAGGAAGATTATTTTTGGCCAAAAATTGATATTTTCCCTGAGGATAAGAAGGTATAAACAGCTTATTGATATAATCTAACTGATAAATATACTTCCCTTTCGTTAACAAAAAAGCCAGAAGTAATAAATCATCTGTTGTTTTGAACTCTTCAATCAACATTCGCAATTCTTTCAAGTCTGTAGTTGAAAAAATCCCACACGGAAATAAAACACCACCACCACCTAAAGGAAGTAATTTGAATAAAAATCTCTGATCATTCGGTCTCGAGTATGTCCATTGTCGATATGGGAGAAATCCCTCTTTTGATGAATACTTGATCCTTCTGGCACTATAGCAGTGAACATTTTCAGGAGATTTCTTATGAGATTCGATCAGGAGCTTGAGGAAAGACGGCGGATAGATGTAATCGTCATCGCAGAGAATGATATGTTTACTTGGATGCTCCTTCATCGCAAAAAAATATTTTTTGTGAGACCCAAGATTTTCAACAAACCGAATTTCAAATCTCTCATCAAGTAAAAGAGTTAAGGAAGATGGAATATTTTGAAAGTTCCATTCATCCTCACCTAACCAAAGTATTATTTTAGCAGATGCACCATTCTGATATTTGAGAGAAAGAATTGTTTTAAAGGCCTCATTTACTCGCTTCCCGAAAGATGTCAAAGAGATAATATATTCTCCTTGAATCTCTCCAAAACAATGCTGATGTATAGGCAAGAGAGCTGGAGATACCAATCTAGTCATTACCCAACCAAACAACTCTCTTACATTGGCCCTGTAGTAAATAGAATTGACAGGAAAAACTCTATAAAGAGCATGAATAAAATGATATAAGTGTAATAGCAAAACTAACCTTGTTTATGGTAAAGAAATTATCTCGGACTAAAGCTTATCACCTGAGATTAGTTGTCCCAATTCATCGCTGCTGACAAACTCAACATCAGGATATTTCTTAAGCAAAGTTTCCAAGAATAGAAAAAGCAAATGAAGATTTCTTTTTCTATTCTCTGGTAATAAAGCCCCAATATAATTGATCCTATGCGTACTAATTACTGCGGGTTTGCCCCACCGAAAAGCAGTATCAACCTCCTTGAGCGCTGAATTGACCCAATCTTTCTGTGCTGCTGTCACGGGCTCAAAACTGACATTTCGAATCATATATATCATGCCATACTTAGACTGCTCTCCCATATAATGCCTACTAACCGTAGTTTGATCCTTTCCTATATAGGACTTCTTTTGAGCCCTTGCTCCTTGAATGTATTTCACTCCAGCAGCTGCCCATTCCCGCTCAGTCTCATCACCCCAAGTGTAGCAGGGTGCAATAACACTAGTAGATGGAAAGCCCCAAGTATCTTCAAATAACCTCAAACCTTCCTTGATACTTATACTAACTGTACTGATATCAGTACTTTCAAACATTGCCATTGCATCCAAATGTCCACCCTCCAAAGCATACATCTCCTCCTTGAAAGCATCTAAGTACAATTGATCTCCTGATCTTAGCTTTGTGATCCAGCGGTTGATATGTACATGTTCACGCCCATGGAACTGCATCCTGAAGACTCCGGCAGCTATTCCTTCCTTGTATAGCTGCATCACTTTATCTCTGTCAGAATACCTACTTAAGGTGCTTTGAAAGGACTCATAACTATATTCTATAAATTTATTTTTTTTTATTTTTTCAAAATCAGGATTTGCCATGACCATATTCATGGTAAACTTTGCTACTTGACCATGCTTGTCACGGAATCTGCTTAGTACCTCTATCAGCTGTTCGATATCCTCATTGGTCTCTAATGCATCATATTGGTCAAAGAAAGAATGATAAACCTCATATCCCTTTTTCTCTAAACGAAAAAAAGCCTCCTTAGAAGCCATTCTGATCATTCCCCAATCATCACTTTCAAAAACAACCAGTCTCCTGGAAGTTCGCCATCCGGGGATATTGAGTAGATTATTTTTTAAATTGCGTAATCTATTTTGAAGCATTGATCTGTTTTATTAAATCGTCAACCATCCAATGCTCAGGAATAAAATGAGTTGCTACCCAAGACAAATCTTTTTGCCAGTAACCAGGACATGGTCTAAAGGCTTTTGGATCAAAACCAAAACTGATTTCTATAATTTTTGGTAAATCTCCATCCATTACAAAATCAAATGCAATACACTGCCCCTTGATTTTATCATAAGCTTCAAAAGCATCTTGCACACATGACAGGGGTATCAAATTAGGATCAATAGAAAAATCACCAGAGCCTGATGCTCTAAAATCATGATCTCTAACCCAACGTGTAATCCCAAAAGCACGCTCCCCAATGACAATAATCCTTATATCGGAAGGGTTATTAGGAATAAACTCTTGAAAAAGTACATAACCTTTTTCTCTACCTAAGATCCTTGCATAAGCTGGGAAATATAAAAACCTCAATAATCCTTTCAATACAGTAACCCAAGATACTCGACCTTGCTTGAATTGATATATTCTTTCTTTGAGGCTACCAATCGGATTATAATTTGAAAAACCTTTACCAAAAGCTTTGTTGATAATCTGTTTTGCGGTTCTGTAATTTTGTATGAGTTTTACATTTTTAGAGCCCGAACCTGTCCTCAACTTGTTGACCAATGGATAAGGTTGTTTTTTTGCCCAAGCTTTGGCGCTAGAGGCATCATAAAACAAATATGTGTTAACAAATGGTAAACCCAAAACCTCTAACAAATACTTTTGACCCAATTTATCATCAAAGTGCCAAGTTGTATTCAAATTCGGGAAAATGGGAAAGGATGCCTGAGTAAGTGCTGCTAAAATAGGTTTGGCTGCAATCAAATCATTTGGAAGCATATGTGAATGATGCCAAAGCAAAGCATGACAATCTTGCAATTGTTGAATCAAATCATCAGAAAGGCAGTTTACTAGTTTGTAGGGAATGCAATTGGCTTCACAGTAGGCTATCCATGCTAAATGAAAGCCTCTTTTACTGTTATGAATAGCTAGCTTGATCAAGAAGAGAATTAATTAATATTGTTATTTTAAGCTTTGCCAATAAATAAATAACCTTGTTTGTCTTGATTTAAATATTTATTGATATTCGAACCACCATGGCGGACAAGTTACTAATAGACATTGATTCGAAATATTCTTAAATTTTTAAAATTGATGCTAAATTGAAAGAAGCGAATAATCATATTTATTTAATGGAAAGTAAAAATAATTGATTTCTTAAATTATAAAATAATTAGAAATTGATATAAATATTCAACGTAACATCATTGGTTCTCTAGACGGAATCAAATTATGATTTCCCAATATCCTACCCTTAGGAATACAAATGTTAATCCCAATGCTATTTTGATTTCCTATCTTACAATCAATGCCCAGATGGACTTTGGGTGAGATATAATTGAAATCACCCATCTTGGAAAACATGGAGACAACAGAAAACATTTCTAACAAATTAAAATTACCCACAATAGCTCCCCTCTGTAAATAGGCATGCGGACCAATCAATACTCCTTCGCCGATTTGCACATCTTTTGAGATTATAGCTTCTTGATGCACAAACCGCATGAATTTCGCTCCTAAATCTTTTAATTGCTTTAATACCTCAAATTGACTGCTTGGATCACAAACCATCAAGTAGGTATAATCGGCTTTAGGAATATGCATGCTCGCCAAACCTAAATTCAAATAGTTATTCTCTAGTCTATTTTCCTCTTCCTCAACCATAAGATATCCTACAATCTTCCAATCATAACACAACATTGCCGCATAATCCTCCAAATACTCAGAAAACTCCAAAGCTGTACTCCCCTGCCCTAATAATATTATTTTTCTATGATTCATCTTGAAATAAATAAGAGTAATAGAATTTGCCATTTACAAATGGCTAGTCGATCATGACGAAATTATAAAATGAACTTTAATTTTGGTAAAATGAAACAAGCTCAAGTTTGAAAAGGAATAAAATAGTAAATGATTGGTATTTAAAAAGAGGATTTTAAATAGTTGGAAGATTTATGATTGCAAAAAAAATATTATATGTATATCCGTTTTCATACCAGTAGAATCTAAATAATTGAATTAACCTGTGATTTCGAACTAATATCAATAAATATCCAATATCTATTAGTATCAGTTTGCCAAAAAACAATCGCCTAATTGATTAAAGGCATAATTGCGGATACTCAAAAAAAATTATTTTAACATGTGTAATAGAGCTGTAGCTGTAGCAATATCTTTGGTATGGGATATGCTAATGGAAAGGTGAAAGGAAAGTGATGATGCAATTGGATGATGAATTATAGCTTCCGGAAATCCTTTAGGGTTTTTCGTAATTTCTATCTGCTTTAATTCTAAGGTTAATACAGGTGCAAAAGCCTTTAATACTGCTTCTTTTGCACACCAGATACCTGTAAGTGATTCAGAGGTAATCATTCTTAGATCACTATACTTACATTCGGAATCAAAAAATATCTTTTGAATAATTCGAGGTTTATGATCTAATAATCTTTGGATTCGAGAAACATGCTCTATATCAGTGCCAATAAACATATCTACTTAGAAATTGCAATAAGTTTCTCTTTGAACCTAAAAAAGACCACTTCATTTTCACCCACATTTCGATCCAAAACCATTCCTGCCATAATTTTATTCCCATTGCCTACTTTAATACCTGGAATTGTGGCACTATTTATCCCAAACAGATTTTCCTTTCCCACTTCCGTATTTCCAGAAAAACATACATTTGGACTTAAAAAATTAAAATCACCGACTTTGCTGTCATGACCTATACTGCAACGACTATTCACCATAGTGAACATACCAATATCTGTATTTGGACCTAAATTTACGTTAGGTGCAATTACAGCACCTATCCCAATTCTTGAAGAGGGTGAAATAAAGGCATCTGGGTGGATGAAAGAAGTGAATTGTGCTCCTTTTTGAATCAAATCAAACACTATTTTCTTTCTGAATTTCAGATTAGCAATACCCATTAGATAAAAAACATCTTCTTTTACTTCATGACTAAAAATGTCACCTAGAAAAGGGGCTGAAAAAGAATAGTTATTGTAATTCACTTTATCATCATCAATAAAGCCAACTACTTCCAATTTATTAGTGCTGTTTTTATAAGTATTATCATGGTAAATATAATCGTTTAATTCAGCAGCATGACCTCCAGCACCAACAATAATGACTTTCTTCATTTGATTTTATTTTGTAATCAGTGAAAGGTAGAAATCAAACAGCACTTAATTTTTAATATGTAAACCAGCTGATTAGAAAGTATAATTAAATGAAAAGCGATTATGGAAAAACTCATTCATAACACTCATGAATTAGATGAATGATTAAAGAATACCAATCACCTAGCAAGATACCCTCCATCTACTATCATGTTGGTACCGGTTGCCCACTTCGATGCATCAGACAGAAGGTAAACTGCAGCATTTGCCACATCCTCAATTTCTCCTAAGCCAAGTGGATGCTGACTTTGAACTAGCTTCATGGCAGCGTCATCCTTTCTGTATTCGGATTTCAACGAAAGAGGTGTATTAATAACAGAAGGTGAAATAGCATTAAATCTAATATTTTTATCAGCGTATTCTAAGGCAAGACTTTTTACCATTCCGACCATGGCAGCTTTTGTCATGGCATACAGTGACTTCCCCTTTTCACCTACTTCACTCATAACAGAAGAAATCATCACCATACTCATGCCTTCCGAAGATTTCAATGCAGATTTTGATAACGTTTGAATTAAAGTAATGGCAGAAAATAAATTCAGCTGAAAAGTTTCAAGTACTTGATTTTTTTTCATCACTTTAAAAGGGATTGTCGGTGAAATCCCCGCTGCATGTACAAAGCCGTCGATCGGCGCATAGGGTTTGACGAAAGATTCAAATTCTTCTTTAATCTTGGTATCATCGGCTAGATCCAAGCTTATCATTCCATGATCGCAACCATTTTCGCAAAGTGCTATCGTTTCTTTCAACCTCTCCAAATCTCTTCCTAAAAGTAAAACCTTAGCACCCTGAGATGCACAGGCTACAGCAATGCCTTGGCCTATTCCGGAAGAAGCGCCAGTAATAAGGATTGTCTTACCAGTCAATGTAAAAGGGTTGTGTGATCGCATGATTGAGTTTTAATGAGTGTTTATTAAAATGGAATGTTGATGAGGCAGATTTAACAGATTAACGCAGATTTTTTTTACTTTCTTGTCTATGACTATCCGACTAGCACCGAAAGTCGAGACATTTGCTAAGTCATCCCGAGACTATTTATAAATTAAACACACGAACTTATATAACTAAATTGATGATTTATTTTAAAAGCCCGATTTCGAATTGGGCCAATCTTTTTTATAGCCGCAAGTGAAAAATGTGGGTTGAATCAACGAATATTTTTAAAACCCGAACGGAATTAAACTTAACCATAAACAAACAGGAGCATCATTGGTCAATTTATTTATCAGCCATCACGAGAATCGGGACGGGTGATGCGTTCTATCATTTACACTTCAACTAAGTCGCTAATAAAGCAATCTTGAAATTCCATCACAGCAGAGGCCCAAGACATACCCACACCAAAACCACTTAACAATAGTTTTTTACGCCCTTCCAAATTGCCTTGTAGTTGGCTGACAATAGTTAAAGGAATAGATACAGATGATGTATTTCCAAAGTCACGGATACAGGAAGGAACCTTATCCAAAGGTAATTTCAGTTTTTTCGCCAAATAGCCGTTCATAAATGCATTCGCTTGGTGAAAAACAAAGAAGTCTATATCCCCTTTTTCTGTAGATGCATGGCTCAGAATGTTTTTGATATCAGAAGGAATCTCTTGGATTACAAAGTTAAAGACATCGGAACCAATCATGGTGCCATGCTCATCCGTAGAGATATTTCCATGTTCATCTATTACCTTCTCTTTGACAGAATCTGCCGAACTTGGGAACCTGTACCCACCCGATTTGATTTTGATCAAGTCTTCCCTACTCCCATCAGAATTAAGGCTAAAAAAAGATTTTCCGAATTTGGAATTCTTTTCAATCAAAGCGGCAATTCCACCATCTCCAAAAAGAAAAGCTACTCTCCTGTCCTTGGGATGATAAGCCCTGGAACGGGTCTCTCCATCTAACAACAAAGCCTTTCTGATATGTCCGGATTGAACCAGTGAATAGACTACAGAAAGGGCATAGACAAAAGCAGAACAACCCAAGTTCAAATCAAAAGCCATGGTCTGCTTGGAAAGACCAAGACGGTTTTGCAACAAAACTGAAGTTGCGGGCATCCTATAATCCGGTGTTTGAGAAACGAATACCAAAAGGTCAATCTCAGCCTTGTCCACATCAAGATCTTGTATCAATTTTTCAGCAGCTGCCTGACACAAATCTGAAGCACAAGTTCCTTCTAAAGCAAATCTACGTTCTTCTATCCCTGTTTTATCAGCAATATCAGCCACATCAGCTTCAGGGAAATAATGGGTATAATTTCTTGTCAGCACCTTATTTTCTGGAACAGCCGCAGCCATCCCTACTATACCGACTTGATCAAACTGAAGTAATGGCATTACTGAACTTTCTGAATATGGTCAAACAATTCCTGAAGAGTTTGAATTTTTTTAAAATCCTCCGATTGGATGGTGACCCCAAACTGATCATCCAATTCTGCTATCAAGGTCAGCTGCGCCAAAGAATCCCATTCTTCAAATTCCTTAAACTTATCTGACATCAATATTTCTCTGTCCTCAATTTCTAAGGCTTCTATGATTACTTCTTTAAACTTTAATTCCATGATATTTATACTTTAATTTTAATTCAGTTTTTATTATTTGGATAAGTTTGGGCATTGGGTCCTTTAAAGGCCTCAACGGTAGCCTGACCTTGAGCTGATAACCCTTCTCTTTTGAAAACTTTTACAAGAGTCATCCAAAGAATCTTTAAATCAAGGCTAAGAGAAATATTGTCCACATACCACACCATCGTAAATGAATTTTTTCTACCAAGAAATGGTATTTCGACCATTGACCTGCGCCCAACCCGTAATTCCTGGACGAACTTGATTTCTTCTACTTTGTTCTGCGCTATAAATAGGTAAATATTTAACTAAAAGAAGTCTGGGCCCAATCAGGCTCATATCTCCTCGTAAAGACACTAAACAGATGAGGAAGTTCATCCAATGAAGAAATTCTAATAAACCAGCCTATTTTAATAATGAGCTGTACATCATGTAATAATTGCATTGATTATCTTGAAAACCAGTTATTGTTTTAAACTTGACCAATTTGAAGATCTTATTCCCTTTACCGGGTCTATCTTGGGTGAAAAACACAACGCCTTGAGAAGTATAAAGTAATAATGCGATAGCCAATAGTAAGGGGAAAGTAAAAATTAGCAGAGAACCAGCTATTACAAAATCAATACTTCTTTTAATCAAAAATTGATATATTGAGTATTACTTATTTAAAATTTGCTTATATATGACAGACATTTCATTTAGAGAATTACTCAATTCAAACTTCTTTGCCGTTTCAATTGCATTCAAGCTCATGGTATCTCTCAATAATGAATTTTCAAATAATTTTTGAATACATTTTACAAATAAGTGCACATCATTTTGTGGAAAGAGATACCCGTTTAAGTCATTTTCAACTATTTCTCGATGTCCCCTATCTTCAGATGCTACGATTGGTAAACCGCACATCATTTCTTCTACCAGATTTAAGCCCAATCCTTCTTGCTTACTCGCAGATATACCTACATCAGACATTTTGAATACTTCATCAATATCTTCTCTAAACCCTAAAAATTTTATGTAATCCTGTAGTTTAAGATGACTAACTTTTCCCTTAACATCTTCTAGCAATTCACCTCTTCCTGCAAAAAGTATTTTTATACTAGGAATAGCATTGATCAAATTTGCTACAGAAGAAACTATAAATTCATGATTTTTCCTTGTTATAAATTCAGCTGCATAGACTAAGATAAAATCATCTTGAGAGAAATTATTTTTCTTCCTAATTACTTTTTTTTCAATTAAGTTAACTGGAAAAAAACGTTTTTGACTTACTCCAATTCCTGGGATTTTGAATACTTTCGTTGTTGAATTTTCTTTTTGCTTGATTAATTGAAAATCCTCTTCGTTAATTGTAATTATGGCATCTGTATGTCTGGCCAAAAACAATTCTACTGGGTAATATGTCAACCAACTATGAATAGGCCCACCTTTAAAAAAATGAAATCCATGTGCTGTGTAAATTATTTTGGTACTACTTTTCTTCCTGGAAGATTTTGCCGCTAAGCGTGTCACAACAGAAGCCATAGGTGTATGGCAATGTACCATATCAAATTGCTCCAAATGCAACAGATTCTTTAATTCTTTGTAGGCTACAAAATGTCCTAAATGAAAAGGACTTCTTATAAATGGTATGGTGTGTTTAACATCTACAAAAGGTATCTGTTCATCACCATTGCAGGCAACATGTGTTTCATATCCTTGCTGTTGAAACCATTGAAGATAAGGGAGATGAAACCTAAGAATATGCTTGGCTATTGAAGCAGTAAAAAGGATTTTAGGTTTCATCTTTCTGAGTAGGTGCTATTAAATTACTATCAGCAAATGTTTTAAAAGCACTATAAAACTGCATTCTTTTTTGACTTAAAATGTCCGATTTGAAATCTAAGGAACGATTAAAATTTTCAGTAGCCCATTTTTTCAAAGGAAGATTACTAAAATCACTTAGAAGTTCGGTTAATTTAATAATATCGCCCGGTTTATACAAAGCTTCCTTTGTAATCAACTCTGGATGACCACCTAGTTCTGTTGCTAAAACAGGGCAACCCATACTCATCGCTTCTATTACAGATCTTGGCATTCCTTCAACACTGCTTGGCTGAATGTAAGAATCCAAAGAATCAAAAAAATCGAAGATTTTCTTATGAGGCAAAGAACCTAAAATTTCAACTTGTTCAATTAAATTTAATTTCTCTATCAATGCATTCAATCTTTCAGGATTTCCCTGTCCTACAATTTTATATAGGAAATTAGTATTCCCTATTTTCTTGAGTCTGCTCAATGCTTTTATTACATCTGCATGACCCTTGTAAGGCACATCTATAGCCGCCACCGTACCTAAAACTATTTTACCAGAAAAATTACTTATTTTTCTAAGTCTCTTTTCAAGTATTTCTTTATTCAAATACTGTAAAACTACATCAGAACAACCAACGGATTTACCTTGAGTAGGGTATCTTTCTTGTAAAAACTTTTCAGTTACATATATTACATGAGAGGCCGATCGGATATGCCTTTTATATTGAAACATTTTGTAATGAGCCAATAATTTTCCTCTCCAATCGTAATTCCACAAAGCATCAAAAACACAAGCCACCACTTCAACTAAGACAGGCTTACCCAATTTTTCTGCTGATTTCTTGGCTATGACTCCATTAGCACTCGGAAGTCTTGCTATTATAACATCATGTTCTGATACTGCTTTTTCTATAATGCTTTTTGCTTCTTTCTGCCTTAGTATACTCCTGATAGATTTAAAATTTGGAACTTCTATAAAATTAAAAGCTGGATGAGTTAAAGGTGTAAATTGACCCCCATCAGCTTCTGAAATAACTATATTTCTCATTAAAAAAGTTACCGAATCACCGAAATAGGAATAGCGATCCACAATTTCATTCGTATAATGTACCCCATAAAAAACTGTTTTCGATGGGTTACTCATCATTGGCCCGTCATGAACGAATAAAATTTTCATATTCAGTTTATCAAACAATTATAAAATTCCTTAAATCTCAAATCCTGAGAAAAATATCCTCTAGCCCAATTTTGAGTAATTCCTGTCAATCCATGATCCTTTTTTTCTTGAACTTCAAAAATTAGTCTTACTGATTTTTCAACATCTAAAGGATCAATCAGATAAGACATTAGACTTTCAGGCATAATCTCAACTATTGGCGGAATATTTGAAGCAACAAAAGGAAGCCCACATAGCATTGCTTCAATCAATGAGTTGGGTTGTCCTTCAGTGAGTGAGGGGAAGTAAAACAAATTACTTGTTCTTAATATCTCAGATACATCATTTCTGAAACTCAGTAATTTTACGTTTCCCATAATCCCCATGGAATCCACTTCATCTTGAAGTTTTTCCGTACTTAGGCCACAGAAAATAAAAAAAATACTTTTATCTCTTTCGATTAATTGTTTTGCCACTTTCAACATAGTCTTATGATTTTTGGCAGGATCCAATCTTCCAGAATGGCAAATCACAAAAGCCTCTAAAGGAATACCAAGCTCAGCTCTAATGCTCAAATTTTTCTCATGAAAATGAAAGTCATCCACGTTCATACCATTGTAAATGACTTTAAAACGTTCGCTTTTTTGCCATCCTGGGAAAAAAAAATTCAACGATGCTTTTGAATTGGACAAAATTTGTGTGCTAGAAGTAAACACTAAGTTCTTAACCAAGCTGTTGTACAACTTTCTTAAGAATGTGACTTTAAAATGATCCTTTCCCTGTCTGTAAAAAGCGATTCGATTATTTATTCCAGCTTGTTTAGCAAGCCACATAGGAATGCCTGCAAAGTTGGCATTAAAATCACAGACTGAATCAAATTTTTTTCTCTTAACAAAATCATAAAACCAGAAAATGTTTTTTAAATTAAAATATCCGAGGGGATGGAAAAAAAGAGGAATGCCCAACACCTTGTATTGCTCAAACAACTTACCTTGGTCTAGGCTTCTTATTAAAACATATGGCTCAATTGATCTATCATCTTTTATGAATTTTAAAAATCTAAGAAGGTAAGTTTCTATTCCTCCTGGATTCATTGTAGGAATTATAAAGAGGATTTTTTTTGATTTTAATGTCATTTACTCTTTGGTATTAGCACTGATCAAATCTCCTAGTTCAACAGAAGTCATAAATTCTATATCAGGATAACGTTCTATCATTTTTTTCAATAATAAATCTAATTGACTTAAACCTCTTTCTCTATTTTTTTCATCTAAAAAACCTATATAATTAACTCTATGTGTGCTGATTACTGCTGGTTTTTTCCAACGAAAAGCAATTTCTATCTCTTCCAAACAATCGCTTACCCAATCTTTATTTAATCCATGCTCCATGCTCGATGGTTCGAAAAAACAATTTCGTGTGATGTATCGTTGGTTAAGGTTATTTCTCTGACCTAAAAAACGAATATTGGTTTTGTATTGTCCATTCCCCAGAGGTTCAAGTTGCTTCTTTCCTGTATTTACATATTGCACACCGTTTTCATGCAATACCACTTCTAATGAATTATTAAATGGTCCATTCGTCGGAACAAAATACTTTGATTTATACCCAAATAGTTTTTCAAACCATTGCAGGCCTTCATTGAGAACTTCTTTCATATATTCAATATCGCTTACCTGATCTAGGTCAAAAGCAGCTTGAAAATCGGGTAGGTTTTCTCCGTACTTTCCTTTATTAAGACCAGTAACTCCATTTCCAAATGCATCAAGAACTGATAAATTTCCATTTTGAAGTTCTTTCATCCATCGCTGTACATTGAGATGCTCTCTACCGTGAAACACTGGAACAAAAAGACGTTCCTGAATACCTTGCTGATATAAGGCATATACATGTTCATGATTAGGGTATTTTTTGAGTGTTTCAGTAAAGGGCTCAAAAAAATATTTTTTATAATTTGATGCTTTAATTTTTTCAAAGTCTGGATTACCAACTATTGCAACAGATGTAAAAACAGGATGACTACTATTTCTATCTTTATGCTTTGTAAGAACCTCATAAAGCATGCTCAAATCCTCATTATTTTCAAGTGAATCAAACTGATTATAATGACTTTTATCAACCTGATACCCCTTTGTTAAAAGTATGTTATAAACATCTTTTGAGGTCATCCTAATACTTCCCCAATCATCAGACTCAATCACCACAATTTTCCTGTTAGTTCTCCAACCAGGGATGCTGACTATGTTTTTTTGAATTTTCGTTTTGAAATTCATGAGTTATTTAGTCCTTAGCTTTTGGAAGATTTTTTAGATTATTCATTTTTTAAAATCCATCTCTTATACCACATCTGAAACATCAACAAATACCAAATGATAGGACTGTAGTGTAATTTTTTTTCCTTGAATTTTTCAATTTCACCAATTAAAAAATCAACATTGAATAAACCTGATATTCCCAAGGCTTCTTTAGATAAGTATTCATCTAGCAAATAAGATAAATCTCCTCTTAACCAAGTATAAATCGGTAAACTAAAGCCTGCTTTCGGCCTATCCATCATACTTTTTGGAACATAGTCATGTACTATATCTTTCAATATTTTTTTGCCTGAGATTCCATCGGACTTAAACTTCATAGGAATCTGTGCTACATAAGCAGCTAAACGATGATCTAACAGAGGCTCTCTTCCCTCCAGTGACACGGACATTGTAGCCCTATCTACTTTAGTAAGGATATCATTTGGGAGGTAAGAATTAAAATCAATATTCATAGCAACTTCCAAAGGATGTTGAAAACCCGATGTATTGATTTCAAAACTCGAAGAGTAAGGTGAAATTTTTTTCTTAAAAATACTATCTATGTAACCTACTGGTTTTTCTGCCATAGCTTGGAACAAATCAGCTGATTTTTGTAAAGGTTCTTCATTTAAAACACCTAAAACACTGGTAAGATGATGTGCGTTTTTTGATTGATTAATAAAACCATTTTTTTGTATCGATTTAGTTAATGTCTTAGTCCAATTTCCTTTAAAGATTTTCGGCACATTATCTAACTTCTGCAAAAAAGCATGTAGATTGAAATAAGAATCATAACCGCAAAAGATCTCATCACCTGCATCGGCAGACAAGGCTACAGTCACATCTTCTTTAGCTAACTTACTTACTAAAATAGTTGGAATCGCAGAACTGTCACCAAATGGCTCATCAAAGTATAAAGATAGAGTTGATATTATTTCTTGTGCCTCCTTTGTCGTACAAATATATTCAGTATGATCAGTGCCTAAATATTTGGCAGTTTCTGCAGCAAATGGAGCCTCGTTATTTCCTTCTTCAAATCCAATCGTAAATGTTTTAAGTGCTTTGCTGCTTTTTCCTTGAAGCAAAGCGGTCACCGCAGTGCTGTCATAACCGCCACTCAAAAATACCCCAACGGGAACATCAGCAACCATTCTATAATCAAAAGCTGATTGCATTAAAGATTTTACCTCACTCTTAATTTCGGGATAACTAAGGTCTAGTTTAGGTTTCAAATAATACCTTCTTAAATCCCAATACTTTGTTTGAGTTATTTTTTGAGTAGTAATATCCAATTCTAAAATATGCCCTGGCAATAACTTATGTGTATTTATAAAAATAGTATAAGGTGCAGCAATATAGCCGTAATTAAAATAGTTGGGCAGAACACTAGTATCAATAGTTTTTTCAAAGAAAGGATGAGCCATCAAAGCTTTTAATTCTGAACCAAATAAGAATAAATTTTTATGATGGTAATAATAAAAGGGTTTAACACCTGCTCTGTCTCTAAAGGCATACATTTTTTTCGTTTGCTTATCATAAATTACAAACGCAAACATCCCTATAAAACGATCTACGCATGATATTCCCCATTCCTCAAAGCTTTGTAAAATAACTTCAGTATCTGTCTGGGTAGAAAATACATGACCTATAGCTTCTAGCTCCGATCTAACATCCTTGTAATTGTAAATTTCACCATTAAAGACAATAGTGAAATGATTATATTCCATTGGCTGATGTCCTGCATCACTTAAGTCAATAATGCTCAATCTTGCCTGACCAAAGCCAATCAAACAATTATTCTCTTGAAACAGCTCAATTCCTGAATCGTCAGGACCACGGTGAGACATGGATGAAACCATGCCTTGAAGTGTTTCCTTCGTGGTGTTGTTATTAAAATCTATAAATCCAGTAATCCCGCACATAATTAGGTATCATATAACAGACCAAGTTGATCTGTACTCATAAACTGCACCTCAGGCCATGTTTTCTTAATTTGAAATAGTAAATTTTGAAGCCTTTTTAAATTGGACTCTCTGTTAGATGGATTTAAAAAACCAATATAATTCAACCGATGTGATGAAATGATAGCTGGTTTTTTGAGGGAGAAAGCAATCTTAATACGTCTTAAACAATCTGACTCCCAATCAAAGTCAGGTTCAATAGTAGGTTCAAAAAATGCATTTCGAATAAAATACCTTTGCCCATGCTTGTTTTTTTGCCCTTGATAATGGTAAATTTTCTTGTACTCGAATCCATCTCCATCTTTGGGCTGTAATTGATTCACAAGCCCTTGAAAATATTTCACACCATTAGTTGACAATGTCATTTCTAAGTCTGAGTGCCAGATATAACAGGGTGCTATAAAACTTTTAGATCTGAACCCCCATATTTTCTCAAATAAATCCAAACCTTCAATAATTGATTTTTCTTGAAAAATTAACTCCGATTTCGAATTAAAATCTAAAGCGTCCATATATTCATTTGGATACCCTTTGGATTGAGAGATTTTAGGACTGAAGACATTATTATCAAAAGCATCTTTTTCAGCTTTTGCATTATTTCTAAGTGCATTCATCCACCGAGTTACATTCAAATGCTCTCTACCATGAAATTGTGGCATAACTAGTCCAGCATTTATACCTTGTTGGTATAACTCCATCACGTTGTCATGCTTAGGGTATCTCTTTAAAGTTTCTGTAAATGGCTCAAAATAATATTCTTGAAAATTCGAATCCTTTATCTTTTCAAAATCAGGATTAGCGACTATATTATTGGCAGTCATAACAGCGGGATTGCCATCGTTGCCTTTTATATTATTTAATACTTCAAAAAGGTTTTCTAAATCTTGGTTGCTTTCTAAAGCATCGCTTTTATTATAAGAACAATGATCAACTGGATAGCCTTTCTTTTTTAATGACTCAAAAGCCTTTTTGGAAGACATGCGTATAGTACCCCAATCGTCAGACTCGATAATGACAACTTTTTTAAAGATTGGTTTGCCGATTAGATTGGATACAAAACCATTTATGTTTTTTCTTAACGCCAAAACCCTTTGTCTAAATATTTCATTTTAAAATAAAATAAAATGCTGGCTGGAGATAATGAAAAAGAAATAATTCTATTTATAACCTGCTCATATAAAAAATGTGATCTGAAAAAACCATTGCCAACCAATCTGCTTGCTATTGTCAACTTTATATACTGAGAAATAAAATATCTTGGTCGCCAAAAAATATAGGTATAGTTCTCATCAAGAAAATATTTAAACTGTATTATATCATTGTACAGACCTGTTTTGAAGGAAGTATTATTCATAATACTATTCCCGGAATCTTGATGATAAACCCTTAGCGGTTCTTTTATATAACGTATTGTAACTTTTTTAATTCTTGACCAAAAATAAACCTCACTAAAACTGTTAAAATGTTCACTAAAAATTAATTTTTTGGGCAAATTAACAGCTCTCAAATAATATTGTAGCTTAAAACAAGATATAAGTTCTTCATCATTTTGTTTCTTTAAAACCATGTCATGCCAGGTAGTGTCTATATATTCTAAATCCTGTGGGAAATAAAATTTCTGAATCAAATTTAAATCTGAATTAACACATCTTGCTCTTACCTCTTCAATCCTTGAATTTTTTTCAATATGTTGTTTAAAAACTTCTAAACAATCAGGAAGAATTTCATCATCACTATCTATAATAATTATATAATCATTTGACAAATACTTCTTGGCTTCAATCAAGGCTGAATGTTTACCTCCATTTGTTTTATAAACATAAGTAATATCATAATTAGCTTTAAGTTTAAATCCTTCTATAATTATTTGAGTGTCATCATTAGACCCATCATCAATAATTAACCATTCGAAACTTCTATAGGTTTGACTATTTATTGAATTAAACAATCTCTCTAAAGTATGAGCTCTATTATATGTGGGAGTTAGTAAAGTGAACATAATTTTAAAGAATTTAAATTTTAAAATAAGTTATTATGATTATCCGCAAACATGCCACTAACCAATTAAACGATTGTTTTTTGGCAAACTGATACTAATAGATATTGGATATTTATTGATATTGGTTCGAAATTACAGGTTAATTCAATTATTTAGATTCTACTGGTATGAAAACGGATATATGTATAAGTTATTAATTGGATGTATAAGAGATATTTTTTTGGGAAAATTTTATTGATTTTAAGAACTGTTTAAAATAAAGATTTAAAAATCAAAAATCAGTTGTTTAGTAAAGTGATTGTTTACTTTTCATAAAAACTAATTTAGTTGAGAAAATACATTTACCCATTTCTCATATGTTACTGAATAAGAATAGTTATGAGAATGTATAATTGCGTTTTCTACATATCTTTTTAATCTGTCTTTATCAGCTATTAAATCTAGTGTTTCTTGAACATATACATCAATGTTAAAAGGTTCAATAAGAATTCCAGTTTCCTGATTTAATACGATGTCTTGTGCTGCAGAATAGGAGTTGAACATGACAGGTACACAACCAAAAGACTGAGCCTCTACTAATACATTTCCAAACCCTTCAAAAGCAGAGGTTAAATGAAATATTTTAGCTTGCTTATAATATTCATCTGGATTCTGTTTTCCAAAAAACTTGACTCTATTCATTTGATGCTTCAAACAAAAATTTTTCATATTTTCCTCTTCAGAGCCATGACCCACTACCCAGAATTGCCAATCTGGCAACACTCTATGAAGCTTGTCCCAAATTTCCAGTAATAAGTCCACTCTCTTTTGTGAGATTTCTAACCTTCCCACATAAAGGATAACATTTTTCTTTTTTATCGTTGAGATATCTAAATCGGGTACTTCAAATGGATTGTTGATTCCATATATTTTATGATCGAATTTTTTTACATCAGGTACAAGTTGATACAACTCTTCCTTAAACCTTTCAGAAAGCATCACAAATGCATTTGTATTTTTAACAATGTATCCTAACTCTTTTCTTTGCTTTACGACATGATAATATAAGATAAACTTATGCACTAATTTATTATCAAAGGCCTTCAGACCGTTATCATTAAGGAATTTGGATGTTAAAAATTCATGATTGTCATAAAAGTTTAAGGGATTGATATGTAAACAATTAATGATTTTCGCCTTATTTCTAGAGACTTTAAATAATAACTTCGAGACGTTTGGATCATATCCAACTTGATTTATAAACAGGTTGATTTGATATTTTAATATCAACTTTTGAAGTTTCAGAAATTCATTCCCTTTTGATATTTTATAGTAAGGTATTTTAAAATCATTGTGAAAATCTAGACTAAGATCTAAATCTGTACTGGATAAACTTACCAAAACTAAATTATGCTCCATTTTATGAAAAAGATTGATCAGTCGTTCAGTTACTATTTGAACTCCTCCTGTATTGAATTCAAAATCTTGCTCAATAACAAATAGTATATTCATAACTAAAAATTAAAGATTAGGAAATCTCTGATTGAAAAGTCCCCTGATCCTAATAACCATGATCCAAGAGGGACAAATAAAATAAAAAACGAAACAGTATTCAATGTATAGGATAATTGAAAAAGGACATATGGAATTGCTGAAACTAAGAAAGTGTAAAGTGACATATTAATTATTCGTGACCTTATTCCACTATAAAGGAAATAATCCTTGAAAAATAAAACCTGAATAGCAGCAGCAACCAAAAAAGTCGATGCAATGGTATAACCTCTCCCCTCTACGGATGGACTAGATGTGGATGAAAGATTAGATAATGCAAGAATCAGTAAGCCACTAGCAATTAAGAAGTCCAAATAAGGCATGTCAGTTTTTTTCAAATAAATAAGAATGAGAGTGAATGCAAGTAAAATAGTACTATAGTTTTTATATACTGTTGGACCAAATTCTTTATAAAAATTTGCACTTCCTTTATCAGATTGTTCATCTGCCCTTCGATCTAAAGTCTCTTGATCGACAACAGTATATTTTGCTTTATCTTGATATAAACCAGTAGTTTCAACTATCTCTGAAGCTTGATCAAAACCCAATTTGACAAAAAATGATAATAAAAATAATCCAACCACAATAATCCTTTTTTCTCTTAAAACAATGGCTCCAATCAATGGTACCGTATATAAAAGATAGGAAAAATGGATCAAAACTGATAAACCAATAATCCATAGATACCTTGTCTCACCACGTTTTACATAGGCTAAAGCACCATAAAAAAATACCCACATGGCAGTCCACATTCTAAGTGAATTCAATGCTGAAATACTTCTAGTTATAAGAAAAAGAAATATAAACAAGAGCAGTAAAATTCCGAGCTTCTCTTTGGGCCTATTTTCTAGAACCAACAAAACAGATTTTGTAAAAAAATAGCCTAATAACAAGCCTCCAAAAAGATGAATTAACTCAGGGATTCGAAAAACACCACCCGCCAAATACGAAATAACATGCTTATAAACATCATTAGCAATATCTGTAGGCTGAAATAATAAAAGACTTCCTAAATCTTTAAAAAAAACAAAAAGCGACATGTCCATATAATAATCATAAACATGCATTAAATGAGTATGACCATCATTGCCATCAATATATATAAACACACTCCCAACAATTCCCATAAACAGGGTACCAGCAAAAACTATAAATCTATCATCGGAATTTCTAACTGATAAATACAATCCTAATACAGGTGATAAAAATGAAAGGTATAGGAAGTTTTTGGTTTTACTATTCATTTTTATTTATCTAAAAGATCATTTTTAAAATCGGGTAGTTCCTCTAAAAGTTTCTCTCTGATTCCAAAGTAGTCAATAGCCATCTGGAATCTTTTTAAAAGAGCATCACTTCCAGGTAAATCCTTAGGTTTAGTTTGATTATTTTGAGGTATTGGAATTCCTAAATTATATTCTTGAGGAATTCCAATACAAATTTGTGGTGTGTTACTTGCATGAGCAGCTGCCCAAAACCAAATATCTGAACCTCTTCCTGGAACAATTCTGTGTATCGCATCATTATCTAAGACTTTTTCATGAAGAGAACTTGCTGGATAAAAAATTCCTCCCCAACCAATTAAAAAAACTTGATTAAAATCTGTATTCAAATCGGCAGGCTTGGGATCACGAAAATACATATTCAGTTCTTGTTCCCTTTTTAATAAGGCTTTACCAACATAACCTACTATTTTTTTCGTAGATCCATCATTATGAAATAATAAGTTTGATAATAAAGTCTTGTGATAAATAATATCATCATCTAGGGTAACAACATCGAATAGAGGATATTTTTCAATGACTGGAATCAATTTCTTAACCGCATAGGGGTTGTCTTCTACCCACAAAATCTCAATTCCTCTATTTTCTAATTTTTTAAGGTGAACCGGCAAACCATTAGAATAATCTTCAATTGATAACACTAAAATCCATTTTTTAGGTACAACAGTTTGTCGTGTGAGTGCCTGAAATACCGCTGGTAGTAGATGATCTCTATTAGGGTAACTTGCTATAGAGACTAGAAAATTGGCTTTTTCATCAACTGGAATTCTGCTTTCTGTGATCTTTGCAAGAATATCGAACTTTTTGAACATTAAAAAATTACGAAAAAGAACAAGTTGTTGTCTTAAATTATTCATTGGTTATTTTTACTCAATTTTGATAGTGGTTCGTATTGTGCTACATCCTTAATTTTCACATATTCAAAGAGAAGATTAGCAATAAAAGGATTTGTATAAAATTTTTGAAGAGCATTCAAATCAAGAAAACTTAGACCTTCCAATCCAAAACAAAAGCCATTTTGGCAATATTTATAATTATCATAACCATGAATATCCAAACCTGAAATGTGAATAACTGGCAATCCCTCACACAATAACCTTAACTGAACTGCTGAATTCCCAACAATAGCAATGTCCACACTATCAGAAAAGGATTCAATACTTTCATTTTTTGGAGCAATTCTTAGCAAGGCTGCAGGAAAAGAATTTTCTGACAATTTTGAATTAGGATGAAGCCGTATTTTCAAAAGTTCAATATTTAGTTTTTTCTTTACTTGTTTTAACAATTCAATTTGTTCTGGGGTAGCTTCAAAAAATGCATTTGTTGCAATACCTACTCTTGGATTATTAGGGATTTCACGAAGGGGCTTTACCACCGTCTGATCACGATAAAAAATTCTAGCATTTGGCGACTTCTCTAAGACGGTTTCTAAACCCTTTTGATTTAGGACTGCTGCATAAGTGCTTGTATAAGGAAAATAATTCTCATCAGAAAACCCATTATAATGATGGTGATCATCCTGCCACCAAAAAACTTCCCTTTTTAAGGATACTACTGCTGCCCAAAGCATATGAGCTGTTGGAGTAATATCGCTTATGATAATTGGAATGATTTTTTTGTTGTTTTTCAAAAACAACTTGTAACTGGCATAACCTATAATTACCTGTAAATCAACTTCATTTAGCAGAGATTTTCTATTTTTAAACACTCTTAAAAGTACCGGAAGAGCTAATAAAGTATAATAAACTAATCTAGCACTTAGTATAAGACTTGATGTTTTTTGTTCTTTTGTAAATAATTCTTGGTTTAATATTTCAGCATTTTCAAATTCTTTAACAACAGAAAGGGCTTTTGAATTTGGTGAGGCAAATGCATCTAGAAAAAAGCGCTTATCATGATTTATACTAATTGGAATATCTTTTAACGGTGAAAAAACTCTCGCCCACCGCATAATAAATTCACGCGATGGTTTAGATCGTATTCTTTTCTCAATAGCTGGCAAAAGCCTTTTTTTGGAAAGGCGTATTGCAATTAATAAATGTGTATCCAAGGAGTAGTTAGTATTTATGAAAATAATCTAGCAAAAATCTGCAGGCTCAAACCCTTTAAAAAAGAATGATTTTTAAGTCTATTAAAAAAAGCAACGATACTCATATATTTAATAGGGAAACCTAATATATTAGATTTTCTTCAATAAAAACAAATTTTTTTTCTTTTCATTGCTAAAGTATTTTAATTATAACTTAAACCTATCCCCCCTATCAAAATCCTTAGGCGCTTCTTTCCCCAACCAGTTTTTTAACTCCTTCGGATGCATTCCAAAGCCTGGTCTTATACTTCGTATATTTTCTTCAGTAATAATCTCTCCCTTCTTTATATCCTTTACAACATAAAGTGATCTACTAAAATCTTTTCCTTTTTTCTGCTTTTCGGTAAGATTATAGTCAACGATACCAATTGCTGTTTCAGCTTCTCTTATGGCATTTACCATTTCAGTAAACTCTTCCTCATTCATTGAAAAAGAAGCATCTGGACCTCCAATTGATCTATCAAGGATAAAATGTTTTTCGATAATTTTAGCTCCTAAACAAGTTGCAACTATTGGAACAGTACTCCCAATCGTATGATCTGATAATCCCGGAATAACTCCAAAACGTTCTTGAAAGTCATTAATCATAGCCATATTAGCCTCTTCTATTGGTGCTGGATAACTTGATGTACATTTTAGCAAAGCAATATCATGGTTACCCACTCTCCTGCAAGCATCTAAAGCTAATTCAATGTCTTCCACAGTAGCTATACCTGTAGATAAGATCACTGGCTTGCCTTTAGAAGCGACATATTCGATTAAAGGAATATCAGTAATTTCAAAAGATGCTATCTTGTAAGCCGGAACATTTAGGCTTTCTAAGAAATCGACGGCAGTTTTATCAAATGGGGAAGAAAAACAAATCAAACCTTGTTTTTCAGCTTCTTCAAATAATGCTAAATGCCATTCCCAAGGAGTGTATGCCTCTTTGTATAACTCATGTAAATTTCTCCCGTCCCAAATGGTACCTTTAATTAGAAAATCATCTTTTCTTGAGTCAATCGTAATAGTATCAGCTGTGTACGTTTGCAATTTAATACAATCAGCTCCAGAACGTTTTGCCGCTCTAATCGTCTCTAAAGCTGTTTCTAAACTACCATTGTGATTTGCTGAGAGTTCTGCTATGATCAATACTTTTGAATTTTCTGACGAAATGTCAAATGTTCCAATTTTCATATTTCAATAATTTTAGAGCAAGAATACACCCCGTTTTTAATTTTTGAAAAACTATAATTTAATTTTTCAAATATTCTAACTGAAGCTATATTCTCGTGCATCACCAATCCTTTTAAAACAAAACTTTTTAAACTTAAATCACTTAAAATTCTTTCTTCAAGTAATTTCAGAATAACTTTACCAAAACCCTTTCCATGAAATCTTGAGTCAATCAAATAACTAATCAAGCCTTCATTGAACTTAAAATTTACATCAACCCTTATTGATCCTATTTTTTGACCTCCCAAGCATAGTATAAAATAGTAACAACTTTGATCATGGATTTTAGATACAAACCAATTGTAGTGTTCATCAAACTCTATTAAATCTTTGTTGAAAGAATAATTTCTCACTTTAGCATCTGTAGCCCAACGATATGTGGAATTAGCATCATCAATAGTTGCTTTTTTAAGATAAAGATTAATATTATTTTTACTATGGATATAGACATTAATAGCCATATCTTCAAAAATTGCATGTTGACTTAAGATTGCTTCATTGATAAAACCAGCCTTTTCTAAAACAGAATATAATTGTGGTCTCAGATCAAAAGCATAGGTAAAAATTTTATGAAGATTTAAAATATTAAATCCTAATTCTTCAATCAATTCTAAAAATACTAACCAATATTTTTCGAAATAATTCTGTTCAAGTTCTGTATCTATAATGAAAGAAATCTCTGCATTTTTATCTATCCAATTGATGTGAACTAATCCTCCATAACCGATACACTTATCTCCTTTTAAAAAACTAAACAGCAATTGACTAGGTTGATCTTGATGAAAAAGGCTTGATATAACTTTCTCAAAATAATTGTCTTGATCGTCTTTGGTCAAAGGTTTGTTTTGACGTAAATGATAAATTTGCTCATTTCGCCACTTCATTATCCAGTACCTATCTTCAAACCTAATAGGTACAATGGAATAATCTCCCTTCTCAAAAATCTGTTTACTTAATACTTTGTAAGTATTCATATTTTAACTCTGCAATATTCCAATCATGCAAATTATCAATATCTTGAACTTGCAATGGAGAAAGTTCTAATCCTAACGAATTACTTGAAAATAACTGTTTCGAATTCAAGAATGATTTAGTATCCAACCAATACCATTGTCCTGCATCGTGATAAACAAGTTCTAAATCTTGAGATCTTTCATTGATGTTTTCTGGCCAAACCATACTTACATTTTCCTTTTCATTTTTTCTTAATCCTCTCCAAATAGGATATTCAAATTGAACTATGGGGAAAATTGAGTCTGCTTTTTTTTGAATTAGTTTGAGAAAACCTTCATTTAAATTTTCACTCCTTACAAATGGAGCAGTAGGATAAATGCAGCAAGCGAATTCAAAACATTGACCTGAAGCAGCATAATAAGATAAAACTTCCTCTATTACGTCAGCAGTGGTGGCTAAATCATTAGAGTTTATAGAAGACCTTAAATAGGGAACTTTTGCTCCATATTTTATAGCTATTTCAGAAATTTCCTTATCGTCAGTAGAAACCATTACTTCATCAAAAAGGCTAGACTTTATTGCTTCTAAAATAGAATAAGCAATTATAGGCTTACCAAGAAAATCCTTAATATTTTTTCTTGGAATACGTTTACTACCACCTCTTGCTGGTATAATACAAAGATTAGGCATAGAACTCTTTAATTATTTGAATAACGTAAATCTGCTCTTCATTTGTCAGAGTTGGATAAATTGGTAAGCTGATACACTTTTCATAGTAGGCCTCAGCCTTAGGGAAATCTCCCAATTTCCACCCAAGCTGTTGGTAGTAAGGCATTAAATGCGTAGGTACATAATGAATCTGAGCAAAAACATGCTTTTCTCTCAAATGATTATACAAACCCAGTCTGTCTTCTACTTCTAATACATACAAATGATATGCATGTCCTTGAATTACTCCCGAAGATCCAGAGAGGAAAGTATCATCCTTAAAAGATTGAGCATAAAATTCAGCAATTTCCCGTCTTCGCTCAAGTCCTTTTTCAGCTCTATTTAGCTGACTTAATCCTAAGGCTGCCTGAAAGTCAGTTAGTCGATAATTGAACCCGAGTTCTTGCATTTCCATATACCAAAGTGGATAAAAATCCTTTCCTCCTGCTAGTTCTATAGGATTTGTATAAAGCTCATCACTTTTCACTATACCATGCGTTCTGAGCATCAAAAGCTTTTTATAGAGATCTTCATCATTTGTGGTAATCATCCCTCCTTCACCTGAAGCAATATGTTTTACAGGATGAAAAGAAAAAATCGCTAAATCAGCAAAATTCCCATTACCACAGTTTTGTCGATGTCCTTTACTATCTACAAAATGTCCTCCTGGAGAATGACATGAATCTTCAATAATCCATAGATCAAACTCGTCTGCAAGAATTCTAAACTGCTCTAAATTTACAGCCCTACCTGCAAAATCGACTGGGATAATTCCAGAAAAAGTGCCTTTTGGAGCACTTTCCAATAAATTTCGAACTGCATTGATATCCAATAAATACGTATCTGGTTCTATGTCAGCAAAAACTACTTCACCTCCACAATATCTAATGCAATTAGCAGATGCGGCAAAAGTAATAGGTGTAGTTATCACTTTAGTCCCAGGTTGAACACCTAATGCCAAACAATTTAAATGAAGTGCAGCAGTCCCATTAGCAACCGCTACTGCGTATTTTACACCAATATATTTTGCAAATGCTTCTTCAAACTCCTTGATTTTCGGACCTTGAGTTAAATAATCAGATTTAAGCGTTTCAACTACAGCTAGAATATCTTCATCTGTAATATGTTGCTTACCGTACGGTATCATATATTTCAAAGTTTGGGTCAACATGCTCTTTTATTAGCTCACGTAGTGAATCTACAGTTTCCCATTCTGTATTATCCCCAGAATTATACTGGAAACCTGCTGGGACTTTCACTGCATTAAAACACTCTTGAAATTCCTCAACCTTCCATCTTGGGTGAGAAGGTAATATCGTGTAGTATTTACCCAAGTCCCAAGTGTAAAAGGAATCTGAGCTAGTGATCATTTCTTCGTGGACTTTTTCACCAGGGCGTATTCCAATGATATTTTTCTCACATTCTGGACCAATAGCTTCCGCTACATCCATAATGTGATAAGATGGGATTTTAGGAACAAAAATCTCCCCTCCCCAAGCATATTCAAGCGCATGCATAACCATATCAACCCCACCCTGCAAAGAGATATTAAAACGAGTCATGGTTGGCTCAGTAATGGGCAAAACTCCTTCTTTTCTCTTTTTCAAGAAGAAAGGAATTACTGAACCATTAGAACCCATGACATTCCCATATCTCACGACAGAAAATTTTATTGGATTCCATCCTTTGATGTTGTTCGCCGCTACAAAAAGCTTATCTGAAGCCAATTTTGAGGCTCCATACAAATTAATTGGTGCAGCTGCTTTATCTGTTGATAGCGCTACCACTCTTTCAACATTAGTCTGCAAACAAGCATCAATTACATTTCTAGCTCCATCAATATTTGTTTTCAAACATTCTTCAGGATTATATTCAGCAATCGGTACATGCTTCATGGCCGCAGCGTGAATAACATAATCTACATCTTTAAAGGCTCTTACCAACCTCTCTTTGTCTCTAACATCTCCAATAAAAAAACGTATTTGAGGGTATTTATTTGTAGGATAATCTTGAGCCATTTCAAATTGTTTTTGCTCATCTCTTGAAAAAATGATGAGTTTCCTAACATCCGGGAAATGCTCTAATATATGTGAAGTAAGCGCTTTCCCTAATGAACCTGTACCTCCTGTGATTAGAAGCGTTTTATTTTTCATCATATTAAATCATTAATAGAATTTCGATTTTATTTAGACTTTTATGTTAAACCCTTTGTAGGCTTACCATTTCCTTGAAGCTTGACTCTTTAATGATCAGTTCCATGAAAGTACCACAATTCGTTATGGCACCTTTATCCATGAAAATAACCTGATCCACATTTTTGATTGTACTCAATCTATGAGCTATCATGATGATGGTATATTGCCCTTTTAAGTCATCAATACTTTGCTGAATAATACGTTCTGTTTCTGAATCTAAGGATGACGTCGCCTCATCCATAAATAAAAAATCAACTTCTTTGTACAACTCCCTAGCGATAGAGATGCGTTGTTTCTGGCCACCACTCAAGCTAATACCATTGTTACCTAAACGAGAATCTTCTCTATTTTCTAATTGACTTACAAAATCTTCGATGTGTGCTTTCCGAACTGCTTCCTGAAATCTAGCCAAAGTTTTTGCATTCTTTTCATCCCAGATAGTGACATTATTGAATACCGAATCATCAAAAATTACTGGGTCTTGGGTAATGTATCCAATTCTCTTTTGAAAACTTTGAATGTCCAGATCACTTACTCTTGTATTATCTATCCAGAATTCGCCAATATTTGGAGCAATTAGTCCTGTAATGATATTTAAAAGCGTTGTTTTTCCAGAACCACTTTCACCAACAAAAGCAACGGACTGATTCTTTCCTATCGTTAAATTGACATTGTTTAAGATGGGCTTGTTATCCAAATAGCAAAAACTTATGTTCCTCAGAGAAATTTCATTTTTAAAACCATTATAGGGTTTTACACCCGTTAGGGTAGGATTTGCTTTCAGATCATCGACAAAATCTGACATGCTTGCCAAAGAACCTGAAAAGCCTAAAAATTGATTATAGGATGTTTGGAGAGCTGTTAGAGAAGTAAGTGCTCTATAAAAAAATAGAAGACTTAAAATGATGGTTCCAAGCCCGCCCCCAATAATATTCACTTGAATTAATATAACGCTGACAACCACTCCTATCATCATAGGCTCACGCATTCCCATCATAATACTATTGAGTACACCCATCTTCCGGTTTGTCTCTTCAATGTCCAGCACTTTCTTTTCCAGAAAGCGAACATAATTTTGTATAGATGCTGTAGCTTTTAAATACTTGAAAAAGGCAACAACCTGAATAATGTACGCTTGAAAAGTATTATTGCGGGCAACCAACTCTGACGAAAGAATTTTGGTCTTGCGGTAAAGAGCACTAAATAGAAAATTAGATAATACTCCCCCTATAGTGATCAAAACCGCAAATTCGGGACTTGCCAAAAATGCTAAGCCAGCGTACGCTAAAATCATTACAAACTGCTGAAGTATAGTAGTGTAGGTTCGGAAAGCCTGCATAACTCTCTCAACTTCACCACTCATAGTATTTTGTATGGCACCCGCATCTGCATTGACAAAAGCATTGTAATTAAAATTGGCCAATGCTTGTATAATTTCCAATCGAATCTTAGCAATGAAAAATTGCTGGTAAATAACACGAACATACCGCTCAAAAAAAGTCGCAATCCCTTTGAAAACAAAAAACCCAAACATGGTGACCAAGACAACGGTCAATGTGAGTTGAAATCCAATAAGCTCTAATCCATCCAATAAAAATGATAATTGACCTAATTTCTCTGAAGAAGCAGTGGAATTCTCATCTGCCATCAATTCTAAAAGGGGTAAAAACATTGTTAACCCCAATCCATCCAATAATCCTACAAGTATGCTTGTGAGCAATAAAAATATCATACGATATCCTAAATGCTTATAGAAATAAAAAAAATCAGGAAAGAATTTTTTTGAGAAAAATTTCATTAGATACAGCTTCAATTTAATTTAATTAAATATTTATTTTTTTAACCGAAGCCCAACCCAAACTTTTACCAGTATCACTTTCATATTATCAAAGACCTATCTTTTAAAGACATTTCGTTTAATATGTATATACGCTTCCTTACAACTAGCTATTAATTTACAATCATCATTGGTCTGTTGACAATTGACTAAGAACTATTTGATCTTGCTAGAATTTGATTTACACCTTTGTATTTAGTGTCAGATTTTGATTCTTACTTTAATCATTATTATACCACTCATACACAATCTCCAAACCCTCCTTAAACCTAAAATTAGGATCATACCCACAAACACCTTCTAATTTGGCAATGCTAGCCTTAGAGTGTTTTACATCTCCAGGCCTTTCGTTACCGTAGACAGCTTTTATTCTTTTTCCACTGATCTCACAAAGCATCTCCACCATTTCGTTGAGTGAAATTTGATCTCCACAAGCCACATTAAAAACCTCATGTTTGCTTAAGGGCAAGGTAGCTAAAACGCTAAGGGCTTCGCTAATCAGCACATCCACTTCTTCAACTCTAGGCTTTTTTGCCTCTCCACTCCTAAGCCTCACTGCATCTTCGCCAATCAGCATCATTTTCACATTAGCCTGTACAGCATTTTCCACAAAAGTGAAATCTCGACTAGTTTCTCCATCCCCATTGATCATTGGCTCGGTACCTTCGATAAAGTGCTTACAGAAAATAGGTATCACCGCAGCGTATGGATTATTGGCATTTTGTTTGGGTCCGAAAATATTGAAGTAGCGTAGTCCAATGGTATGGAAACCATAAACTTTGCTAAAAACATCAGCATATAATTCATTCACTAACTTAGTCACTGCATAAGGCGATAAAGGATTCCCTTCATTCCCCTCTACCTTGGGCAATACTGGGCTATCACCATAAGTACTGCTGCTTGCGGCATAGACCATTTGTTTTAGAGAGGGTGATTCTTTGGCAGCGACCAACATATTCAGAAAACCTGAAACATTAACTTCATTAGATAATAAAGGGTCTGATATGCTCCTAGGAACAGAACCCAAAGCAGCTTGATGCGAGATAAAATGAACTCCCTCTACGGCACGTTTACAAGTTTCTAAGTCTCGAATATCACCTTCCACAAACTCAAAATTTGGTAACCCAAGAAAGTCTTTGATATTTTCAAAATACCCATTGGACAAGTTATCCAATACACGTACCCGACCTGCTCCAAAGCGCAGTAAGTATTCAACCAAATTTGACCCAATAAAACCTGCTCCTCCTGTAACTAAAAAAGCATGCTTACTTAAATCAATGTTATGGTAGGTAGTATTATAAAGCTTATTGTTGTACATTTTTCTTTAGTGTGAGTAAAAACCTTTCTCTTCTGAAGGAAAAGTTATAAACGTCCATCTACAAACTTTTTAGGTAGTATACTTTTCACATCATACACGACCATATTTTCGGATTTTTGAAGAGACATTTCTAAAAATGACTTGTGAGCAACAGCCAAAATAGCAGCAGAGTACTTGTTAAGATCCGGAACATCAGAACCCGACCTAATCTCTATCCCATATTCATGCATCACTTCATCAGGATTGGCCCAAGGATCATAGACTTCTACATCCATATCAAAACTTTTGAGTTCTTTGTAAATGTCGATGACACGTGTATTGCGTACATCGGGACAATCTTCCTTAAAGGTAAAGCCCAGAATCAATATCTTAGCATCAATGACTTTAAGGTCTTTGCGCATCATCAGCTTGATCACCTCTGTTGCCACATACCTTCCCATTGAATCATTCAATCGACGACCTGCTAAAATAATCTCAGGATGGTAACCTACCTCCTGTGCTTTCTGTGCCAAGTAGTAAGGGTCAACGCCAATGCAGTGACCACCAACCAGACCAGGTTTGAAATTCAAGAAATTCCATTTTGTTCCGGCTGCTGCCAACACTTCCTGCGTATCAATGTCCAAGAGATTAAAGATCTTTGACAATTCATTTACAAAAGCAATATTGATATCTCTTTGTGAATTTTCTATCACTTTGGCTGCTTCAGCCACTTTTATGGAGGAGGCCTTGTGTGTACCTGCTACGATGACAGATTTATACAAGTCATCAACATATGTTGCTATCTCAGGTGTAGAGCCAGAAGTAACTTTTAGAATCTTAGTAACTGTGTGTTCTTTATCTCCCGGATTGATGCGTTCAGGTGAATAGCCTGCATAAAAGTCTACATTAAACTTCAACCCAGATATTCTTTCCAAAACTGGTACGCACTCCTCTTCAGTTACACCAGGATAAACTGTTGATTCATAAATCACAACATCCCCTTTCTTAAGCACCTTAGCCAAGGCCTCTGAGGCCTTTAGCATTGGTGTAAGGATGGGTTTATTGTGTTTATCTGTTGGCGTAGGTACAGTTACAATGTAAATATTACAAGAAGATATGGGTAATATGGCATCTGTAATCAGTAAACCATTCCCTTTTTGCTCTAGATCAACTGCATTCTTAACCAGTACCGTTTGTAGCTCCTTGTCCTCAATCTCCAAAGTTCTATCATGTCCTTTCTGCAACTCCTCTACTCTTTTGCAATTAATATCAAAACCTACTGTTTTGAACTTTTCTGCAAAAGCAACTGCCAAAGGAAGACCTACATAGCCAAGGCCAATAATTGCAATTTTAGATTCTTGAATGGGTTTGAGCATGATTTATTTATTAGCAAGAAATATTATCAAAAACTAACTCTTTATTATTAGTTTAAAATTGTTGATTATTAAAAGCGTTAATCGGTTATTCGTTAAAATAGAACTGTAGTAAAATTAAACTTAACCTACAGTTGAACAATTTACCATTAAACCTAAGCGACTTGATACAGCTTCGCCCTCTCAGTCCCATTTCTGGTTCCTAGCTGATTGGTAATTCATTTTGGGTAATATTTTCTTGAGTGCTTAAAGAAATTGTTCAACGTTATTCGTTAAATAATCCTTTGTATTGCTTTACCCCTTTAGCTATTATTAATTCGTTAAATTTTAGAATTTAGCTACAACGCGAAAGTTGCTAACGGTTTAATTAGAATTGTAATTAAACTATCACTTACAGGCCCGATTGAACTCTTAGAAATTAACGTTAAATAGTCGACGAAAAAATTGTTTATCTACGGAACATTATCCTCGAAGCTATACAGCTTTTTCGTCTTTTTTCTAGTTTTAACTAGAATACAAAAATGGCCATTTCTGGACCTATAATTAAATTATTTTATACTTTAATTTAATAAAAACAATATTTTGTAAATTAAATGTAATTATAAAAATATTAAAATATAAATAATAAATCACATTAAAGTAATAATAAAAAATTGTCTATCAAGCTTTGAAAACCATTGAAATCCTACTGTTTAGATAGCTTTATTTTTAATATAATGTCTATCTTGAACAAGAATATTTATTTAATGATGTACATGTCTATCTAGACATTCTTAGCTCATTTATTCTACCCCACTTAAAGTAAAAACCATTGGATATTCAAAATGAGCTAATAATTTACACTAACCATATTTGTAGGTCAAAGTAGTTTAAATTGTTTGTACCACGGAATTTTTTCTTCAGCACTATATCCATAGCCGTATGCATAACCATAGCCTGATTGGGCGTCCACGTCATTGAGTATTGCATAGAGTTTACTTACAACTGATTTTTCAATTAAACTATTGGCCATTTGAATATTAGCAATTGGAGAAAACCCTTGTCTGAAAAGAAAGAAGTTTACATCTGCATATTTGAAAAGCTCTCGAGTTTCCGATACCATCCCAACGGGAGGGCAATCCATAATCACTATATCATAGGCTTCTTTTATTTCTTGCATTATTTGAGTAAACTTTTTTTGTTGAAGTAATTCAGAAGGGTTTGGAGGAATTGGACCAGAAAGTATTACATCTAGATTCTCATAGTCCGTTTTGTTGATTACGGATTGCCATGTGGTATCTGTACTCAAGCAAGTACTGATTCCAGTTGTATTTTCCAAATTAAACAGCTGTGCTATCTTAGGCTTTCTAAGATCAAGACCAAGAAGTAAAGTTTTTTTACCTATAAGAGAATACACTCCAGCAAGGTTAGCGGCACAAAAAGTTTTGCCTTCACCAGAAATAGCTGATGTAAACAAAAGTGTAATCTTTTCCTTATTGGGGGCAAGAAAGTTCACATCAGATCTTAGACTCCTAAAACTTTCTGTAAAGCTTGACATAGGATGGTGTAATACAGATAGAGCATCCTGAGCAGTTTCCCTTCCGATATGACCGATAAAAGGTATACTTAGCTTTTCCTCCAATAATTTCGGATTTTCAATCTTATCATTAAGAAATACCTTAAGGAATATAAGTAAAATGGGGATGGTCAAACCTAAAGAAAAACCCAAAGCCATATTTCTGGAATGGTTAGGAGAAACAATACCTGATTCAGCTTTTGCATAATCTAGAATAGAATGCTTTGAAATATTTGAGGCCCTTGTAATTTCTGCTTCTGCCCTTTTTTCTAGTAAATAGATATAGATGTTTTCGTTAATAGTAAATTGTCTTTGTATACCAAGCAATCTTCTTTCTGTTTCAGGCAGCATGTTTACTTCCTTTTCAACAAGTTCAATACGCCGATTCAAATCAGCAGTCAAAATCCGATTATTTTCAATAGCTGACTTTAAGTTTTCTTTTAATGCCTTTTTGGTATTCTCCAGTTGGCTTTTAATATCTCTAACAGCAGGAGTTTGCTCATAATAATTGTCAGAAAGTAATAGTAAATCGGCTTGAAGTGCTGTCAAATTAACTACAAGGTTGTTTAACAAAGGATCTGAAATCCCAATGATCGAAGGTGCTATAATTTCACCTATTTGATCATTTTCTACATAGTTGAAAAGCGTTTGATAATAATTCAGTGCTATTTCTGTTTCCGACTTTCTAAAAGCCATATCCTGCAAGCGGTCAAATATTTTTGAGCCCTCTTCAGAAAGGTTGAATATCCTATTCTCAGAGCGGTATCGTTCTAGTCTGTTTTCAAAAAAAGTTAATGAATCCGTGATACCAGAAAGTTGGCTTTCAATAAATTTAATTGTGTTCTCAGCAGCTCTGTTTTTATTTTTAAGTTCTCGATCAATATAAGATGTCATAAGCTGATTCAAGTAATCTTTCCCCAACTCAATTACGGGAGTTTGAATACTTATCCTAAGTATGGATGCTTGTTTATTGATAGGAGCTATACTTACTGCTTTTTCATACCTCGAAGCAACAGTAGCGTTACTATTTAAATAAAAGTAAATAACACTACCTATTACTCCTGATTGATTATTGATTTTGAATTTAAAAAAATCTCCTTCTATTTCCTCACCAAAGTTATAAATATCATTTAGCAGACTAAGCTGCTTTGAACTTTCTTTTGAATTGTTTACATCGGGATTGAAAACTAAGAAGTTGCCTTCTTCGATATTGATTCGGTATTGATTTTTACCAACAACAGTAACCTTTAATTTCCCACCCAACAATTGAGGATGAGTCCAATCAACATCTACTTCTATTGGTTTATCATTGCCATAAAGTTGTGTCTTCTTTACTATACCCTCTGAAAAATAAGAAACATTTAAATTAAGGTTAGAAACTGTTTGCTCAGCTAAAGCATAAGATTTAAGTATACCAATTTCATTTTCCAAATTAGACTTACTCTGTAGTAAACCCGATGCCTCAAACAAATCAAGGCCAAGGGAAGGTTGGTCATCAGTGACAATAACAGTAGAAGACACCCGGTAAATGGGTGTACTCCACCTATTTATTAAAAAAGCAATAGCTACACATACACATATTGAAATCAAAATGTAAGGCCATTTTCTTAAGCTGTAATGAAGGATTGCCTTGATATCTGCATCATCCTCCTTAGTAGATTGATTCGTTGAGTTTTGATTTGGTGATTGATTCAAATATTGCATAAAATCTTATCGGGTAACGAGATTTATAATAAGTACTAGGGCAGAAATAGAGGAGATAAATAGAGAAAGCGATTGTGATGCATTCTCTCCTGCACCAAGCTCTCTTGTTTTCATAGGTTCGGCATATATCATATCATTAGGCTGAATAAAATAATAAGGAGATTTAATGATGTTTCTATCATTAAGGTTGATCCTATGAATTTTCGACCCTTCTGGGTATTGGCGAATTAAGAGGATATCATCTCTTTGTGCTAAAGTGGTTAGATCTCCAGACTGGGCAATAGCTTCAAAAATGGTCATCCTTTCTTGAAGAACTACATATTTCCCTGGTCTTCTAAACTCACCTAGTGTTGCAAATCTTATCCCACCTAGCTTAACCTTGACATAGAGTTCATTTTTTACATATTCTTTAATTTTTACTTCAATTTTCAGTCTTGCTTCTTCAATTGTAAGTTGCATAACATTTACTTCATCAATTAATGGTAAACGGATGTTTCCATTCTTATCTACAGTATAGCCAGTCATATAGTAAATATCACCACCAGCTTGGCCCATCATTCTATTATTATTCATTTGATTTGATTGTGGACTAAATCCATTCTCTTTCATATCAGCAGAAGTTGTCAATTGTACATCTATAATATCGTTGTATTGCAGTCTATATTCCATAATTTCGTAAGGAATTAGCTCGCCATCAGCAATGCGGTTATTGGCATCTAAATTCTGAAGTAAAATGATTTTTTTGTTGGGAACGCAGGATACGGAAAAAATTAAAAAGGATAGAAGTAATAGGGAAATCGATTTAATCATCAAAATTTATTTTTTATGTAAAGTTAAATTGGAAAGCTTATTTTAGAAGTGATACACCTGAATAGCATCGACGGACTTACTTTCTAATACATTTATAAAGATGTTTTTATGAAGAAGCGTACCGAAACACTTTTCTTAATTCGAAACCTATTGAATTAAGAGACCAAACCCTTTCCGAATTGCAAAGAAAGTAAGTTTTGAACGAGAAAAATTTTTAAAACGATGTTAGATAACAAAGTGATTAATTATGTAAATGATACCCCAACTATTTGGAATGCTAAGAAATACTTGACCATGTCATTTCAATTATGCGAAGTCTTACTAGACTTTCTTTTTGCTCTTGCTGCCATAAAAAATCCATAAAATCACGCACGATAAGGATACAATGAAAAATGATTGGGCAACAAAAGGTAAGATCAAATTAGGTATCCCCAAGATTATTTGTAATTAAATTTCATTCTGCTGTCATTACGGATAATAATAAAAGTTATTTATCCAATTTCCTTCAATTGAATAGTGCAAATGCTTATAAATGTTCATACTAAATTACCAAAATGCATTTTTTCAAATGGTGTTTATTTAGAAAGGGTGCAAACAAGCACCCTTCTTTCTTTATGCATCTTTAGATATATAACAGCTATCATAAAATTAGATTCTTAAGATAGTGTAAATACTTTATTTGGTGAACTGTAGATCATTTTGATAAACAACATATCAGATGTCGGGCTATTATTCCCAATGAAATGTATTTATTATTTAATAACAATTATGAAAAGTTTTATCAAGCCTATCCTTATCAATCCTGATCTTTTAATAAGTCTGGTAGTTTTTGTTCCTTTTTTTTACTCGTGAACAAGCCGTTATTCTTGATTGCAACTTATGTTACCACAATTTTGATATTGGGGTCATTAACATTTATAATTATTGCTAAAATAGAACAATAGTTTTCGATCTTCAACGATATATGGCTTACAAACCTCATACTTTTTTTAGGGGGTGGTAATTAGCTAAATGTGAATCTTCCTTCAAACCAACAACTCAAATCCGGTGCTATGCGCAAGTCTATTATAATGATTGGCAATACTACTTATCAACAATCAAGTAAGATCATCTATAAAGGATAAAAATGTCATTAGTCTGAAACTATGGCCACTTTCATCAAGATTCTGATTTTTACAAAAATGAATTGCAGCCTACAGGTTTTTGAATAAGAACATCCTCAGTGAATAATTAGGAACCTTCATGCCAAGTGGTTTTTAACTTATCCTTCAAGCTGTAGTACTCTATATTCAGTCTTGAAATAAATTCGTCCAAGTTAGTTGTTTCATCATATAATATATCGCACAATTCTCTCTTCTCGCTATTTGAAATTTCTGGAGACTTTAGAATGGTAACTATTCCAAGCATATTGGCAATTGGTTTTCTTATAACATGAGAAATATCAAAAAGCATTTTTTCTAGAGTGTTTAAATGAATTTTTTTCTGAGTTATCTCTTGAATATTCCCATACCATACAACTTCTTCTCTAGATCGTCTTTCAGGATTTGCTTTAATCCAACACCATTTTTCAGTTTTATCGTCTAAAATGACCTTAAATTCAAATTCTACCTGATCTAAGGTGTTGTAAGAATGTTTAAAAAGATCATAAAGTACATTCCCTCCTTCTATATAATTCAATATTATTCTTGGTTCCTTTTTTAGATCTTCAGGACAAAGACATGGAATAATTCTCCGTATTCCTTGACTTATAAAAACAAATTTCAAATCTCCATCACCATTAAATGATAACTTAAATATTGCTCCTGGGGCAAGATCTGTTAATTTTTTTAATCTCTCAGCGCTAAACTCGATCTCCTTGTTTTTTTGAAGCATTTGCTTTCTTGTTTCTATATAGTTCATGACTTTTTTCGAAATCAAATCTAATGCATGATATTTGCTCTCGTCATAAACACGCTTTTTGTAATCAACTACGCAAACCGTCCCAAGCACATTTCCTATTGCAGATACAAGTGGAGCACTAGCATAAAACTTAATTCCTCCATCGCAGGTAACTCTTGGATTATCTTTGACTCTACTGTCTAACTCAGGATTTTCAATGATCAAAATATCATTAGGTTTGCCAAGGGTATATTGACAGAATGTTTCTTCAATTTTATTCTCGTCTGATTCAATACCAATTTTTGCCTTAAACCATTGCCTTTTATCGTCAATAAAAGAAATAAGAGAAACAGGAGTATCAAATATTGCACTTGCAATTTGCGCCAAATCATCCAATTCTTCTTCGGGCTCTGTATCTAAAATAGAATATGTTTTTAAATCTTCTAACCTGCTCATTTTCTTCGATTTTATTTGACAATCAGTATATCACGATAAACATCAACAGCCAATTAAATAGTGCATATATATAAGTTCTTTCCTGAATTGAACACCCTTAAGTAGCTTACACGTCGATTATCCATTGTTTGCTATTTTCATAATTATAGTCAATTTACATGTTGGTCTCATTTTAGATAACTATTTCTTATGCATATCGCAAGTAATACCAGTATCTAAAATTTTACCTATATAATAAAGCGAATCGTCCACAATCCACAGTTAGCTACGCCTAGTCTACAGCTTTATGAAATTCATACAATATTATAGGTGACTATGGGTCAGAAAGACCATTTATTCTTAATTTAAGAATAAATTATAAGTTTGAAAAGTTATAGTTCAATTTTCTTGGCACAAAAAAGTCTTTCTACTACTCTATAAAGATGAAAGTTCCTTTCTCTATACCATAATCGATTGTAATACCCGCAACTTGATGAAAACAATTTAGCGATCCATACTTCATTTTTTCAATCCCAACATTTCCAAAGACAATAACTTACTTTGTTTAAGGTGTTCGTCTTGCTCCTTTTGAGTACTTAGCATATTGATAAAAAAATATGTCCCATCAAGTAGAAAAAAAATCCTGTTTGCTGTTTCATTTGGGTTTTTGCAATTGATCGCACCTGTATTATCGCAGTCTTTGAGAAGGCTACTAAACTTGACCCTTAATTCCTTATGGATTTTGCTGAACTTTTCCCTAAATGCAGGCTCTCTAAATACCATTGCATAAGCACTGTAATAAACACCATCGTCGAAAAGGTCATTCCAATCTTTTGAAAACATACTATTGATCAAGGAAACTAGCATGTCTAAAGGATCCTCATTGGTCAAATACGCCTTTTCAAAGATTTTGAGATAAAGCTCTAGACAATGGTCTATCAATGCAGTGATTAACTCATCTTTGGTTTTATAGTAGTGTACTATCAAACTTGGCTGAATATTCAACGTTTTGGCAATTTTTGCAATCGATGTGCTTTCCAAACCTTCCTTTATTGCTGTTTGATAAAAAGCCTCTACAATTTCCCGTTTTCTTATTTCTGTAATATTCGATAATCCCATGGCAGTAAAATAAGCAAAAAATAATCAAATTCTATTTATTGAACAACTGTTCAATTTATTGAATTAACATTAAATTAATTGTCAGTTCATTTAATTAATAATCTCATAAACCCCACTTCCCTGTAAAGTAATAGTCCGAAGCTTAATTTGTAAAAGTATAAGAACTATTAATTATCAGGGCTAATGAAAAATCTCTACAAGTGTTTATTCTTATTGACAATCGCGATGTTATCGGTATTGTCAAACCCTAGGCAGCTTTTTGCCCAGGACAAAATGGTGGCGGGAAGTGTCATCGATGATTTGGGAAACCCCATTCCTGGGGTGACCGTCTTAGTGAAAAATTCAAGCATTGGGGTTGTTACAGACATCGATGGGAAATTCAACATTTCCGTACCTGAGTCTTATGATGTCTTGAGGTTCTCTTACATTGGTTATATTACAAAAGAAGAGAATATAGGAAATAGATCTGCATTTGATATCCAACTTTTCCCTGATGTTACGGATCTTGAAAGTATTGTTGTGACTGCCTTGGGCGTAGAAAAGAGTGTCAAGTCGCTTGGATATGCCGTTCAGGAAGTAGATGGCAATAAACTAAACAAAGCAAGAGAGCCAAACCTCATCAATTCTCTTACAGGGCAGGTTGCTGGTTTACAAATCAATAATTCCACTGCTCTATTTCAAGACCCTGCCATAAGGCTGAGAGGTGCTGTGCCGCTGATAGTAATAGATGGAATTCCCAGTACTGACAATGATTTTTGGAAAATCAATGCTGACGATGTAGAAAGTATCAATGTTTTGAAAGGCGCCACTGCTTCTGCCTTGTATGGCGCCATTGGTAGAAATGGAGCCTTGATGATTACAACTAAAAGAGGGAAAAAAGGTACAACAGTAGAGGTAAACTCAAGTACCATGTTTCAACCAAGTTATCTTGTGATTCCAGAAGTACAAACTACCTATGGGAATGGTGATAACGGCCAATATGCTTATGTAAATGGCTCTGGAAGTGGAACTGAAGGGTTTGGATGGATTTGGGGACCAAGGATGGATGTGCCTGATCCAAATACAGAAAGCGGCTTTGTGGAAAGACCTCAATACAACAGTCCAATAGACCCTGTTACTGGAGAGAGAATCCCTATTCCATTCATTTCAAGAGGAAGAAACAATATCGAAAATTTCTTTCAAAGGGGTTTGATTTCAACCAATAATATCAATGTAACATCTGGCAATGATCAAGGAAATTTTAGGTTATCTGCATCCCATGTTTACCAAAGGGGTCTGGTTCCAAACACTGATTTGAACAATAGTTCTTTCACTGTGGCCGGTGGATACAAATTGTCAGAAAAACTAAGTGCAGATGCTTCTTTGACCTACAATAGACAATACACTGAGAATTTTCCAGAGACACCTTATGGACCTGAAAATTACCTCTATAACTTGGTATTGTGGACAGGTACTGATGTTGACGTGAGGGATTTGAGAGACTACTGGGTATCTGGACAGGAAGGATTCCAACAAAAACACTTCAACAACACCTACTACAACAACCCATACTTCCAAGCTTATGAATACCTGAGGGGCTATCATAAAGACAACACTTTTGGACAAGTGAAATTGGATTATAAGGCAAATGAGGATTTGACTTTTACCCTTAGGACCGGTATGAATGTTTACGCACTTGAGCGATCAGACAAAGAGCCCAAGAGCTATGTCAAGTATGGCAGAGTGTCTAGAGGTAATTTTTATATAAATAACTCTGCTCAAATAAATATGAACACTGATTTGATCATGAGCTACACAAAACAACTCGGTGAAAACTTTGCTATCAATACCAATGCAGGTGCTTCTAATAGGTTCATCAGGTTTAGAAGTGAAAGTCTGAATACCGATGGCTTGGCTATCCCAAATTTCTACAATGTTGCAAATTCAGAACAACCATTGCAGGGAACCAATAGAATGACCCGAGAACAAATAAACTCTGTCTTTGGAACTGTTGACTTAGAGTTTATGAATGCTATTTTCCTTACTGTTACTGGAAGAAATGACTGGGTATCAACATTACCGGTAGACAACAACTCCTTCTTTTACCCTTCTGTAACACTTGCAGGTACGATCTCTGATTTTATCTCTTTCCCAAAAGCCATAGACTTTCTCAAAGTTAGAGGTGGCTGGTCACAGGTATCTGATGGCAGGATTTCATCAAACCCATACAGCCATATCCAAGCCTATAATCCAGGTATCAACTGGGGTGGTAGCCCTTCACTGGTATTTCCTGCAGCTTTGATCAATCCCGACGTAAAACCTGAGACTTCTGACAGTTTCGAGTTTGGATTGGATTCTAGGTTTTTTGGAGGAAAGCTTGGACTGGATTTGACCTATTTTCAAATTAGGGATTTCAACAACTTGATCTCAGTTCCTGTGTCAGAAGCTTCAGGATATTCCACCAGATTAGAAAATGGTGCCGAATTCACCAGAAAGGGTTGGGAATTGATGCTCAATGCAAATCCTATAAGCAAAACAGATTTCAACTGGAATATTGGCCTGAACTTAAGTACTTACAAGAGGGTGTTGACTGAAAGTTTTGATGGTTCTGATAGATTCGGAAACATACAAGTTGGTGAAAGAACAGATCAACTTTTTTCCAATAGCCAATATCAAAGAACCCCAGAGGGAAGATTGATTATCGGCCAAAATGGATTTCCAATCAGGGATCCTTACCAAAGGATGATGGGATTCCAAAACCCTGACTATCTCCTAGGAATCCAAAACACTTTTAACTACAAGCAATTTCAACTTGGATTTGGATTTGATGGCCGAATCGGTGGAACTATCTACTCTACTACCCATGAAAAAATGTGGTGGGGTGGCACACATCCCGGAACAGTAAACCAATTCCGTGATGATGCGAACAATGGCATCAGCAGCTATGTGGCTGATGGGGTTGTCGTGACAGGAGGAAATGTAAGCTTTGATAGTTTTGGAAATATTCTGGAAGACACCAGAACTTACGCTGAAAACGAGCGAGCTGTAAATTACATCGCTTGGAACAAGACAACACTAAATGCAGAGTATACACATTATTTTGATGCATCCTTTATCAAGCTTAGAGAGGTAAGTTTGACTTATCAGTTTCCAAACAAATTTTTGAGAAGAACTTCACTACAAAACGCTTCCATTTCATTGGTAGGTAGAAACTTAATGCTTTGGTCTAATGTGAAAAATATCGATCCCGATTCAGGTGTGGACAACCTCCAAACACCGTCAGTAAGAAATGTAGGTTTTAACATCAATGTAAGCTTCTAATAAACAAAGTCATGAAAACAAAAAACATTCTTACGCTAATCCTGGCTTTTTCATTATTGATCTCTTGTCAATCTTTTGATGAACTACAGCTAGACCCAAATAGGCCTGTACAAGCAGAGCCAAGTTTGATCCTGACAGCAATTGAAGCCAATGCATTTAACAACATTAGCACTGGTGCGGCATTGGCATCAAGACAATTGATTTTCACCAACTCCGCTTCTGACAATCAATATTACGGCTGGCAAAGAGCTGGTTTTGGAGATTATGGCCAGCTTAGGCAAGTATTAAAATTGAGCCAAGAAGCTGAACGAACCAACAATAACAGCTACAAAGCTTTGGCCTTGTTCTTCCAATCTTACTATATCATCAAAATATCAAACTCTTTTGGTGATGTTCCTTTCAGTGATGCAATAAAAGGACAGGAAGGTAACTTCCTTCCCTCCTATGACTCTCAAGAAAGTATTTTCCTTCAGGTACTTGATGATTTGAAGACAGCAAATTCTCTATTGAGCGCAGAAAGTGGGGAAATCCTCGGAGATATCATCTACAATGGAAATCAAGATAAATGGAAAAGGTTGATAAATTCCTTTTCACTAAGAGTATTGATGAGTATGTCTATCAAAGAAGGAAATATCAATGTAGCAGGAAGATTTGCCGAAATCATCAACAATCCTACATTGTATCCATTAATGAGAGGCAACCATGACAATGGAGCTTTGAGATTTTTGGACTTGGAGGGCAATAGATATCCATTCTTCAATTCCAACGACCTGAGAACAGCCTATTATATGGAAAAATCATTCGTAGATAGATTAAAATCTAAAAATGATCCAAGGCTTTTCAGTTATGCAGATAAAACAGCAAACGGACGAAATCTTGCAGACAATAATTTCAACGCTTATCAAGGAATGGGCGGTGCTCAACCATTGGCAGAAAACACCAATCAAATATTGTCAGGAGATGGATCCCCTATTGACGCAAGATATCATAGCGATCCTGAAAACCAATCCTCTCTTTTGATGGGGTATTCTGAACTTGCATTCACAATTGCTGAAGCAGCACATCGCAATTGGATAGGTCTTGACGCTTCTCAATATTACGAATCAGCCATCAGGGCTTCCATGGAATTCAACGAGATTCCTGAGGCTGAAACCGAAAACTATCTAGCCCAAGATGCTGTCAAGTATTCTGTAAATGATGGATTGATAAAGATTTTGGAAGAAAAGCATACCTCCTTTTTCATGAATACAGGATGGGAAGCTTTTTTTAACCAAAGAAGAACTGGAATACCTACATTCAGTTTATCCAATCAAATAATCAACCCTGGAGGTATCCCAAAAAGATGGATGTATCCACAAAATGAAATTCAACTGAACCTCCAAAATATGAATGCAGCGCTTCAGCGGCAGTTCGGAGGACAAGATGATATCAATTCTGAAATGTGGTTGTTGAAACCATAGTTTCACTATTATCTTAGATGAAGAGTCTAGCTCAAATTTAAATTTATTAAATTAAGCAATAAGGTCAGAGGAAAGAGGTAAAAGAAGCAATTTCGATTCCCTTTTTCCTTTGTTCATTTCTTAGTATTCTTCTTCAAAGTTTTTTTTGAAATTTTATGATTAACGTATACAAAGCAGTTTCTTTTAACAACACTTATGAAAAAGTTTGCAATTACCCTATTTGCCATTTTTGGTTTTCAGCTCCATTCTTTAGCTCAGAATGAAAGCAAAAAAGTAGTCTTTATCATCTTGGATGGAATTTCTTATGATGTAATCAAAAATGTAGAAACTCCAAATATAGATCAAATCGCCTCTGCAGGTGGTTTTTCAAAAGCTTATGTGGGAGGTGATAAAGGTAGCTATTCTGAAACGCCGACTATTTCAGCCGTAGGATACAACAGCCTTTTGACTGGTACTTGGGTGAACAAACACAACGTTTATGGAAACGAAATCAGGCGACCAAACTACCACTATTGGACTATTTTCAGGTTTTTGAAAGAAGCAAATCCCGAATCAAAAACAGCAATATTTTCCACTTGGCTTGACAACAGAACCAAATTGATCGGCGAAAAACTAGATGCTACTGGCAATTTGGAATTGGATTATGCTTTTGATGGATTTGAGTTGGATACGATAGCCTTTCCCCACGATTCGGAAAAAAGATACATCTTCAACATTGATGAATTGGTAAGCAAAGAAGCCTCAAAATATATCCGTGAAAATGGCCCTGATTTGAGTTGGGTGTACTTGGAATATCCTGACGATATGGGACACAGATATGGTGACAGTCCTCAACTGTTCGATGCAGTCAGAGAAGCAGATAGACAAACAGGAGAAATCTATCAGGCTGTGTTATCTAGAAAGGAAATGGGAGAAGATTGGCTGATTGTAGTCACAACAGATCATGGAAGACAACCTAATACAGGCTTGCATCATGGAGGCCAATCGGACAGGGAGCGTGAAATTTGGGTTTCTACAAATGCCAAAGGACTAAATTCATATTTCAATGAAAAAGACGTCGCTATCGTAGATATTTTACCGACCATGATCAGACATTTGGGAATTTCGGTACCATCCGAGAATCTAGAGGAGATCGATGGAGTTCCTTTGATTGGACCGGTTTCGATTTATCATCCTCAAGTGAGAATCCATAAAAACAAAATTCAATTTACTTGGGAATTTCTTGGAGACAAAAATGAATCTATAGAGATTTGGGCTTCTTACAGTAATAAATTCAGGACTTCTGGAGATGCTGATGATTACAAGCTTATAGCAAAAGTGAAAGGGAGAAAAAGATCCTATTCGATCCCTTTAGAAGGAACCGAAAAAGAGCAAATGAAGGTATTGTTCAAGGCCAAACATAATACTGTCAACAAATGGCTTGTTTCAAACAAAAAAGAAAAGTGATATGAAATTTTGGATGGACAGCTTTGGTTGGTTAGGGGCATTGTGCTTTTTGGTCTCGTATTTTCTATTGATTACTAAAAAATGGGAATCTACCAGCTACAAATACCATATTTCCAATATTCTGGGAGCTGTGTTTCTTGTTCTCAACACGCTGCATGACGCTTCTTTTCCCAGTGTTTTCATCAATGCCTGTTGGGGCGCAATTGCCGTCTATGGGATGATGGTGGATAGGAAGAAAAAGCTAGATGTTTGATTATCTTTTTATATTCTTTATTGAAAATGCACTATTCTCAGTCACCCAAACATTTACAAACAGATTAATTCTGATAAAAACAAATACTATTGTCATTATGGATAATCATCATATCCATTACCAATCAATATCGGAGATAAGCTAAATCTGATTATTCTAGCGTTAATTGCAAAGTTCCTTATCTCCATATTATTTAATTATTAGGTAAGCAAAAAATTAATTTTAGAAGCTGAAAAAATTAAAATTGTATTGTAATAATTTTTATTTATTATATTTTTATGATGTTGACGAAATTTTAAAGCAAATTTCTCTCTAGAGCTATAGTAGTTCGCTATGTTTTTAAATACACCCTATGAAAATAATTAACGATAAGATTTTTCCCAAATTTCTAGAACACTCTAATTCTTATCTAGTGGTTCTAACAGATACAAACGGGAAGATTTTATTCATTAACAATAAAGTAAAAAGTGTATTTGGTTCCGATGAAGAAGTTATAAAAAATAGCATATCACCAAGCATCGCTGTAGCAGATGAAGAAAGTTCATTAAATGGTTTTATCAAACAGTGTCTAGAAGATCCTACAAAGACTTATGAAAATGTAGTAGAAACAATGGACAGCGAAGCGAAGTGTCAAATTTGGATCAAATGGGAAATATCTCCTATAATGGACGAAGAACAAGTCATCGCAATTTCATTTTTAGGCCGTGATATATCTGAAAGCTACAGAAAAAGCGATGACCTTACTCAGCAAGACATTTTCCTACAATCCATATATGACAATGCGAATACGGCTTATACTTGTGTAGACAAGGATTTGAAAATTGTTTTTAATAATAAAAAGGCAAAAGAAATTACCAAATCACTTTTTGGAAAGGAAGCTGAAATCGGAGATACCTGTATAGATTTTTATTTGGAAGATTTCAGGTCAGAATTCAAGTGTATCTTTTCAAAAGTTTTAACTGGAGAGTCAATCATTCTGGAAAAATTTGACGGTGAAAACTGGTGGAAGTTTGTATTCAAACCTGTCATCAATGGATTGGGTGAGGTGATAGGCGTATCAAAAAGTGTTAGTGACATTAGCGATCAAAAACATAAAGAATCTATTATATTAGAAACGAAAAATAAATATCAAAATCTTATTGAAAATAGCCCTGGTATAATTTTTTCAATCAGCAATGATGGGGTTTTTCAATTTGTTTCTGAAAGTATAGAATCTATATTGGGATTCAAAGTTGACGAAATTGAAAACAAATTATTTTCCCAATTTATTCATCCTAAAGATGCGCAGGATTGTTTCGAAATCATAAAGAATATTTATAAAACCAAGCAAAAAGTCTCGGGGGTAAAGTTTCGAGCATTACATAAAAATGGCAATTATAAATGGTTGATTGCAAATGGTGGTCCTGTGACCAACAAAGACAACAAGACAGTGATCGCTACTGCTACTGCTATCGAAATAGATGAATTGATTCAAAGGGAAATGAAAATTTTGCGACAAAATGAAGCCCTGAAAAAAATCGCTTGGAACCAAAGCCATATTGTCAGAAAACCTGTAGCTAATATTCTAGGACTATGTGGACTATTGAAGGATGAAAATAAGTCAAATTTAGAAATAGAGCTTTTGATCGATTTGATTAGAGAGTCCGTTGAGGAACTTGATAAAGTCATTCATGAAAATGTCAGTTTAAGTGAAGATAATCAAAAAGAAAATCACTTTCCTATTTGAAAAAAAACTAAGAATTCCCTTCCATTCTCTTATATTAGCCTTGGGAAATTTTCACCTACAGCGCTGAAGCTTAGTAAGCAGTCGATTGTATTTCCGAAACACTTGAGCTTAAGGCTTTTTATAGCTCATTGCACCTCGATTTGAAAATATGGAAATTGCATCTGTGAAAACACCCTGAGTAAAACTGTTTGTAAACCTCGCTCCCTACAAGGCTAATTAATTCGGTGAGCTAAAAAATCTATAAAAAAATAAATGTCTGAAGACCAAAAACGCCAACTGGAAAGCAAACTCTGGGGAATAGCCAATCTTTTACGTGGCAAAGTCAGTGCAGACGATTACAGAGATTATATCCTAGGCTTTATTTTCTACAAATACCTGAGCGAAAGACAGTACCTCTACGCAAATGGCTTACTCGAAACTGAGGAATTCAAAGACTATCTTACACTCAAAGACCCCGAATTGCTGGAAGCCATCAAAGATGAATCACTTCAGTCATTGGGCTATTTTCTCAAACCCGAAGAACTCTTCGCTTCCATCACCGCCAAAGGCAATGCCGCTACAGAGACGGATAGCAACTATATCCTCGAAGATCTCAAGGCCGTACTCAATCACATCGAGCAAAGCACAATGGGTACAGATTCCGAAGAGGACTTCAATGACCTTTTCTCAGATATTGACCTAAGTTCAAACAAGATCGGAAGGACCGTGAAGGCCAGAAACGAGGTCGTCGTGCAAATCCTTAATCACCTCGATTCTATCGATTTCCGATTGGAGGACATCGAGTCTGATGTACTTGGCGATGCTTACGAGTACTTGATTGGGAAGTTTGCCGCTGGTGCTGGTAAGTCGGCAGGAGAATTCTACACCCCTCAGCAGGTGTCGAAGATTCTGGCAAAGCTAGTCAGCACAGACAAAGATAAACTCAAATCAGTCTATGACCCAACATGCGGATCGGGCTCCCTCCTACTCCGTGTGGCGAAGGAAGCTCAAGTAAGTGAGTTTTACGGGCAAGAACTCACCCGCACGACTTACAACTTGGCGCGAATGAATATGATCCTTCATGGTGTACATTATAGACAGTTTGACATCAGACAGGATGATACTTTGGAAAATCCACAGCATCTCGATCAGCGCTTCGAGGCGATTGTGGCAAACCCTCCTTTTTCTGCACATTGGAAGGGAGACGACAACCCACTCTACAACAGTGACGAACGCTTCAGTCAGTATGGAAGGCTTGCACCAAAGACCAAAGCAGATTTTGCTTTTATGCAGCACATGCTCTTTCAGCTGGCTGACAATGGAATCATGGCGAGTGTATTCCCTCACGGAGTTCTCTTTCGTGGAGGTGCAGAAGGACTGATCCGACAGTACATGATCAAGGAGATGAATGTGCTTGATGCCGTGATCGGCCTTCCTGCCAATATTTTCTATGGAACGACGATTCCAACCTGTATTGTGGTCTTGAAAAAGTGCAGAAAGTTTGACGATAATATCGTCTTTATCGATGCAAGTAGTGACGAAAACTACATTAAGGTCGGCAACCAAAACGAGCTTCGAGACATCGATGTCGAGAAGATCATCGATACCTACAGAAACCGTGAGACTATAGACAAATACAGCTATGTAGCCTCACTAGAGGAGATTGCAGAAAATGACTACAACCTCAATATCCCCCGCTATGTGGATACTTTTGAGGAAGAAGAGCAAGTGGACTTGGATGCAACAGCAGCTGAGATACAGCAACTGGACGCTGCCTTGAAAAGTAACGAGTCGGTACTAAAGGGATTTTGCGAAGAGTTGGGAATTAAAGCGCCGTTTTGATTATGGAAAAAGTTTCTCCAAAATTACGTTTCTCGAACTTCTCAGATGTCTGGGAAAGTCAAAAAGTTAAGAAGTTCTATAAACTGATCTCAGGTCAACATTTAGGGCCGAGCGAATATTTTAACAACCCTTCAAATCCAAGATCACTCCCTTATTTTACTGGACCATCAGACTTCACAAATGACCGCTTGAAATTGACAAAGTGGACAAACAAACAAAAGAATACGGCTATAGGGTCCGATATCTTATTCACTGTAAAAGGAAGCGGTGTTGGGACAATGATGTTTCTTCATTTACAAGAGATAGCTATTGGTCGGCAGCTTATGGCAATTCGTGGGGAAAACGGTAATACAAATTTTCTCTTCCAAAGATTGATGCCACTTCAAAGAAATTTCGTCGCATTGGCTAGTGGGAATATGATCCCTGGACTCTCTAGAGGTGATATTTTAAATACAATCATCAGCTTCCCCTCCCTTCCTGAACAGCAAAAAATCGCATCCTTCCTCTCTTCGGTTGACGAGCGGATTGAGTTGCTAGAGCAGAAGAAGGAAAAGCTAGAAGCCTACAAAAAGGGTGTGATGCAGCAAATCTTCTCACAACAGATCAGATTCAAGCAAGACGATGGCTCTGAGTTTCCTGATTGGGAGGAGAGGAAGTTGGGGGAGGTAGTGAAAGTATTTTCTGGAGGAACACCAAAATCATCTGACCCAGATCTTTACGGGGGTGATATTCCATTTATTCGATCCGGTGAAATAAACGCAAGTGCGACAGAACTTACTTTGACGGAAAAAGGTCTGAAAAACTCGTCAGCAAAAATGGTAGAGAAAGGAGATCTTTTACTTGCTATTTACGGTGCTACCAGCGGAGAAGCTGGGATCTCCAAAATCAACGGTGCAATCAATCAAGCTATCCTTTGTATAAGGTGGGCTGGTGAAAATATGTTTCTGTTAAACTGGCTAAAGTTGAACAAAAATGCTCTGACTCAAAAGTACCTTCAAGGAGGTCAAGGCAATCTCTCAGGTGAAATCGTCAAATCATTTGAGCTGAATATTCCTAGCCGAGAAGAACAGATAAAAATAGCTGCATTCCTGAAATCCATTGACGAAAACCTTGAAACGCTTGACAGCCAAATCCAGGGCTTGCGCATTTGGAAGAAGGGGTTGTTGCAGCAGATGTTTGTGTAGAATATGGCAAAGAAGAAAAAATTAAGCAACCCATTTTCGACCGGCGGCGGTGGAGCTCTATTTGAAGCTCATGTCCAAGCCTCATTTGTCACGCTAATGCTAACTGGGGGACACGCTCCATGTCTTCCTTGCTGGCCAATTAAGGAAATTAAACTTCAGGGAAAGATTGATGGCTTTGAAACAGACGATCTAGTCGTTATCGTCGAAGATCCAATTAACAAAAAACAGCGGAAAATTCTCGGTCAGGTTAAGCATTCTATTGCTATTACTCCGCGAAATCCTTTATTTGGGGAGGTTATTCAAGGCGCTTGGAACGATTATAACAATCCCAAAAGTTTTACAAGAGGTGAAGACATTATTGCCTTGATCACAGGCCCCCTGAGTGCGACTGATTCCCATAATGTGCAATGGTTGTTGAATCAGGCGAGGCACACCAAAAATGTTGATGAATTTTTCAGAAATGTCCATCAATCGAATTTCAGTCCTTCAAAGAGTATTGAGAAACTGGAAGTCTTTCAACACCACCTAAAAGCAGCTAATCGTGGATTCCAGATCTCAAGGGATGAACTCTATGACTTCCTGAGACATTTTCATCTGATCGGATACGATCTTGGAAATGAATTCGGTGTTGTCCTATCACTACTGCATTCACACATTTCTCAATTTCAGCAACAATCTCCGCAGTTGGTCTGGTCAAAGGTTGTAGAAATAGTTCAAATATGGAATAAGGATGCTGGCACTATCACGGCTACAAATATTCCTGAAGACCTTTTAGAAGCATTTAAACAAAAGACCTTATCAGAAATTCCCGAAGAGTTCAAGGTGGCACAGGAGAGTCATAAAGAGAATTGGGCTCAGCACCCGGACGCTACCTATCTGGCATTGGCTATTTTGATAGGTGCTTGGGATGAAAACAATCAATCAGACATAGAAGCGATTACACAAATACTAGGCATCAGTTATGAAGAATGGTTGAAGAAGGCTCGGGAAATATTGCTTTCAACTGAAAGTCCTCTTTCTCTTAGAAACGGTATTTGGAAAGTCATTGATCGAGCCAAACTTTGGAACCTTCTGGCAACACGCATCCTTGATCAAAACCTCGATATGTTTAAGTCACTATCTGTTTCGGTACTTAAGGAGCCAGACCCCGCTTTTGAACTGTCACCCGACAAACGATATGCCGCGAATATTCATGGTAAGATGCTAAATTATTCAAATGTTTTGAGAAAAGGAATATCCGAAGGTTTGGCCATACTAAACAATCATCCAGAGGCATGTCGCAATTGCTCGCATGGAAAAGCCGAAAGAACATGTCGAGTTGTTCTACATGAAATTCTGTCTAATGCCGACTGGGTTATGTGGGGTAGCCTTAACGGTTTACTACCCACTCTTGCTGAGGCTTCCCCAGATGAATTTCTTACAGCAGTTGAAAAAGCGATATACCTTGAAACTTGTCCTTTTGATGAACTATTTTCGCAAGAAGGCACCGGTATCACTGGCAGAAATTATTTAACAGGTCTACTCTGGGCTTTAGAAGTCTTAGCCTGGGATGAACAGTATTTGGTCCGTGTCTGCGTTGCTCTTGCTGAGCTCTCCAGTCACGATCCTGGCGGAAATTGGGCGAATCGACCATCTAATTCACTTATAACTATTTTACTGCCATGGTTACCACAAACACTTGCACCTGTTGAAAAGAGAAAAGTGGCATTAAGAACAATCCTTAGAGAACAACCTGATATCGCTTGGGACTTGATAATTAAGCTTCTTCCTGGCCATTGCAAAACCTCATTAGGGTCACACAAACCAAATTGGCGAAATACGATCCCTGATGATTGGAAAAATGTTGTTTCACAACAAGAATACTGGAGTCAGGTAAACTTTATTTCGGAGCTTGCGGTGGCTAATGCAGGAATAGATGTCATTCGGCTTTCTACGTTGATTGAACGATTTGATAAACTACCTAAAAGAGCCTTTGATCAACTTGTCAAAGTCCTATCTTCTGAATCCATTGGTGAGCTGTCTGAAAACCAAACACTTTTACTCTGGGATCATTTAACAAAATTCACGAACAGACACAAGCGGTTTTCCGATTCAAGTTGGGCATTACCCATAGATCTGATTCACCAAATTGAAAAAATTTCAGAAAAACTCTCCCCAACCGACCCCTTTAATTTGTATCAGCACCTCTTTACAGATCGAGAATTTGATCTTTATGATGAAAACGGAGATTGGGTAGATCAAGGAAAAAAACTGAACGAGAGGCGTGAGATTGCCATTTCGAAAATCTTTAACCAACATGGTATTGATGGTGTCATCAGATTCCTAAAATCTGTTTCATCACCTTTTCAGGTTGGGTATGCAATTGGGGCTATTGAAGATGAAACTCTTGAAAACACCATTTTACCTCACTTCCTTGATTCTACAGAGGACAAACTTAACGCATTTGTAAGTAATTTTATATGGCGAAGATACCAAAGCAAAGGATCGAGCTGGTGTGACGGCCTTAAAAAATCTGATTGGAAACCCAGGCAATTAGGTCTTTTCCTGGCATGTTTACCATTTACCAAGGAAGTGTGGAATCGTGCTTCAGAATGGCTTAAAGAGCATGAGGCTGAATACTGGACTCGTACGGGTGCAAACATACATCAATCTGATGGTGATATTTCTAATGGGATTGAGAAACTCATTCAATATGGCAGACCACAAACAGCAATCAATTGCATGAGCATTATGCTTCATTTGAAGTGGCCAATCGATAGTAAGCTAGGAATAAAAGCGTTACTTGAAGCTATTTCTTCTAAAGAACCAGGTGTTGCAAGAGACGAATATAACATCATCAATCTTATCATACACCTTCAAAAGGAGTCACAAGTTAACAGTGACAACCTTTTAAAGGTAGAATGGGCTTATTTACCTTTACTGGATGGTCATGGCGGTGCCACACCAAAACTTCTAGAAAATAGACTTGCAAATGACCCTGTGTTCTTTTGTCAAATTATTCAAATGGTTTACCGCTCCAAGAAAGAAGATCAGCCTCCAAAAGAGCCCAATAAAAAATTACAGGAAAACGCTATAAATGGGTGGCAGTTACTCCATATGTGGAAGACACCTCCGGGAACACAGCAAGATGGAGTTTTCAACGAAATTTACTTCACCAATTGGTTTGAGAAGGTCAAGGAAATCTGTAAAGAATCTGGCCACCTAGATGTTGCTCAGATTCATGTTGGCGAGGTATTGATAAACACTCCACCAGATCCCGACGGTTTATGGATACACAAAGCTGTTGCTGCTTCATTAAACGAACTTGGAGCTGAAGACATGCGCGCAGGTTTCAAGACAGGAATATTTAACGCACGCGGAGCTCATTGGGTTGACCCTACTGGAAAGCAAGATCGAGATTTAGCAAAACAGTATCAAAAAAAAGCCGAAGAAATAGAAGACGCCGGCTTTCATAGATTTGCGGTGATTTTGAAAAGCTTATCCACTGAATATAACCAGCAGGCGGATCAGGAAATTGAGGATCAAAAACTACGAAACAAACAATAAAACCACATCTTTAAAGAGTACTTGCAGATTTCCAGAAAGCAACTTTTGAAAATTATTATGACCACCCAACCAGAACAGACCCTTGAAAACAACCTGATCTCTCAGCTACAGCAGCTAGGTTATAAAAAGGTCACGATTGCCGATGAAACTGCCTTGCTTTCAAACTTGAAAACTCAACTCGAAACACACAACAAAACCGAACTCAGCGAAAAGGAATTTGCACAAATCCTCAATGCGATCAACAAAGGAAATGTGTTTGAGCGAGCAAAGATTCTCAGAGATAGAGTGGAGTACACAGATGATTCCGGAGAGCATCGCACCATCGAACTGATCAATCAGATACACTGGTGTAAAAACGAGTTTCAGGTTGCTCAGCAGATCTCTATGAAGGGACTCTACAAAAACCGCTATGATGTCACGATCTTAGTCAATGGCATTCCACTCGTTCAGGTAGAACTTAAACGTCGAGGCTTGGAACTCAAAGAAGCCTTCAAGCAAACCTCTCGATATGGCATTCATTCCTATGATGCAGGTCAGGGACTTTTTCAGTTTATCCAGATCTTCGTAATCAGCAATGGCGCCAACACCAAATACTACGCCAATGGGCCTATGAAGTCGCGGAGTTTCAAACAGACATTCTACTGGTCAGATGTCAAAAACAAGTTGATCACACAGCTTTCAACTTTTGCAGACACATTTCTGGAGCCTTGCCATATTTCCAAGATGATCACCAAGTACGTGGTCTTGAACGAAACAGAAAAAACCTTGATGGTGCTTCGCCCCTATCAGTACTATGCTACAGAGGCGATTGTGGATAGGGTCAAATCTACCACCAAATATGGCTATATCTGGCATACAACAGGTTCGGGAAAAACACTCACATCATTCAAGACTGCACAGATTCTCACTAACTTGCCCCATGTCTATAAAGTGGTCTTTGTCGTGGACAGAAAAGATCTCGATACCCAGACTACACAAGAATTCAATGGATTTAGCAAAGGAAGTATTGATGGAACCAACAATACCAATACCCTAGTCAAGCAGCTGATTGGAGACGATAAGTTGATTGTCACTACCATTCAAAAACTATCAACAGCCGTCAACAAAGCTCGCTATGTAGAAAAGATGACTCCCCTCAAAGAAAAGCGCATCGTCTTTATTTTTGACGAGTGTCACCGGAGTCAATTTGGCAAGACCCATTCCGATATCAAGGCATTTTTTGAAAAATGTCAGATGTTTGGGTTTACAGGTACGCCTATCTTCGAAAAAAACGCGGGTACCAACGAGTGGGGAAAACGCACCACCCAGATGCTTTTCGGAGACTGTCTCCACAAGTACGTGATAACAGATGCAATTCGGGATGAAAACGTATTGAAATTCTCAGTAGAGTACATTTCCACTTTCAAGAAAAGAGACCATATCTTCGACATCAATGTAGAGGCTATCGATGAAGAAGAGGTGATGAATGCACCACAAAGACTCAACAACATCGTAGACTATATCCTCAATAATCATGGGAGGAAAACACATAATAGGGCTTTCACAGCAATCTTCTGTGTGCCTAGCGTCCATGTACTGATAGAGTACTATAAACTTTTTCAGTCCAAATATGAAGCAGGAGAACACAAGCTAAAAGTAGGCACCATCTTTTCCTACGGTGCAAATGTGGATCTGATTGATGATGACGTGGATGAAATGGGTCTAACGATGGAAGATGAAAATGATTCCTTGCTAGTGGCTGCCGAAGCCAAGGCTCCATATGGACTACAGTCACAAGGCAAAAAGCACCCGAGGGAATACTTGGATGAGTTTATTGGAGATTATAACAAGCATTTTGGTACAAACTTCAGTACACAAGATTCCAAATCCTTCTACAATTATTATAATGACATTGCCAAGCGGGTGAAAAATAGGCAGGTTGATATTTTGCTGGTAGTAAATATGTTCTTGACAGGTTTTGACAGCAAAAGACTAAACACCCTATATGTTGACAAAAACCTAAAATATCATGGGCTAATCCAAGCCTTCTCCAGGACCAACAGAATTCTAGATGAACTCAAATCCCAAGGCAACATCGTCTGTTTCCGAAATCTAAAGGATGCCACCGATCAAGCTATCTCACTCTTTTCCAACATAGAGGCCAAGAGCGAGATAATTATAGAGCCCTATGAGGATTATATAAAGAAATTCAACGATGCATATATAGAATTGCTTAAAATCGCACCATCAGTCAACAGTGTCAATGATCTTCAAGATGAAGATGCACAGCTGGAATTCATAAAAGCTTTCAGAGAGTTGATGCGACTGAAAAATGTTTTGGGCACATTTACAGAGTTTGATTTCGCTGACCTTTCTATGCCGGAGCAGGCATTTGAGGACTACAAGAGTAAATACCTTGACTTGTATGATAGGACAAAAAATGACAGTCAAAAAGAAAAGATTTCCATCCTCAACGACATAGACTTTGAACTTGAACTGATCCACCGTGACGAGATCAATGTGAGCTATATTTTGAAACTTCTAGGCAAACTAAAAGACGCCACTCCTGAGGAGCAAGAGAAACAGAAGAAAGCGATCGTAGAGCTCATCGTAGGTGAAGTCCAACTTAGAAGCAAGCGGGAATTGATCGAGAAATTTATCCGTGAAAACCTCCCAAAAATAGCGGATTCGGAAGATATTCCTGATGAATTTGCCACATTCTGGACTATGGAAAGGCTCACAGCGCTTCATCAGCTCAGCCAAGAAGAAAACTTGGATGATGAAGCTTTGGAAAAAGTGATTGGAGATTTTATCTATACCGAAAAAGAGCCTCTAAGAGACGATATCATCGGATTGATGAAAAACAAGCCATCACTTAAAGAGCGTAAAACCATCGCTGAACGCATCAAATCCAAAATCCTTGGATTTGTAGAGACCTTTATCAATGGAATTTCAGAGGCGGCTTAAGCATACATATTCCTTACCTATCCACTGAACTTCTAAGAAACAAGTGGTAATAATTGGTTTTCAGTGCTTATTTTTTTCCGATTTGATTTATTTGAATACCTATTTGAACTGCATCAGGCAATACAATAGACCTCGTGGTAGCAAAAGGGATGTTAGCAGATATCCTGTATTTATCTGTAATATTTATCCCCAAATATACTTGGCTTATCCAAAATGATTGATTTAGAGGATTATCTACGGGACTTTTGAGTCCTTGATAAAATGCACTAGTACCCCTGATATTGCTTGCTTTGAAGTTTCCAAAAAGACTGAAATTACCTTCATTGGTTTTCAATTCAAGATACCCTTCAATAGGAAACTCCAAATAACCAACAAAGCTAGATTTTGGGATTTCAGAGCCAAATATCGGAATGTCAGCTATCGCTCCTGGCTTTGCAGAAACATACAAAGCTACATTTGTAGTATTCATAAAAAATAGAGGGATTTCAAATCTAAGGTTAGTCAATCCACCTCCATTCAATATCTTAGTTGCAAGTTCCAAAGAGTCTAAATTATCCCCTGAGTAAAATACACTTGAAAATGATATTCTCCCTATTGCAAATGTACCTGAGACCAAATCTGTGAAAATTGTAGCCCTATCTTGATTCCCTTGCAAGACTACATTACTAAAAGTGTTAGGTTTATCACCCTCTACTGAATTGAAAAAGAAGCTAGCTTGGTAACGGTTCTTTACAGGAAGAAAATAATTGGTTGCCTTAGGTATCCCATTAATTCTGTTAATCGCAGCGTAGTAACCACTAAGCTCTTTATATTCTTCTATTTGTTTCCTTATGTCAACGAGTTTTTTATTATTGTCAAAAATCTTTTTCAAAGATGCCGTATCTGATTTTTTTGCTAGTTCGTCATTTGCTTTTAGTAAATTCTCAACCTCTTTTTCGTGTTCTTTAAACTTATTACTATAAAATTCACTAGCTCCAAAAGCTCCTGCTACATCTATCATTTCTAGTGATTCAGGAATATGTGCATTGAGTCCCATCGTTTTCAAGTCATTTGTTATTTTGTATGACAACTTGTTTGTGGGTTTGATTGAAGGAAATTGTGCATATGCAGCATAACAATATCCTAGTAGTAATGTAAGTAAGTAAAGCTTTTTCATTTTGTCTGGATTTTGGTTCTCAACAAATTTCCAAAACAAGAACCATATAAAAAATACCCTGTTGTTGGTATTTTTCACGAAAAAAAAACACGCTCGAGTTAGTCAGAAACTATATAGTGAAGTACTTTTTAATAATTTTTTGCTCTCATTAAAAAGAACAGCAATCCAAAAATGTAAGGTTATTCGTAAGCTTTAGTAAATCTATTTCCACTTACGCAACAGTACGCTAGTTAATTTGAATAGATACCTGGATCATTCAGTCAAAAATCGAAGATTTGATTCAAATGATTTTATTGACACATTCGACTAATGCGGTCATTGATGATAATCACATTATAAAATTTCATGCATGAAAAAATCGTTAAAGATTATATTTTTATTGATAGCCTATTTTTCGGTCATTATGTTTCAGTCTAAATTGCATGCTCAAGAAACCACAGGAAGGCTACAAGGCTTCATAAAAGATAAAGAGGGTATCATCTTGGAAGGAGCTCAGGTACTATTAATCGATACTTCCAACGGCAAAAAACATCAAGCAATATCAAGGAAAGATGGATTCTACAGTTTTCTCCAACTTCCTCCGGCTTCACAATATGAAATTCAAGTTAGCTACTTAGGTTTCAAAATATTTACAGAAAAACCCATATCGATCAGTCTTGGAAGCACTACCCTACTTTCTATAGAATTAGAGGAAGATGATACTGGCCTTGAAGAGGTGTTGGTATATACTAACAGAGGCGATATTTTTGAAAACCCTAAAAAAGGCAATGAAACATCGATCACTTCCCAAACCCTTTCAAATATTCCAACACTAAACCGAAGTATTCAAGATGCCACAAGGCTGATGCCTGAATCAAACCTCAATTCCTTCGGAGGAGCAAATTATAGGTTCAATAATTTATCCATAGATGGCTTGGCCACCAATGATGTATTTGGGTTTCAAGAGCCATCAAGTGGTGCTGCAGGCTCCAGCGCCTCAGGTACACCTGGCGGACTTGCCGGAACTCAGCCCATTGGTTTTGGTGCAATTGAGGAACTTTCTGTAAAAATTGCACCCTTTGATGTGACCTATGGAAACTTTTCAGGTGCAAGCATCAATGTAGTCACCAAAAGTGGATCAAATCAGATACAGGGAAATCTCTATGGGTTTGGTAGGAATCAATGGCTTTTGGGAAATTATGCCGGTGGTGAAAAACAGCAAAAAGATAAATTTTATGATGGCCAAATAGGCTTTAGCCTTGGTGGTCCTATTCTCAAAAACAAGATTTTCTATTTTCTAAATATAGAACATGCCTACAATCGCCAACCACTACTCAACACACCGGGCACAGAGAATTCAAATTTTCCCAGGGCTTTGTTGGAACAGATATCTGATACGTTGATGGTACGATATGGCTATGACCCAGGCAAAGTTCAAGATGTTTTTATAGAAAAAGCAAGTACCAAGTACTTTCTGAGGTTTGACTTCAATTTGTCAGAGAAGCATCAACTTACTATAAGAAACAATACCGTAAAGGGTTTTTCCGATAACTTAGAATGGTCGCAGAATTTTTTTAACTACTCAAATCAGGGATTTCGACACAATACTTTTGTCAATAGCACACAAGCAGAGCTTAGAAGTAATCTAAGCCCAAACATTTCAAACAAACTGACAATGGGTCATACGATCGTTAGAGATCAAAGGACTTTTGATGGTGATGTTTTTCCACATTTGGAAATCACCTACAACACTGCCAATACCATATTCGCAGGAACTTACCGAGAGGCTGCCATCTATGGACTCAATGTCAATACGAGTCAGCTTACAGATAACTTGAGTATATATAAAGGAAAAAATATTTTTACAATTGGAGGATCAGCTGAGGTCAGTGAGATTCAGTATAACTTCTTGACTGCATACAACGGTCGATGGCAATATCCATCTGTGGAGAGTTTTTTCCTTGACAGACCATCAAGAGTAAGAGGCGTTTTCAATACTCAAAACAATGATTTTGAATACAATAGGTATACCCCCTCAGCTGAGTATGCAATCTGGCTCCTTGGATTCTATGCACAAGACGAATTTCGAGTGAATGAAAAACTGAATTTGCAGGCAGGGGTACGAGTGGATATGCAAATCCATCCTGGTGAGTTTCCACTAAGTGAAGCTTTAAAAAATAACTCCGAATTTTCAGGATTTGAGAACTCTATCAATACCAAGCCTCAGATAAATCCAAGGGTAAGTTTCGATTACAGAATCGGAGAAAATACGCTACTAAGAGGAGGATCTGGTTTTTTTACCAGTAGGATCCCATTTCTATGGTATGCCTATGTTTACTACAATTCAGGAACAGTTTACAATAATATTGATGTAAGGCCATCAGAGCCTTTAGCCATTGAAAGAGACCTATCACAGCTTTCCACTTTGCAACCTGGACTCACTGAAATCAATCTGATAGACAACAATTTTTCCCTCCCTAGAGATTGGAAAAGCAATATAGCACTTGACTTTAGGCTTCCCGGGAACTTTGAATTGAACTTGGAAGCTACCTATGCAAAGGTACTTACAGGCTTGATGTTTCAATCAATCAACAGGATGGATTCCTTGGGCAATTTTAGCGGGGCTGATAACAGATCTTACTATCTAGCCACTGGGCAGTCCATCAAAATCAATGAAAATTTCACAAACGTTTTCCTTTTGACGAATACCAATGAAGGTTACCGCTATAACCTCACTGCAGGCATCAATAAAAAAATGGATAATTATCAAGGATACATAGGCTACTCTTATGGGGTAAGTAAGGATATACACTCTACAGTCCGCAGCTCTCATGCAGCCAACTTTGAATGGAATCAAGCCTTAAACAGTAATAATCCTGCCCTTGCCTTTTCTAATTTTGATTTGAGACATAAGGTAATAACTACCCATTTTATCAACCGGCAAATATCCAAAAGTCAACAAATATCTTTGGGGTTGATATATAACGGAAGAGCTGGGAGTCCATATTCTTTTGTCTATGAAGGAGATGTGAGCCGTGATGGATCAGCTAAGAATGACCTTATTTTTATCCCTCAAAATAGAAGCGACATAAAACTAACAGATATCAGAGGAAGCAATAATGAAATACTGATCAACCAAGAAACACAATGGCAACAATTGAATGACTATATAGAAAGCAATCCATATCTAAGAAAAAACCGAGGACAATATGCCCAGCGCAATGCAGCACGAACACCTTGGAACCACCAAATAGATGTGAGGGCAAGTTCAAAAAACATTTTTTTTAATAATAAAAGTCAGTTGGAAGTGACACTGGACATTTTCAACTTCGGAAATCTCATCTCAAGAGACTGGGGAAAGCAGCATTTTGTGCCCAATGTACAAAACTCAGGTTTTGGATTGATAGACTTTGTAAGAATCGAGGAAAATCAACCAGTATTTCAATTCAAAAACCCACAAGGAACTCCATGGCTAATAGACCCGATCAACTCAAGATGGCAGATGCAGCTGGGACTAAACTACTCCTTTTGAGAATGGAATTTTGGGGTTTAACCTACTAGCTTTAGTCATTATTTAATCGAAAAATAACCAATTCGAAATCGATTTTGTGAAAAATGTGTAGTCTTAATTTTCAAAACAAGTCCCATTAAAGAAAACTTATACTAAAATTTACCCTTTCAGATACCAACCTAAAGACTTTACAGAGAATGATTGTCATGCTAAAGATGACTCAATTAAAAACCTGTATATCAGGTGACATACAGGCTTATGTGTTTAAAATATAAATTCAATAATCAGCGCTTGCGATATTTAAGAAATCAAGCCTTTTCTGGTAGATAAGTAAATTTTCTTTGAATCTCTCGAAATTTTTATTCTCAAATTCTGTCCATCCCACTTCTGCATACGCGATTAATCTTGGAAAGACTTGTTTCTCCATCGATTGAATATTTGGAGTGTATTCAGTCCACATTTGGGTACCACTTCCTAAGATATTCTTGTGGTATTTTTGTTCTAAACCTTCTGGAATGGGGTTGAATGCGTAGGATTTGGAAAGTGGCAACCTTTCATAAGTATAATCAAGGTAAGTATCCCAATGGTTTGAGTTTACCACTTGATAACCTTCCTTTACTGCTTTTTGGATCAATGATAAGTCTCCTTTCCAGAAATGGACAATGGATGTTGACCCTAGCTTTTGTCCAATGTCCTGTGGTGATTCTTCCCGCTCTTCATGGATATCATCTCCCATGATTTCATTCCATCCCATCATGCGTTTTCCTTTGCCTTCAAGATAATTTGAAATTTGGTTGGTAAAAAAAATCTGTAAATCAACTGGAGACTTGAGCCCTTCATTTAACATAAACTCTTTGACTGAATCAGACTTTAGCCATGGCTCATAATTCACTTCATCACCTCCAATATGAATAGCTTCGCCTGGAAATAGGTCAATCACTTCATCCAAAACATCTTGAAGAAATGCAATCACTTTAGGGTCAGCTATGTTGAATGAATCAGGCATTTTCCCGAATGTCTCAGGAACTTCTTTGGTGGTACCTAGCGAGCCAAGCCAAGGATAAGCAGCAATTGCAGCCATTGCATGTCCCGGCATTTCAATTTCGGGAACAATGGTGATATGTCTGTCCTTTGCATACGCAATTATTTCCTTGATTTCTTCCTGCCTATAAAACCCTTCATGGGGCTCTCCAAAGCGTTTGTCGCTCCCTCTTTCTACTTGTGTATCTTTGCGCTTGGATCCTATTGCCGTGAGGTTGGGATACTTTTTAATTTCTATCCGCCAGCCTTGATCATCTGTGAGATGCCAATGAAAAACATTCATCTTCAACATAGCCATTTGGTCCAAAAGCTTTTTGACTTGCTCTTTCCCCATAAAATGCCTTGATTCATCCAACATAAATGCACGCCACCCAAACCTTGGTTTATCTGTGATTTCTAACATTTTAATAGCCACTTTTTGATGACCTGACTTAAACCCAAAATCCACTGGAAACAGTTGTTTAAAGGACTGAATACCATAAAAAATACCTACAGATGCTCCAGCTGCAATACTGACTCCTTGATCGTCCACTTTAAGCTTATAGCCTTCTTCACCCAAGGACTCCAACAATACTTTATCAATTGAAAGAATTATTCCTTTTCCATCAAAAATTATAGAATTCTTTTTCCCAAATCCTTTTTCCAAAAAATCTGCCAATCCCTCGGCTTCTGTCTGCAATTCTTTTGATGATACTATATTCAAACCAGGCTCAATGATCAATTCTCCACCACCAAAAACCATTTGAAGAGGTTGCGGAATGATTTGAGCCTTTGCGTTGAATATGCAAGCCCAACCTATCAAGGAAGATGTTAATAAATACAAGAGGTTCTTTTTCATATTCTTATTGTAAATTTCTTCTATTGTGAGTTTTTGAAAATACTTTGGGCAACTTCAAAGGTTTGAACACACTACTTTGCCGGATTTTATTGTTTGGATGATTTTTATTTTCCCTTCGTCCAATTCATAAATGATCAAATCCGCCCTACTCCCAATCTCCAAACCGTAATCTGTCCTGATTTCCATAGCTTCCATTGGTTTTATAGATGCCATTTCAATTGCATTATCATGGGATAAAATTTGATTGCTTGTCAGATGATCGATACAATCCAATAAAGATTTGGCAGATCCCGCCAAAAACCCTGGAGAATCTCTCATAGATAACCGCCCGTTTTCATCTAAGGCTACCGCCCCACCAATATGGCTTTGGTAAATCCCAGGCTTCATTCCAGCAAATTTTGTAGCATCACTCACTAAGATGCTTTTTTTTGGTTTTACTTTCAAAAACACTTTCAAAAGCGCTTTTGGTAAATGAAAACCATCTGCAATCATTGTAGTCCATAGATTATCTGAAGCCAATTGTTCCCATAGGTAGTTAGAATGCCGTGGAAGAAACGCATGGGCAGCATTCCCCAAATGCGTTGATAGAGTTGCTCCTGCATTTACGGCTTCACTGATTTGAGATGGACTGCATGAGGTGTGACCTATTGCGACTTTCACTCCTGATTCAACACATTTTTTTATGAAAAAAACTGACTCAGGCCATTCGGGTGACAGGGTGATCATTTTGATTTTACCTTTGGCTATTGTTTGCCACCTACAGAAAAGATCCCAATCTGGTGCTTTGATATACGCAATTGGATGGGCACCCCGTGGTCCATCTTCCATGGACAAAAATGGCCCTTCCAAATGAATCCCCTCTATTGTATCATCGATTGATTTATCTTCACAAGCTTTGATGATCTTTTGAATCGCAAGGCCTATTTTCTCTTCACTATTTGTTATTAGAGTCGGAAAATAAGTAGTCACTCCAATGGACCAAAGTTCCCTCGTGATCTCCTTTACATCTTCTACCTGAAGTGTTTCTTCGTTAAAGTCTTTACCCTTAAAACCATTTACTTGAAGATCTACTAATCCTGGTGCTATCCAGAGTAGATCTGTATTTGATTCGTTTTCAGAAATATCCAAAATCCTATTCTTTTCAATAGAAAAGCTAACAGGTTTCTGCGTCTTGAAGTGGATGCCTTTTATGGATTGTGTCATGGTTTATTGCTTTTCTTCATTATTTCCCAAACTGGCATGTAGATCGTTTATTTCCTGAGAAACAGGTTTATTGTTAAAATATCCAAGGATAACAAAGAGTAGAAATGAAATTAAAGTCGGTGAACCAATCTCAGCTGACAAAGAGTCAACAGGGAAAATTTTAAGCATAACAAATGTAAATAATCCTCCAACTATCGAAATCATAGCTATTTTTCCATCACTTTTTTTGAAAGCTGGCAATAATCCCAATATCATCGGAATTGCTATCGGACCCAGAAGTGCCGCAAACCAAGATATGATCAAACCAAACACACCTCCGAAATATCCTGAATTCAAAGCTGTAATAATAGTCAATACCGTAAAACAAAATGTTGTAATTCGGGCAACTTTCAAAAGTTTGGTTTTGGAAAAGGATTTGAATGAAGGGAAAATTACAGGTAGTATATCTCTACTGATGACAGCCGATACTGTATTGGAGTCAGATGCAGTCATTGATAAAGTATTTGCGAATAAGGATGCCAAAACCAAGCCTACTAAACCAGAAGGCAAAAACTCTAAAACCATAGTACCATAAGAAAGAGTAGGGTCAGCAATATTTTGGAAAAATATCGGAGCTGCAAACATTGGATAAAGCAAAACCAGAGGCCAAACAAAATAAAGTGAGGATGATAAAATGGCTGCTTTTTTGGCTACTTTTCCAGAAGAGGTGGAAATAAACCTAGTAGCTAGATTCCAAGTGCCTCCGCTATAACTGAAAAAATTAATCATCAACATTACTAGTGCAAACAAGATGGTATAAGGATCATTGAAGAAGTCAGAATTACCCTCAGGAAGTCTTTCCCACATAGAAAAAACCCCCGCAATACCGTCTTCAAGCTTTAGCAAAATCATCACAAACATAGTCAGGCCGGCAAGCAACTGCACTATAAACTGGCCAAAATCATTCCATACATCAGCCCAAAGTCCTCCAATCGTGATATAAACCAAGGATACTATCCCGACCAAAAGAATCCCTACTGTAATTGACGTACCACTGAATACATTCAAAAGCACTGCAATAGCGGCAAGTTTGCCGCCTGTATCAAAAATCTTGATAATTGTACCAGTCCATGCTATCAGTTGCTGGGTGGGTAAATTGTACCTTATCAGCAAATATTCTGTTGGAGATTGTATGCCTGCATATATCCTCAACCTTGACCACCTTGGTGCTATATAAAAAGCGGCTATCAAAGTAGAAAGCCCTACGGTAAAAGCCCACCAAACATACAGTGTAAATCCATGTGTATAGGCAATCCCTGCATAGGCAACAAATACTGCCCCACTATACCCAGAAACGTGGTGAGATATTCCAGAAAGCCACCATGGCAACTTGCCTCCAGCAGTATAAAAATCCGCTGAATCTTTTACCCTGAAATAAGCCCAAAGACCTATAGACAAGAGCATCAGGAAATATATAGACAGAACAATCCAGTCGAGTAATTCCATTTCTATTTCAGCTTGGATAAACGGTTATGGAGCACAAGCATTTGTTGCTTCCTAAGCATATTTTGATCCTCAAGCTCAGATTCATACAAAAACCCTTTGTTCAGATCAATAAACCTTTCACTCAATTTTTTTGCATCTTCTAAAACTTCCTCTAGTTGACTAATTAGTTGCGGTGTCATTTCTTGGGAAAATGATTCTGAATTATATATTTCTTCAATTTGCTTGTAATCCAAATAGTGCATTCTCAAATCAGCCATCAATTTAAAGTGTTCAAATTCCTGAATATTACTCTTTGGGGCAACCTTGAGCAAACCATCTCTGACTTTCGAAAATTTTGCTTTCATACCTTCTACATTTTCACTTCTTTCCGGCTTGCCATTTACTATCAGTTCTGGTGGAAAAGATAAAAAAGACCATAATTTCAATGCCTCATTCTCTTGAATATCGAAGCGTTCAGAAGCATAACTAAGGACGAATTCTTTGGCATCAATAGGTTCATCTTTATCCAAAGACGCTGCATAGCTAGCGATCAAAATCCTAAATCCAGACATAGGATAGGTATTTCTTATCTGTGTCATATCCACTACATCATATCCTACATCCCAAGTAAACCCGTAAAGCCCGGTGGTTGACCAAGACGTCATGACCATTCCTTTGTAGTTATTATCTCTACCATGAGGGATAAACTCCCTTTGATTTTTGAAATGTGTTGGCCAGTCTGTCACATACCAATTGTCAGGATGGCTTCTGATGGAAGGCGCGCCCCAAAAGGAATAGCCCAATTTCTGAAGATTAGGAATATCACCAAAATGGTTAATTTTCCACCCATAATTCCAATCTATAAAAATCGTCTCACTAGGCAATTCGGAAGCCGCTTCGGGATATTTTAAAATTATATCAGCCCACATCAAGGGAGTTTTGCCCATATCAATGACAATTTCGGTGATCATTTTCATATGATCTACAAAAAGCTTTGACTTCCCTACCTCTTTTACCTTCTGACTGCATAGCTCACAATGTCCCAACAGGTAAGTCTCATCTCCTCCGATATGGATGTAATCAGAATTATGCGATTCTACCAAATCTCTAAACAGATCAGTAAAAAGTTCCCGACTCTCTTCGGTTTTTAGAGGACAGATTTGCGAGATGTCTTTTCTATCTTCTTTCAAATGACTATACCTGGGATTTCTCAAGATGTATTCTACATGACCAAGACTCTGCTGTAAGGGTATAACCTTGATTCCCAATTTCTCACAAAAAGAAATGAAATCTTCAATTTCTTGCCTAGAGTATGAATATTCATTTGATATAGTAGCATGCTTGGAAAATGGGTAAGTACCCTCCCACTCTACAATCAATGTATTTAAGCCAAAGCCATGCATCTCTTCAGCAAAATCCTTGAGCGCCTCAGGTGTCATTACCTGAATTCTCAGATCGAGGTGAAAACCTTTGATTTTGAAATCCTTTTTGTTTGTGTCCCATGTATTTTCTGCAAAACCAATAGGTGCAAATATCATTGAAACTACAAGTAAGGCTATAAACATAAATTGATTTCTAAAGGTCATGTTAATCAGGATTTATTATAGTTTTTTAGTTAATTTATATTGATTATTTACAAAGACATCAGTTGTGAAGTATTAACTTGAAATCATACTGACAATCTTCGAAAGTTGACAATCAATCGCATTTGATTCAGCGTATTTATGGATAATTATTTAAAAGCAGATATACACAAAGTTTAATGCTAAAATTCAATGTTATTATTTTAACCCAAAGTAGAAAAACTTCAATTTCTACTTTGGGTTTGATATCAACTTTATTTATTCTAGCAGGTATTCAACTTTTTTTATTGCTTCTTGATCGAAGTAGAATTGACAGTTGGGGTGTGTAGTGAGTATGGAAGCAGGACAAGATGTAGATACAGGGCCTGACAAGGTGTTTTTGACTGCTTCACTTTTATTTTCTCCCAAAACCACACAAAATAAGTTTTTCCCTTTCATCAAGGTAGGTACTGTAAGTGTGAGTGCTGTTTTGGGGACTTTTTCAATGGTTTCAAAGCACCCGTCATTAACCTGTTGGACTTTGCAAGCATCATCCAAATCCACTATCTTAATGACTTTAGGATCTTCAAAATCTGCCACAGGAGGATCATTGAAGGCTATATGACCATTCTCTCCTATCCCTAAGCAAACTATATCGATTATGTCTTCATTGATCAATTCTGAATATCTTTCGATCTCAGTTGCTGTTTGAACGTGAGTATTGATCACATTCTTCTCCTTAAGAAATACTTTTGAAAATAGGTTTTCCTCTAGAAAATTGGAAAATAGTTGACTTGAATTTTCTGGCAAGCCAATGTATTCATCCATATTCATAGCGACTACTTTGTGCCATTTAATCTTTTTTGAAGAAGCCAAATATTTCAACATATCAGTTTGAGAAGGAGCAGCGGCAAAAATAATCCTCACCTCGCTTTGCTTTTCCTGCAATTCGAGAATGCATCTTTCTACTGCCTTTCCAGCAGCAATTCCTACTAGCTTACGTTCTGAAAAGACATGTATGTCTTTTTGAATATCTATCATTTTAATTAGGTTTTTTTATGAAACAGTAGGGCTGAAGACAGACTTTATCTGCGAGAAGGTCTTCAGCCCAATTACACATGAATGTGAAAAGAATATTATTGGATTGTTATTAGTACTTCAAAAGCATCTAACCTGGCACCAGCCCTATCTCTAGCTGACAAAACAATCTTATCAGTAGCACCATTTCCATTATTGACGTATGAAAGATTCATGACATTGATGTCATTTTGGGTAAATCTACTGCCGATTTGCAAAATGCTTGCCCCACTAACAATCCAGCCGTTTTCTGGCGCTTCTTCTACCGTATAAATGATATCATTAGCTCCTGCACCTGAAATCTCAAGGATGCTATTGTCCCAAGCAACCGAACCACCTCTTTCTACTGAAAACCCTGCATTGGTGACAAATTCAAGAACGCTATTGCCTGTTGCAATAGTGGCAATCAGCATTGGCGGAGGTAGTGTTGGGTGCTCTTTTGATGCTAAATCATTTGTCTCATCTTTGGTAGCTTCTCCGTCGAGCATCAGTGTGATTTTGCCCCTAGACTCCCTAGATTCAAAAAAATCAGTGATGTCATAGTTAAATGCAGGAATTCTTGTCGTTCTCAATGTCGCTATTGGGCCATCATCAGGCATAGTTGCATTGTTCCAGTTCAAGCCCATTTCAGTCCATGTTGTATCATTGACACTATAAAGATCCAATAGGTCATTTCTGGCATGCGTAAACACCACTCCTATCTGAAACCTTAAGTCTGTGATTACTCCTTCACTTTGAAACTCATTAAGATCAAATAGCAAATATGCTCTTCTATCAAAATCTCCAGCACCTGTCACGTTCTTTACCCGCAAAAGAGGGTTAGCACCATAATTGGTATTTGCAAATGAACCTCCATTAACAAAAGCATCAAAGATTGGGAAAATTGTATCTGTTTTGACTGATGGATCAAGCGCATCTAGATTTACTGATTGCGCAGAAAAGAATACGATTGCATTGACTACATGAATCACACCATTGGTCGGCTCAAGATTAGAAGTGGCTATCTCCCACTGCCTGCTTGTATTCTGATTGATAAGCCCAATAAAATTGGCATTATGCGAAAGGAACATCGTCTGACCACTTTCTGTTTCGTAAGGCAATGGTCGATTGCTTTCAAACAATTCTGGATCAGTAAATATCACTCTTGCTTTTACAATATGATACCTCAAAACATTTCTCAGTATCGGTACGGGTACTTCAGAAAGACTTCCGTAGCCATTACTTTGGAGGTATGCATTGAATGCAGCATTAGTAGGTGCTATAAATGTCCTGATTTCTCCCCCTCCATAGACAGCTTCAAGTCCTGTGAGCTCAATAGCGTTTCGCAACATCGAAAAAGAATCATTTGTCTGAAAAAATTCCAATGCCGAAACTCCCAATTCGCCAGTTACGCCTGATTCCTGATAATCAAAATTATCCTGAATTACGCAACTGAAAAACATACTTATCCCAACCAAGCTAATAGCCAAGGATGTTATGATTTTGTTTGATTTTATATTTTTCATCATACTTTATTTAATGTTTGCATTGCCAAAGCCATCGTTTTACTGGTAAAATGGATTTTGGACTAAGCTAGGATTTCTATTTATGGCATCTTCATGAATAGGCCAAACCAAATTTGCTTCATCGCTCAATCCATTGATTGGATTCATGACTTCTATCGCTTTTCCTGTCCTTACCAAATCAAACCATCTATGTCCTTCAAAGGACAATTCAATTAGCCTTTCATGTAGAATCGCAGATTCCACATCTCCATACAAATTGATGGCAGTAGCTTCATCCAAATTGGGAAGACCTGCCCTTACCCTGATGGTATTCAGCAAAGTAAGTGCTTCAGCAGTCTGCCCCAACTGATGGTGGGCTTCTGCTTTTAACAAAATGATATCTGCCAGTCTAAACATTACTATATTTTTGTCTGAAGGCTCAGGACTTTCATCACTAAAGCCCTCTCCAAAGAATTTCCAGATTTTTCTAGGCTGCGTTTCCGTAACATCATAAATCAAGTTCCGTCTCAGGTCTCCCTCTTCAAATGAATCCCTAAAAGACTGGCTGGGGAAGAAATTACTATCGGATCCCAAAGCATATAACACTCTGAGTGAGTTTCTTTGGACTTCATTATATCCTATTTCAAATATGCTTTCATTAGTATACCCCTGGGTGAAGATTCTTGACCAATCATTGATGGATACCAAAGAATACAAACTATTGGCTAGCACCTTATCTGCAGAAGCAATGGCATTTACATAGTCCTTTTTCCACATATAAAGATGTGTCAGCATTGCGTCTGCTGCGCCTCTTGTGATCAAAATCCTGTCGCGTTGTCCACCAAAACTCGCTCTGCAATTTTCCGATGCATAAATCAAATCTGCTTCTATTTGCATCAATACGAGTTCTTTCGCTGTTCGCTCAGGAAAAATATTCTGTTGAATACTTTCATAAGGTTCAATAATCAATGGAACATCTCCCCATACCCTCACCGCATAGAAATATGACAAGGCTCTAAGTGCACGAGCTTGGGCCACAAGTTGTCTTCCAAATTCACTGTCACCATCAAAAACAGTTGGAACATATTTGATAGCATAGTTTGCCCTGCTTATCGTCTCGTATATATTGTTCCATCTTGCAGATGCCAATATTGTGTTCAGTGTATTTTGTTGTAGCAAAAATGGATCTCCGGCTTGATTTGTATTGACAGCATCTGCTCTACCTTCACCCCAATAAGAGAAATTGGTGGAAAATGTAGCTTGAACAGCATCGTAAATTCCAAATACTCCAGCCTGGGCGTCACTTGATGTTTGATAAAAACCTTGGGCTGAAAAGCTACTGACAGGATCTCTCTGCAACAAGTCTTCTGAACATGAATAAGAGGCTAATAACAAAACCCCCAGAAATATTTTTATTCTATTTTTCATAACTGTCATCTTTATAAGCCAATATTTAAACCTAGGATAATAGTACGACTCTGTGGATAAGAGCCTTGATCTACACCTACTCTCAATCCGCTAAATGAATTTACATCAGGATCATATCCTGTATAGTTGGTCCAAGTGATCAAGTTAGTCGCAGTGACATAGGCATCCAATTTTGATATTTTCCAGCGCTCCAATATTTTATTTGGCAAGCTATATCTGAAGTGGACATTTTTGAGCTTGATATATGACCCATCTTCTACCCATCTACTTTGTATCCTGCTCATTGATTGCAAAGGATCATCTCTGACAGGTTTTGGATAATCAGTGATGTCACCTTGCTGTCTCCATCTATTCAAAGCATCAGTAGAAAGGTTATTATACCTCACAATGGAATTTCTTTGGTGATTTATTTCACTGTAAATATCATTTCCATAAGAAAATTGGAAGAAAAGGCTTAGACTGAAATTTTTATAGGTAAAATCATTGTTGATCCCTCCAAAGAAGTCAGGCGTGGCATTACCGATGATCTGCCTATCATTTTGATCAATAAATCCATCCCCGTTAAGGTCATGCCAAATAGGATCACCTCCTCTATATACCGGCCCTTGTGCCCCATTTGTGATTCCGTTTACATTGTCTTCGTCGCTTGCATATACACCATCAAACCTCCAACCGAAGAAGGTTCCAATTGGGTAACCTTCCTGAAGGATATGAAATGCCCCATTTTGAATAAAACCATTGGTGAGTACATTCTCGGGAAGGCTTTTGACCATGTTCCTGTTGGTGCTTATATTGAAGTTAGTACTCCAACTAAAATCCCTTGTATCCATGTTTCGGGTAGTGACCATCAATTCAATCCCCTTATTTTGAATGCTGCCTATGTTTTGTGTTATAAAATCAAAACCGGTCTCCCTTGGAATTGGGACGTTGTAGAGCAGGTCATTTGTGTTCTTTAAATATGCATCTACATTGATCATCAATTTGTTTTCCCAGAAGGAAAGATCCAATCCAGCATTGTATTGAGTAGTAGTCTCCCAAGTAAGGCCTGCATTTGGCATAACTGTAGGTGAGGCACCAGAAAAATCCAGATAGTTGGTCCCTACCATAAACTCCCCTTGTGAAGTATAATTTCCAATAGCTTCGTTCCCTGTTTTTCCGGCACTGAATCTAAATTTACCATCTTCTAGGAAATTTAAATTATCAAAGACACCTTCATCGGAGAATCTCCAGCCCACAGAAGCTGATGGAAAAAACCCAAATCTATTATCTCTGCCAAATCGTGAAGATCCATCAGCTCTGATATTGGCCTCAAATAAATACTTTCTTTCGAAGTCATAAGAAACCCTACCAAAATAAGACAACATCGAGTGTTCTGTAGCAATATTAACATCTTGATTAGCAATCGTACCTGCACCATTCAATGTCCTGATGTTGTCACTTGCGAAAAACAGTCCATCTAAACCAGCTCTTTCATATTTCCAATCTTGGTAACTAAACCCTGCTAGAGCTCCAAAATTATGGCTAGTGCCGAACTGCTTTTGATAAGTTAAAATATTTTCATTTGCCCATGTCATATTATTTGATGACCTGACAGAACCTGTATTGTAACCTTCCCTAAAATCAAGAGTCGAAGGAATAAATGTGTCTTCCTTCATTGAAACGAAGTCAACATTGATACTGCTCCTGAATTTTAGTCCTTCTGCAATTCTAAACTCTGCATATTGACTAGCTATGACTCTGTTGCTTTTGTTTAGGTTAGTGGATAATTCAGCCAAGCCTACTGGATTTCTTCTACCCAACTGATATCCATTAAGTGATCCATCAGGCAAAAACATTGCAAATGTCGGAGGCCTAATCAAAAGCTCCCTGACAATACTCAAGTTTCCAGATCCAGCTGCATTGGATCTATTGTTTATTGCATTGGTGTAAGAAACACTCTGCCCGATAGTTAATCTGTCCGAAACATCAAAGTCAACATTCAATCTGGAAGTGATTCTCTTGTAATTTGAGTTAAGAATAATACCATCTTGGTCAAAGAAAGAGGAACTCCAAGCGTAACGCACATTATCGGAACCACCTCTTATGGAAAAATCAACATTATTTTGTCTTGCTACTCTAAACATTTCACTTTGCCAGTCAAAATCCCCATTGTTTACAGCACTTAGAGAATCTAATACTGCCGGAATTATTGCTTCTGAGCTATTTGCATTCGCATAAGAATCCAAAACAGCACTTCTATATTGGCTTGCATTGAGAACACCAAGCCTTCGGGAAACAGTACTAATCCCAGAATGGATATTTAAATCCACCTGAGGCTTGCCAGACTTTCCTCTTTTGGTAGTAATCATGACCACTCCATTTGCAGCCCTAGAGCCATAAATCGCTGTTGAGGCCGCATCTTTCAATACTTCTATAGACTCAATATCCGTAGGGTTGATATCAGCAAGAGGATTGAGTCCAAAATTCTCAGTTCCATTAAGTGAAGAAGTGACATTTGTCTCAATAGGAACGCCATCTACCACATATAGTGGTGAATTACCGGCGTTCAAGGATGAATTTCCTCTGATAGTGATAGTCATTGCCCCTCCTGGAGCACCTGAATTGGAAGTCACCTGCACACCCGCAGCCCGGCCTTGAAGAACAGAAATCGGGTCTTGAAAATTGGTCTGAGAAATCTCATTGCTTCCTACGGAAACAATAGACCCCGTTAAATTTCTTTTTTCCTGAACTCCATATCCGACGACAACAAATTCATTCAAATCGCTAGTAGAGGAAACAAGGGAAACATTTAATTCACTAAAGTTCCCAACTTGAATATCCTGCGGTTCAAACCCCAAATATGAAAATCTCAAGATATCTTGATCTGAAATATTGCTAAGGGAGTAAAATCCATCTATATCAGTAGATGTACCGTTTGAAGTTCCCTTCACAATGACAGCAGCTCCAAAAATAGGCTCTCCTGTTTTGCTGTCTGTAATTTTACCTTTGATAGTAATGCCTTGTGCATGTACTGAAAAGGTTAAAAAGAGCAAAACCAATAGAGAAAGACCAATTTTGAGTGCTAAGTGGCTACCCTCCAATTTATATAGGGCATTTCTGATTCTTTGGCTCATAGAATTAATGTTAAATGTGTTTCAATAGAATTTTAATTAAGTACCTGTTTCAAATGTAAAATTTTAGGAATTAATATGCAAACGTTTGCATAAAATTTTCTAAAAATTGCATGGAGTCAAAAAGAGAAATTATACGTAAATATTGCTTAAAATCAGTTTTTAGGCCTTTTAAATGATTGAAGATATTTTTCCAAATGCCATTAATATTTTTTAAATTGCAAACGTTTGCTAACTCAGACGCATGAACAAGAAAAGAACAACCCTCAAAGACTTGGCTAAAGAGCTTGGTTTGGCAGCATCTACCATATCAAGGGCATTGGACGACCATACAGGCATCAGTCAAGAAACCAAGGAGAAAGTCCTCAAAAAAGCTGAAGAGCTTGGATTTACAAGAAACTCCATTGCTTCCAGTTTCAGGAAAAGCAAGACACTGACAATCGGGGTAATTGTTCCTAGGATTGATATTCATTTCCATTCACTTGTGATCAGTGGAATTGAAGAATATGCTTACAAGTCAGGATATAATGTCACTATTTTTCAATCGAGGGACTCAATAAAGCGAGAATCCAAGATTACTAAAATACTTCAAAATAAAATGTCTGAGGGGGTAATCATCTGCTTAGGAACTGAAACTACCTCTTATGAACATTTTGAAAAACTAAATCGAATGAAAATCCCATTGGTATTTTATGATAGGGTTCCTACAGGATTTGAGGCCAACAAAATCATAATCAATGACTATGAATCCGCTTTCAAAGCTACAGAACATCTGATTGAAGTCGGGTGTAAACGAATAGCACACATCGGTGGAAGCCAATCAACGGGTATTTTTAAAGCAAGATTTGAGGGATACAAAGCTGCACTTGTCAAACATAAATTCCCTATGGAAAAAAACTTGGTTCATTTCACAAAAGATTTGAGCTATGAGGAAGGTGCATTGGTGGCCAAAAAACTACTCGCTCTAAAATCAAGACCTGATGGAATATTTTGTTCAAATGACTACACGGCTGTAAGTGCTATTCAGGTTTTCCAAAAAAATATGGTGAAAATCCCTCAGGAAATTGCTATAGTTGGTTTTAGTAATTATCCTATTTCCAAAATCATTGAACCACACCTAACAACTGTCAACGATAGGGCCTTTGAAATGGGAATGGCAGCAGCTAGGCTCCTGATCCGTCAGATCGAAGAAGAAGAGGATATTATCCAAACAGAGATCATAACTATAAAAACAGAGCTATTAATAAGGGAATCTAGCACTAGATAATGGATCTATAAAATTCTTAAATGGGTTTTTACAACTACTTTAACCAACCTCTGAAGACTGTTATAACTTTTTCTACGACTTAAACTTTAGATTAGACAACAATAAGTTCAAAAGTAAAAAAGTAGGAATACGTATGTTATTTACTTTTTGAAAAGTTTAAAATTATCTAAAATTGAAAAAAACTTCTCTCAAAACCAGAATCATTATTGGTTGCACTATTTTATCTCTTAATTAGTAATTATAGTCTTACTGCTTCTCTTTTCTATCTTTTATTTCCTTCTTAACTTTCATTATTCTTTTTCTGAAAATCAAAAACGCCAAGATAATAATTATAGGAATAATAATAAAAATGACAATATTACTTGTCTTAGAAAAATCTATTGGACCACTTGGTTTTGGGATATTTGGTTGGTTTTGGGCATTGGAATCAAAGGAAATCATTAGTATTAAAATTAGATATCCCAATAGTTTGTTTAAATACTTTTTAAATCTTGTCATAGTTTTTTAATAATTATATTCATATATATAGTAGTAGCACAATAAATTCAAAGATTTGTTTTAAGTACTCACAATATTATATATACATCACAAAATTTGATCCGAATATGCATAACGATGCATAAAAATAGAATTATCGTTACTTCTATGATTTCCATCAATATACGCAAAGACAATATTTAACTCTTGAGAATACAAGACTATGTAGTTTAATCGTAGTTCAAAAAAAGACAACGAGTTAGTGAAAAAACAAAAAATTAAAACTCTAATTCAAAACAGAACCTGCTTTTTCAAACCCTATAGGCTGCATAACAGCAGTTTTTCTAACTCTTTAACAAAAATTTATAAGACTATATATACATTGGCATTCCCTTAAATTTTAAAACATCTTATGATAAAGTTAATATCTGATTACCATATAAGCACCTCTTTCTTGTTTTCCCTTACGTTTTTCCTAAACAATGGAATCACGGCCAAAAATTCATGTGTAGTGTTTGGCAGAAGATAAGATCTGCTCATTGGTAGCTCGTACACATATCCAACTCTCATAAAAGGCAGCAAAACTCCTAATTGAAAATTATTTGCATAATCTATCCTATGTCCAGCACCTAGCCAAATTTTATCCATCATCAAGACTTTAAAGTTAAATTCTATATTATCAGGCAGGTCTACTTGGCTGCGATACATAAAATTGGTCGCTACTGACAGATTTGAACTGATAGCATTTCTATAACCTGCCTGTACTATACCAACCCTAGGCTTTCTTTCCATAAAAGCATCTCCTGAGTTGATTGCACCTTGATTCACATTGTGCATCGCATAGGAAACATAATAATTAGGATGTGTCAAGGCCAAACCAATATTGAAATCCAACACCTGCATATTAGCAAATCCATTGAGGTATTGTGCTATATTCGGATCATTAGCCTGTTCAGTGGTCAGGTTGTTCCCATCAAGCCTTACTCTGTTGTAGTTCACACCTACCCCTAACCTAATGGATGTTTTTTCTGCGATCTGAATCCTTGAGGCATAAGAAGCAATCATCTCAGTTTCTATAAATGCTCCATATTCATCATGAAGCACATTGAATCCCAATGCGTTCTTATCTGGATCTCCGCTTTTTGAAAAATCAGCAATATCAAACTCCAATGAACCAAAATAGGTCATCGGAGCTCCTTCGAAACCAGCCCATTGATTACGAACTAAGCCTCTGAAACTAGAGCCCTCATATCCAGTCAACGCTGGATTGAAATAACTCTGCATGTGGCTAAACTGTGAAATGTATTTTCTAGACTGGGCAAAGACTGAAGTGCTCAAAATGAAAATTATAAAGAATATATATATTTTTTTCATAGTCATATATTTTGTTTTATTAAGTACAAAGGACCAATTCAGCGCTCCTAAAGTTTGAAGCTACTCTTTGGACCTTTGTACACAATACTAGATTTGCTCTATTGTCTAATTAAGTTTAGCATTCCCTTTCTAACTTCACCTGTTTCCCTAACTTCCACTATCCAATAATATGTGCCTACTGGCATTTCATTATTGTTGAACTTTCCATCCCAACGCACATCTGGATCCTCTGTATAGAATACCCTTTTGCCACTTCTCTCAAAAATTTGGATACGAACATTTCTATAGAACCTCAATTCACCCACACCCCAAGTGTCATTTACATTATCTCCGTTTGGAGTGAAAGCGTTAAAGATCTCGATGTTGCTCACTGAAGTTCTGTTTCTGAGTATGGAAATTTCTTTTTCAATAACATTTCCATCACGATCCACTACGCGAACAAGTATGGTGAATTCTCTTCTACCCTCTGCCCTATCATCCGAACTCCAGAATAATGTTCCATTTGTGATTTGGAAATATACATTATCAAAAGCGAGGTTAGAGAGAGTTATTTCATGCTGATCGTCAATTGGATCCACTACCGTAAAATTACCTATTGCAATAAGATTTTGGCCAGCTTCTGCCTCAAAACTATTGTTGTCTAGCAGGATGTCTTCAGGGGCTGGTTTTGGAAGTATTGTTAACACAATCTCTACAAGTAACCCTTGAGGATTCAAAATTCCCGACGGTAGATTGATACTTGCCGTTAGAGGATAGTCCCCATTTCCGAAGATATAAAGGCTTTGTAAATCCCAAGTTATTGGAAGTTCGAGGAACTGTCCGTCTGTAGTCATCACAGTAATTGTACTTGGTAAACCTGGATCAACACCCCATATTGATTCAATTGGAGAAGGCTGCAAAACCATCTCTATCACGGCAGGTAAGATTTCAAAATTTCGACCTACAAACTCAATTTCATAATTACTTCCAGCAGATAAATCTCCAAGATTTATTGGATAGTTACCAACTGTTTCTCCAGCTAGTCTAGCCAAATTTCCTGAAATAATTTCTTCGTCATCACCAGCCACAAATCCTGTAGCTATAAAGCTAAACACAGGATCAGTCGTCCCAAAAACCTTAGACTGATTTTCATCTACCAAAATTGTCAAACTAGCTGGTCTAACCACCAAAGTTGCTGACACGAAAGTAATGGAGTAATTAGAATCCGATCCACCTGATAAAGTAATTGGATAGATACCTACATCAGAGCTTTCTGTTGCAGTTGTGCTGATAGTTGGTAAAGTTTTAACCTCTGTATCTCCATTAACCAAACCATCATAAGTAAAGGTCAATGTTGGGTTTGATTCGCCATAGACTTTTGACTTGTTCTCTGCTGTGATCGTAAGCGGAGCTTGACTAATTTGGAAATCTACAGGCGTGAAACTAATGAAATAATTAGATCCAGCATCTAGTGTTCCTTGCTGTATGGCATAGTTACCAACATTTTCACCAATACCTCTGACTATTGAACCTGTTATTATCCCTTCATCATCCCCGTTTCCAAATCCTCTTACAGTGAATGTAAGAATTGGATCAGTCTCTCCATAAACTTTACCTTGGTTTGAGTTTGGAGTAATTTCTAAAGTTGCCGGTGTAATGATCAAATCAGCTGTCAATATCAAGGTCTCGAAATTCGAACCAGTGATCGTAGCAGTTGCTTCTTGCATGCCTACGTTTGTTCTTGAATTGTTAGAATAAACTACCGAAGCTCCTACCGGAAGTGTTCCTGTGATTTCTATGGATTTTTCTGTTCCATCAAAGTCAAAGCTTGCATCGTCAAAACTGATTCCTGTAATGGCAGCAGGTGTGATTGTCAGATCAGCTGTCAATATCAAGGTCTCGAAATTCGAACCTGTGATCGTAGCTGTAGCTTCCTGTGTTCCTACGTTTGTTCTTGAATTGTTTGAATAAACTACCGAAGCTCCTACCGGAAGTGTTCCTGTGACTTCAATGGATTTTTCCGTTCCGTTAAAGACAAAGCTTGCATCATCAAACCCGATTCCTGAAATGTCAGCTGGTGTGATTGCCAGATCAGCTGTCAGTATCAAGGTCTCGAAATTCGAACCAGTGATCGTAGCAGTTGCTTCTTGGCTTCCAACATTTGTTCTTGAATTGTTTAAATAAACTACCGAAGCTCCTACCGGAAGTGTTCCTGTGATTTCTATGGATTTTTCTGTTCCATCAAAGTCAAAACTTGCATTATCAAAGCTGATTCCTGTGATGGCAGCTGGTGTGATTGTCAAATCAGCTGTCAATATCAAGGTCTCGAAATTCGATCCTGTGATCGTAGCTGTAGCTTCCTGCGTGCCTACGTTTGTTCTTGTATTAGCAGCATAAGACACCGAAGTTCCTGTAGGAAGTGTTCCAATGATTTCAATAGATTTCTCAGTTCCGTCAAAGACAAAGCTTGCATCGTCAAAACTGATTCCTGTAATGGCAGCAGGTGTGATTGTCAGATCAGCTGTCAATATCAAGGTCTCGAAATTCGAACCTGTGATCGTAGCAGTTGCTTCTTGCGTGCCTACGTTTGTTCTTGAATTGTCAGAGTAAGAAACTGAGGTCCCTACAGCAAGTGTTCCTGTGATTTCAATAGATTTCTCAGTTCCGTCAAATACAAAACTTGCATCGTCGAAGGTAATTCCTGTGATTTCAGCAGGCGTGATTGTCAAATCAGCTGTCAATATCAAGGTCTCGAAATTCGAACCTGTGATCGTAGCTGTAGCTTCCTGTGTCCCTATGTTTGTTCTTGAATTGTTTGAATAAACTACCGAAGCTCCTACCGGAAGTGTTCCTGTGACTTCAATGGATTTTTCCGTTCCGTCAAAGACAAAGCTTGCATCATCAAACCCGATTCCTGAAATGTCAGCTGGTGTGATTGTCAGATCAGCTGTCAATATCAAGGTCTCGAAATTCGAACCAGTGATTGTAGCTGTTGCTTCTTGGCTTCCTACGTTTGTTCTTGAATTGTTTGAATAAACTACCGAAGCTCCTACCGGAAGTGTTCCTGTGATTTCTATGGATTTTTCCGTTCCATCAAACACAAAGCTTGCATCGTCAAAACTGATTCCTGTAATGGCAGCAGGTGTGATTGTCAGGTCAGCTGTCAATAGCAAAGTCTCGAAATTCGATCCACTGATCGTGGCGGTTGCTTGCTGTGTGCCTACGTTAGTTCTTGAATTAGCAGCATAAGACACCGAAGTTCCTGAAGGAAGTGTTCCAATGATTTCAATGGTTTTTTCGCTTCCGTCAAATACAAAGTTCCCATCTTCGAAAGTGACACCTGTAATTGTAGCTGGCGTAATCGTCAAGTCCGCCGTCAATACCAAGGTTGTGAAATTGCTTCCGGTAATGGTAGCCGTTGCTTCCTGGGTACCCACGTTGGTTCTGGTATTGTTTTCGTAAGTCACAGAAGTTCCTGAAGGAAGTGTTCCAATGACTTCAATGGATTTTTCCGTTCCGTCGAATACAAAGTTCCCATCTTCGAAGGTGATTCCTGTAATTGTAGCTGGCGTAATCGTTAAGTCCGCCGTCAGTACCAAGGTTGTGAAATTGCTTCCGATAATGGTAGCAGTTGCTTCTTGTGTTCCTACATTCGTTCTGGTATTGTTTTCGTAAGTCACAGAAGTTCCTGGAGGTAATGTTCCAGTGATTTCAATGGATTTTTCTGTTCCGTCGAATACAAAGTTCCCATCTCCGAAGGTGATTCCTATAATTGTTGCAGGGGTAATCGTCAAGTCCGCCGTCAGTACCAAGGTTGTGAAATTGCTTCCGATAATGGTAGCCGTTGCTTCTTGTGTTCCTACATTCGTTCTGGTGTTGTTATCATAAGAAACTGATGTTCCTGCTGGTAATGTACCTGTGACTTCAATGGATTTTTCTGTTCCGTCGAATACAAAGTTGCCATCTTCGAAAGTGACACCTGTAATTGTAGCTGGCGTAATCGTCAAGTCAGCCGTCAATACCAAGGTTGTGAAATTGCTTCCGCTAATGGTAGCCGTTGCTTCTTGTGTTCCTACATTCGTTCTGGTGTTGTTATCATAAGAAACTGATGATCCTGCTGGTAATGTACCTGTGACTTCAATGGATTTTTCCGTTCCGTCGAATACAAAGTTCCCATCTTCGAAGGTGATTCCTGTAATTGTAGCTGGCGTAATCGTTAAGTCCGCCGTCAGTACCAAGGTTGTGAAATTGCTTCCGATAATGGTAGCAGTTGCTTCTTGTGTTCCTACATTCGTTCTGGTATTGTTTTCGTAAGTCACAGAAGTTCCTGGAGGTAATGTTCCAGTGATTTCAATAGATTTCTCAGTTCCATCAAAGACAAAACTTGCATCGTCAAAGCTGATTCCTGTGATGGCAGCTGGTGTGATTGTCAAATCAGCTGTCAATAGCAAGGTCTCGAAATTCGAACCTGTGATCGTAGCTGTAGCTTCCTGTGTGCCTACGTTTGTTCTTGTATTAGCAGCATAAGACACCGAAGTTCCTGAAGGAAGTGTTCCAATGATTTCAATGGTTTTTTCGCTTCCGTCAAAGACAAAGCTTGCATCGTCAAAACTGATTCCTGTAATGGCAGCAGGTGTGATTGTCAGATCAGCTGTCAATATCAAGGTCTCGAAATTCGAACCTGTGATCGTAGCTGTAGCTTCCTGTGTGCCTACGTTTGTTCTTGTATTAGCAGCATAAGTCACCGAAGTTCCTGAAGGAAGTGTTCCAGTGATTTCAATAGATTTCTCAGTTCCATCAAAGACAAAGCTTGCATCGTCAAAACTGATTCCTGTGATGTCAGCTGGTGTGATTGTCAGAACAGCTGTCAATAGCAAAGTCTCGAAATTCGATCCACTGATCGTGGCGGTTGCTTCCTGTGTGCCTACGTTTGTTCTTGAATTGTCAGAGTAAGAAACTGAGGTCCCTACAGCAAGTGTTCCTGTGATTTCAATAGATTTCTCAGTTCCGTCGAAGACAAAGCTTGCATCGTCAAAACTGATTCCTGTAATGGCAGCAGGTGTGATTGTCAGATCAGCTGTCAATATCAAAGTCTCGAAATTCGATCCTGTGATCGTAGCTGTTGCTTCTTGGCTTCCTACGTTTGTTCTTGAATTAGCAGCATAAGACACCGAAGTTCCTGAAGGAAGTGTTCCAATGATTTCAATGGTTTTTTCGCTTCCGTCAAATACAAAACTTGCATCGTCGAAGGTAATTCCTGTGATTTCAGCAGGCGTGATTGTCAAATCAGCTGTCAATATCAAGGTCGTAAAGTTGTCACCTGTGATCGTTGCTGTCGTTTCTTGGCTTCCTACGTTTGTTCTTGAATTGTTTGAATAAACTACCGAAGCTCCTACCGGAATTGTTCCTGTGATTTCAATGGATTTTTCCGTTCCGTCGAATACAAAGTTCCCATCTTCGAAAGTGACACCTGTAATTGTAGCTGGCGTAATCGTCAAGTCAGCCGTCAGTACCAAGGTTGTGAAATTGCTTCCGATAATGGTAGCCGTTGCTTCCTGTGTGCCTACGCTTGTTCTTGTATTAGCAGCATAAGACACCGAAGTTCCTGAAGGAAGTGCTCCAATGATTTCAATAGATTTCTCAGTTCCGTCAAAGACAAAGCTTGCATCGTCAAAACTGATTCCTGAAATGGCAGCAGGTGTGATTGTCAGATCAGCTGTCAATATCAATGTCTCGAAATTCGAACCTGTAATCGTAGCAGTTGCTTCTTGCGTGCCTACGTTTGTTCTTGAATTGTTTGAATAAACTACCGAAGCTCCTACCGGAAGTGTTCCTGTGATTTCTATGGATTTTTCTGTTCCGTCAAAGACAAAGCTTGCATCATCAAACCCGATTCCTGTGATGGCAGCAGGTGTGATTGTCAGATCAGCTGTCAATATCAAGGTCGTAAAGTTGACACCTGTGATCGTTGCTGTCGCTTCTTGGCTTCCTACGTTTGTTCTTGAATTGTTTGAATAAACTACCGAAGCTCCTGCCGGAAGTGTTCCTGTGATTTCTATGGATTTCTCAGTTCCGTCAAAGACAAAGCTTGCATCATCAAACCCGATTCCTGTGATGGCAGCAGGTGTGATTGTCAAATCAGCTGTCAATATCAAGGTCGTAAAGTTGTCACCTGTGATCGTTGCTGTCGCTTCTTGGCTTCCTACGTTTGTTCTTGAATTGTTTGAATAAACTACCGAAGCTCCTACCGGAAGTGTTCCTGTGATTTCTATGGATTTTTCTGTTCCGTCAAAGACAAAGCTTGCATCATCAAACCCGATTCCTGAAATGTCAGCTGGTGTGATTGCCAGATCAGCTGTCAGTATCAAGGTCTCGAAATTCGAACCAGTGATCGTTGCAGTTGCTTCTTGGCTTCCTACATTTGTTCTTGAATTGTTTAAATAAACTATCGAAGCTCCTACCGGAAGTGTTCCAGAGATTTCTATTGTTTTTTCTGTTCCATCAAACACAAAACTTGCATCGTCAAAACTGATTCCTGTGATTTCAGCAGGTGTGATTGTCAAATCAGCTGTCAATAGCAAAGTCTCGAAATTCGATCCACTGATCGTGGCGGTTGCTTCCTGTGTGCCTACGTTAGTTCTTGAATTGTCAGAGTAAGAAACTGAAGTTCCTGCAGGAAGTGTTCCTGTGATTACAATGGATTTCTCAGTTCCGTCAAAGACAAAGCTTGTAACATCAAAACTGATTCCTGTGATCTCCGCAGGTGTGATTGTCAGATCAGCTGTCAATAGCAAGGTCTCGAAATTCGAACCAGTGATCGTAGCAGTTGCTTCTTGCGTGCCTACGTTTGTTCTTGAATTGTTTGAATAAACTACCGAAGCTCCTACCGGAAGTGTTCCTGTGATTTCTATGGTTTTTTCTGTTCCGTCAAAGGCAAAGCTTGCATCGTCAAAGGTGATTCCTGAAATGTCAGCTGGTGTGATTGTCAAATCAGCTGTCAATATCAAGGTCTCGAAATTCGAACCAGTGATCGTAGCAGTTGCTTCTTGCATGCCTACGTTTGTTCTTGAATTGTCAGAGTAAGAAACTGAGGTCCCTACAGCAATTGTTCCTGTGATTTCAATAGATTTCTCAGTTCCGTCAAAGACAAAGCTTGCATCGTCGAAGGTAATTCCTGTGATTTCAGCAGGCGTGATTGTCAAATCAGCTGTCAATATCAAGGTCTCGAAATTCGAACCTGTGATCGTAGCTGTAGCTTCCTGTGTTCCTACGTTTGTTCTTGAATTGTCAGAGTAAGAAACTGAGGTCCCTACCGGAAGTGTTCCAGTGATTACAATGGATTTCTCAGTTCCGTCAAAGACAAAGCTTGCATCGTCAAAACTGATTCCTGTAATGGCAGCAGGTGTGATTGTCAGATCAGCTGTCAATATCAAGGTCTCGAAATTCGAACCTGTGATCGTAGCTGTAGCTTCCTGTGTGCCTACGTTTGTTCTTGTATTAGCAGCATAAGACACCGAAGTTCCTGAAGGAAGTGTTCCAATGATTTCAATAGATTTCTCAGTTCCGTCGAAGACAAAGCTTGCATCGTCAAAACTGATTCCTGTAATGGCAGCAGGTGTGATTGTCAGATCAGCTGTCAATATCAAAGTCTCGACATTCGATCCTGTGATCGTAGCTGTTGCTTCTTGGCTTCCTACGTTTGTTCTTGAATTAGCAGCATAAGACACCGAAGTTCCTGAAGGAAGTGTTCCAGTGATTTCAATAGATTTTTCTGTTCCGTCGAATACAAAGTTCCCATCTCCGAAGGTGATTCCTGTAATTGTTGCAGGGGTAATCGTAAAGTCCGCCGTCAGTACCAAGGTTGTGAAATTGCTTCCGATAATGGTAGCCGTTGCTTCTTGTGTTCCTACATTCGTTCTGGTGTTGTTATCATAAGAAACTGATGTTCCTGCTGGTAATGTACCTGTGACTTCAATGGATTTTTCTGTTCCGTCGAATACAAAGTTCCCATCTTCGAAAGTGACACCTGTAATTGTAGCTGGCGTAATCGTCAACTCAGCCGTCAATACCAAGGTTGTGAAATTGCTTCCGCTAATGGTAGCCGTTGCTTCTTGTGTTCCTACATTCGTTCTGGTGTTGTTATCATAAGAAACTGATGTTCCTGCTGGTAATGTACCTGTGACTTCAATGGATTTTTCCGTTCCGTCGAATACAAAGTTCCCATCTTCGAAGGTGATTCCTGTAATTGTAGCTGGCGTAATCGTTAAGTCCGCCGTCAATACCAAGGTTGTGAAATTGCTTCCGCTAATGGTAGCCGTTGCTTCTTGTGTTCCTACATTCGTTCTGGTGTTGTTATCATAAGAAACTGATGTTCCTGGAGGTAATGTTCCGGTGATTTCAATGGATTTTTCTGTTCCGTCGAATACAAAGTTCCCATCTCCGAAAGTGACACCTGTAATTGTAGCTGGCGTAATCGTAAAGTCCGCCGTCAATACCAAGGTTGTGAAATTGCTTCCGGTAATGGTAGCCGTTGCTTCCTGGGTACCCACGTTGGTTCTGGTATTGTTTTCGTAAGTCACAGAAGTTCCTGGAGGTAATGTTCCGGTGATTTCAATGGATTTTTCCGTTCCGTCGAATACAAAGTTCCCATCTCCGAAAGTGACACCTGTAATTGTAGCTGGCGTAATCGTAAAGTCCGCCGTCAATACCAAGGTTGTGAAATTGCTTCCGATAATGGTAGCCGTTGCTTCCTGGCTACCCACGTTGGTTCTGGTATTGTTATCATAAGAAACTGATGTTCCTGCTGGTAATGTACCTGTGACTTCAATGGATTTTTCCGTTCCGTCGAATACAAAGTTCCCATCTTCGAAAGTGACACCTGTAATTGTAGCAGGGGTAATCGTCAAGTCCGCCGTCAGTACCAAGGTTGTGAAATTGCTTCCGATAATGGTAGCCGTTGCTTCCTGGGTACCCACGTTGGTTCTGGTATTGTTTTCGTAAGTCACAGAAGTTCCTGGAGGTAATGTTCCGGTGATTTCAATGGATTTTTCCGTTCCGTCGAATACAAAGTTCCCATCTCCGAAAGTGACACCTGTAATTGTAGCTGGCGTAATCGTAAAGTCCGCCGTCAATACCAAGGTTGTGAAATTGCTTCCGCTAATGGTAGCCGTTGCTTCTTGTGTTCCTACATTCGTTCTGGTGTTGTTATCATAAGAAACTGATGATCCTGCTGGTAATGTACCTGTGACTTCAATGGATTTTTCCGTTCCGTCGAATACAAAGTTCCCATCTCCAAAGGTGATTCCTGTAATTGTTGCAGGGGTAATCGTCAAGTCCGCCGTCAGTACCAAGGTTGTGAAATTGCTTCCGATAATGGTAGCCGTTGCTTCCTGGGTACCCACGTTGGTTCTGGTATTGTTTTCGTAAGTCACAGAAGTTCCTGGAGGTAATGTTCCGGTGATTTCAATGGATTTTTCCGTTCCGTCGAATACAAAGTTCCCATCTTCGAAAGTGACACCTGTAATTGTAGCAGGGGTAATCGTCAAGTCCGCCGTCAGTACCAAGGTTGTGAAATTGCTTCCGATAATGGTAGCCGTTGCTTCYTGGGTACCCACGTTGGTTCTGGTATTGTTTTCGTAAGTCACAGAAGTTCCTGGAGGTAATGTTCCGGTGATTTCAAGGGTTTTTTCGGTTCCGTCGAACACAAAGCTCTGATCCTCGAAGGTTATTCCCGTGATGGTGGCAGGGGTGATTTCCAACTCGGCTGTCAATACCAGATCATTAAAGTTGGAACCGGTTATCCTGGCGGTTACCTGCTGGTTTCCTACATTCGTTCTACCGTTGTTTTCATAGTCCACTGTTGCTCCATCAGGGAGCGTGCCTGTGATTTCAATGGTTTTTTCCGTTCCGTCAAATACAGTGCTGACATTCTCGAAAGAAATTCCTGTGATTGTGGCAGGTGTGATAACACCTTCATTGCTGATAAATGTGTTTGGAGCAAGATAGTTAGCTGCATCTGTTCCAGAAATTATATATTGAACAGTTATCGTTTTTCCTGACCCTGCATTTGGATTGTCAAAAAACGCTGTGAAGTCTAACTGTAAAACATCTCCTTCTACTAGGTTCAAAATTTGACCAAGTTCTAAAATGACATCAGTTGTTCCGTCAAATTCCTTTGGAGAAATTATAGGAGCCGCGATTTCCAACTGGAGTCTGCCAACAGGAATTGATACAGTGACATTTGTTGCTTCATAAGTTTCATTTCCAGCAACTGAAACGGTGATTTCAATCAGGCCTTCTGTGGCTTGAAGCGCATTCAATCCTGATCCATTCGATGTGACAGAAACAAAGTCATTGTCATTTAAAGTATAAGTGACTGGTAAACCTGAAGTGGTTGAGATATCAAATTCTACATTCATATCTCCGTATGTAAGGATAGGGGGAGAATTGAAAGTAATGGTTTGAGGTAATTGCTGGCGCTCAAAAGCCCCCATATCAATTCTTTCATTAATGATCCTGGGATTGCCACCCAGATCGATTGGTCCTTCCGGACCTACTGGGAAGAGGGATAAATCTGTATCAGGATTTCCGGTGTTGATGGCAGGGGAACCAGCTTTGAGTCTGTAATTTCCATTCTCAAAATCTTCAAACACATCATCTGTACTTAATCCAACCGCACTGATGTTGCCATTGCTTTCGCTGTTCAAACCTTGGATCAAACTAAAAGAAATTACAGTACTTTCAGGGGTTTCAAGGTTATCATTCAGCAATCCGTCTCCACTGATTCCTGCCGTATTGCCTAACAATACCATGTTTTGGATTTTCAGTGCTGAACCTTCATTGTATATTCCACCACCCTGTTGACCTGCTTCATTATCGGCAACGGTGACATTTGTATATTCCGAAATAGAGAATCCTGAAAATATTCCACCTGCTCGATTTTGGCTTTTGTTCTTGGAAATAAGCACATTGGTATAAGAGGTCTCTGAGAATATTTCGTAAATACCACCTCCATTAGCGATCGCAAAATTTCCAACAACAGACACATTCCGTATTTCCATTGGTGAATTTATATTGAATATGCCTCCTCCAACCGGTCTGGGAATATTTCTACCATTGATGAAAATATCACCGATTCCATTGGCATTGCCGCCCGTAATGGCAAATCCATCCAGACTGGCTACTCCTACATTATCAGGTAAGATGACTACGTGATAGGCATTTTCATCATTATTTGCGAAGTTGGGTCCGTCATTTTCCAGCAAGTCCCCACTAAGAATACTGGTGTTTTGAGACAAGGCAAAGTCCCGCTCTTGCAGACTGGATTCTGTGCCAGCAAAGCCTCCAAATACCTGCACATCTTTGACCATCAAGAAGGCATTGTCCCTTCCTCCATCAGTGGATAAAAACCCATCCTGTGGGCTGAACATAGGTTTGTATGTGCCACCCGCTACCCAAATCTGAAGTGGTTCATCGGCAGACCATAAGTCATTGTTTTCATTTTCTTTTGCCCATCGCAGTGCCTCAGCAAGTTCTGGGATAGCATTTGCCCAGGAATTGCCTTCACCTGTGCCAGAACCATTTTTGTTAACATAAAGGATGTTGTTACCAGAAGGAGTGATCACGATACCGATTTCCACAGATAATGTGAAGGTATCTGTTACAGATCCTCCTTCTTGATCATCTGCTGTGACATCAATACTGATTTCACCTAGATTATCACTTGTAGGTGTTCCTGAAAAAGTCCTGCTATTGGCATCAAAATTCAACCATGCAGGTAGTGGGTCCCCTCCTGTAAGATTTGCTGTGAAAATAAGGATATCCCCTTCATCCTGATCTTCAAATGTGTTTTCAGCAAATTGAAAGCTAAAGGCTTCATCCTGAGTGGCTATTTGATCAGGGATTGGATTAGCGATAGTTGGAGGGGTGTTGGGGCCTGCTTCACACCATTCAAAGTTATCCAAATTCAGGTATACGAAACTGCCACCCAAAGAAATCTCAAGTCTGTCAATTCTTTTGTTGGTGTTGTTTTGTCCTTGTTCTGTTGCAGAATCAATAAAGAAATAGCCACCGTTATTGGAAAGATCAGTAGGGAATCCGGTTGATTTGGTTAAGGAGAATCTTTCTACTCCATCATTAAACCCTTTGATTGTGACTGTTCCGTCGTTGGTAGGGTTTGTTCCGGAAGGGTTTGAAGACAGGTAGAGCGCCAACTGTTTCATGGTGATCAACTCATCGGAAGTGATGATATAGGGGCCTGCACCTGTGTTTGTCAGGTGTTTCTGCGATCCACCGATACCTGCAAAAGGTGTTTCCTGAGATACTTCCCAGTTTCCCAGTAATGAAAAACTCAACCCATTTCCTGTGAATATTTTTGATCCAATAGCCTCATCTTCAAAAGTTTCAATAAAGCATGGACTCACAAAATGAAACTGCCCTGAGGTAAAGGCAGGTGTGCCAGTATTTCCATTTGCATTGCTGATATTGGTTCCTGATCTTAGGTCAAGTCGAAGACTTCCGTCCCCGGAGATGTCATTAACTGTGACCGAATATGTGGAACCAGAGCCTGATACTGAGGATACCGTACCGACCACCGTACCTGATGTGGTCAATTGGAAATCATCAGGACTGACATTCAAAGCGGTTTTGTTGAAATTGACAGAAAACACCACTGAAGTAGCATTGGCATCAGGTGAACCTGTCAAAGAAATGGACGTAACTTCCGCAGGATCTGTATCTACAGGAGAAAAAGGTGGTCCGAAGGTAAAGTGATCCAGGTTAAAATTGATGTCTGCTGCTTGAATCCGAACTTCATCCACATCAAAAAAATCAGGATCGCCTGCATAATCTTTTAGTCCTGCAGTAGCTGAATTGAATTGGATAGCTTTAGCAGGACCAGTGGAACTACCGTTTTTAAAGCCTTGAATGGTTCCTGTGGTACTGCTTCCAAAACCTCCATCTTGCAAAAAGATACTTCTAAATTGGAATGCTTCACTATCAGCTCTTCGGATAGTCCAACGTGTAATGCCTCCAAACGCGAAATTATTATCTGTTAGGGCCATTGACCCCTGAAATCCTACGTTTTGCAAGCTTATTATTTGAGCGGAACTTCCTGCCGGTATGTTTACTGAAAAAGTAAAGCCACTGTTGGTATAGGACTTACCCAAAGCTAAATTATTAGCCAACTCATTAAAGGTAATGGTATTGATCTGAGCAGATGCCTTCTTTGGAAGGTGTGAAGCGAAAAAAGAGGTAAAGAATAGAAAGATTAGTAGAGTTTTTTTCATAGTGGGCTGATTCTGAATAAAAGAAAATTAAAAAAAGGATGTCCTTTGGAGTAGGCATACCCCAAAGGACAAAAAATCAATCTCTCATAGGGTAAACACCCTCTAAGGCAATAATATAATTGATGCCTAAATAAGGATTTCGGCTGTTAAATGGCTGGTTTCCGCCTTGAACGCTAATGGTACTTGGTGACATAGCAGTATTGGGAAAATTGCCGTTGTATGAGTTGACATTGATAACAGGACTTTGACGGTTTTCCTGAAACTGAGAGGCAGCTGGCACATTTCCTTCGGGGTTGAAACTTGTTCCTGCTGAATTACTCACATTTAACGCATGATTGTGTGCAGGCATATTACTCATATCCAGAGTGACTTTTTCTGTGCCTCCCTGCTCTCCTAAATTGATAGGGCTTAAACCAGGCCCGTGACCTTTATGAATAGGAGCTCTCCCCCTTAAATCTGGTAGTGCAAAGTTATTTATACCATCTCCGCCATAAGTATTTCCTAAAATGCTATATAAAGCCTGATTCTGGGAAATAGAAATGAGCTGCCCTTCGCAGTAGGCCCAACCTTTGGGAGCAAAGGTTCCGGCAAACATCATGATTTGTCCAATTAGTGGTTCCATTTTTTAGTATTTAGAGTGAAATAGTAGGCAATCAACATATTTATCCTTAGAAAATAAATACGTACTAACACTTATTTTTTACCATAAATTCTAAATTGTTACTAAAAACAATTATTTGTATTTGAAAAATAAAAAAATGAACACTTTCTATAAAACATTGATTATTAGATGATAAAAAAATATTTTTTATTATTTAGGTTAATCCAGGTTTGTAAATGGTAAGATAACCCGTTTACCAAAAACAACATTAACAACATATCCGCTTTCAAACCAGTGTCTACATTTAATTTGGTACATACTTTGAATTCAGCAGATGTTGACCGTCGATATTTATCCACATGCTTACATGCAAAGATTATCTTCCCGGTGTCTTAGCGAATAACTATTTAACATTATTTCCAAAACCATCGACGATTCAAATCAACAATGTTAGTAATGGAAATTCCTTGCGGACAAATTTTTTCACATTCCCCCGTATAAGTACAAGACCCAAATCCTTCCTCATCCATCTGATTCACCATGTTTGTGACTCTTTGAGAAGCTTCAAGCTCACCTTGTGGCAGCATGGATAGATGGTTAACTTTTGCTGATGTAAAAAGCATTGCACTGGCATTTTTGCACACTGCTACACAAGCACCACATCCAATACATGCAGCAGCATCAAAAGCCTTCTCTGCTAGTTCATGATTGATTAGAATTGTATTTGCTTCTGAAGCCTGTCCTGTATTGACACCTATGTATCCACCCGCTTGTATAATCCTATCAAATGCTGATCTATCTATTACAAGATCTTTTTTTATTGGAAAAGCTTTCGCCCTAAACGGTTCAATAAATAAAGTTTGCCCATCATCAAAGCTACGAAGGTGAATTTGGCAGGTAGTAGTCCCATTAATGGGACCATGAATATCTCCATTAATCACAAAACCACACTGACCACAAATCCCTTCTCTACAATCACTTTCAAAAGCGATTGGGCTTCCTGTGGATTTTATTATCTTGGTATTGAGATGATCAAGCATCTCGGGTACAGACATATGTTCATCTAAATCATCTAACACATGTTTTTCGAAATATCCTTTTTCAAACTGCCCTGATTGTCGCCATACGTGAAGTTCTAGTTTCATAATTTTCATTTTTTTAGTCAGGTGAGCATATATGATGATATGAATCTATGGAAATTTGACAGTGAAGAAATTATAAACTTGATTTCACTCATATCATATAATAATTGCTCTTGGAAAGTATTAGAAATTAAATTGAATCAAGCTATAATTCTAAGAATTGAAGCTATTGGTAAAGAACCGAACAGTCATAAAATCATTTATAACTTCTATTTTTCAACTCAGCAAATTTAAAATCTAAATGTTCTTTATGCAGTTCATATGAATTATTGCCTTTGAACTCCCAAACACTTACATATTTAAATTCCTCATCATTCCGTAATGCCTCCCCTTCGTCTGTTTGATGTTCCTCTCTAAAATGAGCTCCACAGGATTCTTCCCTTTGTAAAGCATCTTCCACTATAAGAATAGACATCTCCAAATAGTCTTCTACTCTTGCTGCTTTTTCTAATTCAAAATTGATTTCATTTGTACTTCCAGGAATCAACAGTTCTTCATAAAAACGCTTTTGAAGAATCAACAAATCATTTTTGGCAGATTGCATACTAATTTTGTTGCGAGATAATCCGCATTTTTTGTAGAGGATTTGCCCAAGTTCCTTATGAAATTCTTCCGCGGTCGTATTCCCTTTGATAGTCAATAAATTTTGAAGACGATCAATAACTTCAGATTTTGATTTGATGACCGCCGAATCCCATTCATCCATTTTAGGAGATTTGACTGGACTTTTTTCTGCCAAATAATCCATTATAGTACTTGGAGCTATAAAATAACCGTCAACACAAGCTTGCAGTAAACTATTTGCTCCTAAGCGGTTGGCACCATGATCTGAAAAATTAGCTTCACCCAAAACAAAAAGTCCTGATAAATTACTCATCAATCGATAATCCACCCACAACCCACCCATACTAAAATGAGCAGCAGGAGCAATCATCATTGGTTCTTTATAAGCGTCAGTGCCGGTAATTTTCTGATACATTCCAAATAAATTACCATATCGCTGCTCAATGATCTTTTCCCCATCTCGTTTTATGGCATCTTTAAAATCAAGATATACCGCATTTCCCATTGGCCCTACCCCACAGCCTGCATCAATACGTTCTTTGGCTGCACGGGAAGAAATATCTCTTGGTGCTAGATTTCCAAATGATGGATAGCGACGCTCTAAGTAATAGTCGCGCTCCTCTTCTGGGATTTCATTTGGTGGTCGTTGATCATTTGGAGACAGTGGTACCCAGATCCTTCCATCATTGCGTAAAGATTCGCTCATTAAGGTAAGTTTACTTTGATAGCCTCCTAGCTGGGGCAATGAAGTTGGGTGAAACTGCGTCCAACTTGGTGCAGCCATAAATGCCCCCTTTCGATGTGCGCGCCAAATAGCTGTTGCATTACAATTCATCGCTAGTGTGCTCAGGTAATATATTTTTCCATAACCACCTGATGCTAAAATTAGAGCATCACAGCTATGCGATACTATTTCTCCATTATCAAGATTTCGAACGGTAACTCCTTTTGCCTCACCATTTATAGTAATGACATCAAGCATTTCATGTCTAGTATGCAGCTTTAGGTTATTTCCATCATTTTGTCTCATTAAGGATTGATATGCACCAAGTAGAAGCTGCTGCCCAGTCTGGCCTCTTGCATAAAAAGTCCGACTTACTTGAACACCCCCAAAAGATCGATTGCTAAGATAGCCACTATATTCCCTTGCGAATGGTACTCCTTGGGCGACAGCCTGATCTATCAAAGACATACTACATTCAGCCAAACGGTACACATTTGCTTCACGAGCTCTAAAATCTCCACCTTTTAGTGTATCGTAAAACATTCTCCAGACACTATCCCCATCGTTTTTATAATCTTTGGCTGCATTTACACCCCCTTGGGCAGCTACAGAATGCGCTCTTCTTGCAGAATCATGAAAGGTAAATACTTCCACATTGAATCCCAGCTCTGCTAAACTTGCAGCAGAAGATGCGCCTGCCAACCCTGTACCTACCACGATAATCTTATAATTTCTGCGATTTGCAGGATTAATAAGTTGCGCATTTGCCTTATATTTTTTCCACTTTTCTTCAAGTGGTCCTTCTGGAATTCTGGAGTTTAACATGTATTCAAGGGATCATTATTTTATATATACAATCATTTAATCAAGCCTAAAATAATCTTCATATTTGCTTAGCTTTTCGAAATAAAATCAACTATTAGCACTTACAAATCTTTGAAAAGCTTAAGTTTGATGCTTATCCTGTGTTTTTTAAGCCACTTGACAATCCATTAATTATACTTAATAATTTAATTAAAATACTTTCTTTTTCTCTACTATTCTCATCATTGATAGACCTCCATTTTTTCAAGTATTTTATATGTAAATGATGCAGTATTTCTAATTTTTCATTTCTCCACTCCAAATTTTCATATTGTGAATTTCTTCGAATAGAAGCTGGTTCACCAAAAAGCTCTTCGAGCATTAAAATACTATCTTGATAATCTTCTAGGATTTTATTCATAAACTTTTCCCTTTCTCCAACATCCTCATCCAATTCAGAATATAGTCTCATAACACTCAAATTGGATAAGATAAGGTTAGTTTCAGTTTGAATCATCAAAAACCTAAAAAAACTCCAATTTTGTATAGAATTTTTTAGTACCAAAAAATCATTAGGTCTATTTTTTTTCAGGGTTTTCAAAGCGGAACCTAATCCATACCACCCTGTAATCGTATTTCTAGAAAGGTTCCAACTAAACACCCAAGGAATTGACCTCAAGTCTGCAAGTGTTCTTGAGCCTGTTCTTCTAGCCGGCCTTGAGCCTATCTTACTTTTTTCCAAAACATCAATGCAAGTAACCTTACCATAAAAATCGATAAATCCTTCTGTTTCGATAAAATCTCTATAGTGCTCGAAGGATTTTTGAGACAAAAACCCCATAATTTGCAATGGGTAATTGAGTCCTTTTTGATGTGCTGCATCATTGACAATGTGTCTTGCTACTCCAGAGCAAAGAGCATCTAAGTTGTATGTCCCAGTAAGTGGATTTCCGAAAAGTTGTGCAAGAGACTCACCTTGCACAGTAAGTTTAATAGCCCCACCTACGGTGTTTTCTGGCATACTTTCCAAAAACCGATGATACTTGCCACCTCCTCTGCTGATAGTACCACCAGTTCCATGGAAAAAATAAACATTTGTTTGGTTTTTTGAGCCGACCTCAGCAAGTGCAATTTCTGCTTTATATAGATTCCATTTACTTGCTATCGTCCCTCCATCTTTGTTACTATCACTATAACCTAACATTACTTCTTGCTTATTCTGCAAACTTGCAGCCCTTTTTTTAGTAATTGGGTGTTGCAAAAAATCATCTAAAATTACGGGACCATTGTATAAATCTGTGATAGTTTCGAACAATGGAACGACTTGAATATTGGTCTCTAACAATTCAGTCTCTCTCATAAACAAATACACAAGTAATAAATCACTGAGACTTCTAGTCATGCTTACTATGAATGACCCAATCCCCTCGGTACCATATTGAGCAACATGATGTCTGACCACCCTATAGCAACCAAGTAAGTGATCTGCTTCTAAACCATAAGATCTATCAACATTGGTAATCGAGGCGTTAGAAAGTAAGATATGGTTCAAGAATCTCAATCGTCTAATCTCCTCCCAACTTGAAAAATCATAATCAATTTCTCCATTTGATTTCATAATCTGTGAGATTGCCTTATCATGGAAATCGCTATTTTGCCTGATATCCAATTTTGCCAAATAAAAGCCAAGACACCTTACTGTACGCTCAACGGGAAAAAGCAAATCCTCGACAATACCATCAAAACCAGATTCTAAAAGTGTATTTCTCAAAAAACTCAAGTCTTTTTCCAAATACTTACTGGATTTGTAGCATAAGAGTGGATCTTCTATTTCCTCCAAAATAGTATTTTCTATCTGAAGCAACATCAAATTTACAAATTGCCTCCAAGGTTCATGGGGATTTCTTTGGACAGCTCTAAAACCAGAATCCCCCAATAGTTTTGATCTGTTGCCAATTGCATCGATCAGCACTTGGGGAACTGAGTTGGAAATTGCTGAAATAGAAAGCTTTTTCACTAAATTATTCAGGCAACTTTTCACATGTTTGAGAGCTTTTTCTCTGTGGAGTCCTAAAGTTTCCTTAGTGATATCTGCCGTGACTAGAGGATGGCCATCTCTATCACCACCAACCCAACTTCCAAAATTGATTTTAGGGAATACATCAGGATTTTTGATTTTGGTTGGGTCTAGTCCATGCGCTAACCATTCGTACTTTAATTTTTGGTCACTTTTCTCAAGAATCAAAGGAAAAACATTTGTCAAATAATGAAGTACATTGGCCCTTTCATCCCTAACAGATGGTTTTTCTAGGTATATTTCTCCTGTAGTCCACCACCTCTCCAATAAGTTAATTATTTGTTCTTTAATTAAAATTTGTTCATAACTGCTCAATGAGAGATTCTCCTTTTTTACCAAAAGCAAATATAATTCTCTGTGGATTTCAATAACAGTCACCCTCTTTGCCTCAGTCGGGTGGGCTGTAAGTACTGGTAATACCTTTGTTGAGGATATGGCACTGAGTATTTCATCCTCTCCTACAGCTGCGCCTAACCAAATCCCAAATGCTTCTGACCAAGAACCACGAATTGGATTTGATTTTTCCGCAGTTTCTACATTTCTTCTGTACTGTGTAGCTGCATTTTCTTCCACCAATGTCATCAATTGAAAATAAATGCTCAATGCCTGTATTACCTTTTCACTAGAGACATGACTTTCATTCAAATTATAATTTTTGTCGCTATGATTTATTAGTGATACAAGGCCATCTTCCTTGATACGTGACAGCATTGTCACATAACATTCAATTAGGAATTTTCTATCTGCAATTAATTTTTGACTTGAAGATTTTTTGAGGTCCATATTATAAATATGGTCATTATTTATTGCAAAATAAAGCGATTTCACAGATCGATAAAATATATAATATGTATATCCGTTTTCATACCAGTAGAATCTAGATAATTGGATTAACCTGTGATTTCGAACCAATATCAAATATCTATTAGTATCAGTTTGCCAAAAAACAATCGTTTAATTGATTAATGGCATTATTGCGGATAATCATAATATGTAAATCCGCTACTTTGCCAGTAGATTATTATTCTAGTATTAATGTTTGATTTGGATCAATATCTATCAAAATATAATTTCAATTAATATCGGAACTAAGCTAATTCGAATTTTTTCATCTCAATTTGTAAAGTAGTGTAAATCAATAATATAGAAATGTGACTATCCGCTTTCTTGCACGTAGCCAAACAATAGATTGTCGGATGAACGATTTGTGGTTCTGTAGACTTTGGGCTGTTGAGGCTGATGAGTATGCGTAACTTACAAAGCTACTTCTTACCCAAGTGCTACATTACGGATACTTATGTATAGAAATCGCCAAAGTCATTAAATCAAATCGCCAAAAAATTTTTCCAAGATCCTATTTTTCTCTATTTGAAGAAAATCTAAATATGCTTTAGGCAATGGCATTTGTTTTTTCCCTTTTAGCCAGACCAATCTCCATTTAGTTGTTATTGGTAATCCTTGAATGGGTATTATCTTTAATTGCCCAGTCACAAGTTCATTTTTTATTCCAATGATTGGCATGATAGAATATCCTAAACCCGCTAGCACTGCTTGTTTGACTGCCTCATTGGAAGTTAATTCCATTTTTTTTTGAATTGTTATTTTGCTGCCTTCAATAAATCTTTCCATAATTTGTCTCGTACCTGAGCCTTTTTCTCGAAATATTAAAGGTAAGTTTTTAAAAATTTCTTCTGAATTGTTTTCAAAATCAACCTCTGAATGCTTATTCCCAACCAAGAAAAGGTCATTATCCAATAAGTCTAAATATTCTAGATTCATTTCTTTGGGTAAAATGGACAATAAAGCAAAATCAACTTCATTCTTTTCAAGACATTTCAGAACCTTACTTTTATTGGTAACATCCATATTCAATTCAACTCCCTGATGCATCTTCATAAAGTCTCCCAAAAAATATGGCATCACGTACTTTCCTGTCGAAACTACTGCAATTTTTAATCTTCCTGTAAGCTGTCCTTTGTAAGCCATCGTGACACTTTCTATGGATTGGACATGAGCAAATATCGCCTCGACAAGTTTGGCAATTTCATACCCAAATTCGGTAATATGAATTTTTCTGCCTAAAACCTCTGTAAGTGGAATGTCAAACTGATCTTGAAAATTTTTCAACTGAATTGAAACTGCAGGCTGAGTCAAATGCAGTTCTTCTGCAGCCTTTGTAATAGAGCATGTCTCTACTACTTTTTGAAATACCAATAATTGATGAAGAGTATAATTCATAATCAATCTTTATGATTTAGATAATAAAGTTAAATAAAAACTAATGAATTTTTTCCTACAATTTTGGCCAAAATTTAAAAACAGAAGATAATATGGAAATGGATAAAAAATTTAATCTGATAGAGGGAGAATTTGACCAAATTGAAGCGAGAGAGATTTTAGTTCAATTATTCAATGATAAGATCAATTTTCATGTCCGAAAAAGCTTCAGTTCAAATATAAGATTCGGGATAAAAGATGAAAACTCAGAAAGACGAATCAAATCACTTCAAGGTGAACTTCTGAAAATAAATGATTTTTTCAAACAAGCTGAAGCAAACAATTCAATTTACAGGATTAATGCTTCTATTGAATTAATAGCCCAAGAGAGCAAAAAAACTGAAGTTTAATCAATTCTGATCTTAATCAAACCTATTAAAAATTATGAATCTCAACTTACTTATTGAGAATCTTACCAATCCAGCTTTGCTTTTCTTTGTATTGGGTTTGGTAGCTGTATTATTCAAAAGTGATCTTGAAATCCCCCCCAATTCTTCAAAATTTATTTCTCTGTATTTATTGTTTTCAATTGGTTTCAAAGGCGGTCAAGAATTAGCACATGAAGCTATGAACATGGAGATTGCATGGACTATTTTATTTGGGATATCCATTGCTTCAGCGATTCCAATTTATACATTTTTCATATTGAAAAGAAAGCTCAGCGTTTACGATGCAGGTGCAGTCGCCGCAGCATATGGCTCTATCAGTGCAGTCACATTTGTCACTGCCGTCAGCTATTTGGAGATGCAGCAAATGATACTTCATGGGCACATGGTTGCCATTATGGCGTTGATGGAGGCGCCGGCAATCGTCATTGGTCTACTTTTAATATCTACATTTACGAAAGACAGTATGCAGTCTGAGAAAGTTAAAAAACGGATCGTAATCAAGCACTCTTTCACAAATGGTAGTGTAATGTTGATTTTAGGTAGTTTAATTATAGGCTTCTTGGCCTCTGATGCTCAGGCCGAAGGTATTAAACCTTTCACGAATGATATCTTCAAAGGATTTTTGGCGATTTTTCTTCTCGATATGGGTATTATCAGCGGCAGAAAACTAGGTTCATTTTTCGAATATGGATGGTTTCCAGTGATTTTTGCCATTGTAATTCCTCTTATAAACGGATCAATAGTAGCCTTAATTAGTGCAGCAGTGACAGATGATGTTTCAAATCGCTTTATGTTGGCTATACTTTCTGCAAGTGCATCATATATAGCTGTTCCTGCAGCTATGAAAATGACTGTACCAAAGGCCAATCCAGGCCTCTTTCTACCTATGGCTTTAGCTGTGACATTTCCAGTAAATATTACAATTGGAATGCCTCTATATTTCCTTTTGGCATCCTATTATTAATTATGTATGATTGTCAGCATCGTGATCACTAAGTACACAACTTGCTTATTTGTTAGTGTTTTAAACAGAACTTTTCATTAAACCATATACAATAATGGGAACACACAAATTATCAAAATTGACTTTTTTCTATTTTTTTTTTGATTGTGTAAATCCAACTTTATCCAATACCTCGTATTTGTCTTCATGCTAGCAGATCAAGGGGATACCGAAAACCTTCAAAAGAGTAGGTAACTAACTAACTAAATTTAATTATTATGAAATTCCAAGAATTAAATTCCGAAGAATTAAAAGAAGTAAATGGTGGATTGTTAGGTGGACTTTTGGGTTCGCGAAACAGAAACAGTGAATCAGCTTCACAAACAACTTTGATTGGTGGTATAGGCCTTAACCTGTCAAGTGAATCAGAATCTAGAGATGGAGACAGAGATTCATTTGGATTTGGTCTTAATCTGAGCAACATTGGTCTGTTTGATTCTGCAAATAGAAGATAAAAATTAAATAGGGACTGTCTCACAAAAAGAGACAGTTCCTGTTTTTATAGGAAATACATCTAAGTGAATTTTCATAGAGTCAAATTGCTTGATTTTGAAATGGATTAAGGAACAGCTTCTTATTTTTCAATTAATTTTTATACTATTAGATTTTATATTATCAATTAATTACTTTTCCATATTGCCGGATTGAATCAAAAATAACTCTCTTCATAAAATACTGATGTCATTTGATATTTACCTATAATGATTATCCGCAATGACACCAGTATGTGATTTTATCACAAATAATCTTGCGGATAATTGTCAACTGTCGACAGCTAACGGCCCACAGCGCTTCAAATATACTATTTTAGATTATTTTAAGTGGCTACTGGTGTAAAAGCGGATATACATATTACCTATTATTTTATAATTAAAGTGGCATTTTTTCTAAATTATTCACCTTTAAAAAATTTGTCTAAGAAGAGTTTATCCAGGCAAAATCACCAAAAATAATTCTATGCGAATCACTGCGAATACTATGCAAACACTTTTTTTAGAATATTATTCCTTTCAATAAATCCAATCAAATCATTCACTTCGTAAATAGCTCCATGCTAGCAGATCAAGGGGACACCGAAAACCTTCAAAAGAGTAGGTAACTAACTAACTAAATTTAATTATTATGAAATTCCAAGAAATGAATTCCGAAGAATTGAGAGAAGTAAATGGTGGATTGTTAGGTGGACTTTTAGGTTCTAGAAATAGAGGTGAATCAGCTTCTCAGACTACCTTGATTGGTGGTATAGGACTTAACCTGTCAAGTGTATCAGAGTCTAGAGATGGAGATAGAGACTCGTTTGGGTTAGGATTGAACCTAAGCAACATTGGTTTATTTGACTTTGCAAATCGTCGATAAATACAACTATCAGCTAGTGGACAATTCCGCTAGCTGTGATTTTTATAATTATAAAATAGACCTCATCCGTTTCAATCAGACTTTTCTAAGTCAAATATGTGTGAAAACTAGTTCACGCGAAGATGTGCCCCTATTATAAAAGGGAAATTATGTGAGATTCTATTTAAAAAACGAAAAGAAATCATCATCACATGAATCCGAACCACAAAGAGATCTTTCCACCAGAGATATTGGAAGGTACTACAAGCTATTTCTTTAGAAAATATGATTCAAAATCAATTGTCTTATATCAGGCTGTCTTAGTACTATTGATTGCAATCTTCATTTCCATATTTGTCATCAAAGTAGATGTCAATGTGCGCGGTGTGGGAATGATCAAAGCCATTGACAACAAAAACCAATTAAGATCTATTGTTACTGGCAATATTGATTCAGTTTTTGTAGTCGAAAACTCCAGGGTCAAAAAAGGTGACAGGATTTTTACAGTGAAGACAAATATTTTGGAAGAGCAATCAGGTAATACAAGGAAATTGGTCTCAGAGTATGAATCACAGTTAAATGATTTGACATTTTTGATTCAAAAAACCAACCGATACGATTGGGAATCTATACCAAGACTTTCTAACTCCAATTACCAACAGGAAGCAAACTACTTCTATCAAAAACTGAATGATCTTAAAGAACAATTTGAACTTAGCAAAAAAGAATTTAAAAGATCAGAGACACTTTTTCAGTCAGGTGCAATAGCAGAAGCTGAATTTGACAGAACCAAACAGGTCTATGAAAGCTCCAAAAACGGCTTGCTTGCCTCCTACTCCCAGCAAGCTGCTTTATGGCAAAGCAACCTAAACCAAATAAGATTACAACTTCAAGATTTGAAATCGAAGGAGGCGCAAATCAATGAAGAGATCAAGTTTTATACCATTGAGTCCCCTGTAGATGGGTTTATTCAGGACTTGAGACAGTTGTTTCCTGGCGCAAGTGTATCATCCGGTGAAACCTTAGCCGAAATCACTCCAGATGGAGAATTGATAGCAGAAGTATTTGTTGAGCCAAAGGACATTGGGTTTATCAATCCCAATACACCTGTAAAATTTCAAGTAGATGCATTCAATTATAATGAGTGGGGATTTTTGGAAGGAACCATTGAATCTATATCAAATGATATTTTCATTCAATCAGATGGTAAGCCCTATTTCAAGATCCGATGTGAACTTCCGAGGGAAGAAATGACGCTAAAAAATGGCTATTCCGGACAATTACTCAAGGGAATGACAGTACAGGCAAGGTTTAGTTTTACTAGAAGGAGAATTATCAACCTATTATTTGATAAGGTAGATGATTGGGTCAATCCAAATATAGCCAGCAATTAATGTATGTTTAATTTCAATTACTTCAAAAATAGGGATTTTAAAAAAACTGAGATTCAACAACATGATCTCACAGATTGTGGTGCTGCATGTCTAGCTGCTATATCCGCTTATTACAACTTGGAGGTTCCGATTGCCAAAATAAGGCAAATAGCGTATACAGACCAAAAAGGTACAAACTTGCTGGGAATGATTGAAGCTGCAAAACAATTAGGCTTCGATGCTAAAGGCGTGAAAGTAAATAATAATCAAATATCTGAGCTACCATGCCCAAGTATCGCCCATGTAATAGTTAGGGGACGTTTACATCATTATGTAGTGATTTTAAAAACCACCGATTTGGAGGTTACATTGATGGACCCTGCTATCGGGAAAGTTCAGATAATGACCACCGAAGAGTTTTTTTCGATATGGACAAATGTTGTTTTACTTATCGATCCCAATGAATCATTTGAAGCAAAAAATGAAAAATACAGTGTAGCAAAACGATTTTGGTTTTTATTGAAACCCTATTCTTTCATTTTCACACAAATTTTGATCGGTTCTGTCTTTGCTGTTATACTAGGACTAGCAACTTCACTTTATATTCAAAAAATAATTGACAATGTCCTTCCAAACGACAACGGAAACCTCTTGAACCTAATGGGAGTTATGATGATCTGTATTATACTTTTCAGTGTAGTACTAGGTCATTTCAAAGGTATATTAACCTTGCAAACGGGTCAAAAAATCGATGCAAAGCTAATTTTAGGTTACTACAAGCATCTGCTAAAGCTCCCCCAGCAATTCTTTGACACCATGAGGACAGGGGAAATAATCTCCCGAATCAATGATGCTGTAAAAATAAGGGCATTTATTAATGATGTGATCGTCGGTTTCATCGTAAACATTTTCGTCCTGATATTCTCCTTTACATTGATGTTTGTTTTCTATTGGAAACTAGCCCTATTAATGTTGGTTGTAATCCCTTTGTATGTATTGATTTACTATTTTTCAAATAAGGTAAACAAGAAAACCCAAAGAGAATTGATGGAAAATTCTGCTGATCTTGAAGCACAATTGGTAGAATCCCTGAATGCAGTGAGCACTATCAAGCGATTTGGAATTGAAGACTTTACGAATTTAAAAACTGAAGGAAGATTCATCAATTTACTTAAATCAATTTATGAATCTGGCACAAATTCAATTTGGATTGGGAATGCTAGCGGTATGGTTACCTCTTTGTTTACAGTAATTCTCTTATGGATTGGAACCACCTTCGTATTGAAAAATGAACTTACAGCTGGTGAGCTCTTATCATTCTATGCGATTATGGGATATTTTACTGGGCCTGTTGCATCATTTATCAGTATGAACAAAACCATTCAAGATTCTTTGATTGCTGCAGACAGACTTTTTGAAATCATGGACATAGATACGGATAGCAACGAAGGCAAAGTTCAGATCACAGAAGATCATATTGGAAATATACAATTCAAAGATGTTGTATTCAGCTATGGTACCAGAAGCCAAGTCTTTGATGGTTTGAATCTAGAAATGGAAGCAGGGAAGATCACTGCAATTGTTGGTCAATCTGGTTCTGGGAAATCTACCTTGATGTCTATTATCCAAAAGGTATATCCTATATCTTCTGGACGTGTCTATATAGGTAAGCAAAACCTGGAATACATTCATGGAGGGTCACTCAAAAAATTAATCGGTGTAGTTCCTCAAAACATTCATCTTTTTGCAGGAAATATATTAGACAATATAGCTGTAGGGGATTTCAATCCTGATATCGAAAAGGTACTGAGAATATGTCAAGATTTGGGAATTTTAGAATTTATAGAAGAGCTACCCAATGGTTTCAAAACATATATAGGTGAAAATGGTGTCAGCCTTTCTGGTGGTCAACGTCAAAGATTGGCTATAGCACGTGCATTATACAAAGATCCAAGTATCCTGATTTTTGATGAAGCTACATCAGCCTTGGATTCTGAATCTGAGTCCTATACCATGAAAACACTCTATGACCTCAAAGATAAGGGAAAGACTGTCATCTTGATAGCCCATAGACTATCTTCTGTAATTAGTGCTGATAAGATACTTGTAATGGATAAAGGATTATTGATTGAGTCTGGTAACCACGAGGAATTATTGGTAAAACAAGGCATATACCATAACATGTGGCAAAAACAGATGCCTGATTACAAAATCAATACGGGTAAATAATGAATACTTATTGCCATTCGAATGAATCATTCAATCATGAATATACTATCAAAGTCATTTTTGTTATTTATTATCATTTTTCTTTTGGGAGAAAACAATCAACTATGGGCACAAATTAACCAAGAATTTGCTAATCAAGTCATTTTTCAAGAAGGTGTTTCAAATGCACCAAATGCAGTAGATGGGCAGTTGGACACTTTTGCCAGATTGAGCTCAAATTCAGGATTGGCACTAGGCATAGGAGCAAGAACTGGAATTATTGAAATAGAATTTCCTAGTATCCTCCCTGCCAATACAACTACATTTATCAAGCTAGATTTTGATATAGAAGTATTAGAAGCTTTACTTGGTGGACGGGAATCAGGTCTGGGGAGCAGCTTACTGCAAAACCAAATATTTGGTAATCATACTTTGGAAATTCAGGCAAAAAATTCAAACCAAATAATCCTATCTGGAAATACTGGTACACCAACTGATTTCGCAGGGGATGATTTGAGGGTAGTAGTAGATGAAAATGGTGATTACTATATCAGTATCAGACCTGATCTACCATATAGAAGCATAAGGATTATTGACAGGACTAGTGCACTTTTGGGATTGGGAGTAGAAAATACAACTGAAATATTTGGGGCCTTCATAATTACGCCAAATCATGAATGTATCAAACCTGTATTCACTGGCGTAAATCTCCAAAACTTTAATCTTTCAAATCTTCTAGGCACCCAACCTGTAATCAACCCTGAAAATATTCTGGATGGAGATCCGGAAACTTTTTCGATTTTAAATTTTACTGCAATCAATCAAGATGCTTCAATGGAACAGTTCGTTTTACTTTCAGAACTATCTGCTGAACGATCTACTTTTTCGCTAAGATTCCGATTTGATACTGACAATATTGGTACTCCTGATTTACAGAACATTAGTATAAACGGCTTTGAAAACTCCAACTTAGTATTCGAGCAAGATCTTGCAGATTTGGTATCTACTGAAAATATTCAAAAACTCCAAAACGGTGAATTCATCAACATTGACTTTGAAGTCGATAATCAGATAAATAGAATAGCTGTCCTCTTATGCCGAAATACAGATGGTGCCACAAGTCTTCCAAGTCTTCAATTAGCCTTGATCGAAAAAACCATTGCAGAACCTATTATCCCTCAGGAGCTTTTGGAAATTGAGATTTGTAAAGGTGAAAGTGTAACACTTACAGCCAACGCAAGCGAAAATCTGCTGTTGAGGTGGTATGATAGTTTGAATGCTGAAGTTCCATTGGCTGAACTTCCGGAAAACGCAAACTTCATCAGTCAAGAAATATTTGAAAATCAAACATTTTATGTAGCCTCTTTTGACCCAGTATGTTTAAAAGAATCTGATAGATTACCCATGGTTATAAGACTATTGCCAGCAATAGAAGATCTAGAAATCGTAGTCAGTGGAAATGAAGAAGCGATTTGTCCAAGTGATACTTTGATTCTAACTCCAAGATTGAATTCCGAAAGTGGATTTGAAGAGGGTCAGCTAAGGTTCAGATGGTATTTGGATGCAGACTTGGAAACAGAGATTCTGGACAATCAGCAAATATTAGAAACCTTGTTTCGCATAGATGAACAAGGTGTGCTAACTGTCTCAAACCTTAATGCTGACAACTTTATTTCGACATTCTATCTTGTAACTGAATTTGAAAACTCTTGTGGTAATAGCCCCTCTCCTATCCCTGTATCAATTATGATGGCAGAAAACTGCCAAAATTACAAGCTAGAAAAATCTGTTGACCGTGAAACTGCAAAAAGCGGTGAAATAGTAACCTTTACTATAACTGTTACAAACGAAGGAAGTAGAGAGCTTAATAATCTTGAGATAAAAGACATTTTAGCGCCTGGGTTCATCTTTGTCACATCTTCAAGCAATGTCAAGCTATCATCAAACAACACGGTAACTTGGAGTATCCCAAATCTCCCCCCCCAAGAAATTATTGAATTGACAATCACCGTCAGGCTTGTGGAGGGTTTGCCAACAGGATCGATAATCTCAAACTTAGCTACAGGAAAGCTTTTAGATGAAAACGAGAATAATCAAACTTCAAATACAGTGAATGTATTGGTAATCAATGATGATGATCCCATTCTCGAAATAGAAAAAATAGTCAATAAATCCGAAGCTGCTATTGGTGAATTAATAACATATACAATTACAGTAAAAAATATTGGGAATGGGATTGCAAGCAATTTGGTGGTAGCAGATCCAGTCCCAGCAAATACACTTTTTGTGAGTGCAGATAACAACGGTACATTGACTTCAGGGACAGTATTATGGAGTATTCAAACCTTGAGCCCTGAAGAGACATTAGAGCTTACATTGATAGTGGAGATTCTCGAAGATGCAGTGCCAGAATCAATTATTAGAAACCAAGCATCAATTACGAGTGTAGAGATCCCCTCACCTGTCCTTTCGGAAATTGTAGAAACAATTGTAATTATCAAGGAGCAAGAAAACAGTGAAACAACAGTATCAATATCGAAAATTCTTTCAAATAACGATGAAGTATTCATTGGGTCGATCATCGATTTTGAAATAATGATTACAAATGCAGGGGATGTCGTTGCTGAAAATCTTTTGGTTGAAGATATTTTACCAAATTACTTACTACCTATCTCTGCAAATAGTTCTTCACAAATAGATGGTCAAACCGTGAGCTGGACATTTCCATCATTGGCATCTGGTGGTAATCTAATCTTGAATATAAGTGCAATGGTACAGGAAAATGCACAAGTAATCATCAATACTGCATCTGTATCAGGCGCCAATTTCGAAGAGAAAACTGCCCAATCTATTCCAGTCCAAGTACAAGAGTCTGATCTAGATGCTGATTTGAATATATTACTCGACAAATCCCTGGAAAAAACATCGGTTCAGGTAGGGGAAGTTTTTCGCTATTCATTGACAATTACAAATCAAGGGGAAAATGAAATCATTGAAAGACGCATTATTGTCAGTGATACACTGCCGGCAGAAGTGGGATTTGTAGGAATTATAAACCAAGGTACAGCAGCAGAATACAATTCAGAATTTGGAGTCTTAATTTGGGAGATTTCTACTCTTGCTGTGGGTGAAAGCAAAACTTTAGTGTTTGAGGTTGAGGCATTGATTCCTTCATTGAATGTTATCAACCAGGCATATTTGGCTATTGAGAAAAACGAGGGCATAGAAGTGGTTCAGGTTGCAAACACGGTTCATGAACAGTTGGATTATAAAGTCTCAAATGTCATTACTCCAAATGGGGACGGCAAAAATGACACTTGGCAAACACAAGGTTTGGGAGGTTTTCTGGAAACATGGGAAGTAATCATTTTCAATAGATATGGAATCGAACTTTTCCGAGGATCTAATTATGTGGATGGATGGTCTGGTGATGGCTTAAATCCGGGAACATACTTTTACCAAATACAAGGAAAGAAGATTAATGGGAGTGATTTTTTAGTAAGTGGATATATAACGCTAATCAAATAACTATGAAAAAGTCAAAAATATATTCAGTACTAGTTTTCATATTCATGATTGCCTCAAATCATATTCATGCACAGCAAACTCCACAGTTTAGCCAGTACATGTTCAATCCAGTCTTCATCAATCCAGCCTACGCAGGATACAAAGAGCAAATTTACGTCCAAAGCTATTACCGCACACAATGGGCAGGTATAGAAGGAAGTCCAAAAACCATAGCTCTTGCTGCAGATGGGTTTCTTGATAGTAAACAACTTGGGATAGGAATACATGCGATAAACGATCAGCTTGGAGCCAATCGGACCAATGCTATTTATGGAAACGTAGCTTATCATCTTCAACTTTCGGAAGAGCAATTTTTAAGTTTTGGCATTGGCTTAGGATTAGTAAATTCCTTTTTAGATGGATCCTTGCTTGATGGATTGGACTCAGAAGATCCAGGCATCCCTACAGCTGGAGGAAATGTATCTTATCCTGAGTTGAAATCAGGGTTGTTTTATTATGATGAAACATTCTTTTTCGGTTTGGGTATAGACAACTTAGCCTCTATTTTCCTCGGAAGTGATAGAGGTGATTTTGTCTTGAACAATACGATAGAGACAAATATTTTTACAGGGTTTTGGTTAGATCTAAGTAATGAAGTGAGCATGAAAAATACACTTTTATTACTAGATGATTTTAGATCTCCTGCTAGATTTGACTTTAGTTCAAGTCTTTTGTTTTACGAGCGATTATGGTTGGGTCTCACATATAGAACTGCTGTTGATTATGCAAACAGGGTAAATAACGACAATTTGAAACGAGGTACTGGACTTGTTGGAACTGTCCAGTTTTGGTTGGTTAACGGACTTAGGATTGGGTATGCATATGATCATCAAATCAATAGTATAAGTTTGCGCTCCTTTTCGACTCATGATATTTCAATAGGTTTTCTATTTCCGCAAAGAAGGCCTAAGCTATATTCTCCAAAATATTTTTGATTAGATATGAAAATCATAAAAACTATCATAACGGTATATATTTCACTTATCCTAGTAGGCTTTGTAAGCGCTCAAGGATTCCAGACTTTTGAAAAGCGAAGATTACAAGAAGCAAATGACGCTTTTAAGAAAGGGCAATTTTTGGAAGCTCTTGATCTTTACAAAAAATCACTGAGTGTAAAGGAGACTAGAGAAGCAGTACAAGGCTTGGCCATGACTAACTATTATTTAAAAAATTATGAAGTTGCATCAGAAGGGTTTTTATACTTGAAAGACAATTTTGAATTGTCAGAGGATGATGTTTTACCCTATTTTGAAACAAGTGTAAAATTAAAAGACTACAAACAAGCCCAACTTTTGTATCAGTTGAGCAAATTTTCGAACAGGATAAACCTCAAAAAAAATGAACTAGCATACATGCAGGGAATTTTGAAAAAAAATGAAAATCCCATAATTGACCAATCTGTAGAGTCAATCGTTTCATTATCTGGTATCAATTCAATTTATAGAGATTTTGGCCTTCAAAACTACAATGGGACATATTATTTCGTGTCAAATAAACCCGACAAGTTCTTTCAAAGTACTGGAAACCCATACGAAAATCTAATATTTAAATCTTACCAAATCAATTCTTCTGATATAGAAAGTACTCAAAATGCACAATTGGTCACATTCATTGAAAACAAGGTTCAACATGGAATTATCACATTTTCAAACCATTTCGTTTTTTATTCCGCAAGTGAATTAGACAACACGAAAAAGCTAAAAAACATTATTCTGCCTGATAATGATATTCGATTACCAGAAATATTTTTGAGACCTAAGCTAGAAAATGGTCAATATGGAGCTGAACAAAAGCTAATCAACGATAAATCAGAAAAATACGCCATGATAGATCCCCACTGGGATTTTGAGAGGAATATTTTGATATTTTCATCTGACATACCAGGTGGTTATGGAGGTCTTGATTTGTACTATGTTGAGTATTTAGGAAAAAATAAATGGTCTAAACCCAAAAATATAGGGAAACCAATCAATACTGATAAAGATGAACGAAGCCCATTTGTGAAAGATGCTAAGCTATATTTCTCAAGTAATGGTCATGAGGGATATGGTGGTTACGATGTCTATTTTTCCATAATAAAAGCAAACAGTTATGGACAACCCGAAAATCTCGAAATGCCAACAAACTCAAATGGTGATGATTTATTTTTTACAATTTATAAGAATCAAGATCAAAAAGAAGCATACATAAGCTCAAATAGAGATGGGAATGATGACTTATACAAAATAACTTATGTAAACAATTCAACTAAATCGCTTGGCGGAATTGTGTTTGATCGGGAATACAATACTCCTATTAAACCCTTAAAAATCTTGTACCTGCAAGATTTAGATACCACACTGATTTATACAGATGATAAGGGAAAATTTGAAATCAATTGGAATCCAGAGGTACAAAAAAGCAGTGTTTTGATACTAAATAAAGGCTATGAACCATTTCAGCAAATCATAATAGAACCTGCAAAAAGCAAAGAGTATATGAAGTTTGGTATGACTAGGTTAAATACAGAAAAACAACTTTTGTTTGAAGCTGGGTTTGACGATTCAGGTAAGCTCACAAAAGGTGATAATACGGAAAAACTCGATAGACTTGTGTTGCTGTTGAAACACAATATGGATACGGAAGTGCAAATCTTCTGTCATACTGATGCTAGAGGAAATCCAATAACCAACAAAAGAAAATCTGAAACGAGAGCCCAATTAGTCAAAGATTATTTGACTAATCAGGGCATAAATAAAGACCGGATCAAGACCATCGGTGAAGGATCCGGTAAACCTATCAATGATTGTGTACCGGGAATACCTTGTTCCGACGAAGAACATTTAGAAAATGACCGAGTGGAATTTCAGATCATCAATAATAAAAAATAGAATATTGTGATCAATAGATGATTATCCGAAATGCTACTAGAAAGTGAATTTTCAAATGAAATCATGCGAATAGTCGTCAAAGGTTAACTTAAAATGTGGATACTGATATGAAAGTGAATAAACATCATTCTTATCTGCCCTGATCAATTTCAGATTTCTTGACAAATAGTATGACTTAAAAATGAATCTATTTGCATTGAGGAAATTTGCAATAAGAAAATCACCATCTAATAACAAAGTAAAACCCTAATATGTGGAAATGAATAGAATTTTATTAATCGAAGACGATATGGTTTTGACAGAAACGATTCGCGAATTATTGGAGATAAATGGTTTCGATAATATAAAGAGCACAAATTCTGATATCGAAGTTGAAAATATTTTAACGTCTTTTAATCCAGACTTAATCTTAATGGAGATTGAGTTTCGTTATCAAAATGACGGTATATTGATCGCTGAAAAAATCAGACAGGCCAGCTCTATTCCAATCATCATTATTTCTTCACTCAATGACAGTAATACTATTGAACGAGTAAAAAAAATAAAACCTGAAGCGTACATTTTGAAGCCATTTTGTAAGGAAACATTAATCATTACAATAGAGTTAGTTCTCAATAATGTCAATTCCAAAAATAGATCAACATATCAGCTTCAGGAAAATCATACCTACCTTTATATTAAAGACAAAGGTTGGTTAAGGAAAGTTAATGTCTACGAAATAGATTACATAGAAACAGCAGAAAATCACCTCAGGATTATCTCAAGTAATACTGAATTCATTTTAAGATGTGCTATCAAAGAGCTTTTGTTTAATCTTCCCAATGGTATTTTTGTAAGGGTACACAAATCATTTGTCGTAAACATAAGAAATATCGATGCCATCAATGGAAAGGAGTTAAAAATTGGAGATCATTTTATTCCTATTGGAAAAAACCACTATTCTGGACTTCAAAAGTACATTACAAAAATAAATTCCTGAATCTAGATTGGATTTTTCTTGATGATCACTGATATACCCTCACATAATCCACTTCAAAGACATGCGGAAACAAACTGTCGTCTACGCCCTTTTTTCCTCCTAAACCCCCTCCTATTGCCAAATTCAGTAGTAAATGAAATTCATTGTCAAATGGCCATACTTCAGTCCCTTGTCCATTTTTCTGGTAAGTAAAGTAGCAAATACCATTTACATAGGCTTTAATGACTTCTTCATCCCAGTACAAGCTATAAATATTAAATTCGGAGACAGCTGTTGGCAAAAGGAAGTCATTTCCAACTTGCGTATTGATAAGGTGGTTATGCGCTTTGGTATGTACAGTTGCAAATACTGTATCTGGTTTAAACCCCACATGTTCCATTATATCAATCTCCCCACCTTCTGGCCAACCTTTATCAGAATTACTTGGAAGCATCCAAATAGCTGGCCACGTACCATTACCAGAAGGCATCCTAGCGCTGATTTCAAAATATCCATATTTAAAATCTCCTTTACCCAGAGATCTAAGTCTCGCAGAACTATATCTCTTATTTCCAATAGCTTCTTTGACTGCTGTAATTTTCAAGATACCATTAGATACTTCTGCATTATTTGAATTAGATTCTGTATACCACTGAAGCTCGTCATTACCCCAAGACCAATCATTCCCCTGTGTGTCAAAAGACCATTTGGTAGAATCAGGAAGTCCTTCATAATCAAACTCATCCTTCCACACCAATTTTTTATCCTCTAGCTTTTCCCTAAGAAAAATTTTTTCAGCCAAAATCTCAGGTTCATCTGTAGTAATGTAGTCAAGCTTGTTATCTAAAAGCCAATCCATTATATCGGGATCATTTACCGTCCATGAATTTAATTTTAGATTTAAACTTTTGGCTTCGGAGAAGTATAGAGAGTCTTTCTTGTATCTAGAGTAGTGATAATTAAGACCATCGATATTGTTATCTTTGATTTCAATAGGTTTTTTGTCTCCTTCTAAATAATGAACTGATGCCGATTTATCAATTGACTTTAACTTCTTAAGTATCTCAAAATCAAAACTTATATAGATCACATTACTTTCAGCTCCAAGTTTTTTAACAAGATCCATTGATTTTTCAGCTATGTATTGACCTTTTATGGTGCCATTTTCGGAAGGTTTGACTTCCAATATCAATTTGGTCTTGGAATTATCACGCATACCCTCCACCAAATATTCCAATAAAGTCGGTAGTCGTTCTCCATTTGACAAGGGATACTCAATCAACTCTTGATAAGTCGATTCTTCTACATTCAATCCTTGATGCACAGGATCATGAACTATGATTAATGAATCATCCTTGGTGATGCGCACATCAAACTCAGAACCATCAAAACCCTTCTCAATCGCATTTCTTAGTGAGGCTAGAGAGTTTTGGGGCAAGCCATTTTTTTTCCATGCACCTCTATGAGCTATTATTTTTGTCGGTGATTCTTGATTTTCATGACTGTATTGGGGATTATTAGTGCATGAAACACAGAAAATAGCAAGTGCAAATAGTAATATTTTCATAAATAATTTTATTGTACAGCAAATATATTTTTAAAGAACTTTGATTTGGAACCATAACAAAACCCTGTATTCAAAGAAAAAAAGGGGATTGATAAATGTAAAATAAAAAGTCATCTATCAATCACCCTGTTTTAATTAATACCCTTCGTTTTGTGGGTAATTTGGTCCGAGAAGATTGATTTCACTCAAAGGAATGACCCAGTTTATCATATGAGGTTCCATGGTAGCTCTAGCATCATTTCTGTATGGCAATGGTCTTTCCTTGGTATTATTGGCACCACCAGCAGTAGAATTTTCTAAACTCTTATCACCAGGCATTCCATATCCTGCATAGGTGATAATATGCTCATATAGTTTGCCTGTTCTTTTCAGCATATACCATCTCCTACCCTCAAAAGCCAACTCTCTGGCTTGCTCATCAAGGATGGCTTCAATGGAGATGTCTGATACAGGTGCAGCATTTGCACGAGCTCTTACTGCATTTAATTGTGAAATAGCATCACTTGTATTACCAAGTCTATAATTTGCCTCAGCAGCAAAAAGGTAAGTTTCAGCAAGCCTATAGAGCATTATATTTTTAAAATGGTTGTTTTCAGTGGGAATACCATTATCGGGAAAGTACTTTTTGCAACCGGCATTAAGTCTTATGAACCAAAAATTTCTATTTGCTGCTGTAGAAGCGAACTCCTGCCACTGTGGGTGAATGATTTTTTCACCTAAAACTTTGTCAGCAGGAATGGTATTTGGGTCATTATAAACATAATCTTGAATATAATAAGTCCCTTTTATCCTCGTATCGTTAGGGTCTTCATTGAGTAAATCCCTCAGGTAATTGTTCAATGTTAGCCATCCAAATCCTCTCCCTCCCTGCTCGATGGTATATCTAGATCCGGGAATAAGTTCAGCATAGTTTGGCATTAGATTGAAGTTTATTCTATGGGCAATGCCATTGATTTGCGCTCTCCACTGAAGTGTCCACAAAGCTTCTGAATGATTCAAATCTCCAGCGAAGACAAGTCCAGTGTTCGGCACTAGCGCATGGGCACCTGAATTGATTACTGCCTCAGATTGTAGTTTTGCTTCTTGCCAATCTTCTTCCCACAAGGCTACTTCAGCTCTCACATGCCTTACCACACCGTTCCGAATTCTACCTGGCTGTGAATTTGTCAATGAAAGATTTTGAATTGCAAATGCAAGATCGCTTTTGATTAATGCAAAAATCTCTTCTTTGGAAGTTTTATCATTGATAATCAAGGAAGAATTCTCAGGGGTAGTAGGCTCAGTGGTTATGTAGATGTTTTTGAAGAGTTTGTATAAAATAAAAACTGAATGAGCCCTAAAGAATTTTGCTTCTGACAAAATCTGCAACCTTCTTTGCTCATCTATGTTGGTGATATTCTCCGCTGCCTGTATCAGAGCGTTTGATCTATCTATTAGTCTATAGTAATGTCTCCAATAGTTTCCATATACACCGCTGTTATCAACCCTAGTACCATTTCTCATCCTACCATAATTAGATATTTCCCCTCCTCTTGGTACAGTCAAATCATCTTTTGAATCAATGATGATTGCATTTGAGCCATTGTTTGCTTGATTCTCCCAAAAGGATCTATGCAATGCATACAAGGCTACAACACCTGCCTCTAGTCCATCTGGAGTGTTGTAGACGAAATCTGCTGTAAACTGTGCCGTAGGCTTTTCTTCCAAATAATCGGTACAAGATGTCAGACTTGAAAAGCCCAACATTATGAGCATTGTTAATTTTATATATGACTTTTTCATTGTAGCTAATTTTTTACGGTGAGATTAGAAACTAAGATTAACGCCTAAAGTGTAAACTTTCGCATCTGGAAAATCACCAGGATTATTTTCTGGACTATAAGATTTGTAATCCGTGAAAGTCAAAAGATTGGTCCCAGTGAAATACAACCTGGCATTTGTCATTTTGAACTTGTTCAATAAAATAGGATTGAAATTATAAGAAAGCGTCAATGTTCGTAGCCTTACATATGATGCGTCTGCTATACCCATTGTAGAAATATTAGCTGGTGCACTTGAGAAATTCGGTCTTGGGAAAGTTGTAGATGGGTTTTCTGGTGTCCAGTAATCAACTTTTATCCCGTTTCTCACAGATTGTAATGTCCCCCCTTCATTAAAACTAGCTAGGTAAGGATTGAATCTTGTCGCACCTTGGACAATATACACATCTGCAAACAGTTCGAAGTTTTTGTAACGAACATTAGATGTAACAGAACCAAACCATCTTGGATCGGTACCCAAAATAACATTGTCATCAATATCAATCACGCCGTCACCATTTACATCTTTTAGCCTAATGGCTCCAGCGGTCAATGTAGTCACATTCTGAAATGGTGAAACTGTTCCATTCAAAGTTCCTTGAGCTGAGGCTAGGGCCTCTTCATCAGATTGGAAAATACCATCAAACAACAGCGTCCGGATGACATTGATAGGTCTCCCTATAAATCTATTTCTATTCAAATCATCCCTAGGATTTCCTGCTTCGTCAAAAATCCCTGAGGATAGAATTTGGTTTCTATTTCTGGCAGCCATAGCTGTCATTGTCCAGTTGAAATCTCTTTTATTGATAATATGGCCTGTCAAAAAGAGCTCTACTCCATTGTTTTTGGACCTTCCGCCGTTGGTAATCATGGTTGTAAATCCAGAAGTCCCTCCCAAAGAAATGTCAGTAAGTAAATCTGTGGTTTCGGTATTATAGTATTCGATGCTACCTGTCAATTTATTTTGAATTATCCCAAAATCTAAGCCTACATTAAAAGTAGTGGATGTTTCCCAAGTCAAATTTGGATTCGGAAGTAAGTTACCCGGTAAATTCCCCCCAGTAATCTGACCGCCAAATACATACGGATAGTTCTCCACAACTCCCAAGGTAGTATAAGGATCCAAAGACTGGTTACCTACCGATCCGTAACTTGCTCTTAACTTTAATTCATCAATCAAATTAGAGTTTGCCAAAAATGACTCCTTATGCATCTGCCATGCAAATGAAGCAGCAGGAAAAAATCCCCATTTGTTATTGACAGCAAATACCGATGCACCGTCAGCCCTACCTGTGACTGTCAAGAGATATTTATCCTTTAAGGTATATCTTGCTCTTCCGAGAAATGAAGCTAGCTTAAACTGCTGCTGCGTCCTCTGTGTATTAAAATTTAAGGCATTTGATATACCATTGAACCCTAGAATATCACTGCCAAAACCTGTCCCTGTAGAAAAAGTCCTGCCATTGGTACGTTCATTAATGGAATGTACAAAAGTGAAATCAAAAACATTGTCATCATTGAACTGATCAGAATAGTTAAGAATATTTTCAATCAAAAATTCCTCTCGCGAAGTATTAGCTAAAGTAGCTCTTCCATTTGGAGTAACACCGGCTGAGTGTAGACGTGTGATATATGTACCCTCTTCACTTGCCCTTTGACTCGTAAGTGCATTGAGCTTGTAGCTGAATTTATCATTGAATTTATATGTGGCTACAAAATTCAAATTGTAAAAATTTGACTTAATGTTGTTGTCAGATTCTCGAATGTTCCACAGAGGATTGATTGTCGCACTACTGGCGTTAGCTCCAGCGACTTCTCTGACCAAATTCCCCTCTAAATCTCTTGGTCCAGTGAATGGAGATATCGTGATGAAATCTAGGTTAGAAGTTTCTCTTCTTTGACTGTCCCTTCCCATGTTGAGATTGGTCTCTAGGGTAAGTTTATTTGTCACTTTTTGTTGAAGATTGATTCTGAATGTTCCTCGAGTAAAGCTTGAAGTGGGGATAAGTCCAGCCTGATCAAACAAGTTGATGCTCGAAAAAACTTTTGTCCTGTCTGTCCCACCGGACAAGCTGATGTTGTGATTTTGAATAACGGCTGTCCGCAACACCTCATCTTCCCAATTGACATAGTTACCCGCAATGAAATTCTGGTATTCTGGAGCTTCCGCACTTCCTCCAAAGTTCACAATATCATCACTATAGGCCTGCTGCCCATCAATAATTGGGTTCATTGTCCTTCTTGCTTCCCTTCTTAGCTGTGCGAATTCCTCGGCATTATACAGATCAAAGTTCTTGGTCAGATTCTGTGTAGACAAATACGAGTGGATTGTCACTGCAACTTTGCCTTCTGTGGGTCTTTTAGTGGTCACAAGGATGACACCATTCGAAGCCCTAGCGCCATATATCGCTTGGGAAGAGGCATCTTTGAGTACTTCTATGGATGTAATATCATCTGGATTTATGTCATTGATATTATCTACAGGAAAACCATCCAATACTATCAATGGTGCGTTGCCTCCTCTGATAGAGTTTCTGCCCCTGATAAGAATATTGGAAGTTCCGCCTGGTCTTGCAGAGCCAAGAGTAACTTGAACTCCCGCAGCTCTACCTCTTATCATTTCTGCAACATTGGTAGTTGGAATTGATGTTGCTTTGTCAACATCAATCACAGACACAGAGCCAGAAATCTCCGATCTCTTTTGTGTCCCATATCCTACTACTACAACCTCGTCCAAGTTTCCCAAGTCTTGAGATAAAACGACTTCCATATTTGAACTTAAGATTGGTAGCTCCTGCTTCTTGAAGCCCAGGTAAGAAAATAAGATTGTCTCTGCTGAAGAAGGTGCAGATAAAACAAAATTACCATCCAAATCTGTGACGGTTCCAATAGTAGTTCCTTTTATCAGGACAGAGACCCCAGGGATCCCGTCACCAATTTCATCTTTTACTACGCCTCTTACAGTTTTGTCCTGTTGCGCAATAGAAAAACTAAAAAGCCCTAAATAAACTAGCCATAATAGGAGAATGCTTTTTAGCTTTCTGACTGGTAATTTGTATTCCATATTTTTTTAGGTTTTGTTATTGAACTCAAAACTACCAAGAAAGCGACCGGAAAGGAATTTGTAATCCTATACAAAATTGCTACTTAAAAAAAATAATGTTAAAATATTGATTTTCAGTGTTTTGAAAAAAACAAAGTTGAAATAAACAATTAAATAAGAGTACTATACCCCAACTTGTAGTGGTAATGTAGGGTTAAATACTAAGTATAAAATCCGTTAAATTAACGTCTTGATCAAGTCCTAATTTTTTTCTCAATCTATACCTCCTTACTTCTATACTTTTGGTAGAAATATTCAACAAAGATGCTATCTCTTTGGCGCTAAGGTTTAATCTTATATAGGTACAAAACTTTAGATCATTGTGATTTAGATCAGGGCAGATTCTTTTAGCTCTTTCTAAGAACTCTTTATCTGCATTATTGAAAGCTTCTTCAAAAAAATCCCAGTCCTTTTCATTGTTCAAATTACTATCAATCAATTTATATACTGTAGAATTCTCTGGCAAATTTGTTTGTGATTTGAGCTCTTTTCTTACTTTTATCAAAAAATCATTTCTCTTAATATTATTCATAGTAAGAATTGCAAGCTCCCGGTTTTTACTTTCAATTTCGACTTCAAGCTGCTTGTTTTTGAGACCTATTATCTTTTGGTCTGTTTTGATCTTTATGTTTTCCAATTCGCTTATACTTTTCAACTTAGCTTCTTGTGCCTTCCTGAGAAAATGTTTTTTGTAGGACTTGTGCACTATCAAGGCCAATAAAATTAAAATGGAGATATACAGCAAGACAGCTACATTTGACAAGTAAAAAGGTTTGTCAATAGAGAAATCGAAGGTTGCGTGGTTGTCAGATGTGAAATCACCAATTCTTGACTTTACTTTGAATTTGTACTGACCGAAAGGTAAGTTTTCAAACTTAACTTTGCTGTCATTGCTCCAAGTTGACCATTGATTATGATATCCTTCTATAAAATAACTGTACTGCACTTCCTTATATTTTTCGTGGAAAGGTACGTAATAAGAAAACTCTAAAGTGCGATTGGCAAATTTCAATGTAGCAGGTTTGTCCAAATCTGCAAGGCTGATAGTATCTCCAAAAACAGTAACACTATTCAAATGAACATGGTGTTTTGGATTTTTATTTTTATTAAAATCAAGTCTGACATATCCATTAGTCTTTCCCAGAATGTATTGGTCTTTACCAATAGCATTAAGATTTTCAAAACTAATGACTGACCTCCTAAGGTTGTTTGGGATAAAAAATGAAACAGTTTCATAAGATTCCTTTACAGTACTTTTTCTGGCATATGTAATCCCATTTTTATTGAAAGACCACACTCTGCTATTGATAGGGTCGTTGATAAGCTTTGCAGAAAGGTAATTATCTGGATCTATCAATTTGCTCAATGATGGATTTAAAAACAATGAGCCATCTTTTTGAATTTCAAAAACACCATCCAGACTACTTAAGAGAATCTTTTCGTCAAAACTAACAAGTGAGGCTCCTGATAGATTTGGAAGATCAGTAAATCGAGAGACATTAGAGATTTTATTGCTCTTAGAGTCCCACATTACCTTAAATAAACCTTTATTTTCATGACTAACCCAAAATGTAGATTCATCCATTATTTCAAAAAATCTTGCCGAAAAATCAAAGCCTTCGATTTTTTCCCAAGCATCCCACTTCCCATCTTTATTGTAAATTCTGCCTAATCCTGAATAAGCACCAAAAAAAATAGAATTCGGCAAGGACGGATTTTCTTTGAAGCCCCATACTCCAGGGATATCTAAAAACAGTTCAGCTTTTCCATTATTGACTTTGAATACACCTAATGCATGACCACAGAAAAGAACACCTCCCGACTCGTAAAGTGACCATACTTGCCCCTCTGTCCCAGATACCATTTGTAGGGTGTTATTTCTTTCTTCATCTTTATAAAACAGCCCTTGATTTGATCCTAAGTATATCTTATTGTTATGAATAATGGTTGCATATACTGTTCCTAATACACCTTGAGAATTTACATACTCAGTAACAGAAGACTTATAATTGATACAGTCAATCCCATTATCCAAAGCAAGCCATATGTTTTGTTGAGAATCTTCGAAGATATTCAAAACTGTATTATTGTTTAAGCCATTCCCTTGGTTCAAAACACCGATAAACTCCCCTTTTTTATTCAACTGGATTAGACCTTCTGAAATAGTTCCAATTAAAATATCTCCATTTGAAGTTGTTTTTGCACTAAAAATTTTTCTCTCAGGAAACAATTTATTGAAATCAGTATCCAATTTCTGTACTTTTTCTCCCACAACCTGATATATCCCATGGTGTCTAGTGAAAATCAACTTCCCATTTTCTGATTCAATAATATTTACTACAAGATCATTGTTGATTTTCTCGGGCAATTCCAAGAAAAGTTTTTCTTGCCCCATTTCAAGTTTGAAGATCCCCTCATTCTTCTTTTGAATCAAAAGCTGATTGCCAACTTCAAAAATCCGAACATAGGATTTTTCATCTGTAATCACATTGAGAGTTTGCTCGGCTATGTCATATATATAAAGCCTGTCCAACGACTGAAAAAACACTTGATTATCTATAATCTTGATATGCCAAATATTCTCATCCTCCAGCATTTTTACTTCTTTGGATAAGGATATGTATTGAAGCTGACCCTTGGCATCCCTTTGGTAATAGCCAAACTCCATGTACGACCCAACAAAAATATGATCCAAAAAGGATGCTACTGAACGAATCACACTCTGATTGGGAGATGGATACAATTTCCAATTAGCACCATTATATTCTAGTAAACCTTCATTATTTGCAAAAAACAATCGCTTATTTTCCGTTTCAGTGATATCCCAATTTTGATTTCCTGCATCATAATTCCTTGGACTGAAGTTCATAATGGGAAATGACTCTTGAGACAAACCCTCAAACGAAACTAAGAACAAATAAAATATCAAGAAAAAACTAAATCTTACGGACATTTTGGGTAACTGTTTTGACTGTAAAATAAAGCTTTTTTTTTATAAAACTTATTAAGGCAGTATTATGAATTCGGGCATGATCATAAGCTACACTCATCTAAAAAACTTATTATTCAATCTAAAAAAAGAGCTCTCTAATCAGAGGATGTACTTTTAGACCATTTCTCTACCAAAGTCGTGCATTGGGATTTCAAGTAACTTATTTATTTGGAAATACTGCTCTGATTTGCAATACACGAAGCGAGTTTGTTTGTATCCAGATTTATCAAAAACACATTAACACCTTGAATATGAATAATTTTTAATAGTTCAAAAGCATTCTTCTGAGTCAAATTGTAACTTGAATTTAAGCAGTATCATACATGATATAATGAAGAGTTTTTTGTGCCATTTGCTTCCCCGAATAAACAATTGTTTACAAACATTCTCCCTAGTCTGTTTAGATATCTCTGCACAAAAATGCACCTCACTTTCGTTTCCAAAAATATTTTTGACTCAATTTGTGTCACAAACACAGGTATCTAAGATTTAATTTTGAAAGCACTTCTTCATGCATAAAGAAATTGTTACTTTTATAAACATTTAATGGTTTATAAAAGTAACAAGTAGAGGTAATCAAGCGGCATCATGGAGAGAAATATCGTGCATATGGATTTGGATACATTTTTTGTATCTGTAGAAAGGTTGAAAAATGGTGTTTTGAACGGTAAGCCTGTCATCATTGGGGGCAGTTCGGACAGAGGAGTCGTAGCTTCATGCAGCTATGAAGCTAGGAAATTTGGAGTGCATTCTGCGATGCCCATGAAGCTTGCCAGAAGACTGTGCCCCTCTGCCTATTATGTAAAGGGGGATTTTGATAGCTACAGCAAATACTCAAAAATGGTCACTGATGTAATCAGAGATCAGGTTCCTGTCGTTGAAAAAGCTTCTATTGATGAATTCTATCTCGATCTCACAGGGATGGATAGGTTCTTTGGTTGCCAAAAGTACACAAAAGAACTCAAAACCAGAATTTACAACGAAACTGGTCTACCACTATCGTGTGCACTAGCCGTCAATAAACTCATCTCTAAGATAGCCACCCAAGATGCCAAACCAAATGGGCAGATGAACATTCCCTTTGGAACAGAGAGGCCTTATATAGCTCCTCTTTCTATTAAAAGAATGCCAGGAATAGGTGACAAAACAGCTGTCTTACTAGAGCGCATGGGTGTAGATAGTATCAAGCTTCTCAGTGAGATCCCAATGAAAATGATGCAAAACCTTTTGGGAAAGCCTGGCCTAGATCTTTCTCGAAAAGCCAAGGGTATAGACAACTCCCCTGTCATACCATATTCTGAGCAAAAAAGCATCGGCTCGGAGACTACATTTGAATCAGACACAATTGATCCAAAATTTATCCGCAGTCAGCTGATCAGACTTACAGAAAAAGTAGCTTTCGAAATGAGGAAAAACCAAAAACTCTGCGGATGCATCACCGTCAAACTACGTTATTCAAATTTTGATACATTCAGCAGACAGACTGTAATCCCCTATACAAACTCCGACGAGGTTCTGATCGACAGGGCAAAAGATCTTTTTGATAGACTTCTCGAAAAGAGAATGTTGGTAAGGTTGATAGGAGTAAAATTAAGCCATCTTATACAGGGGTTTCAGCAAATAGACCTGTTTACAGATACAGAAGAAAATGTCAATCTCTATCAGGCTTTAGATAAGATAAAAACCCGATTTGGTGAAAAAACCATCATCCGTGCCATCTCACTTTAAGTCTTTGGATCATGTATATCAACTGCAAAACTTACTTCAGCTTCCGATACGGAACCCTTGGGACAAGGGAACTTGTAAGCTTGGCGGCAGACCTTGGACTAAAAACCCTCGGCTTGACAAATATCAACAGCACTGCCGATGTATGGGACTTTGTGGATTATTGTAGATCAGAAGGCATCAAGCCCATCGTGGGAACTGAAATACGAAATGGCGACCAATTCTGTTATTTACTGATTGCTAAAAACGAGCAGGGTTTGGCAGAAATCAATAAGTTTCTTTCTATATATCTGATGGTCAAAGAGCCATTCCCTATCCGTTCAGACCGCTTCGAGAATGTGCTCGTCATTTATGAATTTGAATCTATTCTCCCAGAAGACCTACATCCTAATGAGCTGATAGGAATACAAACTACAGATCTCAATCGATTCGCTATGCTTGAGCCCTACAGGCATCCAAGCAAGTACATCGTCAGACATCCTGTTACTTTCAAAGACAAGGCTTCCTATAATTTACACAAGTTGCTCCGCGCAATCGACAAAAACACCGTGTGGACCAAGTTAAGAGCTGAAGAGCTCGCAGGAAAGCACGAAATGTTTGTCCCGGAATCTGATCTGATGGTCAAGTTTCGGCAGTTTCCCTATATAATTACCAATACGCTCCACATGATGGAGGGATGTGGCATCGAAACACCTCTACATACCGACAAAAACAAAAAACACTACACCTCGTCCAAGGAGGATGACCGAATACTACTTGAAAAGCTCGCGATAGAAGGCTTGCAATACAGGTATGGAAACAGTCCTATGGCAGAAAAACGCCTCTTCAAAGAGCTGAAGATTATCGATGAGATGAACTTCAACGCCTACTTTCTCATTGTTTGGGATGTGATTCGATATGCTCAAAACAGGCAATTCTATTATGTAGGTAGAGGATCGGGAGCCAATTCGATAGTCGCCTATTGTCTTAGAATAACAGATGTGGACCCCATCAAGCTCGATCTCTACTTCGAGCGTTTTCTCAACCCCCATCGTACTTCTCCTCCTGATTTTGATATTGATTTCTCATGGAAAGACAGAGACGAAGTCATTGACTACATTTTCAAGCGCTATGGAAAGGATCATGTTTCATTATTGGGCATGTACAGCACTTTTCAGCGCAAAGCAACCATCAGGGAGTTGGGGAAAGTTTTTGGTTTGCCAAAGGAAGAAATCGACAATCTGATAAGGCTAAAGGGTATTCCATTGGATGAGGATAAAATCCAAAAGGCTATTTTCAAGTATGGTGTCATGATGGAAAATATGCCCAACCACCTGAGTATTCACCCTGGAGGTATTCTGATATCCGAAAAGCCCATTTATCATTATACAGTCAATGAGCTTCCCCCAAAGATGTTTGCTACTGCCCAGATAGATATGTTTTTGTCTGAAAAAGTGGGCTTGTTTAAGCTTGATATATTGAGTCAAAGAGGTTTAGGGCATATCAAAGAAACCATTCGGCTGGTAAAACAAAATCAAGGAGTGCACATTGACATTCATCAGGTAGAAAAATTCATGATGGATGAAAAAGTCAATAATAATATTAGAAAAGCTGATACAATTGGATGTTTTTACATTGAAAGTCCCGCAATGAGACAGCTACTGACCAAGCTCCGCTGTAGCGATTACATAACATTGGTTGCTGCAAGCTCTATCATCCGTCCTGGTGTAGCACAGTCAGGAATGATGAAAGAATACATCGAGCGCTTCCATGACCCTGAAAAAGTCGTCTATTTACATCCCAAAATGAAGGAATTATTGGAAGAGACATATGGTGTGATGGTCTATCAAGAGGATGTCATCAAAGTAGCACATCATTTTGCGGGTTTGGATATGGGTGAAGCAGATATTCTGCGACGAGCCATGTCTGGAAAGTACCGAGGCCACGAAAAATTCTACAACATCAGGGATAAGTTTTTCAGCAACTGCAAAAGCTTTGGCTACGACGACCGTGTCACCGCAGAAGTATGGAGACAAATAGAGTCATTTGGCGGATACAGTTTCAGCAAGGCACACAGTGCTTCATTTGCTGTGGAGTCCTATCAAAGTCTCTATCTCAAAACCTACTTTCCAAGGGAATTCATGGTAGCTGTCATCAATAATTTTGGAGGGTTTTACAAAACGGAGTTTTACTTCCACGAACTCAAGCGGACTGGCGCAAACATAAACCTCCCTTGTGTCAACAAAAGTGAGTATTTGACAAATATTTTGGAATCGGACGTATATGTGGGATTTATCCATGTCGAAAAATTGGAAAAAGAACTCTGTAATAGGATTTTGAACGAAAGACAAATGAACGGACCTTATGCGGGCCTGGAAGATTTTATACATAGAGTCGTGCCTGGTCCAGAGCAACTGAATCTCTTGATCCGCGTAGGTGCGTTTTCATTTACAGGATTTGGAAAAAAAGAACTCCTATGGAAAGCGAACTTTCTGGTCAGCCGAAACAAGCATAAAGATTCATTTGGACTCTTTAAGGAAGAACCTGCCGAATTTGAATTGCCAAGATTCACTGATTATCCTCTTGAGGATGCTATAGACGAAATAGAGATTCTGGGATTTTGTGTTTCTACGAACTTATTCAAGCTTTGTGATGACGAAGGGCTTGGGACCATTTTCTCTTCTGAAATCCCCAAATACAAAGGAAAGGTTGTAGAGTTGTTAGGACAGCTCGTTACTATCAAAGATGTACGTACTATACACAAAGATCTTATGGCATTTGGTACTTTTCTTGACCAGCAGGGAAACTGGCTGGACACTGTACACTTCCCAAACTCCCTAAAAAAATACCCATTCCAAGGAAGTGGTATCTACCGTCTAAGAGGTACTGTTATTGAAGATTTCGGGGTGTTTAACCTCAGTGTACAGACAATGAAAAAAGCTGGAATCAGAGATAAAAAATTCAAACCTGTGGGATAGCTTTATGAGCATGCATTAGTCGTAAAACAAGAATTCTAAAGATTTCATTCTATTGATGACAGAGTCAGAGAACACATTTTGAAATTAGTATGTGAAACCTGATTTTTCGATGACATTAAAAATTACTTTTGATCAGCCCTTCAAATTCAGGGATAAAAAGACAGAGACCAATTTTCTAAAAATTGGTCTCTGTCTTTTTCTGTACTTTAAAAATCACGACTTAATTTAGGAGAAGCCTTTATTGATTAATGGACATTTCCCATCAGCTTTTTGATTGGCTTGCTGAGAAGGAGAAGCAATACCCCAGCGCCAACAACTGTAGCTACAATCATCATATATTGACTCGGCATCGCTTGCAGTGCTTCTTCTGTACCACCACTCACTTCACCTGCGATCATACCTGCTATAAGATTACCCAAGGCAACTGATATAAACCACATACCCATCATTTGACCTTGATATTTTTCTGGAGCCAACTTAGTAGTCAAACTCAATCCTACTGGGCTTAAACTCAGCTCTCCAAAAGTGTGCAATAGATAAGTGAATATTAACCAAGTTGGTGCTGCCAACTCACCTGTAGCAGCAATCTTTGCTGCAAAAAACATCACCAAAAATCCAATGCCCAACAACAATAAACCATAAGCAAATTTCAAAGGAGAGCTTGGTTCTAATTGTCTTCTTCCGAGCCATACCCACATAGCACCAAAGAATGGGGCAAATAAAATGATAAACATAGAATTGATGGACTGAAAATATCCGGTAGGTATTTCCCATCCCATAAAACTCCTATCGGTAAATCTTTCTGCAAATAAATTCAATGAAGAGCCTGCTTGCTCAAATCCTGACCAAAATAAAGCTGCAAAAATGATAACAATGAAGATTGCCCAAGTCTTTTTCTTTTCGTCTGATGTCAAACCACCAAAGAACAAGACATATCCAAAATACAAAAAGGTAACCGCTGCAATGATGTAAAGAGAAATATTTGCAATAGCAAAGGCATCTATAGGAATCACTCCCATAAACATCAAAATGATCAAAACAATTGATATCAAAATTGCAAGTGTCGAGTATTTGATCATTCTTGCTCTAGAATCCTTTTCCTTTGGTGTTGTTGCTTTGACGTCATCGCCTTTTCCATCAAGATACTTTCCCGTAAGCTTGTATTGAATCAATCCGATAAACATCCCCAATCCTGCAAGTCCGAATCCCAAATGCCAATTGTATACAGCCAAAGTACTACACGCAATTGGTGCGATAAAAGCGCCTAAATTGATACCCATGTAGAAAATAGAGAATCCAGCGTCACGCTTGCTGCTACCAGCTGGATAAAGCTGGCCTACAATAGAACTGATATTTGGCTTCAACAACCCTGTGCCAACCACAATCAGAATCAATCCCAGAAAAAATGCATTGATATCCAAGCTTGACAATTCGGTAACTTCCCCAGAGTGATCCGAAAACAGCTCCACAATCCCTGGCAATGCCATGGTGAAATGGCCGATTGTAATGATAATCCCACCGTACCAAACGGATTTCTTCAACCCAAACAACCTATCTGCAAACCATCCACCTGGCAGGGCCAACAAGTACACACCCATGGTATAGAGTCCATATATAGCACCACTTGTACGGTCATCAAATCCCAAACCACCACTCAAAATCGGAGTAGTCATAAAGAGAATCAATAATGCACGCATGCCATAGTAACTAAACCTTTCCCACATTTCAGTAAAGAATAGTGTCATTAGACCTTTGGGATGACCAAAAATAGTTGGTCCGTCGATTATCTCTTCACCGAGAGATTTCAATGAATCGTTAGGGATTTTTTCCAATTTTATACTTTTAGGAGATAGAAAATTAACATTATTAGCTACAATTATAAGTGATTTTTTTTACTCTAGCTAAATGCGGTTTTGATTAATTACACCAATGAGATATTTCTCTTATCATTTATAATCAAATTTTAAAATAAGATAGAATCATTTATGACATTCCTGAAGTACTTTCCTTGCTCAAAAATTCTACGTAATCGATTGAAAAGGAAAAAAAAGGCATTTTTAAGTAAAATTAGATTACTTAATTACATATCTTTGGGCATTGAAATAACCCAAATAAAACTAAATCAATATGCAAGAACTGGAGCTCAAGCCCGCCAAAAAAAGCTTGTCTAGACTAGGTGTTCAAACTACTGCCAATGTTATGTGGAATCTAACACCAGCAGAATTGGTCGAGCAGGCACTTTTCAACAAAGAGGCAGTACTTACTGACAACGGAGCCTTAATGGCTGACACTGGTGCATTTACTGGACGTTCGCCAAAAGACAGGTTTATTGTTAAAGATTCTAATACCACAGAAAGTGTATGGTGGGGCGACATCAATATCGCTTTTGAGGAAGAAAAATTCAATAACCTTTACAGTAAAATGATTGACTTTTTGTCTGACAAAAAGCTTTATGTAAGAGATGCATATGCAGGTGCTGATCCTAATCATAGACTAAATTTGACTGTGATCAATACACTTGCATGGCAAAATCTTTTTTGTTACAATATGTTTTTAAGGCCTAGTGCAGCTGAATTGGAAAATTTTGATTCTAACTTCACGATCATCTGTGCCCCGGAGTTTGAAGCTGATCCAGAAATCGATGGGACAAGGCAAAAAAACTTCGCCATCATCAATCTGACCAAGCGAATCATTCTGATCGGAGGTACTGCATATGCAGGAGAAATGAAAAAAGGTATTTTCTCTGTGTTGAATTATTTGCTCCCACATGAAAAAGGAGTGCTTTCTATGCATTGTTCGGCAAATGCCGGCACAAATGGAGATACAGCTATATTTTTCGGGTTGTCCGGAACAGGAAAAACTACCCTTTCTGCTGACCCTAACAGAGGCCTGATCGGTGATGATGAACATGGTTGGACAGAAGATACTATCTTCAATTTCGAAGGTGGGTGTTATGCAAAAGTTATTGATCTATCTTATGAAAAAGAACCAGAGATCTGGGATGCAATCAAGTTTGGGGCAATTGTGGAAAATACGAGGTTTTATGAAGGCACGAGAACAGTTGATTACTCCAACAATAGTGTTACAGAAAATACTCGTACAGCATATCCGATAAATCATATCAAGAATGCTATAGAGCCATCCATTTCAGGCATTCCAAAAAACATATTCTTTTTGACAGCGGATGCATTTGGAGTGATCCCTCCTATCTCCAAACTCAACAAAAGTCAGGCGATGTACCATTTTATTTCAGGCTATACAGCCAAGGTTGCAGGTACTGAAGTAGGTGTTACAGAACCAAAAACAACATTTTCAGCTTGTTTTGGAGCTGCATTCCTTCCGCTTCATCCGACGAAATACGCAGAATTGTTTGGTGAGAAAATGGAGAAACATCAGGTAAATGTTTGGCTGATCAATACTGGCTGGACTGGTGGGCCATATGGTGTTGGTTCTAGAATGAAACTTAAATATACAAGGGCGATGATTACCGCTGCCCTAGAAGGTAAATTGGACGATGTGTCATATAGAAAACACAGTGTCTTTGGTGTAGCTATCCCAGAATCTTGCCCGAATGTACCCGCGGAAGTATTGAGCCCTCGTGCTACTTGGGAAGATAAAGATGCTTATGACAAAAAAGCACGTGAACTTGGTGCTGCATTTATCCAAAACTTCGAAAAATATAAAGACTATGCAACAGAGGATATCCTTGCAGGATCTCCAAACCTATAACCCAATTGACCCTATAGGAAGTAAACCCAAAGAAAGGAGTGTTTTTGCACTCCTTTTATTTTTGCTTAATTCACAAGAGGACTTGACAAAGTTTTGCTATTTTTGTCAAAAGAAAATTATATACATGAAGACAGCAGAAATACACACCCCAAAAGGAATCATGAAAGTGGAGTTTTATGAAAAAGATGCTCCAAAAGCAGTTGAGAACTTTATTACACTTTCAAAAAAAGGATTCTATGATGGCTTGACTTTCCATAGAGTGATCCCAAATTTTGTGATTCAAGGTGGATGTCCAAATGGAAATGGTACAGGTGGCCCAGGTTACAAAATTGACTGCGAACTTACCGGAGACAATCAATACCATGACAGAGGTGTTTTATCAATGGCACATGCCGGAAGAAATACTGGAGGATCCCAATTCTTTATTTGCCACAGTCGTACTAATACTAGTCACTTGGATAGAAACCATACCTGTTTTGGTAAAGTGATCGAAGGTCTAGATGTAATTGACGATATCAGAGCTGGTGATTCTATCGACAAAATTGTCATCAACGAAGCCGAGTAATTTTCGTGCATATTTGATTAAAAATTATCAACAAAAAAGGATCTGAATTCGATGTTCAGATCCTTTTTTTTGATCACTTCAGTATATTTCTTAAATCGAATCAACCATTTAAAACGCAATTTTTCGCATTAGTTGACCTACACTGTATCTCATGTCTATGTTACAAAAACATGATCGATATGAAGCTTTTTCTATTCAATTCATCTACTGATTCAGAAAGATTTTAATTGTCACTTTTCTTTTTCAAAACAACAAATCGAATCAAGCAAAAAGCGCTCCTGCAATCGTCGCTGTCATCAAGCAAGCTAATGTTGCTGCAAACAATGCCTGCATGCCCAGTTTTGAAAGGTTTCCTTGTTGATTTGGTGCTATACTGCCGATTCCACCTACTTGGATAGCGATAGAACTGAAGTTGGAGAAGCCACATAATGCATAAGTAGCTATTACAATAGACTTCGGAGACAGACCACCTGCCTCTTTCATATCAGCTAAACTCAAATACGCCACAAACTCATTTATTACTGTCTTCTGACCGAGTAAAGATCCTACTTGCAAAGTCTGATTCCATTCTACACCGATCACCCATGCAAATACCCTAAAGACTTGTCCAAGAATATACTCCAAAGAAAATCCCGAAAACTGACCATCAGTCGAAGAAAGTACGAAGGCATTGAGCCCTGTCCACTCTCCTATCAATCCTGAAAGGATGAAATTCAGAGCTGCTATCACAGCTATAAAAGCCAAAAGCATACCTCCGACATTCAAAGCCAACTTGAGCCCCTCCGAAGCTCCTATCGACATCGCATCGATTAAATTTACCCCCATATTTTCTTGGTTGACTTCGAGCTTATCGTTTACAGCTTCTTTTTGTGTTTCGGGAATCATGATTTTTGACATCACAATAGCTGCGGGTGCATTCATAATACTTGCACCAAGAAGATAGGCCGCAAATCGGCTCTGCTCCTCAAGGCTCTCACCTCCCAAAAATGCTACATATCCAGCCAAAACACCTCCGGCAATCGTAGCCATACCGCCAGTCATTAGACACATCAATTCTGATTTTGACATGGTAGGGATAAATGGTCTTACCAGCAAAGGCGCTTCAGTCTGTCCTAAAAATATATTTCCTGCAGCCGAGAGACTTTCTGCTCCTGAAAGTCTCATCGTCCTTGACATTACCCATGCAATACCAAATACAATTTTTTGTAAAACTCCCAAGTAATATAATCCTGCTGACACCGTCGAAAAGAAGATAATCGTAGGCAACACTTGAAAAGCGAAAATAAATCCAAATGAATTTGTGGCCAAATCTCCAAAAATAAAAGTAGCTCCTGCTTCTGAGAAGCTAAGAAATTTAACAAATCCTCTACTGACAGTTGCGAAAATTGAGGCTACAAATTCTACTTTTGTGATCAAATATCCGAAAATAGCTTGGAGTAATACGCCTATTCCAACCAGTCTCCAATCCACCGCTTTTTTATTGGTTGAAAAAATGAATGCTACGAGTAGCAGAACTACTATCCCCAGTAAACCTCTGAAATAATCCATTCTTATGAATTTTTGGCTAAATTAATTTTTTGTTAAAATTGTGCGATAAATATAATTGATTTGTACCAATAAATTTAAAAAAGGAAAAGTCTGGCTTTGACCAGACTTTTCCTTTTTTAGTTTCGCTTGTTGATCTCATCCCTTATTCTAGCCGCTTTTTCATAATCTTCACTATCAATAGCTTTTTCCAATAACTGATTCAACTTTTCCAGACTAAAATCTTTGTAAGAATCACCAGGAGAAGATTTTGAAGTAGAAGTTACTTTAGAAGGTTTTGAAGTTTTCTGTTGCGTGATTTTCCCATCTTCTTCATTTACCTCTATAGAAGCCTCCGACATCACTTTTGATGTACTGAATATAGGCGCCTCAAATCTAACTGCTATAGCTATAGCATCAGAAGGTCTTGCGTCTATTTCTACTACTTTTGAAGCATTTTTACACAAAATCTTTGCATAAAAAACGCCCTCCTGCATTTGAGATATTAATATTTGATCAATCGTAAAGTTAAAGCTGCTAGAAAAAGATTTGAACAGATCATGAGTCATTGGCCTGTTGGGAATAATCTTTTCTATTTCGATAGCAATTGCCTGGGCTTCAAACATACCGATCACGATTGGAAGCCTCCTTCGTCCATCTACTTCTCCCAACACAAGTGTAAAAGAACCTGATTGAGAATTATTCGATGTAAGCCCAAGAATTTCTAATTCAATAGTTTTGTCCACAAGTTTTATTTTATTGCTTTTAAAGCTTCAGTTAATTTGGGAATCACTTCAAATGCATCGCCAACAATTCCATAATCAGCAGCCTTAAAGAAAGGAGCCTCAGGGTCTTTGTTGATAACGACGATATATTTTGAAGAATTTACACCTGCAAGATGTTGAATAGCACCCGAAATTCCAACTGCTACGTACAAAGTTGGCGCAACTTTTACTCCAGTTTGCCCTACATGTTCATGATGAGGTCTCCATCCTATATCAGAAACTGGCTTAGAGCATCCGGTTGCCGCACCTAATTCCTTTGCCAAATCTTCCAGCATTCCCCAATTTTCAGGACCTTTCATACCTCTTCCTCCTGACACTACAATATCTGCTTCAGGAAGTAGTATATCTCCAGTAGCCTTGTCTGTCGATGTTATATTTGTAGCAAAATTTGAATCACCAATAGTAAGGCTTACAGATTCTATACTGGCATCACCACCATCAGTAAGGAGATCGACAGCATTTTTCTTTACTGCCAGAATTTTGTGCTCTGTATTTATTACTGTCTCAGCAAAAGCTTTTCCGGTATAGATACTTCTTTTTACTTTGTAGACATCACTAGTGTCTGGCAAATCCATTACGTTTGAAACCAAACCTGCATTTAGCTTGATGGCAAGTCTCGCTGCTACGGCATCTCCCAAGGAAGATTTTGCCAAGACGAGTGTATGAGCTCCTACTTGACTATATACTTGTGATATTGCATCGGCATGCGCCTGAATCACGCCAGCTGTAAGTTTTTCGTTACTGTCATGAATTACTTTGCTAGCACCTGCAGATCCTGCTTTTTTTAATTCTGACTCTTCAATAGCTCCTAAAGCAACCGCGATTACTTCTCCTGCTCCAGTTTTTTCGGCCAATGCTTTTCCATAAGAAACGGCTTCCAAACTTGTTTTTTTAACAGCACCTTCTGCGTGCTCAATATATACTAAAATTGACATATTATCTTGATTTATTGTTTTTTGAATAGATAGTGATTAAAGTACTTTCGCGTCATTTTTCAACAACTTGACAAGTTCTTCAACATTGTCTTTGTCCACTAATTTCACAGCACCCTTAGCCGGTGGCAATTGAAACTGCAAAACTTCTGTAGCTGTACTTTCATCTACTGGCTCGATTACATTCAATGGTTTGGTTCTTGCTGACATAATACCTCGCATATTTGGTATTTTCCATTCAGCAATCGGCTCTTGACAACCTGCAATAAGAGGTAAGCTAGCCTCCAAATACTCTTTACCACCTTCTATTTCTCTTGCCATTTTTACTGTATTCCCATCTATTTCTAGTTTCATTACAGGTGATATTGAAGGAATACCCAGTAATTCTCCAACCATACCATGAACCATTCCTCCATTGAAATCAATAGATTCTCTACCCATCAAGATAAGGTCATAATTATTTTCTTTGGCTATAGCTGCAATTTGCTTAGCGACAAAAAGTGAATCTTTCGGGAAAGAGTTTACGCGAATGGCATCATCAGCGCCTATAGCAAGTGCTTTTCTTAGCGTAGGTTCAGTCTCTGCTTCACCAACATTCAACACGGTTAAAGTAGCACTCAATTGCTCCTTTAATTCTACTGCTCTGGCTAGGGCATAATCATCATATGGACCAATGATAAACTGCACTCCATTCTTATCGAATTTGGTGTTATTATCAGTAAATTGAATTTTGGAAGTAGTATCCGGTACGTGTGTAATACAGACAAGAATTTTCATTATGTATATTTAGGTTATTTAATTTATTTAAATTGCGTGAATTTAGTGATTAAGCCTTTAATTAAAAAAAGAATTCATGAGCAATTTGTCCCGCATCGAAACTCTCAAAAGTTATGCAGAATCAGAACCCGAAAATCCTTTCAATTGGTATGCTCTAGCCTTGGAATTCAGAAATGAAGATCCCCAAATGGCACTTCACTATTTTAATAAACTCTTAAATGACCACAAGGTTTACCTGCCTACCTATTATCATGCCGCTGCTCTTTGTTCAGATTTGAATCTGATAGATGAAGCTAAAAAGATATACGAAGATGGTATTTCTTTAGCCAAGTTACAACAAAATTCACACGCATTGAGAGAGCTTCAAAATTCTTACCAAAACTTCCTTTTTGATCAAGATTTAATCTAAACTTTTGTAAATAGTCAAAGCTTTACTCTTGAAGTTTTTTATCAAATGATTCCAACAAAATCTTCAAGATAGTATCTCAATTTCACTTTCAAAAAGTTGGTTTTCATAAAGGAAATATGGTTATAGATTGTTTTAGCTATCTAAATTTGATTATGATTTTACCTAGTTGTTGGCCAGATTTCATACGGTCAAAAGCTGCCACAGCTTCTTCTACACCAAATACAAAGTCTATTACAGGCAAAATTTCATTTTCTTCTACGAATTCCAACATCTCACTAAAATCTTGATCTGACCCCATTGTACTTCCTATCAAGTGGATTTGACTCCAAAACACTTTCCTTGCATCCACATCTTTAGGGTTCCCTTTTGTAGCTCCATAAAACACTATCTTACCCCCCGGCTTTGTGACTTTTATCAAATTCCCCAGTGTATCACCCATAGCACTGTCGATAATCAGGTCAAATCCACCTGTCATTTTCAATGCTTCATTTGTCCAATTTTCATTTCTGTAATTGAAACCGCCTTTTGCCCCAAGTCTTGTGGCGACATCTAGTTTTTCGCTAGAACTACTACTCACATAGACTTCGGCCCCTTTGGCTAAAGCATATTGCGCCGCAAATTGTGCTACTCCTCCTCCAAAACCTGTAACTAATACTTTTTCGCCTTTTTGAAGTCTCCCTTGTACCATTACGGCCCTGTATGCAGTCAAGCCTCCCAGTGGCAATGCTGCCGCTTGTTCCCAATTTAGATTTTTTGGTTTATCATGAATCCTATCAAAATTCACTTTTACATACTCAGCAAAAGTGCCATTTTCGGGCATTCCTAAAATCATGAATTCCTTACCTTGGGCTTTTTGATTTTCTCCCCAATGCATCGCTGGGTTGATGATCACTTCTCTTCCAATATTTTTTTTATCAACGTTCTCGCCTACAACTGAAATCACCCCTGCCCCATCTGAACCCATTACAACTCCGTCCTTCAACCCTGGATACAAGCCCTGTCTGCACCATTCATCTCTATGATTGAGTGCTGCTGCGCGGATTTGCACCAAAACTTCATTTGCTCCAAGCTTTGGTATTTCTATTTCTTTGATTTCTATTTTGTTTTCTAATGCACTGTTTAGAACTATTGATTTCATTTTTGTTATACTTTTGGGTTTATTGAATGTCATTTCAACTCTTCTACTATCAAATCAGCCACTGTTTCTATTCTGAGAATATCCAAATCTATGCTATTGCAATTGACATGAGTATCTGTAGCAATTACTTTTTCAATCACTCCTGAGTCTTGAATTTTTTGAAGCGCATCATTGGTAAACAAACCATGAGTCGTAATGGTGAAGATCTTGTTGGCCCCAGCATCTTTGTATGCCTTGGCTGCACTAATCAAAGAGCCTCCAGTACGAATCATGTCATCATATATCACTACATCTTTACCTTCTACATCAGCAGAAATGCTCGTAACCTCCGTTTCTTCTCCCGAGATTCTCCTTTTGAATACAAAAGCAGCATTTACCCCCATGTCGTTTGCCAAAGACTCTACCCATTTTGCCCTGCCAGCATCTGTACAGGCCATTACAAAATCTTTAGAAGCTAATTCTTGAGCAACTCTTGTAACAATTGATTTGCAATAGACATGATTGATCAATACCTGACCCTCGAAATAATGGGGAATTCCTTCTGAATGTAAATCAAAAAACATAAAGTGATTGCCTTGACTTGTCCTTGGCAAAGACGAAAACATCACGGCTCTTGACTTTGCGGTAACAACCTCTCCTTTTTTGATCGCCCTTTCCATAGTAGAATAACCGAAGTATGGGAAAACAATAAATATTGATTTCGCCCCATATTTAATCAATGCATAGGCTAAATCATAGATTTCCAATGTATCGGAATCTGAAATCGTACCACCAATCAATACCACATCCCTTTCATATACATCAGTCAATATCCGCTGATACCTTTCCCCATCTGGAAACTGCTTCACTTCGATTTCTCCTTTATCAAAATCTCCTAGCATTAATACCCTATCTCGTAAATAACAATATGACTGTATCGAGAAAATAATCTTCTTATTCATGGTCGTAATTTTTCATTTTAAATACCAAATCTGTTCTCAGTTGATATAGTTTTTCTTCCAAACCAACAGGGTATATATGTGGATTGACTAACCTTTTATGGGTTTTGTCAAAAAATTGAAGATTCTTTTGGGTGTTTTCTTTGATCTTTTCGATAGCAGGCGGATCATATACTTGTATCCCGTTCTTGAAAATAGGCTTCAAAAGAATTGTTTGATCTATATGCTCCCCATTGATCTTTTTTCTTTTTGTAGGATCGATAGGATCAATAATCGTATAAATATTTTTCTTGGCTTGCTCTTCTTTCAAATAGATCATATCTGCTACTGCTTTTCCATTTTTAGAAAACCTGATGACATCATGATCGCCAGGGATATTGATCTTAATGGATTGTTGGGAAACTTTCACTTTGGGTTCCCAATTGCCATTTTGATCCTTTATAGCTGCCAATTTGTAAACTGCACCCAAAGCAGGCTGATCGTATGCTGTCACCAGTTTAGTTCCCACTCCCCATACGTCTATAGAAGCTTCTTGGGCTTTCAATGAGGTTATAATATGTTCATCTAGATCATTGCTAGCAACCACTTTGGCATCAGGAAACCCACCTTCATCGAGCATTTCCCTGGCTATATTACTAAAATAGGCCAAATCTCCAGAATCAATTCTGACTCCTACCATTTCTTTTCCCTTTTCCCTCAAAACTTTGCCAACTTCGATCGCATTTTTGATCCCATTGATCGTATCATAAGTATCAACCAAAAACACACATTTTTCAGGAAAAGCATCTGCATACGCATAAAATGCCTCAAGCTCTGTATCGAAAGACATAATCCAGCTGTGTGCATGCGTTCCTGATACCGGAATTCCAAATAATTTCCCTGCCATCACATTACTTGTGGCAGAACATCCCCCTATAAATGAAGCTCTACTTGCTGCCAATGCTCCATCTATCCCTTGTGCCCGACGCAAACCAAACTCTAAAACGGAGTCTCCTTTTGCAGCAAAAACTACCCTCGCCGCTTTTGTAGCTATCAAAGTTTGGAAATTGGTAATATTCAACAAAGCAGTTTCCAAAAGCTGACATTGGATCAGTGGCCCTTTGACTTTGATCAAAGGTGTGTGAGGGAAAATAACTGTTCCTTCTTCCACTGCTTCCACATCGCAAGTGAATCTCATTTCTCTCAAATATTCAATGAAATCCGACTCAAAGACAACCGTTCCATCAGTGTTTTTCATCTCACTCAAATAGTCCAAATCACCTTTGTTGAAAGTGAAATTATTACAGAAATCTATTACATATTCGAGACCTGCGGCAATTGTAAAACCACTTTGGAAGGGATTTTTTCTAAAAAAAAGATTAAAAATAGCTTCTTGCTCTGCCTTTCCAGATTTCCAATAGGCATATGCCATTGTGAGTTGGTAAAAGTCTGTCAACAGTGCCAAGGAACCTTGGTATAGGTCTTTTGTGATTTTCATTATTTTTAAACTTTGGCTGGATTAAGTTTTATAGGTTCTGTTTTTCATAGCTAATAAAGCAGGCTTTTAATTTAAATATCATGCTTTTGCACTATCCTTTGTTAGATTATCCTAAAAATCCAAATTTAGAATAAATCCAAATCAATTCACTCAAAAAAAAAGATATTTAAATCAGTATTACACATAACTTTCAAATTACTTTCAGCTTTGGAATTCTCAAATATAGCAGTAATCATCTCTTTTTTCCTTAATTCACAAAAGCAAAGAAATAATTACGTATTGGAAAAACTGATTAGGGTGTTTCAAGTTTTGAAAATTTGTAAAGTTTAGACCAATGCAAGGATTTGCCCAATTATACTTTTTATGATTTTTTCAGAAATTTAAAGACAGGTAAATGCAACTTGATCACAAATTAATTTCGCATATACATTTTTATATACCCTTTGTTTATAATGTGAAAAATTGTTAAAAAACTAGTACGGTTCTTGAAAATTAATTTTCACCATCAATAAAATTTAATTCAAACACCTTGAATTATAGCATTAAAAAACCAAAGTGATATGAAAATTTCTAAAAACATCCTTAAAGTCCTAACGCTTGCGTTAGCAATTGGCTTTACCTCTTGCAACAATGAAGATGATCCGCTTGGAAGCGGTGAAGGGAAACTTGGCTTTGCCTTTGTTTTAAACAATGGAACTCAATCGTCTCAAAATGGTAGAGTTGCAAACAGTAATCTGACTATTGAAAGTGGTTTCATTCAAATCAAGGAATTGGAATTAGAAGTCGAAGGAAGGAATGAGTCAGGAAATTTCTCCAAAGAATTTGAAATCGAATTCAACGATATCAGAAAAATCACCTTTAACGAATTCGACGAGTCCACAGATTTTATAATCAATATCGAAGCAGGTGAGTATAGGGAGATTGAAATAGAATTAGACTTGATTGATTACAGAAACGAACCTTCAATATTTATAGAAGGCACGTATTCATTTTCTGATGGATCCACAGCACCATTGATTTATGAATATTTTGGTGACGACATTGATTTCGAAGTTGAAATTGAAGGTGAAGGTCAATTTTTCACAATTGATGCGATGAATAATCCACTTGTATTGTTCGAAATCAATGCGAATAATTGGTTTAGAGGAATATCAGACGCTGATTTTGAGAATGCAGAATTGGTAAATGGAACTTTACTTATCAATAGGAATACAAATAGGAACATTTACAAAAGAGTAAGTGATAATATAGATAAATTTGCAGATATCGAAATCGAATTGAAAAATTAGAAATAAAAGCAGTTTTAGAATCCATATATAAACACCTATTCTTTCCTAAAAATGAATAGGTGTTTTTACTTTTTCGAAGTTACATTCAAAATCACTCCAGCCAAAACCAGCACCATCCCCATATAAGTAATCAAACTATATGTCTCATCAAAAATCAAAAAACCAAAACTCAGCGCATAGATGATTCCTACATAGCTCAAACTTGCCACTTTGGAAAGATTTGCATTCTGATATGCCAAAGTCATAAAATATTGGGCTGCCTGAGTCAAAACACCAACAATCACCAAAATCAACCAATCCCAGCCAGTAGGCATTACCCAAAAAAAGTAGGAAACAACAGCAGCAATTGGGGTCGTAATCAAAGGGAAATAGAACATAATAACTAGTGGATGTTCTGAATTTTTCAATCTTCTGATCACATTGTAAGCCACACCCATTGCCAAGGAAGCGATCAATCCAATACCCAAGTCAAATGCACTAATCCTTGGATCAAAACCTTCGATAATGACCACTCCTAGGAAAGAGATCCCGAAATAAATGTATTTGCGCTTAGCTACTTTTTCTTTAACTATAAAAATCCCCAAGATGGTGGTAAATATCGGAGCTAGGTAATTTATCGTCACCGCACTTGCCAAAGGGATCGTTTGAAGATTGTAAAAAAATGCGATCAGACCAACAGAACCTGCTATACCTCTAATGATCAACAAAGACCTATTATTTCCCAAAAGAGGTATGTTGAGTCTTTTCAATGCAAAATAGGTCATAAAAAAACTCATGACAGATCGAAAAAGTATAATCTCTATTGCAGGAATGTGCGGTACTAATTTCACTGCTACATTCATCAGTGAAAATAGAAATCCTGCCAATAGCATGTGTTGAACACTTTTTTTACTCAAAACTTGAAATATTTAAATTCGGATTTCTAGATAAAACCTTATCGATGGGGATTAGTTCCATAAAAAATTCTGTGGAACCTTTTTTCTGTTTTATGGTTTGGTATTTAAATTTCATCCAAAAATCATGGCACTCAAAATAGGTCAAAAAGCACCAAACTTTACTTTACCTTCCACATCAGGAAATGATTTCACATTAAATAAAGATGCAGCAGGAAAATCTTGCATCATCTATTTTTATCCTAAGGACTTCACCCGAGTGTGTACTGCTGAAGCTTGTGATTTTAGAGATCAATTTGCAGCATTTAGAGATCTCGATATACCTGTCTATGGCATCAGTCGGGATTCAATCGAAACCCATCTTAAGTTCCAAAAAGAATTTAAATTACCCTTTGAGCTATTAAGTGACGGAAAAGGAGATGTTTGCAAAGCTTATGACGCTTTAATTCCTTTAGTCAGAATGCCTAAAAGAATCACCTATTTACTTGATAGCAATCATATTGTGCAAGGTGCATATTCAGACATGTTTGAGTCAAAAAAGCATGTCAACGAGATGTTGGAAGTATTGAAAAGGAAGTAGGACATTTAGTATTTATTTAAAGCCCCGAAACAATTTTCCCATCTTGCATCGTCAGCATTCTATCTGCCATTTCTGCCAGTTCTTGGTTGTGGGTGACAATTACAAATGACTGACCAAATTCATCTCGAAGTCTAAAAAACAATTCGTGTAAATCCTGTGCACTCTTTGAATCAAGATTTCCACTTGGTTCATCTGCAAAAATGATTTTAGGGTCATTGATCAACGCTCGTGCTACAGCGATTCTTTGCTGTTCTCCTCCAGAAAGCTCCGAAGGCTTGTGCTGCAATCTTCCTTCCACTCCGAGGATTGTGGCAAGTTCTTTTGCCCTAGTTTTAAGTTCTTTTTCATTTCTTCCGGCGATCAAACCTGGAATGATGATATTCTCTGCGCCCGTAAACTCGGGCAAAAGGTTGTGAAATTGAAAAATGAAACCAATTTCCCTATTTCTAAACTCCGCCAATTTATCTCCTTTGAGTTTTGTGACATTGGTTTCTCCAACTTTTACTTCACCCTTGTCGGCTTCATCCAAAGTCCCTAAAATATGCAAAAGTGTGCTTTTTCCTGCACCCGAAGCCCCTACGATAGAAACGACTTCACCCTGATTGATCATAACATCCACTCCCTTAAGCACATGCAGATCACCATAATATTTCTCTATTCCTTTTGCTACCAGCATAGTCAAGTTTTAAAACATTCAAAATTACAACCAATAAGAAGTATTCCGTCAAAATTGCTAAATATTTACCAAAACAGACTGTTTTTAACTTGAAAAATCGAGTTGAAGGCCTTAACTTCGTGCAAAAATTTCACAAGGATGAATATACACGAATATCAAGCAAAAGAAGTTTTAAAAAGTTATGGTGTAAAAATTCAGGAAGGAATCGTAGCTGATACCCCTGAAGCAGCACTTGAAGCGGCCAAAAAACTCAATGCAGAGACAGGCACTTCATGGTATGTGATCAAAGCACAAATCCATGCCGGTGGACGTGGTAAGGGCAAAGTTCAGGAAACAGATTCTAACGGTGTGGTTCTTGCCAAAAAATTGGAAGATGTAGCTGAAAAAGCCAAAAACATCCTTGGAGGTACTTTGGTGACAATCCAAACAGGTCCTGAAGGTAAAAAAGTAAATAAGGTACTAGTTGCTCAGGATGTTTATTATCCTGGTGCTTCAGAACCAAAAGAATATTATCTATCTATCCTTTTGGACAGAGCTAAAGGTTGCAATGTGATCATGGCTTCTACAGAAGGTGGTATGGACATCGAGGAAGTTGCAGAAAAAACTCCTGAAAAAATCATCAAGGAATGGATAGATCCTAAAGTTGGTCTGCAAGGTTTCCAGTCTAGAAAAGTAGCTTTCAAACTTGGTCTTGAAGGAAATGCATTCAAAGAAATGGTGAAATTTATCACTGCTCTTTATGCAGCTTATGAAGGAACTGATTCTTCTCAATTTGAAATCAATCCTGTATTGAAGACTTCAGATGATCAAATTCTAGCTGTAGATGCTAAAGTTAACATAGATGACAATGCACTATATAGACAAAAGAATCTTGCGGCAATGAGAGATATTGCTGAAGAAGATCCTTTGGAAGTAGAAGCTGCTGAATCAGGTTTGAACTATGTAAAACTTGACGGAAACGTAGGTTGTATGGTAAACGGAGCTGGTCTTGCGATGGCAACTATGGATATGATCAAGCTTTCTGGTGGTGAACCGGCTAACTTCCTAGATGTAGGTGGCGGGGCAAATGCTACTACTGTAGAAGCTGGATTTAGAATTATTTTGAAAGATCCAAATGTAAAAGCTATCCTTATCAATGTATTCGGTGGTATCGTAAGATGTGACAGAATTGCAAATGGTGTGGTAGAAGCTTACAAGTCTATTGGTGACATTCAAGTGCCAATCATTGTGAGATTGCAAGGAACAAACGCTGAAGAAGGTGCGAAAATCATCGATGAATCAGGATTGAAAGTTTCTTCTGCGATCACTTTGAAAGAAGCTGCTGAGAAAGTAAAAGAGGCTATTGCCTAAGTTATAAATATTAATATGGAAGGGATTGAAATTTGTTCAATCCCTTTTCTTGCGCTCGTAGTTCAACTGGATAGAATATCAGATTTCGGCTCTGAGGGTTGAGGGTTCGAATCCTTCCGAGCGCACTAAAGTTACCATTAGATCTTTCAAAATTGATTTTCCCAATTCGATTTCCTGAGATTTAAGAAAGTAAGAAAAAGCTAAAAAGCGCCAAATTAAGCAATAGAAGTACTTTTTTTTAAGCTCTTTGATTTTTAAAATATCAAGATCTTACATGCATATCCACGCAATCAAGCTCTTACTTCTCAATTCAACAACCATTAAATGCGTTAGCATAAAATCAATATTACAGACAAGAGCTATACAATAAATACTATAACTTTTCTGTAAGGGAAACCTCACTGAGCTTTACAAAAATAGTGTTGACTTGGTGTTTTTTTTTGTATTAATACCTTACAAAAAGCTTTCTTCATAAGATACTGTGATTTGATTTTTTTTCAATATTTCACTTTCAATAAAGCAGTGAAATCCCATACATTTCACAAAGTATCAGTTTTACATAAATATCCTTGTTAAATCTAGTTCAAAATTCCCTCAGAGAATACTCATTCAATTTTTTAATTTTCCTCTCGATCGATGCCAAGTAAGCTTTAGTAGAAATATATTCTAGTTTCTTGAGAATATACATTTATGATGATCCGAAAAAGTTGAAAATTGAAAAATTTATCATCACAGATTCTACTTTTCGACAATGTAAGATGATTAGTAAAGAGAAGGTTGAAAAGATTGAAGTAAAAATGTCTTTTTAATCGAAACTAGTGGACTTTAACATGTATTACAATAAAGAACACTAAAATCATATATAATACTATGATATAAATAGACATCTAATTAAATTGCAACATAGTTGCGTTTATATAGTCAAAAAATAAAAAAATGAATAAACCAAAAATCAAATTCACATTGCTAACAGGCTTCTTGGGGTCAGGAAAAACAACATTTTTGAACACCCTACTTGAACAGCAAAAAGGCAAGGTGAACTTTGTAATAGAAAATGAATTCGGAAGCACGTCAATAGACAACGCACTCGTAAAAAAAAACTACAATCAACTTTTTGAGCTAAATAATGGCTGTATTTGCTGTTCTTTAGATACAGAGTTAATAGCTGTATTAGAGCAAATGATCATGGCAGAAAACTTACCCGAGAATCTATACATTGAGGCTTCAGGAGTGGCTGATGCAGGTATGCTTGCATCGATATTCAAAAGAGAGGATATAATGAAATTCTTTGACCTCCAATCAATAATAGTAATTGTGGATGCTGAGAATTTTGAAGAAAGGGTGACAGAGATACCTGAAATCACCAGGCAATTGGTAGCTGCTGATTATATAATAATCAATAAAGAAGATATGGTGCAGTCTTCTTATATAAGCATGATTAAAAGGCACATTTCGGAAATTAATCCTTTTGCCAAGATCACAAGCTCAAAATTCGGTGTTATTGAAAAAGGTTTCTTTGATTCTACAAAGAACATCAACGAATTTAACAGACTTGATTTTGAAAGTAGAGAGAGCAAAAATGGTCATGGAATGAAAAGCATTGCTATTGAAGTTGTCAATCCATTTGATAAAGACAAGCTATACGCTGCTTTAACTGTAACGATGTTCTTGCATTACAATCAAATATATAGGATTAAGGGATTTGCAAAAATTGAGGGGTCTGATGATATTATCTTAGTACAATCAACTGGAAATAAGGTTTCACTCACCAAACATGAATACCTTGAGGGCGAAGACCCTCAACCTGTTTTGGTGTTTATTGGAAGGAATATTGAGAGACAAGGATTGGAGCGAATTCTCAGGAATCTCTACTCAACTGTAAAGTACTAAGACTCTTGATGTAACCATGTGCGCAGCCTCATTACTAAGAATAGGATTATCTAATACATTTTAATGATCTATGTAAATTAAGTTATCCATGGTGTCAACAAATTTAGAAGAGAGCACCTTTTAGGTGTCAAATAAGTTTTCAATATAATTTTTAACTTCAGTTTTCAATGTTTCATCTTGTATGAGCTCATACAAAGGAAGAATTTCCTTACCAATAAAAGTCATATTTTCCTCTTCAAGGGTGTTAAGCCAAGGTTGTATATCAACTTTTGGAAAATCATCTTCATCACCTTCTGTTTGAAGCATTTGTGTTGAATCACCTCCAACTGCTTTATAGCTTAAAATTTGAGAAAAATTTCCTTCTGCTAAAACTGCATTCACATGTTTTACAGAACCAGATCCAATATCAAAAATATTTCTCATGGCAACCGATAGTCCCAAAATAGCAGCATCTTCCTTATCGGGATTTTCAGTTTCTGAACTGTACATGATAGTCAGTTTATGCCCCAAAAGTACATTGTTAATAAAATGTGTACCATACTTATCAACCAATTCTTCTGGATTTTTATTTTGCAGGTCATTAGTAAACTCTTGCGTTAAAAATTCAGACCCTTCAAGGTCAATGCTGATGTTTTTAAACAACCTTGTCAAAGTCCAAGATGCAAAAACATTATCTTCAGAAATTAAACTATCCGGAAAATACGCATCTATTGTCCCACTAAACACACTAAGTCCTCTAGTCGATTCAAAATTATCAGAAAGACCCATCAAAAATTCATTTCTATTTACTGCTGTTATATCGATTTTACCTGCCTGTTGGTTTGTCTCTACAATATCTATAAGCGCACTGTTTTCCTCAGCAAGTTTTTCTAAATCAAAAATCTTGCTCTTTACAGAACTTATTCCTGCAAATTCCCCTCTAACATCAAAACCATATCCCAAAAAACTATAATCAACTGGTTCAGTTCTAGACTCATCAAAAGATCGTATTAGTAGAGTTTCCTTCTCAGTTCTCAACTCTTCAATTAAACTATCCTCTGGCTTTGGTTCTACCAGACAAGCTGTCAATATTACAGAAGCTAAAATTGTATAAATAGATTTTTTCATAGTTAAAATAACTTTTAAAGTTAAATAATATATAATCAAAATTATATTTAATCAAATAAGTAATGTTTATTTCACTAATTTAATATTTAAATAAATAATTAACAAACATTTAAAACAAAAATTAGTTAATCAAAAGTGTCATTATCTAGTCAAAGGAAAATGAAATCATGTAGACAACCGTCAACAGTCGGCAGCCGCTGAACTCAAGGTATATACCTAATTTAATGTGGCTACGGTTATGAACGCGGGTATACATAATTCCAAATGAGTGCTCTAAAATTGTACTTTAGGCAAAAAGAGACATTATATAGTGGACGATCTTTATCTAAGACATTGTACAAGTTTTATAATTCGATTGATTATTACTCAACTTATTTGTATGGTTCTTAGAAAGAGTCATGATTAAAAAAATAACCTAGATTTATTTTTTACTACTTAAATCAATCACGCTAGTTTTGAGTCCTTTGCCTGAGACAGTAACCTTTATATCTCCCTCTATTTCGGATGACTGTACAATTATTACAAGTTTTCCATTGAAAGTTTTCATTGCAGGATTATGAAACACTTCTAGAGATGTAGCATCACCATTACAAACAGCTTTGAATGAACCATTACCAGACACCACAAAGCTTAACCTCTCCATAGCATCAGGAACAGGAACTCCTCTCCTATCAACTATAGTGGCAGTAATGAAACTTAAATCTTCCCCATCAGCATTTATCACCTTTCTATCTGCTTCAAGTAGAATACTGTGTGCTTTCCCTGATGTCCTTATGAACTTTTCTGCAACTGCTTTTCCATTTTCATCAAACGCCACAACTTTCACTTCGCCTGGTTCATACTTCACATCCATCCACATCAATCTGTATCTGTGCAGGTTTGAAGTGTTATTTTTCCTTTGGACTCCTTGACTTTTACCATTTACAAAAAGCTCTGCCGATTCATAATTTGTATATACAAAGACAGGTGTCTTTTCCCTTTCCCTTCCTTTCCAATTCCAATGAGGCAGAATATGCAATGTTTCCTCCTTTTTATTCCATCTACTTCGATATAGGTAGTATCTGTCTTTGGGAATTCCAGCCAAATCCAAAATACCAAAATATGAACTCCGAGAAGGCCAGAAATTATCATAAGGTGTTGGCTCACCCAAGTAATCAAAACCAGTCCAAACAAATTCTCCAATCACCCATGGCTTATCATCCTGCAAAACAAAATCATCGTCAGGTAAATTAGACCAACTGCAATATTCAACATCATAAGACGAACTTTGCAAATCATCATGAATTCTATTGAACCCAATTTCGACAGGAAATTTATAAACACCACGTGAACTTACTGTAGAGGCAGTTTCTGATCCCAAAATCATCCCTTGGGGAAAAAGTTTATAGGCATCTTCGTATAAATGAACTCTATAATTTAACCCTGGAACATCTAATATTGCACCAAATCCATTTTCCATTACTGCTTTAACTTGATCCATGCCTACAGTAACTGGTCTGGTAGAATCTTCTCTATGAAAAATATCTTGAATCCACTTAGCACGCTTCACACCATCACTCCCCCATTGATCAGGGACTTCATTTCCTGCACTCCACATTACTATGCTTGGATGATTCCTTGTGGCATGAACTAAATCAACAATATCCTTCTCAGCCCATTCATCAAAGTATAAATTGTATCCATTCTTTACTTTTGGCTTTTTCCATTCATCAAAACTCTCTGCCAAAAACAAAAAACCCATTTCATCACATAGTTCTAGCTGTTCTATTGAAGGCATATTATGGGATGACCTGATAGCATTCACTCCAAGGTCTTTCAATATTCTGAGCTGCCTCCTTAGCGCAGATTTATTGACAGCAACACCCAAAGGGCCTAGATCATGATGAAGGCATACGCCTTTGAACTTTACCACCTTCCCATTCAATTCAAAACCTACTTCAGAACTATACTTGATCTCTCTAACTCCAAAAGTAATTGATTCATTATCTTTCAAAATATCATCCTGATAAAGCTCCATTTCTGCTGTATACAAATATGGCGTTTCGATATCCCATTTCTTTGGATTCATTAAAGAAATACTTTGCTCAATTTCATCACCAAACCTCTGATTAGCAACATTTTCTACCACCACATTCCCTTTCTCATCTTTGATAAAAGTTTTTATAACGATATTTTCTCCATGTACTTGGGATTTGATATTGATTTTGGCAATACTATCATTTATATAAGGTGTAGTAATGAAATGTCCCCAATGCTTGAAACTCGCTATGTCTTTAGTGATCATTTTGACCTTTCGATAAATCCCAGCTCCTGGATACCACCTTGATGAAAACGCCTTGTTTTCTAATCTCACTGCTATTACATTTTCACTGCCTACTTTCAGTTCCTTTGAAATGTCAAAAAAAAAGTAACTGTAGCCATAAGGCCTATTACCTATCTTTCGACCATTTACATAAACTTCTGCATTGGACATTGCTCCATCAAATGTCAAAATCACTTGCTTATCTGTATCATAATCGGGTCTCACGATTTTTGTTCTATACCATCCTACTCCAATAAAAGGCAAAGAGCCTGTTCTACCTGTTTTCTCAGTTGCAATAGTTTCATTGTTTTGCTCTATTTTGACTACCTGAAGATCAATTTCCTTATCAAATGGGCCTTTAATGGCCCAATCATGGGGAACAATTACTTGCTCCCACTCAGAATCATCAAAATTCAACTGACTCGCATGGCTTACATCACCCTGATAAAACTTCCAGTTTTTCAATTCTAAAACCTCTCTAGTTTGACTAAAAGATTGATTAACAACAATTAGGATAACAAAAAAAGAAAATAATGTGCTTTTCATAGATTATTTAAATTTGTTAATTCTTTAACTTTCTCATCAGTAACCACACTAAACTAGGTAAATACCTTAAATTCAGCTGCTATCGACCTTCGACGATTATTAACGCGATTTTTGGTATCATTGCGGATAATCGTAAACCTTAAATCACACCTTGAATGGCAGCTGAACTCGGTATTTTGATGCTAGGGTAAATACGTTAATGAACAGATACAGAATATAGTCCATTACTATAAGTATTAAATCATTTGCTTTAATATAGGATGTTATTTGCATGGAAACGGAAAGAAGGCAGATCACAATCAAAATTAAAAATAGAAAATCAATCAACCATCCTGTACTTACATACTAAAGTCAATTTATATAAGCTGATATTACATCGTGATAAATTCGAAGGAACCAAGCTAGCTTAAAGATATACAATTTGATTATTGTCAAGATATCAAATACATATGTTAACTACTAAAGGATATAGCTGATTATGATATCAAAAAATCTTAACATTATTATTTAAAATTAATTACAAAAAAAGTAAATAATGATAAAAAAAATTAGAATGCTTAAATTAAAAATTTGTGATAAAAATAAAAAAGCAGGAGAAACTCTCCTGCCCTTTATATGAAAACTAAACCAACTATTATTTTAACTACCACAATTAGAACAAAAATAGTATTTAAAAATAATATTCAAAATATTTTACAGAAAAAGTGTACAAACACCTACTTTTTGTTGCTTACCTTATACAAAATACCTAATGCCAAAGCCTGAGAATATTGAATTCCTGGATCCATATCCAAATCATAAACATTGATACTTGTGAATGTAACATCTACAAATCTAGTAATCTTGGCAATCAAAGTTACGTCTAGCCTGTGATCTATAGTTTTGAAAGCCAAAGTCTCATAATTTGCGAACATTTGATATCTTGATTTTACGGTCAAATTTTCTGTAATTTCTTTATCATAAGTAGCATAAAGTTGCAATGCTAGCCATTCTGTTCTCACTTTCTGACCAACAGGAACACCATAGTTTGTTGGTACATTTTGGATGATAGTCGGATCTGAAACAAATGTGAATCTTGGCGAAAAAGGAGCTATTCTTAGTGCAAAATCCTTATTGGGCTTATATTCCATACCAATACCAGATGTCAAAAATGCAGGTGAAAAGAAACCTGAAATCAAAGAGCGTTGATCATCCGGTCCATACTCAAAACCATCAGTAAACTGTGTCATAAAATTTAATGAACCAAAGTAAGACCAATTTTTACTCGCTTTGTATCCTACTTTGGAATCAAAAAATATCCTGTCATTAGATTTCCTTACTTGTTGACCTTCATTTTTTACAATCCCATACATCAATTCCAGTTGATTGTCCCAACTTAATTTTCCTTTTGCATAATTTGCCTTGCCTGCTGCTATAGAACCAAAAGCAACAGAATTGACACCCCCTGCTTTCCAATTACCACTAAATGCAGCTTGGTTGAAATTCAATCCAACACTAAACTCATTTGTCCAATATGATGTGTCTTTTACAACCAACTGTGCCAAAGAGTCAACAACAATCGCCGAAGTCAAATCTTGACTAAAACTATGATAACCAAACGTCAAAGAAATTATAATCGTAAATATTTTTTTCATTGATAAAGATTTTGAAGTTAAAATTTTGACAAAAATGATAATTAATTATAAAGATTAAAACCAAATATAGATTCTTTTACCATCTATTGTTTCTTGGTCTTTAATTAACAGCTAGCACGATACAATTATCCTAGTAGTTGAATTATCAAATAAATTCATGCAAAACATCGTTATTGGCCAATTAATTACTAATGAATCAAATGACTTAAAATTAAATCAATTTGCAAGGCTATTGATGGGATAGAGGATACACATATTCCACTATATTTAAAAAAGGAAATCAAATATATCAGTTTATCGTTCATATATTTATTGAGAATTAGTGATTAAATAATGACAATATGCAAAAAGCAACCCTGATCTTTCTTTCACTTGTAACCATGTTTTTATCATCATGCAGCTCCATAGAGTTGTTCAAAGAAAGAACCGAAGTTAAACCCTACAAAGAATATACTTCTTTTGTTATAGTCAATAAAGAAATAGGAGTTAAGAGTTTTAGTGACGAATTACTTGATGCAAAAGTATCAAATGAGATAGAAATTAAAATGAAAGAATTAGGACTTATATATGATAGAGAATCCCCAGAGTTGGTGATCAGATATAGCTCTAACGAAGAGCCTCGACAAAGGGAAATATACAACAATCAGTATCCAATGTGGGGAATGCGTGTTTGGGACCCATGGATGTTTGACCCTAGATTTATGGGAAGGCAAAATATGACTTCAACAAAAAATTATGAATTGCTTCAATTGATCGTAGATTATATAGATCCAAAGCAAGATAAAATGCTAATGACAATAACAGCAGTTAGTGAAGCAAGTGGAACTAAGTCGAAAAATAAAAACTTAATAAAATCTGCGAGGAAAGTTGTGGGTGCCTATAAAGATCATGTAAAGGCTAATTAATTACAAATACCTTTTATAAGTATTGTAAATTAAATTTTCGTTATAATTAAAATATCAGGTGACTACTCGGAGGCACACAATCGTCAATAATAGATTGTTGACAATTTCCATAATTTTTAATAAGGTATATACCTTCTAGTTCAACTACTATCGACAGTAATCCGTCAATGATTTCGTGTATGATTATATTTGAAAACTCACTTTCAAGCGCTATTGAAGATAATTTTAATACATATTAAAATAAATTACAACTCATAAATTAATTTTTATGCAGTTTACCTATTGCTTTCTAACTGTATTTTTGTATTTTTGTATAAATTTTATTGTATTTCACCACAACTATTGTGCACTTCAATGCTTAAAATAGTACTCATAGATGATGATCCGATCAGCACTTTTGTGACTGAAAAACTTATTTCTAAGAACATAAAAGTTCCTTTCACAATATTTAAGTTTCAAAGTGCAACTGATGCTCTAAAAGATATTTCAAGTATTCATCCAAACTATTTGTTTTTGGATCTAAATATGCCTGAAATGACTGGCTGGGATTTTTTGGAGGAGTTTGATCCATACGATTATAAACCAGAGGTTTATATCCTTAGTAGTTCTGTGGATGAAAGAGACATCAACAAAGCAAATAACTATTCGTTGGTAAAACAATACCTATCAAAACCTTTGATAAAAAAATATATAAAAACAATTTTTAATTAAATGATTTAATTTTTTTTTGAGTGTCAGCAATTAAAACATTCGGATAGTATTGGTTTACACAAACACCCACGAGAATATACTAGTCTATTTATAACTGTACTGTACGTCAATACACATTTTGGTGTCATTTCTAGTACTCCATTTAATTTCATTTAGAGATCTTTTACAAAGCGTGTAATTTTTTTTTGTTGAATTCTTCGGTTAACTATCAACAAAGTAATTTCTTTCGATTTTGTTAAGTTTCTTTTCATATTATCCATTTATTAATCTCATTTTTCAGAATCATAAATTAATCTAAACAAGTTGTTATTAAACCGTCACAATTTTTTATAAAAAAAATAAACTTGCTCTCGATTGATTAGTTATATTCCTTGTATGGTAGATTAAACATAAAAAAATCATGGCTACAGCAAATTTAAAACTTATAAAAGCTTTTCGAGGAACAATAGATAAATTAAAAAATGGAGCAACATACCAATGGGGTCATATGGGTGCTTGTAATTGCGGAAACTTGGCACAAGAAATTACACAGTATACAAAAGGAGATATTCATCGATATGCAATGGAAAGGCACGGGGATTGGAACGATCAATTAATCGATTATTGTCCTACAAGCGGTTTGCCAATGGATGAAGTCATTGACCAACTTCTAAGTGCTGGATTGACACTATCAGATTTGGCCCACCTCGAAAAGTTGACTTCTCCAGAAGTTCTAAAAGAAATGCCTCTTTCTAAAAGAAACAACTTAAGGAAGAATGTTAAAGAAGATGTTATCTTTTATATGGAGGTTTGGGTAAATATATTAGAAGAAAAATGGATGCAGCAACAAAATATAAACCTGAATATCAACGAGATAAAAATGTTCCATAAAAATAATGATGAGGCAGTCTTGGCTTAAATAAAAATTTTACGGTATTTAGTATTTACCAAAAACATTCAATCAATTTAGCAACAATTTATTATCAAAAAATGGACGATTTAGAAGATGAATTTGATGATTTTGATGATTTCGAAGAAGATGACGAAGATTTTACGGAAGACTTCCAAGACGAGGTTTATGACCTTGAGGAAGAAAGCGAGTTAATCGATGACAACTTCATAGATTTCGACGATGATGATGATGACTTCGATGATGATGACTTTGAAGACTTGGACGATGACATAGATTAATTGTCCAAAATAAAAGCAGGATTTCTCTTTAATCCTGCTTTTTTACAAACCAATTTTGTCATAAAAGTTCTGTGTGCTATCTTGCATAAAATTATTTGAAATAAATCTAATCTTAATATATCATGCTATTACAAATATTCAATTCACCTATTGCTCCTGGTGCACAATTATTTTTATTGATTGTATGTATTTTAATTGGCCTAGGTGCTGGAATTTCGGCTGTAGATGTGAGGAGTACTCTATTCAAGAAAAAATCTGAAGACAAACATTGATTAGTATACATTGATCAATTAGAAATAAGGCTTGATTCTTATTTCACTTTATATAAAAAATAAAAAGCTATCTCTGGAAAAGATAGCTTTTTTTATTGATCAAATATCCCCTACTTATCAATATTTGAAGTTTAGCCATACAGATTTAAGCTTTTTAGTGATCACTAAATTAATACAAAATTTAAAGCTATATCAGGCTCGTAACTTTACTTTTTTATTTTTATGTTTTGCAAAGCTTTTTGCTCTACTTATACCACATTTCAAATAAACAATCACCCTCTCCTAATCTCCAAATTCATATCTGAATATTCTTTTTGCTCTACAAAAGGCTGACTTCTTAGTCTTCTGCCTGTAGCTGCAAAAATTGCATTGGCAATAGCTCCTCCAGTAGGTGGTAATGCTGGTTCTCCCAATCCTGTTGGATCATAGCCACTATCTACATAATGTAATTCAACCTCAGGAACTTCCTTCATCCTTATTAGTCTGTAAGAATCAAAGTTTTTCTGTTTTGGAAGTCCATTTTCGAAAGTTAGGTTTCCGAACATTGCATGCCCCATTCCATCTACTATCCCACCTCTTACTTGATGATTTGCTCCAGTTGGGTTTACTACGATCCCACAATCTGTACTTGCGATGATTTTTTTGAGAACTGGCTGATTGTTTTCCATTTCTATATTTGCCACCTGAGCTACATAAGATCTATGGGAAAAGTAAACTGAGAATCCTTGTTTTACATTACTGTTTTTTCCCCAATTTGACTTTTCAGCTACATCTTTGATCACTCCGATCATTCTATCCACATCATAGTTGACTGACCCAACCGGTGAGTTTTTGGCTTTCTGCAATAGATCAAGTCTAAACTTCACAGGATCCTTTTGAACTTCTAATGCTACTTCATCCAAAAATGATTGTTCAGCATAAGCCAAGAAATTAGTAATCGGCGCTCTCCAAGCATTGGTTGTTACCGAAGATTCATAATTGACATTTTCAATCAATACATTTTCCACTGCACCTGAAGGAAAATTATCCTGTCTTACAGAATTTCCTGCATTCATTCCTACTCCTCTGAGTTTGTAGCCTATCATATTCCCCTCCTCATCCAATGCCGCAGAAAATCTATATCTAACTGCTGGTCTATAAGCTCCACCTGTCATATCATCTTCCCTACTCCAAGTCACTTTTACAGGTGCTTCCATCTTTTTGGAAATTTGCACAGCTTCTAACACATAATCAGCCCTCAATCTCCTTCCAAATCCACCACCAAGCCTAGTGATTTCCACACTAATATTTTCTTTTGGGATACCCAATAAATTTGCAGTCTGAACTCGTGCTGAATCTGGAGTTTGTGTAGGACCTATAAGCTCAACTTGATCTTCTTTCACATGAGCGAAAAAATTCATCGGTTCCATTGGAGAATGCGATAAAAATGGGCATTGATACTCACTTGTGATTACTTTTGATGCATTTTTGAATGCAACATCCACATTACCATCCTCACGCATCACTCTTGCTTCTTTGGAATCTAAAAGTTCTTTGAAAATACGGTCATGATCAGCTGTACTTTCTACATTCCCATCAGGTTCATATGAGATTTTCAGGAGTTTTTTGGCTTTCATGATCGGCCAAGTAGAAGATCCAACAAGGGCAACGTTATTATCATATACGAATACCTCTTGGATTCCTGAGACATTACGTGCTTCAGTATCATCGACAGATTTGATTTTCATGCCAAAAGGTGGTCTTTGTACCATTGCATGAAGCATGCCTTCTCTGTAAAAATCCAATCCGAAAAGAGGCTTTCCTGTAAACATTTCCTGATTGTCCACATTTTTGATTGGAGTTCCTATGATTTTGAAATCTTTTGGGTCTTTGAAAATCACTTCATCCGGAGCTTCCAATTGCGCTGCATCCAGCACCACTTCCCCATAATTCAGTTTTTTGCCACTTGATTTATGGTAAATCACTCCTTTTTCTGTAGTGAGAGAGTTCTTATCTACTTCCAAACGAGTTGCCGCAGCAGTCAAAAGAAGGTGTCTTGCCGTTGCTCCAGCTTTCCTTAGTCTCTCCCAAGAATGTGGCATGGCCCCTGATCCACCTGTCAATTGTCTTTCAAATTTATCAGTATCCAATGGTGCTTGCAAAACTCTAACCCTAGACCAATCAGCATCCAATTCCTCTGCTACCACCATTGGAAATGAAGTTTTGATGTTTTGTCCCAATTCAGGATTTGGGGAATAAATGACTACATCGCCATCGAGAGTAATTGAAAGAAAGCTATTGAAATCTGTAGCTTTGGCTAGTATTTCTTCATTGCTGAGAACTTGCATCTTTGGCGAATCACAGCCCGACCAGTAGAAACCAATAAACAATCCACCTGTAGCAGTAGCTGCCAATTTTAGGAAATCTCTTCTGTTTGTTTTAATTATCTCTGCCATGATTATTTAGTTTTTGCTGCTAATGCTACTGCTTCCCTGATTTTATGATAAGTTCCACAGCGACAAATGTTTCTATTCATGGCCTCATCAATTTCATCAAAAGATGGTTTTGGATTTTTATTCAAGAATGAAGCAGCATTCATGATTTGACCAGCTTGGCAATAGCCACATTGTGCTACATCAATCTCGTTCCATGCTTTTTGGACTGGATGGTCTCCATCTTCTGAAAGTCCTTCTATCGTAGTCACTTTATCATCTCCGATACTCGAAACAGGCAGAACGCAAGAAAATGTAGCTTCTCCATTGATATGAACTGTACATGCACCGCATTGTGCTATCCCACAGGAATATTTGGTTCCGACAAGTCCAAGATGATCTCGCAACACCCAAAGCAAAGGAGTGTCCTCTTCAACATCTACTTCATACTTCTTACCGTTTACTCGAAGATTATAGTTTGCCATTGTTTCTTTTGATTGATTAAGCCTTTTAATTTAAGCATTTAAAATACTCAAACTAAGCCAGTTCATATTTTGTTGAATTTTTTTTGATAAACCGCAGTATTGAAATTTAAATGGAAAGACATATTTGATTAAATAATCCACTATCTCGTTCTGAAAATAGTTGACACTTTTTTTATACATATACTCTCGTTTTAAAGACAAGTCATTTCGACTAAAGGGAGAAATCTCATACTGAATTTCACTCCCTAACTTCAATTTTAACTTTCCAGTTTAAAAACGGATCGCGACCTCTCCTGTCGTCGAGGTGACGTAGTCGTAGACACTAGCTTCTCGCATCTTAATCTCATATCTCACGTCTATTTCGATCTTCTAAAATAATCTATTGAATCTAATCTCTAGTTGAAGAAAATCTGGAGATTTAAAGGTTAAAAAAAGATCTTAGCTTATATTTATTTTTTAGAATCTATTCAATTTACAAACTATCAAACCTTAATATGAAAAAAATACAAGCTGCAATCGTTGGTACTGGATTTATAGGACCAGCTCATCTGGAAGCATTGAGAAGATTGCCAAACATGGAAGTAGTTGCTCTTTGTGAGGTCAATATTGATTTGGCAAGAGAAAAAGCAGCCATTCTTGGAATTCCAAATGCATATACTTTTGAAGAAATGCTTCAAAATCCTGAAATAGATGTAGTCCATATTTGTACGCCAAATTTTCTTCACTACTCCCAATCTAAAGCTGCATTGTTAGCTGGCAAGCATGTAGTTTGTGAAAAACCACTTGCAACAAAGATTGAAGAAGCCGAAGAGCTTGTAGCATTGGCTGAAGAAAAAGGTCTAGTGAATGCTGTCCACTTTAATCTTCGCTATTACCCAATGGTGAGACAAATGAAAACCATGCGCGAAACTGGTGAATTGGGTGATATTTATAGCATTATGGGTTCATACCTTCAAGATTGGTTGTTTTTACAAACTGATTACAACTGGAGATTGGAGCCTGATAAATCGGGAGACTCTAGAGCAATAGCTGATATTGGATCACATTTATTGGACTTGACTGAGTATGTGACTGGTTTGAAAATAACCGAAGTTATGGCTGATTTCTCTACAGTGCACAAGACAAGGTTGAAGCCCCTGAAACCAATTGAAACTTACTCAGGAAAAATGCTCAGCCCATCTGATTATGCTGAGGTTCCAATCAATACCGAAGATCATGCAACAGTTCTTTTGAGATTTGACAATGGAAACAAAGGTTCTGTGACTGTTTCTCAAGTAAATGCAGGTCGTAAAAACCGTCTGAACATAGAGATCGCTGGAAGCAAATCAAATTTTGAATGGTGTTCAGAAAAACCAAATGAAATGTGGATTGGAAAAAGAGAATCCGCAAATCAGCATCTGATGAAAGATCCTGCTCTTTTTTCTACAGAAGCAGCAAGATTGATAAGTTTTCCTGGTGGGCACAATGAAGGATTCCCTGATACCTCCAAACAAATGTTTAAGGAAGTATATGCTGCTGTAAGAGAAGGAAAACAACCATCAGCACCAACTTTCCCAACTTTCAAAGATGGACTTAGAGAACTATTGATTTGTGAAAGGATTATTGAAAGCCATAAAAAGCAAGCTTGGGTGAAAATTTAAGTTCAAATACGAGATGTGAAATTTTATCTTGTTATAATTAATAAAACAGACTAAATTTCAACAGTCTAAATAACTTATTTTAAACTCAAATAAATAATATGAAAAGATCAATCTTTAAAAAATTTGGCTTGCTGACCTTATTGTTTGCTACAGTTAGTCTTTTTGCAAATGCGCAAGATGAAAAGCCTAGTCCAGCAAAAACAGCCGAAGGTGAAATCAATGGTGCAAAAATCACCATCAACTATAGCAGCCCTGCTGTGAAAGGTAGAACCATCTGGGGTGATTTGGTACCTTTAGGTCAAGTTTGGAGAGCAGGAGCAAATGACGCTACGACTATTGAATTCAGTAAGGATGTCAAAATCCAAGGTAAAGATTTGCCTGCAGGAAAATACAGTTTCTTTGTAATTCCAGGAGAAATGGAATCTACTTTCATCTTCAATAAAGTAGCAAAACAATGGGGTTCTTATTCTTATGACCAAGCAGAAGATGCTTTGCGTGTAAGTGTACCATCAGGCCAAAGTTCTACAATGGAAGAAAGATTGGTGTATGAAGTTACTGAAGGTGGATTCGAAATTCGTTGGGAATATGGAAGAGCTGCTGCAAGAGTAGAGTAAATACATGATCAATTTATATGAAATCCGCTTTCTATAGATTCTTTGGGGTCAGAAAGCGGATTTTTTTTATCTTTGCCCCTCTCAAAATAGAAAGATTTGAACTTTGATCCATTTTCAATAGACCTACCCGTAAGGGAAATTATTCCACAGGTCATACAAGAACTGAATACCAACAACACATTGATCGTGCAAGCTCCTCCTGGTGCCGGAAAAAGCACACTTTTACCTTTAGCTTTGCTTGAGCAACCATTTTTGAAAGGAAAGAAAATCTTAATGCTGGAACCAAGAAGGCTTGCTACGAAATCGATAGCCTTGAGAATGTCTGAACTTTTGGAGGAAAAAGTTGGGCAGACGGTTGGATATAGAATTAGATTTGAAAGTCAAGTTTCTACCAATACTAGGCTCGAAGTATTGACTGAAGGAATTCTTACCAGAATGCTCCATTCTGACAATGCATTGGAGGATGTTGGATTGGTTATTTTTGATGAGTTTCATGAGAGAAATATTCACGCAGATGTAGCTATGGCTCTTTGCCGAGAAGCACAGCAACTGCTGAGACCTGACCTTAGAATCATGGTAATGTCTGCGACATTGGATATGCAGCAACTTTCATCGCTTCTTAAAGCGCCTGTCATTTCGAGTGATGGAAAAATGTTTCCGGTAGAAATCAAATACGCTGGAGATATCGATCCATGGTTGATGCCTGAAATGGTTGCAAAAAGCGTCATAGATGCAAGTAAGAATGATAAAGGTGATATCTTGGTATTTTTGCCTGGTCAAGGCGAGATCAAGAAAGCAGAAGCCATTTTAAGAAAGCAATTACCCGAATTTTCCATCCATCCGCTATATGGTCAACTTTCACCTACTGCACAGTATCAGGCCATTATGCCAAATCGATCTGGCAAAAGGAAGGTAGTCCTTTCGACTTCGATAGCAGAAACAAGTTTAACTATTGAAGGAATCACAATTGTGATTGACTCAGGATATGGACGAACATCAAAATTTGACCCAAAGTCAGGTTTGAGTAGATTGGAAACAATTAGGATAGCAAAGGACTCTGCGGATCAGCGAGCTGGTCGAGCAGGACGACTTCAACCCGGTACTTGCTATAGACTTTGGTCGAAAGCTACACATGCCAACCTAGCTGAATTTAGAACTCCTGAAATATTGGAAGCTGATTTGGCATTTATGGTATTGGATATGTTGGAATGGGGCATCAAGGACATCAGGGAATTGACATGGCTTACACCACCTCCAGTAGGGACTTTGGCTCAGGCTTTTGATATTTTGACTCAGCTAAATGCCGTAGAAAATGGCAAAATCACTCCACATGGAAAGAAAATTCATGCAATTCCGGCACACCCTAGAATTGCCCACATGCTAGTGATTGCTGAAAATGAAGATAAAATTTCCTTGGCAGCAGATATTGCAGGACTTTTGGAAGAAAGAGACCCATTAGCTCCAGACACTGGAGTAGATATCAACCTCCGCATTGATGCATTAAGGAGAGCTAGAAGGGAAAATCTATCAATCAAAGGATTGAATAAAATAGAAAAAATTGCTTCAAATTATCGCAGGCTTTTCAAAGCAGAGATTGACAATTCGATGGTAGATTCCTTCGAGACAGGCTCGCTAATCGCTTTAGCCTATCCCGAAAGAATAGCTTATGCGAGGCCAGGCAACAATGCTCAGTTTCAATTGGCAAATGGCAAAATTGCTATGATTGGCCATAAAGATGATTTGGCAAATGAATCATGGTTAGCAATTAGTCATATTGATGCTCGAGAAGGAATGGGTAAGGTATTCTTAGCTTCCCCTCTTAACCCAAAAGACCTTGCCCCATTTGTCAAAGAAAAAAGAAAAGTACTTTGGGATAGTAAAAAAGGAGGATTGGTGGCAAGCTTGGATCTAAGCATTGGAAGTATTGTTCTAAGGTCCACTCCAATTAGGGACTTATCAGAAAATGATTTGATGGAAGCACTTTCCAATGCCATACATCAAGAAGGACGCAAACTTCTTGATTTTTCGGAAAAGGTGGTCACTCTTCAAGCCAGAATGCAAAGCCTTAGAAAATGGAGGCCAACTGAAAATTGGCCTAATTGGTCAACTGAAAAGATCATTGAAAACCACAAAAGTATTTTGGGGCCCTATCTGAGTGAAGTTAGAAAACCTGAAGATTTCAAAAAGCTTGATTTAGCCTCTATCCTATATCATTCCCTAACATTTGACCAGCAAAATACATTCAACAAATTGGTTCCTTAAAAGATTGAGGTTCCAAGTGGCAGCAATATCAAAATTGAATATTCAGATCATGGCGACAATCCTGTACTTTCAGTAAGACTTCAGGAAGTATTTGGTTGGATGGAAACTCCTCGCATCAACGATGGAAGTGTGAACCTACGTTTGCATTTATTATCACCTGGATTCAAGCCTGTTCAGGTTACAGAAGATTTGAAAAGTTTTTGGGAAAACACATATTTTGAAGTTAAAAAAGAGCTAAAAAGGCGATATCCAAAACATTCATGGCCTGATAAACCGTTGGCGGCGGTGGCTGTCAGAGGAGTAAAAAAAAATTAGAAAATTTGCAGATGCTATATTCGAATTAGGTAACTCACAAATTCTCTAGATGTGCCAACAAATTCAAAAAACTTGCAAGGGTAAATGGAGTGACCATCATTTCTTCGAGTTTGTCAAGATATGCTTTCTTAGTGAGTTCGTATTCTTTTGAATTATACAATTTGCATATAGTAATTGCGCGTGCAGATCTATAGGTGAAATTCTGAGTAATAAGCTCTTGATCCGGATTATTATTGAATAAAAACTCCAAATTTTTGGGATTGGAATAGTAATCCAGCCATTTGAATCCATCTTCAATGAAGAAAGTTTCAATTTTTCCAAAAATTTTGTTCAAATCTAAATTGTCTTGTAAAAAATATCTCCTTGGAAATTCCCTATTGATTTGATCAATTGGTACAACATGGGTAATACTCCTATCTTTGAAATCTCCCAAAGATGGAAGAAATCCATTAATGATATTTTCTACTCTATCCAATCTCACACCTAATTGATATTCAATGTAGTTAGCATCGGGATTTTGGATATGATGAAAAAAAACAACTTGCTTTCCTTCGGGTATTGATTTGGTAAAATAGAACTGTATGGGATCAAAAACAAACCCAAAATCCACAAAAAAATCTTGATGAAGTGATATGATTTTTTCTATTCCCATAATTTATTTAAACTCTCATAAGTTTGAAAGGTTGGTCAATCTTCAAGAAAAAGATCTTTGATTTCCTGAAGTATTGTTTCCACTTCATCTTTTTTGATCAAGAAATCATCACTATCATGGGACACATTATTTTCATAATGCTTCCAATGTTTTTCAGCTTTTTTGAGAACTCGCGGGGTTAGTTCAAACTCAACATAATCCAAATAATATTTTGCTAAATTTGAAGATTTAAAATTTCCAAACAAGTAAATTCTAAATAAATCAACAAATTTATTACTTAAATCAAATCCCTCAAGCGCTTGAACAAATTGTCCATTTTTGTTTTTATTGTTATTGTCATGAATTGCTTCTAGGATTGGATCGAGTGCTTTTTGATTGTTTTCAATCTTACTTAATGCTCTGGCAGCTAAATATGCATTGTCTAGATCCTCCCCTTTTATGATTTCAATCAATAGATCTACAACTTCTTCAGTACCAATCTCTGCCAGCTTATCTGCATAATCAAAAGCCTCGCTTTCAGATTTATCGCACATTTTCTCTAGTAGATATGGTATTTTATTATCCATGCTTTTATACATTAGTGTTTTGGCAAATATAAGACCTTTATCAGGTCTTTATTAAAATATTTATGATGAAAGTAGAAGGATTCGATAATAGTTTGATTTTCAGTTTTATTGAATTTATGAAATCTAAGGGTGCTACCCTCGAATATAATAATAAAAAACATCAACTTGATTTTTTAATAGAAAAAGAAGTTATCATTATAATTCGACTTCCTCTAGATTTCGAATTAGATTTTGAAAAATTAAAGCCAAAAGAAGCAGATTTCAAAAACTATGTATTAGTAATGATTCGCTCAGGAATTGCCTCTGTAGGCTTTTTTGAAAATTTCGAATGTCATCAACATAAAGTTTTCCGTGCCTACATGACTCGAAAGAAACAAGGAAAAAGCCAAATCAAACATCTGAAAACCAAAGGAAAATCTAGGGCAGGTTCAAGGATCAGGTTACAAGAAACCCTGGAGTTCTTTGACCAAATAAACGAGCGGTTACAAGAACATTTTGATGAATTTAGAATCGATAAAATCGGTATAAGCTGTTCAGAAACCTTGATTCCCTATTTTTATGGAGGAAAAATCAAAACTCCATTTGATAAACAAGATCCCAGAATCTTCAAAATCCCAAAGCATATTCAGAATCCAACATTTGAGGAATTGATTGCAACAAACAAATTCCTCTTGCAATCCGAGATCAGAATTTCAGAAAGTGGAGCATTAATTTATCAGGATTTTATAAAGGAGATAAAACTGAAAAACTCTTCACTAGAAGAGAACAATGATGATTGGTAAGGAATATGGAATAGTTATTGATCATTTGAAATTTTCTTTAAAGGAAAAACTAAACCCAAAGATTTACAATCACTTATAAATTAGAATATGATTCAAAAATTCACAGCTTTTCTCCTTTTATCTTTCTTTCTATTTTGCAGTAATGGGTCCTTTGCTCAGCGCTATGGGACAGCTGCTGGGTTGAGACTAGGTTCTAACGATTTTAGCAGGACAGTAGGAATCACTGCTCAGCAAAGAATCTTAAAACATGTTACCTTGGAAGGCATCATTCAATCTGACTTTAGTAGAAATACTACTATGCACCTTTTAATTGAAAAGCATAAACCTATAATTTCCAAAAGATTCAACTACTATTATGGATTGGGGTATTCTTTAGGCTGGGAAGAAAGCAATGTCAAAAATCCAGCAACAATGGAAATTGTTACTACTTATGGCAATAATACCAATGGGATTGATCTGATAGCGGGAATTGAGATGACTGTGTTAAACACCACGATTTCCCTAGATTACAAGCCAAATTTCAACATGTCTGGTAGAGAGGAATTTTACAGAGGCCAAGTTGGGATTTCGGCAAGAACGGTGATCGTAAAAAGTAAGGTACAAGACAAAAAGAGAAGAAAAAAAGCCCGTGCAAAGAGAAAAAAGAATAGAACACCAGTTTTTGAAGGATTGAGAGAGAAATTTAAAAGGAACTGAAGCCCCTAAAAATTATCCAAGATTACTTCAGGACAAATATATAAAAACTCGATTTTTAACAATAATTGCGAACTGTCGACAGCTATCAATCAAAAGAAATAGATTGCTACATTTTCGGCCGTAGCCAAAGGCATAGAAATGGAAACTCATAAAGTCCATTCATATAAATATTTTCAGAATAATGTTTTAAATTTTTTATCTTTATTTTAGATTAAGTTGTTCTCTTTATACTAGAAAAGAATTTATTGGATGCAGCAATTATCTCTAAAAATTTTTAAGAGTTTTAAAATATTGATTAAATAAGAATGCCTTATTCAAAATATACCAAATGTTGAAAGTAAAAATATAAACAGTTTTATAAAAGACTCAATTTATCGAATGATTAGTTGTATTTGCCTAAATTCAAAAACCACCCAATTAAAACTAAAATCCTAATATGAAAAAATTTTATTTCTTACCTCTCTTGTTCTTACTTTTTGGGCAAGTTATTGCTCAAGAAAAATCTGTATTGCAACAACTCGATGAGATTGCAATCATTGACCAAAAAGTGATGATGCCTATGCGCGACGGAGTTCGGTTGGCGACTGATATTTATCGTCCAAAAGGAGATACACCTGTCCCAATTATTTTTTCTAGAACTCCATACAACTTCAATTCATACAGAGATGGAGAATTGACTACGAGAACTTTACAAAGTGCATTGGATGCCGTACAAAAAGGTTATGCTTATGTTGTTCAGAATGAAAGAGGAAGATTCTTTTCAGAAGGGGAATGGGATATTCTAGGTACACCATTGACAGATGGATATGATGCATTCGACTGGATGGCAGCACAAGAATGGAGCAATGGGAAAATCGGTACAATCGGCTGTTCATCTACTGCGGAATGGCAGATGGCTGTAGCTGCTATGAACCACCCAGCACATGCAGCATTGGTTCCTCAGGGATTTGGTGCTGGAGTTGGTAGAATCGGTGATTACTTCGAACAGGGGAACTGGTACCGTGGTGGTGCTGGTCAAATGCTATTTACTACCTGGCTTTATAGCACTCAACATGATCCAATGGCGCCAAGATTGCCAGAAGGAATCGAACAGGAGGATTTATTGAGATTACAAAGGTTCTATGACATGGCACCAAGATATCCAAGAGTTGATTGGAAAGAAGGATTAAATCATTTACCAATACAGGATATCATCAAAAATGTAAATGGTCCAAAAGGAATCTATGAAGAAATGATCACCCGAAAGCCAAATGATCCAAAATGGTTTGAAGGAGGGCTCTTTCATGATGATATGGAATTCGAAAAACCAAGTTTCTGGTTTGTGTCATGGTATGATGTAGCTACTAGTCCAAACTTGGCTTTGTACAATCATGTGAGAGATAACGCAAAAGATCCGAAAATCAGGGAAAACCAATATTTGGTGATAGCTCCTACCCTACACTGCGCATATACACGAGCTACTGACAATACGATTGTTGGGGAAAGATCTGTCGGGGACGCAAGATTAAATTATAATGAACTGACTTATGCTTGGTTTGACTTCTGGCTAAAGGGTGAAAAAAACCAGATCAAAGAAGAAATGCCGAAAGTGCAATATTTCACAATGGGTTCCAACAAATGGCAATCTTCAGATACTTGGCCACCAAAAGAAGCAGAAATGACAACATTCTATTTGGATAGTAAGGGCAAGGCAAATTCCAGATTGGGAGACGGTTCATTGACTAAGAAAAAGCCAAGCAAAGACAATCCTGACTCTTTCAAATATGACCCAATGAATCCAGTGAATTCTTATGGAGGAAATGTATGCTGTACAGGAAATGCTATACAAGGAGGCTCTTGGGATCAACAAGAAATGGAATTGAGAGAAGACATTCTGGTTTACACTTCAGAAGTCCTTGAAGAAGGAGTTGAAATTAGTGGATTTATAGAATCAAAATTGTTCCTTTCTACTGATGTAAAAGACACTGACCTTACGATCAAACTGATTGATGTTTATCCTGATGGAAGTGCCTACAACCTCGATGAAACAATCCAGAGAGTTAGGTATAGAGAAGGATACGAAAAAGAGGTTTTCATGGAAAAGGGAAAAGTCTATGAAGTAAATATGACCCCTATGTCCACTTCTAACTATTTTGAAAAAGGACATAAAATCAGAATAGAAGTATCATCTTCTAACTTCCCTAGATTTGACAGAAACATGAATACTGGAGGAAATACTTATGATGAGACAGAGGGAATAGTTGCCACCAACAACATCCATCATTCAAGCAAATACCCTAGCAGCATCACATTACCGATCGTAAAGAAATAGCACGATTCAAAAAAGGGGCGTTAGCCCTATTATCTTCGTAGAAAATTTCATAACACCCCCCCTACTAGGGGCGTAGCCCTGAATTCTCACATTTATCTGCAGGAATTTAGAAAACAGGGCTACGCTCCTTAATTTTTGATTTCTAATACCTAATTCTACGAAGAACTAAGGGTTCTTCCACTGAAATTCAAACAAAAGGAGCTTTTTATTTACAAAAAAGCTCCTTTTGTTTATATTTGAGTATGAATAAATGGCTTTTATCAGCAGGATTTATCACAGCACTTATTTCTATTTTACACATTGGGATTGTAATTGGAGGTGCTGAATGGTATATATTTTTTGGTGCGGGTTCAGAAATGGCAAAACAATCAGAAGCTGGGATGATTGAACCGGTTATCACAACTTTGGGAATTGCATTTATTCTTGGTATGGTGTCTCTCTTCACTTTTTTTGCAGCAAAAAGAAAAGGAAAATTATCACTGATCAACTTTTTGCTATATGGATTTGCAGTGGTTATGATCATTAGAGGATTGGTAGGCTTACCGTTGGTTTACCTAGTAGCGCATCCATATTTCAATGAATTAGCTGCGAGACCTTTATTTATGATAGTAAGCTCCTTGTTTTGCCTGAGTCTGGGAAGTATCTATTTGGTAGGATTAAAAAACAGGAGATCAAGAAATCCATATCGATGATCTATTAAAAATTTATTGACTATAGTTTTTCAAAAACTCTTTTTCGTGAATCTCTGAATACTTGACTATTTCCCTGTACCATTTTGATCTTAAGAGTTCTTTTTCTGATTCACCAATGTAAAAATCAGGGATATTTGATGCAGAGGCTTTTCTTTGCAGGTCAAACAAAAAAATCGATGCCGCTACAGAAATATTGAAACTCTCTGTAAAGCCATCCATAGGAATATGAACCAATCCATCTGCCTGTGAAATCATCTCTTCACTCACCCCTTCATGTTCATTACCAAATACTAATGCGATTTTTTCATCTACTTTCAAATCATGGATTGAGATACTATCTTCACGCGGGCTGGTTGCGTAGATTTTGAAACCTTTGCTCTTCAAGTCAGAGACACAACATTCCACGGCATTCCCTCCATAATTACTATAGCGATGTATATCTACCCATTGGGCTGCTCCTCTGGTTACATAGGGATTTACTTTGTACTCTTGACTCTTTTCGACAATATATACATCTTGAATACCAAAGCAATCAGCCGTCCTAAGAACGGCTGAAGCATTGTGTGGCTTGTAGATATCTTCTAATACAACTGTAAAATAGCGTGTTCTTTTTGACAAGATCTCTTCCATCAGTGCCAGCTTATGAGGTGTAATATAGCCACTCAAATAAGCCAAGAACTCTTTTTCAATTGAATCCATAAATCTAAATTCAGATGATATATCGATTTCTAAAACAATCCAAGTTGATCCTCATCTTCCTTTTTGATATTCAAATCAATTGTTGATCCTATTTCCAAGGAATCGTCAGGATCATCAGAACCTGAATCATCGTCACTAAATTCCTGATCTATCACTTCCGGCTCAGGCGCTTTCTTTGGTTGGATCAATTCCATTTCCAATACTTGATGCGAGGAAAATTTATTTCCTACAGATTTCCATCCTTTGACATCAATCAGCATATCCAAATCATATTCATTCTCTTCTACTTCTTTGCCTTTCTGAAGTTTAGCTTTCACCTGAGGCTGTTTTTCTGTAGATATGATCTTCAAATAGGATTGCTTGTGGTCTGAAATGAAACTAAATTTCTTGTTGATAGTCGATGTTTCAATTAGGAATCTCTTTACGAAGTAAGTTTTGGAAATTCCATCATAATAGATTGCTGACACCACTTTTTGCGCATCAAATTTCTCGATCAGAAGTACATTTTGAGCTTCATATCTATTTGTCAATTCAAAAGTGGTCAATTCATATTCACCATTTTTGTAGAAAACGACGATCCTATCTTCTCCGAGGAAATTACCTATCAAAACCCCTCTTTGATCTGTATTCAACCTACCAACTGACTTATCGAAGTAAATGTCTAGGCCGCCAAGTGTAGATACACCTTCCATCTTGAGTTGGATCTTTCGGATAGGATATCTAGTGAGAATATTTCCTCCTGCTCCCCTACCTTTAATCTCTATTGAACTAAAGTCAAAATCAAATACTTTTACCCTGGCTTTTGCCCCTTGGGTTAAATAGATTGTAACAATCTCTGCTTCTCCATTTGGATTGGCTGTGAAATAGAGGACTTTAGAGCCTTTGGTGCCTTTGGTAAGTTCATATTCACGATCTCTAGTAACTGCTAGTACCTGAAATCTTTTGACCATTGCCCTACCTGTCACACCATCGAGATAGATAAGGTTATAAACCATTCTCTCATCCCCTTTTCTAAAGACTGCAACGTGAAGGATATCTTTGCCAACAAATCCTTTCTCCTGAATTCTGCTAACAATACATTTTCCATCTTTTCTGAAAACAATGATATCATCCAGATCAGAACAATCGCAGACAAACTCATCCTTTTTCAAACCATAGCCAACAAATCCGTCAGCTCTATTTACATAAAGTTTGGCATTGTTTGCTGCTACGACTGTGGCCTCAATTTGGTCAAATGTTCTAATCTCAGTTTTTCTTTCTCTTCCTTTTCCGTACTTCGTCAGCAAGTTTTCATAATACTTGATTGCATAAGCAGTAAGATGCTTCAGGTTGTAATTAACCTCTTTGAGCTCCTCTTCCAGTTTGCGCATCAATTCATCCGCCTTGAAAGCATCAAATTTCGAGATCCTCTTGATCTTGATTTCAGTTAATCTGACAATATCTTCGGTTGTGATATCTCTGTAAAAATCTGGTTTGAATGGATCCAAACCTTTGTCGATTGTTTGAATTACGGCATCCCATGTTTCACACTCCTCTATATCTCTGTAGATTCTATTTTCAATGAATATTTTTTCCAAAGAAGAGAAAAGCAATTTCTCCATCAATTCAGCCTTACGGATTTCAAGCTCCCTTTTGAGAAGCTCTTTGGTCTGTTTGGTATTGTATTGTAGGATGTCATTTACTGACAGGAATACAGGCTTGTCCTTGATGATCACACATGCATTTGGCGAAATGCTTACTTCACAATCCGTAAATGCATACAATGCATCAATAGTCATATCCGGTGATTGACCTGGAGCCAATTGGATCTGAATCTCTACATCTTTGGCAGTATTATCTACTACTTTTTTGATTTTTATCTTTCCTTTATCATTTGCTTTGATAATGGATTCAATCAATGAATTAGTCGTAGTCCCAAATGGTATATCCTTGATTAAAAGTGTTTTATTATCCCCTTCTTCAATTCTTGCTCTAACCTTTACACGACCACCTCTTTGTCCTTCATTATACTCTGAAAAGTCAGCTAATCCACCTGTAGGAAAATCTGGTAAAAGGTAAGGTCGTTCTCCTTGCAGGATTTGAATTGACCCATTGATAAGTTCAATAAAGTTGTGAGGAAGAATTTTTGTAGATAATCCCACAGCAATCCCTTCCACGCCTTGTGCTAGCAACAAAGGGAATTTGACAGGTAAAGTGACAGGTTCTTTTTTCCTTCCATCGTAAGACAGTTGCCACTCTGTAGTCTGTGGATTGAAAACTACTTCTAAGGCAAATTTGGACAATCTCGCTTCAATATAACGTGAAGCAGCAGCGCCATCTCCTGTTCTGATATCTCCCCAGTTTCCCTGCGTCTCGATCAATAATTCCTTTTGCCCCAAATTGACAATGGCATCACCAATGGACTGATCTCCATGAGGGTGATATTGCATAGATTGACCAATAATATTGGCTACTTTATTGAATCGTCCATCGTCCATTTCCTTCATGGAATGAAGGATTCTACGTTGAACAGGTTTCAAACCATCTTCTATTGCGGGTACAGCTCTTTCTAAAATTACATAAGAAGCATAGTCCAAAAACCACTCTTTGTACATTCCTGTAACTGGAACTGATTCATGCAGACCTCCTTCTTTGTCTTCTGGTTTATCGTTGATTTGATCGCTCATACTTGTTTTTGTATTTCAATACTATTGCCTTCGGTTACGCTGCTTCTTCTTCGTTTTCTTTTTGATCTTTCTCAGGATCATTATGTACAATGTCCTTTTCAATTTTCAAATTATCAATGATAAAAGTCTGTCTATCAGGAGTATTTTTTCCCATATAGAATCCTAGAAGATCAGCTATTTTGGTCTCTTTGTTTAGGATGATTGGTTCTAACCTAATATCCTCACCAATAAATGTCCCAAATTCTCCTGGGGAAATTTCACCAAGACCTTTGAACCTAGTGATCTCAGCTGTTTTCCCCAATTTATGGATAGCTCTTTGGCGCTCTTCGTCCGTGTAGCAATAGATTGTTTCTTTTTTGTTCCTCACCCTGAATAATGGCGTATCTAATATGTATAAATGCCCATTTTTTACTAAATCTGGAAAGAATTGCAAGAAGTAGGTCATGATCAACAAGCGAATATGCATACCATCAACATCTGCATCTGTGGCGATTACGATCTTTCTATACCTTAGATTTTCTATTCCATCTTCTATATTTAAAGCGTGTTGAAGAAGGTTAAATTCCTCATTTTCATACACTACTTTTTTGGTCATACCAAAGCAATTCAAGGGTTTTCCTCTCAAAGAAAAAACTGCCTGTGTTTGAACGTCCCTCGACTTTGTAATAGAACCTGAAGCAGAATCCCCTTCAGTGAGGAAAAGCATCGTATTATTCCTTTTGTCCTCATCACCTTTGGCATCATCATAGTGGACTCTACAATCTCTAAGTTTTTTATTGTGAAGATTCGCTTTTTTTGCTCTTTCATTTGCAAGCTTTTTGATACCTGAGATCTCTTTTCTCTCTCTCTCAGATTGCAAAATTCTTTTCAACAAGGCATCTGCAACAGCAGGATTTTTATGTAAATAATTATCAAGTTCAACCTTGAGGAAGTCATTTACAAAAGTCCTTAATGTCGGCCCATCTCCACCGATAGTTTGAGATCCAAGTTTTGTTTTTGTCTGGGATTCGAAAACGGGTTCTTGTACCCTTACAGCAATTGCCGCTACGACACTTTGGCGAATATCTGAAGCGTCATAATCTTTTTTGTAGAACTCTCTTATGGTTTTTACAATAGCTTCTCTAAAGGCCGCCAAATGCGTCCCCCCTTGGGTGGTAAATTGACCATTTACAAATGAGTAATATTCCTCTCCATATTGGTTGCTATGTGTAAGCGCAACTTCTATATCATTGCCTTTGAGGTGAATTATTGGATATCTAGCACTTTCTTCATCTACTTTTCTTGTCAACAAATCATAAAGTCCTCTTTCAGAGAAAAACTTCTTGCCATTGTAATTGATCGTAAGACCTGCATTAAGAAATGCATAATTCCAAATTTGGTTTTCTAGGTACTCAGGGATAAAATGGTAATTTTTGAAAACACTGGAATCTGGTGAGAAAATGATTTTTGTACCATTTCTGTCAGAAGATTTCTCTATTTTTCTATCTTCGACAAGAATCCCTTTTTCGAATTGAGCAACTTTCGTTTCTCCATCTCTATATGATTGAACTTTGAAAAAATCAGAAAGTGCATTTACAGCTTTGGTACCTACTCCATTCAGACCAACTGATTTTTGGAAAGCTCCTGAATCATATTTTCCACCAGTGTTGATTTTTGAGACACAATCGATCACCTTTCCCAATGGAATTCCCCTCCCATAATCCCTCACTTCTACTTTATGTTCAGAAATCTTGATATCAATGGTTCTGCCATAACCCATCATGTGTTCATCGATACTGTTATCGAGAATCTCCTTTACCAATACATAGATACCATCATCTTGAGCACTACCATCACCAAGCTTTCCGATATACATCCCTGGCCTAAGCCTGATATGTTCTCTCCAATCAAGTGATTTGATACTGTCTTCGGTATATTGAACGTTTTCTGCCATTTGAAATAGTTACTAATTATTGGGAAATATTATATACTGTTGGCTTGAACAGCCTTAAATTTCTGAATCAAAATCCAGAAAAGACCTCCTATCCATACCACAAACAACACTGGAATGAGATAGAAAAAAACATTGTATTGACTTGAAGCAATTTCATTTTGATTATTGATACTGTGGATAAACAACGTCATTATCGTCAAGGAAATATTGATAATACCTACAAAACTGTATATCCATGCGATCATGACATCACTTAGAAACTCTCCTTTTGGGAAAATTCTTTTGAGGTTTGTGGTACTTCCATTCTCAATCATTTTTCCTGGTACTATCATGAGCACATTCAAAACTATAAACAGGATAATTCCAGAATAAAAAAAGGTTTCTTTTGGGACACTTTTCAGGAAGCCACCATTTTCATCCAATTGATACGCCACGACATCTGATAATGAGGCGTAGATGTACAAAAATGATAGGGTGAATACCAGAACTGATATAAAATGAAATACTTTTCCAAATCGGTAATACATATGATGATAGTTTTAAGGCGCTAATATAAAGATTTATGCTTAGCAAAATCGAATAGGTTTTTTCCTTTATTCAGTTTTTATCAGTAGTTTTCAAGCAGAATTTACCCAATAACCTGAATGTAAGATGAATCTGAGTCCAGTAATAATTGCCATTCCAATATATTTTCTTTTGATGGGAATAGAGTTGATCGTCTTGAGATTTCAAAAAAATCCAAGCTACAGGATGAATGATGCTATTACGAATATTAACCTTGGAGTGGTCTCACAAGTTTCAGGTGTGTTTATAAAAGTTCTTTCAATTGGTGTTTACACTTTTCTTTACGAGCAATTTGCTTTTTTTGAGATTCAAAACAATATCTGGACCTTTTTCATCCTGTTTTTTCTCTATGATTTTTGTTATTATTGGGCACATAGAAAATCCCATGAAATCAATCTCTTTTGGGGTGGACATGTAGTACATCATTCGAGTGAGGAATACAATTTGTCAGTAGCTTTACGACAAAGTTCTACACAGACTATTTGGACATTTTTCTTCTATCTCCCTTTGGCCTTTATAGGTTTTGATCCAGTTTTCTTGGTTTTGGTATCTGGATTGAATCTTCTTTATCAGTTTTGGATCCATACAGAAGCAATTGGAAAAATGGGTTTTTTGGAAAAATTCATGAATACACCTTCACATCACCGGGTACACCATGGAAGAAATCCAAAATACATTGACAAAAATCACGGAGGGACTTTTATCATCTTTGACAAATGGTTTGGGACTTTTCAGGAAGAAGAAGAAAAACCAACTTATGGCATTACTGTTCCTGTAAATAGCTGGAATCCTGTATGGGTCAATTTGTCGCATTACGCTACGATGAAAGAGGAAATGAAGCAAATCCCAAATTGGTCGGACAAAATAAGGTATATGTTCAATAAACCTGGATGGCTGCCAGATTATCTGGGAGGATATAGAGGTGTAAAAGAAGTAGATGAAAATTACAGAAAGTTTGACACAACTGTTCCAAAAGCATTGAACTATTATGTGTTTTTTCAATATGTGGTTTTGATGGGAATCACAGCTTACTTTCTTTTTAATTTAGAAAATTTTGATTGGCCTTTGAAAGTTGGCTTGTCTTTTCTTATTGTTTGGAGTACAGTTAGCTTTTCTGGTATTTTTGAACAAAGTCGTATGTATCATGTTCAAGAAATTGCAAGAGTTGCATTGTTTCTAATAGCAGCTTGGTATATAGGTTTGGATTTCTTACCTCAAAATATAATCATCATTGTGCTTTCTATGTATGGATTCTCCTCTTACTTTTGGCTTTGGAAAAACGAAAATGTCGTCAAAAAATTCCAAAAATCCATCACCAATGAACAGCAACATGCGTAACACATTTTACCTATTAATTTTCATATTAGGTTTGGGTACATTTTCCTGCTCAGGAAAACTAGAAGTAGGAAGTCTTGATATTGAAAATTGGAAAAAGGACAGATATGGCTGTAATGGTTTGAGGATTCAGCAAATAGATGAAATCCAAAGGATAAAAAATGATTTCTTGGGTGCGAATAACCAACAATTAATCAAAACATTTGGAAGGCCAGATAGGGTAATGCTTGTTGACAAAAGCCAGAGTTTCTTTTTTTACTTCCTCGAACCGAGCGATAACTGCGACAATCATGATGAATCTAAACAACCTTTGAAGGTAATGTTTCGACTCAATGCCATCAACAAAGTCAGTGAAGTCACGATAAGTAGATTGGATCCATAAAAATTAAAGCCTTTGAAAATGATTTTTCAAAGGCTTTTTTATTTCATTGAAATAAGTCTTTTTATATAGGGTAAATAAATACTTTTGAGAATCAATAAAATTAAACATGCATTCTGGCACTTAACTGTAACCAAATAAATTGATGTATTTTAAGTCAATTGATGCACTAAAAACTAATCAACTAATAACAATAATCTGTATTATTTAGTCGGCAAATTCACCTATTGGTGTAATTACCGATAATCAAACTTTTTAATCTTCCATAAAACACAATGCAGCAGCACCGAGCGTACCTGCATTATTTTCCAAGGTTGCTTTGCTTAACTGCAAGTCTTCAACATAATACTTGGTCAAAAACTGTCTTACAGTTTTATCCAAAGCTGGCATCATGAATTCCAAGCCTGCGGAAATTCCACCACCAAAGTAAACTTCTGTCACATCTAAAATCCGGATTGTAGAAACAATCGCTTCTCCCAAAACCCTGGCTACTTCTTCAAAAACCATCAATGAAACTTGGTTTCCTTTTTTGGCAGTATCTACTAGAAGGTGTGTACCCAATTCCTGACCTACCAATTCTCCAGCAAGATCGGGATAAGCACGAATCATTCTATCCATGATTCTCAAAATCCCATCTCTACCAATGATTCGCTCCAATCCTTCGTTTCCTCTAGAAAGCATGTGCCCCATTTCCATGGCATTTCCTCTAGATCCTTTGAATACCTCTCCATTCAAAATCAATGCGCTTCCGATCCCGGTACCCATGGTAATGAATAGAAAGTTATCTGAAGGATTTGATGTTCCATAACGGAACTCACCCAAAGCGGCAGCTGCAGCATCGTTTTCGAGGAAAAACTTTGTGTTTGGATATTTCTCCAACAGTCCTTGTTTGAGATTGAATCCATTCAAAGCTGGGATGGCTGGAATTTCCAATGTAGTGGTTCTGTCTTTTGAAATAAGACCTGGTAGTCCTATACCAACTTTTTTTACTTCAGGATATTTTTCGAGATACTTCCCTACTCCCTCAATAAAACAGGTGTTAAATCCCCTCGGGTCATCTCTATAGGGTGTGGTATCTTCTTTGTCAAAAGAAACAATCTCACCTTTCTTGTTTACCAAGCCGATTTTCAAATGGGTGCCTCCAACGTCAACACCTAAAAAATGCTCTTCTTTATTATCCATAGTTATTCTTCAATAGGTTTAAAGCCCTAAAATAGTAAAGTCTTAGCTTTACTTCCTAAAATCTTTGCCAAAGTCTTGAAAAATTTCAAAGACTGCTGGACAAACAAGTGTATTTTGAAGCGAAAGATTAAGAATTCCCTGCATGTTTTTTCTATTTGTGTGCGGATACTCCCTACATGCTTTTGGTCTTTCTTGATATACAAAACAGGTATTATCATCATTCAAGAAAGGACATGGTGAACTTTTCAATACATAATCTCCATCATCGTCTCTATAAAGATAGGTATCAATAAAATCTGATGATTTCATCCTGAAAACTTTCGCCAATCTATCAATATCAGTCTGAATGAAAATTGGACTTGTAGTTTTGCAGCAATTGGCACAAGAGAGACAATCAATTTTTTCAAACTTTTCATCATGAGACTTTTCAAACATCACATCAAGTGTTTTTGACTTGATGTTTTTCAGCTTCTCCTTGGTCTTTTTGTTGCTGTTGTACTCAGCCTTACTTTTTATATTGAAACTTTCTAAATCCATTATCAACAATCACATATATAACATACTGCTACTGAAAATAAAATAATCATTTAATTTTGATTTAACTTAGAATAACACTATATTAAATTTCAATTAATCAATAAAATCATGAAAATGCACCCAAACGAACTGTTCTTTTACTACAATCCTACACATAGTGTTGATAAGCAAGTAAGAGCCTATGCGCATGCAGTAGCAAACCATGTAAATTTAATTGACATGGATAAGGAAAAGATCACTACAACTGGTTGGAGGTCAATTCTTGATAAATTATCCATGCGTCCCAAGGATCTTCTTAATAGAGCACACCCTGACTATCAAAATCATATTGCCGGCAAAACCTGGGATGATGATAGCTGGTTGCAGATCTTAGTGCGATATCCACATTTGATAAAGGCTCCTATAGCCATTATGAAAAACAAAGCAGTGCTTTGTACTTCTCCAAATCAAATACTCAAATTAAATTAGACAAGTTCAATCCCATTATCTAAAATTTTGATTATCTTAGCTTTATACAATTGACCAATAGATTGCTTAAAGTGCTTTTTACTCATTCCCAATAACTCTTTGATGGATTCAGGGGATGATTTATCATGAAGGGGCAAAAATTTCTTTACTTTTAAAACAGAAAGGATTTTTTCAGCCCCTTCCTCGTATTTTTCCCTCCCGATAGGTTCCAATCTCAAATCCAATTTCCCATCTTCTCTCCTCTTTTTGACAAAAGCTCTTACCTTATCGCCCAACTCAATTGTTGTAAACACTTCATTTTTATAGATTAAACCCTCAAAGGCATTCTCAATCAAAGCTTTGAAACCCAAATCTGTCTCGGCAAAAATCAATGCCTCTACTTCTTGCCCTTCCTCAAATCCTCTAGTCTCCAGCTCCAAAAAGTCTTCATACTTACTAACTCCTATAAGTCTGTCAGTTTTGAAATCCATGCATACACGAACTAGGTACTTTTCACCTTCCTCCATGTCTACATGCATTTCCGATTTGGGAACGAATAGATCTTTGGGTAAGCCCCAGTCCATAAATGCACCAAATCGGGTGATTTCTTTGGCTTCCATCACTGCAAATTCATCCAACAATGCTACTGGTCGGTTAGTTACTGCAACTGGACGATCTTCACTATCTGTATATACAAATACTTCAACTTCCTGACCTTCTTTGAAATCTTCCTGTAAATAGCTCTTAGGTAATAAAACTTCCTCACCATCGTGAAGTGCCAAATAAGCCCCGTTGGCTGTAAACCTATTGATCAATAGGCTATTGATTTTCCCCAATTCTTTCATATCCCAAAGGTAATTAAATTACTTGAAGTAGAAATTGGAAAAGGAGGCGAATCGATTTAGATTTGAAAATCGAAAAGATCATATAAACCCATTTTATACATGAAAAATATAGCAGTAATCGGATCAGGAACCATGGGCAATGGTATAGCACACGTATTTGCCCAGCATGGATACAAAGTCTCGATGATAGATATCAATCAGAATGCTTTGGAGAAAGCATTAGCCACTATCAGCAAAAATCTTGACCGTCAAGTTTCCAAAGGATTGCTTTCTGAAACTGATAAGGCAAACACTTTAGCAAACATTGAAACATTCACTTCTACTGAAGAAGGGGTGAAAGATGTCGATTTGGTAGTCGAAGCAGCGACTGAAAACGTCAATATCAAATTAGACATTTTCAGGGAATTGGATAAATTATGTCCTGAACATACCATTTTAGCTTCCAATACTTCGTCGATCTCTATTACCAAAATAGGCGCGGTTACTTCAAGACCAGATAAGGTAATTGGAATGCATTTTATGAATCCAGTTCCAGTGATGAAGTTGATCGAAGTAATCAGAGGCTATGCTACCTCAGATGAAGTGACAGAGCAAATAATGGAATTATCTCGAAAGCTGGAGAAAGTCCCTGTCGAGGTAAATGACTATCCTGGTTTTGTAGCAAACAGGATTTTGATGCCAATGATCAATGAAGCAATCTACACCCTCTATGAAAGTGTAGCTGGTGTTGAAGAAATCGATACTGTGATGAAATTGGGAATGGCACATCCAATGGGCCCTTTGCAACTGGCAGATTTCATTGGTTTGGATGTATGTCTTTCTATATTGAGAGTGCTTCATGAAGGCTTTGGTAATCCTAAATATGCCCCATGCCCTCTTTTGGTAAATATGGTTGAAGCAGGATTCAAAGGAGCAAAAACAGGAGAAGGATTTTATAAGTACATAGCAGGAAGCAAAGAGGTAGTTGTTTCTTCACAGTTCAAAAAGTAAAATACAATTATCCTAAATGGCACCTGAAGGTAAGATCAACACTTAGTAAAATCATGCGGATAAATTCAACTGTCAACTGAAAACAGCATCTAAAAGTATTGTAAACACATTACTTAAGTTGCTACAGGTATCTAGTTGGAAATACAAAAAATAGAATCATACAGAATTATTATTCAATGTCGTTTAGTTAAGAAAACAGACCTGCCAGATTTAAATCTTTTATTGGTCTTCCCTGACAAATTAGAGACCTTTACTAATTTAATAGAAAACCTGGCAGGTCTTATCTAAATGGCATTGAAATGTTATTAAAGAGACCATTATAAAAGGTCTCTTTCAAATTTATTTTAAGGAAATGCATATAGCGGTATCAGGAAATATTGGTAGTGGAAAAACTACCCTAACAGAAAAACTTGCCAAACATTATGGCTGGAAAGCTGAGTTTGAAGCAGTGGACAACAATCCATACTTGGCAGATTTTTATGAAGATATGAAAAGGTGGTCATTCCATTTGCAGGTTTATTTTCTTAATAGTCGCTTCAATCAGATCAATTTGATCCAAAATAGCAATATTTCCATCATCCAAGATCGGACGATCTATGAAGATGCCTATATTTTTGCAGCCAATCTTTACAAATCCAATTTGATCAGTCAGCGAGACTATGACAACTATCTTAATCTATTCCATTCGATGATCAATTTTGTGAAAGCTCCGGATTTATTGATCTATCTGAAAGCTGATATCCCGAAACTTGTCGGACAAATTGAAAAAAGAGGAAGAGATTATGAGAACGCTATCAGAATTGATTATCTAAAAAACCTCAATTCACATTATGAGGATTGGATCGCTGCCTATGACAAAGGTAAATTGTTGATCGTAGATGTAAATGATATGGATTTTGTAGCAAATCAAGAAGATTTTTCTGCCATTGTTGGACAAGTCGATCGTGAGATTTTCGGTTTATTTTCCTAAAATTGGTTATCAGTGAATAGTGGATTGGGTTATCAGTGAATATTGGATTGAGTGATCAGTCAATTAGGGAATAGTAAATTGAGATATAGAGTTATATGAGTTGATAGTTTTCTAAATTATTGGTCGATTAGTTACTAAATCATCTACTCAAAAACCAATCAACTATTTTATTTAATTAACCAACAACTAAATCAACTATTTCACTGAATTAACTAATAACTAATTATTAAATAAAGTAAGTCTTGAAAACTAATCCAAAGCTTATAAATTCATCATTAAACCAACTTCCTAAACAACCAATTCTTAATTGTTTGATAAGTTTCTTCTTTTGGGTTAAGGAGCAAATCATCAATTTTTTTCAAACTACCTCCTGTCATGATATTTTCATAAACAGGGATTCTTATAAGTTTGTAACCATGTAGTCTTGTCAGCAAATCGTATTGGGCATCATTGTATGCATTGAGCTTCCATCCTGCGGAGCCATTGCCTGACAAGTCCCCTGGCTCTTCAGATTTTCCAAAAACCTTCGACGCTATGGGAGGTCCAAACCAAATCCTTTCCTGTAATCCTGCTTTCAAACAGTCCTTTTCAAATGTTCTGCAAAGTCGCTTGTACCCATCAGACCATGAATATGAAAATGTATCATAAAGATCTGTTTTCAAAGTAGATAGCCTGTATCTATTGAAGTGAACTTGATCGTCATAAACAAACAAAAATCTGTTTATTTTAAAATCAAACTTTAATCTTTCTAACATAGGCAAATGGTGACCATCTCCTCCTAAGGTTTCAAAAATCTCTGCAAGTAAAACTTCACCTTTTCCATTGAGATATTCGTTATTTACCTCAATATAGAAGTCCTCTTCTATCTGAAATTCAGAATCTTTTAAAATTTGGATAAGATTATTTACTTTAATTTGATGCACTTTTTGTTAGGAGTTAGATGTACCCTCCCGCAAGATTTCCCATGTATGGTCAGCGAGAAGTTTGATTTCTGCCACAAAGCTAGCAAAACCTTTTTTCCTACCCCATTCTTCTGGTGCAATCATGCTCAAAAAATCTGTACCATCCTCTTTTTCATATAAATAATAAATATGATTGATCAATGGCTCAAAACTTATACTTGCTTGATAAATTCTCTCTGAAACCTCTACCCTTTTTTGGATCAATTTTGCTTGATCAGCCAAAAGCTGCATTTGCTGATAGATTTGAGCCATTTGCATGTCTGTTTGGGAATGCATGGCTGCTACTGCTCTACCAGTAATCTTCCCTTTGTCCTCAGGCCTGATGATCGCACCACCGGAAGTGTGTGCATAAGGCAACAATCCCGGATTCTCGGTAGTCATTTCCTTCATCCTATCGAGATCAATTTTATCTACATCAATTTTTTGTTTTTTGCTCATCTACTTTTAGGCTATCACTTGGAGCTATTCTTTCTTTTAAGTTTCCTTTTGCACCAGGAAATGTGGTTCTGGAAGAAATATCATAACCAATCCATAACATGGCTAATAAAAATAATCCTGCGATTATCAGAAAGATCAGCTTATTCTTGTTCATAATTATTGGTATCCTAACAGCTTATTGACGTATTCGGTTTTCAATTGTGCAAAAATAGTACAATCAAGATGGATAAAAAACTCAAATGTCAGACTTTTCTGCTCATCCAAAATGCCGTGACGACACCCACACATGCTCCTGCTAAATGTGATTCCCATGAAATTCTACCATTACTTGGAAGTACTCCATAAATGATACTTCCATATAGTAAAATAATGAAAATGGAAATAATGATTGTTTTATATGTCCCTTTGAACAAGCCTAAAAAAATCATAAAAAAAACCAATGCGTAAACTAATCCACTAGCGCCAATATGATAGTAGGGTCTTGCACTTAACCATACAATCATGTTAGTTACAAACAAACAGCTTAAAAAAACTTGATTGGCTACCTTTTCATAAAAAAAATATAGCATAGTAGTCAATACAAAAAATGGAAATAAATTCGTCAATAAATGACCAATATTACCATGCAAAAATGATGAAAACAGTATTCCTGGTAAATGTATAACACTAAGAGGTAATATCCCCAAAAAACTTAATTTGAGATTAAGACTAACTTCAAGTAAAAATACAAGAATCATCAACAATGCTAATCTTGTTGGCACCACTAAACTCTCATTTAATTTTTTTAAAAATTTTTGTTTGTGAAATGCCATACTACTTTTTTTTAAAAAAATGATTATCTTCCGTTCTGTTCTTATTATTTCTCAACACCAAACATTCTAACAATTTTGAATGTTTTCAATTTCCTTTACAAATATGTACCAATATATTAATCCACAATCAATTTTTCAGTACTTCGGGGATGATGACAAGGAAATGATAAGAGAAATGATTCAAATAATTTTAAAGACAAACTTACATGAACTTAAGCAAATGCAAGATCAGTATGATGTTAATGACTTTGGTACTATTCAAAAAAAATGTCATAAAGCGAAACCATGCATGAGCTACATAGGAGCATTAGAAACAAAAAAAATCCTCGAAGTAATAAATGAAGATTCAGAAAATTCTCTCGAACATTACCAACAATTAAGAAGTAACATTGAAATTATTGAAAAAGAGTTAAATGATTTTCTTGAGAAGTTGTAAACTCTTCTGTTATTTCAACCATCCATAATTTTTTTTCTCTTTTTGATTTCAGGAATTATTATTTTTAAAGAAAAAATTAACACATGAGGAAATTATCAATAATTGCTTTCGCATTATTCTATTTTTCATTTCTTGGGTTTGCTCAAGAAAGTTTGACAATAGAAAAAATAATGAAAGACCCCAAGTGGATGGGAAACTTCCCTTCAAATGTAAGATGGGATGAACAAGGAAAACATGTTTTTTTTAATTACAACCCTGATGGGAATCCGTCTGATTCTCTTTACAAAATAGCTATCAACAAGACTGATCAAATAGAAAAGGTGAGTTTGGTTGAACAACGCCAATTCATACCGAATTTTGCAAACAAAAACCAAGATCAAAGCAAAAAACTATTTGTGAGAGATGGCGAAATCATCCTATTTGAAGTTGCTACTGGTAAAAAAACAACACTCTTGAATTGGGGAGATAGGATTGGAACTCCCAAATTTTTAGCCAATGAAAATCGCATTTCCTTTGAATCTGGAGGAAACATGTATGTCATGGATATAGAAAGTGGTAAAATCAACAAAATCACCAATATCAAATCTGGAAACAAACTCATATCAAGAGAAGGCGTTCAAATTAAAGATCGTGAGCTTTGGTTGAAAGAAGATAATCTAGAACTTCTTCAGGTAGTGAAAGAACGAGAAGAGAAAAAAGAACTATCAAAAGCCTACAGAGAAGCTACCACAGAAAAAGAAACTTTTGCTTATTATTTAGGTGATAAATCAGCCACATCACTTCAGTTGAGTCCAGATGAAAAATACGCTACATTCAATTTGGTCACAAGAACTGATGGTAAAAGAACTGTAGTACCTGACTATACCCATGCTTCGGGGTATACTACAGATATCAACACAAGATCAAAGGTTGGCGACGACCCAACGAAAGTTGAGTTGGCACTTTATGATTTGGAAAATGAAAAAGTCACCATCATCGACGTAAGCAAGCTGGAAGGTATACAAGATTTACCTGATTACACCAAAGACTATCCAGAAAAAACATGGGAAGAAAAAGATAGAATTGTTACAATATCATCCCCAATTTTTTCCAATGATGGCAGATTTGCTATTGTAAATATCAGGTCAGCTGATAATAAAGATAGATGGATTGCACAACTTGACTTGAAATCAGGAGATCTAAAAGTTCTCGATAGACAAAGAGACGAAGCCTGGGTGGCTGGCCCAGGTATTGGATCTGCTTTTGGCGGAGGCACGTTAGGTTGGTTACCTGACAATAAGCACATTTATTTCCAATCTGAAGTGAGTGGCTATTCACATCTTTATCTACTAGATGTTACTACTGGCAAGAAAAAAGCACTTACAAGCGGTGATTTTGAGGTTTTCAACCCTTTTATTTCTAAAGATCAAAAGTCTTGGTACTTGACTACATCAGAAATACATCCTGGTGAGAGACATTTCTACAAAATGTCTTTAATGGGTGGCAAGATGGAAAAATTGACAACTATGACAGGAAATAATGATGTCAGTCTTTCCCCAGATGAAAAGCACATTGCAATCCTTTACTCTTACAGCAATAAGCCTTGGGAATTGTATCTCAAACCAAACAATGCTAAGGAAGAAGCCAAGCAGCTAACTTCAGGTCAATCAGAAGAATTCAAATCCTACAATTGGAGAGAGCCAGAATTAGTGAACTTTACTGCTCAAGATGGAGCGTCAGTCCCAGCAAGGTTATACAAACCTACTTCTGAGAAAAGCAATGGCGCAGCAGTAATATTTGTGCATGGAGCCGGTTATTTGCAAAATGTCCATAAATGGTGGTCTAGTTATTTTAGAGAATACATGTTCCATAACCTTCTAACTGATTTGGGATATACAGTTTTGGATATCGACTATAGAGGATCCGCAGGATATGGAAGAGATTGGAGAACGGGAATATATAGACATATGGGGGGCAAAGATCTTTCTGATCATGTCGATGGAGCCAAATATTTGGCTGATAATCATGGAGTAGATCCTGAAAGAGTGGGAATCTATGGTGGAAGCTACGGTGGATTTATCACATTAATGGCTCTTTTCAATGCACCTGAAAGTTTCAAATCCGGGGCAGCCTTGCGCTCGGTTACTGATTGGGCTCATTACAATCATGGCTATACTTCCAATATTTTGAATGAACCATTCAATGACCCTATTGCTTACAAGCGCTCCTCTCCTATTTATTTCGCTGAAGGATTGAAAGGTAATTTATTGATCGCACATGGCATGATCGATACCAATGTTCATTTTCAAGATGTAGTAAGACTTGCACAAAGATTGATCGAGCTTGAAAAAGACAACTGGGAAATGGCAGTTTATCCTGTTGAAGATCATGGATTTGTAGAACCAAGCAGTTGGACAGATGAGTATAAGAGAATTTTAAAGTTATTTAATTCAACATTGTTAAATTAACCTTTATCAAATATGGTTTACAATCGCTATTGGGTGATTGTAAACCATTTTGAACATTTATTTTATTAAAACTAAAATTTTGAAAATTATGAAAACCAAATCATTTTTCGGATTAGTGCTGATTACTTTTTTATGTTTATCAGCCTGTAAAAACGTACCAACCAAAGAAGTGCAGACTGGCTTGATTGCAGAAAAAGCAATGATAGTCTCAGCAAGAAAAGAAGCTTCTGAAATAGGTATTTCCATATTAGAAAAAGGTGGTAATGCATTTGATGCCATGGTTGCGACAGAGCTTTCCTTGGCTATTGCATTTCCTTTTGCTGGGAATTTGGGTGGTGGAGGCTTTATGGTTTATCGACAGCCTGACGGGAGTATCGGATCGATAGATTATAGAGAAAAAGCTCCTTTGGCGGCAACCCGAGATATGTATTTAGACGAAAATGGTGAAGTAATTCCTGGACTGAGTACCACAGGAGCACTTGCAGTGGGTGTTCCTGGTACTGTCGCGGGAGTTTTGGAAGTACATAGGAAATTTGGGTCCTTACCCTTGGAAGAAATATTGGCTCCAGTTATTGCTTTTGCTGAAAAAGGTGCCATTGTAACAGAAAAACAAGCATCTGGACTTCGATACAATAGGAGAATCATAGCTGAAGTTAGTGGTGAAAATTCACTTTTTGCTCAAGAATTCAATGTAAATGATACCATTAAATATCCTGCTTTGGCCGAAACACTCCGAAGAATCTCGAAAAATGGCAGAGATGAATTCTACAAAGGAGAAACCGCTCAAAGATTAGTGAACTTTATTCAGGAAAAAGGCGGAATAATCACAATGGAGGATTTGGCTAGTTATGAAGCACAATGGAGAGATCCTATTGTGTTTGATTATAGAGGTCATAGGCTTATCTCAATGGCACCACCAAGCAGTGGTGGTATTACTATAGCCCAGATAATGGGTATGATTGAAGAATTTGATCTAAAATCAATGGAGCATAATTCTCCTGAATACATACAAGTATTGGTAGAAGCTGAGAGAAGAGCATATGCAGATCGTAATTTTTATTTGGGTGATCCTGATTTTGTAGAAGTTCCATTGGCAAAAATGATGGATAAGAATTACCTGAAAGATAGAATGTCCACTTTCAATAAAGAAAAGGCAACACTTTCTTCAGATGTCTCGCACGGAGATATTCAGTTTCAAGAAAGTGAAGAGACAACCCACTACTCCATTATGGATCAATTTGGGAATGCTTTAGCTATCACCACCACGCTCAATGGTGCTTTTGGTTCAAAATTGTTTTGTGATGACTTGGGTTTTTTTCTTAATAACGAAATGGATGATTTCTCGGCAAAAGCAGGCGTTCCCAATATGTTTGGGTTAATCGGTGCAGAAGCCAACCAAATAGAACCTGGAAAAAGAATGCTCAGCTGCATGTCTCCTACTTTGGTAGAAAAAGACGGGGAAATATTGATGATAGTAGGAACACCAGGAGGATCAACTATTATGACTTCAGTAGTACAGACTATCCTAAATGTCCTTGAATTTGACATGAGTATGCAAGAAGCAGTTAATGCACCTAGATTCCATCATCAATGGCTCCCTGATGAAATCAGATTTGAGAAAGATGTATTTACAACAGAAACTTTGGAAGCATTGAAATCAAAAGGATATTTGATCAATGAATCCCCATCTCCAATTATTGGTAAAGTAGATGCGATTTTGGTTATGAAAGATAGGAAACTAGAAGGAGGAGCAGATCCAAGGGGTGATGATACAGCCGTGGGTTACTGATAGGTTAGAGAGAATTACCAAATGCAAAATTTAAAATGGATCAAAAGAGATCCATTTTAAATTTTCATACACCTTCCTTTAAGGAGTAATCCAAGTAGGATCAATATTTTTTACCCACTGACTTATTTCTAATTAATTTTTACAAGATTCCTCTTAGAATCGACATTTGTTAGCCCCATTTTAGCTAAGATTTTGAAAATCTAAATTTTATTTTTTTTCATTGTCATTTTGAATGGCCTATAGGTGATTTTGAATACTCTTAAGCAAGTTTGCCCTCAAAAAAGCCTGCAATGGCAGTAGCAAGATCAGCGTTCAATTTGGTTTATTTCCATTAGGAATTCTGAAGCTGACATGACTGACAATGTTATAAAAAGGCTTTCAGATATCGAAATTTACATATATATTGAACCTTAATTTTTAGTGATACAGATACAGGTTTTGATGAGAATTGTAACAAACATGGTCATCTTTAAAATATTTGACAGATAAAAAGAAAAAATCATGGATGCATTGATGGCAGGAGTTCTTTATTTAATCATTGGTTTTGTGGTACGAGTTTATCCTGATATTCTCGCTGGTTATAACAGTTTATCCCAAAGGGATCAAGAAAGAGCTACGAATAATGGATTGCCGCTTTTTGCTTTTGTTCTATTCTGTATAATGGGAGTTTGCTGCATTATCTCTTATCCAGCATCTATCTGGCTTGAAATGCCCAATTTGACTACGGTAGTTCCGATATTTGTAACCTTGCTTGGTGTAGTGATATTTATCATATTTGGAAATTTATTAGCAAATCGTAGATAATTCCATAGAACCAAGGAAAAACTAGAATAGCATTTTTTAAAGTTCTAAATAAGATTGATTTGAACCATTCTTGTTCATTTTCATCTTCAATATATCTTACAAGACTTTTTAATTAATTCATACTTTTAACACTATTTTTTGGAATTAAAACCAATCCAACAATTTCCCTTTACGTATTTAGCGGCTAAATCCTATTACTGCTTTTTAATAAATTCGAGAATATCAGAGAGTACTTTTTCATTGAAACTCTCTTCTATGGTCCCATATTCATTAGTACCCCCTGTTTTGGCGGTTTGGAATAAATGATTCAAATTGTCATATACTTTTAGCGTGAGTAAATCAGATTTCCCTTCAAACAACTCTATCAATCTATTTCCATTCTGACTCGCTACAACTTGCAAATCCTTTGAACCAAAACCTGCAAAAACTGGTACATCAATTTCTTTGATATAGTTTTCGGGATTTATTTTCAAAAAATAAATCATTGAAGGAGTCAACTGATGTTCATATGCTTCCTGAGATTTAATGATTGCATTCGGCCATTGACTTTCAGGTATATTCAGTTCCTTCAGTGATGCTTCAAAAATTGGTTTCAGTGCAGCTTTCCACTCTTCATCTGATTTACTGTCAATTACTGCCTGATAAATTTTTCTGTTTTTATTTGTCTCTGATTTTACTAATAACTCCGGTGCTCCAGAGACTTTTACAAGTTCTTCTGTCTGTTTAGTCATCAAATCCTTGATAGGGACTACAGGACCTGCCAAAGAAACCAAAAAGGATAAATCATGGCCTTCCGAGCCAAGAATCCAAGTAATCAAGCCACCTTCACTATGTCCTACAACTCCTATTTTCTCCAAATTTACTGAAGGATGTTTTTTCAAAAATTCAATCCCTGAAACCACATCATTCTTTAAGTCTTCTATGTTAGCGGTAGAAAAATCCCCATTAGATTCCCCCACTCCTCTTTCATCATATCTCAATACAACTATGCCGTTTTTTGTCAAGTAATCTGCCATTACCCAAAAAGGTTTATGCCCAACCATTTCATGATCTCTATTGTGAGGCCCAGAACCAGTCACTAAGATGACTGCTGGAAATTCCCCTTCACCTTTGGGCTTTGTCAGTGTTCCTGCTAGTTTTATGTTATCAGAAGAATTCTCAAAACCAACCTCGACAACATCATAATCAAATGGTCCAACGGGTAATTGAGGTCTTTTTGGCCCTAATTCTTCCAGTTCCCCAGAAGTCACTCTTTTTAGATCAAGTGGAAATTTCATCCCTCCTTGCGAAAAATTCCCTTTGATTTCATCTCCTTGCATAACTCCCTCGTAAGAAGCGTTCATCACACTCATTTCAAAGCTTACCATAAGTTGGTTTGCAAGAACTTTTTTCATCGGAATTCCCATAGCTCCTTGGTTTGGGCTATCCATTGTACCTATCCACTCTCCATCTACTTCTTCAAAGTGCGTGATCAGCGGAATGGTTTGTCCCATTACTTTCAAATCACCTTTCCAACTTCCCGCAATATCTTGCGAAAAACTATTGAAGTTTATAAAAATTAGCAAACCCAAAATGCAGAATAGATATTTCATGATAGTGTAAATTTTATTTTTCGGATGTAATATAAAAAATTTGATTATCCTTAATGACACCATTAGTTGAATATCGCAAAAAAAAACATATGGATAATCTTTATTAATTAATAGTCAATCAGTTAATTAAACATATATTGACTTAAGTTATAGCAAATTGTTTGGGTAAAGGTAAGAAAGCGAGTCAATAGTTATAATTTTTGAATCTATTCTAATTTTGAGGTTTGAGATTTTTGGACATCGATTAATTCCCAAAGTTATGCTTGTGTCGAGTTTCTTTCCTTCGGATTTTTGGGCTTTGTCACCTAAAACTAATAGGTTATATTGCAGTTCACTATATTTTTTAGAGTAATTCCTTAAATGTTCAATTGCAAATAGCCATTTGAAAAAGTTATACTAATTTTACCCTATGGATAAAGAAATTTTGATGGATTTGGTAACTAAAAAGATGCCTTTTGGAAAGTACAAAGGAAAATTACTATGCGATATCCCTGAGCACTATTTGGTTTGGATGCATGGAAAGGGTTTTCCAGAAGGAAAATTGGGGATGTGGCTTCATACCCTTTACGAAATCAGACTGAATGGTTTAGAGGATATTTTGTATCAATTGAAAAGAATATCAAAATAAAAGTCTGACCAGTTTTGATCAGACTTTTGAATAAATCATTTTTTAAAGCTTTTACCTTGTGATGATCGGATCAGGATTTCCATCAGGATCACCAATCACAAAACCATCGGTATTTGGATTTCCCCACATCAAAACTCCAGCAGCATGAGGAGCGGCCATAGAAGTGCCACTTATAGATCTATAACCACTACTAATCCATGTAGAATTGATACTCACACCAGGGGCACAATAATCAATAGGTGGATTTCCAAAGTTTGAAAATGAAGCCCAAGAGTCCGAACTGTTCATAGCCGATATTGTGTAAATATTTGCTCCATTCACTCTAGCTGGTGAAAAATTGTTCGAGTCTGCTCCTGAGTTTCCTGCGGCTATTACAAATTTGATCCCTTTGTTCGAGGCTGATATCACCGCATTATCAAGAGCTGTAGAAGCCCCACCTCCTAAGCTCATGTTTGCAACGTCACCACTATTTGCATTTGCAGAAACAAAGTCAACACCAGCTATAACTCCAGCGTTAGACCCTGAACCTCTTGAGTCTAAAACCTTAATTGGAACTACAATTGCTCCTGCAGCTACACCCACCACTCCTATATTGTTGTCGATTGCGCCTATAGTTCCAGCTACATGAGTACCATGTCCATTTTTGTCATCAAAACCAGCATCCTTTCCCTTTGTAAATGCAGAAAAACCAATCGTTTGATCAACATTTAGGTCTGGATGATTCAATTGAATACCTGTATCGATCACCCAAGCTTTTTTCGTACCAGTGTAAGTTTGACCACCACCAACTCTTGAAATCCCATATGGTATTGTTTGGGAAGGTGAAGTACTTCCTCCTCCGCCTCCTGGCCTACCTTGTCCTATTGTTATAATTTGATCTGGTTCAATAAATGCAACTTGAGGATCTTTTGATAAGGTAGATAATTCTGAATCAGTCAATTTTACAGCAAAACCATCTATCGCAGAGCCATATGACATTTCTAACTTATTAATTGAAATTCTATGTTTTGATAAAATACTTTCTGCATTCTTCCTTGCAAGAGCATTGACATCAGCATATGAGCCATCTTTTCTAAAAGTGATGCTACTTGGATTCAAGACTACTATATAGCTGCCAGGAATAATTTTTCCTCTATCTTCTAAAGAGGCCAATTCCAAATCACTATTTAAATTAGGCTCCTCTATTGTCTCCTGACAAGATGAAGCAACTAAACCAAAGAAAAATGCCGCAATCATGACATTCCTACCATTAAATTTGTACCAGTTTTTTCTCATAATCAAATAGGGTTTTAATTTTTTTCTTCAATTTAAATATTCCATTAACAAAAACAAACATTACTGAAATTCATATGACTAATATATAATTTTGCGTACATATATTAAAGAAGAATATAAAACTATTAATATACGAAATTATAAAATTCAAATATTTCTATATTCTCAAATGAATTATGTCAGGAATTCGACTGTTTAAACATAATATTTAATTTTATGCAACTTTGTTTCATTTGATTAGTGTTTGATTGATATTACTCTTAATTTTGCATTTTACTTCAATTTCCCTTGCATTACGTAAAATACCAATCATACTTAATTATAATCCTAATTCTATTTGTTGGACATCATACAAATGGTCAAATATTGGATTTCAAACTCTCAGGCCGCATAATTGATGAGTCTGGCGAGGGTTTAATGGCATCGATTTTTATACATGAATTGGGAAAAGGAACTGCAGCTGACATTGATGGAAATTATGAAATCGACAAGCTAAGGCCTGGCAACTACCACCTTCACATTACTCATATAGGTTACAAGTCCCAAAGCAAGACTCTTTTAATTAAGGATGCTGATGTGGAATTTTCAACCGAAATGATCGCCTCAGCTATTCAATTAGAAAGTCTAACCATAGAAGCTAATCCATTCAAAAATGGACCCCTGGAACAATCACAAACAATTTTGGTGATCGATAGGGATTATATTGAGAAAAACAATGCTGGGACATTCGCAAATACGATTGAAAAACTCCCAGGAATCAGCACAATCAATACAGGTGTTGGAATATCAAAGCCTGTGATTAGAGGTATGAGTTTCAACAGGATTTTGATCAATGATAGAGGAATCAAACAAGAAGGACAGCAATGGGGAACTGATCATGGTTTGGAAATTGACCCTTTTGATGTAGATCGAGTAGAGATCATCAAAGGCCCAGCATCTTTGATGTATGGCTCGGACGGGATGGCTGGTGTAATCAATATCTCACCTCCTGCATTCAAACAGAATGGTGAAATTGAGGCTAGCATTAACAGTATGTATAGAAGCAACAATGACATGATCTCAAATTCCGCATCTTTTGCAGGAAATGAAAGTGATTTTGTCTTCAGCGGCAGGTTTACAATGCAAGACTTTGCCGACTACAGAGTACCCGCTGAGAATTTTAATTATGCTGGTTTTATACTGCCCATTTTTGAAAACAGACTAAAAAATACTGCTGGTTCAGAGAGGCATTTTTCTGCAATGGCTGGAGTAAAAAAACAATGGGGTTACTCCACAGTAACTGTAAGCAGGTTTCAACAAAAAGCCGGATTGTTTGTAGGTGCAGTAGGGGTGCCAAGATCCTACAACCTTAGACCAGACGGAAACTCAAGAAATATTGACATTCCAAGGCAAGAAAGTTCGCATTTGAAGGTAATCTGGAATAATAGCATTATGCTGGATGACAGATGGCTTGAGTTGGATTTTGGTTATCAAAAGAATATCAGAGAAGAATATTCACTACCGCATTCACAAGAAGTAGCACCTGATAACCCATTTGGCAACTTGGCACTTTCCTTGAATTTGGATGTTTTTACCGCCAACGCAAGAATAAGTCAACAAAAAAATGATAAAGGACAAGCTATCCTTGGCTTCAACACGCAGTTTTCCAGAAATCAGCATAGTGGATTTGAATTTCTATTGCCAAACTATGAATCTATTCAAGGAGGGCTTTTCTACTTTAGGGAAATCAAATTTTCCCCAAACCTAATTTTCAATACCGGCGCAAGAATCGATGGAGCATATCATGATATTCAAGAACATTTACAACCAATTTACCGAAATTCCAGGCCAACAGGTGAAATAGATCAGCGAAATCCAGATATTCAAAAATCATTTGTAAACTGGAGTGCTTCATCTGGTTTATCATGGGTTTTTAAAGAAAACTACAATTTAAAAATCAATCTTGGTTCTGCTTTCAGGATTCCAACTCCTATTGTACTCTCCTCAAATGGTGTCCATCATGGCAACTTCCGACACGAAATTGGCAATCCTGAGCTTGAAAGCGAAAGAAGCTATCAAGCTGACCTTAATTTTGCTTTCTCAAATAGAAAAGTCTCTATTAACCTTAGTCCTTTTGTTGGATATTTTGATGGCTACATTTACCTGGCTCCTTCTGCTAGGTTTTCTACCTTACCAGGATCAAGTATTCTTTGGGAATACAGACAAAATGATGCGATTTTTCTTGGTGGTGAATTGAGTGCTGATATAAACATTGTAAAAGACCTTTCATTAAATATAGGCTCTGAATATGTCTATAATCAAAATTTAGATACAAGCTTGCCTCTTCCATTGACACCTCCGTTTAGTACATTTGCAGCAATAGAATATCGCCTACCTTTAGATTCGAAATTCATTTATAACATGAGAATCTTTGTAGATGGAAGATTGGCAGCAGATCAAAATCGAGTTGATAGAAATGAAAGAACAACAGCTGGATACAAACTTTTAGGAGCTGGCTTGAGCTGGGAAATGAAATTGAAAAGTCAAAAACTTCAATTTCAAGTAGCAGGTCAGAATTTGACAAATGAATTCTACTTAAACCACTTAAGTAGATACAGACTTTTGAATCTTCCTGAACAAGGAAGAAATGTTACTGTAAACTTGAAAATCCCTATTTCCATAAGATAAATACAGTAAACTCTTTTTATTGCAACCTTATTGCATTATATTTGCAACATAATTGCATACGAGTTTATAACAAACATACCACAATGAAAAAATTACCAATTTTATTATCATTCAGCTTACTTGCATTGAGCTTTTCATGTACAGATGATCAAGATCCTAGCGTTACTGATCTTGACGCCCCAGTAATCGGATTTGCAGAAGGAAGAGATAGCTTCAGACCTATGGCAAACGAAGTACGTGCTGCTACTACTGACCACATGCATATCAGATTTAGTGTTACTGATGAATCAGGCATCGGACAAGTATTAGTTGATATACACAATACATTTGATGGCCATACTCATGGAAGACTTTCAAATACTTTTGAGAAATTAAGTGTAAAAGATATCTACAGTGCCAATGCAGAGAATCCAATATTTAGATTCCCAGTAGGTGCCAAAACATTGAATGTTGATAATTCTTCAACTGATATTTATTGGGCAGGTCCTACTTCAAGGGTTGAAGGAAATGTATTGGCAGGACCTTATGACATAATTATATCTGCTGTTGATATTCATGGAAACCAAACAGGTTTTGCAGATGAAAGCAATTATATTACAACCTTCTTTATCGAAAGAGCTTATGCGCCTGTGACAGAAGTGACAAACTTACATGATGGAGAAATAGAAGGAGAAGCTGGTGAAGCTTTAGCTGTAGAAGGATCTATTAGCAAAGGAAATCATGAGTTGAGCTCAGAAATCAAGTTCGTTTGGATCAGATTAGTAGAAGAAGATGATCATCAAGGACATAACCATGGAAGAATCAAGGATGGTGAATTTTATGAAAAAATGTGGGGTAAATCTACATGGAGACAAGGATTAGAGGGAGAAGACTTACCTAATAACACTTCCTTAAACTTATCAGAAATTCTTTCGGGTGAAAATGCTATCATACTTCCTGCTGGAGAAGATCACCTAGAATTGATTATCTGGGTAGAAGATGTCCAAGGGAATGTTACGCAAAAGACTTATGAAGTTCACATAGATTAATATAATTTATGCTTTATATTTAGAGGAAAATCCATTCGGTTTTCCTCTTTTTCGTTTCCAGAAAAAATCAAATCAACCAAAATAATGAACACTATCTTCAAAACAATCAACATCCTAATTTTCTCTGCAGTTATCTTCTTTGCATGTAACAGCAAATCAAGCCACGATCACAATCATGAAGTGGTAGAAGATGAAAATCTAATTGAAGCAAATAGATTTCACCAAGCTTCCCTAGATCTCAGAGAGGAGTTGTTAGCTGTTGAAAAACAACTCAAGGAAGCAAATATCGAATACTCTGAATTGAAGGAAGAACTTAAAATCTGGGATAAGGATATTATTGAAGTTCCAGGATTCGAGCATTCTCATGATGATGAAGTCCAAAGAAAATATCATGTTCACAATCCCATGAAAGAATTTTCAAATGAAGAGCATAAAGCATATCAGCAAGTAATGCATAGTGAAATTCTCGATCTACACGAAAGGTTTACTAGAAAATTGGTTCCAGAAGTAATGGAAGATTCTAATTCTTGATAAAAAAGCATACTTGATTATCAACAGGCGTATTTAGAATTGTATCTCAATTCACTTGTTGATAATCAAGGTTTTTTTTTAATATGCAGGTGTGCAAATTGCCATTTCTTGCAAGTTGAAGGCAGCTGATGAATTATCATTCTGACCAATGTTCCCAGCTGATAGTATTACAGCATAATCAGGGCCACTTTCTGCAAGATGAATTTTTACATGGCCATCAAAACTTTTAAAATCTTCAAAAGTCAAAGTGTTGCTATTTGATAATGTTCCAAGGACTGTCGTACTTTTTAAGTCACGGATATCTACCGGGTTTAACATAAATGCGATTGGTGAATCTGGATTATCATACTGTCCAAAATGCAAATGCGCTGGAAAAAAATATGGGTCCGATTCTTTTTTCCCTTCCAGGATTACAGTCAACTCTAGCTGGCCTGAAGTCAACTCTCGTACAGTTAATTTTCCTTCATAATCAAAATCAGAACTTTGATAAAGGTTATATTCTATGGAATTGGTTGTATATTTCTCTTCTTTATCATCGCTGCAGGCAAAAAAGAATGGAATGGTCAACAATAGAAGGATTAACTTTTTCATGGTAAATGCTGTTTGTAATTCAATAACGGAATTAATTTTAAAATAGTTAATTCATAATCTAAATTTAAAGAATAATTATCAATCAATACGTGAATAAAGTCACAGAATGATGTAATTCCCTAATTATTTCACAACAAAATCCATGAAGCTTTTTACCTCCTTATATTCCAAGCTAGATCAAAGCAACAAAACCTCTGACAAATTGAAGGCTTTAGAAAGCTATTTGGATCAAGCTTCAGATGAGGATAAACTTTGGACGCTCGCATTATTTACTCACAAAAAACCCAAAAGAGCCATCAACACAAAGCAATTAAGAACTTGGTGTCTTGAGATTGCCAAAATCCCCGAATGGCTATTTGAAGAATCTTATCAAACAGTTGGGGATTTGGCGGAAACTATAGCCTTACTCCTACCCAATCCAACTGCTACTTCAGACTTTAGCTTAACTTATTGGATTGAGTTTTTGAAATCACTTCATGAAATGGATGATATGGAAAAGAAATCCAATTTACTGGCTGCATGGTCATCTTTGGATTCCCAAGAGCGTTTTGTTTTCAATAAAATTATAACTGGAGGATTCAGAGTTGGAGTAAGTCAAAATCTAATTACCCAAGCCGTAGCAAATGTTTTTGAAATGGAAAAAACAGAAGTGGCACATAGGTTAATGGGAAATTGGACACCCGAAAACACCAGTTTTCAGGAATTGATATTGTCAAAAAATTTCTCAGATGATCTTTCGAGGCCATATCCCTTTTACTTGGCTTATCCAATAGAAGGTGAAGCTTCGGATTTGGGTGATGTAAATGATTGGCAGATTGAATGGAAATGGGACGGGATCCGTGGCCAAATTATTCAAAGAGAAAATGAGGTATTCATTTGGTCAAGAGGTGAAGAATTGGTGACTGATAAATTCCCTGAGCTATTGACCATAAGTCAAAGACTACCGAAAGGAACTGTTTTGGATGGAGAGATTATTGCAATGCAAGCAGGTTCTCCTCTTCCATTTTCTTTGTTGCAAACCAGAATTGGAAGAAAAACAATAGGAAAAAAATTGCTTTTGGATGCACCTGTTGGATTTATAGCCTATGACTTGTTGGAAATGGATGGAAAAGACATCAGAGATCAACCAATCGGTATAAGGCGAAAGAAGCTGGAACAGATCATAGCAAATCTACACGAAGAAAACTTTAAGATTTCTCCACTTGTAAATACTGAGACATGGGAAGGGTTGTCTTTGCTTCATCAGGAATCCAGAAAAATGCTTGCAGAAGGGTTTATGCTAAAACATAAAAACTCACAATATGAAGTTGGGAGAAAAAAAGGAAATTGGTGGAAGTGGAAAATTGCTCCATTGACAATAGATGGAGTAGTTTTGTATGCACAAAAGGGTCATGGCCGTAGAGCTGATTTATATTCTGACTACACCCTCGCTGTTTGGGAAAATGAAAAACTGATACCCTTTGCAAAAGCATATTCTGGTCTTACTGATGCTGAAATGAAAGAAGTAGATCAGTATATCAAAAAGAATACATTGGAAAGATTTGGACCAGTTCGGACAGTAAAACCAGGTCTGGTTTTTGAAATTGCATTTGAGGGAATACAAGAAAGTCCAAGACACAAATCTGGAATAGCATTAAGGTTTCCTAGGATTCAGAGATGGAGAAAAGACAAGCCAATAGCAGAAGCCAATACTTTAGAAGACTTAAAAGCATTACTTTCGCTCTATGGTGGATAAGAGATTCGTTCAGGCAAATAAGTATTTTAAATCTAAAGGCTGGAAACCTTTCCCTTTTCAGGAAGAAACTTGGAAAGATTATTTGGATGGGAAATCCGGCTTGCTCAATGCACCTACTGGTAGTGGAAAGACATTTGCACTATGGATGCCTGTGATTTTGGAATACATCAATCAAAATCCATCAACATGGCAAAAACCTCAAAAAAACGGACTTCAAATAATATGGGTTACTCCATTGCGCGCTTTGGCACAGGATATTGCCCTTGCCATGCAAGAAGTATGTGATCAGCTAGGCTTACCTTGGCGTGTAGAAGTTCGAAATGGAGATACAACTGACAAGCAGAAACAGGCACAAAAAAGAAATCCACCTGAATGCCTTGTCACTACTCCAGAAACCCTTCACATATTATTGGCTCAAAAAGACAACTCAAAGCTTTTCCAAAACCTAAAGACAATTATAATTGATGAATGGCACGAATTGTTGGGCAACAAGAGGGGCGTTCAAGTACAATTAGCATTGGCTTTTATCAAAAGTAGATTAAATGATTCTCTCAAAATATGGGGGATTTCTGCAACAATCGGGAATTTGGAAGAAGCTTGCAAGATCCTATTGGGAAAAGAAGCTGAAACTCACATTGTAAAAGCTGAAATAGATAAAAAAATAGATATAAAAACAGTCTATCCAGATGAACTGGAAAAATACCCTTGGTCAGGACATTTGGGCATACAACTTATTGATAAAGTCATCCAGATAATTGAAGATAAAAGTTCTGTGCTATTATTTACAAATACGAGGGCTCAAACAGAAATTTGGTATCAAAAGATCATGGAAAAGCGCCCAGATTGGGCGGGATGGGTTGCTATCCATCATGGATCACTGGATCAGGCAGTAAGAACGTGGGTTGAAGAATCACTCCATTTGGGCAAATTAAAGCTAGTCGTCTGTACATCAAGTTTGGATCTTGGGGTTGATTTTAGGCCTGTAGAATCGGTGATCCAGATTGGAAGTCCAAAAGGTGTGGCGCGATTTGTCCAAAGGGCAGGTCGGGCAGGACATCGACCTGGTGTCGCAAGCGAAATATATTTCGTCCCTACCAATTCTTTAGAACTTGTAGAAGCTGCTGCCTTGCGACAAGCAGTGGCGACAGGTGAAATGGAAAGTATCCCCTGCCCTATTTTGACCTATGATGTATTGATTCAGTTTTTGGTAACATTGGCTGTTGGTGAAGGTTTTTTTCCAAAAAATCTCCTTGAGATCATAAAAAACACTTTTTCTTTTTCAACAATCACAGAAAGTGAATTTCAGTGGGTCCTTGCTTTTATTACCCAAGGAGGAGAAAGTTTGCAGAGCTATGAAGAGTTTTCCAAAGTGGAAATCCAAGAGAATGGATTTTACAAAGTAACGGATAGAAAAACCGCTATGAGACATAGGCTTTCGATGGGAACCATCGTTTCTGACCCTATGCTCAAAGTCAAATTAAGGAATGGAGCATTCTTGGGAATGATTGAAGAATACTTCATATCTAAGTTAAAGCCAGGTGATAGGTTCTTTTTCTCAGGAAGAAGTTTGGAGTTTTTGAAAATCAAAGATCAATTAGTACAGGTTCAGCTTTCTACAAAGAAGACCAAAAATATTCCTGCATATATGGGAGGAAGGATTTCCCTAACTTCAAAACTTGCTGGAAAGATCAGAGCTATATTGGAAGATGCCTCTAATGGGATTTTGGCAACAGAAGAAATTGAATTTATTGCTCCATTGCTAGATTTACAACAAAAGCTATCGTTGATTCCAGATGACAATACATTTTTGATCGAAAAAAACATCTCCAAAGAGGGTTATCATGTTTATTTCTATCCATTCGAAGGAAGAATGGTACATGAGATTCTTGGTGCTTTGGTAGCATATAGGATCAGTGTGAGCTATCCGATTACCTTCAGCATTGCGATGAATGATTATGGATTTGAACTGCTTTCTGACAGTGATATACCTATCGAGGATATACTTGAAGAGGATTTATTTACAGAAAAAGGATTACTGGATGACATCATTTCTTGTATCAATGAAAGCGAAATGGCAAAACGGAAATTCAGGGATATTGCAACTATTTCAGGCTTGGTTTTTCAAGGTTTCCCAGGAAAACCTATGAAATTCAAGCATCTTCAGTCTAATTCATCCATACTTTATGGTGTCTTTGAAGAGTACGATTCCGAAAATCTTTTGTTGAAACAGGCGCAAAGGGAAGTTTTGGATATGCAGATGGAAAAATTTAAAATTCTAAATATTATTCAAAAAATCAATCATCAGCATATCATTGTTAAAAAACCAGGCCAATTCACTCCTTTTTCTTTTCCAATCATGGTAGATAGATTGAGGGCTACTTTATCATCCGAGAATTTGGAAGATAGAATAGCGAAAATGAAAGCTAACTTAATTAACTGAAAAATATTCTAAGCATAGGTTGTAGATTCAATACAATGAATTAATTTTAAATATTATTCTATCTTCAATAATATAATGCTAAAACATAACTTGTTTAGATCTAAAATTATATTTTATTTTCTAGTATGCTTTTTATGCTTTTGGTCGCCACAAGTAAATGCTTTTCAACATGATATACATAAAGTAAAAGCAGATAGCATTTTTAAAATTTATCAAAAAACAACTGATGATAGCAGTAGACTTTTGTTGCTATCAGAACTTGTTCATGAAATCCATTATTCTGATTCTGCTTTAAAATATTATGAAGAAGCCATTTTTTTATCAGACAAACTAAACAATAAGGAGCTAAAAGCTCAAAACATGAACAGGCTTGGGGTATATTATAGAAATATGAATCTACAAGAAGAAGCTTTGAACATGTATGAATTAGCTTTAGAACTGAGCTTAGGATCTGGAGAGAAGATACAGATTGGACACTCTTATAACAACATTGGTCAAATGTATTTTTACAAAGATTATTATGATGAAGCTCTAGACTATTATGAAGAAGCCGAGAGAATTTTTTTGAAAGTCGATGATCAAAATGGACTTGGATACAACTTAACAGGCATGAGTTTAGTCTTGAGTGAACTTGGAAGATATAGAGAGGCTTTGGAGAAAATCAATAAGGCAATTGAAATTAGAGAAATGCTTGGTCAAACAAGACAAGTAATGGTTTCAAAATTCAATAAAGCTGATATTTTGATGGATTTAGGTGCCTTTGAAGAAGCTGAAAATGACATCTTAAAGCTTTATGAATATGGTATAACCAATGATAAAATAAGGGCTATCAACGCTTTAGAAAAAATGGTTGAACTAAAAATCAAAACTGGAGACCAACAAGCAGCAATCAAATATGCAAATTTAGCTCATGACATTCATTTAGAAAAGCCATTTTCAGAATCCATGATTCATATTTACCAAATGATGAATCAAGTATATTTTAATCTAAATGATTTAGAAAATGCTCAAAAATATCAATCCTTGCTACAGGCAGAAAGAAATATTATAAAATCCGAGAGGACTAAAATCCAACTTGCTGGCTTGACAATCAAAAAACAAAAAGAAGAAATTGATTTTCTAAACAGGCAAAAGGATCTCATAGAACAGAATGAGCAGTTTAAAATGTTTCTTTCTTATGGCTTAGTGATAACTCTTTTAATAATTACCATTGCATATTTGACTGTATACAGAGCCTTGCAAAGAGAAAAAATAAATTTAACCAAACTATCAGAACAGAATAAAAAAATAGAGATTCAATCTCAGGATCTAGAAAAGCTAAATAAAATGAAAGATAAAATTTTTTCAATTTTGGCACATGATCTCAAAGGTCCACTTAATTCACTTAGCGGTCTTGTAAAACTTATTCAAGAAGACAACTTGACCAAAGAAGAATTTATATCATATATACCAATCCTTGCAGAAAACTTAGGTAGCAATAATATATTGCTCGAAAACCTCCTTGTTTGGTCTAGAAGTCAAATGAATGGGCTTGAAGTGAACAATACAAGAATTGATATACAAAAGCTTGTACAAAAAAACATTGAATACTTGTATCATTCAGGTTACTACAAAGGTCAAATTATAATAAATGATGTGGATTCTGATGCTTGGACTGTGGCTGATAAAAGTATGATTGAGATTGTAATTAGAAATTTGGTTTCAAATTCATTGAAATTCACAAAGCAAAATGATCAGATTATTATCAGCACATATTATCAAAATGATAAGGTTATAATTAAAGTAAGTGATGAAGGAATCGGTATAAAGAGAAAAAACCTTGATAGGTTGTTCGGTTCAGAATTTTTCAGCACGCTAGGTACACATCAGGAAAAAGGCACTGGTATAGGACTAATACTAACTAAAGAACTGATTAAAATCAATAAAGGTGAAATTTGGGTTGAAAGTGAATATGGTTCAGGAACTACCTTCTTTGTAGAGTTACCTAAGGCTTAGTTTGCTCTCCAGAAGAAAGGTGTAAACACTATCAGGATTGTAAATAATTCCAATCTACCCAATAGCATTAAGAAGCTTAAGAATATTTTTGCTGATGGACTGAAAAATGCAAAGTTGTCCAATGGACCTACGCGTCCAATTGCAGGACCAACATTTCCTAAGCTAGTAGCAACAGCTCCAAACGAAGTAAGTATATCATAGCCCATCAACGTCATTACAATAGAACCAATTACAAATATCATCAGATAAATCAAGAGAAAATTCATAATATGGGTTATGATTTTTCCTGTAACCCTATCCCCATTGATCTTTAGGGGGACTACAGCTCTTGGGTGTACTATTCTTTTGAATTCCAACCATGTGTTTTTCACAAATGTCAAATGACGTACAAACTTTATTCCACCAGCAGTAGAACCAGCAGAACCTCCCAAAAACAACATCATGAAAAACAACAAAGTCAATCCCTGATGGTATGAAGTATAATCAGCAGTCACATATCCTGTAGTCGTGATAAGAGAAACGATTTGGAACAAACCATCCCTAAATGATTTTTCGAAGTCCTGTCCACTATAATAGAAAATTGGAGCTGCAAAAGATATTGCCAAAACTACTGTTACTAACAAATAGGTTTTGAATTCATCAGACTTCCAAACGCGGTTGAACTTCCCAATCAGCCCGAAGTATATGATAGTGAAATTAGTACCTGCCAAAAACATAAAGACAATTGCTACATACTGAATGAATGCACTATCAAAATACGCCATGCTGGCATTTTTAGTAGAAAATCCGCCAGTGGCCATAGTTGTCAAGGCATGGTTTATAGCATCAAAAATCGTCATTCCACCCAAATGATATAAAATCCCAACCAAAACTGTTAAACCTAAATAAACAAACCATAGCCGCTTGGCTGTTTCCCGGATTCTGGGGTGGAGCTTATCAGATGTAGGACCTGGAGATTCTGCTACAAACAATTCAATACCCCCTATTCCCAAAAGTGGTAAAATTGCCACCGTCAAAACAATAATTCCCAATCCACCTATCCACTGGGTCATACTCCGCCAAAATAGAATTCCAGCAGGCATTGCCTCAATATCATTCAAAATACTTGCTCCAGTTGTCGTCAATCCTGAAACTGTCTCGAATATAGCATCTGGGATATTTTGAATCGAACCACTCAGAATATAGGGTAGCATCCCAAAAATTGACATAAACAACCAACTCAAAGAAACAATCAAGTACCCTTCCCTTTTCCTGATGTTTTGATCCTGCTTCGAAAATGAAAAATATAATGTAGCTCCTACCACAAATGATATGAATGCTGAACCTATTAAGGCCATTTCGTCTTGACTCCCAAAATAGAATGAAAAAGCTAATCCAGGAAGCATTAGAAATGCCAGTAGCATCAATAAAGCTCCCATGATTTTACCAATTGCTTTGTAATGAATCATTTTTTAATGGAATAGTTTTTCTAAAGAATTCTTTGCTCCAGGAAGCGCAAAAACAATCACTTTATCATCTTTTTGCATGACAAAATCTCCATCCGGAATAAAAACTTCCTCACCACGGATGACTCCTGCTACCATAGCACTTTCAGGAAAATGTAAGTCCTTTAGCGCTTTTCTTGTAATCCTGTAGTTTTTTGTAATTACATACTGAACAAATTCAGCATCCACCCCATAGATTCCCGAAACAGCTTCCACATTCCCTTTTCTTAAAAATCTAGTGATTTGGTTTGCCGCCACAAGCTTTTTATTAATCAAAGAATCTACTCCAATACTATGAGAAATATGGATGTATTCCCTGGTATCCACATGGGCAATTGTCTTGTAAACACCATGATTTTTAGCAGAAAGACTTGTAATTATATTTGTTTCTGAAGATTCTGTGACAGAAATAAACGCTTCCATTTGCTCCAAACCCTCTTCAATCAAAAGATCAATATTTTTATAGTCACCATTGATTACCAGCGTCTTATCAAGTCTTTCAGAAAGCCATTTACATCTTTCTTTGTCTTTATGAACAAGTGTCACCCTATAAAAATCCTCAAGCTTCAAAGCTGTGGCATAGGCCATATCATCTCCTCCAATAATCATTACATTTTTGATTGTAACTTCTTTTTGGCCAAGAAGATCTAAGATCGATTCTACAGCCTTTTTGTTGGAAATAAAAAATACATGGTCATTGTTTCTGATGATTGTATTTCCCCTGGGGATGATGGTCATTTGATCTCTTACTATCGCAATAATTTTGATATCCCTAAACAAAATGTTTTGGCTCATATCAGAAATCGCTTTGTTGACCAAGCTGCTATACTGATCTAGGGTGATCCCCACCACGTTCAACTTACCTTCTTCAAATTCAAAAACATCCGTAAATGAAGAGTTTTTGAGCATTCTCTTTATCTCTGAACTGCATAACATTGAAGGGGAAATAATATTGTCGATCCCAATGTTTTTGAAATATACATCATTCTCCGGATCCAAATAATCATGGTTTCGAACCCTTGCAATCACCCTTTTTGCACCAAGTTGTTTTGCCAAAACTGCAGTCACGATGTTTGACTTTTCTGAAGTTGTTACAGCCATGACCATCTCAGCGTCGTTGACACCGGCATTTTTCAATACTTCCAAAGAAGTGGAATCTCCGACAATGGTAAGTACGTCCAAGTGTGAGGATACATTGTCCAAAACATCCTTGTCAGTATCGATCATGACAATGTCCTTGTTATCAAAACTCAATTGCTGTGCAAGATGGTACCCCATATCCCCTGCCCCTGCAATGACTATTTTCATTCCCATAAAGGTGAAATATCATTTGATTTGATCACAAATGTAATGACTTAGAATGAATTAATTGGGAGAAAGGGATTGGAAGATTGCAATATTTAAAAATTAAAGAAAAATTGCCTTTTGATTCATCTAGTCTAAATCACCATCCCTATTCATTAAAACCCTCTAAAACATGATATGATTCTTTCCTTTTGAATTGCATCATATATTTAGATTTGCTCCTGTGTTTAGATTTGGCCCTGTATTCAATTCCCTCCTGCTTTAGCTGGAGAAACATGATAGAATAATGTGCATTTCAGGCTTTAGCCAAAAATAAATCCCTAGATCCTTTCAAATTAGGATTGGTTAATTTCAGATTTGATCAAAAAAATTCGGCTAAAGCCTGAATAGAAACTCTAATCTTTTTTTGGATGGGCTAAAGCACCATCCCTATTCATAACAACCCTTTAAAATATGATAAGATTCTTTCCTTTTGAATTGCATCATATATTTAGATTTGCTCCTGTGTTTAGATTTGGCCCTATATTCAATTGTCTCCTGCTTTAGCTGGAGGAAATAAAAGGTTTTAATCATGAAATTTAGTAAACCCAAATTTATTGATGAATTCATCAAACTCTTCTTGATAAGTTTTCTTTTTATGGTGCTCTTCCTGTTTTTTTATATAGTTCCTTACTTTCTCAATCATAGATTCTGAAACTGAAACAGCAAAATATTCATCTTGCCACTCAAATTTTTTTCCACCCAAAGTAGGAACAATTATATCGTTTCTATTTATCCAAAATGATGATTCTCCCTTTATTAATTGCATTACTTTTTGAATATTTTGATCTACCCCCAAAGAAAACAAGCAATGGCAATGGTCTGAATATCCATTTACAAAATCGATAAATATCCCTTTTTTCTTTGCATTCTCTTGAATATGGCTCCACACCATTTTCCTTATTTCTTTTGTTACAAGCTGAGGCTCTCTGTTTTTCGTGCTCCAAACAAAATGTATGTAAACTTTTATGTAAGACATAAATAAAAATTAAGGTTGAACGATTAAAACAATTTTAAAATCAAAATTTACATTTAGTTTTTTTCGAATCCAAATTATTTTTGAAAGACTAAAATCCAAATTAGAATTTCTTTTAGTATCGGCTAAAACACCATCCCTATTCATTAAAACCCTCTAAAACATGATATGATTCTTTCCTTTTGAATTGCATCATATATGTAGATTTGCTCCTGTGTTTAGATTTGGCCCTGTATTCAATTGCCTCCTGCTTTAGCTGGAGGAAAATGATAGAATAATATGCATTTCAGGCTTTAGCCAAATAATAAATGCCTAGATGTTTTCAAATTAGGATTGGTTAATTTCAGATTTGATCAAAAAAAGAATTCGGCTAAAGCCTGAATAGAAATTCTAACCTTTTTTTGGTTGGACTAAAGTACCATCCCTATTCATTACCATCCCCTATTCAATTATTTACAAAATGAACTGAGGTATCTGTCAACAGATTTACTTCCCAATCTCCTTGCTGCATTCCAATCTTCACAGGCTTTTTCAGCATTTTTGGCTTGATAATGACTTGTTCCTCTATTGGTCAAAATATCTGAGTTGTCGGGGCTCAGCTTCAAGGCATAATCATAATCAGAGATAGCTCTTTCAAATTTTTTAATTTTCAAATGACAATTGCCTCTATTGAAATGATAAGCCCAAACAATTGGAAAATCTTCACCATTAATTTTACTATAAGCTATTGCTGAAGAATAAGCTTTGATTGCCGCATCATATTGCTTTCTTTCTTGGTAAATATTTCCCAAATAATAGGCTAATTCATCATCTTCCTCAAATATTTCCATTGCTGATTTCAGGGCTTCAATCAATTTATCTGTTTTTTGAGGGATATTCCTGATGGCATTATAATAATTGACATAGGCTGGGTGAAATGTTGGGTCTTTCTCTATCACAGGTTCCAAAATTTTAGATGCCGTTTCATAATTTCCTTTTGAAATCATGTCTTGGGCTGTTTTTGCTATGACGATAGAATTATTTCTTTCTTCTGGATCTACCTCATATACTTCTTGAGCTTGGATACCCAAAGCCTGAAAAAACAAAACTATTGCAATTACATATTTCATAAATTCATTCTTAATTTAAACTAAAACTACTGCATATTTTCTTAATCCAATAGTTTTTTCCCTTCTTCTTCGGGCAGTTCTTCTATTTCCTTTAACTTCCTTTGGATCACTCTTGTTCTGGTACCAACCAAAGTATCCAAATCAGTACTTGCCTCTGTAATCTTCTTTTGAGCTTTACTAATCAAATCTCCAAATTTTGAAAATTCTGCTTTCACTGCTCCCAAAACTTTCCAGACTTCACTACTTCTTTGTTGGATTGCTAGGGTCTTGAACCCCATTTGAAGGCTATTCAACATCGCTGCCAAAGTTGTAGGTCCTACCAAAATGACTTTATACTCTCTCTGCAATAGCTGTGCTAGATCTCCATCTCTGATGATCTCAGCATAAAGACTTTCCATTGGAAGAAAAAGTATGGCAAAATCTGTAGTATAAGGAGGGATAATATACTTGTTGCTGATATCTTGTGCTGCTTTTTTGACTGCTTTGAACAATTCTATTTTCGCAGTATCGATTAGTACTTTTTCACCTAAATCATACGCATCAAGCAATCTATAATAGGACTCTTGGGGGAATTTAGCATCAATTGGTAGATATACTGGTCCATCATCGGAATTCCCTGGCATTTTGATAGCATATTCTACCCGTTCAGTGATTCCTTTTTTCAGTTGAACATTGTTTTCATATTGATCTGGTGCCAGTACATTTTCCAAAATTCCCTGCAATTGGTATTCACCAAGCACACCACGTGTTTTCACATTACTCAATACCCGCTTTAGATCCCCTACCCCTGTGGCAAGATTCTGCATTTCGCCCAAACCTTTTTGAACTGCCAAAAGCTGTTTAGTCACAAGTTCAAAAGATTGACCAAGTCTAGTTTCCAGTGTTTTTTGAAGTTTTTCATCAACAGTTTCACGCATTTTCTCAAGACGCTCTTCTGTAGATTGAAGCATACGTTCCTGTCTTTGGATCAATTCTTGAAATTTCTCTCTTTGGAGCTCATTGAATTCCTTGACATTTTCCCTAAAAAGCTTCCCAAAATCCCTCAAAACTTCTGATTGCTCTTTGCTATTGGCGCGCAAAGATTCGAAAACCAATCCAAACTGATGCATTAATCCTTGATTGATCTCTGCTCTGTTAGATTGCATTTGTTTGTTCAGTTCACTTTTAAGATCTTGAAATTCAGCTTTTCTTTCTTGATCGCCTCTTCCTTTCTGACTTTGTTTATAAATTAGGTAGCAAAGAAGAAATGTCTGAATTAACAAAAGGAAATAAATTGTATTCTCTACCGACATGACTATAATATTTGGGAGCTGAAAAGTAGTCGATATTCGATTGAATCCCTAGAAATGACAAATATTCTGCGACAGTCTCTGTCGGTATTTCTTCCATTGGTACATGACCAGCTTGATCGAAAACCTTCAGTTTGGAACCGGGAATAGCTTCCGCCAATTTTTTTCCATTTGCCAAAGGAATCCATGTATCTTCCCTTCCCCAAGTGATCAAAACAGGCATTTTTATCTTTTCGAAATCTATTTCCAAAGGTTTCCTAAAGGTAAGACGATCGATTGTAGCCTGTCTATTTCCCTCTCTTCGCATCAATTCATAATATCGTGTGACTTGTTGAGGCTTGATTTTTTTCTGATCATAATAGACCTGCTTGAGATTTCTTCTGAACAAAAATTCCGGGGTACATTTCAGAAGTATTTTTGAAAATAGTGGCGTTTGAGCCAGTCGAATAATTGAAGGTGTTGTATTTTTGCTTTTGGCTTTTGGTTCTGAATTTTCAGAAATTTGTCTAGGTGCACCAGAAGAATCAATTAAATTCAATGAAAGTACTCGCTCAGGCTTATCTGACGCCATTTTTAAAGCTACTCCACCACCCATAGAATTGCCTGCTATGTGAAATTCCTCCAAACCCAAGTTATCAGCCAATTCAAAAAGTAAGCTTGCGTAGTCATTGACATTGTAGCGCTTTTGGGAATCAGGGCCTGTCAAGCCATGGCCAGGTAAATCCATGGAAATTGTCATAAAATATTGTGAAAGTTCTTCTTCCCAATCTTGCCAAGCATGGAGTGATGAAAAGCTCCCATGAATCAAAAATATAGGCTCTCCTTCCCCTTTCACCTTTACATGTAAGTCGATGCCATCTACGTGGACAAAATAGGAAGATTCGCTTGAATATTTCTCCACTAAAACTTCTGGATCGATATCTGATCTATAACTTAATAGAATAGCTAGTCCAATCAAAAAGATTAGCGAAGCAACAATTTTGAAAATCAATACGAAGAGTTTTAGCATTTTTGAAGAGATATTAGCAAGTTTCCATAAATTAAGGCTTAATTTTCGAATATTAAAAAATGTGTTTATCTACTTTTACCACATCTAATCGAAATTATCATTATGCTAAAACGAATGCAGAAATCAATTCTTTCAATTATCTTTCTAATGACGATCATTTTTTCTTGCCAAAAACCAGAACCGAAAGAAGAAATCGAAACTATTCAATTGACAATCCAAGAAGCAAATAGGCTTGCAAAAATGCCTCTTCATTGTCTGCAAGTAGAATACCCAAACAAGCTCAACCAAACTTTGGCTTCTGAAGATTATCTAAAAGGTCCAAAAGAACTTCATCCAGCATTCTATGGTTGTTTTGACTGGCATTCAAGTGTTCATGGTCATTGGATGTTAGTCAGTTTGCTTCGTCAATTTCCCGATTTGGAAGGTAAAGAAGAAATAAAAGAAATTCTGTTGGACAATATCAGTTATCAAAACATTCTTGCTGAAGTAAATTACTTTTTTCAACCTCAAAATTCAAGTTATGAGAGAACTTATGGCTGGGCTTGGGTATTGAAATTGGCTGAGGAACTTTACCTATGGGACGATCCAGTTGCAAAGCAATTGGAAAGGAATCTTCAGCCACTGACTGATCTAATGGTGAAAAAATATATCGACTTTCTTCCCAAATTAAACTATCCAATTCGCGTAGGAGAACACAGTAATATTGCTTTTGGGATGTCACTTGCATTTGATTATGCCGAAACTGTCAATGAAAAGAAATTGTCAGAAATGATCCGTCAACGTGCCAAAGATTGGTTCTTGAATGATGAAAACTGCCCTTTGGATTGGGAACCTAGCGGATATGATTTTTTATCACCCTGCTTTCAGGAATTGGATATCATGCGAAAGGTTTTGGAAAAAGAAGAGTTTGACAAATGGGTAACGAAATTTATGCCTGAACTTAAAAATAAAGATTTTCAGCTGGCACCTGGTGAAGTAAGTGATAGAACAGATGGGAAATTAGTCCATTTAGATGGATTGAATTTTAGTAGAGCTTGGTGTATTTACGGACTATCCAGAGCATACCCACATCAATATGGGCATTTGGATGTCATTGCTAACGATCATATCAATTATTCGCTTCCCTCCATTGTAGATGACAATTACGAGGGTACACATTGGCTCGGAAGCTTTGCAGTGTATGCCTTGCAACAAGGTGCCAAATGAGTTGGAAGAAATATATAGGACCTGGGCCCTTGGTCGCTGCTGCCTTTATTGGTCCAGGTACAGTGACTGTTTGTACACTTGCAGGAGTCAACTTTGGCTTTGACTTATTATGGGCATTGGGGCTATCGATTGTCGCTACGATTGTACTGCAAGAAATGGCCGCTCGAATAGGATTGTTAGCCCAAAAAGGCCTCGCATCAGTAATTTCTGACACAATCCATATTGGGGTTGTTAGATATTTTTCGATTTCCTTAGTGATGCTTGCAGTAGTTCTAGGAAATGCTGCCTATGAAGCTGGAAACATCTCTGGAGGTGCTATGGGTGCTGAATTGATTGTATCATTGCCTAATTTGAATATCGGTCAATTTAAGGTAAAGTTGCTCAACCTCGTCATTGGTGCGATAGCTTTACTACTTTTGATGCTGGGAAGTTTCAAAACTATCAGCAAATATTTGACAGTGTTGGTCATATTGATGAGTCTTGCATTTATCACAAATGCAATTGTCCTTGGTCCAAATTGGAGAGATTTAATGACTGGTTTCGTACCAAAAATTAATACTGAAAATATAATAACAATAGTAGCATTAATCGGGACAACTGTTGTTCCCTACAACCTTTTCCTTCACTCATCTTTGGTTAGTCAAAAATGGAATACATTATCTGAACTAAAGTATATTCGATTTGATACCATTATTTCAGTTGTTTTGGGAGGCATCGTTTCAATGGCTATCGTGGTGACTGCTGCTTCGGGTAAAGCTATAGATGTTAATTCAGCTGCTGATTTAGCGATTGGGTTAGAAGGATTACTTGGTGTTTTCGCAAAGTACTTTATGGCATTTGGGTTGTTTGCTGCAGGGGTTACATCGGCAATCACAGCACCTTTAGCTGGCGCTTTGGTAGTCTCCGGCTGTTTCGGTTGGTCTACGAATATCAATAGCAAGCCTATGAGACTTAGCATTATTTTCATTTTGGGACTAGGGCTAATTTTCTCCTCTTTGGGAATCAAACCCATTCAGTTAATCACTTGGGCACAAGTCGCTAATGGAATATTGCTTCCACTTTTAAGCGCCTACATACTTTGGATAATCAATAAAAAGTCTGTCATGAAAAATCATGTCAATTCGATGTTTCTAAACATTGTTGGAGGAATAATCTGGCTAATCACCTTGTTTTTAGGCGGATGGAGTATCTTCAAAGTACTTAATTAAGTAAAAATTATCCTAGATATTTAAATTACAAGTGTCACAAATAACATAGATATACAGAACTTTATCACTAATAAATTTGACAACTACATTTTCTGCTTTACAAGAATATAACTGATATCGGATACTCCACCTCAATTAAGTTACAATTGGATAATTACTTGCGGTAAGATAATTATCCCAAAATATGATGGTACCGGCAAATAGTCATTTAATCAAAAATAAAAACATGAATATTTACACTGATATTATAGCTATACTGCTTGTTGAATTATAAATCTATTTAAAACTTGAAAAAAAATACCCCATAATTTCATATGAAAAATGCACTTTCTGATGCTATTTCGAACAATCATTTTACTAAACGTCTAAAAATTCAATAATAACATAACCCAAAGAATCTATGAAAAAACTATTGATTTTATTAACATTTTTATTCTTGGCTTCACTTATTGGTTTTCAAATAACTAAAAAAATATTTGCTCCAGAATACGATGGAAATAAAGAATTACTCGGGCTAAACACAAATGCAGAGGTCTATTTCGATGATTTTGGCATTCCTCATATCTATGCTGAAAATGAAATTGATGCTTACCTGACACTCGGATATATCCACGCACAAGATCGGCTTTTTCAGATGGAAATGATGCGAAGAGTTGGTTCTGGGACATTGGCAGAGCTTCTTGGTGAGGATTTGGTGGATGTCGATAAATTTTTCAGAACCTTAGGCATTCCTAAACATGCCGAATGGAGCACAGAAGAATGGAATCAAGAACATAACTCAAGTTCGAAATCAGCCACAGAAGCTTATATAAAAGGTGTCAACCAATTTATAGAAAATGGGAAATTGCCATTGGAATATACATTACTGGGAGAAAAACCACGACCGTTTACCATCAATGATGTACATAGTATAGTCGGCTATATGTCTTTTACTTTTGCTATGGCCATGAAAACTGACCCGCTTGTCACCAAAATTTCTCGACAACTCGGCCCTCAATATTTGGATGTATTATCAGTGCATACATTGCCTGAGCATCATGTTATCCCAAACAATTACCCTAATAGAAATCCCAAAACCAATGATATCAATTTTGACAAAACTTTGATTTCGTTGCTTGATAAATTACCTGTTCCGCTTTTGGAAGGAAGCAACTCTTGGGTAATTGGTCCCACAAAAACAGCCTCGGGAGAAGTTCTATTTCTGAATGATACACACATAGGTTTTGCCCAACCTTCGGTTTGGTATGAAGCACATATCGAGTACCCTGATTTCAGTTTTTATGGAAATCATTTGGCAGGAGTTCCTTTTGGACTGGTGGGTCATACTAGAGAACATAGCATAGGTTTGACAATGTTTGAGAATGATGATCAGGATTTTTTCGAAGAAAAACTCAATCCTCAAAACTCTAATCAAGTACTTTATAAAGATTCATTTAAAGATCTGAAAATCAGAAATGAAAAAATTTTAATTAAAGACAAAGAAGCAATTGATTTTGAAATAAAAGAATCAATTCATGGTCCTATCATGAATGATGTGATTCCGGAAATTGGCCGACTTACTGATAATCCTGTAGCATCTTGGTGGGTATATATTCAAGAACCAACTAAAGCTTTGGAAGCTATTTACAAAATGAATCATGCCAAAAGTATCCAAGAAGTAGAAGAAGCTGTAAGGCTGATACATGCTCCTGGACTCAATGTGATGTATGGTGATAAAGCAGGAAATATAGCTTGGTGGGCAGCGGCCAAATTACCTATAAGACCCGAACAAGTCAATAGCAAATTGTTCCTTGATGGAACGACAGATTTAGATGAACCAACAGGATGGATGCCTTTTGAGGAAAATCCTATGAGTGTTAATCCTCCATCTGGATTTGTAGCTTCGGCAAACAATCAGCCTGATACTTTATCCAATGGCACTTTCTTTCCTGGATACTACTACCCTGGAGACAGATGGAACAGAATCGCAAAAACTGTCAGCTCAAGGAATGACTGGACACAAGAGAATATCAAAAGTCTACAACTCGAAACAGTCAATGAAACACATCCTAAAATCGCCAAAAGTATGATTGAAGCAATTAATGAATCAGCTTTCGGAGATTTTGAAAAAGTAAAACAGGCTTTGGTAAACTGGGACGGGAATCACGATTTTGAGAGTATTTCTCCTACAGTGTATTACAAATGGTTATACCATACACTTCATGGAATGATGGCAGATGAATTAGGAGAAGCAGATTTTGAAAATTTTCTTAAGACCTTTCTTTATATCAGAAGTGTTCAAAATCTGGTTCAAACAGAGAATTCACCTTGGTGGGATAATACTTCTACCGAAAAAATTGAGCAAAAAAAAGAAATCATTCTTAATGCATTAGAAAAAACGCTTACGGAGCTAGAAAGTCAGTTTGGAAAAAATATCAGTAATTGGCAATGGAAAAATGCAGTCAAATTAGAACATCCCCATCCTCTGGGAGCAAAAAAACCATTGGATAGAATTTTCAATGTAAAAGCATCATCTGTTCCAGCCAATGAAGAATCTATAAACAAATTGGCCTTTGACCTTAATGGAGATGGTGTTTATTATGTGAAATCAGGCCCTGCTATGCGGATAATTATAGATTTTGCAAATGTAGAAGCTTCAGAATCAGTCTTGCCTACTGGCCAGAGTGGGAACGTATTCAGTCCACACTACAGTGATCAAGCAGAGTTGTTTGCCACAGGACAATATCGACCGCAGCTGATGAATGAATCACAAATTAAAAACAGTCCAAGCGGAATTCTTAGATTTAGCCCAAAAAGAAAATAAGGGAAACTTAAATCAGCTTCAATTGTTATTTACTTGGAGATTCCAATAAATCGATAAAATGAAAAAATACTATCCTATAGAAAAGTCCGAATCAGAATGGAAAGAAAAGCTTGATCCTGAAAGCTATAGAGTTTTGAGAGAAAAAGGAACTGAGCGTCCAAATACTGGCAAATACTATCTCAACAAAGAAACGGGAATATATCAATGCAGAGGTTGTGGAAATGAAATCTTTCATTCTTCGGCAAAGTATGACAGTGGTTGTGGCTGGCCTGCTTTTACAGAACCAGTATCACCTGATGCTATAGATGTAAAAATGGACTATTCACACATGATGATTAGAGAAGAAATTCTTTGTGCCAAATGCGGTGGACACTTAGGTCATCGATTTCCCGATGGTCCAAAAGATCGTGGTGGGATAAGATATTGCATCAACTCAGTATCTATGGATTTCGAAAAGAAATAATAAATAGAACAAAAAAATTTTTTTAATTAAAATAAGTATCTCATTACAAAACAAATAGAGCCATTCATCTCAATTGTTTTATAATAAAAATTAAAGGAGAAAACTGAAAAAATAAACTTATTTTCAGCTTTCTCCTTTTCTACTTTTCCACTCAAAAAGATATAGTGAGAAGTAATCTCGAACTAATCTTTGAGGGTTTTTTAAACTTAATAAGAACACTTTCTTTACTCTTTTTCAAATTCCATTTTGCGTCCTATCAATCTTAGTTTATTGTCCTTTTATTTATTTAATTGAATATTTTAATACTTCCGCTACTCGCTTTTCCGTGAACTGTAATTTCACTTGAATTGTCTATTTCCAATCTTTTGGAACCACTCTGATCTCCCACTTTTACAGATCCACTATTCGCTACCAGTTCAAAGTTGAAGTTGGAAAGATCTGAAGGGGTTTGGATTTTGATACTTCCTGAGCTTGATTTCAAGTTGGTCTCCACTCCTAGTCCTGAGTTGGTAGCGTTGATGCTTCCAGAACTAACTGTCAAATCACCCAATCTACTAATTTGATCAAAACGCATGGAGCCAGAGTTTACCTTGCCACTCACTGTGCCCTCCACATCTTCTATCCTCAAACTCCCCGAAGATGCATTTGCATTGACATTTCCTTGGACTTCTTTCATTGTAATGCTACCTGAATTAACTTGAGCTTCAACCTCTCCTATCAAGCCCTCAGCTTTAATACTGCCAGAAGAAGCTTTTAGATTCATCTTTTCTACATCCAATGCCAAAGCCTTGATAGATCCTGAGTTCACCTGAAGATCAATATGCTCACTTTTTACATATTTCACATCTATGGAACCAGAGTTGTTGGTGAATTTCAATTTCACATCTTCTGGTCCTGTCAAGCTTATAAAGCCGCCATTTGTTGTCCCTAAGTTGAAGAATTTGACCGAACTTTGCTGACCTGTCACTTCGATAATTAGTTTAGAGCCAGATTTTCTAAAACTTAAATCAATATCACTACTCTCTGATATTTCCAGATAAGAGTTTAGATTAACAACCGTTTCATTTTCACTTCCTTCATAAGATACCTCGAGGTATCTGCCAGTAACTTCTATTTCCTTTATATCGGAAAAAGTCTCATCGTACTCACGAGTAACTATAGGTCCTACGCCTTCACAGGAAGAAAAAAGTACTGCCAATCCAAAGACTAGCAGTACCAATTGTGATTTGTTAAACATTGTCATTTTTGTTTATTGGTGCTTGAAAATTACCATTGGACATCATCGATAAAGTTTCATGTGCTACTCGAATATTAAATTCGTAAGCCAAACTTTTATAATTAATCAAATCCACTATGGTACCAATCCAACATAAACCAAATGTCAACAAATAGAGAATTCCCAAGCCAATTTGTCCAATAATAAATCTGTGCAATCCAGCAAATCCAAAGAAACCAAGCAAACAAAGAATCAAAACCATTTGATTGTCTTTTCTTCTTGCTCTGTAGACCTGAGCAAAAAGATTTGCTTGGTCTTCATCCATATTCTTCAATATTCCCTGAATATAACCCAATTCCATTCCTTCCAATTCAGGAAGATGTCTTAATACATTAGCCATAGTGTTTTGTTGTTTTGTTGTTTCTAATTAATTCAAATATTCGGTAAATAATCACTGCGAAAGCAAACATGGCCAATGGGTGCATGGACCATGATTCCTGAAAATCCCCTCTTGACAAAAGACTCATTGCCCTACCCAATCCACAGCCTGGGCACCAAGATACTCCTAGGTTATCCAAAGGACAAAGACTGAAATGATGAGCGTCGTAAGGGTCTATCCTTAGAATGCCAATTAATGCGGCAATCCAAAAGATCAATTCAAGCGGCAGCTTTCTAACAGATATTATTAACTTTTTCATTTGACAGGAAAAGTACGAAAAGAATGCCAACTGTGAAAAATGCATTTTTAAGCCAAATTCAAGGCTATAAACAGATATTCTTGATAAAATCGGACAAAAAGTGTACGGTTATGAACGTTTTATAACCGGTATATGAAGTTGAACTTCTTTTCCAAAGTCAATTTTTGATTTCGCTATGAAGAGTGATCTTATCTTTTTGTAAGAAGGGTTTTTACCTGATTGCCTGTAAAAACTTAAGTCTAACATTAATCCATACAAAGCTTTTGGAAGTTGAAATTCTTCATTGATCCCTAAAGCTGATGAAGCTTCCTTTCCTATAAAGTACGCAATTATCGTTTCAATGTAGCTCGTTAGGTTCTTGTCGGGAATACTGTTTTTATAATATTTAATCAATGAACCAATAAGAACCTTACCAGCCTCGGACTCCTTGAGTTGTCGTTTTCTAATGATCTTTTCAAGTTCAAATGATTCCTTAGACGTATCAGGCCAATAGCTAATATTTATCCCCATATAATAGCCGATAATTTTCCAATAATGCAGAACTGCCTCCAATGTCACTTTACCCGGAAATCTCCCCATTTTTTCCATTCCCCTGATCACCATTAGGCTAAATGCACTATTTGTACCTATCATATCTTCCTGATTGATTGGGATTCCCCATTCATTGTTCCAGTCTATGGCATATTTTTTTACAAAATACCTACTGTAAGCATGTATCAATCTCACTTTGGCAAAAGTAATCAAAGCCTGATCATCTGAAAGGAATGTACCAGGACGATAAGCATCAAGTAAGAAAAGTGCCGTTTCAGAAAGCCTCAACCCTACTTCATCTGTGATTCTTTTAGACCTGATCAGAACTTGAGCACCATCTCCAAATGCATAACAAAAAGGCAATGAATAAAAACCCAACATTGCCAAATACATATTTCCTTCTTTATTGAAAAAATCTTGGGAAATTTTCACTTTATCCTTTTCAATAAAATCTGGAGCTTCTGAATAAAACTCAATAAATCTAATTAATTCTTTCGGGAAACCCGCTATATCATTATTATTGGGAAATACTGACCAAGAATTAATCTTAATCGCCCATTCTGGTGAGTCAATAAGAATAGGAATCAGAGCATCGGCCAAAGGATCACCCTGACTTCTTAGCGGCTCCATGTATTGATTTTGATATAATTTTAATTTATCCACTTACTTCTAACCTGCATTTTGTAATTTAGTTTTCTAATTCCACGAGTACTTATGCTAAAGAAAATTTGCCCTCTCATATTATTATTTCTTATTTTAAACTTTAATGCCTTTTCACAAAATTCAACCGACATCATATCCATAGATGTGAAGAAATCAGGTGGTAAGATCCAATTGGTCAAAGGGAGTGAAACAAAGATAACTGATAGAAAAGGCTACGATAATCAACCTAGTTTTATCAATGACAAACAGCTTGCTTTTTCTTCTGCTGATGAAAAGGGGAATTTTGATATCATTATCTATAATTTTGAAAACAGCAAATTTACCAATCTTACCAAGACCCCAAACCAAAACGAGTATTCCCCAAGAATCACAGATTGTGGATTGTATGTATCTGCTATCACAGTTGAAGAAGATGGGAAGCAGAGACTATGGCTTTATCCTATAAATTTCGGAGAGCCAGAATTGTTGTACGACGACATTCTTCCTGTAGGCTATTACGATTGGTATGACAACAAAGCTGCAATGTTTGTACTTGGTAGCCCTAACAGATTGGTCTATCCATACAGCAAAGATGATATTTTTACGATAAAGGAAAATATTGGAAGGTCTATTAGAAAAAGACCAAAATCCAGTGAAATGAGTTTTGTTGATAAAAACAAGAAAATTGACCAAGGGTCAGACAAGGTGTTTCTCATCAATGGATATGATTTAGAAAAAAGGAAAAGCCTAACTTATGGCAATACATTAAACGAAAATGAAGACTTTATATGGATAGATAAAAACCATCTATTAACATCCAAAGGGACTGAATTATTTGTGAGAAAATTTAATGATTCTAACTGGAGGAAAATAGGTGACGTTGATATTAGTGGTTACGGAAAAATAACTAGGTTGGACTATTCCAAAAAACTCGGGAAAATTGTAGTAGTTTTGGATAGGTTAGATTAATTAGTTAGAATTAATGCCTACATACTTGGTCTGCGTCCCTCAGAACCCAATCCCCTTGGTCTGTTTCTGACACACCAATCACTGACCAAAAGAGAACAACCTTAAACAGCGGGCATTCCTCAACGACTGTTAAATTCGATTTCTCTGATAATTTGGATCAAATTTTGACATAGTATACCAAATCCTCAATAAAGTCTCTAAACTTGTAAAGAAAAACTTAAATAGAACTTATTCCCAAAATATTTGCCATGAATTATAAACTGATAGTATTTGCCCTTTGCACATTTGCACTAGTAGGAAAAAGCCAAGGACAAATTGTTGATAAAAAGAACTTGATAGAGAAAAATGCGCAATTGGAAAAAATTGAGACTGGCTTTGCATTCACCGAAGGTCCAGCTGTAAGTCGTTTGGGTGATGTATATTTTACTGACCAACCAAATGATAAAATTATCAAGTGGTCTTTTTTTACAGGAAAAACAGAAGTATTTATGGAAAATGCCGGCAGGTCAAATGGGATGTTTTTTGATAAAGAAGGAAACTTGATCGCATGTGCAGATTTGGATAATCAGCTTTGGTCTATAGATGACAAAGGCAATAAAACTGTTTTGATAGAAAGCTACAAAGGCAAAAAATTGAATGGTCCAAATGATCTGTTTATAACCCCAAGTGGTGACATGTACATTACAGACCCTTTGTACAAAAGAGACTATTGGACTAGAGATCCCGAATCACAACAAGACGGCGAACATTTGTATTTCCTTTCTGCAAACAGGTTACAATTTATGCCCGTAGATGAAAATCTCGTAAGACCAAATGGTATCGTCGGAACACCTGATGGGAAAAACTTGTATGTATCTGATCCAGGTGCAAATAAGATTTACAAATACGATATTATTGAAGATGGATACCTTTCAAATAGAGAAATTTACTTGGAGAGAGGATCTGATGGGATGACTATTGATTTCAGGGGAAACATCTATGTAACTGGTGAAGATGGAGTAAAAATCTATAACAAAAAGTCGGAAGAAATTGGTCACATACCAATTCCCGAAAAGTGGACAGCAAATGTGACTTTTGCAGGTCCAGACAGAAAAACGCTTTTCATTACAGCTTCCGAGTCCGTTTACAAAATAAGAATGAAGGTTTACGGAACTTACTAATCTGAGCTTTCCTTAGGAAGCAAAAACAAAAAACCAATCAGCATAGCTATCATACTATGCTGATTGGTTTTTTGTTTTGATCTACTGCTACAAATGTAAATACTCCTGAAACCGCCTTTTCTCTCTTGTCGTCATACATTTCTTCAACATAAATCTCTACATGTACTTTGAGGCTTGTGTTTCCAATTGAAGTAACTCTACCTACCAATTCTACAAATGTGCCTTCAGGAATAGGCTGAGTAAAGTCAATCCTATCACTACTTACTGTTACTACCCGCTGACGGCAAAATCTAGTAGCAGTGATGAATGCCACTTCATCCATCAACTGCATTGCTGTTCCTCCGAAAAGCGTCCCATAATGATTCGTGGTATTGGGGAAAACCGCTTTAAAAATGTGCGTTTCTGATTGCTGTATCCTTTCTTCTAAGTTCATATTATTTCTGTTTCAAAAGCTGCAAATGCAACTGTTTCCTTATTTTATTCTTAAGTCGAGCCTTCAATTTTCTCAAATAAATCAAAAAGAATCAGCAAGCTTCTATACAAACTTGCTGATCTTTCGGTAAACACTAATTCAACGTAACAGGAACTAGTTCTCTCATAGCTTTAGCAGCCAAAACCATTTCGACTAGAGACTTGTGGGTTTCTTCCCATTGTCTTGTTTTCAATCCACAATCAGGATTCACCCATATCTGTTCTGATGGGATTACATCTACTGCTTTTTGCAATAATTCTATGATTTCAGCTTTGGAAGGGACCCTTGGTGCATGGATATCATATACTCCAGGCCCTATTTCATTTGGATACTTGAAGTCTGCAAAAGCATCCAAGAGCTCCATCTGTGAACGAGAGCATTCAATCGTAATCACATCGGCATCAAGGTTGGCTATATGACCAATGATGTCATTGAATTCTGAATAACACATGTGTGTATGAATTTGGGTATTGTCATCTACCCCGCTTGCAGAGAGCTTAAATGCTTTGATAGCCCAATCTAGATATCCTTCCCAATGTTCTTCCCTGATTGGCAAACCTTCCCTCAATGCAGGCTCGTCTATCTGAATGATACGGATTCCTTCTTTTTCCAAGTCCAAAACTTCATCTCTAATAGCCAAAGCAATTTGATTACATGTCACGCTTCTATCTTGATCATCCCTTACAAAGGACCATTGGAGAATAGTCACCGGTCCAGTAAGCATTCCCTTCACAAACTTTGGAGTGAGGGATTGAGCATATTTTGACCAAAATATTGTCATCGGTTCCGACCTATACACATCTCCATAGATAATCGGTGGCTTGACGCATCGGCTGCCATAACTTTGAACCCAACCAAATTGAGTGAATGCAAAACCGTGCAAACGCTCACCGAAATACTCTACCATGTCATTTCTTTCAAATTCACCATGAACCAAGACATCTAAACCAATTTCTTCTTGGATTCTGATTGTCTTCTCCGTTTCATCTTTAATGAATTGTTCATAATTCTGCTTATCGATTCTTCCATTCTTGAAGTCAGCACGAACTTTTCTTACTTCCTTTGTTTGAGGAAATGAACCAATTGTAGTTGTTGGATAAAGCGGAAGATTCAGTAACTCTGCCTGTACAATCTTTCTATTCTGAAACGAAGATTTTCTCTCAAAATCAGAGTCCAAAACATTATTCAATCGCTTCTTCACTTCATTTTTATGAATCAAGCTTGAATTTATTCTGTTGCTGATTGCTTCCTGATTTTTATTGAAAATATCAGAAAATCCATTTTCAAAAGATTCTAAACCATTCGCATTTGGAACATTGACAGATTTTGACAATTTCTTCAAATCACTAATTTCCACCAATTTTTGTTTGGCAAATGAAAGCCAACTTTTGATATCTTTATCAAGTTTCAACTCACTATCCAAATCGCATGGTGAATGAAGTAAAGAGCAAGAAGGAGCTATAAATAATTTTTCGGGATCAACTTTTCTAAGAGCCTTTTGAATTAGATTCAATGAATTTTTATAATCATTTTTCCAAACATTTCTTCCGTCAATTAATCCAAGTGAAATGGAGAGATCTTTCGGTTTATTTCCTAACAACTCATACAATTGCTCGGGACAACGGACCAAATCTACATGGAGACAACAAACAGGTAAAGATGTTGCTACGCTTATATTTTCGTACAAACCTCCAAAATAAGTTGCTAACAATGTCTTCAAGTGAGGGTACTTTTTTCTGATTTGGGAATAGACATTTTGAAAAGCCTCTTTTTCTTTAGTCGAAAGATTCATAGCCAAAAATGGTTCGTCAAACTGAACCCACTCTACACCATGTTCTACAAGCTTATCCAATATTTGGAAATAAACAGGAAGAAGATTTTTTATTAGGTCAATGCGATCAAAACCGGCTTCTTTTTCCTTACCCAGTAAAAGGAAAGAAATTGGCCCCAAAATAACAGGCTTCGTTTTGAAACCTGCCAGTTTTGCCTCTGCAAATTCCTGAATGACTTTTGAAGAAAATAGCTTAAACTCTTGATTTTTCTTGAACTCCGGTACGATGTAATGATAATTCGTGTCAAACCATTTGGTCATTTCCATGGCCTTGATATCCAAACCATTTGCCTGATATCCTCTCGCCATTGCAAAGTACAAATCGATTTCAGACTTATTTTTGTCAAAAATTACAGAATGATACCTTTCGGGAATGGCTCCAATTGTGAATGCCATATCCAAAACATGGTCATAGTAAGAAAAGTCATTTGAAGGAATCAAATCTATCCCACATTCTTTCTGTAAGGTCCAATTGCTGAGCTTGATTTCGTTTCCTACTTGAAACAACTCCTGCCTTGTGATTTTTCCTGCCCAATAGTTTTCACAGGCCTTTTTCAATTCTCGCTGACTACCAATTCGCGGATAGCCAAGATTATGCGTTTGCATGTTCTTTTAACTTTATTTGTTTGAAATAATAGGTTAAAAGCTCATTACAATAAATCAAAAATGCTTTTGGGAAAGAAGGTGTTAGAAAAGTGAAGGAAATAAATATGTCCCAAATCAGACACACTTTTCCTATAAAGGAAAAACCAAAATCGGTAATTCACTTTGGATCAAAGACCTATAGAAATGCCAAAAAAGCATAGAAGGAAATTGAATCACACTTGACTAAAAGCTTCAAATCGCGAAAGCATCGTCATATCGAAATAGGCAGGTCTCCTGACTTGTAACAGCTTCTGTCGTCCTTCCCATTTTATTTAAAACAGTGGACATACTAAGACAAAAACCTTTGGATTGTTACTTACAGTTGCGCGACAGTTCGTGATTTGCACACGATTCCCTTTTAATACACACCTAAGCATAACCAATTCCGGATGATATAGAATTATAGTAAAGAACTTTAATTTCACAAAACTAGTAAAATCACTTTACCCCACACTAATCTATCTAAGTTTTAAATAAATACTTCAAAAACTACTGGGCTTCAAGAATAAATTACAGTTTTATCAAAATATAATTCTGTAGCAAGCATTCTTGTTAACAATTCCCTTCTATGTCACAAGAGCTTCCTTCAGAACTGTTCATTTGTAAAATGGGATTTTCCTTCACATAATCTTCCCAAGCTTTATTCAAAGTATCCTGGAAAACTTCAACAGGTTGAGCTCCCGAAATACCAAATTTCCTATCCAATACAAAGAAAGGCACACCTCTCACTCCAATTTGTCTTGACTCCGAGATATCTTGTTCAACTTTCGCAGCAAACTCATTTGATTCCAAACAGGCCTGAGCCCTTTCTTTATCTATTCCTACTTCTTCTGCCAAAGAAATTAAAGTACTCAAGTCATCAATGTTTTTTCCTTCTGTAAAATAAGCCCTCAAAAGTCTTTCTTTCATTGCATCACCCTTTTCCACTGTTTTAGATAGCTGCAATAGTCTATGTGCATTTTTGGCATTTGCTACTACTGTATTCTCCATCTTATATGTCAACCCTTCACCTTCAGCCATTTCTACCACTTGATTGGTGATTTGCTGAGTTTGCTCTAGACTCCAGCCTTTTGTCTCTGACAAATACTCCAAAGTGGATTTTTCAGGATCTGTTTTCATATCTGGGTTAAGCAAAAAACTCTTCCATTCGATTTTTACATGATCTTTGTATTCAAAACTTTCCAATGCAGACTCGAGTCTTCTTTTGCCTATGTAACAAAAAGGACACATGATATCTGACCATATCTCTATTTTCATAATATATTTGGTTTTATTGTATGAATAATCAAATTTTGATGTCAAGAGTTCCAAAAAATATGAAAACTAAAGAATGCCCGTCCTGCGCTATGGATGTTGATAAGAAAGCAATTTTCTGCCCTATATGTGAATTTGAATTCCCTCGTAGAAAGCCAATCTATTCAATCATTGCGATCATTATGGCTGTTATTTTATTGATTCTATTCATCTTTTAGAAAAAAACACAGAGTTTTAGCTTTTCGACTAAATCTCTGTGTCATCCACCTACCCCGCCATTTCAATGTGGCTTTCGAGAGAATTTTTTAAAACATCAATCACTAGGTGATAAAACACTTCTGGATTGTTGTTAATTTGAACTTCCTCCAATGCCTGATAATAAGCCAATCGAGAACTCAAATCACCTTTTAGGTTAGCTATCGAATATCCATGTTTCATCAAAATTAAATTCATAACCAAGCGGCTAGTCCTTCCATTTCCATCTATAAACGGATGAATACTCACCAACCGCTCATGCAATTCTATTGCTAAAATAACGGGATGTAATTTATTTTTATTGGATGTATAATAAATGAAATAATCTTCCATCAACTTATCGATCATAAAAGGCTGAGGAGGCTCGTGCCTACTTCCTGATATGCGGACAGGCACTTTTCTATATCTACCGGCATTTTCTTTATCGATTCCCTTCAGAATCAAATAATGAAGATCCATTAGAACTCTCTTGCCAAAATCAATCTCATCTTTTATCAATTTTTCTATGTAATCAATGGCTTCAGAATGATTGACTGCCTCTAAATGCTCTCTCATTGACTTTCCTCCTATCGTAATCCCTTCATTCACCACCAAGTGGGTCTCTTGAAGAGACAGTGTATTACCTTCAATCCTATTGCTTTCAAAGGTATAAGAGATATTGAAGTATTCTTTCAATTTATGAAGCTGGGTCTGATTCAAAGGTTTTTTGGTTTGCCATTTTTCTTTTAGACTATCCAAGTTCTTTAGCTTTTCATTTACTTCTTGACTTAGACTCTCTTTTGCAAATATTTGACTTTTAGTCAGGTATTCTACTCTAGATTCAGCTAATGCCAACACTTTGGAAGGATCTTCTTCACTTTCTAATATTTGATAAATCTTCTCTGCCAACCAAATTTTGCGAAGCTCTGACAATGGGATATCTAATACACGCGCTAATGCTACGAGATTATTTTCATTGGGAATCCTGTGTCCTTTTTCAAATTTTGATATTAATGCTGCGTCTAAATCACATTCTTTGGCTACTTCTCTTATTACTAGTCCTTTTTGATTTCGAGCATTTGTGAGTAACTGTGATAATGACTTCATTTTGTTGACTTTTTTGATCATGACAAATTTAGTCAACATTTTTTGGTTTTGGAATTTTTTTTCCAATTTTTCCTACTTTTTTCTCTCCTTCCAAAAAATTCTTCATTTCTTTAAATTTTTGGTATAAAACCTTGCATTTTATTTTAATACTTGTAACCTTTGTTGCGCAAGAAGCGAAAGATGAAAAAAACAAACACCATAGCTACTTTTTACAAAATTTACCCAACTTCCTTGGGTTTAACAGCTATGCTATTTTTAGCTCCTTTAAGAGAATTTAGGAACAGCTTTAGGGCAGTGTCCCTTCTATAATTTTTGGTGCCCTACGTGGGCGACCTACCCCATATACTTTATTACTAAACCACTTAATTTCAACCTAAGAGTCTTTACTCTGTCTATTACTATCAAACCAAATGGACAATTACTCTTTTATTATTAAACCTGCTAGTCAGGAACACACATTATTCGCAGTTACCATAACTGATGAAATGGAGCAATCAGCCAAAGCAAGAGGCACCGGAATTGCAAAAAGATCCCCAGAATACATCGTTACAAAAATGATGGAGGGAAAAGCCGTCATTGCCACTACCACTGAAGGTGAATGGGCTGGATTCTGTTATATTGAAGCTTGGGGACATGGAAAGTATGTCGCAAACTCAGGATTGATTGTAGCACCAAAATTCAGGAAGTATGGATTGGCTAGAATGATCAAAAAAGAAATCTTCAAACTCAGTAGAACCAAATACCCAGACTCAAAAATTTTTGGATTGACTACCGGGGCAGCAGTTATGAAAATAAATTCTGAATTGGGATACATACCTGTTTCTTATTCAGACTTGACAGATGATGAACAATTCTGGAAAGGTTGCCAAAGCTGTGTGAATTTTGAAATATTACAAAGTAAAAACAGACAAAACTGTCTTTGCACAGCCATGCTTTATGAACCAAAACTGAAAAAAGTAGAGCACGAAGATCTTGCATTGAGAAATGACTTCAAAAAGAATATAAAATTGTTTGAGAGGTGGACAAGATTGAAAAAATATGTCATGCTTAACATCAAAAAGACCAAAGACAAAACCATTAGCTTATTTTAAATCTAAAGCCCTAGGCTTTTTAAAAACAACCAAAAATGAAAAAAGTAGTATTAGCTTACAGCGGAGGATTAGACACAACTTTTTGCGCTCTCCATCTTTCCAAAGACCTTGGATATGAAGTTCACGCCGTATTGATCAATACAGGTGGATTCTCCCCTGAAGAACTAAACGAAACTGAAACAAGAGCAAATAGCCTTGGAATCTCATCATTTACAATTCTTGATGTCACCAAAACTTACTACCAAGAAGTAATTAAGTTTCTAGTATTTGGGAATGTATTGAAAAATCAAACTTACCCACTTTCAGTATCTGCTGAGAGAATCTTACAAGCAAAAACTTTAGCAGAATATGCTAAGAAAATTGGAGCCAAATGTGTAGCCCATGGCAGCACCGGCGCTGGAAATGACCAAGTAAGATTCGATATGATTTTCCAAACGATCGTTCCAGATATTGAGATAATCACCCCTATCCGTGACCTTAAACTAAGCAGAGAAGCAGAAATAGAATATCTCAAAAAACATGGTGTTTCCATGAATTTTGAAAAGGCAGCCTACTCTATCAACAAAGGTATTTGGGGAACTTCAGTAGGAGGAAAAGAAACATTGACTTCAAGTCAAACACTTCCAGAAGCTGCTTGGCCAACTCCTGCTACAAAAACCAATTCAGAAGAGATTTCTCTTACATTTGAAAAAGGTGAATTGATCGGAGTAAATGATAAGAAATATGAAAACTCCGTGGACGCAATCCTTAAGGTAAATGAACTAGCCGCTCCTTATGGAATAGGCAGAGATATTCATGTTGGGGATACAATTATCGGTATCAAAGGTCGTGTAGGATTCGAAGCAGCAGCCCCTTTGATCATAATCAAATCCCATCAATTATTAGAAAAACATACATTGACGAAGTGGCAAACATTTTGGAAGAACCAAATTTCTGAGTTCTATGGCAACCACTTACATGAGGGACATTACTTAGATCCAGTTATGAGAAATTTAGAAGCATTCTTAGCAGATAGCCAAGAATTTGTATCAGGAAAAGTCAAAGTATCGCTCCACCCTTATAGATTCCAGCTCATTGGTATCGAGTCTGAGCATGACTTGATGGCTTCCAAATTTGGTAGCTATGGAGAAATGAACAAAGGATATACAGCTGAAGATGTAAAAGGTTTCACAAGAATTTTGGGCAACCAAACCGCTATTTTCCATCAAGTAAACAAGAGTGACAATGAAAATTAAGGTAGCAGTCATTGGCGCAGCAGGATATACAGGAGGAGAGTTATTGAGACTTTTGGTTCATCATCCCAATGTTGAATTAGCATATATCCATAGCAATAGTCAAAAAGGAAAAACAGCCTCAGAAGTACATCCTGATCTGATTGGCGACATAGATCTGATTTTCACTGACAAAGTAAGCACTGAGGGAATAGAAGCTGTATTCTTAGGGCTTCCGCATGGAGAGACCAAAGGATTTTTGGAAGAAAACAAGTTTGCAGAAGACACCATCATCATCGATTTGAGCACAGATTTCAGGGATGAAAGCAACGATTTCGTATATGGTCTTCCAGAAGTCAACAAAGAAAAAGTAAAAGCAGCAAAAAAGATAGCCAACCCTGGCTGTTTCGCAACTGGTATTCAACTAGCCCTTGCTCCTGCTATTTCTAAAGGATGGGTTAAAGATACAATCCATGTCTCGGGTATCACAGGAAGTACTGGTGCCGGAAAAAAGCTTGCCGAAACCTCCCATTTCAGCTACAGAAACAATAACACATCTGTATATAAGCTATTTACACATCAACACCTCAAAGAAATCAAACAAACCTTTGGGCAAATTCAAAGTGATTTCAATTCGGACATTCTTTTTGTTCCATACAGAGGGAATTTTGCCAGAGGTATCTGGATCACCGCATATTTCCCTTTCGAAGGAAGTCTTGATGAAGCATATGAGACTTATGAAGCTTTTTATAAAAACGCTCCATTTACACATGTATCCAAAAAAGATATTGACCTCAAACAAGCAGTCAACACCAACAAATGTATCATTCATTTGGAAAAAGAAAATGGTCAATTAGTCGTCTATTCGGCTATTGACAATCTATTGAAAGGTGCGTCTGGACAAGCAGTGCAAAACTTCAATTTAGCATTTGGAATTGAAGAATATACTGGGTTAAAACTTAAAAGTATAGCTTTTTAACACTTAGGAAAATGAATTTATTTGACGTTTACCCCTTAATCAACGTTACCCCAGTCAAAGCCTCAGGTTCAAATTTATGGGATGAAAATGGTGTAGAGTATCTTGATTTGTATGGTGGTCATGCTGTGATTTCTGTTGGACATGCGCACCCTCACTTTAATCAGCGAATCAAAGATCAATTAGATCAAATCACCTTTTATTCAAATTCGGTACATATACCTATTCAAAAAAAACTAGCTTCAAAACTAGGAGAACTATCAGGGTATCCAGACTTCAATTTATTCCTATGCAATTCTGGAGCTGAAGCCAATGAGAATGCATTAAAGCTTGCTTCATTTGTTACAGGCAAGTCTGGATTCATTTCGTTTTCAGGGGCTTTTCATGGAAGGACTTCAGGAGCAGTAGTGCTTACTGACAATCCTAAAATCATTGCACCAAATAATCAGCGCTCGGATGTACATATTCTTCCTTGGAATGATATTGATGCAGTAAAAAAGCAATTTGACAAAGGAAATATTGCTGGAATAATAATAGAAGGAATTCAAGGTGTTGGTGGTATTCATGTTCCAAATCCAGATTTTCTTCTGGAAATTTCAGATTTGTGCAAGAAAAATGGTGCAAAACTAATCCTAGATGAAGTTCAATCAGGTTATGGTAGAACTGGTAAGTTCTTTGCACATCAGTGGGTAGAAGAGCTTGTTCCTGACCTTATCACCATGGCAAAAGGAATGGGAAATGGCTATCCAATTGGAGGGGTTCTAATCCATCCAGAAATCGAAGCTAGCTATGGACTCCTAGGTACAACTTTTGGAGGAAACCATTTGGCCTGTGCAGCTGGACTGGCTGTTTTGGAAATCATCGAATTTGAAAACCTGATGGAAAAAGCTTTGGAATCAGGAGAGTTTTTGATGAAAAACCTATCTAGTATAAAGGGAGTAAAAGAGGTCCGTGGAAAGGGCTTGATGATAGGTTTGGATTTGGACAAAGAATCCGCTCCAATCCGTTCTGAATTAGTAAATAAATACAAAATATTCACGGGAAGTTCAGCAGGAAAACATACAATTCGTTTGCTTCCTCCTTTAAATATTGAAATTAATCAGCTATCTTCGTTTTTGATCTGTTTAAAAGAGATTTTGAATTAAATAGATTTTATATAGCATAAATGCAATTTTATTTTAATAAATACATCTATTCCTTAATATTTCAGTAATTAAAATAATTGAAGATTTCTCTTCAATGGTATTTATCTCATGAAGCATTTCACTCAATTTGAAAATAAAAGTCTTGCAGAACAGCTTATTGAAGAAGCTTTAAAATACAAAACCGACCCACGTCAACATATCTCAAAAGGACTTGGAAAAAGAGTTGGTTGTATTTTCTTGAACCCATCACTAAGAACCCGCGCAAGTACACAAATTGCTGCCTTAAACTTAGGTATGGAACCGATAGTGATGAACATGGACAAGGAAGGTTGGGCATTGGAGATGCAAGAAGGGGCCGTTATGAACAAAAGTACTGTCGAACATATCAAAGATGCTGCTGCTGTTTTGGGGACTTACTTCGATGTATTGGCGATTCGAGCTTTTCCTTCTTTATCAAACAAACAAGAAGATTCAGAAGATTTCGTCTTCAATCAGTTTATAAAATACTCCGGAGTACCTGTCATTAGTTTAGAAAGTGCCATCAGACATCCATTGCAAAGCTTGGCTGATATGATCACAATCCAAGAAAACATCATTGCAGGACATAAACCAAAAGTTGTCTTGACTTGGGCCCCACATATCAAAGCTATTCCCCATGCTGTGGCAAATTCATTTGCCGAATGGGCTATTGGCTGCGGACATGATTTGACTATTGCCCATCCAGAAGGTTATGGTTTAGATTCGAAATTTACAAAAGGAGCAAAAATCGAATATAACCAACAAAAAGCCTTAGTCGATGCAGATTTTGTGTATGTAAAAAATTGGTCAGCTTTTGATGATTATGGCAAAATCCATTGTACAGACACATCTTGGATGCTCACTGAAAAGCATTTCAAGAATGCCAAAAACGCAAAAGTGATGCATTGCCTTCCTGTAAGGAGAAATGTCGAGTTATCTGATGAAATCCTCGATGGAAGCAGAAGTCTTGTCCAAAAACAAGCTGAAAACAGAATTTATGCTGCTCAAGCAGTTTTAAGTAAAATAATTGAATAATTAAATAGCTCAAACCTACCACAACCATGAATATCAGCATAATCAAAATTGGAGGGAATGTCATAGACTTTCCCGAAAAACTAGATGAATTTCTTTATTTGTTCTCGAGATTTCCAGGAAAAAAGATCCTTATACACGGAGGCGGTGTCTTGGCATCCAAATTCGGTGAAAGTATGGGAGTAATGCCCGAAATGGTCGATGGAAGAAGAATTACAGATAAAGACACCCTTGATATTGTCACCATGGTCTATGCCGGACTTATCAACAAGCAAATCGTCGCCAAACTCCAAAAACTAAAGCAAAATGCACTTGGTATGACTGGCGCAGATGGAAACCTTATCCGATCAAAGAAAAGACCTATTAAAACCATTGACTATGGTTTCGTTGGAGATATTCAAGAAGTGAATACTGACTTGATCGGAACACTTTTAGACGAAAATATCATCCCTGTGATATGTGCCATCACACATGACAAAAAAGGACAACTACTCAATACCAATGCTGATAGCATTTCTTCTGAATTGGCAGTAGCCCTTTCTGGTAAGCATAAAGTCAATCTATATTACTGCTTCAACAAAGCGGGTGTTTTGATTGATGAGAAAAATGACGATTCCATCGTACCATTGATCAATGAAGATATCTACTCAGAATTGAGAAAAGAAAATGTAATCCATTCTGGAATGATCCCAAAACTTGACAATGCTTTTGCAGCCTTGAATAAAGGTGTCAATCAGGTTTGGATTGGCAAAGCGGAAAATCTTCTTTTGGCAGCCAAAGGAAAAGTCTCCGGGACAAATATAGAAAAGCATAGATACGATCTATATTGATTTGAAAAGTCGAAATTTATTTCTCTAAGACAGCAGTTCCTATCAAGTAAACTGGAATATCCTTTTCTGACATTCGAGAAAATCCCAATTATAAGGTATTGAATATGTTAATCTTAATCATCAACCTCAAATTCTTTTGAAGCCAAAAAGTTGATTGAAAATTTATGGAGTCAAACATTATAAGTAGCAGCACATATTCGGATAAAGCAATTTCATTACTGAAGGATCTGATCAAAATACCTTCTTTCAGCAAGGAAGAATCTTTGACTGCAGATATAATTGTTACTTTCCTTGATATGCATCAAATCTCTTCCAAAAGAAGTGGAAATAATATCATTGCCTACAACAAGCATTTTGATGTAAGCAAACCATCCATTTTGCTCAATTCCCATCATGATACCGTCAAACCAAATTCAGGATACACTAAAAATCCTTTTGAAGCCAGAATTGAAGATGGAAAACTATTTGGATTGGGAAGCAATGATGCTGGTGGATGCTTGGTTTGTTTGATCCAAACCTTTATCCATTATTATCCTCAAAATCTCCCCTACAACATCATCTTAGTAGCAAGTGCAGAAGAAGAAATATCAGGAAAAAATGGTATTGAAAGCATTGTAAATCAGCTTCCAAAAATTGAATTGGCAATAGTTGGGGAACCTACATTGATGCAGATGGCTGTTGCTGAAAAAGGGTTGATGGTATTAGACGCAGTAGTCAAAGGAAGGGCTGGTCATGCTGCAAGAGAAGAGGGTGAAAATGCCATTTACAAAGCTTTGGAAGATCTGAACACCATCAAAAACTATCAGTTTGAAAAAGAATCCAAATTCTTGGGTAAAACGAAAGTTTCAGCCACAATCATCCAAGCTGGAAGTCAACACAATGTAGTTCCTGATACTTGTACTTACACTTTGGATGTGCGAGTTACAGATAGCTACACATTGGAAGAAGCATTGATTGAGTTGAATACAGTACTCAAAGCTGAATTGACTCCAAGGTCTATGCGACTCAACTCTTCCAAAGTCCCTCAAGACCACAAAATACTAAAAGTAGCAATCGAATTGAATCTTGTTCAATATGGTAGCCCTACCCTGTCTGATCAAGCGCTGATTCCTTTCCCTTCAATAAAAATAGGCCCTGGAGATTCGGCAAGATCACATACTCCTGATGAATATATTTACATTGAAGAAATCCATTCAGGCATAGAAGGTTACATAAATCTTTTAAATACCTATATCTTTGATTAATCAAAATCCTATGTCGTTTAGATTTGGTCTGTGAGGTTTTTTGTTAAAGATAGAATTTAAACTTTTTTTGGCAAAAAAGCTATCAATAGTTTCCAACTTAACAAGCCTCGTTTCTTGACCAAACAGCATTTAATCAAAATCCCACAATCTAATAAAGAAGCACATTCCAACTATGAAACTTTGGCAAAAAGATAAGACAAGTAAAAAAGAAGTTGAATCATTTACAATTGGTAGAGATCCAGAATTTGATATCCTCTTAGCTCCTTTTGATGTATTAGGTTCAATGGCTCATGCCGTAATGCTAGAGAAAATCGGTCTTTTGACTGCTGAAGAACTATCTATATTGAGAAAAGGATTGAAGGATATTTATCTAGAAATAGAAAAAGGACAATTTCAGATTGAAGAAGGAGTTGAAGACGTCCATTCACAAGTTGAATTTTTACTAACTCAACGATTCGGTGACGTTGGGAAGAAACTTCATAGTGGAAGATCCAGAAATGATCAGGTTTTGGTGGACTTGAAGCTTTACTATAGAGCAGTGATTAGAGAATTGGTAGAAGAAGTTCAAGAATTGTTTACTCTACTTCAAAGCCTATCTGAAAAGCATAAAAATAACCTGATGCCAGGCTATACGCATACCCAACTTGCAATGCCTTCATCATTTGGGCTGTGGTTCGGTTCATTTGCAGAAAGCCTGACTGAAGACTTGGATTTACTTCATGCCGCTTATAATCTTTCGAACAAGAACCCACTAGGTTCAGCTGCTGGATATGGTTCTTCATTCCCACTTGACAGAACACTCACGACAAGTTTGCTTGGCTTTGAGGATCTTCACCACAATGTAATCAATGCCCAAAATAGCCGAGGAAAAACAGAAAAAACAATTGCATATGCCATTGCTGGAATTGCAGGTACTCTAAACAAATTGGCAGCTGATATTTGTATTTATATGAATCAGCATTTTGGTTTCCTAACTTTTCCTGATGAGCTTACTACAGGAAGCAGCATCATGCCACACAAAAAGAACCCTGATGTATTTGAATTGATCAGAGCAAAAACAAATCAAATTCAATCAATTCCTAGTACAGTAACCCTTCAGCTTACCAACATGACGACGGGTTATCATAGAGACTTACAGTTATTGAAAGAATCTATTTTCCCAGGTGTGGAAATGACCTTAGATTGTATCAAAATGACAACATTTATGCTGAAAGAAGTGAAAATCAAAGAGCAAATTTTGAAAGACACCTTTTATAAGCATGTATTTTCTGTGGAAGTTGTAAATGAATTGGTTTTACAAGGTGTACCTTTTAGAGATGCTTACAAAAAAGTTGGTATGGACATTGAAAAAGATGACTTTTCACCAAATCAAGAAAATGTAAAACATACACATGAAGGTAGTATTGGGAACCTGTGTACCAAAGAAATCAAGGTGAAAATGGATAATGCAATTGCCAAGTTCGAATTTGAAAAAGTGAATCAAGCTTTGGAAAGTCTGATTAGTAATTCTTAAAGAAAGTATTAGCTAGATGCTATACTTTCTATCTCTGTTTCAAAATCCCAACTTAATTTCCAGATTCAATTGTTCTTCGACTTTGATCAAACCTCCAAGCTTGCTTGGAGGGCTTAGATCCAGTTCATCAAAGTTGATGGAAATCTTTCCAATCAATTGATCTTTGTGATTTTTCAACTTTAAAGATCTATATTCTAATTTTTTCCCTACCAAATTTACCTTCACATCACAAGTATAGTCACTACCATTTTCACGTAGATTGTTGACAGTGACTTTAGCATGGGGATACTCGGTAGCTTTTATGGTTTTTCTGAAGTCTCTATTGAGCAAAAAATTACCACAACCAAAATCCTGAACCGGAATATCAAAAACTATTGGGTTGTTAAGCTTATTGCTATTGACAAAAAGCGTATCCTTAAAATTCTCGTTAGTATAGTTACAAGTGAATCCACCTAGAGAAGTCTGACCTGATACAGATATTTCTTTCTCAGTGATCACCAGCTTCTTTTCGCTTGAAGCTGTGTAACTACACATTAGAACAAGAATGATAAGGATACGCATGGTTTTGGTTAAATTAGAATCCTATTACACCTTCTATCATCAAGCCATTGAATTTTCCTCCATTTCGAATATCTCCTGCTGCAAAGTCATTGTAATTTTGGCTAACATATTCAACTTTAGCTAAGATATTTTTGGTTACAAACCAGCCACCACCTATTTGAACTCTATCGATGCTGACATCACGGCCACCTGCTAGTTCACCACTAACTTTGTTATATCTAGCTGCTAGGTAAACATTTTCCTTGACACCTAACCTGTATACAGCGTCTGCACCGAGTTGATTCCATTTTCTATCAGCTTGTTCGTTTGCCGCTCTACCTTTTGATTGCTCAAAGTTACCGAATAATTCTAACCCTTTTATTTTCACAAATGGATTCAAGACCATCGCCGTAATATTATCAGTCTGCCCTGGATTGAAACGTCCAGATGTAAAGTTTGCAGCTGTACTAGCTCCAACAGGATCCATAACTAAATAATACCTTGATCCTGCTCTATCTCCACCCCAAAGTGTATTTCGTGCTGAGCCTTTAGTAGTGTACACAGATCCTGTTAACCTTACTCTTACATCATCAGAAACATACTTATCATAACCCAATTTACCTATGAAATTCAGTTTTCTATCATCTGGTCTTGTGATTCCACCTTGGATTTCGCCACCGGTAACACCTACCATAGCTAGGAACCCATTATTTTGGAAGAAAACCTCACCACCCACTTCAGTCGTGAATGCATCCATAATATAGTTTCCTATAAAAGGATTGTACATCGCGTTACCATTATCTGATCTTCTAAAATGTGCATCACCATAGTTGATTTCCATGTGACCTACACGAACAGTCAAATACTTGTCAAACCAATCTGTATTTCCTATGTTCAAAAAGCTCAATTTGTCAACTTGCAAGAAACCTCCTTTTACCCAAGTTTCTGGATGGTGTCTTGAAGAAAGGTAAGTTACCAAATTCAATCTTACACCATCAGCCAAAGCGACGTCGATGTTTAAGTTTGCAGTAGCAAGGTTCGTACCTGCTCCTATTTCGATCAATTCTGGAGAACCTGCTGCATTGCTGTGGCTCAAGCTTTGGAACTGCTGGGTGAAGTGACCTCCTACCCTTACTTTGATTCCATCATACGCTACCGTATCTGCTTTGCCTGTTTCGAATACATTGATTCCTCTTTGATCATAAGATCTCCAGAATTGCATATCTCTTTGGAGACCTTGGGCCATTACAGTGGATGATAAACCTGCAATAGCAATCAGCGTTAAAATTTGCTTTTTCATTACTTTATTATTTAGTAGGTTGGAATGTTACATTGAAATGGATACTTACTTCGTTTCCGGTTTTTACTGTTCCCATCAATGCCGTAGGTGGATCGATGCTATAGTCTGTCAACTTGAAGTCATGCTTACCTTTTACGGTTACTTTTTCGCCAGATATTGTGGCAGTAACAGGGAATTTGGCTGCCTTAGTGACTCCAGCGATGGTAAAGTCTCCGATAGCTTCATAGCTTGAGCCTTTAGCTACCAGCTCTTTTAAGTTGAATTTTACTTCTTTATGGTTTTTTGTATTCAATGCTGCGTAAGCATTTCTGTCCATACCTCCTTTTCCACTTTTTATACTTTCAGCTGGCATGATGATGGTTACATTCGTAATCTTATCAATCTTGCTGTTTTCAAGTGAAATTTGAGCTTTTCCAGTAGCTGTAGAAGATTTCATGTCCCAATCATGGAGAGTAGATGTTCCTGTCACCTTCAATTCTGGATTGCTCGAAAGGGAATAGTTTGTTTGTCCAAAAGCAGAGAGGTTTAGAAAAACCAAAGCTGCAAGCATTGTTATTTTTAGAATAGAAAAGTTGTTTGTTTTCATGATAGTTGGGTGTTTGTTGATGAATCAAAGGTAGACCCAGATAGCTCCCCAAAACATGAGCAAAGTCAGTTTTATTGATGATTTTCAACAATACAAAAAATTCAACTTTAAAATATTTTCCATTAAAAAACTAAAAACCTGATGTTTACACACCAGGTTTTAGTATTCACTTGTTTATTGATAAAAATATTATGAAAATATTTTTTCGAGTATTTTATATGTAATTAGGTAAGTAGGTCTTACTCCTTCCATTCCCAATGCACCCGAAGCCAGAGTGCTTCCTGTTTCCAAAGGGTTGTCTGACGCATAATATGCATATAAAACCTTTACATTTTTGCGGATGCTATTTCTTATTTTACTCGCTGACTGAATTGCTTTTTGGTAATGTGCACCTTCCATCTCAAGTCCTGCGGCTTTCCAAGAGGATTCCATAAAATAGCGCAATACATCCTTGTTTTGCAAAGATGTTCCCAATACAGTGATCATAGGACCTTCATATACTCCAAGTCCAAATCCTTCAAAATCAGATTTTTTCAATTCATTCTTGAATGGATAGTTATCAGCTGTTCCTTCAAAAACATGACTATTTGGTATCATGATATCTCCCTTATTTCCTTCCAAAATCCCTGCTTTCCCCATGATCGATGCAGATACAACATCTAAAGCAATGGACTTTCCATCTTTTTCATATGGTTTCAACAATTCATCAAAACACTCATAAGCCTGCTCACCAAAAGCATAATCCATGACTACAATCACAGGTTTATTCTTCTCCTCATTTGGGATTTTCACCCCGGGGATGATAGTGCCTTTTCCCATTTGGGCAGTATCTATAATCTGTGCTCCAATATTTGTACCTGACAAATCTGGCAAATCAATAAATCCATTCTTATTGGCAAATGCTTGGATTTCTTTCCCTTTATGCTTTTTGTCATTGACACTGATGTCCATTGCTACTTTTTCGATTTCATCATAACTCTTCAAACCTAGTGCTTGATGGCCATAGATTGTATTTACAACACTATGTAAGTTTGCAGAAACGATATGTATGGGTCTTGCCAACAAACCTTGATCGTCCAACACACTTTTGATCCTCGTAGCCCACAGCTCACCATAAACGTGATGCCCAACCCTTTCTCTTAAAGTAGCAGAAAATGAAATCTCCCTGTCTTTTTCATGAAGAAATTCATCAATTGACAACTTTCCTAAGTGGTAAACTATCGAAAAAAGACTATTTGAATTTGAGGATTGTGCAAATTTTTGAATAGCATGGTGCGTTTCGTCAAAAGTTCTTCCAGTAATATGGCTTAAGTATGAACAAGCCGCTTCTTGATCAAAGTCTTCCCCCCTGCTTTCTTTTTCCACTATTTTGGAAAGCATTTCCCAATTCAAGTTTATTCTACCTTTATGGTCAGTACTATTTGCCCTGATTTTTTCAGCTTCAATGTATAAAAATGTAAGGTGAGTCAAGATATCATAAATATCAGATTTACCGCGAGTCATTTCCACATACATCTGATCATCATCCACTCTATAACAATTCCTTTTTCTTCTACTTGGTACCAAAGTTAAAAAATCAGAGTTTTCATAACCTTCCCTGCTAATCAATCTCACAAATCGACATTCTTCAATACCTTTTGGAAGCCTTTCCATTACATAAAGTAATCCATCAAGCTCAATTTTTTCCTCGTCTATGACCAAGCCATAGATTTCTGGACTAAGAACCAAAAGTGAGCTTACAAGGGATTCACCCGACACACCCATTGGTTTATATGTTCCCCTCATAAATAAGTGGCGCATCGTAATATATAGTTTTTCAATGGCTGCCCGAGATTCTTGTGCTCTTGTTCTTTTCATATTTTTCATTTTTTGTATTAGATAAATTCAGCAAATATAATACATTTTTCTTGATAAACTTTAATTTTATTCTAGAAACAAGTGAAATTAATTCAGAAAATTAGGAATCATATATTTTCATTTGCCTATTAATATCGCTCTTTCAGAATTTCCAAATGGTGCATAGCATGGCCTGCTATAATATAAATCAATGCTCTTACACTTACATCATAACCACTAGCATTTCCAATTCTGGAATAGGAATCTTCAGGAAGTGATTTTATCATAGATACTAATGCATATCTAGACATTTCAAAATCTTCCAAAAGATTGACCAAAGGGACCTTATTAGCTCCTGAATTTGCTACATACAGATCTTGATCAAAACTAGGATATGCCGCTTTCTCTCCTCTAGCAAAGCATAAAGCTCTAAATGTCATCACCCTATCTGTATCAATGATATGGCTCAACACTTCTTTTGCAGACCACTTTCCTGGAGCGTATGCCAATTGGGATTTTTCTTCACCCATAGCTTCATAATATCTCCTAACTTCTTCTATTTGGCTCAATAAAAGCTTTGGAACATCTATATTCTCTACCTTTGAAATGTATTTATGATAATATGGAGCATATTCCCCTTCTTTTGGGAAGAAATTTTCGTTCATGTAATTTTTGTTTTGATTAAGGATGCTTTGTGTAAATTTAAGTGTTTCAAAATCACAAAAAGTCAAAATGAGAAAATTATTACCAATATTCGTTTATTTCATAGTTGCTACTCTTTCCGCCCAAACACAAATCATCAATAGAGATTCAGAAATCGAAAAAATGGTATCTGAGATTTCAGCTTCAAGCCTTGAACAATATGTTCGAGATTTAGCAGGTTTCAAAACAAGACATACACTCAGTGAGAAATCTAATAACCGCGGTATTTTGGCTTCTCAAAACTATGTTTTGGATCATTTCAAATCTTTTGAAAAAGAAGCTGATGGCAGACTATCATCTGAAATAGATTTTTTCACAATCCCTGCTGACAATCGCAGAATCCCAACAGATAGCCAATTAGGTAATGTGATTGCAACACTGAAAGGTTCCGATCCAAATGATGACAGGATTTTCATTATCATGGCACATATTGATAGTAGAGCTTTGGACGTAATGGATGCTAAAATTGATGCTCCTGGAGCAAATGATGATGGATCAGGAGTAGCTGCAATTATAGAATTGGTAAAAATCATGTCCAAAAAATCTTATCCTGCCACGATCAAATTTGTAGTGGTCAGCGGTGAAGAACAGGGTTTAAAAGGTGCTGAATATTTAGCAAAAAAAGCTAAGGCCGAAAATTGGAACCTTGTTGCCACATTGAACAATGACATGATAGGAAATAGTAGATCTTCCCAAACCGATCTAAGTGACAATACCAGAGTAAGGATTTTTTCTGAAGGAATTCCTATGGCCGAAACAGATCAAATGGCTGCCATTAGACGATATACCAATAGTGAAAATGATAGCAAATCAAGGCAGTTAGCTAGATACATGAAGGAAGTAGGTGAAAGATATGTTGACCAAATTGAAGTGAAACTTATCTATAGAAATGATAGGTTTTTGAGAGGTGGTGACCATACGCCATTCGCTAGAGAAGGATTTACAGCGATCAGAGTTTGTGAGATGAATGAAAACTACTATGCACAACATGAAAATGTGCGTGAAGAAGATGGAATTCAATATGGAGATCTTCCTGAGTTTATGGATTTCGAGTACATGCGCAAAATCACTGGAATCAATTTGGCTTCCCTTGCATATTTAGCAACTGCCCCATCAGAACCACAGATGGTTGGCATTGACGTGAGGCGCTTAAGCAATACATCAACGCTAAGATGGGATGCTCCAAAGACCGGAAAAGCCAAAGGTTATTATGTGTTGATTCGGGAAACAAGTGAATCTATTTGGACAAAGAAAATCTACACTGAAGATAATACACTTACCATTCCTTATTCAAAAGATAATTATTTCTTTGCAGTCCAATCTGTCGGAGAAAATGGGCATGAAAGCATGGCAGTGTTTCCACAGCCCATAACGAGATAAAACGAATTGAAAAAAACAAGACAACCCAAATTGGTCAATAGAAATTTCTATTTATTTCTATTGACCAATTGAATTAATGCCGCAAACAACATTACCAAAAGACATCCGACGGCATTGTACCACAAATACCCAATATCAATGTTTATCCCAAGCAATGACTCACCATTATGCCAATGGATTATCAGAATAACAGATTCGGCAAGCAATGCAGCGATAAACACAGCATTTCCTTTCACCCATTTCATGTAAAAACCAACCAAGAAAATCCCCAAAATTGTCCCATAAAACAAAGATCCTAGTAAATTGACTGCTTGAATAAGGTTCTCGAAAAGTGTCGCGTATGTTGCAAATAATATTGCAAATACTCCCCAAAAAGCCGTCAGCCATTTTGAAGACAACATATAGTGTCGATCTGAGCCTTTTTTGTTCAATGATCTTCTGTAAATATCAACAGTAGATGTAGAGCCCAAGGCATTCAATTCTGATGCTGTAGATGACATGGCTGCAGAAAAAATAACGGCAAAAAGCAACCCAATAATCCCCTTTGGCAAATAATCCATCACAAAGCGCATAAAAATATAATCTGTATCCCGCGTCTCTGCCCCAGAATCATTTTTTACGATCAAAGCTTTTACTTCATCTCTGATTTGTTCTTGCTTAGCAAAGCTTTCTTGCATAGCTGACTTTGCCTGCTCTATTCCAGTTACATCATCAGCCCTAACTGCTTCAAGCAGACTTTCAATACTTCCTGACTTTTCTGCAAATGCTTTGGAGAAGTCCTCTTCTAAACTTAAATAATCTGATTTAAACTGTGACTCTTCCAGTTTTTCTGTTTGAACCTTATTGAAAACAACAGGAGGTTGAAAAAACTGGTAAAAAACAAAAACCATGACTCCTATAAATAGGATTATGAACTGCATCGGTACTTTGAGAAGACCATTCATAATCAACCCCTTTCTACTTTGGGAAAGTGTTTTCCCAGTCAAATACCTTTGTACTTGTGATTGATCAGTTCCAAAATATGATAAAAACAAAAACAAGGCTGCAGTCATTCCAGACCAGAAATTATACCTATCTGACCAGTTAAAATCAAAATTCACAATATTCAACCGCTCCATTTTTCCTGCCACGTGCAAAGCTTCTGTGAATTTTACAGGAAGCATATTTATAACCAATATACCAGCTAGAATCATCCCTCCCATCATCACCATCATTTGTTGCTTTTGGGTAATTGAAACTGCCTTGGTGCCTCCAGAAACTGTATATACAATAACCAAAACTCCAATGAAAATATTTGTCAATGTAAGGTTCCATCCCAATAATGTGGATAGAATTATAGAAGGTGCATAAATCGTAATACCTGCTGCCAATCCTCTTTGCGTAAGAAAAAGCAATGCTGCCAATGTTCTGGTTTTTAGATCAAATCTATTTTCCAAAAACTCATATGCAGTGTAAACTTTAAGCTTGTAATAGATAGGAATAAAAGTGACTGATAAGATAATCATGGCTACTGGAAGCCCAAAATAAAATTGAATGAAACGCATCCCATCTTCGTAAGCCTGTCCAGGCGTACTCAAAAAAGTGATTGCTGAAGCCTGTGTTGCCATGATTGATAAACCAATAGTCCACCAATTCATATCACTATCACCTCGCAGGTAATTGTCCATGCTCTTAGGACCGTATGTTTTGTACACTCCATAGCCAACGATCAATGCAAGCGTTCCAAATAAAACTATCCAATCTAAATTGCTCATGAAAAAGCTTTGGTTAACCAGTAAAACAACCCAATTAAAACAAATAATGTAACTATCAATGCGATATACCAGTTATTCCAGTTGACTTTATTTTCCACTTGGTTGTTCGATTAAGTTTACAAATATCTTGATAGCTCCAGGAACTCCGGCTGGGAGTTGTCTGAACCAAGAGATCCCAGAGTAAGTATATGTTCCTTTACCATATTTGGTGTACAATAAAGATCCTTTACTTGCCTTTTCCCCCGGATCTTGCATCGTAAATGGTGTAGAATAATTAGAGTCCCAATCAGCAGTAAAGTAAAGTCCACGCTCTTGCACCCAGCCATCAAAATCTTTTTCTTTAACCTGGTTTGGAAAACGCATCAAAGGGTGATTGAAGTCTACTTCAACAGGAGATTCTTCCACTGTCACTCTATCTCTAGAAACTGAGAAAGGATAAGGCCCTAGTTCTCTAGTCAAAAGCGGCGAGGATGTGTTATACTGAACAATAACGTTACCTCCTTCTTTGACATATTCCATCAATTGATTCACGTTGTTGGCAAGCTCTTGGTTTGTATTGAAAGCTCTGATTCCAACTATAATTGTCTTGAATTCATTGAATTTATTTTTCCTAAGGTCTCCATTCTCCAAAAATGAAACTTGGTATCCCAAATTTTTCAAAACTTCGGGAACATCATCACCGGCCCCATTGATATATCCAATTTTTTGGCCACTGATTGAAATGTCCATTTTAATCAAGTCAAAAGAAGCATCTACAAAATAGGTGAGATTTGGAATATGTTTGTAAATTATACGTTTTGTGTCTTGAAAAAACACTCTATTATCATTCGATTCATAGGAAGCCAAAACAACTACTTTCTCTTGGTCAGAGTTCTTGATTTTTATCGTATAAATCTTCCTTTTTCTTCGATCATCAGTTTCCACTGTCAAAATTTCATATTGATCTTTTTTTAGCCCCTTCAACTTAATTTCACCGTCAAAGATTTTATCCCTAAAAGAAACCTCAACTTTAAGTTCAGGAATTGCACCTTCTACCAAGAACACACTAGACTTGTCAACATTGACATTTACTTCTGGCACCAATGTAAATGGCTGATTGATTTCTCCATCTACTTGATCATTATATTTATAACTGAGTGGTAGATTTAGGTTAATTTTCTCTCCTTCAATTTCAGTAAGTAAATTCAATTCAATCGTTGATTGATTGATTGGAGGTCCAATTTTCATTGGATCTCTAATATCAAATAAACTGTTGTTAATAGGATTTTCTAACCAAAATGGTTGTGATACAGGGAATTCTGAAGGAATTTGAAGTTTGATTGATTTATTCACAGGCTGATTGTCAACTGCATTTTGATCTAATTTCAAATTCAAAAAAGAATTTGTTGCTTCAATTAATCTTAGCCTTTTATTTGATGGATTGTTAAAAATCAACTCTGCATCTATAGTTTCACCAGGGAATCCTATTTCCTTTTTAATTACAAATTCTGCCTTGACTCCAAGCGCACCTAAAATCAATTCATCAATTAGCTTTTTCTTTTCCAAAAACCACAAATCCTCTGATTTTGATTGCTTTAAAAGTCTCTTTATTATCAAAAAATTCACGACATTTTGCTCTGGACTGATAAAATCAAAATCTTCAATCGCTTTATTGATTGATTTTTGAATTTGCTCACCATCCTCAATTTGCAACCATCTATTTGGAATTCCTTCAAAAGGATTATCCTTAAAATTTTCTCCTTTAATCTGTTCAATAAAATCCTTACCCGCACCAATCTGAGAAGTAGAGCCAAATCCTTGTGATTTATGCATGGTACGACTGTTAGCTGCTATTTGAGAATAAGTAATCCCCAATAAAGGGTTATAATCCCCTACAGGGAAAATATGATAGCTTTTACCGTCTTCAGGTTCATATTGGCCACCCCAATTGTAAGCATTCCAAAAAAGTCTTTTTGCATTCCAAGTGTTGGTAAGCTCCAATTGATCTTTGAAATAAAGTGGATCTCCAGAGATGTCAAATGCTTCTGAGGATAATATCGCGGAAGTAGTATGATGTCCGTGTGTCGTTCCTGGAATAGTGTTAAATCTATTAATAATGATATCGGGTTGAAAATTCCTGATAATCCAAACGACATCTGAAAGCAGTTTCTCTTTATCCCAATTGTTCAAGGTTTCATCAGGGTTTTTACTAAAACCAAAATCAAGCGCGCGGGAGAAAAATTGTCTCCCCCCATCAGTTTCCCTTGCTTTCAACAATTCATGGGTCCTTATCAATCCAAGCTCAATTCCTAGCTCTTTACCAATTAGATTTTGCCCTCCATCACCCCTAGTAAGCGACAAATAGGCAACTTGGGCATGTTCTCCATTGGCTAGATAAGAGATCAGCCGTGTATTTTCATCATCAGGATGTGCCGCCACAAAAAGTATTCTCTTCGTCTCTTTAAGCGTCAGCAGGTCATGATAAAGTTTAGAGGAAGGATTCTGAGCAAAAACTTGAAGTAATAAAAAACCAAACACTGTGGTCAATAGACTGGCACGTTTCAACATATGGATTTATTGTTTAATGGGTAAAATTTAGTGTTTGTATCAAACTTATAAAAACTATTTTTTATTAAAGGGATTTCAACAATGTAAATATTCTTATTGGGAGATTTTTGGTAACTAAAAAACCAAAAAAAAAGCTACCATGCGGTAGCTTTTTTCTATAGTATTTAAAATTACTAAAATTAACCTTCCATCCAGTTTTCGCCCAAAATGGATATCAATTTTTGGTTATATTTTTCAGCTTCTTCTTTATTATCTAATCTTGTATGGATTTGAAACAATGTCTCTAATATCTCTGTAGAATCAGGCTTCAATTCAGAAGCTTTTGTGAAATAGACAATTGATTCTTTATAAAGATCTTCTGCTTCTTTGTTCATCGCATCAGACTTCTTCTCCCACTCTTCATCTGACAAACTACCTACTTCATTAAGGATCGTTCTTGCTTTTTCTATGAAGATTGCTCCAGCATAATAATTACCTTCAAAGAAGTCAGGATCTGCTGCAACAGATTTCTTGTACTGAACCAAAGCTCCATCCAAGTCACCAGATTGCTCAAGTAAGTATCCATATCTCAAAAGAATACCCGTATTCTCTGGGTCATTTTTTAAAGCTTCAACAACAGAACTCATGGCTTCATCCATTTTGTCTAGCTGTAACAAAAACTGAATTTCAAACTCAGCCAAAGTTTTATCAGTAGGATCTTCTTCTTTTGCTAATTTCACTAATCTATAAGCCTCTTCTGGATCTTTATCAATTGAACTTGCAATCTGAATCAAGAAATAATAAGTGTTTAGCTTGTTATACTCTTCGATTTCAAGCAATCTATTGAAGTAAACCTTTGCTTCCTCTGTCTTATCTAATTGATTAGCCAAATATCCAGCATTGAAGTTCATGGTAGTATCTTGAGGACTGATATCACTTGCTAAAGCAAAGTATTCATATGCCATCTCTAGATTATCTTCTTCATAAGTAGCGATAGCTTTATTAAATGTCGCATTTTTAAGTGTTTCGATACCAAAAGATCTCAAATTATCTGGCATTCCAGGAAGATCATCTTTCCATAGATCCTTACCAACCTTACTACTCTTATCGTTGTTGATCATTTCCATTGTTTTGGAAAATGTCGAAAATGCATCGCGACCTAGAGTAACGGTAGACATTTCATTTTCGTCAGCAGTGTCAAACATCTTCGTTTGAATCTGACCTTTCAAAAAGATCGTGGAAGGATCATCTTTTGTCTCAGGGTCAGATAATGCCTCTTCAACTTCTGTTAAAGCAGTAGTCAACTCTCCTTTTTTGTAGTTTTTTTCAGCAGATTTCAACACTTTTTTCTGTGCGAAACTAACTGTGACAAAACCTACTAATGCTAATGATAAGATTAACTTTTTCATTTTGTTCTTTTTTCTTAATTGTTTGGTTCTTCGGTTACATTGTTTTCTGAATCTGGGCTATCATCTTGATTTGATCCTTCTTCTGGATTGATCAAATCCAATTCCTCCTCAGTTTCTTCTTCTTTTTTGATTTTTTCTACTGAAGAAATTTCATCATTTTCTCCAAGCTTGATAAGCCTCACACCTTGAGTAGCTCTACCCATTACCCTAAGGTTTGAAACGGGAGTTCTTATAGTGATTCCTGACTTATTGATAATCATCAAATCATCTGTGTCAACTACTTCTTTAATTGCAACCAGACTTCCGGTTTTTTCAGTGACACTCATTGCTTTAACTCCTTTCCCTCCTCTATTTGTGATTCTGTAGGCATCAAGCTCTGAGCGCTTTCCGTAACCTTTTTCTGATACAACCAATAGCGTTGCATCTTCTCTGGAGGCACATACCATGCCAATTACATGGTCATTAACATCTGTTAACTTAATTGCTTTTACACCTGTAGCGGTCCTGCCCATCGGTCTGACAGTCGATTCATGGAAATGAATAGCTCTACCTGATTTGGCTGCAATGATAATATGGGAATCTCCATTGGTCATTTCAACTTGCATCAGTTGATCTTCATCCCTGATATTCAATGCTATAATACCGTTAGTTCTCGGTCTTGAATACTGCTCTAAAGTGGTTTTTTTGATGATCCCTTTTTTGGTAACCATCACTAGGAAATTATTGTTTATATAATCCTCATCCCCTAAGTCTCCTACTTGAATTATTGACCTAATTCTATCTTCCGATGTAATGTTGATCAAATTTTGAATAGGTCTGCCTTTCGAAGCTTTGGAACCTTCCGGGATCGCATATGTTTTCAACCAGAATAACTTTCCTAAATCCGTAAAAATCAAAAGATAATTATGAGTCGAAGCTGTGAAAAGGTATTCAGTCCAATCATCATTCTTGGTAGTAGCACCTCTTGAACCAACTCCTCCTCTACTTTGTGTTCTATACTCAGTCAATGCTGTCCTTTTGATATAACCTTCGTGGGAAACTGTAATTACAACTTCCTCATTTGGAATCATGTCTTCATAACTGAAATCTTCCGCATTGTGTTCGATTTCGGTTCTTCTGTCATCAGCATATCTTTGTTTGATCTCTGCAAGTTCATCTTTGATGATTTGCATACGCTTATCCTCATTTGCAAGAATTTCTTTCAACTCTTCAATAAGAAGCATGATCTGATCATATTCTTCCTGGATCTTCTCTCTCTCCATGCCTGTAAGGCGCTGAAGTCTCATGTCCAAAATTGCTCTTGCTTGAATTTCACTCAATTCAAAGCGTTCCATCAAACCATTTCTGGCAGTCTCAGGATCTCTTGAACTTCTGATCAAAGAAATTACTTCATCAAGGTTATCCAAAGCAATTAAATAACCTAACAAAATATGGGCTCTTTTTTCCGCTTCTCTCAGTTCATATTCAGTCCTTCTAATGACAACTTCGTGACGGTGATTGACATAATGTACAATCATGTCTTTCAGGTTCAAAGTATAAGGTCTTCCTTTAACTAAGGCTACGTTATTTACTGAAAATGAAGTTTGTAACTGAGTCTGTTTGTAAAGATTATTCAATACCACATTTGAAATGGCATCTCTCTTCAGTTCATAAACAATCCGCATTCCTTGTCTATCAGATTCATCTCTGATAGCAGAAATACCATCTATTTTTTTCTCTGTAATCAGCTGGGCGGTCTTCTCGATCATATTGGCTTTGTTCACCAAATATGGGATCTCAGAGATGATGATCATCTCCTTGCCACTATCTTTAGTCTCTATTCCAGCTTTACCGCGTACGATTATCCTTCCTCTTCCCGTTTCAAAAGCAGCTTTGACACCATTATATCCATAGATAATCCCACCTGTAGGGAAATCTGGAGCTACAATAAACTCCATCAATTCGGAAATAGTGATGTCTCTATTATCGATGTAAGCGGTGATGCCATCTACAATTTCTCCTAGATTGTGTGGAGCCATATTTGTGGCCATACCTACTGCAATTCCAGATGCGCCATTCAATAGAAGGGCAGGGATTTTTGCAGGTAATACAACAGGCTCCTTCAAGGAATCATCAAAGTTCAATTGAAAATCAACAGTTTCTTTATTGATATCAATCAAAAGCTCTTCTGCGATTCTTTTTAACCTTGCTTCTGTGTAACGCATCGCGGCTGGATTATCTCCATCCACAGAACCAAAGTTACCCTGACCATCCACCAAAGGATATCTCAAAGACCAAGGTTGCGCCATACGAACCATTGTTTCATATACTGCAGAGTCACCATGTGGGTGGTACTTACCTAGTACCTCACCAACGATTCTAGCTGATTTTTTAAAGGATTTGTTATGTAAAACGCCTAGTTCTTGCATTCCGAAGAGTATTCTTCTATGAACAGGCTTTAGTCCGTCTCGGACATCTGGAAGTGCTCTGGAAACAATAACCGACATCGAATAATCGATGTAGGCTCCACGCATTTCGTCTTCAATGTTAATCGGTATGATATTCTCTCTTTCTCCTTGAGCCATATTTATCTATTCTCAATAAGCTTGCAAGATAATAAAAAGATAACGGTTTTAAAATATGATTTTACACTCAAAAAGGGGGAATTTAAATAAGTTTTAATACCACTGACCCACTCTTCTGTTTTGGAGATTGAATATGGAACTACCTCTATACTCAACCCCGTCATGTAAGTGCTTCATTACCACACCACAACCTTGTACTTTGCACCTTTTTGTCCCTGGAAGACTTATGGAAAGGCCAACTTGAGCGCCGTACAAAGTCTGTTTAATATTTTGAAATTCTTCAATATTTGTGCCCTCAAATGATAAATTTCTAAATTCTGCTCCGGTTTTAACAAAAAATCGTGCATATTCAGAAAACTGCCTTTCTATTCTAAAAGCAATTCCATAATAAGGCTCATTATTATTTACCAAACGAGAATCTGGTGATTTACGAACTATCAAACTCCCATACTCGCCTTCCAAGATAAATCTCCAAGGATAATTTTGACGAATCCTTTGATTTTTTTCAGACTGCATGTATATATTCTGAGAAGAATATCTACGGTATTTCCATTTCAGAAAACTTGCTCGTTTTTTTGCATCATATAGAACCAAACCTAAATTTCCATATAGCTTGTCGAAAGTATAGGAACTATTTTGGAACTCAAATCTATAATCAGAACCTTGCAAATTATTTATATTCCCAATTTCCCGTCCGTATCCGCCCCCCAAAATAAATAGGTTAAATACATTCAGCTTTACTCCCAAATTGATAGGGACACCAAAACCACTACCATCAAACTTCGTGATTTCATCGACGGGTATTTCTGTCGTATTTTCTATATTTTGAAATTGGCTTATTGGATATTCACTAGGGTTAGCGGATAAAAAATCCATATTGTTATGTAGATAACTACCTCCTGAAGATAATTCAAAACTAAAATTGCTAATTCCCTTTCTGAAAACATTCCCAATATTACTTTCACTCATTCTTCCACGCTTTACTCTCGTATCAATTCCGAAAATATCATCTTGCTGTGCTTGTATTTCTATGATGGTAAGCAAAAAGATTGATGATAGTAGAAGTATTGACTTAAGATTCATAGATTTACTATAATTGATGACAAGAAAGCATTCATTGAAAGGATGAAGATATTCGAAATAACCATAATTTTAAATACATCGTTCGATTAAATAACGAGGTTTGAACAAAATAAATACTCTTTAGACATAAAAAAAGGAGATTTTCAAATTGAAAATCTCCTTTTTTTATGATGTTATGAAAAATTACATATCCGTAACAGGCTCTTGTCCTTCTTCAGCATTTTTCTTTTTCATTTCTGCAATCATAGTATCCACTTTTTCTTTAACTTCTGGATTTTCTTTGATTGCTTTGTTCACTTTGTTGTAAGTCGCTGCTCCCAAAACATCTGCGTCCATAATTAGATCAGTTTTGTATTCTCTTGCAGACTCACCAATAGAACCAATAAAATCTTGAATTCTCTGATATTCTGCTTTCTCCTCTTCAGTGATATTAATTTCAGCTAATTTTTCATCGTTACCCCAAGCAGCTTTGATTTCATTATACCTTGCTCCTCCGCCTTCGATTATTTCATTTGATTTGATCATATCTTCCATTTCAGCTTGCTTGCCTGCTATAAATGCAGCAAAATTAGCTTCCATGGCAGCAAATTTCATCATCTCTTCTTCGGTAACTTCCTCGGACTCATCTTGTGCATTGACTTGCACACTCATCATACCTAACATTAAGAAGGCTAATACAAATACTCTTTTCATCATGACAATAGATTTTAATTTAGTTTTATATTCAAAAACGATCCTCTAATAAAACGTTAAAAGACCATTTTACCAAAAAAATATGCAAAAGATGTGCCTTAAATATTGTTAAAAGGTAATTATTTTTGATTAAAGGATTCTTTATGATGTTTTAAACTAATCAATCTTTTTTAGTTTTTCTATGGTTGACAAAGGATCAGACGAAGAAAACACAAAGCTTCCTGCTACTAAAACATCGGCTCCTGCTGCTCTCAACAATGGTGCATTACTTTCATTTACACCTCCATCAATTTCTATTTCAGTTTCTGCACCATTTTCGATGATTATTTCTTTTAGCCTCTTTACTTTGGCATAAGTATTTTCGATAAATTTCTGTCCTCCAAATCCAGGATTGACAGACATGATACAAACCAAGTCAATATCCATAATGACATCTTTCAACAGCTCTACAGATGTATGTGGATTAATGGCTACTCCAGCCTTACAGCCCAACTGCTTGATTCCCTGTAAAGTTCTATGCAAATGAGTACAAGCTTCGTAATGAACAGAAATAATGGCTGCTCCAGCATTTTTAAATGCTTCCAGGTATTGATCTGGGTTGACTATCATAAGGTGAACATCCAATGGTTTTTTTGCATGTTTATTTACTGCTTCGGTGACTGGTATCCCAAAAGAAATATTTGGTACAAATACACCATCCATTATATCCACATGGATGTAATCAGCTTCTGAAACATTGATCATTTCGATCTCTTTTTGCAAGTTGGCAAAATCAGATGCAAGTATAGAAGGGGCTATTTTAACTGACATTATTGTTTTAGTAGGGTTTTTATCCTGCAAAGGAAATAAAAAAGAGTTTAGCCCCCTATCTTTTTATTAATTTTGTCCTTTTGACATCTCTGCCAGACTGAAGTTCCAATAAATATACACCTTTTACCAAAGTAGGTAAACTGACCGTAAAAGGGTTATTATTTGAATCCCTAGAAATTTCACTATCTAAAATCACACTTCCATTTACGTCAAATAGTCTAATTGCAATCTGATTTGACAGTCCGAAATTTATAAAGAGCTCTTGTCCTTCATTGGGATTTGGATAGATTTTCCAATCTTCAACCTCCCCTTTTTCTTCGACTGATAGAATCTCTCCATAATAAGCCCTTGCAAAATCAGGAATCCCATACCCCAATTCATTATCAGGATTCTCTGCTTGTGATCCACTTTTTATTAAAGCATCGATCAATTGATTCTTGGTCCAATCTGGCTTCGCCTGCCATAGTCCAGCTGCTAAAGCTGTTATCTGTGGCGCCGAAAAAGATGTGCCATTGCCTGGACTTACAGTTCCGTTTGATCTAATCAAAAATGCTCCCCTACCGAATGTGACTAATTCAGGTTTCAAATCACCCAATGCATTAGGTCCTTGAGAGCTGAAATTTGCACGCTTGAATTCAATATCTACTGCACCGATAGACAAAATCCCTTTTGCATCTGCAGGCGCTGTGATGGACTGCCCTCCTCTACTGCCATAGTTCCCTACACTATTGACTACCAATATCCCTTTTTGCCCAGCTATGAAAGCGGCTTGTGAAATAACTGCGGTGGCACCATCGAGATCTTCGGCAAAATAATCCATTCTTGGGTCATCAAAATCTAAATAACCCAATGATGAATTAATGATATCTACCCCTAAACTGTCAGCAAACTCGGCTGCTTTTAGCCAATTGTATTCTTCTATCCTATATTCTGAAAACACATCTTCTGTAATACAAAGAATATAACTTGCATCCGGAGCTCCAGACACTAAAAGTTGTGGCATATTAGCACCAATTAGCGATAGGACATTTGTGCCGTGTTGGTGTCTAGTATAAACATCTGCATTTCTCAAATTTATAAAATCCCTTGTAGCAACAATCTGGTTATTTTCAAACAAATGCTTAAATCCATCGATTTTATCTACTCCTAAAAATCCTCCATCAAAAACTGCTATCGTGACCCCTTTTCCTGTAAATCCCTCTTCATGCATTTGCTGTATACCTAATAGAGAATTTTGAAAATCATAAACTTCATTGCTTGATTTCCTTGAAACATTTTTTAATTCTAGATTTTGAATATTTGCTCTTTTATCTCTTCGGTGAATCCTTCCGCCATTGTTTGAAATAGGTGAAACAAATTCCACTTTTTCAACAAAATCAAAACCAGAAATCACATCAACTTGATCCTGACTAGCTATGACTAGTGAGGCATTCATCCACTTTGTGTTATAGATCAATTCCATTGAATTTTCCAAAATTTGCGCTTCATACTTTTTGGAAATTGGAAGATCCAAGCTGTCTAGAGGAATGCTTTGCTTGACTCTTCTTTCAAGCGATTTTGTAGTTAAAAATCCAGTGCCATCCTCCAAACTAAATTGATCTTGGGGTTTGTATTTATAATGAACTGCATATTTTCCCTGTCCATTCGAAAAATGGAAAACCAAAGCGAAAAATATTGAAAAAAGGAATCTAATTTTTCCCATAATTGATAATCCTTAAATGTCTCAAACTGCCTGAATCTATCAACTCCTGACCCAAACAATCATTTCGGGAACAATATGTAAACACCTCAAAATATTGCTCTATCATTCCAATACCCTTAGCATAAACTTCATACCTATTATCCCGAAAAGTGATTTTATCATCTTCTTGACTTTGTAAAACCTGAACAACTTGTGAGTAGTTAGTTTGCCCAAGCTGGTAAATTCCTAAGAGACTTACATTGAACATCTCAGGCTGTCTCGAAGAATAAACTCGCCCATCCCAAGATTTGTTGAGACGAGGTGGAAAAGAAAAGGTGACAACTCTTTCATTTTCTTGCATTCTGACCAACGCTTGATTTCTAACTAATAACGAATAATTCCCTTCAATCAGCCAATCTATCCTATCATTAGATTTTTCTCTCAATACTACAAAAACCTCTTCTCCCGCTTCATTGATATAGGAATAATCAATTTTATCCCTAAAAAAATAGGCAAACTCCTCAGAATCATTTTCACCAAATACTATCCTTTCTTCTACTTCATATTCCCAAAACAGACCAATATCCAAAGGTTGATAATCATAACCCAAATCCACGTTCACATCATCCATTTCTCTACAAGAAAACAGACCTATTGCAACAACCAATAAATAAAGTTTAATCAAATATCGCATAGAAGCATACTAACAAGGGGCTAAAAATACATTTTTCGGGCGAAATCTTTTACCTTCGTATCTATAAAATCAACAATACTTGTCATGTCACTAAAAACTTTTGTAAAAATAAGCAACATCAATAACCTAAGCGATGCCAGATATTGTGCGGGAATGTATGTTAACTTGATGGGATTCAGCCTTGAAGAAAACAATAAAAACTTCATCTCCCCTGAAAAGTTCAAGGAAATCACAGATTGGTTGTCAGGTTTGGAATATGTTGCAGAGTTTGAAGAAAGTCACCCAGATACTATCTTGGAAATTGTAAAAGCCTACCCAGAGATAAATTATCTGGAAATTCAAGAAGAAATCCATCTAAAAATGCTCGTAAATTCAAGTTTCGGATTGATTTTGAAATGTAAAGTTGAGGATTTAGATACAATCGATGATCTAATCTCCAAGTCAAAGTCGTATGCTGATTTCGGAGTAACCGTACATTTGGTAAGTGACACCTTGGAATTAGACGAAGCTACATCCTTAAAAATCAAAGAACTTGCAGAAAAATGCCAAGTTCTCTTGGGATTTGGGCTGGATGCATCGACAATCGAAGAAGTGTTAGGCAAAACCAAAGTAAAGGGAATATCTCTAGAAGGTGGAGATGAAATCAAGCCAGGCTTGAAAGATTTTGATGAACTGGCGGATATTTTGGAAGTGTTGGAGTTGGAGGACTGATTTTAGATTTAAGATTGAAAAAAAATAAAATGAACAAGGATCAAATCGCAAATGATTTCAAAAAGATCCAAGACCATATCTGTAAAGAATTGGAATTGGCAGATGGGAAAGCAATCTTCAAAGAAGATCTTTGGAAACGCCAAGAAGGTGGTGGTGGGAGAACCCGAATAATCCAAAATGGAAATATCATTGAAAAAGGAGGCGTTGCTTTTTCGGCTGTAGAAGGACCTACACCAGACAAAATCCTTCAAAAACTGAATCTTGAGAAATCTGATTTTTTTGCAACTGGTGTATCAATTGTAATCCACCCAGAGAGTCCAATGGTGCCTATCATTCACATGAACATTCGATATTTTGAAATGAGTAATGGTGTGAATTGGTTTGGAGGAGGTATTGATTTGACTCCACATTATGTGGATGAAGAAGATGCCAAATTTTTCCATCAAGCTATAAAAGACACTTGTGATCATTTTGATGAAAGCTATTATCCAAAGTTCAAAAAATGGGCAGATGATTATTTTTTCATCAAACACAGAAATGAAACAAGAGGAATTGGTGGTATCTTCTTTGACCGATTGACCTCCAAAGATTCTGAAGAGATGAATGGAATTTTTGAATTTGTAAAAGCTATAGGCTATTTATTCCCGAAGGTTTACACACATTTCATGAAGAAAAATCATCAGATCCCTTATGGAAAGAATGAAAAAAGTTGGCAAGCGCTCAGAAGGGGGCGATATGTTGAGTTCAATTTGGTCTGGGATGCAGGTACAAAATTCGGTCTGGACACCAATGGAAGAACAGAAAGTATTTTGATGAGTATGCCTCCGTTAGCAAGTTGGGAATATATGCATCAAGTGGAGTCCGGTTCAAAAGAAGCCAATACACTGGAATTGTTGACAAAAGGAATAGATTGGGTTTAATAATTGATGACAATGGTAGAAAGTTTAAAATCTTGGGACGAAAGCTTGTTTATATACCTGAATGGTTTTCATACTGACTTTTTAGATCCGATTGTTTTTCAACTAACCCAAACCATCCCTTGGATACCATTGTATTTATTTTTGACTTTTCTTGTTGTAAAAAAGTTTGGTAAGCAATCCTGGTGGGTTTTCATTAGTATAGGGCTTACTATCCTGATAGCGGACCAATTTACATCAGGCTTTATGAAACCTTTCTTCGAGCGTCTCAGGCCCTGTCATGACCCGAGGTGGGAAGGAATAGTCCATAATTTTGGTAAATGCGGTGGCTTGTATGGATTTGCATCCTCGCATGCGTCCAATAGTTTTGGCATTGCCACCATAATGGCTCTAACCCTGACAGATCGTTTTCAGGCAGTAAAATGGCTTTTCCTTTGGGCAGCATTATTTTCATATACAAGGATCTATCTTGGTGTACATTATCCAGCAGATGTTATTGTGGGAGCTTCCGTTGGGACTATAGGCGCATATTTATCATATCAGATCGGACTGTTTTTGAATTCCAAAATATCTGCAAAAACAGTCCAAAGTTAAGTTTCACTACAGTTGACCAAGCTATAGAGTAATATTTTTAACTCACAAATTCTCTTGTTATTGATCATCCTAAATTGCGGAAACACCCGTAAAATTATGATTTGATCTAAAACGTCAATCAGGAGGAGTAACCTCTAATTATTCTCTGAATGTACTTTCCGATCACGTCAAACTCCAAGTTCACTTCATTGCCGATTTGTAATTGATGGAAATTTGTGAATTCATAGGTATATGGAATAATTGCAACTGAAAAACTTCCGTTTTTTGAATTGAAACAAGTTAAGCTTGTTCCGTTTATTGTGATTGATCCTTTTTCGACAGTGACATTCCCAAGGTTTGGATCAAAGGAAAAATCAAAAATCCAAGAGCCATCCTGCTCAGAAATACCATCTACTCTACCTACTTGATCTACATGGCCTTGTACTATATGCCCGTCAAACCTTCCATTTGCAGGCATGCATCTTTCGATGTTTACCTTTTTACCTACTTCCCAATTTTTAAGACTCGTTTTTTTCAATGTCTCATCGATTGCTGTAACTTTGTAAACCTCTCCTTCTATTGCCACAACAGTGAGGCAAACCCCATTGTGAGCGACAGATTGGTCAATTTTCAATTCGTTTGTAATTGATGAATGAATAAAAAAATGAAAATTAGTACCTTCTTTTTCTATTTTCTGTATAACCCCAAGGGTCTCAATGATTCCTGTAAACATTTTTTCTAATATTGTTCCTGAATAATTCAGATTATAAACTTTCAAATGGAAATTGCTTCAAATTAAGCCATTTTAAACATTAACTTAGCAGTCTCAATTAAAGTTTCTAAAATATTCATTTATATCAATGCTCAGACTTGAGGATACTTATAGACATAAGGGTCAAAGAAATGCCTTAGTAAAATTACTGGAAAAAAAAGGTATAAAAGACGGCAATGTATTGCAAGCAATTAATACGATTCCCCGCCATTTTTTTTTCGACACTGCTTTGGATTCACATGCTTATGAGGACAAAGCATTCCCAATAGGCGAAGGTCAGACTATTTCACAACCCTATACTGTCGCTTTTCAATCAGAATTGCTGGAAGTAAAGTCAGGTGACAAAATCTTGGAAATAGGAACAGGGTCAGGATATCAAGCAGCTATCCTCCATCTACTTGGAGCGGAAGTACACAGCATAGAGTATCAAAAGAAGCTATTTGACAAAACAAAAAAATTCCTTACCAAATTAGGCATTCCAATTAACTTCTATTACGGTGATGGTTCGCAAGGTATTCCTACAAAGGCTCCATTTGATAAAATCATTGTTACTGCAGGAGCTCCAGTGGTACCAAACTCCCTTCTCAAACAATTGAAAGTCGGGGGTATTTTGGTAATTCCTGTTGGAGATAGAAACACCCAAAAGATGATGAAGCTATTCAAAAAAACCGAAAGAAAGATTATCCAAGAAGAATTTGACAATTTTGCTTTTGTTCCCCTACTAGGCGAGGAAGGTTGGAGAAGTCAGTCGCTTTAATGACAAGATTGGAAGATTGGAAGGTTGGTTTGAAAGTTGCAAAGTTGGAAGGTTTGAAAGTTGGGGGATAGTTGATTGAGTTGTTGGAGGATTAGAAGATTGGAAGATTGGAAGGTTGGTTTGAAAGTTGCAAAGTTGAAAGGTTTGAAAGTTGGGGGATAGATGATTGAGTTGTTGGAGGATTAGAAGATTAGTATTTTGGAAGATTGGAAAATTGGTTTGAAAGTTGCAAAGTTGGAAGGTTTGAAAGATGGGGGTAGTTGATTGAGTTGTAGGAAGATTGAATGCCAATATTTTAATAGTCACAAAAATCAGAATTTAACCAAACAATATTTCGATATTGACGTTAAATAATTTCTGTATAGATAATTTATTCTGTATTTTTGTCTAAAATTTAATATAATGACTAAGAAGAGATTTGCAAAGCAATCAGAAGTGATAATGACCGAAATGGTCTTACCAAATGATACCAATACTTTGAACAACCTCATGGGAGGGAAATTGATGCACTGGATGGATGTGGTAGCAGCCATAGCAGCTCAAAAGCACTCTACAAGAATCGTAGTAACTGCTTCTGCTGATAGCATTTCTTTCAAACACCCTATTGCTTTGGGAAATGTAGTAACCCTCAAAGCAAAAGTTACGAGAGCTTTCAATTCTTCTATGGAAGTATTTATTGAAGTTTTCGCTGAAGACATTCCAGCAAGTAAAAAAATCACAACCCATAGAGCATTTTTCACATTTGTAGCTGTGGATCAAGGAGGAAGACCTATAGAAGTTCCAGAAGTAGAACCCGAGACGGAAGAAGAAATAGAGCTTTATGAAGGCGCATTGCGAAGGAGACAACTTAGGTTAGTTTTGGCAAAAAGAATGGATCCAAAGGATGCTATTGAACTGAAATCAATCTTTAACTTGGACGATAAAAAGGAAGAAATCTAATATTTAAATTGATTTTTGGTACATCTGTCACGCAGAGAAAACGAAGTCGCAAAGGATGGTGTCAGAATCGGTGGACAAACACTTCGTGGGGTATCTTGACAATATCCCAATAAAGGTGAAGGGATAGACTCTTCACCTTTTTTTCTAGGAATTTTACTAATTTAATTTGGTTTCTTCTTGAAATATTTAAGACTGAGAACTTCTTCAAATACTCTTAGAAGTTAAGCTAGCTTTTTTGTTTCAATCCACTGGAATTGTTTGTTTGCTTGAGATTTTTTAGTCAATTTAGCCTTATGGAAAGCATGAATTTACATCATTTAGGAATGTTTTTGGATTCGGACATTGTAATTGTCCAAGATGAAATCCCTGCGCTTTTGGAGAAAAATTATAACATAGATTTGGTATCTGATGCAGAAGCAATCAGCGAAGAAGTCAGTGAAGAGGAACATGACCTTATTTATGAAGGAAATTTCGAAAAAGGTATCTTAATAGTCTATGAAGGAAGTCATCTGGAAGCTGATTTGAGAGAATTTCTATTCAAAATCCTTGGAGCTGTAAACTGTTCTCTCAAAGACATAGCTTTGAGTTCTTCAGAATCAGTTGAAGAAGTTTCACTTGCCAAAATTGATGAATTGAATGCCAATAAAATATTGATTTTTGGAAAATTGAACCATAGTTTGTTTCAATTCAAACAAAGGGATTATGAAATAAAAAATGAAAATGGTGTAGAGTATCTTTATTCTGATGACTTAAGGTCAATTTTCTCAGATGTAGCACTCAAAAAATCGCTTTGGAACATGCTTCAAATTTTATTTGGTATCAAAAAATAATTTGATTATCCGCAATGATACTAGAAGGTTAATTTCCACATGAAAATATGCGGATAATCGTTATAGGTTATTTGTTGATTAGTTATCAGTGTACAAATTGATTTAAGAAGTATGATTTTGTTTGGCAACTGGTAAATAAACGGATTAAAAAAAATAAATACAACTATCATAATGGCAACTATAGAACAAAAGGAAAAGTGGTTAAAGAGGTTTAGAAAGATAAGTATACTGGAAGGAATATCATTTCTATTGTTGCTATTTATCGCTATGCCGTTAAAATACATGTTAGATATGCCAATGGCAGTCAAAATAGTCGGTTGGATACATGGAGCATTGTTTGTTGTTTATATTTACATAATTTTTCCGACAGCCAAGAAGCTAGACTGGAGCTTTGGGAAAACATTCTTTGGCTTGGTTGCCTCAGTTTTACCGTTTGGCCCTTTTATATTTGATAGGAACCTTAAGAAAAAAGAGAAGGAAATGATTGACTCCTAAATTCTATTTATGGCCTTAATCAGCAAAAAGAAAATCGTCTATCCCATAAGTTCAGGTTTGAGGAAATACTTATTCAAATATGGACGTGTAGTTGATTTCCCAATTCATTACAAAGACCTTTTAAGGTATAATACTTCTATCCCTTTGTATGACTACAAAGGAAATGATACTTTATGGGAAACTGTTTTTTACAGCGAATCTGACAGAGAAGATATTCATTACAACATTAAGAAGATATATGCCCTGCTAAAGGCTGAGGGTGACATATCTGTTATGAAGCACCTTTATGTCGATCGCATAGATTTATGTAGCTATGGTAATACCCAGCCTTTTCGAGTAAGAATAGTCAACAGGATCAATGATAACTTTGATTATTTTTATGTCAAAAATGCTGATGCTTCGAGGGTTTATGGCTTGGAATTAGAACATTTGCTTTCTCCCAATAGGATAAGTTATTTGGTTCATGAAAACACATTAATCGAAGAGCACATTGCTGGCATCCCTGGGGAAATGTTTATGAAGTTACACATCCATGACCAATTATTGAACCCAATCAGGTTGGCAAAGGAGTTTGTGAAATTCAATGAAAGATGCTTTGTCAGACTATTGGGAGATATGCATTCTTCAAATTTTGTAATTGATGTGACACCAGATTTCGAGGAAACTCATTATAGAATCAGGGCAATCGATTTTGATCAGCAATCTTACGAAGGGAAAAAATCTATCTACCTACCTCAGTATTTCAAGCAAAATAATGCCTTAATTCAATTAGGTTTAAATCATATCACTTCCGAGTCTATGGTTCAATACCAAAGAGAAGAAAGGGCCTTGATAGCAAATAGATTAAAATCATCATACAAAGAGATTGAAGATATAATCAAAAGTATGGAACACGACACGATTTCTACCAAAGAAAATATTGATTCTCTTAAAGCAGATTTAGCAAAACACTACAAGAACGATAGATTCCTTTCATGTAAAAATATGGGGGCAATTTTGAGAGAAAGCTTAGAGCAGGTTCTCAAAAAATAGGGATTCTACCAAAAAAGAGGTTGAAACTTGATGTTTCAACCTCTTTTTTGATAACCATATCTCCACTTTATCAATAATATCTGACTTCACAGTCAGGGTTTAGTTTTTTGAAGTTATCCACTCCCCTTTTGTTTATTCTGGTATTGAAGCAGCTTAACTTTTTTAGATTCAATCCCTGAACCGGCTTTAATGATTTCACATTTGTACTTGCAATGTCTAAATCATCAAGTTCTATTAAAGAGTTTAAGCCTCTTAGATTTTTCACATTGGTACCAGATAGGTTTAATGATTTCAATTGAGTATGTACCCCCAGAGGCCTTAGATCATCAATACCTGTATTTGAAAGGTCGAGTCTTTGTAAATTTCTCAACTGAGACAATACTCCTAAATCAGATATTGGAGACTGGCTAATCTTAAGTTCCTCTAGCTGAAGTAAACTTCCAATATCGATAAAATCCATAGCTGGCACATCAAATATGCTTAGCTCTCTTAAGTTAATGAAGACTTCGAGGTTTCTAAAATTTGAAATTGACTCCCTTTCGATTACCAAACTAGGTTTGGTAGTCCAAGCGTGAAGCTCTTCATTTGTTGGCTCTTCAGAAGTGTTGTTGAATTGTTTTTTGAAAATTGATTTCCAAGTGTCATCAAGCTGATCCCACCATCCAAGCAAATCACCTGATCTATATATAATATTTAAATTTGGATTCGCATATACCGCTGCAACTACTTCCTCTACTGGGATTTGAGCATTTTCTACATTTAGATATTTTAAAGTATTCGATTCCAACAATGGCGATATACTTGTAATTGGATTATTTCTAAAATCCAAAATTTCAATATTTGGTAAGTTTGAAAGTGGTTGTAATGTACTTACACTAGCATTTCTTGCTGTGATTTTTGTTAGTGTTTTGATATCAGCTAAAGGAGAAAGATCTACTACTTTAGTATTATCAAAATACAAATAATTGATTTTTTTGAATTTAAGAACTGGCCCAAGGTTCACTATCTCGCTATCAGACAAATCTAAAGAGTCAGTACTGATCAATGTCGATAAGTCTTCGACAGAAGGCTCAGCACGTGCTAAATTTTTGTTTATACCCACAAATACATCCCTCCAAGGTTGAGTTAAACCTTCCCACCAAGTCTGTAAATTTTCTACATGATGAATTAGTAGAATAGACCTATTTCTTCTAGTAAATTCATCTGCTTCCCATTCTTGAATTCTTGTTCTATCAGCATAGATTTTTTTCAAAGTAGAAATTCTATCTAATGGATTCAAGTCTGAAACTTCAGTTTGGTTAATATTAATAACCTTAATATTTGGTAATGATTTCAAAGGCGACAAATCAACTATGTTTGTCTCATTTAAATTAATACTTTCGAGACTAACTAGATTTGAGAGCAGCTCAAAGTTTATCAAATAATTTGAACTGATATCCAAACTCACTAAGTTTTCCAATTCCTGTATATTCTCGAGATTATTGAATCCACTTTCTCTCAACTCAAGAGACCTAAGAGCTTCAAAAGAATTCAAAATGCCGAAACTCATAATAGGAGTCTTCTCTGCTTTCAGAGTAGCTAAGAGTTTTAAATTTCCCAGTTCGCTGATATCATTGATTTGCGTTCCAGATATATCCAAATAAACCAATCTATCAGAATATTTGATAAACTGAATATCTTCGGTTGGAGTATTTGCAATATTGAGATGTGACAAAAAAGTAACATTGCTGATTGGATTCAGTTCCTTAATATTAGTATTGCTAATGTCAATAAATTTAAGGTCTCTCAATGCTTGTATAGGCTCCAAATCAAGTACAAAAGTATTACCTGATAAATTAATAGAATCAATTTGACTTATTTTATACAAATGATCTATTGTAATAGAGTCTTGTTCGGTGAGTCCGATTTTTGTTTTAAAATAATCTGTCCAAGTATAAGAAAGTGTCGTCCACCACTCATGCAATTCCTCATCTCTATTCAACTTGGTGGTATAAATACTTGCTATTTTTAATTCATTCGTTTTTTTATCTACATTGACTTCTACGAACCTCTCCTTCGTATTGGATATTTTCTCATGATTCAAGCCTGTAGCAGTCAATGTCCTATCTAGAGTCACAATAAATGATAACTCTTCATTATCCCTCAAAAAAGGCTTTACCTCTCTTACTTTAAATTTGAAATCAGCATCTTTGAAAAAAAATTCAATATCCTTCAAGTAAGCTGTTACGTCTTTGTTTGTAATTACTTTTCTATCAAGTAACAAATCATCTTCTACCTGAACTTTGTCGTCCCTGAAAATTTTCTTATAGCTTTCTCTAATAATAACATCTTTATCACGGGCAGGTGTATCTTTACTACCAACAGTGTTAAAATAGTATTCCAAAAATCTTACTTGATCTTCGGCTTTTTGCCCAAGATCTTTGATCTCTTGTTTGGAATAATCACCCAGAGCTTGCTGTCCAAAAACACCAGAGGTATTGACAAATGCTACTGTAAAAAGAAGATATTTAATGCTATTTTTGATCATATATGTATTTCTGAACAACGTCTTTATCTCCAGCGTCAAGTTTTACTAAATTACTTATCAACCATCCTGTGTTGAACCCAGGTCTGTTGAATTGATTAAGTTCGAAGTACCAATTGTTAATTTGGAAAAAATGAAACTTCACATCAGAGATGTTGTCAAATTTCAAATTTCCATTCTTCATTTCATACAAAAATATCGTCAGATAATCTGGTTGATATTCTTTTGGCGTGTATGATTCAGGTTTATCATTTTCCTGAAAAGCTTTACGCAAATTCATAAATCCAATTTCATGACTCAAAGGATGTAGAAATCCTTTGGCATCACCTTCGGGTTTATTAAATAAGTTTTTGAATGGTTTAAAATTAATTTTTTCAACAACCCATTCGTATCCCAAACCCTCTGGCTGTAATTTCATAAATAATGTAACTTCCTCTTTTTTTCCTTTGAAAATAAAGGTAGTCTGAACTTCTGCAAACCACTCTCCTCTATGAAAACTTAAATACTGTGGGAGATTTTCGGAAAGAACTTCTTTGAGAAATTCTGATTTCAAAGAATTTTGGATACTAGAAGTTTCATTGTCAAAAAGAACGCTGATAAATTTACCTCGTAGTTCTCTGTCTCTATATTCTGAGTCAGTGTCATAGTATCTTTTTTTGCCATCAGCACTTTCCTCGCCATTGAACCTTCTAAAAAATTGATTTACTTGTTTTGTTGAAGCAGCAAACCTTCCATCATCCTGTGGCGAACCGGGGCTGTATAAACCCTGCCCCGGTGCCAACTGAATGGATGTTATTATTAATAATACAAGTATTGTTAATTTTCTCATGCTGAAGTTTCAGTCACACGGATATCACCTAGCATAACATCCCAGAATTCGATAGTACGACCAGCGATCTGAGTTTGTTTTTTCTCAACATAGATTGTAATATCTTTCTTTGTAGTATCTCTATAATTTAAACCACTCTCCAAAGAAGTTCCTTCGAATCTCTGATATACTGTAACAACCCCAACATAACGTCCGTCAGGCTGTCTTTCCAAATCAGAAATGTAATGGATATCATACCAAGTGATATTCACTCTATCATAGTTCAATGCCATCAATCTTTCAAAGTATCTTCTTACTTTGTAATAAGCGATTTCTTTTCTGTTGATAGAAGAAACTCCCATTTCAGCATCTGGTGCGAAAAGCTCTTCTGCTCTATCCATTACTCTATTGGCCTCAGAGAACTGTGTTTCTTTGCTACCGATAATGGTGATATATTTACTTAAATCTTTAACTTTTTCTAAAGCTAGTGAATCTATTGCCTGCTTTCTTGAAGGGCTAATGTCATTTGACTGGGCCAAAGTGATTGACGCAGATGCCAAAAAGACAAGTAGAAATAAAGGAATGTATTTTTTCATAATTATTATATATTCGATTTTGTGTGATTATTTACGACGAAGCTCTAATTCAGAAACTCTTCCAGATCCATCTAAACGGATATCACTGATAAAGTTCAAATTTTTCTTAGTGTCTTTCAAATAATTAAGATATTTAGAGATAGTAGTAGGCTCATCATAATCTTTGATTCCACTTTCTTCGTGAATCACAATAAGTACTGGAGTTTCTTGATTTGAGAACATTCCCAAAGCTTCTTGGATTGTAGCGTTTGCTGCTTGTACGTTATTTGAATTAGCAACACTATTGAAATAATTCTCCAATTTACCTACAGCGGCCTCTTCTGCTGAAAGATCTGGCGTAGATGGTGCAGCTGGTGCTTCTACTTGCTCAACTGGTGCTGGCGGTGGGGTCTCAGCGACTACTTTCTTTTTACTTTTACATGCTCCCATAGCCATTAAGCTGAACAGAGCAATAAATACGAATCTGTTTACAGGTGATTTGAGGATTGTTTTTTTCATGTTCTGAATTATAAGTTTAAATTTTGTTCTTTTGGAACACCACATTTTAATCAAAAAGCATTCCATAAAACTATTCGCTAGAAATATTTTTAATTTTATGCTATCTTGAGTCTGTGATGCTTAATTATGGCGCAAATGTATATGAAAAACTTCATATTTAAAGCAATTCCATTTGGGACAAGATCATAATATTTTTTAAAAATAAAGAAGGCCATCTTAAAACAAAAATGGCCTTCTTTCTAACAATAAAAAAAACTTAATTAAATATCTCAGCAAGCTTATTTTCCAAACTCATCCCACGAAGATCTTTTGCTACAATTTTACCCTCTGGATCTATCAAATAGGTCGCAGGTATAGCATTGATCTGATAAGTCGCAGCAGCTTCCGAATTGAAATACTTCAAATCCGAAACATGTGTCCAAGTCAATTCATCTTCTGCTATTGCTTTTTCCCACGCTTCTTTGGTCCTATCCAATGAAACCCCAAATACTTCAAAGCCTTGATCCTTGTATTGATTGTAAAGCTTGACCACATTTGGGTTTTCTTCTCTACATGGCTTGCACCAAGCTGCCCAAAAATCTATCAATACATACTTTCCACGAAGATCTGACAATTTCACAAGCTCACCTTTGGGATTTGGAAGAGATATTTCTGGCGCTACCTGACCTATTGAAAGGACTCTTAGATCCTCTAATTGAGCCATAAGACTAGTTATCATTTTTGTGTTTGGGTATTTATCATTTAATCTACTTACCAATTCATCCACAAAAATAAAATCCTGCTTGATGTTTAGTAAACCCACTGCAAACAACGACGCAAAGCTATCATTCATTTCACCGATAACTTCTTTGACTTTAGTAGCATGATTACTTTCCAAACTCATTGCTTGTTCTTGGATCTCTTTAATTCTCTCTTGATCTTTTTCAGACATTGCCTCAAAATAGGCATCATTGAGTCCATTGATTTGTTCTTGATATCCCTCTCTCAATTCCTTTACTTTCAACATATTTTGAGAATCTTCAGAACCTTCAATGTTAGGACTTTTATCATCATTTACATCATAGCTAATCTCCGCGTCTTGATCATATAAAGCAAGCATAATGGACACTTTCTCTTGCATTGTCAACTCATAAAACCCAGGCCCTTCTAATTCCACAGTATATTCAAATTTACCATTTGAAGAAAGCTTTAAGGTGTCTAGTATTTCTGTCCTATCATCTAGGTACTTGACTAATATCAATTCAGAGCCATCTGCGTTTTCAATTTTTCCTGATATTTTCACTTTGCCATCGAAAACTTGCTCTGAATTGTCGCAAGAAACCAAAGAGATTGTCAATAGTGAAATAAAAAAGCTTTTAAATATATTTAGCATGTTTTTCTAATTTTCTAGTAATTCTGTTAAGATTTTCGTAGCTACTTTTGGATCTGCCTTCCCTTGGGATTTTTTCATTACTTGTCCCATAAACATCCCCATCAAACCTTTTTTGCCAGATCTATATTCTTCTACTTTAGCTGAATTTTCTGCCAACACACTTTCAACAATTGGCTTAAGCGAGCCTTCGTTACTTTCTTGAATCAAATTAAGTTCTTGCGCAATCTCCAAAGGAGTCTTCTCAGTGCTCTTAAGCATTTCAGGATACACTTTTTGTGAGGCTACTGAGAAATTTATTTTGCCTTCATCTATGATCCCAATCAAATCTGCCAAACGTTTTGGAGAAATAGGGAAATCTGAAATATGCAATGTCAACTCATTCAAATATGACTTCACTGGACCCATCAACCAATTGGAAGCAGCTTTATAATTTTGAGTTGATTCGCACAATTCATTGAAATAAAGCGCGATTTCTTTTGAATCAGTCAATACACCCGCATCATATTCAGGAAGTCCATACGAATTGACAAATTTATAATGTAACTCTCTTGGCAATGCTGGCATTTCCTTTCTTATCCCTTCAAGCCATTCTTCTGAGACTACAACTGGACTCAAATCAGGCTCTGGAAAATATCTGTAATCATTCAAGTCTTCCTTAGTTCGCATAGAAGCTGTAAGACCTGTGGTTGCATCAAAAGTCCGAGTTTCAGAAATAATTTCTACATTGGCTTCAATCATGTGAATCTGTCTTTCATACTCGTGCTCTATTGCTCTTGCCACATTTCTGAAAGAATTCATATTCTTTACTTCTACTTTCTTTCCATATTCAGCTGCTCCTCTCAATCTTACTGAAATATTAGCATCACAACGCAAAGAACCCTCTTCCATGTTTCCATCACAAATATCAAGGTACCTGACCAGCTTCTTGATCTCCACCAAAAATGCATATGCTTCTTCTGAAGATCTGATATCTGGTTCGGATACGATCTCTATAAGTGGTACTCCTGCCCTATTGTAATCTACCAAAGTGTCAACTTCGCCAGCTAAGTGCATTGACTTGCCCGCATCTTCCTCCATGTGGATTCTAGTCAGGGTAACTGATTTTTTGGTACCGTCTGGCATTGTCAAAGGAACTTGTCCTCCCACACAAATAGGATTCTTGTCTTGTGTGATCTGATAGCCTTTAGGTAGATCTGGATAGAAATAATTCTTTCTTGCAAAAATATTCTTTCTGGTAATTTCGGAATTACAGGCTATACCCATTTTCACTGCAAACTCCACAGCACTTTTGTTTACCTTTGGCAAAGTTCCAGGGTGCCCCAAAGTCACGACCGAAATATGGGTATTCGGAAGGTTTCCAAACTCTGTAGAATCAGTAGTGTACATTTTACTTTTGGTAAGTAATTGCGCATGGACTTCTAGCCCTACTACCAATTCATATTTATCTTTTATTTCTGCTGAAAGCATTTTTATTATTCTTTTTGTAAAAACCGATAATTAAACTCAAAAATGGCTTAGAAAACATCTAAAACCAAATTAGATTTAAGTAAGTTGATTTAAAGCTGGGAAAACATGATCTTTGCTTTCTCCACAACCGATGGTAAACCCGCTAGATTTTTGCCCCCTGCTGTTGCGAAGAAAGGTTGCCCCCCTCCTCCACCTTGGATTTCTTTTGCCAATTCACGTACTGCATTACCTGCATTTAGTCCTTTGGAACTTACCAAATCGTCATTGATTACAACAGCAATCTGTGGCTTGCCATCAATCTCTGCTGCAATCACACAGATCAAATTCTCTACTTCATTTTTTAATTCAAATGCGATCTTTTTCAAAGCATCTGCTGAAGGCAAATTGACTGTTGCAAACAATTGATTGGTAACACCGACTGCTTCGACTTGATTCAGAAGAGCATCTTTTATCGCATTGGCTTGTAGGCTGTGCAGTCCTTCGATCTCTTTTTTCAATTCGTTTTTTTCTTGAATCAATGATTCAATAGCTTTTTTGACATCTTTTGGACTTTTCAAAAGCTCTTGGATTTCCTTCACCAAAGTCAACTGTTCATTGATGTAGGATTCTGCAGCATCCGCTGTAATAGCCTCTATTCTTCTTACTCCAGAAGAAATAGATCCTTCAGAGACAATTTTGAACAATCCAATAACTCCAGTGGAAGCGACGTGGCATCCTCCACAAAGCTCAACAGAAAAATCCTTATCAAAGGTGATAACCCTCACAAAATCCCCATATTTTTCTCCAAACAAAGCTGTTGCACCTTGCTGTTTGGCTGCTTCAATAGGGACATTCCTTTGCTCATACAAAGCTATGTTTTCCCGTATTTTCGCATTAACAATTGACTCTACTTTAGTGATTTCTTCATCTGTCAATTTTGAGAAATGAGCAAAATCAAATCTAAGCAAACTTTCATTGACCAAAGATCCTTTTTGCTGAATGTGGTCACCTAATACCTCCTTCAATGCCGCCTGAAGCAAGTGGGTCGCTGTATGGTTATTGATCGTAAGTCTTCTTTTTTCAGCGTTAACTTTAGCTGAAAAAGTCGCAGATGGATTACTTGGCAACTTATCTACAAAATGAACAATCAGGTCATTTTCTTTTTTGGTATCGAGAACTTTTATTTTCTCTGCCTTTGATTCCAAAAACCCCTGATCACCTACTTGCCCACCACTTTCTGCATAAAATGGCGTTTTATCTAGTACCAATTGATAGCGGTCTCCTTTTTTATCCTTTATCTGTCGATATTTGACAATTTTACTCTCTGCTTCCAGATGATCATATCCTATAAATTCAACTCCTTCTTCATCAGATACCATTATCCAATCACCTGTCTCTTGCTCAGCAGCTGCTCTTGATCTGTTTTTCTGCTTTGCCATTTCTTCGGCAAAACCTTTCTCATCTATTGACAGACCATTTTCCCTTGCTATCAGAGAAGTCAAATCCAATGGAAACCCGAAAGTATCGTACAATTCAAAAGCTGTCTTACCATCAATTATCTTTTCAGACTTAGAAGCCATTTCAACTTGAATTTGATCAAGAATTTTCAATCCATTATCCAAAGTTCTCAAGAATGAGGCTTCTTCTTCCTGAATAACTTTAGCGATAAAATCTTGTTGTGCTGCCACTTCCGGGAATATTTCACCAAAATTCTCTGCTAAAAGAGGCATCAAATCAAACATAAATGGTTTTTGGAAGCCCAGAAAAGTGTAACCATATCTTACAGCCCTTCTCAAAATCCTTCTAATTACATATCCTGCCTTATTATTGGAAGGCAATTGCCCATCAGCAATTGTAAATGCTATCGCCCTAATGTGATCTACAATCACACGCATAGCGATGTCTATTTTTTCGTTTTCACCGTAAGTCTTTCCTGATTTTTTCTCAAGAATCTGAATAAATGGTGTGAAAATATCAGTGTCGTAATTTGAAGATTTTTCCTGAATCGCTCGTACCAGACGTTCAAAACCCATTCCTGTGTCCACATGCTTTGCAGGCAATTCTTTCAAGGAGCCATCACTGAGTCTGTTGAATTGCATGAACACCAAATTCCAAATCTCAATTACTTGTGGATGGTCATTATTTACAAGATCAAATCCACTTTCAGTAGCCCTTTCTTCATCAGATCTAAGATCAACGTGTATCTCAGAACAAGGTCCACATGGGCCAGTATCACCCATTTCCCAAAAATTATCCTTTTTAGAACCGAATATAATCCTATCTTCAGGCACTATATTTTTCCATAGATCAAATGCCTCAATATCTTTGTCCAATCCATCTGAGGCATCACCTCCAAAAACAGAGACATATAACCTGTCCTTCGGTAATTTGTAAACATCAGTCAATAACTCCCACGCCCATTCGATCGCTTCTTTTTTGAAATAATCTCCAAAAGACCAATTACCGAGCATTTCAAACATGGTATGGTGATAAGTATCCACGCCTACCTCTTCGAGATCATTGTGCTTTCCTGATACTCTCAGACATTTCTGACTGTTTGCCACTCTAGTTGCCTTGGCTATTTCATTTCCAAGAAAATAATCCTTGAACTGATTCATGCCCGCATTGGTGAACATTAAGGTCGGATCGTTTTTAACTACTATCGGCGATGATGGTACAAATTGATGCTGTTTTGATTGAAAAAATTCAATAAATGTACTTCTGATTTTCTTTGCTTCCATGTAAGCTTTTGACTATGTTCGGATTATAAATTCATATTTTATATATTTGCACGCTTCCGGTTCGTTATATCACCCAAGTACGTACAAGGAATGCAAAATTAGAAGATTTACCCTGCAAATTATAATGAGTAGAATAAAATATTACTACGATCCAAAAACCTGTAAATATGAAAGATACCAAAAAAGCAAATGGGATGTAGTCCTAAATGCACTGGGGTTCTTTTCCGCTGCATCAATAATCGCAGTTGCAATTTTGATCGTTTTCAACCTTTATTTCGATAGCCCCAAAGAAATCCTACTTAGAAATGAAAATAAAGAACTGAAACTTTATTACCAATTGATGGAGGAGGAAATTGGAATTATGAGTCAAATGCTTGGTGATTTGCAGCAAAGAGATGACAACTTGTATAGGGTTATTTTTGAAACTGAACCAATTCCTTCAGAAATTAGAAATGCGGGTATAGGTGGCGCGGATAGATTTAAAGAAATAAGATCCAAAGGTTTGAAGCAAGAGCAACTCATTATTTCTTTGAAAAGTAAAGTAGAAAACCTGAAAAGGCAATTATATATCCAGAATGTCAGCTATGATGATATTTCAGAAATGGCTTTGAACAAGGAAGAATACTGGGCTTCAATTCCAGCTATTCAACCAATTGTCAATGAAGAGTTAATTAACTTGGCTTCAGGGTTTGGAAATAGGTTACACCCTATTCTGAAAGTAAGAAAGATGCATACAGGTGTGGATTTTTCTGCACCTAAAGGCACTCCAATCTATGCTACTGGAGATGGCGTGGTTTCAGATGTTAAAACTGTTTTTGGAGGATATGGAAAATATATTGAAATAGACCATGGCTTTGGTTTTGTAAGTAGATATGCCCACATGAATGAATTCAAAGTGAGAAAAGGGCAAAAAGTCAAACGTGGCGATATGATCGGCACTGTAGGAAACACTGGCTCTTCCACTGCTCCACATGTACATTACGAAGTAATCAAAGATGGCGCATATGTAAATCCAGTCCATTATTTCTTCAAAGACCTAGAACCTAGTGAATATGAAAAAATATTGGAGTTAGCTTCTAAAGAAAATCAATCTTTGTCTTGATATTTTGGTTGATTAGAATCGAATATAAGATATTGATGGATATTAGATATTAATTGATAGTATATCCGCTTTCACACTAATGGCCAAACAAATTGGTGTGTTTTTAACCAATTGATGCAATGATAACTAATCGACTAATAACCAATAACAATTATCCGCATGATCATTTGTGTTAATTATGCATACTGCTGTTGATACGGATAATCATATCGGATATTTAGAAGTTTTGGGTTTAAAACAAATTAAGAAGCCTAAAAAAAAGAGGAGCTTATTGGTATCCTCTTTTTTTATTTGAATATTGTAATTTATGATCAAATCCTTGCTTGATAGGTATATAACTGATAGTATCTACCTTGCTTTTCGATTAATTCGTCATGTTTCCCTTGCTCGACTATGTGCCCTTGCTCTATCACCAAAATCTGATCTGCCTGCCTTATGGTACTGAGTCTATGTGCAATTACAAAGGTGGTTCTCCCTTCCATCAATTCTTTCAAACTCGCCTGAATCAAAGATTCACTTTCAGTATCCAAATTTGATGTTGCTTCATCCAAAACTAAAACACGAGGATCAGCCAATATTGCCCTAGCGATCGCAATCCTTTGTCTCTGACCTCCCGAAAGTTTCACCCCTCTCTCACCGATCAGTGTATCCAAACCATCTTCAAATCGATCCGTAAACTCGTCAACATGTGCTGCTTTGACTGCCTGAATCAATCGATCATTCGATGCATTTGGTCTTGGAAATAGAATGTTTTCCTTGATAGTTCCCTCAAAAAGAAAATCATCTTGTAGGACTACACCAAGCTGGGACCTATAGCTATCCAATGTAATCTTTTGCATGTCCACACCATCAACAGTGATCAAACCTGATTCCGGATTCAAAAAAGATGCCGCAAGACCAGCTATTGTAGTTTTTCCAGAACCTGAAGTACCGACCAAAGCTGTCACCGATCCAGCATGTGCTTCAAAGGAGATACCATGCAACACATCTTTACCTTCTTCATAAGCAAATGAAACCTCCTTGAAACTGATATTTCCGATGATTTTTGGAAGAGCAATATTCCTTTCTCCTGATGCATTTTCCAATGGTGAATTCATAATTTCCTCAGTCCTATCTAGCCCTGCAAAGGCCTCTGTAAACTGACTACCAATATTACTCATCTGCAAAATCGGCGCTATCATAAATCCCAAGTACAATGTAAATGCAAGAAAATCACCAAAAGTCATTTGCCCATCCATGATCATATACCCACCGATTCCCATGATCCCTGCAGAAGCTAGACCCAAAAGAAAAGTCGCTGATGAAGTCACTATACTAGTTGTGGTCAAACTCTGTTTTACATTCAAAAACAAGCGCTCAACACCCATTTCAAAACTTTTGATTTCTTGTTCTTCTGCGTTGAATCCCTTGATCACTCTTATACCACCCAAAGTTTCGGTCAATCTACCTGTTACTTCTGCATTTATCTTTCCTCTTTCTCTAAAAATTGGTCGGATTTTACCAAAAGCTTTAAGAGAAATCAGTCCAAAAATAATCACAGGAACCAATACATAAAGTGTCATCAATGGACTGATGTAAATCAACAAGACCAAGGAAATCACTGCTGTCAATAATCCACCGATCATTTGCGCAAAACCTGTTCCCACCAAATTCCTAACACCTTCCACATCAGTCATGATTCTTGACACCAATTCACCTGTTTTGGTATTGTCAAAAAACCTTATTGGAAGCTGGATAATATGTCTTTGAACTTTTGCCCTCAATTTTGAAATCAAATGCTGTGCTTCGACACTAAGGATTTGCGTCAAAGCATAGGATGTGACAGCTTGAATGGTAATTGCGATTGTGACACCTAGTACAAGCCATTTGAGGGTGTCGATGTTATTAGATGGAATGACATCGTCAATAAGAATTTTACTCGCTCCAGGCAAAACCAAGCCTGAGAGTCTACTGATGATGATAAGAAAAAGTCCAAAGAACAATTGCTTTCTCCTCGGCCAAATTATTGTTTTGAAAACATGGGACATAGTGACCCTGTTTTCACCTCTTTTTGATTTTGACATATAAATTTTTACGAAATATTACTTTGAGTGAGATAGCCTGAATTTTTCACTCTAAATCAGGATCCTTGATTTGATCTTGATTTCTCAATCTCCAAAAGACATTCCCATTGCTTTTGCTCCTTGCACTAGAAAACCTTCTTTATCTACAAAATTATAATCCTTGACTGCTTCTTCAAGGCTGACAGAACAGTAATTGTTGTTCTTAAATGATACCATTTCACCAAATTTTTCATTTTGGACCAATTCGAAAGCCTTAACTCCAAACATGGTGGCCAAAACTCTATCATAGCCTACAGGTGTACCTCCTCTTTGGATATGCCCTAGGACGGTTTCTCTTATTTCTGGCTTACATCCCGCAGCTTTGAGTTCTGCGGAAAGTTGGAAAGCTACACCGCCCAATCTAAGGTGTTCTGACACCATCTCTCTCTCCGATCCGAATACTTTACCATCTTTTGCTTTTGCTCCTTCTGCAATCACTATATTGACAAAACCACGACCTTTTTCATACCTACTATCTATTTTTTCTTTGACTTTTTCTATGTCGTAAGGAATTTCGGGAATAAGGCAGATCTCTGCTCCTCCTGCTATTGCCGTATGAAGCGCTATCCAACCGGCGTCACGACCCATTACCTCCATGATCATTACACGATGGTGGCTTTCCGCTGTAGTAACTAATTTGTCAAAACTGTCAGTAGCTATTTGAACAGCTGTCTGAAAACCGAAAGTAGTATCGGTAGCTGATAAATCATTGTCAATCGTCTTGGGAACACCAATTATTGGGACACCCAAATCAAATAGGGCTTTGGATATTTTTTGGGAACCATCGCCACCGATATTGATAACTGCATCAAAACCAAGTGACTTGATCTTCTTTGCTAATGTATCCGTTCTATCTTCAAAAACTATATTTCCATCTTCATCTTGCACTGGAAATTGAAGAGGGTTTCCTTTATTAGTCGTTTTCAAAATGGTACCACCTTTTACATGGATTCCTCCGACTTTTGATTTTGTCAACTTTACAATGTGGGTAGGCTCTGCCATTACACCATTAAATGCCTCAATACTTCCATAAATTTCCCATTCTTTGGTTTTTTTTGCAGCTTTAAAAATCCCTCTAATCACGGCATTCAATCCTGGGCAATCTCCTCCACCGGTACAAACTAGTAATTTTTTCATCTTTTTAAATTTAATATCTTCCGATCAAACAATTATTTCTTTGTTATAAAGATAGCTTAGATATATTTGTTTAATTACGATCAAAATAAATTTATGATGAAGAAAAATTTACTTTTATTTAAAATCTGCCTTTTGATGGTCTTTTCTATCAACTTACAGGGACAACAATTAGACGGATTCCAAAAATCTTCCTCCGATAAGCAACTAGCAACGGAGAAGGAGTTTTTAGAAAAGGTTGACTTTTCGAAGTTCAAAAAGCACCTTACAGCCATCACATCAGATCCACATCCAGCAGGTTCAGAGGCAAATGAAAAGGTAAAAGAATATTTGGTCAAAACGATGCAGGCTGCTGGCTGGGATGTTCAAGTACATCCTTATGATGTATATCTTTCCAAGGAGCCTGGAGAATCGCTAGTAGAGATAGTTAGGCCAATCAGAAAGCCATTGAACCAACAAGAATTTATTCTAGAGGATGATCCCTATTCTGCCCATCCAGATCTTTGGAAGGGGTGGAATGCATTCTCAGGAAGTGGGGATGTGACAGCAGAAGTTGTTTACGCAAATTATGGTACAAAAGCTGACTTTGAAAAATTGAAATCCTTAGGGATTGACATCAAAGGAAAGATCGTACTTGCAAGATATGGAGGAAATTTCCGTGGATTCAAAGCCAAATTTGCAGAAGAAAATGGTGCAGCAGGATTATTGATATTTACTGACCCGGGAGATTCAGGCTATATGCGCGGTTTGACTTACCCAGATGGGATTTTCTATAACGAATCTTCTATTCAAAGAGGTTCATTGTTGACAGTGGACTGGACTGGGGATGCATTGACTCCTTTTGAGCCCGCTTTGCCTTTGGATGGAAAAAAGAAAGTAAAAAGACTGGAAGAAAGTGAAGTAGGTTTACATACAATTCCCGTTACCTCTCTTCCTTATGGATCTGTGAAGGAAATCATTGAGTTGATGCAAGGATCTCCTGTTCCAACTGGATGGCAAGGTGGGTTGCCATTCACCTACAGACTGGAGGGTGGTAAAGATCTCAAGGTCCGACTAAAAGTAGATCAAAAAAGAGAATTCGTAAGGGCCAACAATGTCGTAGGAACTCTAAAAGGATCCGATACACCAGATGAATGGGTCATACTTGGATGCCACTTTGATGCTTGGAGTTTCGGTTCAACAGACCCAAATAGTGGCACTGCCATGCTTTTGAGCTTGAGTGAAACTTTAGGCCAATTAGCCAAAGATGGAAAAAGTCCAAAAAGGTCAATTTTGATAGCGCATTGGGATGCTGAAGAGCATGGAGTAATTGGATCTACGGAATGGGTGGAGCAGTTCAGAGATGAATTGGGAGCAAAGGCAGTTGCGTATATCAACTTAGATGCGGCAGTATCCGGTAGGAATTTTGGTGCTTCATCCTCTCCTACTTTGAAGAAAATCATCATGGAATCTGCCAAAGCTGTAGTATTTCCTGATTCAGCCAAGACTGTTTTTGAAGTATGGGCAAAAAGCCAACCTGAACCAACTATCGGCAATCTTGGTGGTGGCTCAGACCATATTGCCTTCTATATGCATGCGGGAATTCCATCTTTGAGCGGAGGTGCTAGCGGCCCGACTTTGTACCACACCAATTATGACAACCTACATTTCTACGAAAAATTTGCAGACCCTACTTTCAAAATGGGAGGAGCAGTAGAGCAATTAGTAGGAATTATGAGTTTAAGATTAGCGAATGCCGAAATCATCCCCTATCACAACAGTCGATATGCACAAGATTTGGAGATACATTTTGGGAATGCAACAAAAAAGGTGAAAGCATATGATAAAGATTTTGAAAGCTTCACCAAAGTAACAGAAGCCATCAGTGAATTGAAGATGAGTGCCAATAGTTTGGATGAAAAAATTGCAAATTCATTGGCAAATGGAAGTTTTGAGAAGAAAAAATTGAAAGAAATAAACAAGGCTTTGATCAGCATGGAGAAAAGTTTTATTGATACCAAAGGTATGTATTTTGGTTCATGGTATAGATCTCTTTATGCTGCAAATGATCCATTCAGTGGCTATGCATCTTGGATATTGCCAGGAATTGAATATGAAGTCGAACTTAAATCTTCTGATAGACTTCAAGAATGGGATGAGCGATACAGTGCTGCAATATTGGATTTGAAAAGGAAGATGGATGAATTGATTGGGAAATTGTAACATCCCAAATTGTAAAATTAAAAAAAGACCGACTTCAATAAGCTTGGAGGTCGGTCTTTTTATTTTGTAGAATCTAGAGTCTTCGAAACCCATTTCTTTTGGCTGTCGACATATTTGAGCTTTACAAAATTGATTAAATAGCTATCTACATCTTGGTTTAATTGAAATACTCATTGCTAATGGAATCGATACTCTTGACAATAAACACATGCATTAACCTTTTTTCCAATTGACTGTAAATATTCAGCTATTTGATCTTCAACCTCTGTCCTGGGGTATGACTTTTGAACTCTGGTGCATAAACACTCTCAATTTTTGTAATGCCGTTGGCAAAATTTCCTGCTTGGCTAGCCCGAACTTCATATTCAAAAACATAAATACCTTTCTTCAAGCTATCAAAATAGAAGTGGGTTGTTGCATCTTTATGACTTTCGTAATACCCTACTCCATTTTGGAACTTGTATCCAGATAGGACTTGTATAGGCTCCAATCCGGACGCCCTTTGATCTGATAGATGAACAAAGTCTATGTCTCTATCCAATTTCACCTCTATCCTAACTTTGACCAAATCACCTATTTTGATCGTATTTTCTTCAGAAATCCTCACGAATTGAATTCCAGTCGGTGTATTGATCTTGGTGAATAATTCCTTTGAAATTTCCACAACTCCATTTGACTTTGAAATTTGGTCTATATCTTCAAAATACTGCCAATAGAGCGCTCCCCAAAATACAGTTTCTCCGTTATTTACAATTGAAACATCTGCCATTTCCGTAGTGATGTCTTTTTGGTTCCAAGTTTTTTTCAAATAACCAGCATCCAAATATTTTGCGTTTGAATTTGATTCAAGGAAAATTTCCTCCCCAATTATAACTTCCCCTTCAAAATCTTTTCCAGACCAAGAGCTATAGTTATTGTAAATAGCTGAAACAGCACTTACTGTAGATTTAGATGTTGGCCAATGATTTGTCTGTTTTTGTTTCAAGAGCCATTTGACTAAGTCATCAATGAATTTACCATTTTGTTCTTTGGAATGAACCTGCTCACCAAATTCCTTAAACAAGTCTATCATTTGGCCATGAATTTCTGTTGGAGAATTTGCCCAAGACATTGTTGTATTTTCTAGTTTCCAATAATTCCCCATCTCTTCTGAACTAATGCTATTTTCCAAAATAGATTCTAGGATTGACTTATATTCATTTTTATCAAAAGCCTCCAAAATCCTAACTGCTTTGATCCTATCGGACATGTCCAAAGCTACCCAATTAGACTGTAATTGGATAGTATAGAAATTTATAACTTCAATTAATTTTTCTGAATCTATGGAAGTATCATTTACCAACAATGTATACATCACATCGAGTTCTCTGGATCCTAATTCATAACCTGAAAGATAGTTTGAAGCATTTCCACTACTTTTCAATTCTTGTTCCTTTTGGTGTTTGTCAAACTTTTTGATCAAATCTTCCTGCAAGAAACTCAACCCTTTTTCAATCATTTGATCCAATTCAACGGAAGAAAATTCAACATTCATTCTTTTCAGTTTTCCGAATGATTGCAGAATATGGTTTGTCATTTGAAAATTAGAGTATTTGGAACCTTTGTACCAAACAAAACCTCCATCTGACATTTGAAAGCTTTTCAGCTTTTGGAGGTCTTCGGCAATGGAGTTCTTCAACTTAATTGAATCCAAAAGTTGAACCAATCTTTTCATTTTGTTCTCGTCACTTTCTGCTTCTTTGAGCCAAGGAGTTTCCTCCAAAATAATAGATCTCAAATCTTTATTTTTGGCAAACTGATCTTCTGGAATGTTTCCATTTGCCCAATTTCCCAAAATTGATTTCAATTCTGGAATTGTACTGACTAGTTGTAGTCCTAGAGCGTTTACAAAAACTCTAGAAAGTAATTGCTCTGAATTTTCGTCTGACAGATCGTCAATGTAAGGTATTGTCTGCAATACATACCACAAAGGATTGGTAGTCAACTCAAAGGACAACTTGTGGTTTTTTATTGTTTCAGAATTGGGATTTTTTAATTTGTCAAAGCTAAAACGCTTATTATCTCCTTGATTTGCCCATACCGGCATCGTCTCTGTAACAAGAATCTTTTTTTCTAAAACAGGCAAAATGGATTGCTCGCCATCAGAGAAATCCTCTGTCAGCGCCAAAACTTTATATTGCAATAGCTGTAGATCATCAGGAACTTCGATTTCCCAATCTACAGTTATACTTTCGAATGGTTTTACCTCAAATTCAAAAACAGGAATTTTTTCTAATTCTATTTCATTTTGACCTGTCAGCTCATTTACAAAACTTAACTGAGCCTTTCCTTTTTGGTTTTTAGGACTCAGATTGCTGATCTTGGCAGCTAAAACCACCTTATCACCCTGTCTCAAAAACCTCGGAAAGTTAGGCGTAATCATCAATTCTTTTTGTGTTACCACTTCTGCTTCACTGTAAGCAGTCCTTAGATTCTTACTATGTGAAAGGAGCATCAATTTCCAAGTTGTAAGTGACTCTGGGGCATCAAAGGAAAAACCAAACTCACCCTTTTTATTGGTCTCCAAATGCGGATAGAAGAAGGCCGTTTCCTTGAAATCAGACCTTATCTTCACTTGATTGATTATCATTTTATCTGAAACAGATTGATCGAAATCAATAATTGATGGAGGTGGGACGTTGTAATCGACATTAACACCCATTGCCCTTGCTTCCAAGACTGGTGCATCATCTGAAACTTCACTCACTGACCCTGTTAGACTTGAAGCTCCTCTAATCGAAATACTCCTCTTTTCTTTTGAACCATAACCTGTCACAGTTATTTGATCAAGCTCATTAATTTCTTCCACGAGCATGACATGGAGCTTATTATCCTTCCCTATCCTAATTATTTCAGATTTATAAAAAGGAAATCTTACCAAAATTTCATTTTTTTCTTCTACTTGTATATAAAACTCACCTTGAGCGTTTGTGTTGACAGACCTATCGATGCCAATTACAGACACTACTGCAAACTCAAGTGGAAGGCCAAAAACATCAGTAACTAAGCCTTTCACAAAACCAGCAGGAATTTTAGAATCTGAAGTCCAGATAACTTTTGATTCCAAAAATTTCGCCTTCAGAGAAGAAAGGTAGCCTCTTCCAATAGCACTGTTTGGCACAAGACTAAACCCAAATTGATCAAATTGATTGATGGAGGGAAGCCTGTTTTCGTTCAAATATGAATAAGTTGAACCGAGGAAACTATGGAAAGATGCTCCCAAAAAACTGTTTCCATTAGAAATATCACAACTAGGGTAATATGGTAAAGTCTTATTTGGGTCAAAGGCCCATCTATTTGGAAAATATGACAATTGATCAAGTGAAAGATCATACATTCCTACCAAAACTTCAGAGGCGAATTTATCTTTATTTTGGCCAACTATTTTAAATGACCAGGTTTCTTTTGCTCCAGGTGACAGTAAATTTCTAAATGATTCGGTAACAATCTTGATTGGTTTCAATTGACCTTCTACTGGTACACGCAAGTAATCAGAAACTGATTTGTTTCCATACGCATAAAAATAATGTATCACAAAACCTCCTTCATCTGATTGATCCACTGGGATTTTGATTTCTTTTATTTCCTCTGAAAGATTGAAAGCTTGATCCATAACAATCTTTCCTCTTTTTTCCACCTGAAGGTAAACAGTAAGATCCTTTGCAGCAGAACCTAATCTTAGGTGTACTTTATCGTTTACTTGGTAACTTTTTTTATCTGTAAAAATTTGAAACAACTTATTATCAGATACTTTTGAATGATTGAAATCAATTAATTCGAAATCTTTCTCAATAGTTATTTCTGTACCTAAACTATCAAAGGAAGTGATCTTTACAAAATAAGCTCCAGGCTCCCAATCTCGATAATCTTTGAAAACGACTTCTTTGGAGTTTGCAGTATTAAACTCCATAAATGCCACTTTCTTAGCATTGGTAGCATTTGCAATTGACTCATCAAATGCATAAGGTTCGATAGGAAACAACTCTTCGAATTCATTAGCTGACCATCTTGGAAAATCAGGAACAACCATTTGGTTTGGGATGGCTGTAACACGGTTTGAATAGCTTTTTTTGAAAACCTCAATTGTTCCTTTTGCTTTGGTTTCTTGTTGATTCAAATTCATCGCCGAAACCACAATTTTTTCTTCGGTGCTATTTCTTGTTATCTCATCTGAAACATTCGCCTCAAGAATCATCGAATGATAGCCTATATTTACTGATTTTTGGGAAGCCCTAGTTTCTCCATTTATATCAGTCACTTCTACTTCCACAACGTATTCAAAAACCGGCAAATCCTTTCTATCAAAGCTTTCATCTGGAATAGCATGAAATACTATTTCAAAATTACCTTCTAAATCGGTATTCGTTTTTCCATACACGATCTCTTGTCTTGTCCCAATGGGATAATATCTTGATCCTCTCCTAGCATCATACCGAGGATACATTTTTGTAGTTCTAAAAACTCTGTAAATGACTTCTCCAGAAGAAATGTAATTTCCTGAATATGCACGTACATAAACTTGTAATTTCACGGAGTCATTTAATTCAAATCTTTCTTTGATTTCGGCGAAAATAACCTCAAATCTCGGACGCTTATACTCTTCTACATCGATTCGCTTGGTAGAATAATCAAAATAAACATCCTCATGGTCAAAAAACTTGCTCTCTACTTCATAATCTTCCTCCACTTCTATTTCATACTCACCTGTCAATCCTGATGTTGGGATTTCAAACTCACCTGAGAAACTACCATAATTGTTTGTTGAAATTTTAATTTCTTTGTTTGTAATACCATTAGGATCTATCAAAGAAACCACAAGTGATTCCCTTTTCACAATTTCACTTATCCCTGCTTTGTTTTTTACCAAAATCCCTTTGAAATATATCTTTTGTCCCGGTCGGTAGATTTGCCTGTCCGTAAAAATGAAAGCTTTGACATTGATCTCGTCATCATCAATAACATTATTGTTTTTATACAAACTTAAATTTTCAAATCGGATACTATCATTTGCATTAATTAGATCAATCTTAAGACCATAAACATTTTCTAAGAAGTCAATTGAGACAATACCCTTTTCGTCTGAATAAAACTTTTTTCCAAAATTGATCCCTTTGGCATTTATATTCGAAGTGCTTAAGTTCACTTCCACATTTGAGATTGGCTTTCCTGTCGTTCTATCGAGAATTTTCAATATACTTTTACCTTCAAGATCCTGCTTGAAAAATGAAATATCTGAAACATCAAAAAATGAATATCCATGAATTACTTCATCAATTGGATGTAGTGAAAGCATTAAATAAGAACCGAAATCAAGGGCTGGAATCATCGTCTCCATCATTTTAAAAGTATGGTCTTTTGGGTTAACAAACCCTTCAGTCCATTGGTGAATTTCATTTAGCTGATTGATTATTTGATCTTTATCCTCTCTTTTGAAAGCTGATCTAAGAGCACTTTTGTTTGAGGGAGTCAACCTGAAAATTTTAAATGTCAAACTATCTAAGTTTTTATAATTGACAACTACTCTTGTGGGAGTCTGACTTGGAACTACTCCACTAAAATCAAGTTCTGAAAAAGGAGCTGAAATTTTTTCTTTCAACTCAACCGCAAACTTCGCCCCTATGCTTTCAGGGAAAGTAAAAATAGCTTTGTCACATGACTCAATTGATTTAACATAATAATTCTCTAAGCCCAAATCATTCAATTTTTCATTCATTCTAGCATATTCATAATATGAATACGCTAGCTTATAGCGAAGAAATGACTCGATCTCTAATCCTTCAAATTTATCAATCAACAAAAACAAAGCTCGGTTGTAATTGGGAAAAACCTCTAACCCTTCCGAACTATTTTCCACATAATCTAACCTATCGATTAGCCAATACGCACTTGCCGTCTCTTGGCCTACATTGAAATAGAAATCAATTAAATCTTGATAAAGATTCAATGCAATTTCTTTATAGGATTGTTCATCTTCAGTTTGATTTCTTTCAATCTTATAATTTAAAAAATGATTTTTTGAATTTATGGCGAAACTATCAAATGAACGACTACCGGGTTTTTCGTACTTCTTAAAAAAATCAAGTGCATTTTGACTCAAAATATCAAAAAGGCTTGGTTCAAAAAATGAAGATACAGATAACTCTTTATTTGAATCCAAGATAAAGAATTTCAAATCAGATTGGGGAATCTCCTTTAGTAAGTCCTTATTTTTAAGAGAATTTAAGTAAAGATCTGTGATGTAACCCATGAAACTAGCAGCATCCCAAATCCTGAAATCATTACCCTTGTCTTCTCCTGAAATTTGCATTCTATTCAAATATTGCCAACGATATCTAGAAAAATATTCCTGTAGCAAATTGGCAAATACACTTTGCAATATATTTCTATAATAGCCATCAGCAAGATCTATTTCTTCTTCAAACCTTTTGAAAATTTTCAATTCTGCATCTTCTTCCAAAACCAATGTGAATTTGCTTTGATAGATTAGAGATTTTACAATTTGATCCCGATTGTTTTCCTCTTTTGCCTGATGATAAATGGAATCAACAAGCAGCAATGCTGATTTAGGAAGGTCTTTTAGCTCAAAAATCTCTACTTGTTTCCACTTTTTTTCAAAGTCAAAATAAATGGATGCGTTGACATTATGGGAATATAGAATTAAAGAAATAAATAAGATTAGCCAATAGATATTCCTCATAGTTGTTAGTTTAGGCGATGAATTAAACTTTACATTATCAATATAACTTAAATTTTACGGTAGTAACTTGTTTTTGATTGACTAGCTAAAAAATCTGACAAAAATTCGAATTTTTTTAAGACAATAACAATGATTGATTTGCTTAAAAAGCTAATTTTGAATAGCCTCAATACTTAATTCTCAACTTAGCAAACATATTGTATTTGCTAAAAAAAAATAAATGATTATCCACAATGACACAAGTAAGTGCATATTTCACTTATAATTAAGTGAATAATCCTCAATTGTCCTTAGTCATCCGACAAAAGTTGATTGAAATGAACTTCAAGCAATACTATTAAATGGCTACCGGTGTAAAAGCGGATAATCATAAAAAAATATCCGCAATTCTATTTCGAAGAATCTTTTTAGAATTCTTTCGGTTTTTAGAATTGCGGATAAAACTTTTTTAAGCAGGAATCAACAACTTTTCAAGCATCATTAGCTTTTCTTCAAATTGCTCTTTCATCTTTACAATCTTTTCTTCTGTATCTACTGGAACCTCTTCCAAAAGCCTTTTGTAGTAAGACACTCCTTGTTCAAGGTTTGATTTGAACTTGTTAACGTAGCTTTCGAACTTGGAAGGTTGTTCCAAAAGGTAATTAGCCATTTCTTCTTTGAGGTAATCTATGTATAGTTGAAGTTCTTTGACAAAAACATGTGGACGTTCCATATCTCGCATGATTGAAATTTTACCATAGATGTGCCCCACCATTTCCTTTAGGCTAAACACACCAGAGAAGTATGCCAAATTAGGCCCAGGGCAAATAGTAACTGCTTCAAGGTTTCTGGCAGGTGCTTCTCCATTTGTAAGCAAAACCGGAGCTCCCAATCCTTCACAAAGACAGTCTTTTTCAAGAATTTTTGCTGTATTCTTCTCAAAGTCTAAAGCATCTGCAAACTTTGCTTTCATTTCCTTCATTTTCAGATTTAAGTATTGCCTCGAAGCTGTGCAAATTGGTTTTTCGGTAAATTCGGTATTGAATGAAAGGAATTTTTTGTAGCAAGGACTACCAGGCCTGTCCTTTTCTATCCTTTGTCTTCTTTGATCTTCGGAACTGCTCGTTCTTAGATTATTGAATCGAACTCCCAACGGGGATGCATGGCTGAGATAATAATCGGATTTCTTAGCATATATCAACTTTTCCAATGTTTCTTGATCTACATTCGTTGCTTCAGGTACCATTAGAAAAGGACTCCCCCATCCTGTTCCGTCGAGCTTATAGTGATTTCTCAAGAACTCATCCTCGTCGGCTGTACCAATTCCTCCCTGCACAGTAATCAAGACTTTTTCATCAGAGAGTAAAAGATGTTTTCCTTTTGCTAGTAGCGTTTGATTGCAAGCTTCCCACAAGGTTTGGTTCAGCGTTTCTCTGTTCGATTTGAATTCCTCCAAAATCGGTCCTAGCAGAATCCCATCAGTCGCAAAGGCATGACCTCCACAGTTGAGCCCTGATTCAATCCTGAATTCAGACACCCAAAGTCCTTTCTTGGCAAGAAACCTTCCTTGAATGAGGGCAGATCTGTAGTCACTCACTTTTAGAATGATCCGCTTTGTGATGTTTCCTTTGGAATCTGGAAAAAAATCCTTGAAATTTTCCATGTAGCTGAACAAAGCAGGATTCAATCCTGCCGAAAAAATCACAGATGAAATCAACCTACTATTTGCAAATCCTCGAAGTGCAGACAAAGCATCCGAATCCTCTCGAGGCAATTCGTCTCCGTTTGCATCATAATTGAGCTTATCGACTTTTGTCATTATATTGACATCAATCTTTCCAGCTTTGATAAATTTCCTCAATTGGTTTTCTACCAAAATCCTGGAATCCCCATTCATGTAAAGCATTGATTTGTAGATCTCTGATGCTGGATGGGAATCAGAAAGAAGCTCAAAATAAGTATCTATCTCATTTCCTTTTCCAAACTCCTGTGATTTAAGATTTTCTAAATCTGCATCTACTTGTTCTGAAAGAAAATTAAGATAGGCTGTTATCCTTTTTGCTCTACTATCGGGTACTTTATCTTCAATTGGAAGATATGGCACTTTATTATGGCGGCTCTTGATTCGTCGCATATTTTCCAAAAGCGTGTCATCCATAATGGACACTACCGATGAAATACCATACTTTGCTACTTTTAGGGGTGTTTCCAAAGTGTAGCCAAGACCCATTACAGGTATATGAAAACTATGTGGCTTGATATCTAAGAAAGTCATTTTCGATTTTATTTCAGTAATAAGTTTCAAAAATACTGCTATAAAACCGCCAAAAAACTAATATCTATCAAGCCATTTCCTGATAAAAATCAGGAAAAGTGCTATTCTTCTCTTTTGCCTTTGTACAATTCATATTTAAGAAGTCTGCAATCGATAGTACCGTTGTAGAACTCCATCTTTCTTGAAGGCCTTAGTCCTACCCTCTTTGCAAGATCCAAATTTCCAGTAAATACAAAACCTGTGTAACCTGCACATTTTTGCTTCATAAAATCACCCAGTCTTTTATAGGTAGCTTCGAGTTCATCTTCTTCACCCAGTCGCTCTCCATATTCTGGATTGACCATCATGATACCCGCTTCACTATCTGGAATCGTAGTATCTTCAAAATCACAGACTTCATAAGAAATCAGATCCTCAACTCCAGCTGTTGCTGCGTTTTCTTTGGTAAATAGCACAGCCTGTTCTGCTATATCAGATGCAAAAACTTGAATATCTCCAATTGGTGTTATCTTTTCTTCTAAATCGGCCTTCATCTTGTGATAGATGGCTTCATCATATCCAATGATATGCATAAATGAATAATGGTCTCTATAAAGACCTGGGAATCTATTAGTAGCAATTAAAGCAGCTTCTATTGCCAACGTACCAGAACCACACATTGGGTTGATAAATGGACTTTTTCTATCCCAACCACTTGCATAAATTGTGGCTGCTGCCAAAGCTTCCAGCATTGGAGCTTTCCCTGGGATTTTCCTATAGCCATGCTTCGCAATAGTCTCACCAGAAGTGTTGACATAAAGTGTCGCTTGGGTTTCTTTCCAAAATAATTGAAAAACTGCCCCTTCGTAAGCAGAGCCAGTATCAGGTCTTACTCCTGTATTTTCCCTAAATCTATCTACGATCGCATCTTTTATCCTGACATTCACAAAAAGCGGATTGTCAACGCTATCATTTTCTACATGAGAATTTACTGAAAAATAAGTATCCTTAGTAATGTATTCTTCCCATGGAAGTGTCTTAACTCTTCTATATATATCATCTGCATGGTGCAGATAAAATGATTTGATCTCAAAAAGAACGTGACTAGCTACCCTCAAATGCATATTTAGATACATACATTCGTTCAAAGAAGCATACAATTCTATGTAAGTTCTAAATACATTTTTTGGCTTAAATCCAAGATCTATAAGCTCTTTCTCTACGAATGGTGAAAACCTATCTTTAAAAGTAATGACTACTTTGCCTTTTTGCGTGAAATCTAACATACCGCAAAAGTAAGAAATATGAACGACACCCTGATTCTTTTTTATCAATCAGAATCATCTTCTGTAATATTTATAGTAGCACTGATAAAAGGACTAACCATAAAATAACCCAAAACTTCTCCAACTCCATCTACAGGTTTAATATTGGAAATAGGGTTTTGGGGTGGTGGACTAAATAGACCACCGTCATTAAATAACAAACTTACCAATTGTGATAAATAGTTGTAAGCATCGTCATTGAGACGATATAATTCAAGTCTAACCCTATCACCTTCTTGGAATGGAAATCCACCAAGCTCAAAACCTCTCTCTAAAATACTGGTGCCAAAAGTATCATCAAAAAGCAAATAATCGGATCTTCTGTTTAGCAATGTATCATTTCTAATGATTTTCAATCTATAATTATTTTCTTCTACAAAGGGGATTTTGCCATACAAGGTAACATAATATCCAGCCTCTCTAAAAACACGATCTTCATTGTATTTGAAAGTCAAAGAATCTAAAGTTGGGGGCGGGAGCATTTTACCTATGGAAATATATTCTTTATCATCGATAATTACATGCAATTCATAACTCTCACCTACAGTACCCAACCTATTATTGAAAGGAAGATAGCTTTGTATTTGTTCATTGAAGACGAATGATACCCTTTGCCCATTTCGTTGATTAATAATGAATACTTCAGCATCATTGATTACTTGATTCTGCTCTTCAGAATAGTAATTTTTTGAATAACTAACATGAACCTGATTCAATCCGTTGCTATTTGTCCATATACCTTCTATCACGGGGATCTGACTTGTCTGACGTAAGTCTAAAACCACCTCTTCTTGACAAGAAAAGAAAGTCAAAGTAATCAATAAGAAGTAAATATATTTCATATCAGAAATTAAAGTTATAAGTAACTGAAGGTAGGAAAGTAAACAGATAAGTCATTACTACTCCAGGCCTTCTCGACTCAATTACATCTGTCTGGGTCGGTGTGAAATTAATCTGATCATTATAGATCTCTGTAAATTGGTAAGCAAATGGATTTTTCCTTCCATACAAATTGTAAACACTGAAATTCCAGCTTCCTTTCCATTTTCTTCCCTTATCTACATTTTTCCAGGTGACGGAGGCATCCATTCTGTGATAATCAGGAAATCGGTCATCATTTCTTACACCACTGTACAATGGAAGCCTTTGATTATCGACTTCATAGGATCCCACAGGGAAAGTTACAGCCTGTCCTGTAGTATATACAAAAGTCAACCCTGCAGACCATCTTTTGTTGAATTCATGATTCAGTACCAATGTCAAATCATGCGGTCTATCAAATCGTGGATTGTACCATTGATCGAAACTAATCCCATCAATCTGCCTCCATGTTCTCGAATAGGTATAACTTAACCAACCTGTAGTTCTACCTGTATTTTTCCTAAGCAAAAATTCGGTTCCATAAGCATATCCATTTCCAGTTAGGATTTCAGATTCTACATTGTCCGTAAATAGGATATTCGCTCCTTGTCTCAAGTCAATGATATTTTTTATGTCTTTATAATAAACCTCGCCAGAAACTTCCCATTTGTTCCCCTCCAGATTTTTGAATACCCCTACCGAAACTTGGTCTCCCCTGATCGGTGGAACATAAGTACCAGCCAATATCCATCTATCTATCGGAAGACCAGCCGAACTGCTTGAAGCTACCTGGAGATATTGGAAGTTTCTGTTGTAGGAAGCTTTGATAGACAGGTCATCTTGTATCAAGTACCTGAATGAAAGTCTTGGTTCCAAACCATTGAATCCTTTGATCCTTTGGAATGGTCTGAATACCAAAGAATCTGTGATTTCTGCATCAGGTGAAGGTTCACCTTCTGCATAAATGTAATCTACTCCCCTTCCATGAAGTTGAAAAATAGCCCACCTAAGTCCTGCATCTACACGAAGTCTATCTGTAACATCTGTAGCAGCTCCAATGAAAACATTGTTTTGCATTCCATTTCTTGGATTGGTAGCAATAGGTTCTATAGCACTTCCTGGAGCTGGATCCAAGCTTATAGGTGCAAAGTTATACAATTGGGAATGCACACCCCAATTGATCAGTGTGTTTTCAGTTACATTAAAATTCCACTCCGCTTTCACCCCTGATTCAGAGAGCCGATTCCCCCATTTGAAGCCATTGTCTGGATCATCAAAATTAACATTGTATTGATAAGCACTATGATATGCATTCAGGTCAAAAAATAACCTTTCGGAAATATTGCGATTCCAAGTGATAGACGTAACCCAGTTGTTCCATCCAAGTCCAAACTGAGATGAAAGCCCAAGAAAGTCAGATCCATAATATGATGATACCGACAATTTGTCTTTCTCTCCGAGTTTGAAAGTAAACTTTCCACTCAAATCATAGAAGTATAGATCATTGCTATTGATTTCTGGATTAGAAGAAAGGCGTAGAAACATATCTGCATAAGTTCTTCTACCAGATACAACAAAACTGGAATTTTCTGAAAACAAAGGTCCATCGACTGTCAGTCTAGAACTTATGGTACCGATCCCTCCTTCACCTCTCACCTTTTCATAATTTCCTTCTTTTAGGGAGATATCTATCACACTGGAGATCCTTCCACCAAAATTTGAAGGAATGTTTCCTTTATAAAATTCAACACCACTTAATGCATCTGGGTTGAAAACTGAGAAAAAACCAAAGAAATGGGAAGGATTGTAAACCGGCGCCCCATCTATTTGGATCAAATTCTGATCTGCAGAACCCCCTCTCACAAACAATCCAGTAGTGCCTTCACCAGCAGTCTGTACTCCAGGCAATAATTGCAAACTCCTCAACAAATCCACTTCTCCAAAAAGGGCTGGGATGTTTTTGATCGTTTCTATCGCAACGACTGATTTGCCCATATCCAAACTCTTTACATTTTCATCAGGTCTCCTATCTCTGATGATCACCTCTTCCAATGCCATTTGGGATTCTTGAAGGAAAAATCGCAATGGTTTATTATGATCTTTTTGATTTATGACCCTTATGGATTCTTCAAAACCTATGTAGGAAACGATCAGCTTAGAAGGCAATTCTATTCTTGGAATTCTGAAGTTTCCATCCAAATCAGTGACAACACCTTTTTGTGGTTGGTTTTCCCAATAAACATTGGCTCCGGGCAAGGGATTGTTAGTGGCAACTTCAAAGACTTGTCCTTCTAAGAATGAATCTTCCTGAGCCAATACAGCCTGAGGATTTGCCAAAAAGAACAAAGGATAAGTAATGAATAGAATCAAGAAAAAACGCATAAAGTGATTTGCTTTCAAAGGATAACGACATTTTGGCCATTATAGATTGCGAATATCTGAAAAAAATATGAACATGGATAAAATAAAGAGTGCCTACTGCAAATTAGACCTTGCAATTTTCTAAAATCTAGAGTGCATTAATTAGCATTTTTACGGTAAAAGTCAAGAAGATCATGTTACCATAACCAAAAGATAACCTTTGTACTTAAAATCATCCGCATGATTTAATGATAAATTAATATAAGTATCCGCAATGTTGCACATTGGATAAAAAGTAACTTGGTAAGTTGCAGATACTATTCATTATCAACAGTTTACAGTCAAAAGAACCACAAATCGATCATCCGAAAATGTATTGTTTGGCTACATGAATGAAAGCGGATAGTCATATAAATAAATATAAATCCACTTTCTTACATCAGCCAAACAAAATGACATATTTTGAATCAATTGATACACTGATAACTTTTCTACTAGTAACCCTTGTGTGCTACGCTTAGGAGGGGCACAGGCGTGGTGTAAATAACGGTAAACCCATGAGCCAGTCTTATAACTTCAGATTTTATTGCGGAAAATCATATAAATTAATCTTGTCTAGAAGCTGCAGATATAATTTCTAATTTTTGACTTTTCTTATTCTTTTCCAAAAGAAAAAACCAACTAAAGCTAATAAAACAAATGGCCATAACTTAAATAGGAAGACAATGAAATTTTGAAGGAGAACAAGCCCGTCCATTATGGCAGTTCTAATTGACGGTAAGAATTTCCCACCATTTTGATCAAAGTTTTTGGCTGGCAGGTTCTCATAAAATCTAATGTTGATGGTACTGAACCTAATTTGTTGTTTAAGCAACTTGAAACGTGACTCAAACATGTCTATTTCAGAGCGAAGATCGTTCATACTTCTCTCTATTTCTAGCATATCTTTGATATTTACAGCTTTGAGTAACAATTCTCTATACCTTACCTCTAGAAGCTTCTTGTTTTCAATCTTAGCATCAAGGTCACTATACCTAGATGTTACATCTTCTATATTTGAATATACGTTATCGACCTTCAGCCCAATCTTCGTCAATTGATTGTATATCGTATCGTAAGCATCCAAAGGCACTCTAACAATAATCGTTACAGTTTTTTGACGATGGTTATTTACTAAGTTCTCCGACTCGATGTAAGCATTATATTTGGGGAGGATTTTCCTGATTTTATCAAAATCATTATCTATATCTTCAGATTCAAATTCAATCCCTCCTGTCTTGATAAATTTCCTCAACTCTATATCACTTGAATATGCTTCTCCATCAGTCTGTGGAGCAACTTGTTCTGTAATTGGAATGTCTAAAAGCTCTTCAAAATCACTTGTGTCATTACCAGAATAAGAGAAAGCATCATTATCCTTATTTCCACAGGAAAAAAAAAGGATAATCAAAAAACAGTGGAAAGTCGTAATTGCTACACTTCTAAAATGGGTCATTTTGGTTGAGAATTTAAATACAAATAAATATATTGATTTTTTAAATCAAAAAAAGCAAAGTATAAACTAAAAAATATGGACAAGATAAAAATACTGATCGTTGGATGTGGAAATATGGGTGCTTCTCACGCAAAAGCCTATCACCAAATGGAAGAGTTTGAGATCTGTGGTCTTGTCGCTCGAGGCAATAGCAAAGAAATCTTAAACAAAGATTTGGGTAATAGTTACCAATTGTTTGACAATTTTGAGCAAGCCTTAGAGAAAACCGATCCTGACGCTGTATGTATATCTACCTATCCTGACACCCATGAATCTATGGCTATCAAAGCCCTTGAAAATGGCTGTCACGTTTTCATAGAAAAACCTTTGGCAGATACTGTTATCGGATCAGAGAGAATCGTAGAAGCAGCAAAAAAAGCCAACAAAAAAGTGGTGGTAGGCTATATATTAAGACATCATCCATCCTGGGAGCGATTTATCCTTGAAGCCCAAAACCTCGGCAAGCCACTCGTAATGCGTATGAATCTCAATCAACAATCTCAAGGATACATGTGGGATGTGCACAAGAATTTGATGCAAAGCCTCAGCCCAATAGTAGATTGTGGAGTTCACTATATAGATGTGATGTGTCAGATGACAAGAAGCAAACCTACTGCTGTATCTGCGATTGGTGCTAGACTATCTGATGAGATCCCTACTGACAATTATAACTATGGTCAGCTCCAAATCCGTTTTGAAGATGGTTCTGTAGGATGGTATGAAGCTGGCTGGGGGCCTATGGTATCAGACAATGCCTTTTTTATAAAAGATGTTTTTGGACCAAAAGGGTCAGTATCAATTGTAGCTGATAGTGCTTCTGGAAAAGGAAAATCCGACAATATTGATTCACACACACAAACAGAAAAAATCAAAATACATAAAGCTGATCTTGACAAAGAAAACAAATTTATTTTTGAAGATGAATGGGTAGAGATGAAGGATGAACCAAGTCACCAGGAACTTTGTAACAGGGAGCAAGTTTTTTTCCTCAAAAGCATTCAAAACAATATTGATTTGACTGATCATCTAGAAGATGCAATCAACAGCCTAAAAATCGCTTTTGCTTGTGATGAATCTGTAAAATCAGGAAAAATGATCAATTTATAACTTTACAAATATCTTTCATTCAACCATCTACAATTACAATGAGTAAGCACAATAGGACATTAGAATACATGTAATATTTGATAATTTCTATGTCTGAATCTAAATCATCAAAAACATGTTTGTCATCGTTTGACATATTCCCGTAGGAAAAGAGAGTTCGTAAAGATCTTCTTCTAGACTCTTTTTGAGGATTAATAGCTATTGATGGTGTGATGATTTCAGATATAAAGTCAATTTTAAGATATTACTGAATTTTGATTTGTAAAGGTTGACTAAGATTCTCAAAATATGTAAAAATCAGTCTAAATCATGATTTTTTCTTCAAATACCAGAATAATTTACCCAAAAAAATTTCACTTATCAAATATTAATTATGATATTGATAAATCAAGTTATGTAATAGTTCACCAGACTATTGAAATAAACTGATATCAATCTCTCACCTAAGACAGTTCTTACCAAAATTACCTTTAAGATTTTCGTATATGAGTAAAAATGATACTCGGTTTGAGTCCATTTTTGAGATTTTGCCAGTTCCAGCTTGGGAAGAGGATTTTTCTGAGCTAAAGTCATATCTGATCCAAATTGGCCTATTTGGAAAAGAGGAGGATATGATTAGAGAATTTTTCAAAAACAACAAATCTGAATTAACAAATTGTACATCGAAAGTCAAGATTATAAATATCAACAATGCTTGTCTGAAGTTACATAATGCTAGTTCCAAAAAGGAATTGATCGATAACTTTCCAAGTATTTTTACAGAGGAGTCTATTGATACAGTTTTAGAACAAATCATCTGCATTTGCCAAGAAAAGTTGTCATTTGAATTGACCACAAAAACAAGAACACTAACAGATGAAATAAAAGACATTCAATTTAAATGGTGTGTTGTCCCAGGATTTGAAAAATGCTTGAGTAGCATCATCATTACCACAATTGATGTTACAAACCATGTAAATACCAGCAGGAAAATACATGAAAATGAAAAAAAACTCCTAGAAGCGCAGAGTATTGCAAAGATTGGAAATTGGGAAATTGATTTACTAACTAGAGATTTGGTTTGTTCCAATGAAATTTATAGAATCTGGGAGGATAAAAACAAAGAGATTGGCTCAAATTCAATTAATTTTTTGGGCTCCTTATTCCCAGAATTCATTGAAAGCCTGGAAAGCAATCCCGACGATTTGATGAAACTTAAATTACCATTGGATACTGTGAGGAGGTTGAAATTAAAAGGTGGTATTTATAAATGGGTTCACATTATTTCCAATATCGAAAAAGATAATGAAGAAAAACCTGTAAAGTTTACAGGCACGGTACAAGATATTACTCAAGATGAAAATCTAAAACAATCTTTGAGAGATTTGATCAAAAAGTATCATTATGTCACAAAGGCTACTTTTGATGCAGTTTGGGATTTGGATTTAAAAAACAATAATATTAGTTGGGGAGAGGGATATCATAATATCTTTGGATATAAGCTTTCTGAATTGAATAGTAGCCGAGAAAAATGGATCAAACTAATCCATCCTGTTGACAGATTGCGAGTATCATCTAGCTTAGAACAAGCCACATTAGGTTCTCAAGACAATTGGCAAGAAGAGTACAGGTTTATGAAAGCTGATGGTCAATATGTCATTGTATCCGATCGTGGATTAATAATTAGAGATCAAAAGAACAAACCAACTCGAATAGTCGGTGCTATGCAAAACATTACATCGAGAAAAAATTCAGAGCTTTCGATCTTAAGGAAAACAAACTATCTAGAAAACATATCAAGGATTGTAGAATCACTACTCATAGACGAAGATTGGGAAAATGTATTAAAAAACTGTTTGGGTGAAATTGGAAAAACCGTAAATGTAGATCGGGTGTATTTTTTAAAAAACAAAAAAGATCAAACAACAGGTTACTTGATTGCAAGACAGATTTATGAATGGTGCAGAGAGGGGATTTCTTCTCAAATTGACAACCAAAATTATCAAGAAATACCACTAGAATTGTATCAAGATTTTTTACAAAAAGCCTTGAAAAAAACTCCATATTCTGCCATCACCTCCCAAACATCAGGTCACACATATAAAATCCTGTCCGAGCAGGGAATTAAATCGATTCTCAAAATCCCAATATATTTCAAAGACACATTTTATGGATCTATAGGGTTTGATGATTGTACTACTGAGAGAATTTGGTCAGAAGAAGAAATTTCATTTTTACAAACAATAACCTCAAATTTTGGAGTAGCAATCGAGAAAGCTGCTTTTAAGGATTCTTTGAGAAAAGTAAATTCTGAATTAAATGATAGTAATAAGAATCTAGCACTTTCCAATTCCGAATTGGAACAGTTCGCATATGTGGCTTCACATGACTTACAAGAACCACTGCGAATGATCACGAGTTTTCTGTCACTAATTGAAAGAAAGTACCATGACAAACTAGATGAAAAAGGTAAGTCCTATATCCATTTTGCTAAAGATGGGGCAAAACGAATGCGCTTCATTATACTGGATCTTTTGGAATTTTCCAGAGTAGGAAAAGTCGGTAAGATAGAAAATCACCTTTTCAATTCTAATGAAGCCGTATCAGAAGTAGAAAAACTCTTGAAAACTCAAATTGTAAATAGTGAGGCCAAGATTATAAAAAACAGGCTCCCTCAGATTGTTTCTAAAGAATCTGCATTTCAGCAATTGATCCAAAATCTATTATCGAATGCAATAAAATACCAAAAACCTAATATTCAACCTATTATCCATATAGATTGTGAAGATCATAAGCACGAGTGGCTATTTTCAGTAAGAGATAATGGTCTTGGAATAGCGCCCGAATATCATGATAAAATATTTGTCATTTTCCAAAGACTTCATGATGAAAACGAGTATTCGGGTTCTGGTATTGGTCTCGCTATATGCAAAAAAATAGTAGATTACCTAGGAGGAAAAATCTGGGTACAATCAGATATAGATAAAGGAAGCACTTTCTATTTCACTATCCCAAAAAGCAATTATGTACAATAATCATATCTATATCACAGAATCAAATATCAATTATAAAATAAGGATAAATGTATACGGAATGAATCAGTAATATTTAAAGAGACCTCTCTTTGATTCATTACGATCCAGTAGAGGCGGATAAGTTATTAATTTGGTATTAGGTATTGTTAGATATTGATCTAATACAAACATTAATACTAGAATTAAAATCTACTGGCAAAGTAGCATATAATCATATAAGGATAAATCCAGAGAATAAAAATAACCGAAAACAAATGAGTATAAGTAAAGATAATCTATTCTTAAAATATCCGATTGTTTCCGGCATAATGGTTTTCTTACTGATCACAGGATTGCAATATTTTACAGTCAAAGATTATGATCTAAAACTCGATAAAGAAAGTCAATTTGTAAATGCACAGCTTAACTTAATAGAAAAAAAGATCTCTGATGCGCTAAGCAATAGTTTATCCACAACAAGAGTTCTAGAATACATTGAAAACACCTATGGAATTGACGGGGATTTTGAAACAATAGCATCAGAATTGATAAAAGAAAACAGATTTATAGATGCAATTCAACTTGTCGAAGGAGGAACAATTAAGTATGTATATCCTCTTGAGGGAAACCAAGCAGTAATTGGCTACAATATACTTGACAATCCAGAAACTAGAGATGAAGCTTTGTTGGCAATTCAAAAAAAACAATTGTACTTTGCTGGCTCTTTGGCACTTAAACAAGGAGGTATTGGTATAGTTGGCAGAAACCCAATTTTCAAAAATGGTGAGTTTTGGGGATTCTCCGCTGTCATAATTAAGTTTGATGCTATTTTAGAAATCGCCGACATCAATCTTGATGTAGAAAGTCCATTTTATGTCCAAATATCCAAAATAGACCCAAAAAGCGATAGAGAAGTATTCTTCTTACCTCAACCAGACAAGTCCTACACAGGTTTCAAAAACGAGGTGATTTTAAAAGAAGGTGATTGGCGATTGTGTGTACAACTAAAGGAATCAAAAGCATTAAAAGAAGTCCTTCCATTTTTCATCTTAAGAATTTTACTATCTGCATTTTTGGGATATGTGGCATACTATCTAACCAAGTTACCATCCATACTGCAATACACTTTAGATTCCAGAACACGCGAATTAAAAGAAAGTAATACAAGATTTGAACTTGTGTCTAAAGCCACTACAGATGCTATTTGGGATTTAGATATCAAAACAGGGCAGGTATATAGATCAGAAAATTTCACAAATTTGTTTGGATATCCAATCGACAAGAGTTCTTCAAATTTCAATTTTTGGAAAGAACACATACATCCGGAAGACAGGGATAAGGTACAAGAAGATTATATAGCAATAAAAAATAGTACAAACGAATTTTGGGAATCTGCTTTCAGGTTCAAAAAGAAAAATGGAGAGTATGCATATGTGTTGGATAAGGCGATTTTAATCCGTGATAAAACAGGTGAACCTATACGGATGATTGGCGCCACAAAAGACATTACAACAGCTAAGAAGTCAGAACATGATTTGATACAGTTAAGTTTACAGCTTGCCGATCGAGCTAAAAAACTTGAAGTTTCCAATACAGAACTTGAGCAATTTGCCTATTGTGCTTCTCATGATTTACAAGAACCATTGAGAATGATTACTGGCTTTCTGAATCAGCTTCATAAAAAGTATAATGATGCATTAGACGAGAAGGCAAATTTATATATTTTCTACGCCATCGATGGCGCAAAACGAATGCGACAAATCATACTTAACCTATTGGATTATTCGAAAGTAGGGAATTATGATGAAAAAATTGAGGATGTAGCGATAGATCAAGTTTTAAGAAATATTTTAGTCCTTTTTAAAAGAGTAATTAAAGAAAAAAAAGGAAACGTCAGTTGGTCTGAAATGCCAATAATCAGAATGGAAAAAACTCCCATCAATCAAATTTTTCAAAACCTGATAAGCAATGCACTGAAATATAGTAAACCTGAAGTAAACCCTGAAGTAAAAATTGAATACATTGAAGATCCTACAAATTGGATATTTTCTATTTCGGACAACGGAATTGGAATAGAATCGGATCACTTAGAAAAAATATTTATCCTTTTCCAAAAGCTCCACTCCAATGATCTCTATGAAGGGTCAGGTATGGGATTGACTATATGCAAAAAAATCATAGAAAAATATAATGGTAAGATTTGGGTAGTATCTGAATATGGCGAAGGAAGTACTTTTTATTTTTCAATACCTAAAAGAAAATAAACCAACATTAAGATGAATGATCACATAATACTAAAAAAAATATTTGATGCATCACCTCTTCCTTCACTCCTCATAAGGGCAAATGACCCATTTTTTACTTTGGTAGATGCGAATGAATCATACTACAAAATTTCCAATAGTACTCAAGAGGACTTGATTGGTAAAGGCCTATTTGAAGCATTTCCTCAAAATCCTAACGAAAACTCTGGCGCTACAGTAAAACTCCTTGATGCTATCAAGACTGTAATGGTTACCAAAGAAACTTACAATGCACCTATTCAAAAATATGATATTCCCATCAGAGGAACAGATCAGTTTGAAGTTAGATATTGGGACCCGGTGTTCATACCAATTTTAAATGAAAAAAAAGAAGTAAGCCATATATTACATACAACAGAAAATGTTTCCATCGCAGTACAAGCCGAAAAAGCACTGAGTTTGTCAAACAAAAAACTTAATGACTTGATATCCTCAATTGATGGCATATTTTGGGAAGCTGAAATCAATCCTTTAAAGTTCACATTTGTAAGCCCTCAATCATATGAAATTCTTGGCTTTCACCCTAAGGAATGGGAAACTAGCGGTTTTTGGGAATCTAGAATTCATCCATTCGATCAAGAGTTTACTATCAACTATTGTGAAAATCAAGTACAACAAGGCAAAAACCATTTCTTTGAATACAGGTTTTTAGCAAAAAATGGTAATACAGTATGGCTAAATGATGTTGTCAGCGTCATTTTGGAAAATGGCAAGCCAATCCTCCTAAGAGGTATTATGACTGATATAACTGATAAAAAAAAATCAGAACTAGAGAGAGACAAAAGCAGGTCTAAGCTTGAAAACATCATGGATCGGTCTTTGGATGTGATTTGTACGTTGGATGAAAATAGACTTTTTCAAGAAGTGAGTTCTGCTACACTAAAACTCTGGGGATATTTACCATCTGAAATGGTAGGTAAGCCACTGCTAGATTATGTATTAGAAGAAGATATTTCTAAAATAAATGATGCAATCAGAAAAATAAGAAACGGAAAAAGTAGAACTAATCTTGAAATTAGAATCATCAAAAAAAATGGTTCAATGGCACCAACCATTTGGTCTATAAAATGGGATATTAGAGACAAAATTTTCTATTGCTGTGCCAAAGATGGGTCTGAAAAGAAGAAAACAGAGCTCAACAATGAATTGAGAATAGCAATCAATTCCATATTTTCAGAAGACCTTAAGCTCGAAATTATAATTCAAAAGGCATTAAAATTATTTTTACAATACAGCAATCTTGATTATGCAGAAGCTTGGCTTCAAAGTATTGACTCTGACAATATAATTCTCACCGCCTTCGAAGGTCCAGAGCATATTCAACCAAAAAAAGAAATCAGAATTAATGGAGGTGAAAGCGGCTTGATGTCAGAATTGTGTAAAAGTAAAGAACCAATTTTGATAAAAGATCTAAAAACCCATTCCAAAATTGTAAGAAATGACTTTATAATTAAGCATGATGTTAGAAGTACAATCGCCTACCCTATTAATTACAATGGTCAATTTATCGCTGGGATAGTCCTTTGCAGTATAGCAAGACATGTTGATTTCGAAACAACACCTATACTAGATTTCGATTTTTTGGCACAAATAGGTTCTATGATCAAAAGAAAGAGAGCTGAAAATGAGTTAAACTTATTTTTTGAGTTGTCCCCAGACCTTCTTTGCATTGCAGGTTTTGATGGATATTTTAAGAAAATCAACAAATCATTTTGTAAAACATTGGGCTATACTCAAGAAGAGTTACTCAATGAAAACCTCTTCAAATTCACACATCCAGATGATAAAGCTAAAACAGAGGATATATTAAAATTGTTGGATGATGGCGAACCTATCCCATATTTTGAAAATAGGTATGTAACAAAATCAGGGCACTATGTCTGGTTAGCATGGACTTCAACACCAATAATCGAAGAAAAATTAATCTTTGCTATAGGTAAGGATATCACAGAAAAAAAACAGCAAGAGGAAGCCATCAAAATCTCAAACAAGAAAGTGTCTGATACTTTGGAAAGTATACAAGATGGCTTTTATGCTATTGATAACGATTCAATAATCACATATTGGAACAATGAAGCTGAAAAATTATTGGGAAAAAAGCGAGAAGATGTTTTGGGAAAAAACTTATGGGAAATCTTCCCTGAAGCAGTTAACCTCAAATTTTACCCCAACTATTCTAAAGCAAAAGCTAAAAACATACCTGTAAGGTTTGAAGAATATTTTCCACCTTTAAAATCTTGGTATGAGATTACTGCATTCCCATCCGAAGAAGGTGTTTCTGTGCATTTTAAAAATGTAACTGATAGAAAAAATTCCGAAATCAAAATGATTGAATTGAACGATTCACTAGCCAAAAAAGCGAATGAATTAGCAGAATCTAACGCTGAACTTGAACAATTTGCTTTCATTGCTTCGCATGATATGCAAGAACCGCTAAGGATGGTGACGAGTTTTCTTAATAAACTTGAAAACAAATATGCAAATGCACTTGATGCTAAAGGCTTACAATACCTACATTATGCTACTGATGGCGCCATAAGGATGAGGCAGATTATTCTAGATCTTTTGGAGTTTTCAAGAATTGGCAAAATCAACCATTCTATTGAAATAGTAGACCTTAATGAACTGATGAATGATATCAAACATATGAATCAAGATGTCATAGAAAAAACAAAAGCAGCGATAACATGGGATAAGCTACCCGCAGTAAAGTTCGGAAAAGGACCACTCTATCAGATTTTTCAAAATATAATTTCCAATGCCATCAAATATCAAAAAGCAGGCAATCTGCCCAAAGTTCATGTAACTTATGAAGATTGTTCAAACTATTGGATAATTTCAATAAAAGATAATGGAATAGGCATCGAAAAAGAATATCACGAAAAAATATTTGAGATATTCAAACGCTTACATCAAAAAGAAGAGTATTCGGGGACAGGGATTGGTTTGGCTATTTGTAAAAAAATAATAGAAAGATCGGGAGGAATTATTTATGTAGAAAGTGAAATAAACTTTGGTAGTAATTTTAAGTTCACAATAAAAAAAGAACTTTAACATATCTTATTCAACTCTTAAAATCCATCATTTAATTATATCATCGTATTATAACTTATAGTATTAATGTGGAAATCATTAAGTAATTCTATTAAGATAATCATAAATTTTTTTTGGGTTTTCTAAAAAAAATATAAATTCAAAATCATATTGTATAGTTAGAAAAATTTCGAAAAACTTTTACATGTAAAATATAAGAAAGACTAGAATTTTTTATAGAAATTAAAATTGTAATAAAGGCAAAATTATCTATTCGATAAATAAAGATTTTTAGTATATTAGAACTAAAGTAATTGAAAATTCTATTTAGTAATCTTGGATTTCTTTATTGTTTCAAATTTTACTATGCAAAATATACATATACTATTAGTAGAAGATAATGATGGGGATGTAGTCTTGACTATGGAAGCTCTAGAGGAAGCCAAAATCAAAAACTCTATAAGCATAGTCAAAAATGGAGAGAAGGCAATTCAATATATCGAAAGAATAGGTGATTTTCAAAATGTAATTTATCCAGATTTAATTATATTAGACATAAACCTACCAAAATTAAGTGGTCATGAAGTCGTAAAACACCTGAAAAGTAGCGAAAAACATAAAGAGGTACCTATCATTATACTTACCACATCTTCATCCCCAAACGACATTGATAAATCAAATAAAAATCAGGTGAATTGTTTTATAACTAAACCAGTCACTACAGATGATTTTATACAAATGGTGAATAAATTAAAAGACTTTTGGATAAATATCTTATCTCAAGAAAAATTGGAAAATTGATTTATGAACAATTAAAATAGAAAATGATTTATTATATGTGTAGCAAGCATAATATCGCTAATAAAACCAATAAGTAAGTTTGAATCAAACCCAATGATAATCGAAACTAAACCCGTCATTGGTGAAAAATAGATTTTCAAATAACTCACAATGATTACAGCAATTGAGACACATCATCTACTATCAATCATATGAATTGATCTTACGGGAAAAATTTCGAAAAACAATACTTAAATATGGTTATGCGCAACTTTTCCAGTAGATTAAAATATAATATTAATGTTTGCTTTAGATCAATATCAATTAATAACTTGTCAGCCTCTGTTGGATCGAAATGAATCAAAAGAACACTCACCTTAAATTACTGGTATCATTCCATACTTACATAATTTCTTATAAATAGATGTTAAAGTACAAGAGTATTTATCATCTTTATGAATTACTTAAATATGAAAAAAATTCAAATCCTTTTAGTAGAAGACAATGAAGGCGACATTCTACTCATTAGAGAGGCATTAGAAGATGGTAAAATCCTCCATGATCTCAAAGTGGTAAAAGATGGGCATGAAGCAATTATGTATCTCAACAAGGATCAGAAATATGGTGTTGAAATAATGAAACCTGATATAATTCTACTCGATATCAATCTACCAAAAAAAAATGGACACGAGGTTTTGAAACACATCAAAACCTCAGAAGAATTGAAGCAGATTCCAGTAATTATGCTAACTACATCTTCTACACCTAAGGATGTATTGGACGCGTATAAAGAGCATGCTAACTGTTACATAACAAAACCGGTGGAAGGAATGGAATTTTTAAAAGTCATTACTCAGATTGAAGATTTTTGGTTTTCTCTTGTCAAACTACCAACTAAGAATTAGCTATTTATGACTGATACTGAAAGTTCGAAAAAAATTCTAATAATTGAAGACAATATTGGAGATTTTGTTCTCATATCAGAGTACCTGGAAGAGGTATTTGAAAAATTGATAATTGATCAAGCAAAAACATTCAAAGATTTTCTCAGCAAAGTTTCAAATGAATATGATATCATTTTATTAGATCTAAGCTTGCCAGACAAAGATGGTGAGAACTTGGTAAATGAAGTACTAAAATTTGCAGAAAATATTCCCGTAATCGTACTTACAGGGTATTCTGACAAAGTTTTTGCAATAAAATCAATAAGCTTAGGCACTGCTGATTATCTATTGAAAGACGAAATCAAACCCGATATCCTTCAAAAAAGCATAATATATGCTATTGAAAGAAAGAAAGTTTTCAACCAATTAGAAGATTCAGAAAAAAGATATAGGGAACTTTTCCATTTAAGCCCGCTCCCAATGTATGTTTTTGACAAGACCAGCTTTAAATTTTTAGATGTAAACAGAACCGCCATTTCACATTATGGTTACTCAAAAGAAGATTTTTTAGATATGACAGTATTTGACATCAGACCCGAAAATGAAAAAGCTAGAGCACTGGATATAATATCAAGAACCAATGAGGGTCCAGAGATGAAAAATCCAGGCACTTTCAAACATATCAAAAAAAATGGGGAATTGATAGATGTGGAAATCAGCTACAATGAAATTGAATTCAAAGGTAGAAAAGCCTTGTTGGTGCTAGCTAATGATGTCACTTTAAAGTATCAATACATTGATGCGATTGAAACACAAAATACAAAATTGAAAGAAATTGCATGGATTCAGTCACATGTAGTAAGGGCTCCCCTAGCACGACTAATGGGATTGGTAAACTTAATTAGCTTAGAAGGTGAAGATCCTGGATTTAGCAAAGAAGATATTATCAAACATATTGCAAACTCTACTCAGGAGTTAGATATGATCATCAGAAACATCACAAATAAAACAGAACAAATTAATATTGACGATATACAATGAAATACGACATTCTAATTGTAGATGACGAGGAAATCATCATAAAGCTTGTCAAACACCTTGTTATTAAAAGTGGACTACATTCAAATCCAAAAGGCTTTATTGGCGGAATTGATGCCTTAGAATATTTAAATGCACTAAATAATTCCAATACTACACAGATCATATTATTAGACATAAACATGCCTAATTTTGACGGATGGGATTTTTTGGGGATTTTGGAAAAATCACAAATAAATGTGCCTATCCATGTGATTATCATAACATCCTCAATAAATAAATCCGACAAAGAAAAAGCCAGTTTATTCAAAATGGTATCAAGTTACATCGAAAAACCTGTAAGCATGCAGAACATGGAACAAATCAAAGAATTGAAATTTCTCAAATCATTGTCTGAAAATTATTGATTCCAGAAATCATCTGACACATCAAGACTTATAAATACCTTCGAGTATTTGACAAAAATCACCAAACTCCTGTCAAATCCTAATTCCATAAAACATCTCAGTTGGGCAAACGCTACATCATAAATTAATCTATATGTTTTTTTGATAACAAAATCCTTCCTGACTCTCTTTTGACTTTACCATTACTAATTGCCATATCAATTACATACCTTAAAAGAACTTCAATTTGTTTTCCAACTTTTGCAAAACCAAAAGTTCTTGACAAATAGCGTAGCAACTCCTCTTCTTCTATACTTAAGTTATGTATTACTACTTCTTCCAGCGCTACCAAAATCTCTTCCGGCGCGATATCTTCCATGTTGCGTTTTCCAGATTCTGAAATACGATAGTGAGTCAACCCTTCCTTCTGCCTTGAATTCCAATAAAAAGGCTGATGATGCATGACTTTATTGATACTTAATTCATTGATAATACTTTCTAAGTGGTTGTCTAACTTTGAACTTGATCTTCCAATATTCCATACCTGCAATATCTTTTTGAATAAATATGCTTTACTGATCGGAGATTCAACCTCTACAGTTTCCAATACTTGTTTCTTGATTTTGTCCCTGTAGGTATCATCATAGATTGTTTCAATATTAGCGAATGACATAGGTGTAATCTTGTGAGATACATAAGGAGTTCGTAATAAATTTTCTTCAATAATGATTTCCTCTGAATAATCCTCTTCATCAATAGACAAAGACCTATCTATATTTATTTCATTGGATTCTTTACTTTGAAAATCATTCTCTGTTGGAATATTTCCCTTGTATTTTTGTAAAATTTCGACTTTTTCAATAATTCCATCAACCAGTTTTGATGAATTTTCATACCAGTCCATGGTCCATAGTCTGTGAATATTCCATCCTAATGATTTTAGCATGGAAGGCATCACCATTTCACGGTCATTGGTGGTTTGAGCATTCAAATAATGATGTCCATCCAAAACTATTCCCAATATATATTCTTGAGGTTTCTCAGGATGAACAATCGCTATATCAACTTTAAAATTTGAAGTACCTACATTACATTTTACGCTAAGACCTTTAGCTATCAATTTTTTGCTTATGGCTTTTGACAAATGTTTTTTGGATTGATTGCTCAAGATATCTTCAGGCCTAATCATCAAATGACCCTTTTCTGCAAAATTCAAAAAAGCTTTAAGCCCTGCAACTCCCTCTGATGAAGTTCTTGATAAATCAATTTGGTCAGATTTTAGTGTCGCAAAAACAAGCATCTCATTACGAGCCCTAGTGATAGCGACATTTAATCTTCTCCATCCACCATTTCTATTTAGGGGACCAAAATTCATACTCAATTTACCGTCTTTATCAGGCGCATATCCTATAGAAAACAAGATTATATCCCTTTCGTCTCCTTGGACATTTTCAAGATTTTTGACAAACAAAGGTTCTGAACTTTCATTCGCATATTCTTCTAATTTGATATCTGACATAAATAATTCCTGTAGTCTATCTTCTACCAAATTTTGCTGGGTTTGGCTAAATGTGACTACACCAATACTTAATTTTCTCCTTAAGGGGTCATTATAATGTGATCGCAAATAGTCAATTATTGCATCGGCTTCATTTACATTTGTCCGTGTCTTTCCTTTATCATAAAAACCCTTTACATGCTGAAACTGGACTTTTCGGTTTAAATCATCGGCAGAAGGGAATGTGAGCAACTTATTTTCATAAAAATTAACATTACTAAATGCAATCAAACTTTCATGTTTACTACGATAGTGCCTCAAAAGGTACTTTGAAGGAACAGATAAAGACAAACAATCATCCAATATACTTTCCAAATCTTCCACATCCATGTTCTCTTCATCTAATTTTATCGTATTGAAAAATGAAGTTGGAGGCATCTGCTTAGGATCTCCTACAATAATCGCCTGCTTAGCGCGCGCCAATGCACTAATCGCCTCGCAAGTAGGCAATTGGGATGCTTCATCAAATATTACTAAGTCAAAATGATTCAAGTCAACATCAAAATATTGAGCAACTGAAATTGGACTCATAAGCATACATGGAGCTAGTCTCGGCAATAGGTTGGGAACTTGATCAAAAAGTTTACGAATACTCATTCCTCTTCCACGGTTTTTGATAGCTCGCTGTAGTATCCCTATTTCAGAACTTTGCATGGCCTCTATTGAAGTGCTTGGAAGGTTCGAGGCCAACTTGGATCTTAGTTCTGATATTGTTAAATTCCTGAAATCAATAGCAATCTTCTTATATTGCTCAATCTTACTTTCAAATAAATTCACATTGAATAAGCTCAAGGTTTCACTTTTTGAAATTACCTGCTCAGCAATAGATCGGTGTACCGTATAATGGAAATATGCATGCAAGCTATCATGATCACAGGATTTATTATAATAGGCATCAATCAACCATTGCAAATGCATTGATTTTCCCTGATTAGATACTTGAACAAAATTCATCCATGTCTTTAATTCAGGCAAATGTTTCTGTATTTCAGCTAACTGACCCTTAGCTTGATCGATCCAGTCTAATTCATCTTCAAAGGTTATCCCAACCAAAGCCTCAAAATCATCTTCTGCTTTTTCAAACTTTTCAGATTGGTGCAAAAAATCTTTACACAACTTTGAATTTGGAAAAAACACTTCTCCTGTATATTGATATTCCAAATTATTGAAAACATGCATCCATTGGCTTAGCGCATGTGCTCCCCAATGTCGCATATGCTGTGCTAAGTTTCTAAATGAATGTGCCCTTCCCTTTATTTGGTCTATATCAGTCTGATCCTCTTTGAATAGATTTTTTAATGATTTGGTCACTTCCAAAAATCTATTTTGCTGTAATATCCTTTGTACTTCTTTGAGCTGACGGTTTTCAGAAAACAGCTTCTCAATTTCCAAATCACTTTTTATTACTGTATTTTTATGTATTGCAACTTGTTTCTTTATCCTATTTTTTTGCAACCATTGTCCAAGCAACCAACGCTGTTTTGCTTGTTTCCATTCTAACTCTATGCTCGTCAAGTCTAAGTCTAAAACACTTCTATTGTATTCACTAAGGATACTCAATTGTGCTTTTTGAAAATGCAAGTAATGATTAATCCATTCTTCAAAGCAATCAAAATTATCCTTGTTGGCTAAAAAACGGCATAATTCCAATGGCATATCTGGCAAACTTCCAACAACTTCTACTACTTGTCTAAATTGCAAGAAATCCTTTTTTGAATTCACAGAAAATGGGAACTTAATAGCATCCACCACTGCGTCCTGTTTCTTATTTAGATCTGACATTATCTCTATCAAAAACTGACTTTGAGATAAAATAGACTCATTAATTGACGGGGAATATTGAGTTATTCTTAGATCTTCCAGTGGATTCTCACTGGGATGAACAACTATCTTTGCCAAAGACTGGAACTGGGGCAACCAATCTGTCCATTCTTGCCATTGCTTAAAATTTAATTTTTCTAGAATCAGCTGTGGAATCAAATTCCTTCCAAAACTATATTCCTCAAAATCCTGTAATGCAGTAATACTTTCATACAAACTCCAGCCAATAGGTTGAATTTCGTGAAGTACATCGACATATTTGCTTATAGCCTGCTTGGCAGTATCAAGTCTTTCTGATTCTTGAATATAATCAGCAGATTTAGCTAATCTGTTTGATTCCAAAGATTTGGATAACTGCTCCAAAACGTCTGATTTCCTTGATCTATTGGAATGCAACTCCAAAGAAAATGCCCCCAAACCTATCTGCTCTAGCCTCTTGTGAACTACATCAAGTGCTGCCTTTTTTGCCGCTACAAACAACACTCTTTTTCCATTAAACAAAGCATCTGCAATAATATTGGTAATGGTCTGAGATTTGCCTGTACCAGGAGGTCCGTGCAGTATAAAACTATGCCCTCTGCTTGCTGTCAATACTGCTTCCATTTGGGATACATCTGCAGGAATCGGTAATGCAATGGACTTGGACTCGATGCCGTCGATATTTACTCCTTCAATACCTTCCTTATCACTACTAAAAACTAACTTTCCCTCTACTAAACTCCTGACTATTTCACTTTTCAGAATATCATCTGAATGCGAAACTATGTCCTTCCATAGAATAAGTTTGTTGAATGAAAAATTCCCCAATACCAATTGCTCCTCTACGTCCCAGCCTTTCATCTGCATCACAGATCTTCTCAATAACCCCATGACTTTGGCTACATCAACCCCTTTATCATCATATGGCAACTGCTCCAACGCCCCTAAATTCAATTCATATTCTTGGCGAAGAAATTCTACCAAGGTAATGTTGATCATAGTCTCTTCCTCTCGACTTTTGAGTGTAAACTTACTATTGATAGATCTTCGCTGTAGCTCTACTGGCACTAATAAAATAGGAGAAAAACGTGGTTGATCAGGCGTTTTTCGGTCATACCACTTTAGCAACCCTACAGCTAAATACAAAGTACTTGAACCATTTTCTTCAATAGATTGCTTTGCGTTTTTATGAATATAGGTCAGAATGTTATCAAGGTCTTGCTGATGATAATGCGTCAACAAGCGATTAGATTTCAGTTCTTCACTAGCCAATTGAAAAAGAGGAGAAGAACTATGCAATGGTGGAGAAAAATAATTGTATTTGCGCTGCACTTCCGCTTGCTGATTTGGCATAATGGAAAAGGTCTTACCTTCTGACAATGTATCTTCGAAATGACTGATATCTACATCTACCAATTGCAGCATATTCCGTGTCATCCGCAAGTTGAGCAGATTATTTCGAAGAGATAAATCCAGAAGATTTCTCTCCCATATTTTTTGTTTGGTTTTACCAGTATTGTCTTCTAGCAAGTCATCCTTGTAGATAGTCCCAATATCAAATTTTTTATCAGACTTGCTGTAAGCATCTTTTATCAATTCCCCTTGGTCTAATATCACCTCACCCGATTCATTGATCAAAGGCAAAGGACGAATGAAGGCAGTTCTCGCTCTCTTAATATCTACTGACAATTGAAAATCTTCTTTTTGAATCAATTGTGATTCTCCTGAAGCCAATGCGTCACTAAACTTCATAGCTGTACCCAGACAGACACTTGTAGCTTCAAAAGCAACTATTTCACGAATACCCTTCGAAAGACGTTTGGTGATGGCCGATTTATCATCATTAATGATCTCAGGAAATTTATCATCATGAAGCCAGCATCCTACGAAGGCATGCCCCTCTACTAAAATCAAAATCGGATTAAGATTTACTGCTTCCAAACAAGCCGCAAAGAGTAAAGTCAAATCAATACAATTTCCAAATTTTTCTTTCTGAATAGTACTCAGAAGCCTCAATCTTTGTCCCCTCTCTTCATAGCTTGGGGGCAAAGCACTATAGGCAATTTCTTCACTTTGTATAGCTGAATATATAGCAGAGATTATCTGCAATACGCGCTCAACATCTTGTGACTGATATCCTTCAAATGCAGTTATCAAACCCTGCTTTTCCAATATTGCAATTGCTTTTCTTTTGATCTGATAGACAAATGGATGGTTGGGTGTCACATATGATGCAATCAACTCAGGGAGTACTTGGAATCCACCAAAAAATTCAATTGGGTGAATTTCTACAGCAAAAGTGTCAACTTGAGAGAGGATGTCATTTTCCAAAACCTCTATTGTGATTACCGATTTTTCTGTTTCTGACAACTTGGAAAGGAAATCTCTGTTGATACTCAATGTTTCCAATGGAATACCTAAGTCACTTTCAGCAGGAATGTAAGGAACAGAAAATTCAAAAGGTTTGATAAATTCAAGATCTGCTGATATCCTAATTACTATGCTGCCCGAGTCTATATCAGAAGTATTTTCTATTATCAAATTTCTGATTAGTTTTTTATTATTCAAATACATGGAAATGTTCAGAAAAGGAAGCACTTCTTTGTGTATTACAAAATTATTTTGCCCATTCATATGATGAAAATTTGTCTTTCAATTGTTCCCAATTAACTGAGATAGATAATGAAATAAGAGAATGCTGCTTGAATATTTGAATACCAATTACCCCAAGCTAGATTTCATATAAAGTGAAAAATTCCAACAAATAGATTGTCTGAATAAAATCAACCTCCTAAACTAATCTTATCTAACTAATAAAAAAACAGTAACTTAAAGAAAATAAAAAACCGAATAAAAATGACAATAAAAATTTGACTTTAACTGAGGTTTTTTACGGAAACACAACCAAACCCTAGAGAATTTTGAGTACCAAACCCACCATAATATCCTAATTCTTGTAATAATGGTGAAGCTATAAGTTTAAAATCATACTGATAAGCTGTAAGTTTGATAGGATCCGTTTCAAAATCATTGAATACAACTCCACGCTTTTGAATTTCAGAAATTGGTTCAAAAACAATTTCAGGACAATAATCTTCTAATTTTTGAAGCTTTTTGAGCTCAGGGAAAAAGCTCGAAAATTTTTTCAATAATTGATTTTTAAATAAACCCGCATATTTGATATCATTAGGGGAAACATAATCCATTTCACCTTTATCGGTTTTATTTACCAAAAATACTGGTGTGACTGCTTTATAAATCATTTCATCTTTAAAATCTACTTTGGGTATTTCCTCTAAATCATGAATACTATATTCCACAATCTCATTAGAGCTTACAAAGTTGATTCTTTGTCCCTTTAGTAAATCTACAATGTAATCACATGTACTGGAATCAACTAAAATCCTCATATCTAAGCTAGCATTTTCACCTATATGCGTAAAAAGCTCACTTTCGATATCCTCGAGAAAAAAATCAAAATCCAAATTTGAAAAAGTAAAAGGATAGAAGCGCTTCGAACAAGCTTGATCCCCATAAATACTCTGCATAGAAGATTTATCAGCTTGTTCAAGTATATTTTCCAAGGCGGCAGACAACTGATACTGATAACTTCGAGAAATTTTGTTATTCGAACTACCTCTTTTTAGTTTAATTAAAAATTGCATAATTCACTTTTTAAATGAGAATGCAACTTAGGTACAAATATGCTGATATAAAATACCAACTACAGGGTATTTTTTACATTAGAAAGAAGATTTTTAATATAATAATCCACTTTTGTAAGTATAGATTAGATTATGGACATTCTGAATTATGACAGTAATAATTTTGAAGCTCACTACCACCATTTTATGACAATTACCATATTGACAATGCTCAAACCTGAATTTTGTTTAATATCTTTGAACTCAATTCAAAAGAAACTCTTTAAATCATGGGTGCACAAGAAAGAACGCAAAAAGAAAAGTTAATACTTGAATCTGCAATAAGACTTTTTAAAGAAAAAGGGTATCATGCGACCAAAATGGATGATGTTGCCAAAGGTGCCAAAATATCCAAAGGGCTCACTTATTTTTACTATAAAAACAAAGAAGATCTATATATGGCTGTCACTAGAAAAGCTTTCGAAGGACTAAAGGATGTATTTCGAGATGTATTTCGTTCAAAAGGTAAAAACGGGATGCAAATGCTGATTGATTTGGTTCAAAAATATTTGGACTATAGTCTCGAAAACAGAATGTACTATGATGCCATTCTCAATTTCTTGGGTGTATTAAGTCTATACAATGATGAACATACGAGAGAAAAAATCGATCCTAAAATCCTTGAAAGTGTTCACTTCCAAAAATTGCTAGATATCCATCATGATTGCGGAAAATTTGGAATTCAAATGGTTTCCCAAGGCATTAAGGACGGAAGTATAAGGCCCGAATTACAACCTGAAATTACATTTTACACCATTTGGAGCATGCTTATAGGATATGAAAGACTAAGTGGACCTGTAAATTATGAAAACAAAGAAATAAAAATCCACATTGACAATTGGAAACCTGGGTTCATTAGGTTGATGCAAGATATGCTTAAGGGAACTATCCAAGCAACAAAACCAAACATCGTTCAGGGTAGCTTATTTTAGAAACAATTAACAAACAGATTACAAACTATTGGAAAATCATAATTTTAAGATAATCCCTTACTCAAGTGACTTGAGAGGACAATTGATTGATGTTTGGGAAAAATCTGTACTGGCCACACATACATTTTTAAAACGATCAGATTTTGAATCAATTAAGATATTGGTTCAGACGATGGACTTTGGTGAACTTGATGTTTTTTGTTTAACCGAAGAAGAAGAAATGCTAGGTTTTATTGGAATTTATGACTTCAAAATTGAAATGCTATTTTTGTCACCCGATTACATTGGCAAAAACTTAGGAAGGATGCTGCTTGAATATGCATTGACTGAATTGAAAGCTAATAAAGTAGATGTCAACGAACAAAATATTCATGCAGTGGGATTTTATCAGAAATTTGGATTTGTCGAGTATGAAAGATCTGAACTGGATGATCAAGGGAATCCTTTTCCAATTTTGAGAATGGAAAAGAAGTGATGATTGAAGCTGAATTCATTCAATTTCACATATCCTTGCTCAAGGAAAAAATAGGCTATTTTAAGTTTTACATAAGTGGTTCTATCCTAGTGGGATGATTTAATATTTTTACGTAAATATTAAATACACTTTATGAAGAAAATATACGCTTTTCTCGTGTTTTTCATTTCTATAGGAATTGCAGAAGCACAAGAATCACCCACAAAAGGAAATTATGAACTCGCATCAAAATTTTCTCCAGAAAAAGTCAGAAAGATGGTATTCACAACTGATGTGGATCCACATTGGTTAAAAAAATCCGATCGGTTTTGGTACACCTACGAAACTTCTAATGGCAAAAATTGGTATATCGTAGACCCAGCTGCTAAGACCAAAAGGGAATTTTTTGACAAAGATAAATTAGCAGCTGAGCTAACAAAAATTGTTAAAGACCCATTTGATGGACAACACCTGAACATTACGAGCTTAAAGTTTCTGGAAGACGAAAACACTATTCAATTCAAAATCAAAAGCACCCAAGATGTATTAAAGAAGGATTGGGATGAAATCAAAGAGAAAAACAAGAGTGCCAAGGATTCTCTTGAGAAAAAGACTTTTGTATTCAGATACAATTTGCAAAATCAGCAGTTGATTGAGGTCGAAGATCCTGAAGAAGATGCTAAGCGACTGGCTTGGGCAAATATTTCTCCAGATTCTTCCAAAGTTGTGTTTGCCAAACATGACAACCTTTTTTGGATGGACAAGGAAAATTTCCTGAAGGCAGTAAAAGATGAAAAAGACAGCACCATCGTAGAGAATCAACTGACAGAAGATGGAGAAAAAGACTTTTCTTATGGAGGTGGTCGTGGAGAAGACAATGTAGATGAAGAAAAGAATAAAGACAAAAGAAAACGCGCAGGTGTAATTTGGTCTGAAAATAGCAAACAGTTTATTTTTACAAGATCAGATGTAAGAAAAGTGAAAGATCTATGGGTAATTCAGAACACAAAAGACCCAAGACCTACTTTGGAAACCTATAAGTATGCCATGCCAGGTGAGAAAGAACAGCCTATCACAGATCTGATGCATTACTCTTTTGATTCCAAGGAAATGTCCAAGCTAGATGTGAACACCTTTAAGGATCAAACGATTGGGTTGTATACAGCATCCAGACTCAAGGTCAGTAGAGATGATGACTTTACGCCAATCACATGGTTGGGGGACGAAAACAGCTTTTATTTCTCTATAACTTCCCGAGATCTCAAGAAGATAGATATTGTCCGTTGGAATATTTCTGAAGGGTCAAAAACCGTCGTAATTGAAGAAAGAAGCAACACATATATTGACATCAACAAACCAGAGCTTATTAATAATGGAAATGAAATAATCCATTGGTCAGAAAGAGACGGTTGGGGACATTACTATCTTTATGATAAAAATGGAAACCTAAAGAGACAGCTTACATCAGGCCCTTTTCATTCTGACAGGATTGCTACTATAGATGAAAAAGGTAGGTTTCTATACTTTATAGCCAACGGAAAAGAAACAGGTGAAGATCCTTATTACGAGCATCTTTACAAAGTCAGCTTAAACGGTGGAGCTATTACTTTATTGAATCCTGGTGATTTCAATCACAGCCCCTCAACCAATGACAAAGGGAATTACTTTGTGAATAACTATTCAAGAGTAAATACAATTCCTGCCTCATCGCTGCATGACAATACCGGAAAGAAAATCATGGATTTGGAAGAAGCAGATTTGTCCAATCTTTTTGCTGCAGGATATAAATTTCCTGAAACATTCAAATTCAAAGCTGATGATGGAATCACAGACTTGTATGGTGTGATGTACAAGCCTTTTGACTTCGATTCTACAAAGATCTATCCAATCATAGAGTATGTATATCCAGGACCTCAAACCGAAGCAGTGAACAAATCTTTTAGCAGAGGTTTTGACAGAACAGACCGCTTGGCACAACTTGGCTTTGTGGTAGTGACCATAGGCAACAGAGGCGGTCATCCTGGAAGGTCAAAATGGTATCATAACTATGGCTATGGAAATCTTAGGGATTACGGTTTGGCAGACAAAAAAGCAGCAGTAGAACAATTGGCAGATCGTCATCCATATATCGATAGGAATAGAGTTGGAATCCACGGACATTCTGGAGGTGGATTTATGTCCACTGCAGCCATGTTAGTCTATCCAGATTTCTTCAAAGTAGCGGTTTCTTCAGCAGGAAATCATGAAAATAATATTTACAACAGATGGTGGTCTGAGAAGCATCATGGTGTTCAGGAATTGATTTCTCCAAAAGGTGATACATCATTCGTTTATAAAGTTGAAAAAAATCCAGATTTGGCAAAAAACCTAAAAGGCAAACTTCTATTGGTCACGGGAGATGTTGACAACAACGTACATCCTGCAAACACTATCAGAATGGCCAATGCATTGATTAAAGCCAACAAGCGTTTTGATTTTATCATCTTACCAGGTCAGAGACATGGATTTGGTGATATGACAGAGTACTTCTTCTGGAGAATGGGAGATTATTTTGTTCAACACTTATTGGGAGATAACACCCCTCCTCCTACTGATATGCTCGAGGTTCAGCGGGAAAAGGCCTTGACGAAGTAAAATATTATGAGCATCCGCAATTTTGCACCTTCATTATAAATAAGTACTCTAATTTGTGAACATTCATTTACCGACAACTGCCCAAATTGTCTACAAACCATGAATCGTTCATTTAGAATCTATTACTTATCTATTACAAGAAAGCGGAAAGTCATACAGAAGCACCACAATTAAATGATCTAAAACAAAAAATCCCAGCCATTTTGGTTGGGATTTTTTTTATTCATTTTGCAGATTAGAAGTGTATAAATGCGATTCAAAATCCATAATTTACCACTTCCACCAATCCACTCAATAACCTAATCAACTCAATAACTATTCTCTAGAGTTTAGGAGGGTTTGAGGATTAAAATGGGATTCAAAATCCATAATTTACCACTTCCACCAATCCACTCAACTAACCAAAATTATCTTTCCATTTCTACCAGCCTTTTCATATTCTACCAAAGCTTCCTGGAATTGATCAAGTGGATAGGTTGCTTGAACATCTACTTTTACTTTTTCAGAAAGTAGATAAGTAAATATGGTTTTGAATGCTTTTTCCCTAGCTGTTCTATCCAAACTTTCTATCCAAGTCGTTAACCAAAACCCTTCTACTTTAAGATTTTTGAATATTAACAAACCTGAGTTTAGTGGGATATTTTCGAGGCTCAATAGCCCAAAAACCATCATGGTACCATTTGCCCTCAAACTAGCAAGTGCCCTTGCTCCAAGGACTCCCCCAACGGCATCAAATACGACATGAATTCCTCCATCTATTTTTTCAGCGATTACTTTTTGAAGTTTTTCTTTTTCAGTATTGATCACAAGCTTTGCTCCCAAACCTTCCAAAAGGCTTTTTTGCTTATCATTTCTGATGGTACAAGCCACATTGATACCTTTCTGACTCGCCATCTGAATTGCGAGTTTGCCAAATGCCGATGCTCCAGCAGTGATCAACAACCAATCTCCAGACCCCAAACCACTTTTTTCAATCATTCCATAAGCTGTCAGCGGGTTGACAAAGGCTTGACAGGCTATCTCATCAGACATACCTTCGGGCACTGGTATCAGTAAATGGGCCGGTACAACTACATACTCTTTCCATGTTCCAATAGCTGTAAAAATCACTTTGGTACCTTTTTTAAAAGTACTTTTTTCATCTTCTTCTTCGACTACACCAGTTGCTTCAAATCCTGCTGAGCTTGGAAAATTAGGTGTAATTCCATACATTCCCCTAATGAACATAATATCAGAAGGATTGATATTTCTTGCTTTTACCTTGATCAAGACTTCATTTGGTTTTGACTTTGGCATTGGTGCTTCTTCCAGCTTCAAAACATCAGCAGGTTGTCCTGTTTTGTGAAATACTACTTGTTTCATATCAAATAAGGTTTATTGAATTAAAGAGAAAATCATAGAAACCCAAAGTACAAATATTACTTGGTAGGCCTCACTTTTTTGATATAAAATTTAGTATTTAAGGTGCTTTTGATTAAATTGAAAATGTATATTTCAAATATTTAATTGTATATTAAATATTTTTCCGTCATTTAATATAACCTTTGGAAACTTATTAAAGTAAAATTATAAAAATGAAATACCACAAATTAATTAACTCTAAAATTTAAAAATTTCGAAAAATGGATTTATCAAACGTTTTTTCATTGGACAATAAGGTGGCATTGATTACAGGAGCCAGCAAAGGTATTGGATATAGTATAGCGGAAGTTTTTGCCGCTGCAGGTGCAAAGGTTGTCATATCTAGTAGAAAGCAAGACAGTTTGGATGAATTAGCAAATAAGTTGAAAGCCAAAGGATATGAAGTATGCGGAATTTCCTGTAATGTTGGAAACATTGAGGAACTAAGGAGTTTGGTTGACAAAACAGTTGAAAAGTATGGTACAATAGATATTTTGGTGAACAATGCCGCTGCTAATCCTGTTTTCGGACCAATTCATGAAACAAGTACAGAAGCTTTTGATAAGATTATGAATGTAAATGTGAAAGCCCCTTTTGAATTGATGAAACTATGTTTTCCATTTTTAAGAAAATCCTCCTCCCCTTCAGTAATCAACATCAGTTCAATTGGAGGGATTTCTCCTGAAGCAGGTTTAGGAATATACTCTGCGAGCAAAGCAGCATTGATCTCGATGTCCAAAGGGTTTGCAAAAGAATGGGGAGACCATAAAATCCGCGTCAATGTAATTTGTCCGGGCTTGATCAAAACCAAATTCTCGGAAGCACTTTGGAGCAATGAAAAAATCATGGAAGGTATGATGAAAATGCTACCAATCAAAAGAATCGGTAACCCAGAGGAGATTGGTGTAATGGCTCTCTTCTTAGCAGGAAACAGTGCCTCTTACACTACAGGTGCAGTATTAACAGCCGATGGCGGATTTACGATTTGAAGAATATGAAAATAGTAAAAGTATGTATTCTCGGAGCTGGCACTTTGGGGAGTAGAGTAGCACTTCAGGCTGCGCTGTCAGGCTATCAAGTGAGCGTTTATGATATCAAACAAGAGGCATTGGATTCATCTGTGAAGGTAATGCAAAAAATCTTGAGACAGCTCATAAAACTAAATCAAATTCAGGATCAATCAGCACTTGAAATTGTTCATAAAATAACTTTCACTTTAGACCCTTTGGAAGCTGTATATGATGCAGATATCATCAATGAAAGTGTTCTGGAAGATATAGATACAAAAGAAAAAGTATGGAAACTCTTCGGGAGTTTAGCGCCTGAAAAAACATTATTTACCACAAATACCTCTTACCTTTTACCTTCTTTATTTGCGGAAATTTCTGGACGTCCCGAAAAATTCTGTGCTTTTCATTTTCATGATGTTTTTTACAGCAAAATAGTTGATATTATGCCACATCCCGGCACTGATCCCAAAATGATTCCTATGTTAGAGGATTTCGGGAAATCATTGCACCAAGTCCCTGTTTTGGTCAAAAAAGAAAACCCAGGATACATTTTCAATTCCATGCTAATGGCATTTATTGGTGCAGCAGGGAGATTACTGACCAGTGAAGTAGCTAGCATAGAAGATATTGACAAATCATGGATGGTCAATTTCAATATGCCAATGGGGCCTTTTGGGATATTGGATAATGTCGGTTTAGACACTGCATGGCATGTTACACGAAAGATGCCAGATCGATCCTCTCAGGCTTTTGCAGGCCTTTTGAAGCAATACATAGACAAAGGGAAATTGGGAGAAAAGTCTGGGGAAGGTTTTTATAAATACCCGAATCCTGCATTTCGTGAAATTAATTTTATTAGATAAATCCAATTATCAAAAATTATACGTAATTAGCTCCGATTATCACCCCAAAGCCACAAAAATGAAGCTAAAGTTACCTAATGCCTTTTTGATATTGATCCTATTTTTATCTTCCTTTAGTCTAAAAACCCAAGCTCAAAAAGTTTTTGATGACGATAATTTTTTGAAACCGGTCTCTGTGTTTGAATTTTCTGAAATCACTAATGTAGGTGATGAAGCTTATTCTATAGAAGATATCATCAAATCCTCACCAAAACTAGACTTTGAAAAAATTGAAGGTAAAAACACAAATCTTGGCTTTACAAAAGATAATTATTGGTTGAAATTTTCAATCAAAAACAGCTCTAATTCTAATCTGAGTCTATTTTTTGAAACAGGAAGACCAATTACAGATATTGTAGAACTATATCAACTAGCTGAAAACAATCAGATTTCTTTTCAAAGAAGTGGTGATTTGGTTCCGTTCATTGAACGACCTTTAAATCATAGAAAAATAATATTCCCCATTGATCTTCCTGCCAATTCCACCCAACAATTCTACATACAATATCAAAGTGATGGAGAAGTTATCAACTTACCTTTAAACTTTCACAGTTCAAATTCTCTAATTTTACAGTCATATTTAGACCAATTTATCTTTGGAATATTCTACGGAATTTTATTTTTGGCAGGAGCAATTTATCTTTTTTTCTATTTTGGCATAAAAGAGAAAAGTTTCCTTCTTTATTCTGCATATGTGCTATCGATTGCACTCCTTCATTTTTCTTTAGATGGATACTTTATTCAATACATTGCACCCAATGCAGGCTGGATTTCAAGAAATAGCATATTGCTTGCTGCAGCTCTATCTACTTTGGCTTTTGGTAGGTATACTCAAGTCTATATGAATGTAAAATCCTTCAATTTAAGTATTCACAAAGCATATAATGTATTACACCTAATTACATTCTTATTAATATTTGCAGTCATTGCATTTGATGAAATAAAGCATTTGTACTACCCTATTGTCAATATTCTTGGGATCATCTTATTGATTTTGATTGTAATAGCATTGTCAAATTCTTATATCAAAAAATCCGCGCCTGATGTATTTTTTAGCTTAGGTATTTTGGCGTTTTTTATAGGGTTTGTGTTTTTCATTCTGAATAATTTTAGTTTGGTTCCAAATTCGTTTTTCACAGAAAATTCTTCAAAACTTGGAACTGGATTTGAAATGATTTTCCTTTCACTTTCAATGGCAAATAGAATTAGAAAGTTAAAATCAGAAAAAGAAGAAATGCAAAGCACAGCTCTTGTGCGCTCACAAGAATCAAATGATATCAAATCATTTTTCCTATCAAATATCAGCCATGAACTACGAACTCCTTTAAACGCTGTAATCGGATTATCTAAATCAATTCAAGCATATACAAATGATGAAAAGATAACCAATGATTTGGAGGTTATTCAGTATTCATCACTTGGCTTGTTATCAGCCATTGATGACATTCTTGATTATTCAAAAATTGAAAAAAGAGAACTTAAATTGGAAGAAAAACAATTTGAATTACCGAAACTGATTCAAGAACTAAGAGTGTCAACAGAGAATCAAGCAAAAGGAAAGAACTTAAACTTTATTTATGAAGAAATCAATCAAGTGCCAAAACTGGTCCTTGGAGATAAAAATAGGTTGAGACAGATTCTTGCTAATCTACTAAACAACGCTGTAAAATTCACAAATTTGGGTGAGGTCAAACTTAGCATAAAATCAGAAATTTTAAATAACAAAAAGTTTATGCTCAGCATCAATGTTTCAGACACTGGTGTGGGAATTAATACAAACAAGCTGGACAGAATATTTGAATCATTTATTCAAGAACAAATCGACGATAAACGGAAGTTTGGAGGTTTTGGATTGGGATTGTGTATCGTAAAAGCACTAGTAGAATTGAACAAAGGGCAAATCGAAATATCCAGTAGGCCAGGATTAGGAACTGAAGTTCAAGTCAAAATAGAAGTGAAATTGCCGCAGATAAATTCATATGAAATAGACAAGCTTACACATCAAAGCGGCACTTATGACCTTGGAGGAAAAATTATCTTGATTGTGGAAGATAACCCAGTCAATCAACTTGTAATGAAGTCTATCTTAAAAAAATGGGCGAATACTAAATTCATCATTGCAAATCATGGATTAGAAGCTGTAGAAATACTAAATAAAGAAAAAATCGATTTGATCCTTATGGATTTGCAGATGCCTGAAATGGATGGATATGAAGCAACTACAGCGATCAGAAACGGTGTATGTGGAGAAGATAATAAGAACATCCCAATTATAGCTGTCACTGCCGATGCAACCGAAAAAGCCAAAAATCGAGTAATTGAAGTAGGAATGGATGATTATTTGACCAAGCCAATAGATTCTGAAGATCTTTATAGTAAAATCAAAAAATGCTTTTACTTGCAAAATGTTGATTTGTCAGATGTCATATGATTGCAAAGGTACTCCTCAAATGAATTTATTGACATTGGAAATTCCGGATCAGCATGTTCAAATCTTCCACTTCATGAACTTCCCGAAAATTGGTTCAAGTACCCCTACCCCAAATCATTGGCTAAAATCGCTGAAAAGTATTTTCGAGAAGAAAACTATATAGCACTGAGGGTACACAGTGCTATCATACATTCAAATTACAATTTCTTGATCAATCCAAACTCCAAGTATTTCAAGAAGGTGAAATTGCTATCAGCCGAGCCATTCATATTCGATCCAAGAGCATACCGTTGAATTATCTAAATCTGAATTTCAAATATTTAATCTTCTCCCCTTTTTCGCTAAAGATCCCTTCATAGCGAGTTTTGATGCCATGATGTTCATCTTTGAATTCGGATTGGTAAAAATCATGGGTATGGGCTAATATTTCACAATCATCCCGATCTGATACCACTTCCAAGGTATAGTCAAACAAGCCTGTATTGTCGGTTTTAAAATTTACAATTCCTCCATTTTTGATCAGTGGCTTATACATATCCAAATACCTAGGACTTGTTAGCCTTCTTTTTTCATCTCCATCTCGAGGAAATGGATCAGGAAATGTAATCCAAAGCTCAGAGATTTCCCCCTCTTCAAAAAAATCTTCCAGCAATTGAATCTGGGTTCTAAGGAATGAAACATTTTCCAAACCTTCAGCAATTGCGATTTTACTCCCTTTCCAAATTCTGGATCCTTTGATGTCAACACCAATAAAATTCTGTTCAGGATATTTTCTAGCTAATCCTACAGTAAACTCTCCCCTTCCACATGCTAGCTCGACTACCAGAGGTTGTGAGTTCTCAAATTGAAGCTTATTCCAATTCCCTTTTACACTTTTAAAAATCTCCTTACCATCTTGGACAACATTTCTGTTCTCTTCGTTCTCCTTAAATCTTTGTAGCTTGTTCCTACCCATCTTTATAACTCATTAATTTCAGCGACCACAAAGGTACTACCTCCAACAAATATTAAATCATCTTTTCCTGCCTTTTTCTTAGCCAAAGAAATAGCATCATTCACATCTTCCACTACCTCTCCATTCAGACCTTCTGAAATAGCGCTGCTAAAAAGGTCACTAGCTTTCATAGCCCTTGGAATATTTGCTTGTACAAAATAGTAATATGCATGCTTAGGAAGCACGGACAATACTTTTGAAACATCTTTGTCATTGACCATTCCGATGACCATAAACAACTTGTTGTATTTAACTTGATTGATCTGATCAACGATGTACTTTACACCTTCTTCATTGTGTCCTGTGTCACAAATGACTTTTGGCTCATCGGAAATTGTCTGCCATCTCCCTTTTAGTTCGGTGTTTTTGACAATGTGTGAAATTCCTCTTTCAATATCCGAAAAGTGGATATGGTACCCTTTTGCAATAAGCACATCGATGGTTTTCAAAATGCCACCAAGGTTTTTTTGCTGGTAATTCCCCATCAAATCAATATTCAACCTAAAGGTATCAGAATCTTTTCCCACTCGATAAACCGTTTCCTGCGAATCTGGGGTAACTCCGATTTTTTCTATACAGTAGGTGTCTTCAGCAAAGTATATTTCAGAATTATTTTCCTTGGCTTTAATTTCGAATACCGCAGTTGTTTCCGATTGCCTCTGACTGATGACTACAGGAACATTCTTTTTGATGATTCCGGCTTTTTCTCCCGCTATAGCCTCTAGCGTATTACCCAAAAACTGAACATGGTCAAAGCCTATATTTGTAATTACAGAGACTTCTGGAACTATCACATTTGTACTATCAAATCTCCCTCCCATACCAACTTCAATTACTGCGATATCCACCTCTTCTTTAGCAAAATGCCAAAAAGCCATGCCCACAGTCATTTCAAAAAAACTTGGCTTCAATTCATCTAAAAAGGGCTTATTTTGATTTATAAAATCTACGACCAATCCTTCAGAAATGTCTTTTCCGTTGATTTTTATTCTTTCAGTAAATGATTTGAGATGTGGAGAGGTGTACAATCCTACTTTATACCCTGCTTCCATCAAAATCGAGCAAAGGGAATGAGATGTACTCCCTTTCCCATTGGTACCAGCCACATGGATACTCTTGAATTTGGATTCAGGATTACCGAGGTGATTACAAAGGGAAATAGTATTGCTAAGGTCTTTTTTGAATGCTGCTGCCCCAATTCTTTGGAACATTGGTAGTGCATTGAACATGTAGTCCAATGTTTGCGAATAATTCATGCCCAAAATTAATCTACTTTGATGATAAAAGTAATTTTCCCAGAAGAATAATCAGCAGTTCTATTACCACTCTGACGTTTGAAGGAAACTTGATTTACGACTGTTCTGTAATATGCCAATACCTCATTTGAAACATTATACTCTAATGGGATTGCTTGAACGATTTTCCCTGAATCATCTACTGTGATCTTAAAAACTATCCTTCCATTTCTGGAAGATACATTGTCACGAATATTTGGTTTTGATGCAAAATCCCATCCAGCAAGGTCTAAGTTGTATCCCGCACCTGGTCCAGCTACACCTGGTCCTGTACCAGAACCCATCAAAGACCGACCATCTACAGTACCAGTAGGTTTACCTTCATCACCAGCCTTTTCCGAAGAACCTTGGGCACTTCCTGTTGCTGCTTGAGTTCCTGTTCCTGAAGTACCTCCAGCACCCATCAAAGCCCTTTGATCAACTTTTGGTTGCTCCACAGCTTTTGGGGTAGTTTTTTCTGCCTCTGCTTTTGCTGGTTGGGTTACTGAAGTAGCTTCTTTTTTGACAGGAGTTGATTCTTTGGTGACGGGAGTAGTTTTCTCAGCACCTTTTAGAGGACTTGCAGTTTTTGATTTAGCTTCAAGTGTCGATTTCGAAGGTGTAGATGGCTTAGCAGCTTGAGAAGGCTGTGCAACTGGTGTAGCACGTTCTGTTGGAGTTGTAGATACTTCTCCCGGCGCAGGTGGTGTTGTCACTTCAGATTTGACATCATTAGGCTGAGAGAGGGTTTGAGTATTTCCACTTCCAAAGTCAGAAAAACCCAGATTCAACTCCAAACCATATTGAGGCAAAGGTGGTATAGGTTGTCTCCAAACTACCATAAAATAAATGAATAGCAATACCAGCACGTTTACAACGATGGTAATGATCCAAGCTTTGCGCTTGCTATCTGCTTCTTCTTTATTTTCTTCCCAAACTTGCATTTCTATTTGTATGGTTTAGTGGCTATGGAAACATTCGCTTCTAGGCCGGCAGCAATCCCTCCTATTTCTACCAAATATTCTACGGGTACTTCCTTATCTATATGTAGAACGACCTGACCTTTCTTTTCTTTCAATAAATTAGTCAATTCGCCTTTGATAGCTTCTCTATCTACTACTTTATCATTAACGGAAAACCGAAGGTCTTTGGTTATGGTAACGGTAACTTCCTGCATTACAATATCCGAAGCTTCACTGGAAGGCAGATTTACAGGCAAACCTGATGGTGTAATAAACGATGAAGTCAACATAAAGAAAATCAATAACAAGAATATAATGTCTGTCATTGAAGACATGCTAAATGCTGATTCTACCTTGTGTTTGGATTGTAGTGCCATCCTTATTTATCTTGTAAAATATCCATAAACTCAATGGACGTGTATTCCATGTTGTGAACTAGCTTTGATACTCGGGAAACAAGGAAATTGTAGCCCAAATAGGCGATGATTCCTACAACCAATCCTGCTGCAGTGGTAATCATCGCTTCGTAGATACCTGTAGAAAGTAATTTTGGGGATACCATTCCTTCTTCTTGCGCTACCCCAATAAATGCTCTAATCATACCTGCAACAGTTCCCAAGAACCCAATCATAGGTGCTGCTCCTGAAACAGTTGCTAGAAGGTTGAGGTTTTTCTCAAGTTTGTAAATTTCGATTTTCCCTACATTCTCTATAGCCACTTCAATGTTTTTCAAAGGACTACCGATTCTTTCCAAACCTTTTGCAATCATATTTGCAACAGGGCTAGTTTCGCCTTGGCAAAGAATCTTAGCTTTTTCAACTTGTCCACCTTGGACTAGGATTTTGATTTGATCCATCAGATGTTTTGGGGATTTCTCAGCTTTCCTGAGCGTAATGATCCGCTCGACAAAGATGAAAATAGCCAAAACAAACAAAGCATAAAGCGGAATCATCATGTAGCCGCCTTTGATCAATAAATCTAGAAGACCAATGTCTCCATTTCCGGCATCCATAATTGCCAGACTATCTACCATCATGTTGTTGTCAGTAGAAAGTGTTTGTAGTAGAATCATATTAATATTTCAAAATCCAAATTGCATCTCCAAATTCACCTTTTGCTTTTTCCCAAGCTTCAGTGGCCGTTTCTATATTGTCAAACTTACCAACGGCAATACGGTAATTTTTGATATCTCCATAAGGAAAAATGATCCATGTATCATGACCTTTCTCCAAATATTGCTGAACTTCTTGTCTTGCATATCTCTCAGCGACCACACTTCCCACTACAATAAAATATCTTGGACTTGCTTCCCTACTATTGATTATTGTCAATTCAGGTTCTGTAGTTGCTGCGATTATTTCTTCTTCTTCAACTTCAGCAGTCTCTTCTTCTACATTATCCTCTGTATCTATTTCTGCTGTAACTAAGCTTGAAACTTCTTCTGGCTCTTGGTTTGCTTCTATTGATTCAGAAACTTTACCTTGATCTGAATTTGGGACGTAGTACAAGAAATAAGCCATACTTCCCAAAACTACCAACATCAGCAAAACTAAACCAATTACCATCGGGGTCGTAGATTTTTTCTTCTCAACGATCTTATGTTCGTTGATTTGTTTTTTCGCTTCAGGCTTTTGTTCAATAATTGTACTTTCAATTACTTTTGTTGGTATCTGTTGACTTTCAACCTCTTCTATTGATTCTATTTGTTGTTCTTGCCCAACTATTTCATCAATATTTTCACTTAAGTCATTGAGAGGCACTAATTCCACAAAAGGAAAACCATAGTCCTTATCCTGATCATCTATGTTGTTTTTATTTTCCTTCATTGTCTGTCAATTCTTTTCCTAATTCAATCTACGAAACTAAGACAAATGGATCAATTCACAAATTATCGAATCCAAGGATTGTCTTAATGCACTTAAAACTTAACTGTCAAGCCACCAATTCCTTGGATTCCTCTTACCGGGTAATTCAAGAATCTTTGATTTGATTGATTGAGCAAGTTATTGCCTACTGCAAATACTGATATTTGATTGTTGATTTTATAGTCAAGTTTAAGGTTCAAGTCAAAGATCATAGGCAATGTTTCGCTCACATCCAAAGTAGGTTTATAAGCAACTATTCCCCCCATTGCATTAACATTGGCATTGATCAGGAATTTTTCGGTTGGTTTGAATGTGTTTCCCAGACTTAACTCCCACTCCGGTCTGTGAAATGCTGCATCTAGGTCATTGAGTGTATATTGATAGTAATTGACAGAGCCAGTCAATTTGTACCAATCCTGATATTCCCAACCAACGCTAGCTGTATAATTTATTACTCTCGTATCAGAATCATATACCATATTGAATCTCAAACTGTCGCTTGGAGAAGTAGTGAAAAAATGCATGTTTGCATACTTGCCTACATTCACCCCCGCTTCATATGTTAGTTCACCATTGATTGTCCCCTTTACTCCAGCACTTGCGACAAAATTCTGAATGGTATTCAGCAACTCGGCACTAGGCCCTAAAAAGGGATTTTCCATTACAAAATCATAATAGGTTTTTCTAATCACATCACCTTCAACTCCGGCATAAACACCAAAGGCTTCATCTAACATGTAGCTTCCTGAAATTGCCGGAAATATGTGGAAATCTGATTTTTTATTAGTCGTAATGTCATTTTCAAATACAATATTTGCACCTGCCAAAACACTCAAGCCCTGTCTTCTGTATTCCACATAAGGTTTGATCTTGAAATAATTTCTGTTGATATCTCCATAAAATTCATCTGAAGGAGTAGTCAATGATAAATTTGCATCAACAGCCGTTCTGAGGTTTTCATTATACCAAAAATCCGCTCTCCCATTGATTCCAATTTCATTTTCAACAGCCATGAAACTATCATTAAAAAGCCTCACGTTTAGATTTGCATCATAATTCAAATCTGACATCTTTTCCAAATTCGAAATTCCTGCCTTTATTTTGAATGTATTGAAAATATTTTGGGTAGTAACAAATTCCTGCAAATTCACATTTTCTGGATCATATCCATAGAAATTGTACAAATCCCTATTGTAATCTACGTGGCCGTACAACTCAAAGTAATCTTTGAACAATGTCCCATCTACACCTACAGATGTATGGTTTTCTGCAGAGTTCCTTCCACCTATTGGACCTGTATAAAAACCTTCATGCTTAACTTTTGCACCTATATTAAAATCTCCATCTTCCCATAGATTATATCTCGCTTCTACAATTGGGGAAGAATAGTTTCCATAACCAACTCTTACAAAACCTGGGAACAACTCTTCATTGCTTCTCGGAAATTGCTTGAGGGAAGCTTCTGGTGCTATCTCTAAAGGCGGTAAATTCAGAAAAAATGGTTTGACCAAATAGTTGAAATTTGCTGTGCTTTTAGGAGTTGGCAATACAGGAATTCTTTCGAAATTCCTCGGCTGAACAGGCACTGTCAAAACCCTATCCTTTCTTATCACAAATTCTTGATCCTGAACCTCACCTCTTTGCTGTGCAAAGCTTGGCAGAGTCAATCCGAAGAAAAATACAATAAGTATATATCTGAAAATCAAATTCTTATTCATAACTATTTAAATATAATTCTCGGATTTTATTTGATTTTAGCTAATTTTTCTTGAGCCATTTTTTTGATTCCTTCGTCTTGGGCCTGCTCTACTACTGATTCCAAGGTAGCTTTCGCTTGGAAATCTTCACCCAAAGCAAGGTAGTTATCCGAAAGAAGGATAAAGCATTTGCCATACCAATAAGCATGAGCAGAAAATGGTGCTGAGAAATCGAAAATTGCATCGTTAGATTGATTGTAATTTTTCTTCTTATTGTAGCTTTCTGCAAGAAGGTATAGACCTTCAGCGCCATGAACCGTTTTGTATTCATTAATTAATGTCATCAAAGCATCCTCAGCGGCGTTCACATTACCTGTTTGGAAAAAAGCTTTAGCTTTTAGCAACATTGCAGAGGGGATTGCATCTGCCATTACATTTCCCAAATTGATAATTCTGTCAGCATAAAAAACAGCTGAATCATATTTATTGGTGTAATAATGCGCATCCATCAACCCTTTGAAAGCTTCGTACTCTTCCAGTTTGTTTCTCGCACTTTTTGAAGATTCACGCAAGTATGGAAGCGCCTTCTCATAATTTTTATTCTCTACTTCTATTGCTGCAATTCTTTGAACCGCCCTAAGCCTTTGCGGAGATTCTTTCAAATTATCTAGTTGATAGAAAAACTTCAATGCTTCAGTTTTATTACCAAGTTTTGAATGAGCGTCACCAATAAAATAGGTCGCTTCTGCCCTGTTGGCTGATTGCGGATAGTTTTTCAAATATTCTTCAAAAGCTCGTATGGCCTGTTGGTTTGAATTTGAGAAGAATAGATTTTTCGCTGCCTCAAATTCTACATTTTGTAAGCTTTTATTATCTGGATTAGCATTTCTGTATCTAGACAGATAGTTGGAGAATTCCCCTGATCTGTTTTGCAAAGCCAAAGCTTCTTGAAGACCTACCAAAGCAGATTCTGAATTGGAAGAGTTTGGATGGTTTTCTAGGATTTTCTTATAATCATTGATCGTCTCTTCATACTGCTGTAGGGAATAACTGGCGATAGCCCTACCTTCCAAAGCAAATGGAATAAATTGGCTATTGGGCCTTGACGTGATTAATCTGCTAAAACCACTTTTTGCTTCAGCATACCTTGTCATCTCCATATTTATTTGAGCCTTTTGGAAGATTGCATCTTCCAAATATAAGCTTGATGGAAAGTTATCAATCACCCGATTCAGTTGATTGATGGCTTCTTGATTATTGTTTTGAAAATTATAAACTACTCCTGATCTAAAATGCGCATAATCAGTGTAATTATTACCTTCCCTTACAGCACGTTGGAAAGTATTCAGAGCGTCAGCAAACTTCTTCTGAACGTAATACGTGTCTCCCAATCTTATAATAGCATCATCATAATTTTCTTTATCTTCTGCTCTCTGAAGCTTGTCTGTATAAAGCTTAAATTGTGATTCTGCCTTTACATATTGCTGGGAGTTAAAATATGCATAGCCCAATCCATAATGTGATTTAATCAAATATGGGTCATTTGATCGAGGTCTTTGGGCTTGTAGTCTTTCATATGACTTTATTGCTTCTGGAAGATTTTCTCTTGCTGCATAATTCTCTGCTTTCCAGAAAAGCGCCTGATTTACCAAATCCTTATCAACAGGTGTATTTATAGCCTTGTCAAAATACGCTGTTGCTAAATCATTTCTTTTGTCTCGATAATATACAATCCCTTGATAAAAAGAAACTTTCTGGTAAGCTGCATTGATCCGTGTTGATTTGCTAGGCATTCTTTCAATTTGCTCAATAGCACGCAAATAATTGCTAGTATTGATCAATGCATCGGCCAAAAGGTCCTCTGCTTCTTTAGCATATTGCCCTCTTGGATAAATCTCCAAATATGTATCAAGCCCGGTAACTGCTTCTTGAAAACTTCCCCTTTCGAGGTTTACCTTGGCATAATTGATCAACGCTTCTTCCTTTATGTTGGGATCTGCATCACTTTTGTAGGCGGCATTGAAACTTGTAGAAGCAAATTGGGGATTATTCAATTTCAGATAAGAATGTCCGAGATAGTAGCTAGAAACCTGTCCAATCTTATCATTTTCGACTGCCGAAACTTTGAAATAATCTGTGGCACGCTGATAATTTTGTATTTCATATTGTGCAACACCAGCTTTGTAGATTTGTGGTCTTTCTAGAGTACCTTTTCTTGTATTTACAAATTCATCATATTGCTGACCCGCTTTTTGGAAATTTCTTTTTTCGAAATAGGCCTCCGCCAAATAAAGATGGATTTCTTCTTTTCTGTCAAGATTTTTCCTATTTGCTAAAACCGGCTCGGCATAAGAAATCAAATCATCATACAATCCTTGTCTGTAGTAAACCCCTGACAACATATATGGCACTTTTGAAGTGTAAAAGTTCGACTTTTCTGCTTCTTTAAAATTTGCGATTGCATCATTATAACGTTTATTTTCCATGTGGATAAATCCCGCATAGTAACTAGCGTCAGGTGTATATTCTGTTCTTTCTCTTTTTACAAGATTGAAATTGACCAAGGCATTGTTGTAATCCTCTAACTGAAACTGTGCATAGCCCATTTTGAAAAGGACTTCGGCCCTTTGTTCAGGCCAAATATTATCAACATCTACTTTTTGGTAAGCAGGAATAGCCTCTCTATAGTTTCTTCCTTCAAAAAAATAATTACCTAAAATATGAGCAGCTTCATTGATCTTTGGATGGTCAGGATGCTTTCTGATAAAATTATAAGCCAGATCTGATGCACCAGGATTATCAATTTTCAATGCAGAAATAGCAAGGTGGAAGTCCACAAAGACCTCGTCATTTTTTGAGAGATTTTTATTTTTGAGTTCTTCGAATTCATATTTGGATGCACTAAAAAGTTGCTTATCAAATAACTCAAAATTATCGTCTAAAATTTTCTGTGATCCTGTTTGGTACAAGCCCGACTGAGCAAAAGATAGCTGAACGGTGATGGCCATCCAAAGCAATGCGAGAGTTTTCTTCATAATGTCAATATGCTGGTTAATGCATAATTTTGAATATCAATTCTTTAAGGATTTGGGACTCATCCATCCCGTTGGCATCTACGCCTTTCGATCGAAGATCTGCCTCTTTAATGTATTCGAAGGCATCAATAACCTTGCCCAAATGATAATTTTTGGCAGCTATGGTGTATTCTTTTACGAAGTAAGGATTCACTCCTAATTTTCTAGCCAAATCAGCATCAGACGCACCTTTCATATCATGGGTAATTGCAATTTTACTGAAGTAGTTGTACATCAAAGCTATCATCGGGATTAATGGGTGACCTTTGGGGTTTTGTCCAAAATAATGAACGATTTTATTAGCTTTTATTATATCCTTTACTCCTATTGCTTTGGTGAGCTCAAAATTGTTGAAATCCTTGTTGATACCTACATACTTGTGGACATGGCTGGAATCAATCTGTGTTTTCTCAGTAAAGTTAATCAGCATTTTGCCGATTTCATTGGTCATCACCTCAAGGTTGTTTCCGATACTTTCTGCTAGCAAAGTCGCTGTTTTATTATCAATTTTGTGCCCTTTTAAAGTGATATAGTTTTCAACCCAAGCTGCCAATTTATATTCAGGTACTTTTTCTGATTTGACAAGAATTGCCTTTTTATCCAATTCCTTGGACAAAGCTTTTCTACCATCCAAAACTTTATACTTATGTGCAAATACCAAAATAGTACTTGGAAGTGGATTTTGAATGTAATTCAAAAGTAGGGTATCCGTATCTTCTTTTCCTAAATTCGGAATGTTTTGAGCCTCTTTGACAATTACAACTTGACGATCAGCCATCATTGGAAATCGTCTTGCATTCCCAATTACAGAACTCATTTGGGAGTCTTTACCATACATGACTGTTTGGTTGAAACCCTTTTCATGCTCTGGGATAGCGTTTTTTTCTATAAAATCTGTGATTTCATCAATGTAAAAAGGCTCTTCACCTTGCAAAAAATAAATGGGGGCATATTTACCTGCTTTCAGGTCTTTGATTACGTCTTCTGGTTTACTTGGCATAGCTAAAGTTTACAGTTCAAAGATAGAAAGTTTTCATCTTTTCTAAAGCCTAATTTTAATCCAAAAGTATATAAATCTAAACTTTCTAGGGCATATTTTTGTATTTGTATAGAACAAAATAAAATCAAGTGGCAAATTTTGAAATAGGAGTTGGATACTTTAAGGAAGGAAAGTTTAAAGAAGCTTTGGATGCTGTAAACTCTTGCATTGAAGAAGATGTAAATAATACAGAGTATTACTTTTTCCGAGCTAGGGTTCATTCTCGAATGGGAAATTTTAGCTTGGCACTAGAGGACTTCGACTATCTGATACAATTCGAACCTTATAATGCGAGCTATATTAGTGACCGTGCGGTAGTTTTACATCTATTGAAAAGAAATGAAGAAGCAGCAACGGAATTTGACAGAGCTTTGAATTTGGAGCCGGGAAATCCGTATCGATATTCAAGCAGGGCTTACTTCAGAGATAGGATTGGGGATTTTCAAGGTGCTTTAGATGATTATGATAAAGCGATAGAAATGGATCCGGAGGACGCAGTAGCTTACAACAACCGTGGATTGGTAGAGGAGAAAATGGGCTACATCTCACGATCAAAGAAAAGCTTCGAAAAAGCAGATGATTTGGTAGGTTACAAACCAAAAAATCTAAGTGAGGAAAAACCAAAGTCTGATACAGAAAAAACCAAATCGACATTTTCCATGCCGAAGCAGGAAAATGCCGATAAATCTATATCATTTGAAAAGTATATGAACATATTCAAGAAAGTCTTCACAGACAAATCAACTTGGAGTGAGTTTGTAGACTTTATTGGGTCTGGGTTTAAGAATAAAAATTCTTAAGGATTCTTGATAACAAAAAGTGGCTTATTGATAAAATAAGACATTTTTTTAGATAAATTTTGCGCAAAGAGTTGGTCAAACCAACTCTTTTTTGTGCTAAGCGTAATTAGCATGTCACCTTTTGCTGTGATCAAGTAATTCTCTAGGCCAAGCCCAGGCAAGTCTCTATAAGATTTAAGTACAAAAGCTACCTTTTCACTCTTTATAAAAGGCGTAATTTCACTTATCATTGATTGGTGCATCAACTTGTCAATGATTCCTGATTTAGAACTCACATGGACAAGATCTATTTCTGACTCAAAAAAACCAGCAAGCTCAACAACCTTCTGAATTGCAAGTTTGTCTTCTTCATGATAATCAGTAGCATATACAAATTTTCGTGGTGCTTTAAAAAAGACTTTCCTAGGGATCAGCATCACATCTATATTTGCTTTTTCAATCAAAGTCGATGACCTTGTTCCAACGAATTTCTTTTTGAAATCATTGACACCTTCTGTGCCCATTACGATCAAATCTACTTTATTATCATCGGCAAACTCCAAAATAGTATCAACTATTTCTCCCTCTTTTATTTCAAAAGAGCAAGATTTAAGCCCTTTTGGGATACTTTCTTCACTTACGGCATGGACCAAATTACGCAGCTTTTTTTGGATAAAACCATATGGATCAGCCGCTCCGACTTCTTTGGAGGCTAATTTGTGATAATCCTCCATATTTGGAACATGTAAAATAATAAGACTAGCCCCATATTTTTCTCCTAATTTTGCAGCATACTCGATTGCATTTAGCGAACATTCAGAAAAATCTACTGGGCATACGATTTTAAAATTATTATGCATTTTTTATTCTTTAATAGCCTTTCCTTCTATCGATGGAATTTTTTAAAAATTGATTATTCAATAAACGGTTATAATTTTCAACAATTTGAGGAGCTGCAGCATCCGGATTTGTCACACTGGCTATGTGAGGCGTAACAGTTATTTTCTCTTCAACCCAAAAAGGATGGTCGGTTGGAAGTGGTTCTGTTCTAAAAACATCTATCAAAGCTCCAGAGATTTGACCTTCTCTTATTGCTTCCAAAAGATCCTCTTCCACCAAATGTTTACCCCGTGCTACATTTATAATGTATGTTCCTGTACTGCATTTTCTAAAAAAGTCCTTGTTTAGAAAATCCTCAGTTTCGTTGGTCAAAGGTAGCAAACAAATAATTAAGTTCACTTTTTTGAGTAGTAATTCTAATTCGTCGCCGTAATAATAAGGAAAATCCAAACCGCTTTTTGCAGAATTCCCATATCCTGAAACTTTAATATTGAGTGATTTGAGTTTTCTGATCACATCACCGCCTAACTCTCCTACCCCAAGAACTCCTACGTGCACATCTATTTCAGGGTTTGTCATATCCCAATTTTTGTTGGCTTGCTGTTGGCTATACCTTGTGATTTGTCTATGAAAATTGAGAACTCCCATTACGCAATAGTTCGTCATTGAAAAAGTAAGTTTATCATCGACTATTCTAGTGATTGGCAAATTGGGATCAATGGTTTCATCAGACAAAATATGATCAACACCAGCTCCCATAGAGCATATAAGTTTCAAATTACTGAATTCCTTCAAAATTCCTTTTGGATGCTGCCACAATAAAACAACTTCAACATCGTCTTTTCGTGTGATGTTTGGATAAATTTGAATATCAATGCTATCATCGATTTCCTTGATTTTCTGAACCCAAACACTTGGATTTCTATTCGGTGAAATAATTGCTATCCCCATGAAAACTAAAGCGTTTTAATATTTAAAGTTAAAATGTCGAATTTTTAATATTCGATCGTTTGTTGCATAGCTAAAGAATCCCCAAATTTATAATCGGAATTTAGATATGACAAAGTAATAAGTCAAAAGTTAGAACTTAATATTGCTCTTCATTACAAGTATCTTAAAAGCAAATATAATTTTAATAAATAAACATACAAAAATGAATCTAAAACAAAGCTTATTGTTAATTATTTTGGTTTTGAGCGGATCCTTAGTTTTGGAGGCACAGCAAATTGAAATGCCTCAAGCAAGCCCTGCCTCAAGCATCTCTCAGAAAATCGGATTGAGTGATGTCAAAATCGAATACAGCCGACCAAGCACTAAAGGCAGGAAAATCTTCGGAGAGTTAGTTCCTTATGGTGAGGTTTGGAGAACTGGCGCCAATGCTGCCACTATTATTTCTTTCTCCACTGATGTCAAAATTGAAGGAAAAAATGTACCAGAAGGATCCTATGCACTTTATTCCATACCCAACAAAAATGAATGGACCATAATTCTTTCTAAAAACACAAAACTCTGGGGAGCTGTAGGCTATAGCGCTGCTGATGACCTTGTACGTTTTAAAGTCAAATCAGGCAAGTCAAAGTCTAAATATGAAACTATGGAAATTGGTTTTATTGACATGACAGATACAGGGGCTTCTGTGTCTATCAAGTGGGAAAATGCAAGCGTCAAGTTTAGGATAGAAACTGAAGTAGATGGCATCGTGATGAATCAAATCAAGGAATTGGTGATAGATCAAGAGCCTACCAATCCTGGTTTGTATTATCAAGCTGCCAATTATTATTTCACTACCAACAAAGACCTTCCAACTGCACTTGAGTGGATAAACAAGTCGGTAGATTCAGATCCAAAGTATTGGACAATGCACCTCAAGGCTAAAATTGAGCTTGCATTGGATATGAAAAAAGAAGCTGTAGCCAGTGCTACCAAATCAAAAGAAATGGCTCAAGAAGCCAAAAACCCTGATTATGTAGGACTTAATGAAAGGCTAATAAGGTCTATAAAATAATTGTATTCATCATCCAAGCTTTCCAAGCTTGGATGATGATTTTGATTTTTTGAATATCTTTTTCGAAAATTTATCTTTCGTAGTGAAAGCAAGCTACAAAGGTCTATCTTCATTCGTAAAAAAAAGAAATCACAGAATAAATGTTAGTAAAAATAATTTTCTCCAAAATAATGCATTTAAATAGCATACAATCGATTTCGGAGCGATCATGATTCATTTATAAAAGTATTTTTGTCAATAAAAGTGTTTATTTTTTAATAATATTCTAATTTTGGACTTCAATTCATTAAAACTTCATCACAATAATGCCCAATAATACAAAATTCATTATTGACTTCGACAGTACATTCACACAAGTAGAAGCTCTGGATGTCCTAGGGGAAATCAGTCTGAAAAAGGATCCTAAAAGAGACGAAAAACTAAAAGCTATCAAAGACATTACCGATATGGGAATGGAAGGTACGCTCAATTTCAGGGAAAGTCTGGAAAGAAGGTTGGAGATTTTGGAAGCATCAAAGCCTCAAATTTCTGAATTGATTACAGCACTAAAAGATAAAGTTTCTAAGTCATTTCAGCGAAACAAAGAGTTTTTTAATGAAAACGCTGACAATATCATCATCATTTCAAATGGATTCAAAGACTTTATTACTCCAATAGTTGGAGAATATGGAATCAAAGCAGAAAATGTCTTTGCAAATGAATTTGTGTATGATGAATCTGGAAAAATCATTGATTTCGACAGAGAAAATATTCTTTCAAAAAATGGAGGTAAGCCAGAAACCATCAAAAATCTTAACTTAGAGGGTGAGATATATGTAATCGGTGATGGATATACTGACTATGAAATCAAAGCTTCCGGTATGGCTAATAAATTCTATGCCTTCACGGAAAATATAGCGCGACCAAAAGTCACCTCCAAAGCAGACCACATTGCTCCCAGCTTAGATGAAATTCTTTATGTAAACAAAATGAACAAAAAATTCTCCTACCCAAAAAGCCGAATCAACGTATTGCTTCTTGAAAATGTACACCCAATAGGTGTAGAATTGATGAAGCAGGAAGGATACAATGTAGAGGTAATTTCTTCTGCACTTTCAGAAGATGAACTTGCGGAAAAAATCAAAAATGTCAGTGTTTTGGGTATTCGTTCCAAAACCAATGTGACCAAAAAAGTATTGGAAAATGCAAATAGACTGATTTCTATCGGTGCATTTTGTATCGGAACCAATCAAATTGATTTGGAGACATGTACCGAAAAGGGTATCGCCGTCTTCAATGCACCGTTCAGCAATACCCGGTCTGTGGTAGAGATGGCAATTGCCGAGATCATCTTTCTGATGCGTGGATTCCACGACAAAAGTCTTGGGATGCACAAAGGAATTTGGGATAAATCTGCCACAGGCAGCTTCGAAATTCGTGGCAAAAAACTAGGGATAATTGGCTACGGAAATATCGGCGCTCAACTTTCTGTATTGGCAGAAAACATGGGACTGGATGTTTACTATTTTGATGTTATCGAAAAACTAGCACTTGGAAATGCCACAAAGGTTGACTCTTTGGACGAACTATTGGAATCTTGTGATGTGATTTCACTTCATGTGGATGGAAGAAAAGACAACAAAAACATCCTCGACAAATCCAAGATTGCCAAAATGAAGCCTGGCTCCTATTTGCTCAACCTCAGCAGAGGACATGTAGTTGATATCAATGCGCTCAAAGATGCATTGGAGTCTGGACATATAGCTGGTGCTGCGATCGATGTATTTCCTGAAGAACCAAAAAACAATTCCGAACCATTGGTCTCTGAACTGATCGGAATGAAAAATACGATCCTCACGCCGCATATCGGTGGATCTACTTTGGAAGCTCAGCAAAACATCGCACGATTCGTCCCTGGAAAGATCATGGAATATATCAACACCGGAAATACTTACAATTCTGTGAATTTCCCGAATATTCAATTGCCTTTCTTAAAAGATGCGCATAGACTGATCCATATTCACCAAAATGAACCAGGTGTATTGGCAAAAATCAATAATAGTCTTGCCAAGCATGAAATCAATATCGTAGGGCAATATTTGAAAACCAATGAAAAAATCGGTTATGTGATTACCGATATTGACAAAGCATACTCCCCTGAAGTCATTGACGCCATGAAAGAAATTCCTGGCACAATTAGATTTAGGGTTTTGTATTAATCTGACTTAGTAATCTTCGATTGCTGAATAAAAAAGTATGGATATACGAAGCTTTGGCAGTAATGATTTTAATACCTGCATTTGTACTAAATCAGATATCAATTGACATTGGAGCTGTTACAGCTGAAAAGTTGCTAGTTGATATTGGAAGGTACTATTCATCTTTGAAATAACGCTACTGGCAAGAAAGTTATAATCAGATTCAAAAAACATGAAATTAATTGTCGAAATGAAAAAGTTCTGATCTGCAATTATTTTTCTCAAACAAATTACCTATCAAACCTATGTGAACAAAGCCAACAAATGCTTTAAACAGCGATTGTTGGCTTTTTCATTGTTAATCCTTTATTTTATTTTTACCTGCTTCCCTCCCTTTTGCCAAACAAAATCTTATGTTTTGAATCAATTGAAGCACGGGTAAGTAATCGACTAATAACGATTTACGATTATCCATTTCGACTTAATATCATTGATTTCTGTGATATCTATAATTATCGTCTATTAAAGCGATAATTAAATATATCATAAGTATCTACGATATTTTGAATTATCGCATATTTCTACGATATTAGATTTATGATAGCAATAATCAAAGGAGACATCATCGCTTCAAGAAAGCTTTTGGATCAGGAAAAGTGGTTACAGCCACTCAAATCTCTCCTATCCAAATGGGGATCTACTCCAGAGAAATGGGAATTGGTATGGGGAGATTTCTTCCAGTTGGAAATAAATGATCCTCAGGAAGCACTACAAAAAGCACTGGAAATAAAAGCATTGATCAAAAAAATAGAGCCCAAAGATGCAAAAAAGCTGGTCAGCACTTTGGATGTGAGGATGTCCATAGGAATTGGAGAAAAGACATTTGCTGGGAAGCGTATATCAGAAAGCAATGGCCCTGCTTATATCTATGCAGGAGAAAAGTTCGAAAAACTGAAAAAAGAAAAAACAAACTTGGCAATCCAAAGTCCCTGGCAAGATTTTGACAACGAGGTAAACCTGTACTTGAAACTAGCAGGGAAATTCATGGACAGTTGGTCAGTTTCATCAGCTGAGTTGGCCGAAATCGTATTGACGAGTCCCAATATTACACAAGAAGAAATCGGGGAAATTTTGAAAATAAAACAAAACTCAGTCAGTGGCAGATGGAACCGCTCCAATATTGAAGAGGTATTGAAAATCGAAAGGGTGTTTAGGGAAAAGCTTCAAAAACTAATCTAATGATCTTACTTGTAAAGCTATTGTTCGCACATTTGATTGGAGACTTTGTACTTCAGCCAAAATCATGGGTACAGGAAAAGGAAAAAAAGAAAGCCAGATCACCTAAATTATATATCCATTTTTTGATCCATGGATTGTTGATTCTTTTGGTACTTTGGGACATTCAATGTTGGTTTCTAGCTATGCTGATCGTGGTCATCCATGGCCTGATAGACTTCACAAAACTGTACCTCCAAAAGAAAAAGAATAAAACAAAGTGGTTTGTGATAGATCAAGTTTTGCATCTATTTAGCATCTTGTTGTTGTGGTTGATTTGGGAAAAGCCAAACTTGGAAATCAAAATATGGGTAGAAAGTCCTACCATCTGGATCTATGCTACATCACTTCTATTTTTGACCGCTGTGACAGGGATCTTGATTCAAGTAATCATGGCCAAATGGTCCAATGCCATCGATGACGGCAAAAACCAATCTCTTGACAATGCAGGTAAATATATCGGCATATTGGAACGGTTACTCGTATTCACATTTGTAATTATCGGCAGATGGGAAGCAATAGGATTCTTACTGGCAGCCAAATCAGTCTTCCGCTTTGGTGATCTCAAAGAATCCAAAGACAGAAAGCTTACCGAGTATATTCTGATTGGCACTCTACTGAGCTTTGGAATAGCAATCTTGACAGGAATGATTGTATTGGCTATCACCTAACCTTTATTACAAACCAAACATATTTCTGCGAATTTAATTGAAAGAAAGAAATCAACTCTCTGCAGAAACTGTTACATTAGAGTAAAAATACTTCTCAGTGAAACAGGAATTTGCAATAGTAGATATAGAAACAGCCGGAGGAAATCCCGGAGATGGTGGAGGGATTACTGAAGTCGCAATTATTGTCCATGATGGGCAGAAAATCCTGAGCAGCTATCAGACACTTATCAATCCAGAGCGGATTATCCCTGGATTTATCACAGGTTTGACAGGAATAGATAACCATATGGTATCAGATTCGCCTACGTTTGGGGAGGTTGCCGAGGAAATTTTTGAGATCTTGAAGGATCGCATTTTTATAGCACACAATGTAGGTTTTGATTATACATTTATCCAAAAAGCTCTTGAAAAGACCAATATCAATTACAAGGCCCCAAAACTCTGTACAGTAAGGATGAGTCGAAAGGTTTTTCCGGGATACAAGTCTTATAGTTTGGGGAGAATTTGTGAGCATTTGGACATCCAAATATCGGCACGACATCGAGCTTTTGGAGATGCTGAAGCTACAGCTTATCTTTTCGAGAAAATCTACCAAAAAGATGCAGAGGCGATTTTCGCCATGTTGAAGAAAAACAATGGGGAAGCCTTTTTACCCCCAAACATCGCCAAGGAAAAGTTCAATAGCCTACCCGAAGAGACTGGTATTTACTATTTCCATGATGTCAATGGAAAAGTGATCTATGTAGGAAAAGCTCTGAATATCAAGAGTAGGTTTAAGGGACATTTTTCGGGAAATTCAAAAGGAAAAGCCAAGCTAGATCTCAAAAATGAAATTCATGATATCAGCTGGGAGTTGACAGGAAATGAATTTCTGGCCTACCTATTGGAATTACATGAAATCAAGAGGCTCTGGCCAAAGTACAACAAATCACAAAAATTTATCAGCAACACCTGGGGTATCATACAGTATGAAGACAACGCTGGGTTTATACGATTTCAGGTATCGAAAGTAAAATCAAGCCAAATTTGCCTAAGAAAATTTGAAAGTCACAGTGAAGCTTGGAAGTATTTGCTGGAAGCTGTTGAAAAATATGAATTATGCCCAAAGCTTTGTGGAATACAAAAAGCAAATGAAGCCTGCTACGATTATCTCATCAAGCAATGCAAAGGTGCCTGCTGTGGACAGGAAGATTCATTGGAATACAATGCCCGTGTACAGGCATTTTTAAATAAAAACTCCGAAGAAGAAGGTACCTTAATCATCAAAGAAAGAGGTAGAAGTGCAGATGAAGAAACTGCACTTCTATTTGAAAAAGGGATGTTTATTGGTTATTCATTTATCAGTAAAGATGAAATGATAGAAACACCAGAAAATCTCCTAGATCAGATTCCGAAAATCAAACCATTTCAAGAAAGCAAGTACATTCTGAGAAGCTTTCTACCAAAGCTAAAATTAAAGGATATTTTTCTGGTTAAAGAACTTTGAGGATAAAGAGTCAGAAAACCAATTCGAGATCTCTCTCTTCGTTCGAGATGACTTAATAGCAGTCATTTCGACCATCGAGAGAAATCTCGTACTGACATTGTAAAATCAGGTCGTATTTCAGGCAACCTTAATTACATCAAGACGAGATCTCTCTCTTCGTTCGAGATGACTCAGTAGCAGTCATTTCGACCATCGGGAGAAATCTCGTACTGACATTGCAAAAACAGGTCATATTTCAGGCAACCTAAATTAAATCAAGTCGTGATCTCTCTCTTCGTTCGAGATGACTTAGTAGCGGTCATTTCGACCATCAGGAGAAATCTCGTGCTGACATTGTAAAAACAGGTCATATTTCAGGCAACCTTAATTAAACCAATTCTAGATCTCTCTCTTTGTTCGAGATGACTCAGTAGCAGTCATTTCGACCATCGGGAGAAATCTCGTACTGACATTGCAAGAACAGGTCATATTTCAGGCAACCTAAATTAAATCAAGTCGTGATCTCTCTCTTCGTTCGAGATGACTTAATAGCAGTCATTTCGACGAAAGGAGAAATCTCATACTGACATTGTAAAATCAGGTCGTATTTCAGGCAACCTTAATTAAACCAAGTCGAGATCTCTCTCTTTGTTCGAGATGACTTAGTAGCAGTCATTTCGACCATCGGGAGAAATCTCGTACTGACATTCTAAAAACTGGTCGTATTTCAGGCATCCTTAATTAAATCACGACGAGATCTCTCGCTTCGTTTGAGATGACTCAGTAGCAGTCATTTCGACCATCGGGAGAAATCTCGTGCTGACATTCTAAAAACTGGTCGTATTTCATGCAACCTTAATTAAATCAAGACGAGATCTCTCTCTTCGTTCGAGATGACTTAGTAGCAGTCATTTCGACGAAAGGAGAAATCTAGTACTGACATTGTAAAAACAGGTCGTATTTCAGGCATCCTTAATTAAATCAAGTCGAAATCTCTCTCTTTGTTCGAGATGACAATAGCTATTTTCTAGAAAAAACCTCCCTTATAGCCTCCAAATAATCAAATTTATGACCTTCAGTAGGCTCAATGTAATTGCCTTCCAAATACTCATTCCAACAACACACCATTACCGTATTGCCATTCGTAGCTTTATTCTGGTCAGCAATCAATCTTGCTTCTTCTAGCTTAGCCTTAAAAGTAGATTTGTTGCTATGAACTTTGTCTTTGCCAGGTTCGCTAGGCACACCAGTTTGCTGCGGCCACGTCCCTCCCATTGGTCTCATATCCCAACCCATAGCTACGGGAGGCTGAAACTCGAAGCTAGGGTCATTTTTAAATTCTTGAGTCCATTTTTCCCAATGACTTCTGTAATTCTTCCTCATATCATCATAGCTCCAATTTGCTTTATTTTCATAGGTATGATAGATATAAGAGGTCAATCCTTCAAATCCCATCCCCTTTAGCCTTTTGGCGTAATCTTGAAAAAGCAGTTTGTCAGTGTATCTACCACCCTTCCATGGTTCTCTAGGATTATTGGCGACCCATTTTGTATGCATTGCATAGGGCATTTCTGCCTGTGTCATTGCGCCGGAAGTAGTTGCTATAAATTTGATCCCTGGAAATCCTGCCTTTCTAGCCAAAGCCTTTGACCTATCGAGCAGTTCTTTCATACTAATCCCGTAAAAAGCAGCCCTCGCTTCTGTATCGTGTGGGAAATAAAAATAGACAATAGGTCTTCCAATCGGATCTTTCAGATAGTCTTTTCTTTTAAAATATTTATCAATCCAAAGCATGGTGATTTTGTCATGAACTTGCAGATAGGATGCCTTATCAGCTTTTTCACCAGCTACATTTCTTTTGGCTGCTATACTTTCTGGTGAGCCAACATCCAACCAAAGTAGCCATTTGGCATCATCGTCATCACACCAATTGATTGCCCACTTCATTTGCTTAGACTCTGGAAGTTTTTCATTCTCGCGCAACAAAACCGTCAATTGATCCTCCCACTGCTCAATACCTGGTACTGCCACTCTCTTATAATTCGAATTATCAACTTTCCATCCCTTTGGATAATATGTATTAGCCTGTGGGGCAAAGCCTAAGTGGTAATAATAGTGCCTACCAAAAAACCAATTGTATGCAAAGAAGTCTATTCCATAACTCTTCATATACTCCAATTGCTTTCTGGCTACCTTAGGATCATCTCTTTTGTAAAATCCCCCCAAACTGCTATGTGGCTTTCTTTCCAAAAAAGGACCTTCATAAGGATAATTTTTGTTGTAAACGCGACCTCTAGCACCCCACATACCTGTATTATTAGTGAAACCGCAGTCTTCAGGCTTATACAAACATGGCCAAAAGCTATCAATATCCCTATTGGGATCTGTGGATACATTCCAAGAAGGCATAAAATAAACCCCTACCATGGCTTCACTTGAAGAAGCAACTGTTCTGGCGCCAATCCCCTGATTATCGCTATCACTGGTTTGGTTGATTCCACCATCAGGATTGATACCTGTATCATCTTGAGTAATCTGTTTCACTTCGCATCCCTCCGGAAGCCCACCTGCAAAAACTAAAATAAATAAAAAAGGTAGTATTGATTTCATATAAATTAAATGTTAGGTTGTAAAATTAGAAAAATACAAAGCAAATAAAAAGCCACAGTTCATTTGTGACTATATAACCCAAAAAACCCATCATCTCAGAAAACCCTCAAAAATCAAGACGAGATCTCTCACTTTGTTCGAGATGACTTAGTAGCAGTCATTTCGACCATCGGGAGAAATCTCGTGCTGACATTCTAAAAACAGGTCATATTTCAGGCAACCTTATTTACATCAAGACGAGATCTCTCACTTTGTTCGAGATGACTTAGTAGCGGTCATTTCGACCATCGGGAGAAATCTCGTACTGACATTGTAAAAACTGGTCGTATTTCAAGCAACCTTAATTAAATCAAGACGAGATCTCTCTCTTCGTTCGAGATGACTTAGTAGCAGTCATTTCGACCCAATCGAAAAATTCATGGGTAAAAGCGAGGTTGTCACATTTTGCTTATCAATTCTTTTGCTTTGTCTAAGGTGTACGCTCCTTTTATTTCATTTTTGTCAAATACCATAAAATATGCAAAGTCTTGTCCCGCCTGTCTTTCCCATTCATTTCCAAGTCGGCATTTTGCTTCACTGTCTGAACCATCTAAATGGTCGCCTTTGGTTTCTATTAAAATGGTTTTGCCCGATTTTGTCTGCATAATTAAATCAGGATAGTGGTTGGCTTTAAATCCGTTAATGTAAAAACCTTTACCACGTTCTAAGTTTCTATGCCAAAAAGCAACATTTGAAGAAGTTCCAATTTCCATTGCAACACGCTCTTCAAAATTGTTCATGGAGCCTTCCCTTTCATAAAGTGAATTTCCGATGGATGAGCCTGTTTTGCCTGGCACAATTTCATTGCCCAACTTCCAATTTGCTTTGGTGTTTATTTTTTTAGATTTCAATAAGTCCATGAAACGCCCTTCTGCATAAGCATCTGCCAATTGGCGGATTTTGCTTTTAATCTTGTCTGTATAACTCCATTTTCTTACCAAAATATCTCGGAGTTGTTCGGCGTTCATACTGTTCAAAATACGTCCAATGTAAACCTTGATTTCTTGATCAGGTATTGGGTACATGTTTCCAATAATCTGCATCATTTGATGCGTGATGTCTGTTATTTGATTGTCTTTGGGTTTAGCTAAAATGTATTCTGCAATAGGGTCTTTTACCATATTGTCTTCGATTTTTGTAAAAGATGGTCTGTATTCGTTTTTTTTCGATTCTTCTAAGTCGATTTTATACAAATCAGATGAAATTTGGTCAAAATCAATCTTGATATCTTCATCTGAAAGTTTAAAATCCTTTAGCAATGATTCACGATTTAGTAATTCCTCTTCTGTTCCGAAAATATCACTTGCTGTAACTTTGATAAAGAACTGCGGAAACTCAATTTTGTCAATAAAATCTTTGTTTGATTCTTTGACTTTATAGCGTTTTACTTTAGTACCCATTTCTTGGAATATATTTTCATCAACAGGTTGTTTTTCCTGTTCCTTTATTTGCTCTTCTAATTGTCGGTTTTGTTCTTCCGCAATGGCCTCAATTTCTTCAATCACTGGTGTAGTTTCAGTTTGGTCAATATCAGCATTTGGGTCAAATGTTACTCTATTTTTATCTATAGTTTCTTCTTTCTGTCCGGTTTGTTGCTCTGGGAAAAGGAAAGATTCTATTGGGTCAACAGAAACAGTTTTCTTTCCTGCCTGTTCGGCAGACAGGTCTTCTTCGGTCATTTTATCGACTTTGCGATAGTCTTTTTCGCTAAAACCTGATTCTTGTAACCCTTTTACAATGCTCTGTAAAGTTTCATTGAACTTGGCAGATGCAGTAAGCACATAAGAAAGGTTTAATTGAAATGATTTGTGTTTCTGTACATAAGGTTGACGTAAAACACGACCCAAAATTTGCTCCACATCCACCGAGCTTGATTTATCTGCTAATGATGCCAAAATGTATGCAAACGGACAATCCCAACCTTCTTTTAATGCGTTGATGGTAATGATATAACGAACTTCACACGCCGCCGCCATCAAGTCAATGCCTTTTAATTCATCAATATTGGCAGTTTTGATTTTTATATGACTTTCGGGAATACCTAGACCTAATAATTGCTCTTTCAGTTTTTCAAAAGTGGTGTTGTCGTCTTTGGTTTTTGGTTGTGCTTGAAACAATACAATTGGGCGGATGTATTTACCGCCTTCGGCTTCTTGCTTTTTTGCAAGGTTTTCCAATTTGCGCTGCAAATGCAAAGCATTGTTGATGACTTCCGTTTTGTCGTGGTTGTTATACACGATTACAGGAAGCTTAACCATATGTTCCTTTTTTAACTCTATGGCAGGAACAAGGCTAACAATATTGCTATTGTCCTTTGGCGTTGCTGTTAAATCAAGAATGAATGACGGATTTAAGTTTTTGAGCATATCAACACTCAAATCACTTTCTGCGTTGTGGCTTTCATCCACTACCAAAACAGGATTGAGGTAGCGCAAAACATTGATTAGTGCGGTATCGTCCACACCACTTAAAATATGTTCGCTGTTTTTGTATTGCGAAACAAAAGATTCTAATTGTCCATTTTCCTGAAATACTTTTCTATCTTCTTTGTTATTCGCTCTTAAACTAGCAAAACTCATTACAAAAATGCTCAACTGGTCTTTTACCACTGTTGGGTTGAAATTTGAACCTTGTAATAAATCAGCTTTTTGATAAATTTCTACTCTGTTGTTAAAAAGCGAATTGAGTTTTTGACGATATGGGTGTTCGGGATTGGAAAGGGTATTTACAGTTTGTTGTAAAAGATTACTCCAAGGCACTAACCAAATTACGGCTTTTGGTTTTGCAGAATCGTAAGCAGAAAAAATGGCATGTAAAGCATTAACAGCTATAAAGGTTTTGCCTCCTGCTGTAGGTACTTTGACACAAACGTGGGCTGCATTGGGTATGTTGTTTTTGTAGGCTTCCATTCCTGTACCATCTAACGGATTGTATGGGCCGATTTTATCTTCCCAATATTGATTGAAAGCTTTGGCTAAACTTTTATGCTCTTGAACATAGGTTAAGTATTCTTCCAAATTCTCAATTACTTTTCGTTGATATGATTTCAGTTCCATTATTCCAATGTTTTTTTGCTTTCAATTCTTGCCTTTGTTGCTATCAAGGCTCGATGTAATTTTTCTTCCAATTGTTTTTTAGGAGGTAATTCTGTCCAATATTCTGCTACAAGAATGCCATCTTTGTGCATTTCAAGTAGTTCTCTTTTACCCCACCTTTCTTCTATGGCTTTCTGGGCCTAAAAGAATCTTTGTGCTTTCGATTTCAGGGGAAACAATTGCAAGAAATGAGACCAACTTAATTGTGTCACCAATGGTGTCACAATATCAATGTCTGGAAATTCGTCTGCAAACTGCACCATTCGTCTTACATTTCTTAGCGTAAAACTTTTTCCAAATTGTTGTTCTAATTGTTTTGAAACATTTGCCACCACTTTTTCTCCATACCCAGCCCTTTCATTATTTAACATATGATCATTGATTCGTTTTCCAATTTGCCAATAGGTAAGGGTAAGCACGCTATTCACTTGACTAACGGCTTGTTGTTTGCCTTGCTCAATGACTTGAGCCAAATCCTGAAATAATTTTCTTTCTAACGCAACCATAATCTAAAACCTTGTTATATCACGAGGTATTTTCTTGAAAATGATGTTTTTCCTAGCCATAAAATCCTTTGGTAACAAGCAATTGTCGGCATAGATTACATATTGCTCGCCTTTGGTTTTGATAAGTTCCAAAGCATCAAAGTCTAGCGTAGTCAGTTTATCTTTTTCATAAATGAAATAATATACTGTACCATCCTTTACTCCCAGTTTGTAATCTTCATTTATGCTTTGCGAACTTTGCACCTCTGCGTTTAACCTTTCACTAAAAGAAGTTCGGGTTTCTGAAAACCAAATGTATTCTTTGATTTTTGTCAAGCCAACTTTCTCGTTTAGGTTTTGGTTTTCATCAAATAATGGCAAACCGAGTTCGTAAAAGTCAAATGCTCCGCCTGTGCCTGCTACTGCTTTTGCCCCAGTACCATATCCTTTGGCTACTCGCTTTACTCTTTCGGCTGTAATTTCATTGGCGTAATCCTCCATTTCTACCAAAATGAATTTACGATTGCCACCATCTTGTTTGTTTAAATTCAATACTGCATGAGCCGTAGTGCCGCTTCCTGCAAAGGAGTCGAGAATGATGTCGCTTTTACCACAACAAACTTTTATAATTTTGTCAATAAATTTTGATGGTTTTGGTGTTTGAAAAACATTTTTACTTGATGATTCTTCAAATATTTTAACCAAGTCATATTTTGCATTTCGATTATGACCAGTTTCTTCTAAATCGATCCAAAGATTCGAAGGCGGAAGCCCTTTTTGTTCGTTTAAATACGTTCTTCTTTTAATATTAGTATAGGATTCGTTAAAACGAATTTCTCCAGTATTAAGCTTATACTCCAAAGATTCTTTACTCCATCTCCAACCATTTTTTGGATGTTTAATTATTTTTCCATCAGGAGTTACTAAATCATAACATAAATTTTCTCTGTAATTTGGGGATGAAATAGGATTGCCATCAAAATATGGACCTCTTGGGTCATTGTCTGGATTTTTATAGTGTGAAGACTGTTGAGCATTTCTTAAAAGTTTATTTGATAACCAATTTCTTCTTTTTGAGAAGACTAAAGTGTGATTGTAATCAACTGAAAACTGTTTTGAATCATTATTACTGTTATCACTCGACCTCCAAATAATATTTGAAACAAAATTATTTGAACCAAAAATCTCGTCACAAATCAATTTCAAATTAGCTTGTTCATTATCATCAATACTTATAAATATAGCCCCATCATCTGCCAATAGTTTATGCAATAATTTTAATCGTGGGTACATCATACACAGCCATTTGTCGTGTCGGGTGAGGTCTTCGCCATCTTTACCTACCACTTCGCCTAGCCATTTTTTTATTTTGGGGTGGTTTACATTGTCGTTATATACCCAACTTTCGTTGCCTGTATTGTATGGTGGGTCAATGTAGATACACTTTATTTTTCCTTCGTATTCAGGAAGTAGGCTTTTGAGTGCTTCAAGGTTGTCCCCGTGTATGATTTTATTTCCGCTGTTGGTCGGCACTGATTGTTCTCCTTTTCCTGCTGCAAATCCGTATTTGTGTTCCAAAACTCGGTATGGCACATCTTGATGGTGGCTCACCACTTTATCTTTTCCTATCCAGTGTAATGTTGGCATCTATTCGCTGTAAAATCTTTAATTAAACAAATCAATTTTTTGTCTGAACCCATTGCCAATATGAAATGGTATGAGTTTTAAATGTTGTAACCTGCCAATGATCACTCCTGTTGGAGTTCTGAATTTATTGGCAAAGGCATGTATCATTTCTTCATCTAATGGTGCTGCATCAATAATTTGCTGCTGTTCATTTTCCGTCAACAATATTTTGGCTGCAAAAGCATTGGCTTCTTCTTCTTTTTCTTGGTCTATTTCTGTTCCTTTTACATTCTCTAAGAAAATGTCTTTTTTACCATGCAAAATGATGTGTGCTGCTTCATGGAAAAAGGTAAACCAAAAATGGTCGTTGGTTCTAAATCTTCCCGAAAGTTGAATGATAGGTTTGTTGTGAAACCAACGAGTCGCTCCGCTTATGGGTGCTTTCGGTAAGTTTTGTGTAAATACAACTGCTACACCACATTGGGCACAAATGCTCTGCAATTGATGTGTGAAATCATCAGGCATCAAAAATGCCAGTTCTTTTATTTTAGATAAAGCGTCTTTAAATTTCTTTTTATCAAACTCTGCAATTTCGATTTCTTTGGCTTGAATTTCACCTTTGCGTAACCATGCAGAAATAGCGTGTGGGCTTTGTGTATGAGCCAAAGAAACCCTAAACGCAACCGAAACTTCTTCGTCGATGTAGATGCGTTCCCATTCATCTGTACTTGCTACACAAAAGAATTTTAGTAGACTATCCACCAAAACGTGTTTTTCTCTTGTATCTGGCAACCAACCTAATTTTCTCATTTCATTTACAGGAAATGCAACCAACCAACCTTTCTCTTTTTCAAGTTCTTCCTGCTGTTGTAATTCATACAATTCTTTTCGGTATGTCTTTTCTCTATTCAGCCAAAAGCTTGCAGGAATACCCAATACTTTTTCTAACTGAAAAGCCGTTGCCGTTGTGATTGGCTCTCTTCCTTTAATAATGTCGTTAATTTTCTCTTTAGGTCTTCCCATTCTTTCGGCAAGTTCAGCTTGGCTCATGCCAATAAAATCTATATGCTCCTGAATAGTGTCACCAGGAGGGGAGAGTAATGATTTTGCTATTTCAAGTGTCGTTGCCATGTTGTTTGTTTTATTCTGTTTGTTAATGGTAGTCCTCAATTTCGTTAATCTGAATTTTGGTGACTTCTTCCCAATTCAAACCGCCATCGTCTTTTGTGGGTATTGGATCGTGTAGTGGCTCAAAAATCATTCGGTAATTACCTGAAACATCCACCGCTAATTCACCTTTGCGGTCGCCTGTCAGTTCGTGGCATCTTGCTGCCGGAATGGTTCTCATAATCGCTAAATTGTCTGCATCGGTTAAGTCCTTCAGCCTTTGGTTCACCTTGCGAGCCAACTGTCCAAAAGATTTTGCCATCTCCTTTGGGTCGGTTAGTTGCTTTTCGAGTTTTCTGCTTTTGTAATTTATTTCCACTGCAAAGATAAATATTATTAACGAAAAAGGTTAATGAAAATAGTTGTTAATTTTGAACTGCCAAAAAAAGCGTTGAAAAAAACGGCTCTTTCGCTTTTGCTACATACACGCTATTGTGCTTTCGTGCTTCAATGTTGATTGTCAATAAAGGATCTCATAAGTCTAATTGATTCACTTATTTGTTCTTCGCTAAATCTCACATTATGATTGTTTTCAGGATGATGTATCTGATGTCGAATATATTCAGTAAGTATCTTTTTTTCATTGAGTGTTGTTCCGTCTCGTCTGAGTCGTATATATTCTATAGTTTCTTTACCAACTTTAAAATCATTAATTAGACCCTCACTTTCCAAAAACCCATATAATTCATTATGATATTCTTCTGTTACTTCCTCAAATGCAGTAAAATTCACTTCATTAAGAGACGGATAAGGAAGTTGTCCTGGTGAAACTGAATTTACCGTCTTTCCTCCTTCTCTAATCTGTATTAGCCTCAAGTGTTCAAAATCCATTTTTTTTACTATAACTGGGCTATGTGTAGTCAATAAAATTTGGGTATTATCTGCATCCGACAACTCAATTAATGCTTTAATTAATAATTTTTGATGAGCTGTGTGTTGTGATGTTTCTGGTTCTTCAATCGCATAAATGACACTTGGGACGTTTCTCTCTATTCGTCTACGCTCAGCCTCTGCTCTAAAGAAATTTAAAAGAATAAGCCTTTTTACACCGCTCCCCCTTTTGTTAATAGGAATATCTTCGTCACCTGTTATGGAAACCTTCTTGAAAACGTCATTCCATTTTAAACTGTCTGATGAGGGGATAACAGGATTCAAACTATCAGCAATTTCAGGGTTCATTTCGCGTAGTTTTTCTAAAGTCAAACCTGCAACTTCTTTTAACTTTCCTTCAACAAGTTCTGCCACCCCTGCCAATGTTTCCTGAATTTGACTATCATTCATTATTTGCCTTACCGCTTCATTCAAAGGGTCTTGAACCTCATTGTCTCCATCGCTATTTTTACGGTCGGACTGGAAAAGTGTGTAAATAGGTAAGTAGTTTTCTAGTTTATCCCAAATTGATTTCGTTTCCCCCTTCGTAACATCAATTTCAATTTCTGCTAGGCCAAGATTTTCTGAATGGTGAGACCAAATAGCTGCTCTCATTATTGCATTTATAGTCCGGTTTTCACATTCTATTTCATTATCAGTAATTATTTTTTGAAGTGCTCTTTGTGTTTTTAGAAGAAGTTCTGTGCAATTTTCATTTGTTGGGTGGTTAGCTTTTATAAATATTTTCTCACTTCCACCATTATTGTACCGTTTTATTATTTCTAAATGACCATTTACATTCAAAAGATATTCACTCTCTAAAGACGTTTCATATGTACTATCAATAACAATTGAATTAGGGAACTGGTCAAAAATTAGAGATATTTCACTTGTGTTATCTCCACTAGCTAGACAAGTCTTGTTTACATCATCCTTATCCATTTTTATTGCACCTTTCCCCTTATTAAAGAAGATATCAAGGGCTTCCAAGATTGTGGATTTTCCTATGTCATTTTTACCAACTAAAGTTGTCAGGTCACCAACTGGTATTTCAATTGGTTCCTGGTAGCTTCTGAAGTTTTTAATTTTTATAATTATTAGTCTCATTGTTTATTGTTGATGTTTTTAGCATTCTGACTAACGTAAAYAAAWTCCCTCAATTTGAGCTGATTTCGAGGCCTAAATCCTCATTAGTCAGACCGAATTTATCGATTTGTTTTTTTATTCTCTTAACTAAGCCCAACTTTCTTTTTTGATCCAAGAAAAGATAGCCTTCGGGATTTTCATATGGAATTCCTTTTACGACCATATTCCAAATGATGACTGCAAGCTTTCTTGCTGTGGCGCTGATGGCAGAAACTCTGCCTTTT
>NZ_JAKZGO010000002.1 GCF_022549785.1 Belliella alkalica
AAACCATCGAAATCTCAGGTACACTTCCGGCGGGGGCTTCAGTTGCCTATGAAAACAATGGAAGAACGAATGTCGGAAACCAACAGGTAACCGCTAGGATAACCGGTTCAAACTTCGATGATTTCGTATTGACAGCAGATTTGGAAATTACTCCTGCCACAATCAGAGGAATCACTTTCGAAGATGGAAATTTTGTATTTGACGGAACAGAAAAAACTCTTGAAATATCAGGGACTCTTCCGAATGGAGCTTCTGTTGCTTATGCCAACAATACCAGAACAAATGTGGGTACGCAAAATGTAACGGCTATAGTTACAGGTACTAATTATATCGGTTTGACTTTGATGGCAGAACTGGAAGTTACACCTGCCACTTTGACTCTTACAGTTACACCAGAACAGGGTAAGATTTATGGGGAAACTGATCCTATCTTGAGCTATACAGTCTCTGGCTTTGCAGGTGAAGACGATGAAAGTATTTTATCTGGGCAACTTGTTAGAGTAGCTGGCGAAGATGTAGGAAAGTATTTAATTGAACAGGGTTCGCTAAGCATATCACCAAACTATATTATCAATTTTGTATCAGCTGATTTTGAGATTGTCAAAAAAGCCTTGACTATTCAAGCAAATGACAAGTCTAAAATCTACGGGTCTGCCAATCCAGTCTTTACACTGACTTATTCTGGCTTGGTGAATGGAGATGAAAAAGTATCTATTGAACCAAGTATTAGCAGTACAGCTACAGCAACTTCAAGTGTTGGAACCTATCCGATAATTTTATTGGGTGGGTCAGATATGAATTATGACATCAAATTGGTGTCAGGGAAACTAGAAGTGACTGCAGCCTCCTTGACTTTAGTCGCGGATGATCAATCTAAAGTATATGACCTAGAAGATCCAGAGTTTACTTATACAGTTACTGGTTTGATCGGAAAAGATCAATTGAGTGGATCACTCTCAAGGGTGTCAGGAGAAGATGTTGGGAAGTACGACATTACTTTGGGTTCATTGACAGGAGGGGATAATTATCAGATAACACTCATCTCCGCTCAATTGGAAATAATTCCAACATCAATCAAAGAAATCTTTGAAATAGGAACTTTAGATATGAATTGGGGAGCTGTTTCTGATCTTCCAAACAGCGTGGCATTGATGGCAACAAATGGGAGACCATACTTCCTTGATGTAACTTGGAATGAATTACCTTTGAATAGGTTTAGAAGGGGGACATATGACTTGGTGGGTGAAGTAATACAGACATCTTGGCTCAAAAATCCAGAAAATTTGAAAGCTGAATTGCAAGTTAGGGTCCTTCCAAAACCATTACCGCAAGACATCTTATTGTCCAATAATACTTTCGAGGGAGCGAAGAGCAATCAGGAAGTAGCGATTGGTTCTTTGACAGTATTGGATTCTATAGACAATATACATGTACTTGGAGTACCTTACGATTTGGAAGATAATAGATACTTCAAAGTGATCAATGATGTACTATACTGGAGCAGTGAAAATCCTGCAGGTGGTAGAACGACCTTCAAGGTTGTCGTGAGGGTCACCGATAGAGACTTGAATACTTTGGATAAGGTATTTACTATAGAAAGAAGCAGACAGTCAGTAGCTAGCATAGAAGTATTTAATACTTTCACGCCAAATGGAGATGGTATGAATGATACTTGGGGAGTTCCAGATTTGAGATACTACAGAAACGTCAGAATCCAAATCTTCGAAAGAGGAGGTGAAAGAATGTTCTACACTGAGGATCCAGATATCCGATGGGATGGAACTTTCAATGGTAGAGAGTTACCAATTGGGACTTACTATTGGACCATTGAAGTTGGAGAGACAGGAGAAGTAAGAAAAGGAATGTTGAATCTGTTAAGAAAATAGGAACTAGGAAAAAGGGGGATGGTGGGATTTGTATACAATACACTTGTCCCCCTCTCTTTTTTAACCTTTTCCCTTAAAATAGAAATTTATGAAAAAGATATTTATACTCTTGTTAAGCTTCGGACTGAGCACGACGCTAATCGCTCAATCAAGAAAATACATCTCCCAGTTCAGCCATTTACAAGGGTATTACAATCCCTCATTGACCGGCTATGAAGGTTCTATGTTGCGAGGCTTTGTCCGCAATCAATGGGCAGGTTGGGAGGGAGCTCCAAAGACTTACTTTGCCTCTGCAGAGCTAGACTTCGGCCAACTCTCTGGTCAGGTATCTGGCGATATTCTAGGTAAGAATGCCGCTGGTATCTCTATCTTACATGATCAGTATGGTGCCTTTGCTGAGACGGAGTTTGTTGCTAGCTACGCATCTAGGATACAGGTGGGAGATCAGACCAACTTGAGATTGGGAGCAGGCTTAAACTACCGCTCTGTTCGTTTGGATGGAAACAGCATGACTACCGAACAGGCAGATGACCCGATTGTGGGCCAGTACATAGGTAGCTTCTCTAATATGCAGGTAATGGATTTCAATTTAGGCATTGCCTTAACGCATCCAAGTTATTATATTTCCTATGCTGTACATCATGTTAATCAAGGTGCGATTAGTTCTGGAGATGTATTTATGGAAAGGATGCCTAGAATAGGCATCTTTCAGGCAGGTTACAGAAATAGACTTAGTGAGAATTTAGCCCTAGCGACCAACTTCATGTTTAGAAGTCAGTCAGATTTACCTGATAATCTGGAATTAAACCTAAAAGTTGTTCTGAAAGAAAAGCTATGGATAGGTGGAGGTCATAGAATAGATTATGCGAATAATTTTCAGTTTGGCTTACTATTCGACAAGATGCGAATAGGCTACATCTACGAGATGCCAATGCTGAGGAGTTACTTGCTCCCTAATGTGACGCATGAATTTATGCTGACTTATGCGCTGTTTGGAGATAGGAGAGGGATGATTTGGTGATTCTGTTAAATACTTAAATCTTGGACGTCAGTGGGATTTTGTATTTAGGCCTCATTCTACGGATCTGCTCAATAGTCAGGCCTATTTTATCCTAATGTTTCATATATAATTAGTCTTGATTTTTTGTTTTTTGGGTATTCTTGGGTCAAAATCAGAAATGGTATTGGGCTTGGTTTAGTATCGTAGATGAATTTGTAATTTTGAAAAATGCGAAGTTAGAATTGACCCTACTGTGAGCAGGGAAACAAAAGTAATATGGACTCACTTTTTGGATTCAGTAATCCTATCATAGGTACGCGAGTGGTACCAAGTAATTATGAAATTCAGTTTCTTAAGAATTTAGGAGTATGATTGGAGAGTTCAGGTTTTAATACTTATCTGTGTTAAGGCCATATGAACATAATTTTAATATGACTTAACATGTTAAAATTTAACATTTTTCTAGGATTTACTCAGCAAGATTTGTGGGAGTAAACCATTAATCTTATGTACAATTTATCTACACAACAAAAGAAAAAAGCCACCAAAGTATTTGTTTTAACATGGATATTTTTGTCGGTAATCTCAATTCAATCAGTCTTTGCCCAAGCGACCAATGCTACTGTAAGTGGTCTAGTACTGGATGATTCAAATGAACCCCTTATTGGGGCAAATGTGCTTGTCAGAAATGAATCTACAGGTTTCGAGGCAGGTACCGTAACAGGAGTTGACGGAAGGTTTCAGCTTCAACAATTGCCTTTGGGGAAACCCTATTCAATCACCGTAAGCTTCATTGGTTTCAATACCCAGAAACTCACAGGTTACCAGCTCAACCAAGGTGATAGAATTAATCTTGACTTGAAGTTGGATTATGGGAGCAGTGATTTGGCTGAAGTAGTCGTGTCGGGTGATAGCTTCAAAAATCAGGTTGATAAGCTTGGTGCGGTAACTGCCATTGACTCGAAACAGATCAAAAATCTTCCCACGGAAGGCAGAAACTTTACAAATCTAACTGCTTTATCACCACTTCAAGGAGGTGGAGGGCTTAATTTGGGAGGTCAAAGGAGAACCTCTACCAATGTTACCCTCGATGGGGTAAATGCGAGAAACCAGTTGACAGCAGGTGAGATAGGAAGAGGGCCTTATACTGTTTCCATAGAAGCAATCCGTGAATTTGAAGTAGCCACAAACTCTTATGATGTAACGCAGGGGAGACAAGCCGGTGGGGCACTCAATGCAGTGACCAAAGCAGGGACAAATACCTTAGAAGGATCGGCCTTTGCATACCATAGAAATGATAATCTTGCCAGTCCTTATGATATCAGAGGAAATAGAAGGGAAGTAGCATTCAACAACACACAGTGGGGATTTAGCTTGGGAGGTCCTATTGTAAAGGATAAACTCCACTTTTTTACCGTTTTTGACAGGCAGGATGCAGGTGAACCCGTATTTATCGCTGACATTAGAAACGAGGATGATGAAAGAAGGCTAAGGATCAGGAAAGATACCTTGGACAAGTTTATCGATGTAGCCAGAAGACTTTATGGAGTAGGTCAAGAGCAACAGGTTGGGGAGTTTAGCAGAAAAACTGTAGCCAATACTTTTTTTGCAAGATTGGATTGGCAAATCAACAAAAGGAATAAGCTGACCATTAGAAATAACTACACAGACTGGTCAAATCCTTTTTCGGTCAATGACAATACAGCCATCAACCTCTCGGAAGTGAATGGGGATTTTACCTCCAAAGAGAATAGCTTACTGTTTTCATTAAGGACAATTGTTAATCCCAATACAACCAATGAATTGAAAGTCCAGTTTCAACATGCCGAAAGGGCTTTTACTGTCAATAGACAATTGCCTGCTACCAATATGCCAAGGGCAATCGTTAGGGTAGTATCTCCATTTCCAACGGAAAACAACCCCAATGCCATCCAGACTACCAATGTTCAAATAGGAGGACAAAGGTTTCTTCCTGAAACCAATTTGGAACAACAAATACATATCGTCAATAGTACTTACATGCAAAGGGGTAAGTTCAACTTTACTTTTGGTACAGACAACATGGTCACTTATCTTGAGACCTTGTTAAGCAGTGAGCAAAATGGTAGGTTTTTCTATAATAGCTTGCAAGATTTTGAAAACAACAATCCTTTCAGGTATGCAAGGGAAGTACCGCTTCAGGGACTTCCTGTCGTCAAGCAGACAGTTGTTGACCTATCTGCATTTGCCCAAATGGAAGTCAATCCCCATAGAGATGTGAATTTGGTCGCTGGACTAAGGTATGATGCAACAATGTTCATGGACGAGGCCGCTTTCAATCCAAGTGTATTTAATGAACTTGGGATTAGGACTGATAATAGGCCTGCGGATTTCAAAAACCTTCAGCCAAGAGTTCAGGTTTCTTGGGATATCAAAGGCAAGAATACGGATGTCTTAAAATTTGGTGCTGGTATTTTTGCAGCACAGCCACATTATTATGCCCAAGTAAACAATATTCAAAATTCAGGAGCTATGTTGGCTGCAATAGATGTACAGGGAGAACTTGTACCTGAAGCAGATTTTATAGGTTATAGAAATGGAGTTCCTGCACCTGGTATTCCCGAAGGAGCTGATTTTATATCTACAATCAACAGTGTGTCTGATGATTTTAGGGTCCCAAATACATTCAAGGCAAACCTCAACTACAATAAACTCTTGGGAAACAGATACAGGTTGGGAGCAAATATTATTTATTCCTATACTTTCAACAACTATGTCTATCTAGAAAGGAACTTAGTTGACGAACCATTCTTTAGGTTGGAAAATGAAGCTAACAGAGGAGTTTTTGTTCCGGCAAACACTATTGGTCAAAATGGACAGACCAATTGGCTCAATTCAAGAAAATCAAATGATGTGGGAAGAGTTTTGGAATTGAATTCCGTTGGGGCAGGTTACCAATACGCCTTGATCCTTGATGGTAGCATGAGGATAGGCAAAGATGGATACTTGACAGCCTCCTACACCTTCAACCAAGCTTTTGACAATACTTCATACAATTGCTGTGTGGCGAATACCTCAACTTTTCTTCCGGTAGTAGATGATTCCAGAAGACTGAATTGGGCGTATTCTGATAATCAATTCAAACACAAAATAGTATTGAACGGTGCATCGCCTACCTGGAAAGGGTTTACCATGGGTGCTACACTGATTGGTGTCAGTGGTTCAAGGTACTCGTTCCTTGTTTCCAATGGATCATTACAGGGGGATTTTCCTCTCAACAATGCTCTTGCATTTGTATTTGACCCGAATGATCCAAACACACCAGATAACATAAGGGATGGATACAATGCAATTCTTGATGATCCAAATACCTCGGAGAGTACCAAAAAATACCTAAGGGAGAGTTTTGGGAAAATTGCAGAAAGAAATGGTGGTGAAAACCCCATGTTTTTTAACCTTGACCTAAGACTGTTGAAACAGATCAATATTGCAGGAACCCATAGATTTGAATTGTCTGGAGATGTATTCAATTTTATGAATTTACTAAACAAGGAATGGGGTGTCAACAATAACCTAGGAAGCTCAAGAAACCTACAAAGCATCAGGGGATTTGATCAAGATACCAGACAATATGTCTACAATGTAGAACAGGGTGTAGGCGTACTTCCTATCAATGGAACGCCTTGGAGGATTCAGCTGGGTTTGAGGTATTCATTTTGATTTCCTTACCTGATTTGGGTATTGATATCTTATGTTAAGGGTGGTTTAAGTTTTCATGAAGTTTTAGGAAGTGGGGTGATTATGTCACTACACTTCCTGAATTTTAAAGAAAAAATCATGGATATCCTTTCTTATTTTCAAAGCCAACTTTCAAAAGAAGAAGCCAAACACTTGATAAAAGAGCAGTACTACAAAAAGGGTGATTATTTATACACACCACCGCATAAGCCTAACGAGATGTTTCAAATCTTTGAGGGTGCTGTAAAAATCGGGACGTATTCGGAGAACGGGGAAGAAGTATGCTATGATATCCTTTACAAAAAAGAGGTGTTTGGAAATCTCAGATATCTAAATGGGCAATTCTTTGAATTTGCCAAAGCATTGACAGATTGCAGGGTGATATCATATGAGCTTTCTTTTTACAAGAAAATGATAGTCTTTGACCCTTTGGTGTCCGATTGGTTCAACAAGTCTGTCATACAGCGTTGGTGTCGAATGGAAACCCGCTTGTTCAAAATATGCACGCTCTCCCCATCAGATAGGATAAAAGCTGTTTTCAAAGAATTTGACGATACAATTATTGACGCTCGGTCAAGTAAGGTTTTTATACCAGATCTATTGCATAAAGTTGATATATCTCAAATGACTGGGATCTGTAGGCAAACTGTCTCAAAACTGATGAAGGGTATGGAAGCAAAAGCTAATACTCGAAGATTAGAAACTGATTTATCTAATTAATTTGAATTTATAAAAAACATGATAACTACAAAATTAAAAGCAATCGGGCTTTGCATCATTACAATGCTAGCCGTAGAATTTTCTTCCTTTGCCCAACAAATAAGCAAAATTGCTTTTGGATCCTGCAACAAACATGATCTACTACAGCCACTTTGGGAACCTATTAGTTCTGATAATCCGGATGTGTTTCTTTAGTTGGGAGATAATGTGTATGGTGATACCGATGATATGGATTTGCTAAAATCAAAGTATGATGCACAAAATATGGTCGATGGATATCGAAATCTTAAAAAGTCTGCCAAAGTTATAGGTGTTTGGGATGACCATGATTATGGTATCAATGACGGAGGAAAGTTCTATGCCCAAAAGGAGGCTTCCATGGAATTGATGCTTGATTTTCTTGATGAGCCAAAAGATAGTCCTCGTAGAAAACAGAGTGGGGTTTACGCTGTTTATGAATTTGGAGGAGGAAATGAAAAAGTCAAGGTTTTCCTTTTAGATGCAAGGTTTAACAGAGATACTTTGTATCGAGAAAATGGTGAATACCTGCCAAATTTGGAAGGTTCTATTCTTGGTGAAGAACAATGGGAATGGTTGGCTTCAGAATTGGGTAAAAGTACGGCACAAGTAAATATTATCGCATCAGGAATTCAGTTTATTCCAACAGCCCATCCATTCGAAAAATGGGAGAATTTTCCCAAAGAACGAGAAAGGTTGTTTAAGCTAATTGAACGCTCAAAAGCTAAAAACCCTGTATTGATCAGTGGAGACAGGCATATTGCAGAAATATCAAGGTTAAAAGACGGTAAGTTTCCCAATGGTCTGTATGAAATCACATCAAGCGGGATGACTCACGTATGGAAGACTTATAAAGAAGAGTACAATCCATATCGAGTAGGAGGGTTGATTGCTTCCCTTCACTACGGTTTGGTAGAGTTTGACTGGGAAAACAATCAGATGATCTATCAAATAAAAGGTAAAGAAGGACAGGTTTATTTGGAGCAGTCTATCCCAATACGTGATTGACTTTGTCAACTAACTGCCAAGAATTCTTTATAAAAATCCCATCCAAAATTCAATTGGATGGGATTTTTGATCAAGATACTTGTTGAACAAATCAAGTAATTATTTACCCCATCTGAAAGTTTTATCCATTTATTAATGTCAATTTCTGGGAAAACTCAAGTCAGTCTTATGGGAATCTAAACATCTAATAGATAAGAATTGTCTAATTACTCCTACTTGAAACATATTGATCTATATTTTGAATGAATCGTAGCTTTAGAAATCCATCAAAAATTCAGTAAGGTTAGTTTCTTGCTCAAGTTCAAGTTTCTTTCTTAACCTGTATCTGCTCACTTCTACACCTCTCACCGAAATATTCAAGAGTTGTGCGATTTCTTTAGATGTTAAATTCATCTTGAGAAAAGCACAGAGTTTTTGGTCTTTAGTTGTAATGTTTGGAAAAGTATCCCGAAGTCTTTTTAGGAAATCGCCATTTACTTGATCAAAATGTTGAGTAAAATTATCCCAGTCTTCATCAAGTTTCCCTTCCTGATCAATGAGCCGGTGCAATTTTTTGAGGAGTCTATTTTTCTCTTGCTCTTCTGAAACCTCAATTATGGAATGAATATCAGATTTGATTTTTTCTAGAATTTCACCTTTATGCAATAGATGCAGCGTGTTTGAGGCAAGTTCCTTATTTTTGAAATCAAGTTCTGACTGTAACTTTTCCTGTTTCAATCTGTTGAGTTCATTTTGTGCCAACTCTACATTTTTCTGATTGATTTCTTCCTTTTTTCTATACTGAAACTCAAGATGTTCTTTTTCTTTATGGTACTTTTTTCTAGGTAAAATAATGATAATTGCAATTACAGAAAAAATCAAAATCGTGTAAATAAAATATGCGAAATTCGATCTGTACCAAGGTGGAGAAATAGTAAATGAATATTGATCTTCAGAAAACTCGTTAGGTTTACTTGAAAGTCGCCCTCGAATTTTAAATGTATAATTTCCAGGTTTTAAGTTTGAATATTCTTTGTTTGATTTACTTTGCCATTCCGACCAATTTTGATCATATCCTTCCAAAAGCCATGAATATTCCTTTGGATCTTGATTGGAAAATTGGATTACAGCAAATTCGAACTTTATATCATTTTGCTTTGCATCTAACTTGACTTCTTTAGGAATGTAATGATCACCTATTTTCTTGTTGTTTGTGGTAGAGTCGTTGAATGCCAGAATTGTGACTGACCTTATCAAAGTGTTTGGTATTGAATTGTTTAATTTGTTTTTATTAAAATAAACGAAGCCTTTCTCAGTGCCAAAAGCTGTAATGTTTGAATCCAAAGGGTAAATAAAATCAAAACCAGAAATTATCTTACCTCTCAGAAAATTGAGGATTCTTTTTTGATAGATTTTCCCACCTCTGTTTTCAATAGGCTCTAAAACTCCAATTTCATTTTCTTTGACATACCAGATTTCTCCGGATTTCCCTTCAACAAGTGATGAAAATCTTCCTTTTTTCTCAAAGTATGAGTTTAAGGCCGTGTATTCTTTAAATCTCTTTTCTATTGGATCAAATTCAAACAAACCTTTTGCGGTACTGAATAATATTTTGTTTCCAAATGTTAAAATGTAATTGAAATTCTCAGTTATAATTTCAGTTTCTTTACCAAAATACTGATAATCTAGGTCTTGATAATTATTAGAAAAGGTCAATCTAAAAAAGCCTTTATATGGATGAGCCATCCACAGAGTATTTTTATCTTCTCTGACTAAAATCCTGCATGATTCATTGAAGTCAGCATACTGCTTTATGTAGATCCATTTGTCATTTTGTTTTTCAAATAAATGAAGACCATCATAGGATCCTGCTATTAAAAATGAACCATTTTCTGAAAATTCGACAAAAGTCCAAGCTCCTCTGAATGAAGCAAAATTCTCAGCATAAGTATATTTTGATTGATTTAATATTTTTGCCCCTTCATGATGACCTAACATAATTTTCCCCTCTACTTCCACGATATCGTATGTTTGACCTTTTGTGTTTTCTATTAATCTATAGGAGTTTTGAGGATAAATCTCATCTTCATTTAAAGCATAGAGTCCATTCGACGTGGCAAAAAAGAAAATATCACCTTTTTTTAAAATTTTATATCCTCCACCCTCCAATTGACCGTCAGGATAGCTAAAGGAATATGGATTATTTACCATAAGGTATTCAATACCTGCATTAGTGCCAGCAAGAAGATTTCCTTTCTTATCAGTGTAAAGACTGTAAATATTATTACTTTGAAGCCCTGATTGCTTGTCAATTCTTTGAATTAATTCCCCATTTTCATTGAAAATCAATACTCCTCCTTGATAGGTGGCGAGCGCAAACTTATTTTCACTTAAGGGTTGAATTGCACTGATTCTATTCTTTTCTAAGAAAATCTCCTGATTTGTCCTGAATTGGGTTAATTTTTTATCGGCAAACAAATACAAATCTCCTTTTTCAGTTGCTATCAAAATATCATTTTTGAATTTTATGAGACCCATCATTAGGCCACTTTTTTCCGGTATTTGAGCTAATAATCTCTCTTCTTTATTATCAAAATGCAATAGACCTCTACCCGTGTCATAAGTAAATATTTGATTATCAATACTTTTTAAATACATGAACCTCCCTGAAGCTTTCCAAAAGTTTAACTCATTGTTTTCAAGTTTGTAGATATAGTTGGAGGTTCTAAAATATATGGCTCCCTTGTAGTTGGTTAAATTCCAAATTTCTGATATATCAGGATCTATATTTATCAATTTTTCGACCAGGGAGGTGTAAATTAATTCCCCTGATTCATCAGCTTTGTAATATCCAAATTCGCGTTGTGCACCTACCCAAATTTTTTCATCTTGATCTACACAAGCAGTTCTGACAATTGTTTTATTTGGCATAGGGAAAACGCTCCAATTTTCACCATCATATTCTAGCAATCCACCACTATTGGCTACATACATAAGCCCAGATGAACTTTCTGTAAAATCCCAATTTTGTATACCTCCATTATAATCGCTTTTTGAGTACAGTTCAGTGAATGGCAAACCTTGACCCTTCAATTGAAGAGTTAAAAAAACTAAAAGTGTTGTAGTAAATAGAAAGTGAATTTTGAATTTGAGCATCTTTTTCTATTGGTATAATAGTAAGATTGGTTGATATATATTTTTGTCTTTAAGAATTCAGATACATATTTTGATCTGATTTTCAGCATCAAGTAAATATATAATTCTTCATTGATCTAAAAAAGCCAATATTAGATTAGAGGGGTATTTAACTTGGGTGTGAGGTGATGTGTAAGTACTTATTAATTTTTGTAGTAGTAATGAAGTAGTGATCTTAAAATACTTCAACCATGTATAATTGATGTTTGGGTGCATTTTTTTGAAATGGAGTAAAGTACAAATAGGTTTGTGAATCTTCGAATTGTAATAATTGCTGCAATAGTAATCTAATGGAAAAATGAAGCTGTTGTCAATGATGTTAAAAAGAGGAGATTTAACCTTAAACCCTACAAAAATGAAAAACGATTTACCCAAAATTGATTACAGGAATATTTATCGAATATTTCTTGAAAATTATGTTTTAAGACTACTGTTGATTGTAATATTAACGTTATCTACCGCAACCATTTCCTTGTCTCAAAATAGGGAGATAAAAGGCATTGTATATGACGCAGACAAACAACCTGTGCCAGGGGTCAATATACTAGTAAGCGGAACTACAATTGGAACAAGTTCTGATATTGATGGAGCATTTGTTCTGAATGTGCCATCGGGTTCTGACGAACTACAATTCAGTTTTATTGGATTTATCGACCAAAAAGTAAATATAGGTAACAGAAGTTTTTTGGAAATCAGCCTCAAAGAGGATATCTCTGATTTAGAGCAAGTGATTGTAGTAGGATACGGTGTACAAAAGAAAAGCGATATCACAGGTTCAGTTGCATCAGCAGATACTGAGGAAATGCTCAAGTTTACCACCAATGACATCAATAGAATGCTTGTTGGGAGAGTTGCCGGTGTAGAAGTCAATGCAGCTACTGGAAGACCTGGAGAAATTTCTTCGATTAGGATTAGAGGTACAAGGTCCTTATCCGCAGGAAACGATCCACTCTATATTGTCGATGGTGTTCCTTTAGACAATATTGCGTCATTGAACCCTTCTGATATAGAATCTTTGGAGGTGCTTAAAGACGCATCCTCAACTGCTATTTATGGAGCAAGAGCAGCAAATGGCGTAGTACTAGTCACAACGAAAAGAGGGAAAGAGGGAGTCACTGATGTAAGGTTCTCAACACGACAGAATGTTCAGCAGTTGAAAAGAAATTTTGACTTTTATTCTCCAAATGGATATATAGATCTACAAAGAGAAGTTTTAAGAAACCCTGACGGTACTTACCCTCCAAATTCAGTTGTCTTTCAACCTTGGGAAATTGCCAGTCTTGAAAATCAAAGTTTTACCGACTGGGAAAACCTTACTATTTCGGATGCTTTGTTGAGTCGATATGATCTTTCTGTTTCTGCAGGAACGGATAGGGCCAAGGCTATGGTAAGTTTAGGTTATTATACGCAAGATGGGATGATACCAAACTCAGGTTTTGAACAATATAACCTTAGAATAAACACCGATTATAAAATTTCAAAAACGCTTTCTGTTGGAAGTAATATTTCATATTCATTTTCTGAAAATGACAGGGAAGAAGAATTTATATCTGGGTACTTAGGTTTGTCACCTCTAAATAGCCCATTTGATAGTGAGGGTAATCTGCAACCTACAGCAGGTGATGGAAATGCATCTAACCCCCTATGGAACAACAGAGAGTATTACAATACCGAAAAAATCCACAACTATCTTTTCAATGTTTTTTCTGATTTGAAAATCTTACCAAATTTGAATTATAGGTTGAATCTTAGTGCTAACGGTAGGTTTTCAAGTTCTGAAGTATATAGATCATCATTACATCAGTTAGGATCCAACACCAATGGTACAGGCAGCTTGGGTAGAAGTCAAACTATGGATCTTCTCATGGAGAACATCCTCAATTACAAGATGGATTTTGGCAAACTTGGTACTCTCGATGCAACATTTGTACAGGCAGCAAATAAAATCAGAGGTGAATTTTTATCTGTAGGAGCGACACAATTCCCAACTGATGCATTTGGAGCAGCTGGTATATCTGGTGCTTTGGAGCCAGGCCCTCCGGGTTATTCTGTGACAGAAAGGAGGATCTTATCCTACATGGGTAGGTTAAATTATTCATTGCAAGACAAATACCTCTTATCCTTGACCATGAGGGCGGACGGTGCCTCTGTGTTTGGTGCCAATAACAAATGGGCTTATCTACCATCTGTTGCGGCAGGTTGGTTGGTGCATAGGGAAAATTTCATGAATGGCATTGATTGGATTCCCTATCTGAAATTGAGGGGTAGCTATGGACAGGTAGGAAATCAGGGAGTATCTCCATATAGAACACTTGGTGTAGCAAATGAATATTTTTATAAGTTCGGTTTAGGTGCTCCAAGTTATTCTGCTTTACCTTCTTCTGAGCTTTTCAACCCAAACCTTAAGTGGGAGGTTTCTGAGTCCTTCAACTTTGGTGTTGATTTAGGTTTGTTGGACAATAGGTTAGAGATTAATGCGGAATTTTACAATACAAACACAAGAGATCTTATTGTAAGAAGAACAATTGACTCTTCTTTAGGATATTCAAGCATGTTTGATAATTTGGGTCAGGTAAGAAATAGAGGGATTGAACTTACTTTTAATTATGCTTTAATCAGGGATAGGGAATTCAATTGGAACATCAGTGCAATGTTTACCCGAAATGTGAACCAAATCATAAGCATTTCTGGGGAACTGGATGAAGACGGGAAGCCAATAGATGATTTGGTAAATAGATGGTTTATAGGAAGATCTATCAATAATTATTTTGATTATGTATTTGATGGGATTTGGCAGAATCAGGAGCAAATAAGCAATGGCCACATGCCAAGTTCACAGCCAGGTGATGTGAGGGTTTTGGATATCAACAATGATGGCGAGATTACAGGAGATGATAGACAAGTATATGATAGAGACCCTAGGTTTATAGCCTCCTTTACTTCACAAATGGAGTATAAGGGTTTTGATTTTAGCTTTGATTTCTTTTGGCGAAGTGGTGGAGTTAGGGCTAACTCACTGTATGGGGCAGGTTTAGGTTCCGTCGGGTCAAATGCCATGGATGTTGGATATTGGACACCTGAAAACCCGTCGAATGCACTGCCAAGGCCTAGACCTAACTTCATACCATTTACTTCAACTTTCCAGTATCAAGATGCGTCGTTTTTTAGATTGAGGAATATCACTTTAGGTTATACCATTCCAGCCAATATTAGTCAGAAAGTTAACATTAGGAATGTTAGAGTCTATACTGCTTTGATGAATTTTTGGACTGTGACCGACTTTCTTTCTTATGGTCCAGAGCATGCTCCTGGAGCATATCCTGAGCCTAGAAATATTGAATTTGGCTTGAATATTAATTTCTAACCCAAAACACCGAAACGATGAAACTATATAAATCGATAATAATATTAATTCTGGCAATTTTAGTTTTGCCAAGCTGTGCCGATTTTCTGGATGAAAGAAATGAAACCAGAATAACTGTGAATGAAATTTACACTACAAATGAAGGGATATCCAATGCCTCTGTGGGTTTGTATTATCTACATAGGAGAATTTTGAGATTTGGGGGCAATAATGATTCTGAGATGTTTGCAGGCTTGATCAGGGGGACTGATATCGAAGTCAGCAGAATTGGTCCATTGGGTTCTCCTGCTTTTGGTTTTTATAGACCTGAAGAACTCAACAGATATAGGTACCTTCAAACTTATTGGAATCTGTACTATGAAATCATAGGAAAGGCAAACGAAATTGTTTTTTATGGAGAACAATTAGAAGATAGAAATTTTGCTGCTGATCGTGCAATAGGGGAAGCAAGCTATTTTAGAGCACTCTCTTTACTTTTTTTATACGAAAGGTTCAATAATATTTACTTAAACATTGTACCGACAACCCCTGAAAACTTTAATGATGAAAGAGTATATACAGCGGCTTCAAAGGAGGAAGTATTTGCTCAGATTTATCAAGATTTGGATAAAGCAATAGAACTGCTACCTGTAGATGATATGGGTCAGCCTGGAAGAATAACAAGGGGAGCAGCAAGGCATGTAAAGATGCTTTCTGCCATGTGGATGAATAATTGGCAGGAAGCTATTTTGCAAGGAGAAGCAATTGCTGAAAGTGGACAGTATAACTTGGTTCCTTTGAATCAATTGTTTTCTAGTGTGAAATATATAAATCATCCAGAAGCAATTGCCACATGGCAGTATTTCGAAGATTTAGGAGGCTCTGATTTTCAGGGACAGTTTGGTTATGCAGGACACAGGGCAAAAGCCTTATTCGTACCAGAATATCACAGGGTAAACAATGGCCAGAGAGTAGCAGTAAATGGAGGTCACGGTAGAGCTTGGTTGTTCCCTAATCCTTACTTACTAAGTCTATATAACCAAGATACAGATCAAAGATATTTTGAGTTTTATCGTCATGCTTATGTATTTACCAATGAAACTGCCGCCGCATCTAGGGGACTTCAAGTTGGCGATACCATTCCTCCAACAGGAAATATTCAGGCAGATTTTCAAAATATTCATGTTGGTCTTAGAAAATTCGAAGATGTAGAAAGCTTTACAGTCAATGATAGTAAAGGTTTTGGTGACGTGATGCAATACAGGTATGCACAAACTTGTATTTCTTTAGCGGAGGCTTATTTAATGAGTGGAAACCAAGCAAAGGCTCTGGAATGGTATAATAAAACATGGGAAAGAGCAGGGAATGAGCCCCGTACAGAGGCATTGTCTATGTCCGATATTTTGGATGAGCACGCACGTGAACTAGCACTTGAGGGACATAGATGGGCATTTTTGAAAAGGACTGGAACTATGGTAGATCAAATAAGAAACTACGCTGGTGAAGAAGGCTACAACATCGAAGCAAGAACTAACTTTCAACCTTTCAATGTCAATTGGCCCATTCCTCAAGGTCAATTGGATATTTTCGGAACAAGTTTTCCTCAAAATGATGGTTTTCCAAGGTAGATGAAATAAAGAACTGACAGGAAGAAAACGCTCTTCCTGTCAAAATTTTAACCCAGAAGTACTATAAATAAACGTAATTGATGAAAATTCCATTTAAGATTAAAGTAGTGTTGCTTTTGATTTTTGTTGTAGCAGCATGTAGCAAAAAAGAAAATACAGATTTTGAAAATCACAAGCATGAAGTTCCGAATACCACTGATGAAGATGTAATTCTTCCACCAGCTTGGGCATTTGGGATATTGTATGGTTCGTATACAAATCAAGATCAAAGTATTGAATTAATAAATGAAATTATTGATCATGATTATCCAATTGATGCATTCTGGATAGATTCTTGGATTTGGGATTGGGAGAATCAAGGAAAAGGACCTAAGAAGTATATGGATTTCATAGCTGATACTGTATCATATTACGATATGGAGGAAATGTGGTCATTTATGGAAAGAAAAAATATCAAAGCAGGAATGTGGATGTGGGATGCCATTCAGATTACAGGTAATGAAGAGGCTTACGAAGATTTCAAATCTCGAGATTTTTTCAAAGAAGAAGTAATTCATAGGAGCAGTTGGCACAATGGGAGTAGAACTACCATAATGGATGACCAAAGCAATCAAGTAAAAGGCACTATGATGGGAAATATTGACTTTGAAAACCCTGAGGCAGTAAAGTATTTTAAGCAAAGAGTTAAACATTTCTTTGACAAAGGGGTGGATTTTGTCAAGCTTGACAAAACAGACAATATTCATGTAGTAAAAGCCATGTTCGAACTATCTCAGGAACTTGGAAAGGAAACTGAAGGGAGAGGTTTCGTATTCTCACATAGTGGAGGTGTAGAATCCAATGAATATAAAAAATACCCTGCTAAATGGACCGATGACACACGTTCTGATTGGACTGTCGAAAACCCCCAAAGGTCATTTTCTTCTTGGATACCGAAAGTAGCTCTCAAAGAAAATCTAGAAATGTATACTGATACCTCAAAACATTTTCACGAAATACCATTTTTAGCAAATGATATGGGAGGTTTTGCAATAAATGTAGAAAAGTATGTAGATGAAGAATTGTATATAAGATGGTCTCAAATGGCGAATTGGTTGCCAATAACGACCCCTTTTTCACAACCTGAAAATCAAACAGGAAACATTGCATTTAAAGTTTCGGATAAGGCAGATCAAATTTTCAGAAATTATGCCCAACATAAAATGGAGCTTTTTCCGTTTTTGTACTCTTATGCTCACCTTTCAAGATGGGAAGGGGTAAATGCTGTCAGATCTATTAATGGAAAGCTTCATGAATTTATGCTGGGTGAAGAATTTTTTGTAGCACCTGTCATCGAGCCTGGCGTAGTCCAAAGAAAAATTGATTTGCCAAAAGGTAATTGGATAAATTATTGGACTGGTGAAGCTGTAAATGGTGGAAAATCAATAACTGTCGAGACAAATCTTGAACACATCCCCGTTTTTGTAAGGCAAGGATCAATAGTTCCTCTGAGAAATTATGCTCGTTCTATTGAGTTAGGGTCAAATGACACACTTCAATTAAAAGTATATTTAGGAGAATCTAGATCATTTACTCTTTATGAAGACGATGGAATTTCAAATGATTATCTGGAAGGGATATATCTCAAAACAAAATTTGAATTGACCGACTCTGAAAACGAAGCCATACTAAACATAAACCCTGCAAAGGGAAATTATAAAGGTCTGAAGAAAAAGAGAGTATACAATTTGTCGATTCATAGTAATAGGCCCATTAATTCTATTAAAATAGGGGATAAGTCATATCAAGTAAAAAGTATCGAAGGTTCTATCTACCAAGTAGATAATATTGAAAGCAACAAGTTTGATGGTTTGAAGATTTCAATAAATAAGATCAAGGGTTAATTGTAATTGGGGAAAACTGAGTAGCGTTATTCAGTTTTCCTTTAGTTTTTACTATTCTTGCTTTAATTTCTAACCAATCAGCCAAACAATTAAATTATTATCATATTGCATCAAAAAATTGGCTAAGGAAAGTCCTGTTTTTTTTCTTAAACGAGTATTTATTCACTTTAGCATTAGGCTAGAGTAGCTTTGCAAGTAAGGATTCGACACTTCTTAGGTGTAAATCAATATAGAGAGATAAAAAATAGTCATAAGCTGTATTGTAGTCATAAGTATATCTAATCGTTTGCTCAAAATACTACCATTTGACTTCAATTACGAAAGCATACAAACATATTATGTTAATGTTGATACCAAAAAACACAATGAAGATTAAAATTATTCTAATAGCCACATTTTTATTTATTGTATACGAGCATTATGCATTTGCACAGACGAAGGTGATTGCGCACAGGGGTGCATGGAAAGCTTCTGGGGTTGCCCAAAATAGTATATCGGGACTGAATGCTGCTTTACTTACCAATGTAGATGCTGTAGAGCTTGATATCAGGATGACTGCAGATGATACATTGATATTAATGCATGACCCTAGTTTTGAAGGGTTAGAAGTAGCCTCAAGTACGTATAAGGATATCGTTCAAAACACACTGAAAAATCAAGAAAGGATACCAACTTTATATGAATATTTTGAGGCTTTCATTCAAAATAAAGCCACTTTTGACACCAAACTTATTTGCGAAATTAAACCCTCTTCCACAGGGAAAAATAGGGATATCGCTGAAAAAACCTTGGATTTGGTAAATCAGATGGGTTTGATTGAAGTTGTAGTCTTCATCAGTTTCAATTATGAAATTCTTGAAGTATTAAGAGCCCTGAACAAAGACTTACCACTACAATATTTGAATGGAGACAAAACTCCCGAAGAACTCTTTCTAGCAGGTAATATTGGCATGAATTATCAATTTAAGGTTTATGAAAAAAATCCTAGCTGGATAGAAGAAGCAAAAAAATTTCAAATAGTGTTGAATACTTGGACAGTCAATCAGCCAAACTTGATGGATGTATTTATCAATCATTCTTTTGATTATATCACGACTGATGAACCTGAAGTTTTGATGTCAAAAATTGAAGTTGATAAAATAAAAAAACAAAGACAACTAGTATGGTTTGATGAGTTTGATGGGAATGGGTTGCCAGATTCCACTAAATGGAGTTTTGATACGCGAGGAAATGACTGGAATTGGGGAAATAATGAGCTGCAATGGTACACAGATTCTAACCTAAAAAATGCGGAAGTATCCAATGGTACTTTGAAAATCACTGCTATTAAAGAACCTACTGGAAATAAAAATTATAGTTCGGCTAGGCTTAGATCCCTAGGAAAGGGAGATTTCAAATATGGCTATTTCGAAATAAGGGCAAAAATGCCAAAAGGGAATGGGACTTGGCCAGCTATATGGATGCTTCCCAGCAATTCAGATAAAGGTTGGCCAGAAGGTGGTGAAATTGATATCATGGAACATGTTGGATTTAAACCTGATACTGTTTTTGCCACTGTACATACCAAAGCTCATAACCACATCAAGAAGACGCAGGTGGGCAATGATTTTTTGTTGCCTAATGCGACATCAGAATTTAATGTTTATAGCTTGTTATGGGATGAAGAGTCTATAAAAGCCTACGTCAATGGAATTTGCTATTTTACTTATGAAAAGAATGGAGCAGAAACTGATGTATGGCCTTTTGATTCTGATTTTCATCTTTTGTTGAATCTAGCTATAGGAGGTGGATTGGGAGGGAAGAAAGGTGTCGATAATAGCTTATTTCCTCATGTATTTGAAGTTGATTATGTTAGGGTTTATCAGTCAAGATAACAGATCGTTAAGCTTTTGAAAAATCAATTTCTATTTTGTCTTAAAAAAGCAGTTTTTTTTCTGTTTGTTTCAATAAAAATTAAACCTCCAAGGCTAAGCGCGTTGGAGGTTTTTTTATGTGATTGTTCTATAGGTTTTTGAAATTGAATACGCCCATTTTCAACCCTACCTGAAATGTGAGATTGTTGTTTGCCTGGGGAACGCCGGCTGCATTTTCGATGGTTGACCCCATGATCCGATATCCCAAACCGGCGTGGAGTCTTGCAAACTTATGGAGGTTAACCTCAACTTGCGCGCGTGGCTCAAAAAATAGGTTCTTTCTTTCATCATAATCGAAGTTTCTGCCTTCTTCATCTATTTCGATTTCCATCATGCCTATTGCCAAGGGGAATGTGAAATGCACAAGCTTGTTGGAAAACAAGGTGTATTCTATAAATCCACCAGCTGTATAGGAGTCAAGATGTGCTGCCTGCGGAAGTCCACTGTCCAGGGAAGCTGGCCTTACTTCATTTATTAATGAACCATAAAATCCCCCAAGTGTGATTTTGTCATTCAAGATAACCCCGCCTCTAAACTGGAAAAATCCTGCACCTTCCCCTGCCAACTGTGTGAATTGAAATCCCGGTTCGACCATGACTCCAATGTTTGAGAATTTTAGGTTACTTCCCAAAAGGGTTTCTTCTTTTTCCTGAGACCATACAGCTTGAAAACTTAGGAAGGAAATAGCGAGCAATGCAAATACTTTTTTCATGATAAGATAAATTTGTTTAGTTTCAATGCAATTACGACAGCATTCGAAAAAACAGTTGCCTGAATAATGTTGATTTTTTTTTGTGGGGGTAGGCAACCAATTAGGAAGGTGGGTACGTGATACAGATAAGATGAATCTACCTAATTCCAATGAGTTACAATCCGTGATTCGGCAGTGTCGAAACGGAGACAAAAAAGCACAGCAAAAACTATTTTGCTTGGCATATCCCCTTGGTATGAGTGTTTGCAGAAGGTATTCTTCCGATTTGGAAGAATCCAAGTCGATTTTTAATGAAGGAATGTTGAAAGTATTCCAACAGTTGGACAGGTATTCAGCCGACATGAGTTTTGGTGGCTGGGTACGCAAAATCATGGTCAATACTGCAATTGACAACTACCGAAGAAGCAAGAGATACCAAGAGAGATTTTCGGATATAGATGAAGAATATGTTTCCCTGACATGTGATGAAAGTGTCTTGGATAAAATCAGTGCCGAAGAATTGCTTGGGTTGGTTCAGCAATTGCCACCATCCTACAGAATGGTTTTTACCTTATATGCCGTGGAGGAATATACCCACAGGGATATTTCAGACAAACTTGGGATATCGGAAGGTACCTCCAAATCAAATTATGCCAAAGCAAAAGCCAAGCTCCAAAAGGCTTTGGTTTCAATTCAACCTGGAATAGAAAAAAATTATGGAAAGGCGTGATAAATTCGATAAAAAAATAAAGGAAAAACTAGAACAGGTTTATCCTTCCTATGATGAAGCAGCATGGCAGGAATTCGCCCCGTTGATGGCAATGCCAAAGCCAATGTTTTGGAAGCGTTGGTTTTTGCCTTACATATACAGCACAATGTTGTTTCTTTTGGCCTTGTTGTATTTCCACAAAACCAACAACGGGGTTTCAACAGCTATCCAATCGGGAGGCCAAAATAATCTTGGCTATGCACAAGATACCCTTTATCGCAGCGATACAGTTTATTTGGTGGACACGATTTACATTGTAAAAAAGGTTTATGTAAATGAAATTCAATCAACAGAGTCAAACAATGGGATTGCAGGCAATAGAACTGTGGGAAGCAACAATGGGATGAATGGGATGTCATTTGAAAAATGGGAGGTAACAAACTTCGATGTGAGCAATTCTGAAGGTATGGGAAAAGAAGATTCCAGTGCTTTAACTATTGGGAAAGTGAATGACTCTCTTTCTAAAAATAATGTGAATGAAACTATATCACAGAATTTAAAAAACCAGAGTTCATTTGTTTCAAAAAACAACGGGATTTCCAATGGAGGCGAAGCAAGCGGTTTTTCCAAGACCCAAACAAGCAAAATAGGGAGGACTTTGATGGCTCCAGATTTAGCCCCTGTGGACAAATCCATTTTTAGATTGGAGAAAGAATTGGTAATAGGTGATACAAGCAATCTAAATAATGTACCAATAAAAGATAAAAGCAAACCGTTTTTCAATTTGGAGACAACACTTTCGGTTCTAGTGCCCATAGATCGGGATATTGAATATTACCCATCCTTTTCCCAAGGCTTCGGTTTTGGTTTGGAATGGGATAATGGAATAGGAATCTATACGGGCTTTATCCGCAACGCAATGAAGGGAGAATTTGATGATGATGATATCAGAAAATTTAGCAGTGAGGTGATTTTCTCCCTGCCTGGATTTATGGGAGATATCAATGATATCGATGAGATTTATCTTACAAACAAGCAATGGTTTTTCCCTTTGGAACTGAGGTGGAGAAGTCCATACTATAGTGGTTTTAGCTTTGAAAGTAGCTTTGGATTGATGGGAAACTACCTTTCACGACAAAACTTCCAATATGAGTTTGAAGATAGTCTAAACCGAAACGATCAATTTTCGACTTTGGTAAACAGCGAGTTCAAAATAAGCCACATCAGAGCAGGAATTGGTACAAACTATTTGCTGTCTGGCAATTGGGGATTCTTTTTGAGAAGCCATTACTGGTTGCCGACTTCCAATATTGGATTGCTTTCAACTCGGATCCATGGAATAGAAGTGGGGGCAGGGGTGAATTACTTCTTTGGTAAGTGATTGAAAAACAAAAAGCTGATCAGTAAGACTCGCATTCCTTACATTGATTTTTTTGGATTTTTTACTTTCGATAACATTAAAATAGCGAGGTTATAAAATCTCGCTATTTTAATGTTATGACTATCCGCTTTCTTGCACGTAGCCAAACAATAGCGTGTCGGCTGAACGATTCGTGGTTCTGTTGACTGTGAACTATTGTCTGCTGAGGTGTATCCGCAATGACACTAGAAGTTGTATTTTCCGATAAAATCATGCTGATACTCATTACCAGTTATTAGTCGATTAGTTGCTAGTAGATCAATTTGATTGGATACAGATAAGAAATCTGACTTTTTCTAATTCCATTTTCAACTATGTTGAGTCATTTGCCTGATTTTGAGGTAATAAAGTTAAATCTTCTACTATCTTTTTAGCTTTAATTGTTCCTCTTTGTAATTATTGTAAAATATTGCAACCTCTTCTGGCCTTGTAATACTTTTTCCTTCGATAAGCTCAACTAATGGAGGGCAATCCGCAAAGTATTCTATTAAAAACTTCCTTTTTAAGCCAAAAACACCTTGGGTAGCACGCACCATTATCATTTCACCATTTTTTAAGAAAAATGGTATAGTCTGGATTTGTAAATCTTCATCGACAAAATAATCTAGATAGATGCTTAAATGTCCTTCTGACTGTAATTCAAAAATTTTATGTTTTTTTCCACCCCGAATGCTATACACCTCTTTCAAAAGTGCGTTGTTTCGTTTTACTCGCCAACTTACAAATTGACGGTCACCCATAGAGAATCCCGAAATTTTATTTGGGCGATATTTTTTAGCTAGATTTTTACCATTTGGTTTTATCCTTACCTTATCCAATAATTGATCTCTAAATCCATGTTTGATATTGGCCACATTACCAAAGATAGTTTCCCCATTTTTCAATGTAACTGATCCTTGTACATAATTGTATTTTCTATCCTTAGTTTGAGCGCTCACTTGATTGAAGTAAAATGTTAAAGCCAAAACCAAATAAATTAGTTGTTTGTACATTGTGTTATTTTTAAATTCCTTCAACCGCTACCAATCTCATTCAAATAAATATAAGCTCATTCTTTAAGATTTGATCACAAATTCTATGGCAACCAATCAAGAAATTTTATTTCTGCTTTAAAACAGGGCTCAGAACGAATACATGGCAATTGGTAATATTTAGGAATGTGTTGGCTTTACATCTATTTTGATTACAACATTCATTGAATGGGAAGGGTACGTTTTAAGCATTATTCTTTTAGCACATAATCTAAATTGTGTGAAGAAGCTTTGTGGTAGTGAAATTCAGTATTTTTCTGGGAAAAAATGGCAGGCTATAATCATTTATTTCTCTATGAACATTTTTGAATTTTATTTTTATTTCGATAAAAAATACCTAACTAGCTTTTGTGAATCATAAAAGTAGTTAATTAACTATGCCTCGTATTTAATTAGTAATGAAGAAAGATCAAGTTACAATCACTGACTTAGCACGAGAATTGAATGTTTCTCCATCCACTGTATCAAGGGCCTTGAACAATAGTCCATTTATAAGTGTAGAAAGGAAAAAGGTGATTTTGGAACTTGCAAAAAAAATGAACTATAGCCCAAATCAGCTAGCGCTTAGTCTTTTAAATAAAAGGACGAAGATTCTTGGGGTAGTTGTTCCTGAAATCACCAGCTACTATTTTTCGACAGCCATCAATGGCATTCAAGATAAAGTAGGTAGTAGTGGCTACAAATTGATGATCAGCCAATCCAATGAATCTTTTGAGGAAGAAATCAGGCTAATGGAAGCAATGGCCCTAGTTAGGGTAGATGGCTTTTTGATTTCTCCATCTTCGAATACACTGAATTATGACCATTTTGAAAAAATAAAAGACTCAGGTTTTCCATTAGTGATTTTTGATAGGGATTGTGTAGGGCTTGAAGCTGACAAAGTGGTTGTGGATGATTATTCAGGTGCTTTTCAAGCAGTAGAATATCTTATTCAAACAGGTTGTCACCGCATTGCTCATATAACAGGTTCCGCCAACCTTTCCACCACACAACATAGAAGAAAAGGATATTTGGATGCACTGCAAAAAAATAATTACCCGATTTTGGAGGATTTGATGGTAATTGGGGATGATTCTTCTTCAGAAAGTGGTGTGGCTTGCATGCAAAAACTTTTAGATCTTGAGCAAATTCCAGATGCGGTTTTTTGTTATAATGATGCCATTGCCATAGGTGCTATGTCCGTGATTAGGGAAAGAGGAATCGAAATCCCCGATCAAATTTCATTGGTTGGATTTGACGATGAACCATATAGTTCCTACTTCAAACCTTCCCTTACATCAGTTTGGCAACCGATCTACGATCTTGGTCTTTTATCTGCAAAAATCCTTTTAGACAATCTTGAAATTGAAAAGGACAATCCGAATTACCGCTTTGAAGTTCTCAAACCAGAATTGGTTATCAGAGAATCTTCAAGGAAAATTGTTTGATAAAAAAAGTGAAGTTGTAGAACTGAGATGTGAGATTTGAGACAGTAAGTTGTAATAAGAGATGAAAACCACGAAGTGCTTGTCCCCTGAAAATAACTATCGGCACGGGAGGTTAAACTTTTAGTAACACAAGTTCGCAACCCGTGGATTAATGATGATCCAGAAAAGACAACCCCGAAAGGGGTTAAACCTTCAATAACCCCGTATGAAATGCGGGGAATAACGAGGATGATTAAGAGCAACAACCCCGAAGCTGGTTGAACTCTACTATTTGTAAGAAAAAGTGTCAACTACTTTCAGGACGATACACTTTCAATTCTTTGCGAGAAACTCCACACCCATTAGCAAACCCTCCATCTTCCTTCCCAACTTTCCAATATTCATAATATAATACTTAATTTTTGTGAAATAAACTTTTGTTTATGCAAACCTTTGCATGATACTATTTGGTTCTAGCCTTTCATTTTCGCGGATTTTCATGTTGTATTGTAATACAAATTCCACCCAAAATAATGAAAGTCATTACTCAAGATTTATTCAACGATTGCTATGGCAAATATGCTTTGGCTGCCATCAATGTTTTTACGATGGAGCAGGTTTTGGCGGTTTTTGAAGCAGCTGAAAAAGCGGAATCTCCTGTGATCATTCAGACTACTCCCGTCGCTAGAGAATATGCTGGTGCGGAAATGATCCTTTCTATGATAGCTACAGCCTCTAGAATGTTTCCAAAGGTTGTTTTTTCACTACACCTAGATCATGGCAACGAACCGCACATTGAAGCAGCCCTTGATTCTGGAGCGTATTCTTCCGTAATGATCGATGCTTCCCACGATATTTTTTCAATGAATGTTAGAAGAACTTCCGAAGTGGTTTCAAAAGCCCATGCAATAGGTATTCCTGTGGAAGCGGAGTTGGGTGTGCTCAGTGGGATAGAGGATGATATGGAGATAGAGGATTCTCTTGCCAAATATACCAAGCCTGAAGAAGTGTTGGATTTTGTGACCAAGACAAAATGTGACAGCTTGGCTATAGCAGTAGGTACCAGTCACGGAGCTTATAAATTTTCAGGAAACCAAGGGATTCGATTCGATATTTTAGAAAAAATACAATCACTTCTACCAAGATTCCCTTTGGTTCTGCATGGAGGTTCATCTGTCAATCAAAATGAAGTACAGAGGATCAACAAATTCGGTGGCAATATCAAAACTGGAAGCAGAGGAGTTTCTGACGAAGAAATAAAACAAGCAATCCAACTAGGGGTGTGCAAAGTGAACATTGCTACAGACCTCAGGGTACTTTGGACTGGTGTTCATAGGGAATTTTTCCACCAAAAGCCTGATTTATTCGATCCCATTATTCCCGGTAAAATTTACAGAAATGAATTGATTGAGACGGTTTTAAGAAAATTTGATCTGCTGGGTTCCACAGGAAAAGCAAAGAATTTCAATTGAAACTTAAAATCCAGAAATATAAACAATATATCCAATGAAAAGAGACGAAAAATACCCACTGTTGGCAAAACCCATAGCGACCCAAGGAATCTATCAAAAGATTACCAAGGAGGATGGAAATTGGGAGTTTTTGAACTTTGAAGCCCGATTGATGAAAAAGGCTGAAGTTTGGAAAGGTTTTACAGGGGAAAATGAATACGCGATTGTTCTACTTTCAGGGGATTTCAGTGTAGATTCTGACAAAGGTACATGGCAGACGAAAAACGGTAGAAAAGATGTTTTTTCTGGAATAGCCCATACACTTTATCTTCCGAGAAATACCAATTTTGAATTGAAAGCTGATTCTGATTTTCTCGACATTGCTTGTGGATGGTGTGAGACTGACAGGGATTTTTCACCTTATTTCAAAACCCCCGAAATGGTTCAAATCGAAATCAGGGGTGGCGATAATGCCACCAGACAGATTAATGATCTTCTAGGTCCGGGATCGCCATGTCATCGACTCGTAGCGGTAGAAGTGTATACACCCTCGGGCAATTGGAGTTCTTTTCCAGCACACAAGCACGACGAGAGGATCCTTGATAAAGATGGAAACTTATTGGAAGCGAGGTTGGAAGAAACATATTTTTATAAAATTGATAAACCTCAAGGCTACGCTATACAGCAAATCTATACACAAGATAGAAGCCTAGATGAGATCGCTGTAGCTAGAAATAATGATGTTGTGTTGGTCCCAAAAGGTTACCATCCTGTTGTAGCTGGTCACGGTTACAATGTTTATTATCTGAATTTCCTTACAGGCAGTGATCAGTCGCTTGCCAATACACCAGATCCAGACCATACTTGGATCTTTGATTCATGGAAAGGTAAGGATGCTAGAATCCCAATGGTCACTGCTGAAATGAACGGTAAAAATGGATAAGCAAAAAGATGTACTAACGATCGGTCGCTCTTCTATTGACCTTTACAGCCAACAGGTAGGAGCTGATTTTGTAGATATCAAAGGCTTTGATGCTTTTGTTGGTGGTTCTCCCTTGAATATTGCTACTGGATGCTCCAGGTTGGGCTTGAACTGTTCTTTGTTCACTGGGGTGGGAGAGGATAAGGTAGGAGATTTTATTTTGAATTTTCTTGAAAAGGAAAAAATTGACACCAATCACGTGGTGCGGATTCCCGGAGCCAGAAGCAGTGCTGTAGTATTGGGTATTCAGCCACCTGATAGGTTTCCATTGGTCTACTACAGAGATAATTGTGCGGATATTCAAATCACTATCGACCATGCCTTGCAAATAGCTTTTGAAGACTACAGATTGGTTGAAATCTCAGCTACTGCTTTGAGTAAAGAACCGAGTAAATCAACAGTTTTTTTCTCCGTAGAAAAGGCTTATTCTGAAAATATCCCTGTGGTTTTGGATATTGACTTCAGGGCAGATCAGTGGCATGATGTGAGGGCATTTGGGCTCAATGTCAGAGCGATTTTGCCAAAAGTGAAAATTGCGATAGGAACCGAAGAGGAGATTTTGGCTGCCATGCTCAAAGACCAAAGCCAGATCACGATCGAGCATCAACAGATTTCCGCACCAAAAATCACAGGGGATGTCAATGAAGCTATTCAATCCATTTTGGAGACAGGAGTAGAAGTCCTATTGGTCAAAAGAGGTGCTCAGGGAGTGACGGTATATACTTCAAAAGGTGAAATAATAGAAGTTCTTGGATTCCCAGTTGAGCCGCTCAATGTACTTGGAGCAGGGGATGCCTTTGCCTCAGGATTTATCTATGGTTATTTGCAAGGCTGGTCTTTGTACAAAGCATGCAGGATGGGAAATGCTAGTGGAGCTCAAGTAGTGCTGCAATCAGGTTGCGCCAACTTTATGCCTACTTTGGATGAATCCATGGCCTTTATAAAGTCCCATGGAGGTTTTTGAAAAATAATTCTATCTAACCAACTGAAGAAAATATCAATGAACACAATAAAACTAACAGTAGCCCAAGCTTTGATCAGATTTCTTACGATGCAAAAAGTAGAAAGGGATGGTGTCGTACAACCATTTTTCGCTGGTTGTTTTGGGATATTTGGTCATGGAAATGTTGGAGGAATTGGACAGGCTTTGCACCAAATGCCTGATTTCAAATACTACCAAAGTAGAAATGAACAAGCAATGGTACACACTGCTGCTGCTTTTGCCAAAATGAAAAATAGACTTTCCACATTTGCTTGCACTTCGTCCATTGGGCCAGGTGCTACCAATATGATTACCGCTGCTGCAGGGGCTACCATCAATAGAATTCCTGTGCTACTATTACCTGGGGATATATTTTCAACAAGAAAAGTAGACCCGGTTTTACAACAGTTGGAAGCTTCCTATACACAAGATATATCGGTTAATGATTGCTTCAAGCCAATTTCAAAGTACTGGGATAGAATAAATAGACCTGAACAATTGATCAATTCTCTGCCGGCAGCAATGCGGGTTCTTACTTCACAGGATGAAACAGGGGCAGTTACAATCTGCCTTCCCCAAGATGTTCAGGCGGAATCTTTTGATTTTCCAGAGTCGTTTTTCGAAGAAAAAATTTGGTACATCCCAAGGCCAGTTCCTGAATTTGAGCTATTGAAACGTGCTGCTGAACTGATCCGGAATTCGAAAAAACCGATGATCATCGCAGGAGGCGGAGTAATCTACAGTGAGGCAACAGATGAATTAAAAAATTTCATTGAGCAAACAGGTATTCCTGTTGGGGAGACTTTTGCTGGAAAAGGTGCTTTACCTTTTGATCATCCTTTGAATTTGGGAGCCACAGGTGCTACTGGAACGGAAGGTGCCAATGTAAACAGCACAGAAGCTGACTTGATCATTGGGATAGGAACTAGATACAGTGATTTTACGACAGCTTCCAAAACAGCTTTCCAAAACAAGGAAGTCAAATTTATCAATATCAATATCGCTGCTTTTGATGCATTCAAACACGGTGCATTGTCGCTGACAGGGGATGCACGAGCCACTCTTGAAGCACTCTCCAAGCTTTTGGAAGGCTTTGAAACAGATATTTCTTATAGAAACAAAGCTGCGGAATTTAATATTAGTTGGGATGAAAAAGTAAGCGAGGCTTATCTGCCAAATTCCGAGGACTTGATGTATCAATCCGAAGTCATAGGAGCAGTAAATGATTTCTCTGATCCAAAAGACGTAGTTCTATGTGCTGCGGGAAGCTTGCCTGGCGATCTTCATAAACTTTGGAGAACGCGAGATCCCAAAGGTTTTCATCTTGAATATGGTTTTTCTTGTATGGGTTATGAAATAGCGGGAGGTCTTGGTGCAAAGATGGCTTGCCCAGATCGGGAGATATACGTGATGGTTGGAGATGGAAGCTACTTGATGATGGGAACAGAAATCGTCACTTCCATTCAGGAAGGCTATAAGCTGACGATTATTTTGATCAATAACAATGGCTATGCAAGTATTGGAGGCTTATCAAAATCACTCGGAACAGAAGGTTTTGGCACTTCCTATCAATACAGAAACCCAGAATCAGGACAGCTTGACGGTGGTTTTTTGCCAGTTGATTTGGCAGAAAATGTGCGAAGCCTAGGAGCAGAATTAATTAAAGCAGAGAACATTCATAGCCTCAAGGACGCTTTGAAGCAAGCCAAAGAATACAGCAAGACAACTGTGATCTATGTAGAAACGAAGCCAGAAAGAAAACTTGCTGGGTATGGACATGCCTGGTGGGAAGTGCCAGTGTCGGAAGTTTCTGAAAAAGATTCTGTTAAAGATGCCTTTGGCAAAATGAAGGAAAATCAAAAGAAGCAGAGATATTTTAATTGATCTGATCAAATTACCCTTAGCAACCTAACCCAAAAAATCATCCAATGGTACTTACCATCGTCAGTTTTGTAGGCTTTACGCTCTTCGTGGCTTTTTATTCTTGGTACAAAACCAGAAATGAAAATCTTTCCACACAAGAAGGGTATTTTTTAGGCGGTAAAAGTCTAACTGGTGTAGTCATAGCAGGATCCATGATCATGACCAATATTTCTACCGAGCATTTGGTAGGAATGAATGGGTCTTCTTACAAAAATGGATTTATCATCGTTGCTTGGGAAGTGACTTCTGCTTTGGCTTTGATTTTGGCTGCACTGTATTTTGTGCCGAAATATCTCAAGATGGGACTTATCACCATTCCCCAATATTTGGAAGAGCGATTTGATGCTTCTACGAGGTCTTTGGTTGCATTTTTTCTTCTGGTTTCATTTGCGGTGACATTATTGCCCATTGTTCTTTATACAGGGGCGATTAATCTTGAAAGTCTCTTCGAAATCTCCGAGTTACTGGGTGTAAGTCATCAGGAAGGAATTTGGATCACTGTATTGTTTGTAGGGGTTTTAGGGTCTATCTATGCGATTTTTGGGGGGCTCAAGGCAGTTGCTGTTTCTGATACAATCAACGGTTATGGTCTTTTGCTGGGGGGGATTTTGATTCCGCTGATTGCCTTGGTCTTTATCGGGGATGGGAATCCTGTTGATGGTATTGTCAAAGTTTTTGAACATTCACCGGAGAAGTTCAGCGTAATTGGGGATTCTGACTCTGTATTGCCCTTTGAAACATTATTCACAGGGTTGATCATCAATCAAATTTATTTCTGGTGTATGAATCAAACGATCTTACAGCGTGCTTTGGGTGCAAAAAGCTTAGTGGAAGCCCAAAAAGGCCTTTTGCTAACTGGAGCTCTGAAGTTGTTTGTTCCTTTCATTATCGTGTTGCCAGGGGTTATTGGGTTTTATTATTTCGGTGATGCATTGATGGACAATCAAGATCTGGTATATCCTGCATTGGTCAAGAAAGTCCTTCCAGTTGGTTTTACGGGAGTCTTTGCAGCAGTGTTGATGGGGGCTGTTTTGAGCACTTTCAATAGTGTTTTGAATAGTGCTTCGACCATTTTCAGCATAGATATATATAAAAGGATGATTTTCCCAAAAGTCTCAGACAGGAATTTGGTCCGGGCAGGGAAGGTGTCAGCGACAGTACTCGCTATCATAGCAATTGTGGCAGCACCAATGGTCTCCAATGCCCCTGAAGGATTGTTTCAGTTGCTGCAACAGCTCAATGGGATTTTCTTTATACCGATCGCATCGATCATGTTAGCGGGGTTTCTGACCAAAAAAGTAACCGCTCTAGCGGCAAAAGTTGCCTTGGTCATTGGGTTGATTTTCTATATCATGGTCACTTTTGTTTTGAAGTTGGATATTCATTTTGTGCATGTGTGGGGCATAGAGTTTTTGCTCAATTGTACCATCATGTTGGTGATATCCTACCTGATTCCTTCACCAGAAAATATTGTGAAAAAATACCCTCTTGGAAATTACAAAATGCAAGGTTGGAAATATGCGGGATTGGTGTCCACCATTTTGGTCATCATTACCATTGCCGTCTATATCATATTTGGTTCAATTTAAATTTTAAAAAATAGAATGGAAAAACTTAAAAACTATATCAATGGCCGATGGGTAGAGAGTGCCGCTCATCAGGCCTCTTCTGTCGTCAATCCCGCCACTCAAGAGGTCTTGGGACAAGTTCCTTTGGGAATAGGCACAGCAAAGGATCTGGACGAAGCTGTAAAACACGCCCATGATGCTTATCTGGAATGGAGAAATGTACCCGTCATGCAGCGGGTTCAGCCACTGTACAAGCTCAAGGCGCTCTTGGAGCAAAATCAAGAAGAAATTTCAAGAATAATAACCCTCGAATGTGGTAAGACGATTGTTGAATCTAGAGCAGAATTGCAGCGTGCTATAGAAAATGTTGAGACAGCTTGTGCTACACCAACTTTGATTCAAAGTGAATTTTCTGAAAACATAGCTAGGGGTGTGGATGAGTTTATGATTCGACAGCCTTTGGGGGTTTGCGTTTGTATCGCACCTTTCAATTTCCCTGGAATGATTCCTTTTTGGTTTTTGCCCTATGCCATTGCTTGTGGCAATTCTTTTATTCTCAAGCCTTCCGAAAAGGTTCCTTTGACTATGATGAAGGTTTTTGAATTGATGGAAAATATCGGACTTCCAGACGGACTGGTGAACCTTGTCCATGGTGGCAAGGAGACCGTAGATGCGATGTTGGAGCATCCCAAAGTAAAGGCGGTGAGTTTTGTTGGTTCTACGAATATTGCCAGATACATATACAGCAAAGGAGCCGCCAATGGTAAGCGTGTCCAAGCTCAGGGAGGAGCAAAGAACCCTGTAGTCATTATGCCTGATGCAGACTTGGATGTTACAGCAAATATCATTGCCGATAGTGTATATGGATGTGCTGGACAAAGATGCCTTGCAGCATCAAACATTATTACTGTCGGAGATGACAATGGGAAGATCAAGGAAAGCCTTTATGAAGCTGCCAAGAAAAAAGTCACTGGCTTTGGCTTGGATGAGGCAGTAGAGATGGGACCTGTCATTTCTTCTCAAAGCAAATCAAGGGTAGAAATGTTGTTAGAACAAGGAATTGGAGAAGGGGCAAATTTACTCTTAGATGGAAGGGGATATCAGGTATCAGGATATCAAAAAGGAAACTTTATAGCCCCTACTATTCTGGAAGGACTTCCTCTTGGAGGGGAGTTGGTGAAGACTGAGATTTTTGGCCCTGTGATGAGTCTATTGTCTATGAAGGATATTGAGCAAGCTATTTCCTTTATCAATTCAAACAATTATGGAAATATGGCATGTCTCTTTACAAGCAGTGGTGCGAGTGCGAGAAAATTCAGAAATGAAGCAGATGCGGGTAACATAGGGATCAATATAGGTGTCGCTGCACCAATGGCACAATTCCCTTTCAGTGGATGGAATGATAGTTTTTTTGGTGATCTACATGGTCAGGGAAGACATGGGATAGAGTTTTTTACCCAGACAAAAGTAGTTATAGAACGTTGGCCGCGCGAGTGGACTAGAAAATTTTAAACATTATACAAAATGATAAAAGTAGCAAATGCCCCGTGTTCATGGGGAGCTTTGGAATTTGACCTTGAAGGGCAATCCAAAGGATATGCAGAAGTTTTGACAGAAATGAAGACTTCTGGATATGTCGGTACTGAGCTTGGAGATTGGGGTTTTATGCCTACAGACCCTCAAGAGCTCCAAAAAGTCATTTCTGATAAAGGATTTTGGATACCAGGGGCTTTTGTTCCGGTAGCTTTGGCCAAGGAAGAAGCGCATTCGGATGGTGTCGAGAAGGCATTACAGGTAGCAAAACTATTGGTAGAAGCAGGTTTTGAAGATGCATTTATTGTCTTAGCTGATGAAAACGGCTCTATTCCAAGTCGAACTCAAAATGCAGGTAGAATAGGAGAAGGAATGGGATTGAGCACTGAAGAATGGGAAGTATTTGCCAAAGGTGCGAATAGAATTGCGAAAGAGGTGAAGGAAAAATATGGTTTACGTACTGTTTTTCATCACCACTGCGCAGGCTATGTAGAGACAGAGGAAGAGATCGACTTGCTGATGGAAAAGACCGATCCTGATTTATTGGGGCTATGTTTGGATATGGGACATTGCATGTTTGGTGGTGGAGATCCAGTTCGTGTACTCAAAAACCACTACAACAGGATATGGCATGTTCATTTCAAAGACTTTGATCCTAAAATTGGAGAAAAGAGTAGTTCAAAACAGTGGGATTACTTTGAATCTGTAAAGCAGGGGGTTTTCTGTAAGTTGGGAGAAGGTGCTGTCGATTTTGCTACAATCGTAGAAATGCTTCAAAATAATGGATACACAGGCTGGATTGTAGTAGAGCAAGATGTCTTACCTGGGATGGGTAGCCCTTTGCTTTGCGCGGAACACAATCGGAAATACCTCCAAAATCTAGGTCTATAATGAATATAACCCCTTTGTCTGTGTCCTCACAGACCAAATTTAGTGCCCCCACAAATCAAAGTTAAGTCTCAGTAAGTCATTAAAGTCAAAAACGTCATGAAAAATATAAAAGTAGGAGTGATCGGAATGGGAAGGATTGGAAAGATTCATTTCGATAACCTAAAAAACCAAATCGAGCATGTAGAAGTGCTGGCAATCTCAGATCCTTTTTTTACAAAAAATGTAGGTGTTCCCAACATTAGTTCAGAAGAATTGATTCAGCACAAGGATATTGAAGCTGTGATTATTTGTTCTCCTACGGATACACATGCTGACTACATCTCTTTATGCGCCAAAGCGGGTAAGCATGTTTTTTGTGAAAAGCCACATGATTTATCTGTCAACAGGGTTTTGGAAACTTTGCAGGAAGTAAGAGATTCTGGCGTGAAACTAATGTTGGGGTTTAATAGAAGATTTGATCCAAATTTCCAAAAAATAAGGTCATTGGTTCAGCAAGGTGAAATTGGAGATGTGCATCTACTGAAGATTACTAGTAGGGATCCTGCGCCACCTTCTTTAGAATACTTAAAAAGTTCTGGAGGAATGTTTTTGGACATGACTATTCATGATTTTGATATGGCAAGGTTTATCATGGGAAAAGAAGTTGGGGAAGTTTATGCCGTTGCGGGTGCTTTTACTTCAGAAAGTGTGCAAGAGGCTAATGATATTGATACTGCAGTTATCACATTAAAATATGAAGATGGTACAATGGCGGTGATTGACAATAGTCGTAAAGCAATTTATGGTTATGATCAAAGGTTGGAGATTTTTGGATCAAAAGGAATGGCGAAAGTTGATAATAACAAGCCAGATACACATGTTCTCTATAACGAATATGGAGCCCATGGTGCATTGCCTTTGAATTTCTTTATGGAAAGATACACCATGTCTTACAAAGTGGAAATGCAAAAATTCATAGAGGCACTAGTTGATGATCAGCCACTTCCTATCTCTGGAATTGACGGGCTCAAAGCAATGATGATTGCACTTGCTGCCCAGTTGTCAATCGCTGAAAACAGACCAGTTACAATTAAGGAAATTTCGGAAGAAAAAGTAGGTAGGGAATATACTGAGCAAATTATTGTAAAGTAATGCTGTTTTAAGATGTAAATATATTAGGAATAAGTGTCATGCAAACCTTTGCATAAATCAAGCTTGTTACAGAGGGAAATTGTTACTAATATAGCATAGGCATTAGCCAATAAATATGGTGTAAATAAAGGAGCAAGGTTAATAATTATGTATTTATGGTTAAGACTGAAAGTGAGAATATATTACTCATTTGACCTTCAAAGTTGCAAAAAAATGTATTGCCCAAAAACCTAATCACTATAGTTTAGTCTCCAAAAAAAACATTTAAAAAAATCTAAAACGTGCTAAATAGTTGATTTAAGAAAAATCAATCAATGGAAAATTCATGCCTAAACCCTAAAGAAAATAATTGTGAAGGACTTTAAAACTCGAAAAGTGGTTTTTCAGGATTCATGATCTGAACTAAGAAACGACAATAACAATAAACCAAATCAAAATGAAAAAAACCCTTACCAATTTAAATCTGATAGCTAATTTCGAGATGAAATATCGGCTATTACCAAATCTAAGATTACTTTATCTCACCTGTAGCTTCCTGTTGCTTAGTGCAATGTCTGTTTATGCACAGAGTTCTACCATTACAGGGGTAGTAATATCTGGAGAAGATGATCAACCATTTCCAGGAGTTACTGTGATGGTAAAAGGAACCTCAAATGGAGCTGTGACAGATTTGGATGGAGCGTTTTCCATCAATGTAACCAATGCGTCAAATGCCACTTTGGTTTTCTCTTTTATTGGATTTATCACTCAAGAAGTTGCATTAAATAATAGAAGCTTCATAGAGGTGACAATAGAGCCAGATGTGTCCCAACTTGACGAAGTGGTAGTAATCGGGTATGGAGAGAGCAAAAGAAGAGACCTTACAGGTGCTGTAGGTTCCATGAACTCTGACAATATCAAGGAAACAAACAAGGTCAATGCTTTTCAAGCCTTGCAGGGACAAGTAGCGGGTGTGAATATCCAAGCTGCTGACAATAAGCCAGGTGGAGGATTTAATGTTAGGATTAGGGGAGCAAATACGATCAATGCGAATGAGACAGTTGATCAAGGTGGATTTAGTGCAGGTCAAAACCCATTGTTTATTGTAGATGGGATTTTTGTGAATGATATTTCTTTCTTGAATCCATCAGATATTGAGAGAATGGATGTCCTCAAAGATGCTTCAGCTACAGCTATTTACGGTTCACGTGGAAGTAATGGTGTGGTTATAATTGAAACCAGAAAAGGAGCAAAAGGGAAGCTAACAGTACAATATGATAACTATATTGGTGTAAGACAGGCATACAACGTTCCAGAAATGTTTCAGGGGGAAGAGTTTGTCCAATATTTTAAAGATGCTGTTGTAGGGAATCAGTGGGCAGGAGGAAACAGGAATTTCACTGTAAGTGATGTGGACTTGAGTGATTTTATGAGGCCTAACGAATTAGCAAATATCAATGCTGGTAGATTTACAAATTGGATAGACTTAGTGACTACAACTGGTGCGCAACAAAATCACACAGTAAACCTTAGTGGAGGAAACGATAACTCCATCTATGGCTTTGGTATGGCATATACTAAAGATGAAGGTACTTTTGCTGGCGAAGATTTTGAAAGATTCAATTTAAGGGCAAATGTGAACACGAATTTATCAAAGTACGTTTCTCTTGGATTTAGTAATTATGCTTCCTTTGCAATAAGGAATGAAGGTAGTAGAGAAGGTTTGAGAAGTGCCTACAGATTAAGACCTACTGGGTCTCCTTTTGAAGAAAACGGCAATCCTAAATTTTTCCCAATAGAAGGCGAAACGTTTATTTCGAATCCTCTATTTGAACCTGAGTCCATGACTATGGAAACTAGGACTTTTAATTACTTGAGTAATCTTTCACTTTCTGTAAGTCCAACAAAAAAATTGAAATTCACATCTAACTTTTCACCAAATATCGAATTTATGAGATATGGAGAGTACAGGGGGAGATTCAATAAATCAACCAATGGAATTATCCAAAATACAAGGGCAGATGTGACCAATGGAAATCGAATTTCTTATACATGGGATAACATCATGAATTACAACACCCAGTTTGGTGATGATCATGTTATCAATGCCACCTTTGTTTATTCTATGTTTTCGGATAGATATGAAAATTACAGAATGCAAAGAAGAGGATATTCTACAGATCAATTTTTATTCTACAATATGCAAGCTGGTCCAGATATTCGTGATGTCACCAGTGGATTGTCGAAACAAACGCTTGAGTCTTACACTGCTAGGGTAAATTATAATTTGAAAGATAAATACTTATTTACAGTTACCGGTAGGTATGACGGAGCATCTATCCTTGCGGATGGGAATAAATGGGCATTCTTTCCTTCAGCAGCAGTAGCTTGGAGAGTTTCAGATGAATCATTTATGAAAGGTCAGACAACTGTGGAAGACCTCAAAGTAAGACTAAGTTATGGTGAAACAGGTAATAATGGTTCTGGTGGAGGATTGGGTCCCTTATTAGCTCAATCACTTGTCAACAATTCCAATTTCGTCAATTTGGGTGACCAACCTGTTCAGTCAGCATTTATGACAAGTCTTATCAATAGAGACCTGACTTGGGAAAGGACAAAGGAGTTTAACTTAGGTGTTGATTTTGGCTTTTTCAAAAATAGGTTGTATGGTTCTTTGGACTTGTACGAAAGACAAAATACAGGTATTATATTCTTTAGGCCAACACCGATTTTGACAGGTTATACAGGTGTTTATGAAAACATTGGTAATGCAACCAACAGAGGTATAGAATTAACTTTGAATTCAGTGAATTTTGACAATGGAAATTTCAAATGGACTTCATCCCTCAACTTTGCTAGCAATAGAAATAGAATCACCAAACTAACTGGCCAAACTGACGAGATTTTATTTGGTGTACAAGCAGGTTCATATATTCATAGAGTAGGGGAGTCTATTGGCTCTATTTATACTTGGGTTTTCGATGGTATCTGGCAACTCGATGAGTTGGAGCAAGCTCAGGCTTTTGGACAACTTCCTGGCCAAGTCAAAGTAAGAGACATCAACAATGACGGTGTGATAGATGCAGATGATAGGGATGTCATTGGTAATAACCTTCCAAAATGGACAGGTGGCTTATCAAATACTTTCAACTATAAGAATTTTGACTTTACTTTCTTTGTACATACACTCCAAGGTGCTAAGTCCGCAAGTTATTTTCATATTTCGCACTCAGGTTATTACAATGTATTGGCAAGATTCAATAGCTTGAAAACTAACTATTGGACTCCTGATAATCCTTCTAATGAATGGCATCAGCCTAGTAATGATGGCCCATTTGCAGAGCCTTTGGTTTACAGAGATGTGTCTTTTGTCAAAGTAGGTTATATCACACTTGGGTATAACTTCGGGAAATCTATCATAGAACCATTGAAAGTCAGTAGCCTAAGGGTGTATTTTACTGCCCAAAATCCTTTCACTTTTACTTCTTATGAAGGATGGGATCCAGAAACTGCTGCTAGAAACAGTTGGGGATCTGCCAATCTTTCGAGAATCTTGATGGGTGGAATTAATGTCAAATTTTAATTGAATTAAAGATGAAAACTATATATAAAAATTTCAATTTGCTTTGCATCGCTTTGCTTTCCTTTGCGGTGCTAGGATGTAGTGACTTTCTTGAAGAAGAAAATAAGTCTAGAGAAACAGATGTAGTGGCGAGCTCAAACCCTGCGTTTTTTGATCAATTGGTAGCAGAGGTATACAACAGGATGCGTGCTGTAACTTCTTCATATGATTTGGAGTTTTTGGGGACGGATATTTTCACCAGAGGTGATATCATCGCAGGGATCAACGAAATAAACGATTATGTCAATCTCAGACCCGTAAATGGATCAGTATCCAATCAGTGGTTTGTCAATTATAGAGTAATTGCCGCATCCAATGCAGCAATAGATAGATCTAATGAGATTACAGGCCTAACTGATGCTGCAAAGCAAATAGGATTAGCAGAAGTTAAGTTCTTTAGGGCATATGCTTATTTTAACCTTGTAGAACATTTTGGGGGCGTTCCTTTAGTTCTAAATGAATTGAGAACTTCAACTGTAGATTTTACCAGAAATACTGAATCTGAAGTTTATAATCAGATTATTTTAGATTTGACAGATGCTTTGAACGGTACTCCTGACGCTCCTTCTGCATATGGTAGGGTGTCCAAGAATGCTGTAAGGCACCTTTATTCTAAAGTTTTGTTGACAAGAGGTTACAAGGATTTTGGCTCTTCACAAGACTTCACCCAAGCAGCATCTTTGGCAGAAACAGTAATAGCGGCCCATCCTTTAGTTAATAGCTTCTCCACACTTGTTTCCAGACAAAGCCAGAGAAACAGTGAAGTTATCTTCTCTATCTTGTACGGCTCAAACCCAGTATCAAGAGGTGTAGGAAACAGCAGACATTTGTTGTTTAAGTTTGTCTATGATGTGTATCCAGGACAGACAAGATCTACATTATATCATAGAGGCCTTGGTCCTGCACCTACTCCTTACTTCTTTAGCTTGTTTCAAGAAAATGATCAAAGAGAAGCAGCCACTATCAGAAGACTATTATTGGCAGAGGTAAACAATGCAACAGCAGGCATCGCAGTAGGAGATACTTCCATTTATTTTCCCAAAACAGCATGGAGTGCAAGTGTAATCCAAAGTAAGCCTTATGTGGTTGTGAACCCTTCAAATTATTTTATTCCAAATGGCTTTACTCAAGTTCAGTATCCGATGTTTAAAAAGTTTGATGATCCAGGTGTGCCATATACCAATCCAGGGATTAACCCTGACGGTGAGCGTGATGCTATAATTATGAGATCTGGAGAAACAAGACTTTTGGCTGCAGAAGCATATTTGCAGCTAAACAATACAGCAAAAGCCGCTGAGCACCTGAATGCCATCAGATCACGCGCTGGACTCAACCAACCTATCACTCCTGCACAAGTTACTATTGATTTGATTTTGGACGAAAGTGCCAAAGAGCTTGCTGGTGAAGTAAGTCGCTGGATGGATCTCAAAAGAACAGGCAGATTGATTGAAAGAGTGCTTGCTCACAACCCTCACGCAGCCTTGAACAATGCCATCAGACCATTCCATCTCCTAAGACCTATACCACAAAGTGAAATAGATGTGACTGGAGGTATCCTAGAACAAAATCCTCAATACAATTAATTTTAATTTTAAGAAAATGGTGAATTTATTCTGTTTTAGAGTGCTACTCTAAATACAGGGTAAATTCACTTTATCTAAAAATACGCCGCATGGATTGCATAGAAATCAAAGTGAAATTTGTTAAAAAAACAGCTTTTAATTACCTAATATACAAGTTCATAGGATTTGTTGTTCTGCTTGGGTTTACATCTAAATCTTTTGCTCAGGAAGCAAGTCTCAGTAGTAAATTATCACCTGATGCATTAAATTTTATTGTGTTGGGAGATTGGGGAAGGTATGGTGATGATCATCAGCTACAAGTCGCTGAACAGCTTGCCAAAACTTCAAAGGAAATCCATGCCCAATTTTTCATAAGTGTAGGGGATAATTTTTACCCTAAGGGCGTGGCGAGTATTCATGATGCGCATTGGCATTATTCCTTTGAAGATATTTATAAAGACTATGCTCACCAAAAAGAATGGTATAGTATTCTAGGAAATCATGATTACATGGGTAATCCAGATGCACAAGTTGAATACACCAACATCAGCAGGCGTTGGGTAATGCCAGGTAGATATTATACGAAGGATTTCAAACTGAAAGGAGACAAAAACAATCTCCTTCAAATTACTTTTATCGATACAAACCCATTGATTCCTGAGTTTTATAACAATTCGGAATACGGTCCAAATGTAGTAACGCAAGACACTGTGGCACAGATTGGCTGGTTGAAAGAAACACTTTCAAGTGAGAATAAAAGGTGGAAATTGGTAATTGGTCATCATCCTATGTTTACAGCAAGTGAAAAACGCAGGGAAGGTTATGATACAAGGTCAATCAGAAGTAGTCTGAGGGGGATTTTAGAAAACTACCAAGTAGATGCTTACATAGCTGGTCATGATCATAGTTTGCAACATTTACTTCCCGAAGGTGGTGTTCACCATTTTATTTCGGGCTCAGCCTCAGAAGCTACTGATGTGGGGACACTTCCATTTAGCAAATTTACAAAAAAAGAATTCGGCTTCTTGGTATTCTCAGTTACAGTTGACCAAATTCAAGTTTTTGCCATTTCCCATTCTGGCGAATTGTTGTATGAAACCAAAATCGTTAGATAAAATTTTGCTTTATACAGAATGATACCACTAGTATTATAAATCCCTACTTCTGGATTTATTTTATACTAGTTGATATTAGATATTTGTAGATATTGATCAAATTCCAATATTTATACTATTACTTGAACTTGCTGGAAATGAAGTGGATAGTCCAATAAAATTTAATCAGAAATGAAAAAGATATCGAGAAAAACATTTATCAAACAATCGGCTAGTTTGGGCTTATTGACAGCAATGATACCTTTCACATCGCATGTATGGGCAGTGGATTCAAAAAACGGCTACAAAGATTCCAAAATATTGAAGCGGTTAATCAAAGCAAATGATGATTTGACTACACAGCTGATTTTACCTGAAAATAGCAATCCTAAATCATACATCAGACAGCAAGGATATGATTTTGCAGTGCTTTCTGCCAGTTATTGCCATACAGAATCTTCTTATTTCAACAGTGAAAAGGTCTTACTAAGAATGGAAAGCCTAATGGTTTTTCTTTTGTCTCAACAGCGTTCTGATGGAACTATGAATACTGGTAATCTTGAGTCACCTCCTGATACTGCCTTTGTGATGGAGCCTCTTTGTGCCGCTGCCAAAATCTTGATTGAACACAATAATTCTGCCTTGACAAAGGTGAAATCAGATCTCAAGAGATTTATAGTTAGTGCAGGGGAAGCTTTGGTCACTGGTGGGATTCACACGCCTAATCATCGCTGGGTACTGAGTGCAGCTTTGGCCAAAATCAACCATGTTTATCCAGACCAAAGATATGTCAACCGTGTGGATGATTGGCTAGGAGAGGGAGTCTTTATTGATGAGGATGGGCATTATCCTGAGCGAAGTATGAATTATTCAGCTGTTGAAAATGAGGCATTTATCACCATGGCCAAGCTTCTGGATAAAGAGGAGCTTCTGGAACCTGTAAGGAAAAACATGGAGATGACTTACTATTACATGGAGCCGAATGGCGATTTGATTACTTTTGATTCCCGGCGACAAGATCAATATGGTCATCATAATATAGTTTCCCAATATTTGAATTTCCGCTATTTGGCCATCAAAGACAAAAACCCTTTTTTCTCAGGTGTTGCGAGGCAAATAGAAGGTTTTGAGGGCTTCGAAGAGAAAATTATCCGTGGAGGTCTCTACTATTTTATGGAACATGAGATTTTGCAGGAAGAAATGCCTGCCTCAGCACCACTCCCAAGAGATTTTGCAAAAATTTTTCCAACAAGTAGCTTAGCTAGAATCCGAAGGGAGGATACCACGATGACTATTTTTGGCGGTGTGGATTGGCCGTTGATCATTGCATCTGGCAGATCCGTCAGCCCCAATTTCTTTTCTTATCGAAAAGGCCGAGCTGTGATCAAACATATTAGGATGTCTTCGGCGTTTTTCAGCATGGGACATTTTAGAAGCGAAGGTCTAGAATCCAAAGATGGAAAGTACACCTTGTACAAAAAACTACAAGCTCCCTATTACCAGCCCCTTCCTCAAGATTTACTGAATTCAGAAGGTGATTATGAACTTAGTGCCAGTGTGGATGGTAGATTTTGGAGTAAAATGTCATTCGCTGACAGACCTATTAGCAATGTAAAAACCCTAGAAAGCAAAATTACCATTGACGAAAATAATGGACAAGCAGATTTGTTAATTGAAGTTTCAGGCTTAGAAGGTGTACCTGTTACTTTAGAGCTTTGTTTCAGCGAAGGGGGAGAATTTGCCGGAGTTAGTGAGCCTGTAGATTCTCAAGGAAATCGCTTCTTGGAAGAAGGAATGGGAAGTTACAAAATGGGTAAAGATGAAATTTCTTTTGGGCCAGGGATCAAGAAGCATGAAAGTATCTACCGGCTCGATGGGGAAATGTACACTGTCCATTTTGGAACTTTAAGAGCACAAGGTGATCATGTTTACCTCACTGGAATTACTCCATTTACCCACACACTTACTCTCAAATAAAACCCTCATGTATTATTTTAGAAAAATAGGTATGTTAACCCTGCTTGCGATCATTGGATTGGCTTCTTGTCAAAAAAAGGATCAAGCACAATATTATGATATTCAATTGGGATACTCAGGGAGTATAGAGCTTTATGAAAAAGCTGTGATTATCCAAAGAAGTGACTTTCCCGAAATAGCCGATGGTAATTTTTATCCAATTTTATTGACTGAGAATAATGATACTTTGCCGGCACAATTTGATGATTCAAATGGCGATGGTTCTTGGGACGAATTGTTTTTTCTCATTAACCTAAAACCAGGAGATGAAAGGAATCTTAAATTGATGCTTTCAGAAAATCAGTTGGATTTTGAAAAGCGAGTAAATATAAGATTTGGTGTACGTGCTTCGGAAAATGATATTGTAAAACCTGCCACTAGCCATACATTTTATCCACACCAACTTCCTGGAGTGATGGGTTATCAGCCATACCAGACAGATGGTCCTTCTTGGGAGAATGACTGTGTAGGTTTCAGACACTATTTGGATGGGAGGAATTCAAAAGATGTTTTTGGAAAAAAGGTAAAATACATGTCTCCAGAAGATGTCGGAATCAATGAAGAAGGAGTGACTGAGGACGATTATCATGTGATGGAGGATTGGGGACGGGATATTCTGTCAGTAGGCAATTCCGTGGGGATTGGAGGGTTTGGGTTGAAGGTAGGCGATCTTTTGGCTAGGTTGGGAGTGACAGAGCAAGATTCCCTTAATAATGTCTCCGAAACGGATTACACAGTTCTTTCAAATGGCTTTATCCGAGGATTGATGCGTTTTGAATATCATGATTGGAAACCTGAAGTCTTGGATCGAACTTACCAAGTTCAAGAACATACCTCTATTTGGCCAAGTATGCATGGATACAAAAATGAAGTCCGTATTTCTGGTATCAAAGGGGATGAAGAACTGGTGATTGGATTGGTAAATTCCAGAACTGACAAACCTCTTTCATCATTTGAAGTTGGTGATTTTCAAGTTTTGTACACACATGACCTACAGACTTACGAAAAAGAATGGTATTTGGGACTTGCCTTAATTGTCCCTAAGAATAAATACTTGGGGTACACAGAAGCACCCAATGAAGGCTCTCTTTCAAATACTTATTTGGCCAGGATGAAAATCGAAGATGGTGATCCATTGTCTTATTATGCTGTAGCTGCTTGGGAATTAGCTGATGAGAATTTTAGAGAAGAAAGTTATTTTAAAAATTACCTAAAAACACTTGCTGAAGGTTTAGGTGCAGAGGTGAAAATCACAATTTTGAATTAAACATTATGCTTAGAAGGTATTTGCTCTTTTCGCTGTTTCTCCTTTCGGGGTTTGCTCAATTAGCTGCACAAAATCAAATTACAGATTCCAATACGCCATTGCATCTGTTGCAGCCCGATTATCCGATTCCTTATGGAGTCACCAAAATTAATGATATTGAAAGCGTGTTGGAAAAAGTCTATTTGTACCTCAACGAAGTCACACCTGCAAGACTGGTAGATAAAGCTTCTGGATCACCACTCAAGCCATCGCAGTTAGCAGATAGTCAAACGAGATTTGAAAAGGGTGATTTTAGACTCACAAGTTACGAATGGGGTGTGACTTATGCAGGTATGATGCTCGCTACACAATCCACTGGTGATCTTAGATTTGCTGATTATACATACGAAAGGTTGAGTTTTCTTTCTGGTCTTTTTTCAGAATCAAATGAAATTTTCATCAAAGATCCCCAAGCTGATTTTCCTTTGAAATCCATAGTTAATCCACACGCTTTAGATGATGCAGGGGCTATTTGTGCAGCGATGATCAAAGCACAAAAATTAGGGTTTCAATCTGGATTAGAACCAATTATTGAGAATCTCATAAATTATATTTCTTCTAAAGAGTATAGGTTGGATGATGGAACTTTCGCAAGAAACAGACCTTTGAAAAACACACTTTGGTTGGATGATTTATTTATGAGTGTTCCTGCTTTGGCATTATACGCTGATCAATCAGGAGATACTAAATACATGGACGATGCAGTTTCACAAGTTTTGCATTTTTCGGAGAGGATGTTCAATACAAGTTCAGGAATTTTCCGCCATGGTTGGGTAGAAAACTCAGGCAATGCACCGAGCTATTTTTGGGCAAGAGCAAATGGCTGGGCTTTTATGGCAATGGTGGAGCTTTTATCAGTTTTACCAAAAAATCACCCTAAGTATGAAATAGTATTGTCTTTGTATCAATCACATGCTCTTGGATTGTCTTCTTTTCAATCTAGTACAGGATTTTGGCATCAGCTCTTGGATCGCAATGATTCTTATTTGGAAACTTCTGCAACAGCCATTTTTACATATGGCTTTGCAAAAGGGATCAATGAAGGGTGGTTGGATTACAGAGTGTATGCTCCATTGACTCTTTCGGCTTGGAATGCAGTAGCTAGTAAGGTCAATGATAAAGGTCAGGTCGAGGGCACATGTGTAGGTACAGGTATGGGCTTTGATCCTGCCTTTTATTATTACCGCCCCACCAATCTATTTGCTGCCCATAGTTATGGCCCCGTAATGTTGGCAGGTTCAGAAGTGATTTCATTATTGAAAAACCATAATTATGAAATCGATGAAACGGCTGTTCAGTTCAAATAATTTAATCCATACTGGCAAAAAAGATTCAACCTTAGAAAATAATTACACAAAGTTGTTTGGAAAGAAGCAAAGCAAAAAATGAAAAAGAATCAACTAATCCTTATCCTTATATTCTTGATATTTTTTGTAATATCCTTACTTACAAATATTCTAGGGCCAATAATACCAGCTATTATACAAAGTTTTTCTCTGAGTATGGGGCTAGCTGGATTTCTGCCATTTTCTTTTTTTGTCGCTTACGGTGTAATGTCTTTGCCTGCAGGTTTGCTGGTAGAGAAATACAGGGAAAAAAACATTTTGATTTTATCGTTTGGTTTGGCTGCCTTTGGAGCTCTGATTTTTGCAATAAACACTACTTTTTCGGTTGCATTGTTTTCTCTTTTTATTATTGGGATTGGTATGGCTATGCTTCAAGTAGTCATCAATCCATTACTTAGGACTACTGGAGGTGAAGAAAACTTTGCTTTTTATTCAGTTTTAGGGCAATTCGCATTTGGAGCTGCTTCTTTTTTGAGTCCGCAATTGTATAGTTTTTTGGTGAGAAATATCCATACAGAGACGCTTACTGGTCATATGGAATGGATGAATTCAATAGTTCCAAAAGAGCTCACTTGGATCTCGGTTTATTGGGTTTTTGCATTGATTGCTATCGTAATGATTTTGATCATTTCAGCTTTCAAGTTCCCTCAAGTCGATTTGCAGGAAGACGAGAAAATTCAGCTGGGAAGTAATTTGAGAAACCTTCTTCGTAAGAGAATTGTCTGGTTGTATTTTTTTGGGATAATTTGCTATGTGGGCTCTGAGCAAGGTATTGCAAATTGGATATCAAAATTCCTTCAAGATTACCACAACTTAGATCCTGCTACCACAGGAGCTACGACAATTTCATATTTTTGGGGATTGTTGACATTGGGTTGTCTATTGGGGTTGTTGCTGTTGAAGCTTTTGGATAGCAAATTGGTGTTGATCCTATTTAGTTCAGGTGCGATTTTATCATTAGTACTCGCTTTGAATGGTAGTCAAGAAGTTGCATTGGTTGCATTTCCCTTGACAGGTTTTTTCTTATCTGTCATGTGGTCGGTAATTATCTCCTTGGCACTCAATTCTGTATCATATGCTCACGGAACATTTGCTGGGATTCTTTGTAGCGGAATCGTTGGCGGAGCAATTTTCCCTTTGGTTATTGGTCAGTTGGCAGATCAAATTGGCCTGAGATATAGTTTATTCGTGCTTGTTTTGCCACTATCTTTCATTCTTTGCATAGGGATATGGGCAAAACCTTTGATTTCAAATTCGAGGATAAAATAAATCTCAAATAGAATTGATTTTATCATAAGATTAAGCAAGTTTTACAAGATAAGTTACTCAACTCAACAGAAGTTATTGGCCTCCAACACTTGTTGGTTATATAAAGTTATTCGGCGACGATTTCAAAAAAATAATCTAAAATGAAGAATAAGACAATAGTTATTACAGGAGGAGCCAGTGGTATCGGTTTATCCATAACAGTGAAATTTTTGTCAAAAGGGGCAAAAGTATTTATGCTTGATGTGAATGAAATACTTGGTCAATCGGTATTGGCAGATTTAAAAAAGACATATGAGCACGTTCATTTTTTAACTTGTGATGTTAGTGATCAAGAGCAAGTGAATGAAGTTATCGCAAAAATATCAGAGCCAATTGATGTTTTGATCAATAATGCGGGGGTTTCCCATGTTGGAAATATAGAGAAGACAACTACTGCAGATTTTGATAGACTATTCAATATCAATGTTAAAGGAATTTTCAATTGTACCAAGGCAGTAATATCAAAAATGAAAGGTCGGGGAGGAGTGATATTGAATATGGCGTCAATCGTTTCTTCGGTGGGGATTCCAGATAGGTTTGCTTATTCTATGACCAAAGGTGCGGTCCTTTCTATGACCTATTCGATTGCCTGTGATTATGTGAATGAAGGCATTCGATGCAATTGTCTATCCCCTGCCCGAATCCATACACCATTTGTAGATGATTTTTTGGCAAAAAATTACCCTGGTAAAGAGAAAGAAGTATATGATAAATTAGCCAAAACCCAACCGATTGGCCGCATGGGAACACCTGATGAAGTTGCTGAAGCTGCATACTTTATCTGTTCGGATCAGGCGGCATTTATTACAGGGACAAATTTTCCTGTAGATGGAGGTTTTGTAAGTATAAAAAATTAACATGATTATCCGCAATGATATTTGATGGCAATTTGAAGAATTGTATCATGCGGATAAGTGTCAACCTTCAAAAGTTGGCAGCTGCTGAATTTGAAACAAATACATTATTAAATGTTGTAACTGCTGCGAAAGTGGATATACATACAATCAATTTAAAATATGAAGTTACTAAGATTTGGAAATGAAGGACAGGAGCGTCCGGGAATAGAAAACAAAAGTGGAGAGAGGCTGGATTGTTCGGCATTTGGGGAAGATTGGAATGAAGCATTCTTTGGGAGTGATGGGGTCAACCGTCTAAAATCTTGGCTGGAAAGCAATGAGGCTGGGTTGCCAAAAGTTGATAAAAGCATAAGATTGGGAAGCCCTATTGCCCGTCCATCGAAAATTATCTGTGTAGGATTGAATTATTCCCTGCATGCTAAGGAAAGTGGAATGGCTCTGCCTGAGTCTCCGGTTTTGTTTATGAAAGCTTCCTCGTCACTATGCGGTCCTTTTGATAAGATAATAATTCCAAGAAACTCAGTGAAGACCGATTGGGAAGTTGAATTGGCAGTAGTAATAGGCAAAAAGGCTAGTTATGTAGATGAGTCAAATGCTGCCGAACATATTGCAGGATATACTTTGCACAACGATGTGAGTGAGAGGGATTTTCAACTGAATCATGGCGGACAGTGGGTGAAGGGTAAAAGTGCGGATACATTTGCACCAATAGGGCCATATTTGGTTACGCCAGAAGAGTTACCAAACCCAGATAATCTTAGGCTTTGGCTAAAAGTAAATGATAAAATGATGCAGGATAGCAATACATCAGATTTGGTATTCAAAATCCCCCATTTGATCAGTTACATCAGTCAATATATGACATTACTGCCAGGTGATGTGATTTCTACCGGTACACCGTCGGGTGTTGGCTTGGGCTTAAACCCACCTCAATATCTCAAAGCAGGTGATGTTGTAGAGCTTGGAATTGATGGCCTAGGAGTTGCAAAGCAGGAAGTGGTATCTTGGCAATAAAAAAATCAAGCCATTGGATTCATAAAGGTTTTCAATGGCTATTTTTCGTTGTTTCTCTATGCACTAAAGAAGTTTTGAGCTGCTCAGTCATAGGCAACTCGATATTTTCTTCAATAATTTTCAATAAAATTTCAGCTGCTCGTTTGCCGATTTCATAGGCAGGCTGTTTGACGGTGGATAACTGTGGGCTGATATATTGAGCCAAAGGCTCGTCTGCGTATCCTATTACTGAAATTTCTTCAGGGATTTTGCAATGCCTTTGTTTCAGAACTTTCACTATATCAAAGGCATTATAATCACTGAATGCAAAAAAAGCATCAATAGGAAATGTGTTCAAAGTATTATTCACATCATCCACGAAGGATTCACTATCACCGGCAATTACCAACTCCTCTCGATAAGTTAAACCATTTTTTCTCAATGCTTCTTGATATCCCAGAAATCTGTTGAAGCTTGTAGAGATGTAATCAGGGCCTTTGATATGGACTATGTTGCGACAACCGCTATCTATCAAGTATTGGACTGCTTCGAAGGCCCCATCAAAGTCATCTGTGATTACATAGGAGGTGTTTAAGTCTTCGCATATTCTGTCTAGCAAGACCAATGGCGTACCATAATCTATGATTTTGGAAAAATGATCTAGATTGTCTGAACTGTTTCCTGCAGCTGCCAGAATACCATCTACTCTGGCATCAAGGAGTGTTAGGCATGATTTTTCTTCTTTTTCTTTTAAAGCATCCGAAGTACATATCAAGAGCTGATAACCTTTTTGGTAGGTGATACTTTCTATTCCTGCTAAGATCTTGTTGAAATAATTATGGGTAAATTCAGGAAGAATAAGGCCAATATTAAAAGTTTTGTTTGATACCATACTTTTTGCAATATGGTTTGGTCTATAGCCATATTTTTGGGCAAGATTGACAATTTGCTCTTTGCGCTTCGTACTAATACTTCCCAGTCCATTGAGAGCACGTGATACCGTGGAAGGTGTTACGTTAAGCTCTTTTGCCAAATCTGTGATACTTATTTTTTTCTTTTTCATACTCTATTGAAGCCTCAAGGTACAAACATTACCCCATCAATTCAATTTGTTTGGTATTTGGCAAGTTTGTTTTATCAATTGATGCAGGAATCTAATACAGACTTTCCCAAAACAAAAATTCTGAATGTATATCAACCCAATTTCAGCTAAATAGAAATTAGATTGAATTGCCCTTTTTGTGCTCTCACTAGAGTATTGACTTTTATCATTAAGGCAAACGTTTGACTGGAATTTATTTTAAATAAAAGCTAACATTACCTTTGGTAAAATTGATAGAATGAATACACATTATTTGGCTCTAGACCTTGATGAGCAATTGGAATCTATAGTATCCTATGAAAAATGGCATGAAAACGTCTGGCCGGAAGTCAAGAAAAGTATTCTTGACTCTGGGATAGTTGCTATGGAGATCTACAGATCAGGAAATCGACTTCTAATGGTATTAGATGTAAATGAGGAATTTAGTTTCGAAGAAAAAGCCAAAATGGACGCCATCAACCCCATAGTTCAGGAATGGGAAACATTGATGGACAGATATCAAAAGAGACTTCCTTGGGCAAAAGAAGGTCAAAAGTGGGTTTTGATGGAGAGGATTTTTCATCTTTCATCATAGCAAAGATCGATGCAAGTAAGATTCTTTCAGTCCTATAGTCCTTCAAAATTTCCCCAAATACAAAGAGGAAATAGTAAATGAAAATTAACTAAACACCAAAATAAATGAAAACCCTCAATAAATCTATTCTTTTTGGCATGTTCCTCAGCATAAGCCTAAGCATACATTCCTTCGGTCAAGAAGAGTTTTTATCGCCAGTAGGACCTCAAAATGAACCCCAACACACAGGGAAGTTTGAGCCCAACTGGGAATCACTCAGTCAGTACAATACTCCAGAGTGGTTTAGAGATGCCAAATTTGGAATATGGGCACATTGGGGACCTCAATGTCAACCGGGACAAGGAGATTGGTATGCTCGAAATATGTATGATGAAGGCAGTAAAACTTATAATTGGCATGTTGAAAATTATGGACATCCTTCTGAAGCTGGTTTTATGGAAGTAATCCGCAGCTGGAAAGCGGAAAGATGGGATCCGGAAAAGTTAGTGGCACTCTACAAAAAAGCTGGTGCTCAGTATTTTTTTGCAATGGCAAATCATCATGACAACTTAGATTTGTGGGACAGTGAATATCAGGAATGGAATTCCGTAAATGTAGGTCCCAAGAGGAATATTATTCTGGAGTGGGCCGAAGCAGCCAAAACCAATGGGCTTCCTCTGGGATTAAGTGTGCATTCGGCACATGCATGGAGATGGTATGAATCATCTCAGTTAGCTGATGAAAATGGTCCTTACAAAGGTGTACCTTATGATGGTAACTTGACAAAGGAAGATGGTAAAGGAAAATGGTGGGAGGGACTGGATCCACAAAACCTATATGCGCAAAATCATAAGTTGAGTGAAGGAAGTGAAGACATCAATAAAATCGATTCTCAGTGGGATTGGGAAAATGGGGCTGAAGTGCCATCTGTAGAGTATAGTGAAAACTTTTATAACAGGTCTATAGATCTGATCAATAAATTCAATCCCGATTTGTTGTATTTTGATGATACCGGATTGCCGCTTTACCCAATATCTGATGCAGGGCTGAAGATCGCCGCGCATTTTTACAATAGCAATATGGCGAAAAATGATGGCAAACTTGAGGCAGTATTATTTGGTAAGATTCTTACTGAAGATCAAAAAGAAGCACTCGTTTGGGATGTGGAAAGAGGTGCTCCAGCAGATTTGCAGCAAAAACCTTGGCAAACATGCACATGTATTGGGAATTGGCATTATAGTGAAGATGTTTACAATCAGGATAGATACAAGTCTGCCAAGGATGTCATTCATATGCTTGTAGATGTGGTCAGTAAAAATGGCAATCTTTTGTTGAATGTTCCGATCAAGGGTGATGGAAGTATAGATGATAAAGAAATCCAAATCGTAGAGAATATAGGCAAATGGATGGAAATCAATAAAGAAAGTATTTTTTCTACCAGACCATGGCAAGTTTTTGGTGAAGGGCCTTCAGTAGAAACAAAAAACCCAATCAATGCCCAAGGTTTTAATGAAGGTAAAATGAAGTTTACCGAGAAAGATATCCGATTCAACCAAAAAGGAAAGCTGCTTTATGCTACTGTTTTAGGACTTCCCTCTGAAACCGTTCACATCAAAAGCTTGGGTTCTCGGACTACTGGATTCAGAAAAATTAAAAAGATAGAACTGTTGGGAAGTTCTGAAAAAGTGAATTGGAAAATAAGCGAAAATATGCTGAGTATAGAACCTCCTAGTGACTTCCCAAATGACATTGCCTTGGTGTACAAAATCCATAGGAAGTAAGAAAACTTAAAAATCCACTATCTTAAAATGCTTGAATCATTAAGAATGCTTTTTTATTTAGGGAGAAATGATTGTGATAAATACGAAATTAACTTATGAAATATATCATCTGTGAAGAGCCTGGGAAATTTTCATTAAAGGAAAAGGAAAAGCCTGAACCAAGGTCAGGAGAGGTTTTGATAGCAATAAAGAAAATTGGAGTCTGTGGCACGGATATCCATGCATTCTCTGGCAATCAGGCCTATTTTTCATACCCTAGGATTTTGGGACATGAATTGGCAGCAGAAGTTGCAAACTCCAATGGTTCTGGTAAATTCTCAAATGGTGACAAAGTAATTTTGATACCTTACTTGCACTGCGGAAAGTGTATTTCTTGCCGAACTGGAAAGACGAATTGCTGTGTTAATATGCGTGTGATGGGTGTACATGTCGATGGAGGGATGCAGGAATTTCTTTGTGTTCCAGAATGGACATTGCTCAAAACTCCCCAACTCAATTTCAATGAAATGGCATTGGTAGAGCCGCTAGCCATTGCGGCACATGCAATTAGGAGAGCAGATGTGGTTGCAGGTGAAAATGTTTTGGTAATGGGCTGCGGTCCCATTGGATTGGCAATAATGGCCATAGCCAAAAGTAAGGGGGCTTCTGTCATCGCACTGGATATCAATGAACAAAGAATTCAGTATGCAATTGATGAAATTGGTGTTTCGCATGGTGTTTTGGCAGGGGAGTCTGCTTTTGAGCAAATCGCATTATTGACAAATGGAGATAATTGCCAAGCTATATTTGATGCAACGGGTAATAAAAGAGCTTTGGAATCAGGTCCTGCTTTTATGAGTCATGGAGGAAGGTATGTATTGGTAGGTTTGTCAAAGGGGGACTTGGTATTCAACCATCCTGCAATTCACTCCAAAGAAACCACAATCATGTGCAGTAGAAACGCAACTATGGAGGATTTTGAATTTGTCATTTCCATGCTTGCTGCTAAAAAATTCCCGACCGATTCTTTCATAACCCATGAATCAGCTTTTGACATGATGATTGATGTTTTTGACAGTTGGGTTAAGCCAGATTCTCAAGTAATCAAGGCGGTTATCAATTTATAAAAGAAATTCCATATTCTGATTACTTCTAAAAGTTTCCCGAAAATGAATAAGACACTAAGAATAGATTCGCACCAGCATTTTTGGAAATATGATTCAATCAAGCATGCTTGGATTGACGATTCAATGGCTGTTTTGAAAAGAGATTTCTTACCGCAAGATTTAGAACCGATTTTGGAAAAGCATCAAATCGATGGCTGTGTGGCTGTGCAAGCTGACCAAAGTAAAGAAGAAACCGGTTTTTTGCTTGAGCTGGCTGGAAAACATGATTTTATCAAAGGGATCGTAGGTTGGGTTGATTTGCAGGCAAAAGATCTGGAAGAGCAATTGAGTTCTTATTCTGAAAATAATTGGATAAAGGGTTTTAGGCATGTGCTTCAGGATGAGCCTGACGATGAATTTATTCTCAAACCGGAATTTATAAATGGGTTGAGCAAGCTGTCCAAATTTGATTTCACCTATGATATTTTGATTTTCCCCAAGCAATTGTATTCTGCTACAAAAGCGGTAAGACTTCTTCCCAATCAAAAATTTGTATTGGATCATATTGCAAAACCATCGATAGTCAAAGGTGAGTTAGAAGAATGGAAAAGAGGAATTTCAGAACTTTCAAAAAGTGAAAATGTCTATTGTAAACTTTCAGGAATGGTCACAGAAGCCAAGTGGAAAAATTGGGAATATGATGATTTTGTGCCTTATATGGATTTTATTTTGGAATCTTTTGGGTCAAAGCGATTGATGTTTGGTTCGGATTGGCCTGTTTGTACCCTTTCTGGAGAATATGAGCAAGTGTTCCAGATAGTCAATCAATACATCAAAAACCTCACAAGTTCAGAGCAAACTGGGATTCTTGGAGAAAATGCCGTAGATTTTTACAAATTATAAACATTGAGATGGATTTAAATTTAAAGGATAAGGTTTTTATAGTTACAGGTGGTTCGGAAGGAATAGGTGGTGGGATAAGTTCTGCAATTGCCCAAGAAGGAGGGATTCCAGTAGTCGCTTCCTGGTCTGAAGAGACTACTGTTAAGTTTATTGAAGACCTGCGAGAAAACGGATTTAGAGCTGATTATCTTATTGGCGATTTACAGTTTACAGATTATTGCAAATCTGTGATAACTTATGCCATCGAAAAATTTGGCAGAATAGATGGGATTGTAAACAATGCAGGGAGCAATGATGGCGCTGGATTAGAAAAAGGACCTGAAGCATTTCGGAAATCGATGATGTTGAATTTGTATCATTATTTTGATTTGGTTCATTTTGCCTTGCCATATCTAAAGAAAAGCAAAGGTTCTATCCTCAACATCAGCTCAAAAGTTGCGCTCACCGGTCAAGGAGGTACATCAGGCTATGCTGCTTCGAAAGGAGCACATCTTGGTTTGACTAGGGAGTGGGCATTGGAGTTGCTGCCGTTTGGTATTCGCGTAAATGCAATCTTACCTGCAGAAGTTATGACACCATATTATAAAAAATGGCTAAAAGTAACTTTTGACAATCCGGATGCGAAAGAAAGAGAAATATCTGCCAAAATTCCTTTAGGTAGCCGAATGACGAAAATTGGAGAAATAGCTTCTCTTGCAGTTTTTGTCTTATCAGATAAATCTGCCCACACGACAGGACAATTCTTGTTTGCTGATGGTGGATATGTTCACTTGGATAGAGCGATTACTTGAGAAGGATTAACTCAGGAAAATACTGTATAACCGCCGAGGTATGCTTATTTAAATGATTATTTGTGATAGGAGTTTTGGAGGAAAAAGAGGAGGAGCGAGAGCAATTTACAAGAGGTGAGTGAAATGCGAAAGGGTCATTTCAAACGAATTGAGATATCTTCAATGCACTCGATATGACTTGCCTATAAAACAAATTGGTAAGTATAAAAAATGTTAACTATTTTCTGAACTTGAAGATAGAATGCAGCTCTACTTTAAAGAAAAACAATGGAAAAAAGCATCAACCAGAATATGTGACTTGACAACTCAATCTTTTAATTTTAGAATCCTCCGCGGAGGACAAGTTCTTCCAACCCAAAAATATTAACCTAACCCAGCCAAATGACCAAAAACAATAAAAATTTCCTTGCCTTTGCTTTAGTCACCAGTTTATTTTTTATGTGGGGCTTGGCCAATAACATGACGGATACATTGCTTGCAGCTTTCAAAAGGGTTTTAAGCATATCGGATTTTCAAACTTCTTTTGTGCAAAGTGCATTTTATGGGGCTTACTTCTGTTTGGCTCTTCCTGCAGCATTTTTGATCAAAAGATTTAATTACAAAACTGGTATATTGGTTGGCTTAGGTTTGTTTATTGCAGGGGCATTGCTTTTCTATCCTGCAAGCAATACGATGGTGTATGGTCATTTTCTTTTGGCACTCTTTGTTTTGGCAGGCGGGTTATCCATTTTGGAAACAGCAGCAAATCCTTATATCCTCGAATTAGGCCCACAAGAGGATGCAACGAGAAGGTTGAATTTGGCTCAATCATTCAACCCAATAGGCTCTATCTCAGGAGGGATATTGAGTAAATATTTTATTCTTTCCAAACTTGATTCAGCATCTTTTGAAGATAGAAGCGGAATGGATCTGACTTCTCTTCAGCATATTCAAGCCAAAGAGCTCCAAGCCATAATGGGACCTTATGTAGGCGTAGCTATTGTCCTGATCGTTTTGTGGGTCATTATCTACTTTACTTCTATGCCACAAGCAAAAGATGATAGCAGATTACATCTACGAGCTTCTTTCAACCGGTTAATAGTAAATAAAAATTATGTTTGGTCAGTGGTTGCACAATTCTTTTATGTAGGCGCTCAGATTGGCATTTGGTCATTTACAATCAGGTATGTTATGGTAGAATTGGCATTGGATGAAGCTGATGCATCGACTTATTACATCATAGCCTTGGTATTGTTTTTAATTTTTAGGTTTGTATTTACATACCTGATGAAGTTTTATAATCCTGCGTACCTTCTTCAAGTTTTGTCAATTGTGGCAATAGTCTTGGTTGTTTTTTCAATCGTGGGTAATGGATACTTTGGTGTGGTTTCATTGTTGCTGATTTCAGCATGTATGTCCTTGATGTTTCCTACGATTTTTGGGTTGGGGTTGAAGGATCTTGGTGATGATGCCAAAGTAGGAGGGGCTGGACTGATCATGGCGATTTTAGGAGGAGCAGTGTTGCCAGCGGTCCAAGGTCAGTTTTCAGATTATTTCGGAAGTATCAAAATTGCCTTTATTGTGCCTATGATATGTTTTACTGTTGTATTTTATTACGGATTGATTTCTAGAAATACTACTTCAGCGAACGTGACTAGATAAAGTTTATTTTTGATATTGTTAAAAACAAAAAAGCCTGTAAATCATAAGATTTACAGGCTTTTTTCGTGAATTTGAACTTCACTGTGGTCGGGGTGGCAGGATTCGAACCTACGACCTCCTCGTCCCAAACGAGGCGCGATACCGGGCTACGCTACACCCCGAAAATTGACTTTTTGATCAATCGTAGCACAAATGTAGGAAAAGATTTCATGGATGCAATAGTCATTGGTAAGTAAAGGTGAATGATTGTTTTGACCCACAGTTTAAGGTGTTAATTATCAGCTATATAAATTTAATCAAAAACACCTTGAGATTTGTCCCAAGGTGTTCTAGATTAAAATTACTTTGCTGAATTTTTGATTTCAGTAACTTCCACTCTGATTTCTTGAGCAAGTTTTTTGATTTCATTCATGCTGTTTCTAACTCTCGTTCCAGCAGCTTTATTTCCTTTTTCATAAAACTTATTGAAATCATCTTCCATTGCGGAAATCATTGATTTAAGTGTCTCAAATCTGCTCATAGCTTAATTAGTTTAAATTTTAGTTATTTTTCTATTGTTCAAGTTAAAACCAAATTTTCTTAAATCCATATTTGCGTAACAAGGATTTTAATAAAATCATAGAAATTGTTAAAATTAGGGTTATTATATTTTAAATTAACTTTTATTACAACTTTTTATACTTGTAAATTGATCTACTAGAGTATAATTTAATATGACTATCCGCTTTCTTAGAAGCACTTTGGGGTTTTGAAGATTGTATTAAAAAATAAAAACCCCAAGTTTTAAAAACTTGGGGTTTAGTTGGCCGACCAGGGCTCGAACCTGGACTCTTCTGGACCAAAACCAGACGTGTTGCCAGTTACACCATCGGCCAATTTTGCTTTCAGTTGATTGCTCTTCTTTAAGGTGTCACAAATGTAGGTGTACTTTCTATTTTATGCAAATCTTGAAAGAAAGATTTTGATCAATTTTTCTTAATTCCCTATATTTCAAAGAGAAAAATATAAAATACTATTTTTCCTCAATGTCATAATCCTTGAATTAAATACATAATGGCAATAAAATGTAAAATGGTGCCCATTAATACGAATAAATGCCATAGCGTATGAGCAAACATCATATTAGGTTTTGTGTAGAATATAGTTCCTAAGGTATAACTTAGTCCACCTGCGGCAATCAGAGATAGAGTAGGGGTGCTGAGGTTTTCGAATAGTGGCTTTATTACAAATAGTGCAAGCCATCCCATAGATAAATAGAGAATCAATGAGGCCTTTTTGAATTTATTGATGTAGAATATTTTATATACGACGCCAAATGCTGTAAGTCCCCAAATTATTCCAAAAAAAATCCAGCCTAATGTACCTTGTACTGCCAAAAGCAAAAATGGTGTATAAGTACCTGCAATCAAAAAATATATTCCAATATGATCTAAGGTCCTGAGCCATGCTTTTACCTTTACATCTTGCACGGCATGGTACAAAGTGGAAAATGTGTAAAGAAGCATAATAGAGCCTCCAAATAAGCTGCAGCTTACTATGTGTATTGCTGACCCATTCAGTACAGAGAAAGTGACTAAAAGGGCAATCGCTACGACGCTAAACAAGATGCCTATGCCGTGACTAATGCTATTAGCAAACTCTTCCTGTAATGTTTGTTTTCTTTCCATGTTATTTAATTTGGTGGTTTAGGGTATATGTGCGCAACCTTCCTATCAAGATATTCTAGAAAGCCGTTTACTAATTTACAAGTTTTTTTACGTGGATGACTTTATTGAAATAAGCTTGGTAAATTAACCCAAAATTCATTAATACCTTAATAAGTTTTTTAGCAAATCTATATGTAATCACCTCAAATACTTGTTGAATTTCTGATTTAGTTTCTGATTTTTTTGATCTACTATCACAATTATTTTGCAATATTTTGGTTCTCTAAATAGTCCCAATTTGATTTTTGTAGTATTAATATACTGTTAATAAATGTGTTGTGTTTTTGTTATTTTCAATTTAAATACGCTATTTTGTTACGGTATTTATTTTATAAACTTATTTAACTTACAAAAATGGCAGTTAAGAATCTTGAAAAAACGGTAATAAGCACCTTAGAGAAATTGGAGAAATTGAAACTTGATGAGAAGCTTCATGCTGAATTGAGTTGGTGCTGGAGAAGTTATGAATATGATAGCAATCCAGAAGGAGTTATTGAAAAAAGTAAAAAAGCATTAAAACTTTTCAAAGCAAAAAGAGAAGAGAATTCAAAAGCTGTCTCAAAGAAGCTTATCGAAGATCTAGAGAAAATCACAAAAAATTAAGGAATTAAAAAAGGCTTTCTCTTGCGGGAAAGCCTTTTTAATTATGCTTAAAGTATATTATTCAGCTACAACAACGAATTTAACGTTGCTTTTAACTTCTCTGTGAAGATCAACCTCAGCTTCAAACTCACCAGCTGTTTGAACTGGAACGTTTATAGAGATTTTCTTTCTGTCAATCTGAATACCTTGGTTTGCCAAAGCATCAGAAATTTGAAGTGTAGTTACTTTTCCGAAGATTTTTCCAGACTCACCGATTTTGGCTTTGATTTCCAAAGTAAGGCTAGAAAGTTTCGCTGCGATAGCTTCAGCTTCAGTTTTTACTTTTTCAGCTTTGTGTGCTGCTTGCTTGATGTTTTCAGCAAGAATTCTTTTGTTGGATTGTGTAGCCAAAACAGCAAATCCCTGAGGGATAAGGTAGTTTCTGCCATATCCAGGTTTTACAGCTACAAGATCATTCTTGTATCCTAAACCTTTTATATCTGTTCTTAAGATAACTTCCATTGTGATAAATTTTTAATTTGTAAATAATCGATCAGGTATGGATTATTTCAACCCATCAGCTACGAATGGCAATAAAGCCAAGTGTCTTGCTTTTTTGATAGCGTTAGCCACTTTTCTCTGGAATTTCGCAGAGTTACCGGTCAATCTTCTTGGAAGGATTTTACCTTGCTCGTTCACAAACTTCAAAAGGAAGTTAGGATCTTTGTAGTCAATATACTTAATGCCGTTCTTTCTGAATCGACAATATTTCTTTCTATTCTCTACTCTGTTGATTGGTTCGTTTCTTAGTGTCATTAGGCTTGCTCCTCCTTAGCTTCAGCTTTTTTGTTAAATTCACCTTTTCTTCTTTTTTCAGCATAAGCTAGTGAATGCTTATCAAATACTGTAGTCAAGAAGCGCAATACTTTCTCGTCTCTTCTGATTTCAAGCTCAAACTTCTTGATCAAAGTTGGCTCAGCTTTGAATTCGATCAAAACGTAGAAACCGGTGCTTTTTTTCTGAATAGCGTAAGCCATTTTCTTAAGACCCCAATTTTCAACATTTACGATTTCTGCCCCCTGTTCTTTTAACAAGTTTACAAACTTGTCTACGGTATCCTTCATCTGAACGTCAGACAAAACGGGAGTTAGTATGAATACCGTTTCATAATTTTTTTGGAACATTTTTTTTATTGTTTAATTGTATTTTATTTAAACAGACCGCAAAATTAGAGGTTTATTCGGTTTTATCCAAGATTTGTCCTAATTAATATTCAGGTTTGTTGAAATATATCCTATCGTTAGCAATGCTTTGTATCTATATATCTATAGTTTTGAAGTCTGCCACATAGTATAAATATAAAAACAAAGACCTGATGGAATTATGGCCATCAGGTCTTTTTGTTCCTTAGATCAGGAGTATATCCCAAAAAAATAGCATTACTTTTACCTTATTTTACTTCAAAACTTCCTTTACCTATTTGATAGTTGTCAGCGTAGATCCTCACTTCGTATTTTCCTGAATTATACTTACTCCCTTTTTCATAAAAATAAGTAAGCGATTGCTGTGTATTATCAAACAGTATGTCTTGCTGAACAGTGTAGAATTCCTCCCTGCCGTCTATCATGAATGTTCCAGAGCCACGAGCTATGTCAAAAATCGGTTGATTGTTTGGAGCTATTATCTGTACATAAATATCTCTTGGGCCTTTTTCAGCTACTTTATTGTCTGCTATGTTGAATGTGATCTTGAGTCTTTCTAATTGCCTGTTTCTAAAACCGTCTTCACGCTCTCTACCACGCGAATTTACTGCGGCGATCACGATGTTTTCGGCTTTTAATCTACCTGCAATGCTCACCTTTTCTTCTAACTCCTCAGCCTTCATGTTAAGCTTGACGACTTTTTCTTCAATCTTTGCTTGGGTTGATTTTAAATCCTCGTTTTCTGCAAAAAGTTGCTGATTGACTTCTCTTAGTCTTACTATCTCCTTGTCTTTTTCTTGGAGTACACCTGTAAAGGAATTTATCTTTTTATTCAAAGCTTCGATTTCTTCTGTAGTTCTTTTTTTGCTGGAATTTCTTTCAGAAATAAGTTGTTCTCTTATCTCTTCCAATGAACTAATGTCGCCTCCAAGTTTCTCTATTTCCTGAATTCGTAAATCTAACTGGAATGTGATGGAATCAAGCCTATTGTTAATTTCATTGTTTTCTTCAGACAATAATAGGATTTCCTCGGATTTCTTACTGCGATCTACTGAATCTGAATAGAGCTTGATGCCACTTATGATTACGAGGATAATCAAAACTATTATGAGAATGTTTTTCCCTTTCTCTGAGTTACTAGGTTTTTCCTTTTCAAAATTGGTATTCATGATTTATATCCTTGTATTTTTACCAAATTAAATAAATAATTATGAATCTTTCACTAGACGAGCAATACTGGACCTCAAGATATCTACAAAATCAGATCGGTTGGGATGTCGGCCAAGCTACTTTCCCCATTAAGCAATATTTAGACCAAATTGTAAATAAGGATCTTAAGGTTTTGATCCCTGGAGCAGGGAATGCCCATGAAGCCACTTATGCATTCGAATCAGGTTTCAAAAACTTACATATTTTGGATTTATCCAAATATCCTTTAGATAAGTTTATGGAGAAACATCCTAATTTTCCTGCTTCCAATGTCCATCAAGAAGATTTTTTTCTACACAATGGAAAATATGACTTGATTATCGAGCAAACATTTTTCTGCGCTCTTTTGCCGAATTTAAGAAATGAATATGTGATTAAAATGCATCAACTGCTTGAAAAAGAAGGTGTTTTGATGGGTGTGCTTTTTAGTAAATCCTTTGAGCAGGATGGGCCACCATTTGGAGGCGATATAGATTTGTATAAATCTATATTTGAAAACCACTTTGAGATAAAAACTTTGGAGCCTTGCTATAACTCAATACCTCCGCGCAAAGGTGCCGAGGTTTTTATTCTTCTAAAGAAAAAAGAGATTTAAAATTTTAAGACATAGCTTTCTTTTGGCATAGTCTTATCGAAAAAAATAATGCCACACTCGTAAAAGTCAAGATTGAGTCTTACTCGGGGATGTTTTTTTATTTCTTGCCAAATGGTTTCCATTTCTTTGGACCAATGAATGTCTGCAATTGCCAATATGCTACTCTCAGATAAATATGGAAGAATGGATTCAAAATAGCTTTTAGTTCCCAAATAGGTATGGGTTGCATCAATTAACGCGAAATCAACCTTCTTTGTATCCTTCAATAACTCGGTTAATGTTGTATCAAGGTTTCCCAAAATATAGTTTGCATTCGGCTCAACCTGATGTTCCTGAGCTTTGAAGAACAAAGATGCTGAACCTTCAAAAGTATAAAGCTTGCCTTTTGGACATGCTCTAGAAAGGTATCGGGAATTGATCCCTACGCAAGTACCAAGTTCCAATACCACTTCGGATGGGGTAAGCTGGCAAAAATATTGGTAAAGTTTGCTGTATTTTCTAGATGAAGTACTGTATTTTGTAATTGATGCGGTCTTTCTCAGGTTGCTTTGGAGTTTTTTGGATCCTGCTCCAAAATCCTCAATTTCCAATTTGCTGTCATCTCGCAGAAGGGAGTTTCTGATTCCCTCCAAATCCAAATCTGAGAGTTTGTTCTTGGTTAAATAGGAGAGAAGACCTGTGTAAATTTTGAATACTGAAGGTGATTGAACGGCATACTTGTCCTCCTGAACCAGCCAATATTTCAAATATGAAAGGAGTGGATGAATTTTATTTCTCAAATCAATTGTTGAAAATTTGGGAAATCATCTGAAACTCTGGAATAGTTACTTCAAAGATTTTTCCATCTTGGATTTTTTCCATCGTATAAGTACCTCGCATTTTGCCCAAACCGGATTTCAAGTTACATCCAGAAATGTATTGGTGGGACGCTCCTGGCTCAAGTACAGGCTGCTGTCCTACCACTCCATCACCTTCCACTATCTTCAACTCATCACCTGCATCGAAAATTTCCCATTTTCTTCGTAACAATTGTATGGTATGAGGACTGTTGTTTTCTATATTTACCTTATAAGTAAATACAAAATGCTGCTGATGGGGACTAGAAAACTCTGGTTGATAAGTAACTTCAACGCTTACTTTGACACCTTCTGTAATAGCACTGACCATAATAGGATTGGTTTGAATCTACTGTTAGCAAATCTATATCATTCTACCCAAAACACAACAATAAATCAGAGATATAATGAACGTAAAAATTGAAGAAAGTTGGAAATCAGTTTTAAAAAAGGAATTTGAAAAACCTTATTTCGAGGAACTTATCAATTTTGTAAAGAATGAATATGCCAATCATGAGATTTTCCCGAAGGGTGGTGAGATCTTCAATGCTTTTGCACATTGCCCATTTGACAAGGTCAAGGTGGTGATCTTGGGTCAAGATCCTTATCATGGCCCTGGACAAGCCCATGGATTGTCTTTTTCTGTCAGGGAGGGTGTCCCTTTTCCTCCAAGTTTGCTGAATATTTTTAAAGAAATCAACAAAGATTTGGATCAGTCTATGCCTTCTAATGGTAATCTTACCCGCTGGGCGGATCAAGGTGTCCTTCTGCTCAATGCGACGCTGACAGTCAGGGCACATGAAGCCGGTTCACATCAAAAGAAAGGTTGGGAGGATTTCACAGATGCGGTAATCAAGGAGATAGCTGCACAAAAATCCAATGTAGTTTTTATGCTTTGGGGAGCTTATGCCCAAAAGAAAGCTTCATTTATCGATGAAACAAACCACCTCAAACTCCATGCTCCACATCCCAGTCCACTTTCAGCTCACAGGGGATTTTTAGGTTGTGGACATTTTTCCAAAACCAATGAATATCTAAAGGAAAATGGTTTGGAGGAGATAAAGTGGTAACAAAAAAGAGAGCCTAGGCTCTCTTTTTGGGTTTTTTATGTTACGTTCCGAAATAGCTTGGTCTATATATAATCAAAGCTTTGCTACATTCTTAAAATTATAGTTAGATAAAGTTAAAGACCTTCGAGGTTTTATAAAACCTCAAAGGTCTCACGTCTTTGTTTCACATCTCAAATCTCACGTCTAATAGATTTTACTTCCCTAATCATTTTAGACTAGTCATATCGACAATATTGGAGATATCTCACTTTGTTCGATATGACTAATTACTTTTTAGTCACTTCTTGAGTCTCCTGTCTCACATCTCAAATCTTACGTCTTAAATTCACATCTCATTCGCCACTGCGGACAAGTCATCTCAGACACCCTTAATCAATCCCATTAAAGAATCTGTTCCAGCGGATTTTGCTGAACATTGATTTGTGTTTGTCAAGTGAAAGCCATAGAAACCAGGCTTTTCCCACTACGTGGTCTTCCGGAACGAAGCCCCAGTATCTGGAATCCAGAGAATCATGTCTGTTGTCACCCATCATGAAGTAATAGTTCTGCTTGAATGTGTAGCTGCTTACTTCTTGACCATCGATGATCAATTTGTTGTCTCTCACTTCCATGTTTTTGAGGCCTTCATATTTTTCTATCGTAAAGGCGTATTTGGCCATGGTTTCTTCATTGATTTGGATGGTAGTGCCCTCTCCAGGTATTTCTAGAGGTCCCCAATTATCTTTGTTCCATCCAAAATATGCACCGTCAGGGAATACGTTGGACTCACCCATGTCCTCACGGTCTAACCTTTTGGTAACATTGGTAATTGCGGGTGATTTCTCAAGGTTTTTTGCTATTTCTTCTGTAGTCCAGACCAAATATCCGACGCCATTGGAGAAAGCAATATATCCGTCTCTGTTTATTCCATATTCTTCAAAAAACTCCATGGATAGATTTCTGTCTGTCAATACATCATAAGAGAATTGCATTTTCTCTGGATTGTCACCCAATTCACCATTGATATACACCTGACCTCTTTTGATTTCCAAGACATCTCCAGGAACAGCAACAGCCCTTTTAATATAGTTGGTTTTCAGATCGACTGGGTATTCGTATTCTGCTGGGTAATTGAATACCACGACATCATTTCTCTTAATAGAAGTAAAGCCAGGCAGCCTGTAGTATGGAAGCTGAATCAAATCTGAATATGATTTCAATTCTGTACCCCAGATTTTCTGATGTGTAAGAGGTACCTGAAGGGGTGTTTTAGGGATTCTGGTTCCATAGTGCATTTTACTCACAAAAAGGAAGTCACCCACGAGAAGTGATTTTTCCATTGATCCTGTTGGGATGGTGAAGGGCTCAAGAAGCAACCAACGGATCAAACTTGCAGCGATTACTGCAAATACCAAGGCGTCAACCCATTCTCTGGTTGCCGATTTTTTCTTTTTTTCTTTAGTCATGTTGTTCAAAAATTTTAGAAAGATAGGAAATCATCCATAGATAGCACACCTTTTTTATCTTTAATCCATTCGGCTACCAAAACTGATCCAAGTGCAAATCCTTTTCTGCTATGGGCAGTATGTGTAATCTCAATATCGTCGATTTCAGATTGATAGCGTACAATATGAGTTCCTGGAGCGGGATCTATTCGCTTGGCAATGATTGGCAAAGACTGTCCATTATTGACCAGTTCATCGGACAGTTTCCAGTTTTCTATTCTGGAAATTTGATCGATAATGCCTTCAGCCAAAGTGATGGCAGTCCCACTAGGAGCATCTTTTTTTTCTGTGTGGTGAATTTCCTCCAAGCTGACATTGTAATCTGTCTGCTCACCCATGAGCTTCGCAAGATACTTATTTACTTTGAAGAAAATATTGACACCTATGCTGTAGTTGGAAGCGTAGAAGAATGCTCCATTATTTGAAATTGTGAATTTATCTAATTCTGGTTTCTGGTTTAGCCAGCCTGTAGTTCCTGATACAACTGGAATGCCATTGGAGATCGCCCATTTGATATTTTCTACGGCGGATTCTGGCTGGGAAAATTCAATCGCTACATCTACTGTTTTTGGATCCAAATTATCCAATTCACTTTTGTTGTCAATGTTGATTTTTGCAGCTATGGAATGTCCTCGGGATTCAGCTATTTCGCTGATGATTTTACCCATTTTTCCATAGCCTAAGATTAATATGTTCATAGTTTAGAATTTTAACTTTAATGATACGCCAACTAAACCTCCGCCAGCATAAAGGGATTCATATGAAGGTTCACAAATTAAACTAATATCATCGCTGATATCGAAACCCGACAGGTGGGCATCTACCTGTGCATCTACAATATTTAGAATATAAATCAGACCAAATACCACGAAATTCAAATCCCTATTTCTTCTCCAGAAATCAACGTTTCTTGCCAACGCATCTCTATTCATGTTTGGGAAATTTAGATTTGGAGCACCATCATCGAATTTACCAAGTTCTTCCCTAAATAGTTGGTATCTTCTGTTGTTAAAATCTATAAAATAGAGATTGGTGGCAAAGCCTCCGTAGATGATAGGTAGTTTCCAAACCTTTTCATTGTAAACTTGTCCTGCACCGGGCAAGATTGCAGAAAGGAGGGTTGCTACTTTTGGGTCTTTGGGAAGTTTTTCATTGATTTCTATTGTGACTGTTTCCCCGTTGCTCTGAGCAAAAGAAGGTGTTAGGTAAATTGCCAGTAAAACAAAAACAGCAATGGTTTTTCTAAAAACCATTGCCAAGCATTTTTTTGACATTAGAAGAAGGATATTAGGTAGATTCACTGCTTATATTATCTCCAAAATTTCCAATATTCGATTCAAGTCTGATGCAGAACCAAATGGTATTTTTATTTCCCCTTTGTTTTTGTCATTTGCTTTTAACTGAACTTTCGATCCGAAATGATTTGCGAGTCTCTGTTGGATTTTTCCTATTTCATACTTTCTGACAGGATCCAAAGATGGTGCTTTCTTTTTGGAATCTTCATCAGCATCATTCAGCGCTTTGACAAGTGCTTCCACTTTTCTGACACTTAGTTCTTCTACTACAATTTTCCTGTAGATTGCCAATTGCTTGTCTATATCTTCTACATTGATCAAAGCTCTTGCGTGACCCATGCTGATAATCTGATCTCTTATACCTGCCTGAATATCCGGTGGAAGTTTCAGTAATCTGAGGTAATTGTTGACTGTAGTTCTATTTTTTCCAACTCTGTCACCTAGCTCTTCTTGTTTTAGATCACATTCAGCAAGCAGTCTTTGGTAAGATTGTGCGATCTCAAGTGCATTTAGGTTTTCTCTTTGTATGTTTTCGATCAATGCCATTTCCAGCATTTGCTGATCGTTTGCAGTTCTGATGTAGGCAGGGATTCTTTCCAAGCCCGCTAGTTTAGAAGCTTGAAATCTTCTTTCACCTGATATTAACTGATATTCATTATCAGCAAGTTTTCTGACAGTAATTGGCTGAATGATTCCCTGAACAATGATTGATTCCGACAACTCCTGAAGTGCATCTTTGTCAAAATGTGTTCGTGGCTGATAAGGATTGACTTGTATTTCTGTCAATGGAATTTCATTGATACTAGCAGCGACAGGAGTGGGTATCAGTTCTTCTTTTTGTGTTTTTTGTGGTGAATCTTGGAGTAAAGCACCCAGTCCTCTTCCCAATGCATTCTTCTTTTGTGTAGGTTTTTTATCTGCCATATCGCTATTGTCAATTTACTTTCTCTTTTCCGTTTTTGGCTGCTATCTCATGTGCCAAGTTCAGGTAAGCTACTGCCCCTTTGCCATCTGCATCAAATGCAATTACTGGTAAACCAAAGCTTGGAGATTCACTTAGACGGACATTTCTTGGTATTATTGTGTTGAAAACCAAATCTTTGAAATGCATTCTTACTTCATCTACGACTTGGTTTGACAGTCGTAACCTCACATCATACATAGTGAGAAGAATTCCTTCAATTTCCAGATCAGGATTTAATCTAGTCTGAATGATCTTGATAGTGTTGAGTAATTTTCCCAAACCTTCCAATGCGAAATACTCGCATTGAACAGGGATAATTATGGAATTAGCAGCTGTCAGGGCATTGATAGTGATCAAACCCAATGATGGGGAACAGTCAATGACTATGAAGTCGTAATTTTCTTTGACTTTGGAAATTACGGTTTTCATTTTTTCTTCCCTATTTTCCAAATTGATCATTTCGACTTCAGCACCAACCAAGTCAATATGTGAAGGAACTAAGTCTAAAAATTCCATATCAGTTTTATGGATGATGGTCTCTATATCTATACCATCCACCATACATTCATATATGCTATTATCCACTTCTTTTGGATCTTGACCAAGCCCTGAGGTAGTATTTGCCTGAGGATCTGCATCAATGACAAGCGTTTTATATTCCAATACCGCAAGACTTGCGGCAAGATTCATAGCGGTAGTTGTTTTACCTACTCCGCCTTTTTGGTTTGCAATTGCAATTACTTTTCCCATTCTCTAGATTCAAAGGGTAATAGATTCTCCAATATTAAGCAAAATCAATTCTTTTTTAGCTTGAAGTGCTGCTTTTTTTGCAGCTTCCAAATCGACTTCAATGTAAGGAAAGGTGTCATAATGCATCCCTATGATCTTGTCAGTACCGACAAAGTCTGCTGCTCGGATAGCATCTTCTATTCCCATAGTAAAATTATCACCTATCGGCATGATAGCAAAATCAATCTTAAATTCTGCTGCAATCAATTTCATGTCATAGGTCAATGCAGTGTCTCCGGCAAAATAAAAACAACCTTCCGCATGCTCTACTATAAAGCCACCTGCCAAACCTCCGCCACTTCCATCAGGAAGTGTACTGCTATGAACGGCATTGACGTATTTGAGTTTTCCAAAATCAAACATCTTTGAACCGCCTTGATTCATAGGATGGTATTTTTCAATTCCCTTTTTGGAAAACCATGTGGCAATCTCGAAGTTCGATATCAAGGTTGCGTCAGAGTTTTTAGTAATTTCCTCTGCATCAGCAACATGGTCTTCATGACCGTGACTGATCAATACATAGTCAGCCCTGATATCTGATACATTCACACCGGCAGCTTTTGAATTGGGACGGATAAATGGGTCAAATAAAAGGTTTTTATCATCAATTTTTACCAAAAAGGAAGAATGTCCATAGTAAGTTAGTTCAATCATCTTGTTTGATTTATTTATTTCGGATATCTACAAATATATCATTTATATTCTTACTCAAAATTATTTGTTTTCCACATCTTACTGTGGATAGAGACAATGTTTTGATAATTAAGAAGGTAAATGTATATCTGTACTTTCTTAAACCCAAAAAAAAGGGAGCCTTATAAAGAGACTCCCTTGAAACATGGATGCTTTTTCAACTTTCGTTTAATTACTTCTTCTTTTTGTTTGACTCTGCTGCCTTCATGGCATCTTCTAGTTTCTGTTGAAACTTAGATTTCTTTTTGTTGGCATTTTTCACTTTGCTAGCGTCAACTTTTTCTCTGATTTTCTTGTCATCTACAAACAACTTTATCAATGCCTGCTGACCGAATGTCACCATGTTGGATACAAAATAGTAGAAACTCAACGCAGCAGGGTAGGAGTTCAAAATGAACATAAAACCTATTGGCATGATATAACCCAAGTTTTTCATTGGACCTTGTGCAGCAGTCAATTGATTGTTGAAATGTGTGTATGCAATCTGAGATACAGTCATCAACAAGGTGAACAAACTCACGTGGGATCCATAAAATGGAATCGTAAAAGGTAACTTGATAAAGGAATCGTAAGTGGACAAATCATGTGCCCACAAGAATGACTCCTGTCTCATCTCTATCGAGTTAGGGAAAAAGAAGAACATTGCAAACAAGAAAGGCATTTGTAATAACATCGGAAGACATCCTGAAATTGGGCTTACTCCCAATTGACCAAAAAGCTTCATTTGCTCTTGCTGCTGCTTGGTAGGATCATCTTTGTATTTTTCTTTCAATTCATCAATCTCAGGTTTGATTACCCTCATCTTGGCCATTCCTACATAAGACTTGTATGTCAGCGGGAACAAGGCTAGTTTGATAATAAATACGATGATGATAATGATGATACCATAATTGTTGAAGAATTTTTCCAGAAAATGGAACAAATTCACAATGATGTATTTATTAACCCAGCTTACAAAGAAGTACCCCATGTCCACGTTGTTTTCAAAACCTGGAGTGATTCTCTTTAATACTTTGTAATTGTTAGGTCCAAAATAATAACTCAGCTCTGCTTTTCCATTTTCCAAAGGAAGGGCAAGGGTTGCCTTCATGTTTTTTACTGAGAGGGTATCTTGTGGAGTGACTTGCTCAAGACTTCCGGAATTAAATTGATTTCCGGCAATAATTCCCGATGTAAAAAACCTCTGACTGTAAGAAACCCATTTCAAAGGCTCAGACACTTGTTCTGAAGTCTCATCTTTGGATTGGCTTAGGTAATCATACTTTTCAGAAGATTTGAAGAAATTTATGTTTGTTTTTCTCCTTGATTCTTCAATGTCTTCTTCCTGACGAAGCAATTTTGCATCCCAAATAATATTGATGTTGGTATCCACCAATTGGGAAGTCAATCCTTCAAGTTCCAATTTTTTTGTCAATACATAGGATTCATTTGGAAGGCTATAGCTTCTGGTGATCTTACCGCTGCTAGTCTGTGCTGTAAATTCTATTGTAGATACAGACTCTCCATCCACTTGCGAAGTACTGGTATTTGCGGTGAAGTAGAATTCATTCAGACTCAAGCTTCCTTTTGTTGTATTGATTTGATAAGAGAGATCTGAACTCTCATTATCCATCAAAATCAAAGGTCTTTGATCCCAAGTTTTGTATTCTTTTAACTCGACTTGCTTGATTTCAGCACCTTTTGTAGAAAAGGTAACGATCATTTTATCGTTTTCTAAAGTCACTTCTGACTCGTTGCCTTTTACCAATGAGGCGAACACGCCATATTGAATTTGGGCTCTTAGATCTTGAAGACTGTCGACTTCTTCCACTTCTTGTGAGATATTTTCAGTGGGATTTCTCTGAACTGAGGAGATTACTTCACCTGTAGGTTCTTGAAGTTGGGGCTCAGGAGGACTGGTGAAGAAAATCGAATACACCAGAATTACTGCTGCGAAAAGGATCAGTCCTGTCGCTTGGTTTCTATCCATAATTTTAAATTAAACTGTCTATTCAAAAGCAAAGGTAACACAAAGGATAAATTGGAAAGACAATTCCAAAACATTCCTTTGGGTTACCATGCAATTTTCGACAAATATAGGAGGATTTATTTTGTCTTTTTATTTTCTATGGTTGCTTTAATAAATCTTACGAATAATGGGTGAGGGGTAAGGACAGTACTTTTGTACTCAGGATGGAACTGTGCGCCCACAAACCATGGGTGATTTTTTATCTCCATGATTTCTACTAGCTCTGTATCAGGGTTGATCCCAGAGGCAAACATTCCACTTTCTTCAAAGGACTTAAGGTATGCGTTGTTGAACTCATATCTGTGTCTATGCCTCTCGTTGATTTTTGCTTTTCCGTAAGCTTGATATGCTTTACTTCCTTTTTTCAATTCGCAAGGGTAGGATCCCAATCTCATGGTACCTCCCAATAGTTCTATGTTCTTTTGATCTTCCATCAAGCCAATCACAGGATCAGGTGAGTCAGGATCCATTTCCGTGCTATTAGCTTTTTCCAGTCCTAAGACATTTCTTGCAAACTCGATTACAGCTACTTGCATTCCCAAACAAATCCCAAAGAATGGAATGTCATTTTCCCGCACAAACCTTACAGCCTCGATTTTTCCTTCCAATCCTCTTTCTCCAAATCCTGGAGCAACTACTACACCATCCAATCCTTCAAGTTTTTTAGGAATCGAATCAGCATGTAGTTCCTCTGATGAAATCAATGTGAGATTTACCTTACATTCCGATGCAGCTCCAGCATGGATAAATGCTTCTATGATGGATTTGTATGCATCTGGAAGAGAAACATATTTTCCTACCAAACCAATATTGACTTCTTGCGTTGGGTTTTTCAACCTTCCCAAGAAATCCTTCCATTGCTCAAGGTCTGTGTTGGTTTTGGAAGTGAGCTTTAACTTGCTCATAACCCTTTCATCCAACTTCTCTTTTTTCATCAACAAAGGCACATCATAAATCGTAGAGGCATCCATTGCTTCTATGACACAATTAAGCTGAACGTTGCAGAATAGCGCCAGTTTTTTCTTTACTTCCTGAGGAAGGTGGTATTCTGTTCTACATACTAAAATATCAGGTTGAATCCCAGCTTCCAGCAATTGCTTCACAGAATGTTGGGTAGGTTTGGTTTTAAGTTCTTTTGCAGCTGCCAAGAATGGGATCAGTGTCAAATGAATAACCAAAAAATTATTTTGGCCAAGATCCCATTTAGCTTGTCTTACTGCTTCTATGAATGGCAATGATTCAATATCACCGACACAACCGCCGATTTCGGTGATTACGACATCAAACTGTCCATCTTCACCTAGTTTGAAAAAATTCCTTTTGATTTCGTCTGTGATGTGAGGGATTACTTGAACAGTTTTTCCAAGAAACTCACCTTTACGTTCTTTGGTGATTACATTATTGTAAATTCTTCCCGTAGTGACATTATTCGCTTGAGAAGTGGGTGTGTCTAGGAATCTTTCATAGTGTCCCAAATCCAAATCCGTCTCAGCTCCATCTTCAGTGACATAGCATTCACCATGTTCGTAAGGGTTGAGAGTTCCTGGATCAATGTTGAGGTATGGATCGAATTTTTGAATAGTCACAGAGAAGCCCCTAGCTTGTAATAATTTAGCCAAAGAAGCTGCAATGATGCCTTTTCCTAATGAAGAGGTGACGCCTCCGGTAATAAAGATGTATTTGGTGGATGAACCCATAAGAATAGTGCGGATATATTTATTGTGATTCCTATGGGATACAAAGGTAAGCAAATAATTGGATAGGCTGATATTTTGGGGGAATTTGGGGAAGAAAAAAAAATGTGAATGAATAACGCGGTTAGAATCAAGAGGTATGGGACAAAGCCGATTGTTCAAATTTATCAAGTCTATACTTGAGTAGTGGCATAGGAATGGGTGTTTTAGAGAAATAAGAATTTTAAATTTGAAATCTATTGTTTAAATTCCATAAGAAATTGAATATCAGAAACTAAAATCTAATTTCTATGAAGACTAATTCAAAACTGTTCAATATAAGTTTGATTTATGGCAGTGTGTTACTTGTATTTTTTTTATACTTAATTTTGGAAGGTCCAGATGAGATGAATAGTTATAAACATGGTTTAATAGCTATAATTTCTTCGATTTTAGTTGGTGTTTTTGGAGCCTTGTTTTCAGGGTCTATAAATCTTGGCATTGAAAGCCCTTTTTTGAATAGCAAGCTGGGAAAATTCACAATAAAAGCCACTGGTGGAATCGCGCTTTTCGTATTGACAATGATATGGTGGAAGAGCGAACATGCACCCATCCAAGAATCCAAAATAATGGAGGCCATAGAAGGGGATGGTGAGAAAACAAGAGATGCTCTGTATGAAAATACTGATAGTCTGAAAAACGCAATTTTTATGGATGGAGATAGGACTAGGGATGTTGTTGTCAGTTCATCTTTAGCTGAACTTGAAGTACTTTTTCCTTTCGCTGTAAGAGTAGAGCGTAATTCAGATAATACGATTATGCATTTGAATGGCGAAAATGAAGTTCAAGTTACAAGCTATGATAATAACTTTGAGATGATGAAGCTACGTTACGGAGATACATTCAAATATTATATTTTTTCTAACAGTGGAAATATTATTCCGCCTGATTCGAAATTATACTTACAATTATCTAATGGGCTGAAACTAGATTTGCCCATTGCTTCCGACTTACAAAGTGTACTTATTCCAGGAAGTAATCCTAATCCAATTACAGCCAAGATTATAAATCCAAATGAATTGAGTGATGTTAGTATGAAGATCATTGTTTATTCAGCCGATAAAGATATGGGTAGAGAAAAATTTCGGCAAGCATTATTGAATACTTCCCTTTCAGAAAAAGTAAGAGAGATTTACAAACAAATATCTAGAAATGGCGTCCTTTTAAGAAGATCTCCAGAAATTGCCACTGATAATATTTTAAGGTCTCTTAATCAAGGGGCAATTTTTAAAATATTGGAGGAGAAAGAGAATTTTATAAAAATAAGACTTCCTGAGGGAAGGGACGGTTGGATAGACGAGCGGTACGTTGAAGATATTGATTGATTGAAAAATCACAAGCAAAATAGAAAAGTTATTTTTTTTGAAAACAAAAGAAGACTTAATTAGGATCGAATTTTTCTACTATCCACTATAATTCCCGATAAACTCCCGTATTTTTGACAAAATTTGAGAAAAGTGGAAAATACAGCAGTTGCGAAGCATATAAAAGCGAATGGTCGCGTAAAGATCAAAGAAGGTAATTCTAAAACCATTGAATTGATCATTCCCCATCTGTGGAATGAAGAAAAAGACTCCCCTGATGGTACGTTTTTATTTTTTGATCTATTTCAAATTAGGTCTGTTACAGAGCAGTTTTCTGAAGTGTCTTTGGATATAGTAGAGTATGCAACAAAGGCGACGATCTATCATAGCCCTGTCAATAGAGTTTTGCAAAAGGGTCCAATTGTAGAAGGGAAAGTCAAATTTTCATTGATCAGAAACGATTATTGGAATAAAGTACTTTTTGCTTTTGGTCAGCCTGTGATCTATCAAGAGAGGGAAGTCACAGCAAGTGCAGACTTCGAGACAAATGAAAGATTTCCATTGTTTGGTCCGGATGTGAAAGAAATGTTTCTAAGTCCAGATGGTGATGTGAAGATAATAAAAGGATGAATTTTAGAGAAAAACTAGAAGCTTTACCCATATTCAAACAAGTAGGGAAGATAGCCGATGAAATGGGCTTGGAGACCTATGTGGTAGGAGGGTATGTCCGAGATTTGATATTAGGAAGACCCTGCAAAGACCTAGACTTTGTATGTGTTGGATCTGGGATTGCACTCGCTACCAAAGTTTCTGAAAGCTTCGGTAAACATGTTCCATTGTCTGTATTCAAGAATTTTGGCACAGCTATGATCAAATTGGATGACTACGAACTTGAGTTTGTAGGTGCTAGAAAAGAATCCTACAGATTGGATTCCAGAAAGCCAATAGTGGAAGATGGAACGCTACAGGAGGACCAAGAACGAAGAGACTTCACGATCAATGCGATGGCTATTTGCCTTAATGAATCTAGATTTGGGGAGTTGATAGATCCATTCGATGGGTTAAAAGATATCAAAAGGAAAATCATCAAAACCCCTACAGACCCCAATGTTACTTTTTCGGATGATCCTTTGAGAATGATGCGTGCTATTCGATTTGCTACGCAACTTAATTTTGATATTGATGCAGATACTTTTGACGGACTGATGCAAAATGCTGAAAGGCTTAGTATTATTTCGGGTGAAAGGATTATCGAAGAACTGAATAAAATCATCTTGTCAAAGACACCTTCTTATGGATTCAAACTGCTTTTTGCCAGTAAATTGCTGCATCAGTTTTTTCCTGAAATGGTCGAATTACAGGGAGTTGACTCAGTGGGGGATAAATCGCATAAGGATAATTTTTACCATACACTTCAAGTGTTGGACAATATTACTGTATTTACAGACGATCTTTGGTTACGCTGGGCAGCGATCATGCATGACATAGCCAAGCCAGCTACCAAGCGATTCAATCAGAAAGTAGGATGGACATTTCATGGACATGAAGATAAAGGTGCGCGAATGACTCCTGCGATATTCCGACGGCTAAAGTTACCAATGGATGAGCGAATGAAATATGTTCAAAAATTGGTGAGACTTCATTTGCGTCCTATTGCTTTGGTAAGTGATAAAGTGACTGATTCTGCTATCAGAAGATTGTTGTTTGATGCAGGTGATGACGTAGATGATTTGATGAAGCTTTGCAGGGCTGATGTGACTTCCAAGAATAACAATAAAGTCCAAAAGTATTTGGCTAATTTTGACAAGGTAGAACAGAAGATTTTGGAGGTAGAGGAGAAGGATCATGTAAGAAATTTTCAACCACCTGTTTCAGGAGAAGAAATTATGTCTATTTTTGGCATCGAACCATCAAGAATCATTGGCGAATTGAAAGAAGAAATCAAAGAGGCAATTCTTGAAGGACAAATTCAAAACAATAAAGAAGAGGCTTTACAGTTATTATACCGTTTAGCAGAAAAAAGAGGACTGAAAAGCAAATAGAATCAAAATTATGAACAGATTTAAATTACTCCTTGTCATTCTAACTTTGGCGGCTTCGCCAGCTTTCGCACAAGAAACTGATACCACTGCACCGGTCACAGAGACAGTTAGACAAAAGAATGAGACAGATCAGAGGGTCTATCAGTTGGCATTGAGGTACAACGATTTTGCAGTAGCAAGAATGAAACTGATGGAATTGTTAGAAAGAAATCCAACAAATTCTAGATATGGTGAATTGCTAGCTTCTTTGTATTATGATAGCAATCAGTTCAGCGGTGCAGCTTTGGCAGCTTTGGATGTTTTGCAAGTAAATGACAGAAGTGTTGAAGCATTGGAAATTGCAGCATACTCTTTAGAACAAATTGGGGCAATGGAAAGGGCGCTGACGCAGTTTGAAAGATTACATCTTTTGACTGATGATGTTTTTGCGCTATACAAATCGGCTTATTTGCAGTATTCATTGAAGAAGCATGAAGAGGCAATGAATTCAATCAACATGATTGTGAAAAATTCAAAATCAGCTGAGCAAAAATTGGGTTTCCCAATCGATAACAATCAAACACAAGAAATTAGCATGAAAGCAGCTGCCTTGAATTTGAAGGCATTGGTTTTTGTAGAGCAGGGAAGTAAAGAAGATGCGAGAAAGGCATTTGAAGAAGCATTGGCTCTTGAACCAAATTTTGCATTAGCTAAAGAAGGTTTAAAAGGGCTTTAATTATCAACTTCTAATATCAAATTTTCAAATCCTCAGTTCTTTTTTGAGCTGAGGATTTTTTTGCACTTAAAGTTTACCTGACTTATTTAGAAATCAGAATATTCTGAAGGTCCTCAGGTTTAGATTTCTTTAAACCTTAATTTTTGAAGATAATCATGCGGATAATCGTTACCAGATACTATTGCATCAATTGATTTAAGTTATATCAATTTGGTTGACTATTGGTAAGAAAGCGGATATACAAAATCTTTAAGTTAAAAAAATCAACATCTTTGCCTGCTCCAAATGTCTTTTTTCATGTGCAACAATTATTTCCAGAGCTTTGTCGAGGGAATAAACTACAAATTTATTGGCGGGAGAATGGATGATTATTCCTTTTCCCAAAAAAGGCTCCATTTCACGGATTTTCTGAATGAGTAATTTTTGATGGTCATAAAATTTCTCCAGAATAGCCTCATCTTGATCTGAATATAACTTGGGTTCCCAAAGTGGGAAGGTTTTTACTTTTTTCTTTCCTCCGTCAGAAACAGATTTATAGATCATGTTGCCAAACATCTTTGTAAAAAATCCAATTTTGGAAATAAAGGCTCTTTGAAGTGTACCTTTTTTTACTTTTTCAAAGATTGGAAAATAACTACTGTTCAAAATTATCAAATGCTCTAAGTTTTCTGCAATACTCCAAGTACCTGCATTCGGTTTTTTAAACAGAAGATCGTCTTCAAGTGTTGAAAATGAATTTTTTACACCTTTTGTGATTTCTTCCAATTCCGAAATGAATTTTTTGGACTGTGACATTTTTGACTAAGTTGGAGTTTGTAAACAAAGTTACATTTTCAATTGTAATTATCTGTTTTTTTTGAACCACATACGGAGATAGTAGCACATAGTTTTTTTCTTTTGGACTTGTGTTTTTTCTCTGTGACCTATGTGTCTATGTGGTTTTATAATTTGAACCACATAGGGACATAGTTACACATAGTTTTTATTCGATAGAAGTAATTTTGTTGATTTCTCTGTGACCTATGTGTCTATGTGGTTTTTACAATTTGAACCACATAGGAACATAGTTACACATAGTTTTTTTTCTTTTGGACTTATGTTTTTTCTCTGTGATCTATGTGTCTATGTGGTTTTTATAATTTGAAACACATAGTTTTTCAATAAGAAATTGAAGAGATTCCCCCTGCAAGATTGAATATTTCACCAGAGTAATGTTCCCTCAAATAATTGACAGCTGATTTACTTCGTATTCCACTTTGGCAGCAAACCACAAGTTTTTTATCTCTTGGAAGTTCCTTGATTCGTGTTGCTAATTGAGCCAATGGAATATTTATTCCTCCTATATTTTTGGATTTGAATTCCTTTGGTTCTCTAACATCTAAGATTATGATTCCATCTGGATCAGTTTCAATCGCTGACTGTAGTGTTGCGTAGTCCATTTCAGGATAATCAATGACTTTGTTAGCAGGACTCTTGATGATATTCTCTCGATTTCTTTTTTGGATTTTGAAAACTGAGCTTTGATTTGACAATGTATTGATGACCATTAGCTTTCCAGATAGCGTTTCTCCAAGTCCACAAATCACTTTTATTGCCTCATTTGCCATATACATTCCGATGAGTCCTGGCAAAATTCCAATAACCCCGATTTCTGAGCAATTTGGCACTTCATCAGAAGGTGGAGGCTCAGGAAATAAATCTCGGTATTGAGGACCGTCTTGGTAGTTGAAAACAGAAATCTGTCCCTCAAACTTTAATATTGATCCAAAAATCAATGGGATTCCTATTTCAACACAAGTGTCATTGACCAGATATCTCGTAAAGAAATTGTCCGAGCCATCGATGACCAAATCATAACCTTCAAAGATTCCTTTGGCATTTTCATTATTCAGCCTGACATCATAGACTTTGGTTTTGACATAAGGATTGAGTTCAGCGAGTCTTTTTGCAGCTGTATGTGCTTTAGCTTTGCCAATGTCGGTAGAATTGTATAGGATTTGTCTGTGTAAGTTGCTTAAGGCAACCCTGTCATTATCGACGATCCCCAATTGGCCAACTCCGCCTGCAGTCAGGTATTGGAGAATGGGACAGCCCAATCCACCTGCACCAATTACAAGAATTTTGGCATTTCTCAATTTTTCTTGACTAGCCAAGCCAAATTCAGGCAACATGATTTGCCTGCTATAGCGATTCATTTCCAATTCTTCCATCAGTAATTTGCTTTTGGATTTAGGGCACTGTCCCAATCTTTCCAAACAGGTTCATAACCTTGAGACTTGATCAATTGCGCGATCTCTTCAGGACTTCTTTCGTCTGAAATCTCGAATTGCTCCAAAGCTTCAGGTTCTACTGCATATCCGCCTGGGTTGGTTTTCGATCCTGCGCTCATGGAGGTGATTCCAAGCTTGAGGACATTGTTTCGGAATGTTTCGGATTCTCTAGTTGAAAGAGAAAGTTCAATTTCTTCGTTGAAAATACGATAGGCACAGATCAATTGTACCAGTTCTCTATCATTCATGGCAACTTTAGGTTCCAATCCGCCAGAGAATGGTCTGAGTCTAGGAAAGGAAATGCTGTATTTGCTTTGCCAGTAGGTTTTTTCCAAGTAAGACAAATGCAATGCTGTAAAAAAGGAATCTGTTCTCCAATCTTCCAAACCTATAAGCACACCAAGTCCCATTTTATGGATACCAGCTTTGCCAAGTCTGTCAGGTGTTTCTAGTCGGTAATCGAAATTTGATTTTTTCCCTTTTGGATGATGTTTTTTATAATCTTCCCGATGGTAAGTCTCTTGATAGACCAATACCGCATGTAGCCCATAAGGAATCAACGCTTCATATTCATCTTGTTCTAAGGGTTGTACTTCCAAGGAAACATTGGAAAAATGCGGACTGACCAGTTCCATGGCTTTTTTAAAATAGTCCACATGAACGGTTTGATTTGCCTCACCGGTTACCAATAGGACATGATCATACCCCATTTTCTTGATCGTTTCCACTTCTTGGAGTATTTCCTTATCGGTAAGTGTTTTTCTCCGGACCTTATTGTCAAAGCTAAAACCACAATAGGTGCAGATGTTGTTGCACTCATTGGAGAGGTAAAGTGGGACATAAAGTTGCATAGTCTTCCCAAACCTTTTTTGGCTGATTTGTTGACTCAGTTGGGCCATTTCCTCCAAAAATGGTTCTGCTGCAGGGGAGATCAGTGCTTTGAAATCTTCCAGATTTCTTTTGGGTGATCGCAAGGCATGGAGTACATCAGCTTCTGTTTTGCTGTAGATACCCTGCTTTACATCGTCCCAAGAGTAGGTATTAAATAAATCTTTGAAACTAGACATCGAGGAAGGAAGTTAGTGGGCTACTTGCTACTGCGCCTGTATGTTTTGGTGCCAACCTGGCCTCAAATGCCATGCGGCCAGCTTCAACAGCCATTTTAAATGCCAATCCCATTGCAACAGGATCGGGAGATACTGCTATGGCAGTGTTGACCAAAACGGCATCTGCGCCAATCTCCATAGCTTTGGCTGCATCTGATGGAGCGCCAATTCCCGCATCTACAATTACTGGAACATTGCTTTGCTCAATGATGATTTCAAGGAAATCGATTGTTTTCAGACCCTTGTTGCTGCCAATAGGAGAGCCCAATGGCATCACCGCAGCAGTACCGGCTTCTTCCAATCTTTTGCATAAGACAGGGTCAGCATGGATGTAAGGAAGTACGATGAATCCCAACTTTGCCAATGCTTCTGTAGCGATCAATGTCTCTATCGGATCAGGCATCAAATACTTCGGATCGGGATGGATTTCAAGTTTGATCAAATTGGTTTCCAATGCTTCCCTTGCCAATTGTGCTGCGAAAATTGCTTCTTTGGCATTTCTGACTCCTGAAGTATTGGGAAGGAGCTTGATGTGGGGATGATTAAGTTTGGTCAATAGATCATCTTGAACTTGGTTTTTGAAATCCACCCTTTTCAAAGCGACTGTAACAAGCTCTGAGCCTGATGCCAGGAGGGATTTTTCCATGACTTCGGAAGAACTGTATTTTCCAGTCCCTGTGAAAAGACGGGAATTGAATGTTGTGTTGCCTATTTTTAACATGTTGGTGCTTGTTTTTGTCTCTACATTTGGTTTTGAAAATCAAACTAAAGAGGGTTTTGCAGTGGTTATTAATTGTTACTGTTGTTATGTTTATTTAGAATTTACTTTGGTGTTGAATTGCGATCTCTAATCACTTGTTGAAAGGTGTTAACTGTTAAATCGTTAAGCGTAAGCTACGATTAACACTTAACAATTAACGTTGAACATTCCGTCAAGCCCTTATTTTTCAATTAACACGACACTAATAAATTGATGCTCTCTATTTTTTGAGCTAAATCGTTAGCATGATTGATATCTCCTGAGATGGCAACTCCATAAATGCCTGTTCTCATCAATTCTGGCAAATCATTGTCAGCAATTCCACCCACGGCAATGATAGGAATGTTTAATCCCAAGGTTTTTAATTCTTCCATGATAGCTTGATAACCTTCAATACCCAGTATAGGACTTAGCTTTTCCTTGGTTTGGGTAAATCTATATGGACCTACACCAATGTAATCAGGGTCTGATTTCAGGTGCATTTTTATGTCTTCGATGGTATTTGCTGTCGCTCCAATGATTTTGCTTTCTCCTAAAACCAACCTTGCTTCAGCTACCGACATATCATTGAGTCCTATGTGAACACCATCGGCATCTACTTCCTTCGCGATTTCTACATGATCATTGATGATCAGGATAGCTTGGTGATTTTCACAGAGTCGCTTGGCTTCCTTGGCAATAGATAAGATTTCATGCTCGTCCAGGTTTTTTAATCTCAACTGAATCCATTTGCAACCTGCTTCAAGCACATTTTCTATGGCTTCCAAGTGGGAGTTGAAAGGTTTTTCTTGGGAGATGTATTGGAGTTTGTTTATTTCAATTTTCATATATCCTTCATTCTAATATATTAGCGAACATTTAAATCATTTTTTATTGGTTTAGATATTAATTGATATTGGATATTTGTAGATATTTTTTTGAAATCATAATCAAATTTTTCTCTATAAATTGAAGTTCACAAAATCACTTTGTCAAACTGATCCACAAGTTCTTTTTGGTCAAAATAATAAAACCCATAAGGTTGGCGAACTTAAAATATCTTAATATCAAGTGTGTTAATAAAAATCTATCATGTTTTGATTTCAAGAGAAGAAACTTAAAACCATATATCTTCCTATCAAGAATATCAATGAATATCAGCTTTGAGGAAGCTTTAGGGCAATTCAATAAATTTTATCGATAAATAAGTTTAACACAAGTTTCAATTAAGTCTCTTAATATCTTGATCCTTCTATTCTCTTCCTCATTCCAAATACTTCCCAATACTGCAGCGCCATCAAAATTCATGGATTTTACCAAGTCTATATTTCCCAGGTGAATTCCTCCCAAAGCAATCACTTCGGGTGAGTTTTTTGGTTTTTTCAAAACGAAATCTGCTGAAACAGAACTTTTATATCCCTCTTTGGAAATACTGTCAAACACAGGACTGAAGAAAGTATAATCGAAATGGCTCAATTCATTTAGTGCAGAAATGTCATGGAGGGAAGTGCTGATTTTCATTCCTCTTTCCTTGATTTTTATCAATTCCGAAATTGGGGTTTTGTTCCTTTCATTTTCTGTGAAGTGCAATCTCTTCAATCCAAATTCAGCAGCTAAATCATGATGCTGGTGAATTGCGATCCGATCATGATATTTTGGATCAATATGGGAGATCAGCTGATGCATCGATTCCAAATCGTTATTGGGTTTGCGTAGATGAAATACCCCCAAACCTGCTTCAAAGAGTCGATTGATATTTTCGGCTTCATTTGAAACAGGCGTGGGAGATGAAATGATAATTAGTTCCAAGTTACAGATAGATTTCGTTTCCTTTTTCCGCAAATTCTTTGGCTTTTTCTTCCATTCCTTTTTCCAAAGCTTCGGTTTCTTCTAGGTCGTTTTCAGCGGCATATTTTCTGACATCTTGGGTGATCTTCATGGAGCAGAAATTTGGGCCACACATAGAGCAGAAATGGGCGATCTTAGCACCTTCAGCAGGAAGTGTTTCATCATGGAATGATTTTGCTGTATCTGGATCGAGTGAAAGGTTGAACTGGTCTTCCCATCGGAATTCAAACCTTGCCTTGCTCAATGCATTGTCTCTGTATTGAGCTCCTGGATGTCCTTTTGCCAAATCTGCTGCATGGGCTGCTATTTTGTAGGTGATAACACCATCTTTGACGTCTTTTTTGTTTGGCAATCCCAAGTGTTCTTTTGGAGTCACATAGCAAAGCATAGCCGTACCGTACCAACCAATCATGGCTGCTCCGATGGCTGAAGTGATGTGATCATAGCCTGGGGCAATGTCTGTCGTCAATGGACCTAAAGTATAGAATGGTGCTTCTCCACAATGGGCAAGTTGCTTGTCCATATTTTCTTTGATCAGGTGCATCGGCACATGTCCAGGCCCTTCGATGATCGTTTGGATATCATGTTTCCAAGCTATTTTTGTGAGTTCACCCAAAGTTTCGAGTTCGCCAAACTGGGCTGCGTCATTAGCATCGGCAATACTTCCAGGCCTCAAGCCATCTCCCAAAGAGAAAGTGACATTGTAGGCTTTCATGATTTCACAGATCTCTTCGAAATGTGTATAGAGGAAGTTTTCTTTGTGGTGGGAAAGACACCATTTGGCCATAATGGAACCTCCTCGGGATACGATGCCCGTCATTCTTTTTGCTGTAAGCGGAACATACCTGAGCAAAACTCCCGCATGGATTGTGAAATAATCGACACCTTGTTCTGCTTGCTCAATCAAAGTATCTCTGAACAATTCCCAAGTAAGGTCTTCGGCTTTGCCATTTACTTTTTCCAAAGCCTGATAGATTGGGACAGTGCCGATTGGTACAGGGGAATTTCTGATTACCCATTCACGGGTTTCGTGGATATTTTTTCCTGTGGAAAGATCCATGATTGTATCAGCACCCCATCTGCATGCCCAAACAGCCTTTTCAACTTCTTCCTCAATGTTGGAGCTCACTGCGGAGTTTCCAATGTTGGCATTGATCTTTACTAAGAAATTTCGTCCGATGATCATCGGTTCTACTTCTGGGTGATTGATATTTGCAGGGATTACTGCACGACCCAAAGCGATTTCCTGTCGGACAAATTCAGGGGTGATAAAGCTTTTCGGTGTGTTTGCCCCAAAGCTATTGCCATCGTGCTGGTGGAGTAGGCATTTGTTACCAATGTCATTTTTTCCCAATTCCGCAATCCTCTGGTTTTCTCGGATCGCAACATATTCCATTTCTGGCGTGATGATTCCCTGTTTGGCATAGTGCATCTGTGAGACGTTTTTACCCGGCAATGCTTTCAAAGGCTTGTTCAGATTAGGGAATCGAATCGGATTTAGAGAGTCGTCATTTTTTCTTTTTTTACCATATTCAGAACTGATATCAGAAAGGTACTCGACATCGTTTCTTTGGAGTATCCATTTTTCAAAATTCCTAGGCAAGCCTTTTTCAAGATTTACTTGATAAGAGGGATCTGTGTATGGTCCGCTAGTATCATACACGGTGACTGCTGGGTTTTTGGTAGCAGGTAGGCCTTTGATGTGTGGTTGTGTGTCGTGTAGAGAGATTTCACGCATGGGAACTTTGATCGCATGCAGTTCACCATCCAAATAGACTTTTGTGGAAGCTGGAAATGGGCTGGTGGAAATGGTTTGGTTGTTTGGTGTTTGTTCTGTTTTCATCTTCTTATGGTTTTATCCTCCTTGTGTAGCTTTGATAAGGATGATTGTATCACCAGAAGCAATGAAAGTATTCTCCCACTCTGATTTTGGTATCACAGATTGATTGACAGCAACGGCAATGCCTTCAGGTTTTTGCTGAACATGGTCTTGAAGTAACTGTGTGATAGAGCAAGTGTCCGAAATTTGGAGCGGTTCATTGTTTACGGTAATATCCATCCTTGAAATTGTTTGATTGAACATATAACTTCAGGAGTGGCCCGTAACAACGGATCAAAAAAAACGAAAATGCCATTCATCGACGGATAAATGGGCAGTTCTTCACTTTTCCCTTCGGCAGTACTAACTGCATCAGGTTCGTAGGGTATGATCTCAGTCCGTGAAGGACACCCCTAAAGTTGTCTCAAACCTATAGAAAACAAATTGGAATAGCAAGGGGAGTTTGTTTTAATGAGTTTATTCTTTAAAATAAAACAAAGCGAAAATTCAAGCAAAATTCCCGAACTCAATCTTATTTAAACAATTTCGGACAGTTTGAATATCTGAAAGAGTATTTAGTAAACTTTCAGGTTTTAATCCGTTCAGTGCATAACTTGGACTTTCAAGCCAATGTTGGAACTTGTCTTTTTCGTTATTAAACACTTCAAGACCGTAAGTCAATACTTCTTCTTTTTTGCGAATTAACTCGCTTTTACTATGAGTTTTTTGCTTTGTCATTAGTCAGAATTCATGTATGAAAATAATAAAAATATAAGATTGATTTATGATTTGATAAAACAAAAAAAATCAAGTGGTTTAATGATAAAGTAATTGCCATTAGCAATCCTAAAGGAGGAAACCCTTCAAAGATATTGGGGTAAAAGGATTTTCCTGAATTTAATGACTAGACTTCTGAGAAAAAAAGACTTTACCAAACTCTTCAATATGCTTGATCAAGTCCTGATTCGTAATTTGTCTATAAAGTGATATGTCAAATTTATAGGGAAGCAATAGCTCATCCAATTCATTTTCAATTAATTGTAAAGTGGTAAGGTCTAGATTGTCACCAATCAAAGTAAGGTCAATGTCCGATCCAATTCTATAATTTCCAATAGCCCTAGAACCATAAAGTAGGACTTTTTCTACATGATTATGTTTTTGAAATACCTGATTGATCGTTTCAATAATATGCGGATTAAGCCCAAATCTTACCATAATTCACCTTGATTCCCGCTCTTGATTTCTTCTAGCTTATCCCTGAATTGCAAAAACTCTTTTAAATATTCATAAACGATTTTCATAAAAATATCATCAGCAGTTTCTTCATTGTAAGTATGGGAAGTTTTATTTCTACTTTTGATCATGTCCATCCATACCTCACCATTTATAATCAATCCTGCAGCAAAGGCTTCCCTTGTAGCATCTTTAGAGCCAAATACCCCCATATTCCCTGAATTTGCAAGAAAATCTTTCATGACATTCCAAGCAAGTTCGTGTGTATATTCGAAGCGGTGAATCAAACCATCTTTAAAAATACCGTCTAAAAAGCTATCCTTATTAATTTAACCATTCTCGTCAATTTGATAATCATTTTTGATCCTTTCTACAGCTTCTTCCAATTTTGTAAGGACATTTTTAAAAATGCGAAAGAGCTGTTCCCAACTTGAATTTTCTGTTCCCATTTATGGCTTTTAATAATTTAAGTGAACATCAAAATCGTGATGCATGGTATCTCGATCAAACTTAAAATAAAAAATTTAAATCTTAAAAAACAGAATTTCAGAAAACCTTTGGGAATTATCTCGAATACAAAATAGATAATTCCCAAAGGCTTTTTTCCTTACAATCAACCCAACTTTGCTAAAGCTTCTTCAAGTGTCTTGATTTTGGCTTCCGCATCGGCTTGCTTTTTCCTTTCGTTTTCTATAACTGCCGCAGGTGCTCCTGCAACAAATCGCTCGTTGCTGAGTTTTTTCATCACAGAATTCAAAAATCCTTTGGTATAAGCTAAATCTTTGCTTATGTTTTCTCTTTCTTCCTCTGGATTGACTTGCCCTTCCATTGGGATAAAGCACTCATCTGATTTTACCACGAAGCTTACGGCATTTTCAAGTGAGTCACCGAACGAAACATCTTCCAAATTAGCCAACTTTTTCAATACCGCATCGAACCTTCCATAAAGTTCAGCTTGCTTGGTTTTGATAGTCAAAGAGAAAGTTTCTTTTGGTGAAATCCCCTTGGATGCCCTGATATTTCTTACCTGCGAAACGATATCAAATACTTGAGATGCTTCAGTAATTATTTGACTGTCATAAGCTTTTGCATTTGGCCAAGCTGAGATAATCAATGCTTCACTCGTATTTCTTTCTTTGATTTGATGCCAAAGTTCTTCCGTCAAGAATGGCATAAATGGATGTAATATCCTCAAAATATCCTCAAAGAATTCGATTGTTTTGGCATGTGTAGCGGCATCGATTGGTGCTTGATAGGCAGGTTTGATCATCTCTAAGTACCAAGAGCAGAAATCATCCCAAACCAATTTATAAGTAGCCATCAATGCATCCGAAATTCTGAATTTCTCAAAATGATCCTCGATCTCTGTCAAGCCTTCATTGAAACGGTTTTCGAACCAAGTTATTGATGCTTGATTGCTTTCCCCTGAAAGGTTGGGATCAATTTCCCAGCCACTCACCAATCGGTATGCATTCCAGATTTTGTTGGAGAAATTACGCCCCTGTTCTACCAGTTTCTCATCAAAAGGAAGATCATTTCCGGCAGGGGAGGAGAATAGCATTCCCGTACGAACCCCATCAGCTCCATACTGCTTGATCAATTCCAATGGATCTGGTGAATTGCCCAAGGATTTGGACATTTTTCTACCTTGCTTATCTCTTACGATACCTGTGAGATAGACATTTTTGAATGGTTTTTCACCTGTGTATTCATATCCTGCTATGATCATCCTGGCTACCCAGAAGAACAAGATCTCCGGTGCAGTTACCAAGTCATTGGTTGGATAATAATATTTCAAATCTTCATTTTTCTCACCAGTTTTGAAAACCTCGGAATCAAACACAGATATAGGCCATAACCAAGAAGAGAACCATGTATCAAGTACATCTTCATTTTGGGTAAGGTCTTCCAATTTGTATGCTGTTCCAAATTTTTCATTGGCAATCTGAACTGCCTCTTCTTTTGTTTTGGCTACTACGAATTCACCATTTGGAAGGTAGTACGCAGGAATCTGATGTCCCCACCAAAGTTGACGAGAAATACACCAATCCCTTACATTTTCCATCCAAGAGCGGTACATGTTCTTGAATTTTGGTGGATGCAATTGGATTACGTCTTCCATCACCGAACTCAAAGCTGGCTTGGTGATGTCTTCCATTTTCAAAAACCACTGCAAGGAAAGCTTTGGCTCTACTACAGCATCTGTTCTCTCCGAATGGCCTACATTGGATTTGTATTCTTCAATCTTATCCAACTGACCTGCTTCGTCCAGCATTTTCCCGATTCTTTTTCTAGCGATGAATCTGTCTTCACCTACAAGAATCTGGGCTTTTTCATTGAGTGTACCATTATCGTTTAGGATGTCAATGACTTCAAGCTTGTGCTTGATACCCAATTCGTAATCATTGATGTCATGGGCAGGAGTCACTTTCAGACAACCTGTTCCAAATTCCATGTCAACATATTCATCCTCAATAATAGGGATAGCACGATTGATCAATGGAATGATGGCTTTTTTACCTTTGAGGTGTGTGAATCTAGGATCATTTGGGTTGATGCAGATCGCTACATCAGCCATGATTGTCTCTGGTCGGGTAGTAGCGATGGTCAAGAAATCTTCGCTTCCTTCGATTTGATACTTGATATAGTAAAGCTTGGATTGGATTTCTTTCATGATCACCTCGTCATCTGACAAGGCTGTTTTTCCCTGTGGATCCCAGTTGACCATACGGATTCCTCTGTAGATTTTTCCTTTGTTGTAAAGGTCAATAAAAACAGAAATCACAGCTTCACTCAAGTCGGCATCCATTGTGAATTTGGTTCTGTCCCAATCACAGGAAGCGCCCAATTTCTTCAATTGCTCCAAGATGATTCCTCCATATTTCTCTTTCCACTCATAGGCATACTTGAGAAATTCCTCTCGGGAAATGGATTTTTTGTCAATGCCCCTATCTTTGAGCATTGCTACTACTTTTGCTTCCGTTGCAATTGAAGCATGGTCGGTACCCGGTACCCAACAGGCATTTTTGCCTTCCATTCTTGCCTTGCGAACCAATACATCCTGAATGGTATTGTTGAGCATATGTCCCATATGCAACACTCCTGTGACGTTCGGTGGAGGGATGACGATGGTATATGGTTCTTTTGTATGATCTACTTTGGAGGAGAAAAATTTGTTTTCCATCCAGTAGGCATACCATTTTGACTCTGCTGCTTCAGGATTGTATTTTGTAGCTAATGACATATTTTAGAACTTATTGAAACTTGAAGGCGCAAAAATACGAGAAATATTCTACTCCCATAGCTTTCTCAATGTAAATTCGATACATCTAGCTGCCAACTTGGCCGTACTGTGGTCAATGTCATATGCAGGATTGAGCTCTACCACATCCATAGTGAGCAGTTTTTTGCTCTTTGCCAAGTATTCCAAAACTTTCAAGGCAAAGTCAGGACTAAATCCCATAGGGGATGGGGCGCTTACACCAGGAGCAAAGGCGGAAGAAAAACCATCCAAATCAATACTGAGGTAAATTTTATTTACTTTCGAAAGAAATGAATCGAGGGTGTTTTTGACAGAACTCCAATTTTCTACAGTACAATCTTCACTTTCCATCCACCATGAACCTGTGGTTTTTGCAGTTTCAAAAAGAGAAGAAGGGTTTGCAGCTCTTTGGATGCCAAGACAGAGGTATTCACACTTTTTGTTTTGGGTTTTGGCGGAATTTAAAATTTGGAGAAATGGGGAACCGGAATGCCCTTGACCATTATTGAGTTCTCTTAGATCAAAGTGTGCATCGAGATTGATGATGCCAAGTGTTTCATTTTTGTTGGCAGTGTATTGTAATGCCGCCATGCCATGTGGAAAAGCAAGGTCATGACCACCTCCAAGGATTATTGGGAAATGATTCCTTTCCAGAAGTTTTGTGATATTTTCTTCTGTTGATTTTTGTAACTCTTCTAAGCTACTTCCTTCACCAAAAATATCTCCATAATCCAAAATGTTTAGATTTTCTGGCAAGTGGTATGCCATAGGTCCCATGACTTTCCTGATAGAATCTGGTCCAGCAATTGCACCAACGCGACCTTGGTTTCTCCTTACTCCTTCATCTACTGCATAACCCAATAGCCCAATTTTCTTCTTGGGATTGATGTCTTGAAATGACAAATCATCAATACATCTGACTTGCTGATGCCAATATTGAATAGTTTCGCTAGGTCTTCCTTTCCAGTTGTATTGTGCTGTACTCTTGTGATTTTTCATGTGTCTGGGATTTTAAAAAAATCAAATTTCACTTTGTTTTCCTGTAAGTTAATGAATAGATTATGTTTATACGGAATGATACCAGTAATTTAAGAAGAGAGTTCTCTTTGATTCATTTCGATCCATCAGAGGCGGACAAGTTATTAATTGATATTAGATTTTGATAGATATTGATCAAAAACAAAGATTAATACAAGAATTATAATCTACTGGCAAAGTAGGGGATAATCATTAATGATAGTTTTTGGTTATCGGTTGATTTGTTATCAGTAGTTCAGTAGGTTTAGATATTTAGAGATTTTTTCCGCAAAGAGATACAAGGAATCGCAAATGGGAATTTCAATAACATTATTTCTCTTTTCTTCCTGTAAACTGATCCATGGTGTGATATACTCCCAAAACTTTTCCGACAAACCAATCAAATAGCCAGATTGGGAATAGTCCTTGAAAGAATCTAACAAATCTCATGCTCCAAGGCATGCTCAAGATTATTCTGTTTGATTCAATGGCTTTGATGATTTTCTTTGCCACTTTCTCTGGATTTAGGATGGGAACCAAGGATTTGACACCATCAAACATACCTGTACTGATGTAATAGGGAGTGACTGTAGTTACACCAATATTTTTCTTTTGCTGTTTCATTTCCAATCTCAGACTATCCGACCAACCGATCATCGCCCACTTGCTGGCAGCATAGACGGACATTTTTGGGTTGGAAATAAATCCAGCAGATGAAGCGATATTGCAAATATGTCCGGAGTTTGCTTCCATCATACCCGGCAAAAATTCATTGGTGATATACATTGGTGCCAAAGTATTGATATCCATGGTGGTTTGGATATCACTATGGGTGTGCTCAGTAAAATATTTCCCAACTATTATTCCAGCATTGTTAATGAGGATATCAATTTTCCCGTGGATGGTTTTTGTTTCCTCGGCTGTGGATTTGATTTCTTCAAGCTTAGAAATATCTACTTGGTAACCTGAGGTTTTTCCAATTTTTGAAAGCTCATTTACCGTATTGTTCAAGTTCTCAAGATTGATATCCCAAATGATCAATTCAGCTCCTTTTTCCAAAACGATCCTTCCCATAATCTTCCCAATTCCCGAAGCTCCTCCTGTGATCAGTACTTTTTTGTTTTTTAGTGAATTCATTGTCTTTAATTTTTTACCACATAGCTCCAAAGGTTTGGCCCACCTCAACCTTTGAGGTCTTTTTCCAGACCTCGAAGGTTTTTCTTTCTCGAACTGGAAAATAGTCAACTAGCTAATCAAAACCTTCGGGGTTTTTTGAAACCCCAAAGGTTAGTATCACCAACCTTTGAGGTTTTTTTCAAACCTCGAAGGTTTTTCTTTCTCGAACTGGAATAGTCACTAGCTAATCAAAACCTTCGGGGTTTTTTGAAACCCCAAAGGTTTGGCCCACCTCAACCTTTGAGGTCTTTTTCCAGACCTCGAAGGTTTTCTGTCCCGAACAGGAAAATAGTCAACTAGCTAATCAAAACCTTCGGGGTTTTTTGAAACCCCAAAGGTTAATATCACCAACCTTTGAGGTCTTTTTCCAGACCTCGAAGGTTTTCTGTCCCGAACAGGAAAATAGTCAACTAGCTAATCAAAACCTTCGGGGTTTTTTGAAACCCCAAAGGTTAATATCACCAACCTTTGAGGTTTTTTTCAAACCTCGAAGGTTTTCCTGTCCCGAACTGGAAATAGTCACTAGCTAATCAAAACCTTCGGGGTTTTTTGAAACCCCAAAGGTTAGTATCACCAACCTTTGAGGTTTTTTTTCAAACCTCGAAGGTTTTTCTTTCTCGAACAGGAAATAGTCAACTAGCTAATCAAAACCTTCGGGGTTTTTTGAAACCCCAAAGGTTTTGCCCAACTCAACCTTTGAGGTCTTTTTCCAGACCTCGAAGGTTTTTCTTTCCCGAACTGGAAATAGTCAACTAGCTAATCAAAACCTTCGGGGTTTTTTGAAACCCCAAAGGTTTGGTCCACCTCAACCTTTGAGGTCTTTTTCCAGACCTCGAAGGTTTTTCTTTCCCGAACTGGAAATAGTCAACTAGCTAATCAAAACCTTCGGGGTTTTTTGAAACCCCAAAGGTTTGGTCCACCTCAACCTTCGGGGTTTTTGGAAACCCCAAAGGTTTTTTTCATCCTCCTTCCCAATCAATTATTCTTAAACGATTTGTCAGGATAAGCTGGTGGGCTTGGGACTGGTCTTGGGTCTTTTTTGATGAGATCTTTTAGGTGTTCGATTGCTGCTTCCAGCTGGGCATCTTTTCCTTCAAATGATGCTTTTGGCATATTGATCACCTCGATGTCAGGGATGAAGCCTTCACCTTCGATCAGCCATTCTCCTTCTTCTCCATATACACCCATCATTGGTGCTCTTGCTACTCCATTGTCTGTCAAGGTATTTGAGCCGGATAGCCAAACTTCCCCGCCCCAGGTTCTAGCGCCTATAGATTGGCCTAGTTTGAGTCTTTTGAAGCCTTCGGCAAATGCTTCTCCATCCGAAGCGGTGAATTCATCCACCAATAATACAAGGTGTCCACGGAATGCATATTGCATGTTCCAGTATGGCTCGCCTTCTCTGTTTTTCCAATAGAAAAAGGCTTCACGCATCAACTTCTCCAAGATGAAACTGTCAATATTTCCTCCTCTATTATTTCTTACGTCAATGATCAATCCTGATTTCTTAAATTGTGGATAGAAATCCCTGTACCACTGACTGATATCGCTAGCAGTCATTGCCCTTAGGTGAACATAACCAATATCTCCATCAGAAGCCTTGTCTGCCTCCAATCGCCTAGTATATTCCCAATCATTGTATCTCAAATTGGACTCTGCGTAGGAACTCATTGGAATAATTATTCGATCATCAAGGCTCGAGCCATTCTCAGACACAAGGGAAAGGCGTACTTGCTTTCCAGCTTTGTCACGAAGGAAATAATTGATGTCGGTAGCAGAAATTACAGCCTCACCATCTACATGGGTGATAATATCACCTTTGTTGATCATGATATCAGGGTGGGAGAGTGGTGACATTTCAGTAGGATAGTCTGGATCACTTTGGTAGATATAGTCTATCTGGAATCCTTTTCGGCTTTCATTTTTTGACAGTCTCGCTCCCAAAAGACCAAGATTGATCTGGTCATCTCCTCTTCTCAAATCACCACCACCTACACTTGTGTGCAATACACTCAACTCACCGATCAATTCTCCCAACACATCTGAAAGTTCAGCCCTTGTGGTTACTCTTTCTGCCAAAGGAAGGTATTTGGTGTACATTTTATCCCAATCCACTCCATGCATATTTGGGTCATAGTAGTAATCTCGCTCCATTCTCCAAGCATCTGTGTAAAGCTGTTTCCAGTCTTCTTTTGGATCTATGGAAAAATTCCATTTGCTCAAATCCAATTTCATCTCATTCAAATTACTGATAGGGGAAGTTTTGACTTCTACGATGTGGTGACTGCTTCCCACTGTAACCAACATGTATTTGTTGTTTTCCGAAGTGACAAATCTCCTTACATTTTCTATAAATGTTTTCTGTTCAGCTTTGGAATCAATTGGTGTCATCGTGATGGCATTTTTCCCATCTCCAGTGGCATCATTTAAATAGTAAAGCGCTTTATCCGTCACCACCAAACTTCTATAGTTTCCGGCAGGAACTGGTACTTCTCTTAAGCGCTGCATCAATCCTTCTTCCTCAATAGTGACTTTTACTTCACCTTCTGCCTTTTTATCATCTTTCTTCTCCTCCTTTTTCAATTCATGATTGTAGTGAAATGGAGAAACAACCCCCTTCTTTAAGGAAATATGGTAGATTTTCATCTGCTTTTCCCAATATGGTTCGGGCTGACGGGTTCCCCATGGCGAACTTACACGGGTCTGAAAGTTTCTGTCAGAAAGGTAATAGATCCAATTCCCATCAGGACTCCATTGTGGATTGACACTGTTGGCCCAATCAGATGTAATGGCGATGTGTTTTTTTGTGTTGATTTGAAAAGCAAAAATTTGATTGAAAGTATTGGAAGCGGATTGTGAAAAAGCGATCCATTGACTGTCTGGTGACCAAGCGATCCCGCTGACGCCTTCTCGATTGGTGGAGGCTTTGGTGCTGCTTCCAGATGCGATATCGAATACCCACAAATCTCTATTAAGATCTGTAAATGCTAATTTTTTACCATCTGGAGAAGGAGTCAAATTAAACCTCAATGTAGTCCCATCTTTGGAAATTTGTTTGCCATCGCTCAGACCTTTTGGATCGTATTGATGGATCTCAAATTCCCCAGATTCATCCGAAAAGACATATACATTTTTTCCATCTGGAGAAAATACAATATCCCTGAATCGCACGCCATCTTTTCTGTCAAGCCTCACTGTCCGACCTTCTTTCGCTGGGATGACAAAACTTCTTCCCCTCGCTGTAAAAGCTACTTCTTTGCCATCATTGCTGACAGAAATCCCCGTGATATAGCTCTCGGGATTTTTGATCCATTTCTCACGCATGTGATCAAAATCAGAATTGAGCTTTATATCCAATTTTTTATCAGAGCCATCTTTGATGTTGAATGTATGTAAATCTGCGCCAACTCTATAAGCGATCAGACCACCATGGTAAGATGCTTCCCTTACATCGTAGGTTTCTTGTTTGGTATGCTGCTTGAGGTCTTCGCCATTTTCATTCATTGACCAGACATTGACTATGCCGTCACGGGAGGAAAGAAAGTAAACACGTCCCTGATGATAGGTAGGATGATGGTCTTCACCCTTGTAGTTTTTGGTGAGTTTCACTGCTTCCTGAGCACCATCTGTGTATTTCCAAACTTGTCGGGCAGTACCACCTTCATATCTTTTGGTCACGTTGTTGTGAAATGTCGGTCTGACGAAAAAATATGAATTACCATCTTCAGAAAAACTGCCTTCGGCAGCCATCTCAAGAGGAAGGATGTTTTTTTGGCCAGACTTGATGTCAATGGTGACAGTTTGTAGTCTTGGTAGGGTAGAATATTGGTTGGTGACATAAGCCAATTCTGTAGGAGACTTCCAGGCTGTTGGCACAGAAGCAGCTGATTCGAAAGTCAACCTTTTTGGTATTCCGCCCGAGATAGGCATGATGTAAACTTCTGTGGGGCCTTCATAGGAAGCTGCATAAGCAACCCATTTTCCGTCAGGGGAAATTTTCGGAGTTCTTTCATCACCGGCATGTGTGGTCAATCTGCTTGCCTCACCACCTGATCGGGATACTTTCCAAAGATCACCTTCCGAGACAAAGACAATCAGATCATTGTGGATAGCTGGCTCCATGTAATACCCTTGGTTTTCTTGTGCCAAAAGTAAGTTGCTTGCCGTCAAAAATATGACAGCGATCAGTATATGTTTTAGTTTCATGTGTTTATAATTTGTTTTTCAGAGGTCACATGGAATCTCGCATGGTTGATAATCATCCCAGAATGTGACGTTCTTCGTCATGCTTGATTTCATATATAGAAATTTTGTTAGTGAAATGCTTATTGTGATCGGAAATTGTGATGTCCGATTTATTTAAGAACACAATGTAAAAAAACTTAGGATAAATTATATATACTTTTCATTGAGTGGTAGAAAAGGGGGAGGGGGGAGATTTTAGATTGAAAGATTGAAGGATTTTAAAATTGGAAAATTGGGTTTAAAGGTTGGAAGGTTTGAAAGTTGAAAAGTTGGGTTAGCAAGTTGATTGGTCATTTCGACTATAAGGAGAAATCTCGAACTGAAATCACAGGACCGAGTCATATTATACACTTCTCCTTCGATGCACCACGGCATATCAAAGATCACTTTAGTCTCAAATCTCACATCTTAAATCTCAAATCTCCCCTAAGCCACATCAGCAAAGATTCTTTCCATTCTTCGGAAGTAGAACATGCCGAATACAAAAAATACAACAGCTACGATACTACCAGGCCAAATCCATTCCCAAGGCATGGGTCTATTGAGAAAGGCGGCTCTGAAACCCTCGATCACGCCGACCATGGGATTGAGGATGTAGAATTTTTGATATTGTTCTGGGACTGCATTGGTGCTATAGACCACAGGAGCAGCGTAAAGGAGGAGTTGAATGACGAAGGTCAGTGCGTGTTTTACATCTCTATACTTCACAGCCATGGCTGACAAAAACATCCCAATCCCCAAAGAAGTCATCAGTAACTGTATGATCAATACTGGCAAAAACAGCAATCCCCAACCTGGGCTGACTTTGAAATAAATCAGCAATCCTATCACCACCACAAAGGCAATCACAAAGTCCAAAAGCTTAGAAAGTATGGATGAAAGTGGCAAAACCATTCTTGGAAAATAGACCTTGGTGATCATATTGGCATTTTGGATCAGGCTGTTGGCGGACTCTGTCAAGGTACCAGAAAAGTAATTCCAAGGCCATAGCGCCAAATACGAAAACAAGATATAAGGCATGCCATCCGAGTCCACTTTTGCCAAACCGCCAAAAACCACCGTAAACACCAATGTGGTGAACAAAGGCTGGATAATCGCCCAACTAACACCCAAAATCGATTGAGCATAGCGAGCCTTGATCCCTCTCAAGGTCAGAAAATACAAAAGATCCTTGTATCTCCAGAGTTCCTTGAAATCTATCAGTTGCCAGCCACTAGTAGCTAGGATGATTTTTGTTTTGTTAGCTTCTGTGTTCATGCAAGGATTGTATCTAAGGAAATTTTGTCTTCAAAATGAATTATTTTGTATATGAAATTAAGTGTATTTTTTATTCACATGATCTTCGATTTGCACTACTCAAAATTATTTTTCCAAAGCTATGTATTTGATTTGCAAAATTAAACAAACCGAGTAAATTTGTTACTCAAGAGTAAGTTTTTTACTCAATCATCCTAATAAGCACTTCCTGTGACTGAAAGGGCGAAGCTGTGGGGAAGGGGAATCGTTAATTGTGTTATCAGTTGATTAAGTTAATGGTTAATTGGGGGATCAGTAGATTGTCTTTGAAGGTTTAGGGGTTTAAGAGTTTAGAAGTTTAGGGAAAATCTTAGTTCAACGTTAATGGATTTAACGTTTTAACACTTAACGATTTAACCCTTAAGGCTTAATGCTATATAAACCAAATCCATGTTAACCGTTAAGCATTCATCGCATAAGTCTAAATGGTCAACCTCCAGAATAACTACTTAAGAAAAAATGATTCTTTTTGTATAGTCTAATAAACATAAAATTACTATTTTTGTATAGTGGAATAAACAAAACTTATGGAATCTCTTTTTGAACTTTATTTTAAACTTTTGAAAACAACAGATTTGAGTTTTCAAAGGAGTATAATGAAGAAAATTAAGTGGGATCAAAGCTTAGTGAAAAAATTGGGATCAATAGGACTACGCTGTTGACTTACTTACACTTTTTGGAAGAATGTGGATTGATCTATGGACTTCATCAAAACGCTGAAGGAATTTCCCTTTTGCAAAAACCAGAAAAAATATATTTAAACAATCCGAATCTTGCCTTTGCTTTGGGCTCAAATGTTGATGTAGGCAATGTAAGAGAGACTTTTTTTCTAAATCAGCTTAGTTCTGAACATCAACTCTCTCTTCCAAAAAACTCCGACTTTCTAATTGATAAAAGCTGGGTGGTGGAAGTTGGTGGTAAAAACAAAAAAAGCAATCCAAATTGTGATATATATGCAATTGATACTATTGAATACGGACATGATAAAAGAATCCCGCTCTGGCTATTCGGTTTTCTATATTGAATTTTATTTAGACTAATTGAATGTTTAGAAGTTTAGAAATAATCCATGTTCAACGTTCAATGTTCAACGTTAATCGTTCAACGTTTTGACGCTTAACGATTTAACCCTTAACGCTTAACCATTACCCTCCATAAAACAAATCCATGTTCAACGTTAATCGTTCAACGTTTTGACGCTTAACGATTTAACCCTTAACGCTTAACCATTACCCTCCATAAAACAAATCCATGTTCAACGTTAATCGTTCAACGTTTTAACGCTTAACGATTTAACGCTTAACGCTTAACCATTACCCTTCTTAAACCAAATCCATGTTCAACGTTAATCGTTCAACGTTTTAACGCTTAACGATTTAACCCTTAACGCTTAACAATTACCCTCTATAAAACAAATCCATGTTCAACGTTAATAGTTCAACGATTTAACGCTTAACGATTTAACCTTTAACGCTTAACCCTTAACCCTTAACATCTACCCCTCTAATCACCTGGTCACTTAATAACTAATAACTAATCCCTAACCCCCAATCAACCAATCCCCAATCCCCAATCCCCAATCAATTGCTCTCCTCCATCGTTACTTCCAAAACCCGAATCAAACTGCTTTTGAAGTTTTTTTCGCACAACAACTCGGGATACTTGCGCTCTTTGGCTAAGGAATTTGACGAGTCAACAAACTCCGTACGGGTAGAGCTGAACAGGCTGACGGAAGCAGGATTGCTCAACACCGAAGACGAAGGAAAAACCAAAGTCTATCGTGCCAACAAATCACATCCTTTCTTCGACGAAATCAGCAACATGGTATCCAAATTCCTAGGGCTGGATGAACTCATGGAGAAAATCGTCAGACGCATGGGGGCAGTAGAAAAAGCCTATATCGTAGGTGATTATGCCCATGGAAAAGACACCGGAGAAATCGAAGTCCTCCTGATCGGCAAAAACCTCGATCTCAAATACCTGGATTTCCTCAAAGACAAAACCTACGAAAAACTCCAAAGAAAAGTCATCGTCCACCTGCAGGAAGAAGAACAAGAGGAAGTAAAGGGAATCATGATTTTCGGTGGCTAGGATGTAGTCCCACTCCAAAGACGCAAAGAGGCAGATTGACGCAGAAGGTATTGAGAATCAAAAGAGAAGCGAGAAGCTAGACGTAAGATACAAGAAGTAAGACTGGGGTTACATAAGTGTATCTACGACTACATCATCTCAATCCCGAAAGCATTCGGGAGAGAGGTCTCGCCCCTTTTTGAAACGAGATATGGAGAAACGAAGATGCAATCAACCACGAAGTGGTTAAACCTTAAATAACCCCGGGTCGCAACCCGGGGAATAATGATAATAAATAGAGACCATAACCCCGAAGGGGTTAAACTTTAATATGAATATCCGCTTTCAAACCAGTACCCATATTTAATTAGGTACAAACTTTGAATTCAGCTGCTGTCGACTGTCGACTGTCATCCGTCGACGATTATCCGCTTGATCCAATTGTCTTATTTACCTTATGGTGTAATTGCGGATAATCATAAACTTTAAATAGCCCGGTATAAAATGCAAGGAATAAAAATGATGGAGTTGGTCAAAAACCACGAAGTGCCCGCCCGGCGTGAGATAGTGTTGAATCACTTCAGTTTAAAGAAAAAATAGTCCATAAAAATCAACACAAATCCTTTGGCTAAAGCCGACTCGATATATGGTGATTTCATAATGGATGGGCTAAAGCACCATCCCAATTCAAGGAGTCCCGTTTGTTTTGCAAAAAATCCCTGATTCTGAATTGACTCTTACAACTGATCTAAAATCCCAAATCTAAAATTCTCCTCTCCCCAATGGACTACAAAGAACTTGCAGCTGTATTAATTGGTCTTCAGGATGCTGACTTGGAGCTGAGGGGGCAGCTTATACAAATTGGAAAACTAGGAGAAGGATACAACGAGGAAATGGCTAGTCTGCATCGCCAAAATGCGGAGATACTAGACGGGATTATTGACAAGATTGGCTATCCTACTGTAGGAAAAGTAGGGGAAGAGGCCAATAAAGCAGCTTGGCTGGTGATACAACATGCAATCGGCCAACCTCACTTTATGAGAAAATGCAGCAAGCTATTGGAAGAAGCATTACATGAAAATCAGGCAGATATTGTCAATTTAGCTTACTTGACAGATAGAATAGCAGTATTCGAGAATAAGCCCCAACTTTATGGGACACAGTTTGACTGGGACCAAAATGGGCAGTTGAGCCCCAATTACTTTGACGACTTGGGCAAGGTAAACCAAAGGAGAAATTCCTTGGGGCTGAATTCCCTTGAGGAGCAGACAGAACTCATACGAAACCAGGCAAAGACTGAAAACCAATCACCACCCCAGGATTTTGAACTTAGGAAAATTGAAATTGAGAAATGGAAAAAATCCGTGGGATGGGTGGAGTGAGGAGGATCTCGCAGAGGTGTCACGCAGAACTTGTCCTCAAGAATTTCGGGAAGACAAGAAGCGAGAAGCAAGACGTAAGACTGGGGTGACATAAGTGTATCTACGACTACGTCACCTCGACGGTAGGAGAGGTCTCGTCCCGTCTTAGGACAAGTGAATGGAAAAATGAAAAGGAATGCGAAATATTACCCCATTAACGTTCACCAACAACGCTTAACAGTTTAACGCTTGACAATTAACCAATACCCCAATCAACTAATCCCCAAGAAGAGTTTAGAAGTTTAGGAAAAATGGACATAAACACCCCTCTAATCCCTAATAACCTAATCAACCAATAACTAATACAACTAATCACCCAATAACTTAATCAACTAACAACCATTATTTTGAATTTAAAGAAGAACATATTTTATTGGATTACTTTACAGAGAAGAAACTGGTTTGGAGGGTTTTTGAAGCAGGTTTCTAGGACAGTTTTGCATTCTTTGGAGAATAAGAATAATGACAATAATCTTAGTGGTGAATATGCGATTTGGGAAAATTTAAAGGAGCAGCAGATCAAGGTAATATTTGATGTGGGGGCGAATGTGGGGAATTGGTCAAAAACTGTAAGTGGACTCAAAAGTGATTGTATTATACACGCATTTGAGCCAGTGGAGGAAACATATCAAAAGCTTCAGGAAAACACCAAATCAAATAAACTTATCAGAACAAATAATTTGGCGCTTTCAGAAAAAGAAGAAATTATTGAGTTCAACTTCTATCCAAAAGGTTCTTATTTCAGTTCGATTTATGATAACCAACTTGGAAAAGATGCCAAAAAAGTAAGCATTAAGTGTATCAAAGGCGATGATTATTGCTTGGAAAATGGGATTGAAAACATAGATTTTTTGAAGATCGACACTGAAGGTGCTGAGCATAAAGTACTCAAAGGATTCTCTAGAATGCTATCTGAAAAAAGAATCAAAATCATACAGTTTGAGTATGGAGATATGTGCATTGATTCAGGGTTTTTACTGAAAGATTACTTTCAGCTACTGGAGGGGTATGGATATAGCATTGGGAAAATTTACCCTAAATGGGTTGAATTTGGGAAGTACGAGAAAAGTATGGAGAATTTTGTTTTGTCGAATTTCTTGGCGGTAGAAAAATCTAATAGGGGATTGATTGAAAGATTAAGAAAAGAGTTTCATTAAAAGATAAGTTTAGGCTTAAAATAAATGCTTTTTAATTCAATAGAATTTCTTCTTTTCCTTCCTTTGGTATTTTTTCTTTACTGGAGTATTAATAGGGATAATATAAGATTGCAGAATATTCTACTTTTGGTAGCTAGCTATGTTTTTTATGGATGGTGGGATTGGAGATTTTTGGGTCTAATCTTTGTGAATTCGGTTATAGATTTTATTTGCGGGCTGCAAATTGAAAAGTCAAAAGCGAGAAAAAAGCACTTTCTTGTTTTTAGCATAATTTCCAATTTAGGGATGCTTGGCTTTTTTAAATATTTTAATTTTTTCATCAATTCAACAGTCGCAGTTTTGGAGTCAATTGGGGTAAGCCCCAACCAAACTTCTTTACAAATTATCCTTCCTGTTGGAATTAGCTTTTATACTTTTCAGACTTTGAGCTATACAATTGATGTCTATAATGAGAAGATAAAAGCAACTAAAGATCCCATAGCATTTTTTACATTTGTTTCTTTTTTTCCTCAACTTGTTGCTGGGCCAATAGAGAGAGCGTCTAATTTGCTTCCTCAATTTTTTACCAAAAAATTATTCGACTATCAACAAGCTTCTTTTGGAATGAAACTGATACTTTGGGGGCTTTTCAAAAAAATGGTAATTGCTGATAATTGTGCCAAGATTGTGGATCCAATATTTGATAATATCGATTCAGCAGCTGGATTTGAATTGATTGTAGGTGTTTTTTTATTTTCGTTTCAGATTTATGGGGATTTTTCAGGATACTCGGATATTGCTATTGGTGTGGCATCATTATTAGGGTTTCAGCTAATGACAAACTTCAAAACTCCATATTTTAGCAGAGATATTGCTGAATTTTGGAGAAGATGGCATATTTCACTTTCAACTTGGTTTCGGGATTATGTCTATATTCCCCTAGGAGGAAGTAGAGTAAAGTCAAGCCATGCTATAAGAAACATTTTTATTGTTTTTATATTATCTGGTTTTTGGCACGGTGCTAACTGGACTTTTGTTGCTTGGGGAGGGCTTCATGCAATATTTTTTATCCCTTTATTTGTTAGCAAGAAGAACAGAGTTTATACTTCTGAGAATCAAAGTTTAGTACCTTCGATCAATGAGGTGTTTCAGATTTTGTTGACATTTTGTTTAGTGTCTTTATCATGGGTTTTCTTTAGATCGGATACTATTTCGGATGCTTTCAACTATTTCTATGGTGTGTTAATCAATCCATTTTTACCCCACAATTTTTCTTTTTTTGGATATGAAATCAGATTGTTGATAATCATTTTTTTGATATTGGAATGGATGGGAAATGGAAAATACAATTGGATGGAGCGGATAGAAAATAATAAATACAGAAAAATAATTTATGTGTTGGTAGCATTCATTATTGTGTTTTTTGGATCATTTACAGAAAATATGGATTTTATTTACTTTCAGTTTTGAAAAAGTTTATAATCAATTTAACTCTTTGTGGAATAGGATTATTGGTTTTTGTTATAACCTTTGATCAGATGATTTATGCGGGGATCAAAAAGTCTAAATATGGTGAATTCGCAAAATTTGAAGAGGTAATGCAAGGTGAGATAGATGCTGAAATATTGATAGTTGGTTCTTCAAGGGCACTCGTTCATTTCGATTGTGAACAGATAGAAGCAAAGCTTGGAAAATCATGTTATAATTTGGGTTTTGATGGAGTTGGATATGAACCTCAATCCAAGTTGTTAGAATTATATCAGAGAAAAAACAATCCACCATCAGAGATCATTTGGGTTATTGATTTAAACTCCTTTGAGGTTGAAAATGAATTATATGGTTTTGAGCCATTGGTGATTTTTTCTGGCGAAAAGGAGATTAAGCAAATGCTTAACATAAATAAAGCTATTCCTAGTTATCTCTATTATATTCCTTTGATCAGATTTAAATTCAAAGAAACTTTTAAATTCAGGGGAATACTTTCCTTTTTTGGAAGAGAGTTTAGTCAAAGATCAATTAAGAAAGGCTATAGAGAAATGGACAAGACATGGGACTATAAACTTGATGAATTATTGAAGAGTAATACGACAAAATATCAGTATATTCTCTCCAAAGATTTGATATCAGATTTTGAGAAAAATGTAAACAAATTGAAATCAAATGGAATAACGGTAAGTGTAGTATTTACTCCATTGCATGTTGATGCTGATTTGGTTATAGAAAATAAAGTTGAGATTTTGAGTCAAATAGATTCAATTGCCTCAAATTTAAGTTTACCTTATTTCAATTATGCCAATGACAGCATCAATTTGTCAAGAGAATGGTTTTATAATGCAAATCATTTGAATAAAAATGGAGTTGAGTTTTGGATGAAAATTTTTTTAGAAGATTATGAAAAATACAAAAACAGTGATTTCTCTCTTTATTCAAATGAGTAAACATAATGTCTAAACCAGTCATAAAAGTCGAGAACCTCTCCAAACGCTATCGCTTAGGTTTGAAGGAAAAGCAGGCGAAAACCTTAATGGGACAGCTGGCCAATGTGGTTAAGTCACCTTATGATAATTTCAAAAGGCTGAGAAATCTAAGCAAGTTTGGACTAGAGGATGAATCTGTTTTCTGGGCTCTGAAGGATATCAACTTCGAAGTGCAACAAGGAGAAGTCTTGGGTATCATTGGGAAAAATGGTGCTGGGAAATCCACTTTGCTTAAAATCCTTTCCCAAATCACAGAACCGACTACAGGTAGGATTGAAATGCATGGGAGAGTAGCATCACTTTTAGAAGTGGGGACAGGTTTCCATCCTGAGCTATCAGGTCGGGAAAATATCTATATGAATGGGACGATCTTGGGGATGACAAGAAGGGAGATAGATTCCAAGCTGGATGAAATTATAGATTTTTCTGGAGTGGAAAAGTTTATAGATACACCTGTCAAGTTTTATTCTTCAGGAATGAAAGTTCGGCTTGGATTTTCTGTAGCTGCCCATTTGGATCCCGAGATTTTGATTATCGACGAGGTGCTTGCAGTAGGGGATTACGAATTCCAACAGAAGTGTTTGGGAAAGATGGAGGATGTAAGTAAGAATCAGGGTAGGACGGTGCTTTTTGTGAGCCATAATATGGTTGCAGTTGAGAATATATGTTCAAAGACTCTTTTGGTAGAAAATGGATATTTAAAGTACAATGGACAAGTATCTTTTGGAATAAGTAGCTATTTAGGTTCCAATAATTATTCGAAAAATTCGATTGTAGAGAAAGATGGTGTTTTATTACAATTAATTCATGACAATTCAATTGTTAGATCTGGTGATAGCTTAAGTCTGAGTATAAAACTAAAGTCTGATTTTATATATAAAGGTCTTAGTTTAGCTTTAGGAGTCAATAAAAATTCACAAAGACTTTTTACTTTGAATAGCTTTTATCAAACAGGTGAGCTATTTAGTTTAATGCATGTGAAAAAAATAAAAGTATCTTTAGAAAATCTAGTTTTAACAGAAGGAGTATATGATATTGTGATTACTTTGTATCAGCAAGGAACAAAATTAATAGAGTTTAATACTGTTGGAAAGTTAGAAGTTAAGCAGGGAAACTATTTCAAAACAGGATATGTGGTTGATCCAAAATATCAAGGTAATATATTAATTGAGGCGAAATGGAGGCTATAAAGAAGAAAATCATAAATGTGGTCGGTGCTTTTGATAGATACAATTATGGGGATTTATTATTTCCAATAATTTTACGGAATGAATTGGGCGAATCATATAACTATAAATTTTATAGCATAAGAAGTTATAATTATGAAAATTATGGTGGAGTAAAAACAAAATCTATTCTTACACTTTTCTTTAAACTTTTTTTTAAAAGAAATCAAACAGTGGTAATTGCAGGAGGACATGTTATTGGAGCAGGTTGGTTAATTTTATTTTTTCATAACTGGAGGATTTTCAGATTTTTTTTTGAACCAAAGCACAGAAAAAAGTTTGATGTCTATTTTAACTCAATATTTAATAAAATATTTAGAAGCAGATATCCATATGTTATTTCTTTTCCATTACAAAGTAATAATCAAATAATATATAACTCAGTTGGAGGAACAGTTTATTCATCGGGGAGAAGAAGTGAACTCAAGAATAACCTCTTTAGGGTAGATTTATTTTCTGTAAGATCTTCAAGATTGTACGAGTTTGGTGTTGAAAGTAATATAAAAAGTAAATTAGTTCCTGATTCAGCTATGCTGATTTCAAATTATTTTAAAAAGAGTTTACCAGGAAATTATTTGGTGTTTCAATGCCATAATTTGAGTAGTGAAAAAGTTGATGTTCTGGCAGAGCAACTATTTATAATAGCGAGTAGAAATGTCAAAAAGAAAATAATCCTTTTACCTATTGGATATGCGAATGGTCACGAGGATTTTATAGCTTTACAGAAAATTAAAAGTCATGATATTTTAAGTGATATGCAAAACATTGTTTATCACAAAGAAATGTCTGTTTTTGGTATCATCAAAATCATAAGTGGGGCTGAGTGCTTTATTGGTACTAGTCTTCATGGTATAATAACTTCTTTTACCTATAATGTACCATATTTATGTATAAGTTCATCCTATAAGCTAAAAGAATATATTAAAGATTGGGATTTAAATAATTTGGATAAAAATCCTTTTGACTTAAAATTTATAGAGTTTTACGATAGAGGCCCGTGCCAAATGGAAGTTGATGAAGTTAAAAGGCAAAAGGCTTTAATATTGGACAATTTTCATGAAATGAAGAAAATAATTAATGGCTAGATATAATTAAATACTTCTTTTGTGAATATATTTTCTTGTGTGTCGAATTTATTTAAATCTTTCAATATTTGTCATTTCAAATTTATTGAAGAGATTGGTTAAATGTGTTTTTTGAAATGGTTTCAATTATAGTCCCAATATATAATCAAGAGTTTTACATAGAAAATAGACTTTTGTCTATTTTTACCCAAAAATATCAAGAGTTTGAAGTAATAATTTTAGATGATTTTTCTAGTGATAAAAGTTGGGAAGTAATTAAAAAATATGAAAATCATTCTAAAGTATCTGCGTGTATTAGAACTGAGATCAATTCGAAGAGTCCATTTGGTAGATGGATGGAAGGGTTTGAATTAGCGAAAGGTGAATTGATTTGGATTGCTGAAGGTGATGATATTTCAGATGAGAATTTTCTAATGAATTTGGTCCCATTTTTTGCAGATGAAGAAGTGGTTGTTGCACACTCTAGAAGTTATGTTTTTAGAGGATCTCAAAACAACAAAACACTTAATGGTTGGTGGGATAGTCTATCTCCTTTTATTTGGAAAGAGAATTTTATTCTTGAAGGAAAAATTCTTTTAAAAAATTATGGAAGGTTTAAATGTCCAATAGTGAATGTTAGTTCAGCTGTATTTAAGAAAGATGCACTTGATGATGTAATTGTACCAATAACATATAGGTATGCAGGGGATTGGTTTTTTTGGGGACAATTGTTTAAAAAAGGCAAAGTAGCTTTTTTTTCAGAACCTTTGAATTATATCAGGATTCATAGTAACTCTGCTACAAGTCAAAGTCAATCCAATCATTGGATTAAATTGATAGAAAATACAAAAGTCGCAAAAGAATTAACTAAAAGTTTAAGTATTAGCTTTAAATATGATGTTAAATTTGAATGGCTTTTAATAATGTGGAAAAAGCAAATTAAAAAAGAACTTATTAAAGGTTTATATTTTTCATTTAAGTATCTACCCCCTTCTTTTTTGCTCAAAATATATTTCAAATAGAATTGAAAATTTCCAAAATAATCCATTATTGTTGGTTTGGAAAAGGAGAAATGTCCTCTTTGGAAAAACGATGTATGGCATCATGGAAAAAACATTGTCCTGATTTTCAAATCAAGCTTTGGAATGAAGAAAATTTTGATGTCAATTATTGTGAGTTTACCAGAGAGGCTTATAGATTAGGTAAATATGCTTTTGTTTCGGATGTAGCAAGATTGTTTGCTTTATATCAGGAAGGTGGTATTTATTTGGATACAGATATACTTCTTTTAAAACCGATTCCTTTACATTTTTTTAAACAAAAATTATTTATTGGGGCAGAAAACAAAAGTTCATTAAATGCTGCTGCTTTTGGAGCAGAAAAAGGTCATCAGCTAATTTATAATTTACTTAGTTTTTACTCTTCTCAGCTATATGGTTCTGAATCTCCATTGATTACCGAATCTCTGTCGAACATTATAGTTGACATTGATTTTCCAATTCTTGGAAATCAAAAAAAAGAATGGGGTTTAATTTTGAACCCTGATGTCTTTTATCCTTTACCTTATAAGAACAAGGCGCTTTCTTTTAATAAATTCATTACTGTTGAAACTGTCGGGGTACATCTTTGGAATGCATCGTGGAAATCTGAAGATTCAAAGAATAAGTTATTCAAATGGCTTAAGTATCAACTTTCAAAGATTTATTTACCCAATTCTCCACAATGGTATAAGGAAAAATTCAGATGATTTTATCCATAATAATTTGCACACACAATAGACGAGATTTATTGAAGCTAGCTTTGAACTCTCTCCAAAGGCAAACCAAAACAGGATATGAGTTGATTGTGGTAGACAACAATTCTACTGATCATACACGAGAATTAGTATTAAACTTCATTATAGAAAATGTTGATATTAATTATTTTTTTGAGACAAATGTTGGCTTGTCCTATGCAAGAAATAGAGGTGTTGTTGAGGCAAAAGGAGAATATTTAGCCTATATAGATGATGATTGTATACTTCCAGAGAATTGGGTCGCTTCGGTCTATGAAATTATTGAATCAAGCAAATCAAAAATTTTTGGAGGACCAGTTTTTCCTTTTTACGTGGAACAGAAACCTAAATGGTTTAAAGATGACTATCAAACATTTTCTTTTGGAAATGAACCAATTTTCCTTTCTAAAACAAATACAGTATTTGGTGGAAATATGGTCATTGCAAATGAAGTTTTTGCCAAAATTGGCGATTTTAACACTTCACTTGGAATGATAGGCCAGAAAGTTATGTATTCAGAAGAAACTGATTTTCAGTTAAGATACTTGTCAGAAACAAATGATACTAAAATTTTTTATGAACCTAAATTATTTGTTTTTCATTACGTTCGCCCTGAAAAATTCGAACTTTTTTGGAATATTAAATCATTTATGGGTAAAGGAAAATCAAATTACCATGCCAAAGCTCAAAAATTTAACCTAAACAAAAGCAAAGTGTTTATTAGCTTGATTATTCAGTCTCTTAAATTAATTTATTTTTTTTCTATTGGTTCATTTTTACGGAATAGAGGAAGATATCCATTTTATCAAAACTACATTATCGAAAGAGTAAAGCCACATTTAAAAAAGTATGGATTCCTTATTGCCCAATTCCAAAACTGATAGCTTCCCCCTTGTTACAATTGCCGTAATTACTAGAGATAGGGATGAATCTCTAAAAAGAACTTTGGCTTCTTTTTCAGAATTGGATTATCCTAATCTTGAAGTAATTGTGGTGGACAATGCATCCACTGATAATACCAAAATCATTATCAAGCAGTTTGGATATCAGTATATATTTAGTCCCAAAGAATTTGGTTTTGCTAGAACAAGACAACTAGCAGTTGAAGCAGCTAAGGGGGAATTTATTTGTTGGTGTGATGATGATTGTGTACCTGATAGTGATTGGGTTTTGATTTTAATTCGGAGGTTTCAGGAAGATGAGCGTATTGCCTTAATTGGGGGAGGAATCACGAATCATGGATTTGCAGAATCAATGAGGAATAAGGGAAAGGAAAAGCTTGCTAAAAATGCTACTCTAAAAATTTGTGATGATTTTGAAGAACCTGAATTTTTTGCCAATTTAAATATGGCAGCAAGGATTGATTCTTTGAAAACAATAGGTGGATATGATCTTTTTTTTAAAGGAGGATATGAAGAGGTTGACCTTGTTTTATCCTTGCGAAAAAATGAATATAAGATTATTTTTGAACCTCAAGCTCATGTAAATCATTTTCATAACTCGAGTAGTTATAAAAAAGGGAGATTAATCTATGGGGCAAGTTTGATGAGGTTATATCTGTATTTTAAACATATTGATTTAGTAGGCAATAAAGGTTTTGTCAAAAATGAAGCACAATTGTTTTTTAGGGATTTGATATTGGCTATAAGACTTTTTCTTTCTGGTATCAAAAGATTAAGTTTCATTCGTATAAAAAGGGGGACTATTGAGATTTCAAATGCCTTTATTTCAAGGCTTTCAATTCCAATTTTTATTTACAGATTTCGAAAAGTAATAGCTAAATGAAAATCATATTTTCAAATCCTTATCTATCGTTGCCATCCAGAAGCGCAGAGGCTGTTTTTTTGATGAAAATGGCAGAAAGTTATGGCAAATTGGGGCATGATTTGACTTTGTTTCTTTTGGATAATGGGAATTCATTAAATCTCAAAGAATTGTGTGAGCATTTTGCAGTAGAAGAAGTGTTTAGGATAGAGGGGTTCAAGCTTTCCAATCAAAGCAAAGTGTTGTTTTTTCAATTGGCTTTTATGATTCCTTACAATTACTATTTAAAAAAGCCTGATCTTTTTCATGCAAAACATATTACTCCAGCATGGGGTGCTGTTCGGTTTTTTGGTATTTCCACTGTTCTTGAGCTACATGATACTCCGACCAAAAATCGAAAAACATTTATGCTTTTTAAAAATTTGGTAAAATCAAAATCCTTGAGATTTTTGATTTGTATTACCCACGCGCTTGCAAATCATGTCAGGCAATTTGTTCCTGACAACTTGAATATTTTGGTGATTCCAGACGGAGTCAATCGAGCTGCATTAGAGTTTGATTTGTCTAAAGAAAAAGCGAAAAGTCAATTAGGGATCAACACCAATAAGCCGATAGTGCTCTACACAGGCCAGCTTTATAAAGGGAGAGGAATAGGACTGATTATAGAATTGGCAAAACGGCTATCAGATTTTTATTTTGTATTAGTAGGAGGGAATCCAAATGATATTATAAAATTTAAAGAATGTGCTGTTCTCCTTTCAAATATAAGTTTTGAAGGCTTCAAATCTCAGTCTGAATTGTTGATTTATCAAAAGTCAGCAAATTTTCTATTGATGCCTTATGCAGATAAAGTGAGTGTATCCGGTGATAAGGGAGGAGACACCGCTCAATTTGCTTCTCCAATGAAAATGTTCGAATACATGGCAACAGGGCGCCCAATAATCTCTTCAACACTTCCGGTTCTTTCAGAAATTCTCGAAGATGATTACAATGCTTTGATGGTTCCTTATAATGATGTTGATGGATGGGTAAAGGCATTGGAATTATTAAAAAACAATCCTGCTATTGGTGAGAGACTAGCAAATCAAGCGAAAGATGATGTGAAGCAATATACTTGGGAAAAGAGGGCTGAAAAAATTATAGATTTTTACAATTCTATTGATGAAAAGAAATAGGTTTTTTGCAGGTTTCATCATTACCTACAACCGTTCCAAAATTCTTTTGGAGACTATTGAAAAAGTTTTTTCACAATCTTTACCACCTGAAAAACTTTGGGTAATTGACAACAGTGAGGATAAAGAAACAAAGGATTTAATAGCCACTTTGGTGGATTTTCCTTTGGAATATTTTCAAATCGGATATAATTCAGGTCCTGCGCATGCAGCAAAAATAGGCTTACAATTGGTCTCAGAAGCTGGGTATGATTGGATTTATTGGGGAGATGACAATGATCCTCCATTTAGATCAGATTGTTTTGAAAGATTATTATCCAGAAGAAACAGTGTAACGAATGTTGGAGTTTTGGGAGCTGTAGGGCAATACTTTGATTTTAAAAATGGTGTTGTAAATAGAGTGAGAACAATTCAATTGGAAAAAAGTACAGTTTTAAATGTAGATTTTGTTGCGGGAGGAATGTGTATGCTCGTAAATTCCAATGTTGTTAATCAAAATATCCTTCCAGAATCTAAGTTGTTTTTTGGATTTGAAGAGTTGGACTTTTGCTTGAAAGTCAAAAATAGTGGTTGGGAGATTATGGTCGATAGTGCTTTGTTTTTAGAAGCTAGAAAGGCTTCGAATAGATTGAATTTTGAGAGACCTTTGTATCAGAGAAAAGCCAATCTAGCACGTGAATATTATAGTTTAAGAAATCTGTTGATGATTTCAAGTTCTTTTCATTTTAAGGAAATGAGGAGAAATCTTTACTTACGTTGGATTGCAAAATCCTTCTATGGTTTTCGATTTGGATTGACTTATGGTTGGAGAAATTTCAAGGTGATTTGGTTGGCATTTTTTCATTATTGGAAAGGGGTTTCAGGAAAAACTATTGCTCTAAATTGAAAATCCTCTTCATCCAAGACACCTTAATCAATGCTGGAGCAGAAAAAAGCTTATTACAGATTTTGCCATTTTTTTCGAAAGAGATTGATTTTAAGGTAGTTTATTTGTACCCAAGACATGACCTTAGAAAAGAATATCTTTCAGCTGGAATTCCCTTAGAGTTTTTGGATTTGGAGGGGAAATATGATTTTTGGAAGGGGTATTTTCGATTAAAGAAATTGGTGGAAAAAGAACAACCTGACTTGTTGGTTTCTTCCTTGCTGAGAAGTAATCTTCTTTGCAGATTGTTGTCAAGATTTTCAGGCATTCCTCTGATTGGGACATTTGTCAATGACAGTTATAGCGAGCACCGACTAGCAGCCAAAAAAGGGACACAGCTTTGGAAATTCAAGTTCTTTTGGTCATTGGATCGTATGACGGCGGGAATTCCGAAGCTATATATCTCCAATTCCCGCTATATAGCCGAATCCCATGTTAGGACATTGGGAGTTCCCTTATCGAAATCTATTGTAGTCTATAGGGGAAGAGCTGTTCCGATGCAAGTTTGGGAGTCTAGACAAGGAGATGTTTTTCGTTTTATTTCCTACGGGCGCTTGTTGCAAGTGAAAGGCTTTGGGGAATTGATTGAGGCTTTTGGGAAAGTAAATGAGAAATATCCAAAGAGCAGTTTGGTGATCTATGGAGAAGGAAACCAACGCTCTGAACTTGAAAAATTGATAGAGCAGCTTGGATTGAAAGATAAAGTTTCACTCCCCGGTGTAATCTCAAATGTAACCGAGAAACTTTTTGATGCAGATTGCTTTGTTTTTCCATCTTGGTACGAAGGGTTTTCAGGAGCATTGGTAGAAGCCATGATGTCAGGAATTCCCATCATCGCTTCCGATATCCCCATGAACTTGGAAGCCGTGAAAGCAGATCAGAGTGCATTGGTTTATCCAGTCAAGGATGTTGGAGTTTTGGCTGCCAAGATGATGGAAGCCATTGCAGAACCTGATAAGATGAAGAAATTGGGACAATTAGCGAGAGAAGAAGCCACACAGAGCTTTGAAATCAGCAAAATAGCTCAAGAGTACGAAAAGGTGTTAAAGGATTTTTTTGATTGCAATTGAGGTTGGATTGCTCTGTGGGGACAGAGAATATGGGTTTTGGTTAAAAAAGAAAAAGGATGTTCTGTGAGGACACAGAACATGGTTGTCAATACTTCCTCGGGCTGTGTCCTCACAGACCGAAATACTGTTTAAGGAAACGTATATGCAGAATAAACTTAAGATAGGACTACTACTTGATAATTTGTCTGTACCTGCATGGGCTTGGGAGATGGTGAATGTTATTATCGATCAAAACCTGGCATATGTCAGGTTTATTGTTTTAAATCAAAAACCGAAACCTTCGGGAAAAAAATCACCTTTACTTTACCGTGTGTTTTCCAAAATTGACAGGACAGTTTTCAAGACAATTCCAAATGCTTTTGAGAGGAAAAATATTCTGGAAATCCAGGGTTTTAAACCTAAGATAATTAAGGTTAATCCCGTCCAAAAGAAATTTTCAGATTCCTTTGACCAACAAGATTTAGAAGAAATCAAGGAGCAAGAGCCAGATGTTTTGATTCGTTTGGGATTCAGGATTTTGAAGGGAGAGCTTTTGGATATCCCGAAATTGGGAATTTGGTCCTATCACCATGGAGATAATTTGGTCAATAAAGGTGGACCTCCTTGTTTTTGGGAAGTGATGTTGGGCTGGAATGAAACGGGTTCGGTTTTACAGATTTTGACTGATAAATTGGATGCAGGAAATGTGATCTACAGATCCTGGAGTAGGACGGATCCACTTTCTGTTCATAGAAATGCAAATAAGGTATATTGGAAAAGTTTGTTTTTTGTTCCAAGGCAGTTGGCGAGGATAAATTCCATTGGTGTTTTGGCTTGGAGAGAAGAAGTGAAGAAGAAAGCGCTTAGCATCGCTCCTTCAAATCCAGAGTTATTTAAACCTCCTGGAAATTTGAGAATGATCAGTTTGTTTTTTTCTTGGTCAAAAAGAAACGTTTATAGAAAATTCCATGAGTTTTTCAATAAAGAAGTTTGGGAGATATGGTTAAGTAAAAAAGATTCAGGTCAAAAAGTTAAAATATCAAATCCTGAGGGAAGTTATCTTGCTGATCCATTTTTGATCGAAAAAGAGGGAGGTGCATGGCTTTTTGCAGAGCAATATTGCTATAGAAAGAATAAAGGAAGTATAGCAATAGCCAAAATTGAAAATGATAAAGTAAGTGATTTCCAAACAATCATAGAAGAAGCTTTTCACCTTTCATATCCATTTGTATGGGAGGAAAATGGAACGTTTTGGATGTACGTAGAAAGTGCCGCGAAAGCAGGATTGAGATTATATAAAGCTGAAAATTTCCCCTATGATTGGAAATTGTTTAATGAAAAGATGCTAGATCAAAAGCTTTATGATCCTACAATTTGCAAAAAAGATGGTTTGTATTGGTTATTTGCCAACCAAAAGGCACATCCTTCTGCTTCATCTTTTGATGAATTGTATCTTTACTACTCGGAAGATTTTGTGAATGGAAACTGGACACCACACCCTCAAAATCCAATAGTTTCTGATGTAAAGTCGAGTAGGCCAGCTGGTGCTTTGTTTGAGAAAGATGGGAACTGGTATAGACCTGCCCAGGATTCAGCCAAGCATTATGGACATAGAGTCAAGACTCAAAAAATTATCAAATGGAATGTTTTTGAATATGAGGAAGTAACAGCAGAAGTCTTAGAGGCTGATTGGCAAAAAGACTTGAAAGGTACCCACACCATCAATAGAAGTAAAAATTTTTTGGTAACAGATTCTTTCAGAAGATAGATGAAAATAATCCAACTCGTCACTTCCCGCAAATCGAGAGGAGCAGAGATCTCTGCACAAAGATTGTCCGAAAAGTTAATTCAGCTTGGACATCAAGTTTGGTTTTTAGGGTTGTATGAACATCCTGAAAATCTATGTGTAGAAGGTGGGGTCAATCTGGATTTGACAGAGAAAAAATCAAGTTTGAATGTAAAATTGATTTTTAGCATAAAGAAGTTGATAAAAGAAATCAAGCCAGACATTGTACAAGCCAATGGCTCGGATACTTTCAAGTACGCATCTTTGGCAATGACAGGAAGCAACAAACCGAAACTGATTTACCGTAACATTTCTGTTTTCTCTTATTGGATCAATGAAAGACCTTTGATCAAGTGGATTTATGGCTTATTGGCAAAGCGGATTGATCATTTTGTGTCAGTTGGGCATTATGCTTCTGCAGACTTGCAACAAACCTTACAACTATCCACCAAGAAGTGCTCGATCATAAAAAGAGGGTTTGATACGGCTATGTTCGACAAGGAAAACTCAAGGCATCAGTTGATTGGAAAATGGGGACTTTCTAACGATGATTTTATAATTGTCCAGGTTGGAAGTTTGAGTTTGGAGAAAAATGTAACCTTCAGTTTGGACGTTTTGGCTGAATTAAAGAAAGAGATTTCGCAAGTCAAGTTGCTATTGGTAGGGGAAGGGCCACAAGAAGCTGTTTTGAGGTCAAAAAGTGAAGCTTTGGCGATAAGTAGACAAGTTGTCTTTTGTGGTTACCAGAAGGAAGTAAGAGAGATCCTTGCTGGAGCGGATTTGCTTTTATTGACATCATTGGTAGAAGGTGTACCGGGAGTAGTAGTAGAAGCGGCTATTCAAGATACTCCAACAGTAGCGATAAAAATCCCTGGCACAGAGGAGTTGATTTCAGATGGGAGTTCAGGAGTATTGATCGATAGTTATGATACAAACCAGTTTGCAGACAAAATCCTCAGTGTTCAAAGAGATGATTTGTTAAGGCTTAATCTTGCAAATCAAGCAAGGAGGCAGGCAATTCAAGCCCATGACGAAGCAGTCAACACCAAGCAGTTTGAGGAATTGTATAAGAGATTGGTTAATTAGCCTTTGAGTACGAAACTGCATTTACTCCGACGTATTAACCTTTAACCTCGGGCTGTGTCCTCACAGCCCTGTAACCAGATTGTGTCCCTACTGCCCGAAAACCGTATATTGTCTAACAGATCTTTAAATCCAAAATCCCTAACAATTCCATAATAAATCCCTAACCAAAACCAGATGGAGAGCAGGTAAATTGCAGTATGAAAAATCTCCTGAAAATATTCATTCTGTGCATATTGATACAGCAATTGACTTTTGTCACTGCAGCGGCTCAGCAAGCTTTTTTCCAAAATGGTGTGACTGCACACCGAGGAAATTCTTCGGAGTTTCCGGAAAACTCCATGCCTGCTTTTGTTAGTGCTTTGGAGTTGGGAGTTGATTGGATTGAGTTGGATGTATTTCTTTCTGCCGATGGCAAGGTGGTAGTCACGCACGACAAGAATCTCAAGAGAGTTTCGGGAGTGGATATGGAGATAGCCGCACATACTTTTGATGAGATTGCATCTGTGGACATCGCTTGGGATTTTAGAAACAGACATCAGCTTTCTTTGGAAGAATCGCCCAAGCTGATAGTGCCACTTTTGGAAGACGTGCTCAAATTGATTGTTTCACAGTCGAAAACCAGACTTTCCATCCAACCAAAGATGGATTGTGTGGATGAGGTATTTGAGTTGATCGACAAATATCAGGCAGCAGCTTGGGTAGGGTTTAATGATGCCAACCTTGAGTTGATGAAAAAAGTGAAATCGAATAATTCTGCAGTTCTTGTTTTTTGGGATAGGCTTCCAGATACAGCTATTGACAAAGATATTGAGACTGCGAGAGCATTTGGGTTTGAGGCTTTGGTTATCCATTATTCCGGAATTACGGCAGAAAAGGTAGCAAAGATAAAGGCTGCCGATATGGAAATAGGGGCATGGACAGTGAATGATATAGGAGTGATGGAGTCATTGTTGGAGTTGGGAGTGGAGCGAATCTATACTGATTACCCAAAGGAATTACTCAAATTGAAGATGGAAAATTGATTAACAAATTAATGAAGCAAACCGATTTTTAGACAATAACCCTTTCAACAAAAATTGACTAATAAGCTCATTTGCATTATATTTGATTAATCTGCTATTAAGAATGAAAATCACAAAAAAAAATATTGAAAAGATAAAGAAGGTTTTTGAAGGAGCACCAGTTGATAGAGCCTTCATTTTTGGTTCTTATGCAAGAGGAGATGCGGATAAGAACAGTGATATTGATATTTTGGTTGAGTTGAACTATAATCAACATATTGGTTTGGGTATTATCAAGCTCAAAAATGACTTGGAGGAAATTCTAAAGAAGCCTGTAGATCTTCTAACAAGTAACTCTATTTCTAAACACCTCCTTCCCTTCATAGATTCAGATAAGCAAATGATCTATGAAAGGTGAATTTGGAGACCCTCAGCGATTGATTCATATCTTAAAAGCAATTGAAGAGATAGAAAGCTATATTGATGGAATTGACTATTCATCTTTTTTAGAAAAGTCAGTTGTTAAGTTTGCAGTAATAAAACAGTTGGAAATAATCGGTGAGGCAGCCAATCACATTTCAAATGAATAACAAGCTATTACTCCTGAGATCAGTTGGAGGGAAATTATCAGCCTAAGGAACTTTTTGGTTCATGAGTATTTTGGTATTGACGAAGTCATTATTTGGCAGATAATTACTGTTGATATTTCAGAACTGAAAGAGAAGTTGAAAGTCATATCTTTTGAAAATTAAGAATTAATCTAATCAAATGTTCATATAATCTAGTGTAAGAGTACATTAGATCTAATTATATTATGATGTAATGTCCTGTTACCCTCGGTTTGTGTCCCCGCAAACCGAAACTCCTACTTTGTTTTCACTGCAAGCTTAAACCCCTTTTCTTGCATAGAATGTTCAATAAGGACACAGAACATGGATTGTAGCAGGAGCATATTAAGGTTTAATTGCAAACTAAACCTAGTCAGTTGGGGTCTATAAATACAATTTCTTTCAAAAAGTGTTCATTCGAGTTTATCTGCATTAAATATTCTTACTCAAAATAAAATCAAAAAATCAGCTTAATTTGCAAGCTCATCGATTAAATTTTATGTATTATCTGTTCATTACAATTAGATTACAAAATGATTAAATACCAATAAACCAATAACCAATAACTAATAACTAATCAACCAATAACCAATCAACCAATAACTAATAACTAATAACCAATCAACTAATAACCAACCATTAACCTCCTAAAGATCATCCGCAGGATTTCATGAAAAAACTAACCTTCTGATATCTCTGTGGATATATAATATCAATTCATGTTTGGCGCTCTCTTTCTAATCATATTTCTTTTTCTTATTACCCAGCCTTTGTTGGGTAAGATTCAGAGAGACCATCCCTACCTGAAGGTGAGTTTTATGAATAAGCTTTTTTGGTATCACATGTTTTTTGGGGGAGTTTATTATACGTACACCTTATTCAATAGATCAGATTCCAAGCTATATTATTATCGAGCAAAAAACGGTTGGGACAATTGGTTTGACGCCTTCAATACAGGTACCGATTTTATGGAATGGCTTGCCTATCCATTTGTGAATTATTTCTTTTTCAACTTTGAGATGACCATGTTTTTGTTCACATGGTTTGGTTTTATTGGTTTTATCTATTTTTATCTTTTTTTCAAAGAAAACCTTCGCTTCAGCCTGAAGATCAAAGGATATGATATCATTACCATCATCCTTTTTCTTCCCAATATGCACTTTTGGACAGCATCTTTGGGGAAAGGCGCGGTGATTTTTGGAGGTCTGGGCTTATTGATCTATGGATTGTCCCAGCCAGGCAAGAGAATCCCACATTTGTTGATCGGGGCCTATGTTTCCTACATGGTCAGACCACATATTTTGGTGGCGGTATTGATAGGGATGGCAGTAGGGTTTATATTGGGAAAAGAAAAAGTCCCGATTTACCAGAAAGTCCTAGTTTCGGTAATTGGTTTGGTTTTTAGCATCATTATGTATGATAAAATCCTTCTGTACCTAGGCTATGATCCTAACAACTTTCTAGAGTCATTTGAAGAAGAATCAGCGCTCAATGCCCACAGGCTAAGTTACTCTGCAGGTTCGGCCGTAGATATGTCCAACTACAATCTACCAATGAAGCTTTTCACCTTTTGGTTTAGGCCTTTATTTATTGATTCGCCAAATATTTTGGGAATAATAGTTTCCATAGAGAATGTTTTGTATCTCTATATGTTTAGCCGTATTATCAACAAAGACTTTATCAAATACATCAAAGTTGCCCCTGCGATGGTCAAGATGGCAGGCGTAGTATTTATCTCCATTTCCATCTCCATGACCTTTATCATGTCCAATTTGGGGATCATTATCAGGCAAAAAAGCCAGATTATGTACTTCATGCTATTTGTGATTATTGCATTTCTCGATTGGCAAAAAACAAATAAACTCAAAAAACGAGCCCTTATCTACAATAGGATCGTGGAAGAAGAAAGAAGGCGCAGAGAGGAGTTTGAAGTACAAAGTACCAAGTATGATGTACCAAGAGGTGAGTGAGAAGAGAGACGCAAGATATGAGATAGGAGATATGAGACGTGAGATATGAGAGTCAAGAATCAAGAAGCAATTGCCCTGAAACGCCTGTCCCGAGGATATCGGGAGGCAATTGACATTAGCATAGGGTTATAACCCTATGCTTGGATAAAAAGACATGTTCATTTCTGCCCTGAAAAGCCTGTCCCGCATCCTTATCGGGAGGCAATTGAATGGTCGTCGGAAGTTAAGAAAAACAATAAAAAAAGTGTCAAGTAATTTCAGGACGCGACAATGACTACTATTGTCACCTTGATCGCAGGATAGGTCTCAATCTAATCTTAGAAGGCGAAGTATAAAAATGACTCAGCCATATGAACCCAGTTCGAGATTTCTCCCTTGCCTCCCTAAAGTGAGGTAAAGTCAAAATGACTACTAAGTCACCTCGATAGCAAAAGGTTAAGGTAACCGTAATTAAACTATAGATTCACTTTGCATCTTTGCGCGAAATTCCAATCGACAATCATATAATCAAACCCATTCAAAAAAAGCACCTTTGCTCCTTTGCTAAATCCTTTGCGAGAAAATTCACTCCAAAAACTTAATCTAAAAAAACTTGAAAATACTACACTTGATAAAATCCCTTGGACGGGGAGGAGCGGAGAAATTGATTCTGGAAACAGCAGCTGTGCACCAGGAAAGTTTTGAGTTTTCATGTATCCATTTTTACCACCGTGAAGGAAATATTGTAGAGGAAATGGAGCAGGTTGGAATAAATGTGAGTTTTTTACCATCATCCAACCTAGGCTTGTTCAAACAAATATCCCCTGTCAGGAAATATGTAATTGACAATAAGATAGACCTTATCCATGCCCATTTGCCTTGGGCAGGGATTTTGGGAAGGTTTGTGGTTAGAGGATTAGATATTCCATTGGTATATACAGAACACAATACTTGGGATAGGTATAAGAAAATCACCTATTGGGCGAATCGCTTAACCTTCAAGAAACAAGATGTTGCCATTGCAGTTTCGAATGAAGTGGCACTTTCCTTTCGTTTGAATAGTTTTTTTAGTCCTTTCAAAATCGAAGAGAAACCCAAATTAAAATTGATACAAAATGGTGTCAATACAGATAAGTTTTTAAGGAATACTGAGGAAGGAAGTAGAATCCGCAAGTCTCTTTCCATTCCTGAAGGGGCATTTGTGATTGGAAATGTAGCTGTTTTTCGGGTCCAAAAGAGGCTTTGGATTTGGGTAGAACAAGCTTTAGAAATATTAAAAAGTGCTCCAGAAGTTCATTTTGTTCTGGTAGGAGCAGGGCCATGGAAAGAGAAGATCGAAAAACAGATTGAAGACTCAGGCAAAAGGAGTAATTTTCATTTGGTAGGTTTGCAGAAAGATGTTTTGCCTTTTCTATCGATGATGGATACATTTATGATTTCATCGGAATATGAAGGTTTGCCAGTAGCCATGCTTGAGGCTATGAGCTGCGAAGTTCCTGTTGTTTCCACTGCCGCAGGAGGAATCGCTGAAGTGATTTCCCATGGCGGAGATGGCTTTGTTTGCGAAGTGGATGAATACCAGGAATTGGCGGGATTTGCACTCAAATTGATCAATGATCCCACAACCCATCAAGAAATGTCAAAATCAGCAAGGAGAAAAGTGGTGGATTTATTTTCTTTGCAAAAGATGGTGTTGAATCTAGAGGAAGTTTATTCTGAGTTTGCGCAGACTGAGACAAAAGGATGAAGGCTGAAAGAGGAAAGACATGTGACACTACGTCACCTCTCTCCCGAAAGCATTTGGGAGAAGCTTGTCCCGCAGACCTTGCGGGGAGGTCTCGTCCCTTTTTGAAACTGGAAAGTTAAATTGAAGTTGGGGTGTAAAATTCAGTTCGAGATTTCTCCCTTGCCTCCCAAATGTGAGGTAACCTCCCAAATGAGAGGTAACCTCCCAAATGTGAGGTAAAGTTGAAACGACCAATCCACTTGCTAACCCAACTTTTCAACTTTCAAACCTTCCAACCTTTAAACCCAATTTTCCAATCCCCCAATCTTCCAATTCAAAAATCCTCTCCTCCATGAACCACCCAATCTTCACCATTTCTCTTGACTTTGAACTCCTTTGGGGTGTGTTTGATAAAGTTGGGAATGTCATAGACAGAGAATACTTCTTGAAGACTCGTCGATTGATTCCGGAGATGCTAGCGCTTTTCCAGAAGTATCAGATTGAAGCAACATGGGCAACTGTTGGGATGCTTTTTGCTGAAAATGAAGAAGAGTGGAATAGTTACCAACCTTCTTTGAAGCCATCATACACTGATTACAATCTCTCAGCATATCATTGGGTTAGAGCAAATAAGCTTGATTCTATGTGTCACTTTGCACCGGAAATTATCAGAGATATCATGAATTGCCCTGGTCAGGAGATTGGTTCCCATACCTTTGCCCATTATTACACCTTATCCAAAGGGCAGACACCATTACAGTTTAGGGCAGATTTGCAAGCAGCTCAAAAGATTGCAAAAGATAAGTTTGATTTGAGTCTGAAATCATTGGTTTTTCCAAGAAACCATGTCAATCCCTTGTATATGGATATTTGTTTGGAAGAAGGTTTTGAGCAAGTTCGAGTCAATCCACCAAAATGGTATTGGCAAGAAACGCAGCATGAAGGATCGTTGAAAAAAGCTGTGAGAACACTTGATTGCTATTTTGGTTTTGGAGAAAGGTCATCATACGATGGACAAAAGGTGGTTTTTTGGCAAGAAAAGCTCAAATTGATCCCGGCATCTAGGATCTTGAAGCCAATAAATCAAAAATCTCCATTAACCAACACAAGGAGGATTCAAAGGATCAAAGAGGAAATGAGTTTGGCAGCCAAATATCAAGAGGTTTATCACCTTTGGTGGCACCCCCACAATTTCGCTGTCGATCCAATCCAAGCTTTGAGGGAATTGGAATCAATTCTTGCACATTATCAATTTTTGAATGGAAAATATGGCATGAAATCTATGTCTATGCAGAGTTTTGGTGATTTTTTGAATAAATAGAAATTGCAATATGTTTACAAGAAATGTAGTGTCTATTATAAAAAATCCCCTAGTGCCCCTCGTGCAACCTTAGTGCTTTTCACCTCAGCGATACTACGCGAGAGCCAGACTTATATCATCCCGACAGATTGCTTTACAAACTCCGTCAAGTCCTTGTCAGCAATAAATGATTAGTCTAAAAGTAGAATTCTAATATTTGGAAATTATATGAGTTGATAATGATAAATAATCATTTCAATCTTTAACCTTTATTGAAACCTTTATATATTTTTCTTTTGAATCCGTTTCTAGGACAACATATACATGACCTAGGTTTTTCAATTGACTCCACGGAACTGTTACTAAAAGAAATTCTTTTGAATTAGGTTTAACATGATAAGATGAAATTTCATAAGCTGTACAGGAACAATGTGGATTTATTGACGAGATTTTTATTTCAGAACTACTTTTATTTTCAAACTCAAATCTCACGTTTATATTATTTTGTATATTTTTATTTTCTTCAGATACATAATGTACCTTAGTTTTGAAAGTTAATCCATCCATAAAATTAAAACACAGAACGGATATACTTACAACAATAAATATTTTACCAAGCAATGTCATAAGATTTTAGGGTTTTGATGATTTCTTGAATATAGGCAGAATTCTTTGCCAAGTAATCTTTGGATGCAGCGTCGTCACCTTTGAATTTTTCATGGTAAGTATAACTATCACTAACAAGTTTTAGTGACTTATTTGTCTGGAAGGCATATCTTGCCCCAGAACTGGCTTGAAGGCTAGAGAATATTGCAGCATTATATATATAATCTGGATTTTGAGTATAGACACCAAATGAGCTGAAGAGTCCATCTTTTTGTGGGGGATTCAAATACCGCTCAGGGAGGGATACTGTTTTGGGGAAATCATAAACTACACAGCTGATGTCCGTAATCTCAGCTTGATCGTCGATTTTGAATTCTAAATTTGAAAAGAATGCAAAATCCTGATCTTGGATAAAGCTGATTTCACCTGATAAATCATAGTCAATGCCATTTGGGGATTTAAATGGTTGCTTGAGTATTCCTATTTTCTTGATGCTACCATCTGCATTGACATGCACTTCTGCATCAAGCCCGACTATAATGAAAATCTCTGCATCTTTTTGGACAAGTTTAGCTAACTCCCACTTTGAATTCTTTGATCTAAGGATATTGAGGAGTAAGTCCTGAGTGAATGTCGATACTAGCGCCATTTTAGATTTGATTGGAAGCTCTAGTTCAGGAGCTACTCTCAATATACTATGCTGTGCCAAAAAACCCATGTAACCCAGATGAAACCTGTCATTTTTTTTACTCCTATCCTTCAAGCCACCTAAAGTCATCATGCCAAAACTTTCCCATTGATAACTTGGGTTAGATTCACTCATAAAGCTCTTAACTATATGGACATTATCTGACATTGATTGTATTTGCTTTTTTGCCCGATTGATAAGTTCACTGTCTTTGTAACCTTTTATTTCTGACTCGGCCATGTCTATCACCTCAGGCGTAAGCTGGATGATGTTTTCATCAGCTTTCAGGTCAGAAAGGCAGAAGTTCCTGTCTTCAAAACCAAGGTATCGTATAGTATAGTCACAATGATCATCTTGGCGATCAATAGTCACTTTTCCATACTTGTCACCTATGAGTACACTATTATTATTACCTATTGATAAGGTAAAAAAAGGCAATGGCTGATGATTTTCATCAACAACAGTCAATACTTGAGATAAAACGTCGAATGAAAAAAGAACTAACAAAACTGTAGATAATACTCTCATAGTCATAGCTTAAATTTAAATATCCCCAATATATCATTCTCTTCATCTATAAGGCCATCTGCATAGTAATAATCTCCGATTTTTCCCAGTACTTGAAATCTCTCAGGTACTTCTACATCCCCTATAAGTACATGGTTTTGGTATATTTGAAGTCTAGCAGTACCCTGATCGATTCCCTGTGGATAATAAGTCCTGAAGGTGATATTCTCTTGAATATCTTGGTGAAGAAAATGATAAAAACCAGCCCTTCTTAAATCAGATTTATAGTTATCTAACGCATCATCAATGGCTTTAGTTTTTGGATAACTAACATTCACATTTTTGCCCTCCACCCCATATTTATACAAAAGCTTACCATCGTGATCATAGGCGTGCACCAAAGGATCAATGGCAAAAGATAGGAGAACAACATCTTTACTTTTGCTGAAAAATGAAAAATCAAAATTGGGAACAAATAACTGGTTAAGATATTCTTGTGATCTTGTAACCATTCCTTTCCCAATTTGCTTGGTCTCCAAGTTATACTTTCCGAATACATAGACAGTTCTGTAATACTCCTCGGATATGTAGCCGTTTAAATCTGGATGACTCATCGTCATTGGAATAAGGATCTCATTAGCTTGCTCGTTGAGAATAAATGGGGTATTGTAGCCACCAAGTTTCCAATCAATTTCATATAGACCAAGCATCTCCGCAGTAGGCTTGCTGAGCATGTCTTCATAGGATTCAGTGTAGTCCCATGCTATTGGATAAGCATCTACTTTTTGAAAATTGTCATCAAATACTACAAACTGAAAATTATCAAGAACAAGATGTTGTCCATCTAAGGAAAATGGCAGAAAACCATGAATTACATTTTGATTGTCTGGTCCTTGTCCCTTGCCTAAGTAGCTTCCTAGCATTGCTCCTGCTTGATCATAGGCCGTGATGGTACTGAAAATCTGATCTACAAAGAACACTTGATCTTTGGCAACTTGCAAGAACCCGACTCCTGAAAAATAATCTTTTTCCAAAATCAAGGTATCAATGGTTAAAGAACGAATACTTATATCTTGTTCTTGAAATATTTGTACAGTATTCTGATCCTTAGAACTACAACCTATGCACAAGAGGATTAGGAGTATGAAAGTAAAACTTTTCATGTTAGATACTTTAAAGAATTTATAAGTTAAAGTTATGCTTTTATGAATCTGTTAGAAACAGCATATATATAAATTGATCCATAATAATTTTAAAGGCTAAAGCATTTAGCTTTAGCCTTTGTCAAATTAATCAGTAGGACAGTTTGAGGTAGATGAAGAACAATCTCCTTGACCACATCTTGCTCTAAAAGAGATTAAGTTCCCTCCATAACAACCACCAGATTTACAACGACATAAATTCTCCTCTGGATGATCAGGCCAATCAGGTAGTTCAATTGTTTGAGCTGAAAGTGGATTAAAACTCATAAAACCTAAACCAAGTGCAAGTAATGTAATTTTCACTTTTCTCATGATTATAAAATTTAATTTGTTAATAAATTGATTAAAAAGATTTTAGCGCCAAAAACTTGATCTAAATATATCCCCCCCCATAATTAAAAGTCAAGTTATACTTAAAAAAATAATATAAGCTTTTAGATAAGTAGTTGATTTTCACTTAGAAAAAAATTTACATAAGAATAGTAATAAATTGTTATAAAATTATCTCCTAAATATATTAAAAATGAATATTATGATGATAAAAGTTATTTTATTGTAAATAGGGTGATAGTACTAAGAAACAAGTGACAAAACGCTTTAGTTATCTACCCCTAAGTCTAATTTTTTAGATAAGATTGACTTGTTATCAATTAGTAACCCGATATTATATTTGGTTATGATATGAGTTTGAGGAAGGTTATTTCAATAAACTTCATAAAAGTTCTCTTTACAAAAATTCCAACATTAGGAGTTTATACTATTATTTGGAGTCTCCCTATTATACAAAAACCCCAAAAACATCTCCAACAGATATTTCTAGGGTTCCTATCATTTTATATTTCTCTGCGTCTTGGTGGTTAGGATTTACCACGGAGTACACAAAGGATTTCACGAAGTTCACAAGAAATGAAGTGTCAATTATAAAAAATCAATTCTTTGAAAATGAATAAAAAACGACCCACTGATTTTCCTTTATGTCTGTGATTTTGTAACCCATATTTTCTGTCAATTCCAAAAATCCCTCGACATCTGGAGCTTCTTTTGGATAGGCATGTTTATAGTAATTGTATATCAACAATCCAAAGTCGTCAGGAGCTAGATTTTCAAAGTGTTCGAGCTCCTCAATGGCAAAGAGTTTTTCTTGGTTGACGCTATCATTGGGAAATAAAACTTCCCGGCTAAAGTGGACAAAATTATTTACCACTAGAATTTTTTGATCAGGAGATGCAACGGCAGCTTGAAGCTCTTGCATGAATTTTGGGTAGTTTTTCAATTGCTTTTGGTAATGAAAACTTAAAATCACAGCAATCAATAGCATAGCCGAAATAGTTGTTTTCTTTAGCCAAAGTTTACTTTTTCCTATAAAAAGCAAAGCACATCCAAATACTAGTAGGAACGCACCATTTTTATAGTCACCTAAAAAAAAGCCTATCAAAGCTCCGAGCAAAATTGTAACACCAATATAGGTACTTGAAGCTCTTTTTTCCAACCAATATTTCCATCCAAATCCAATCAATACAGCAAGGACTGGAATCAAGATGATGAGATGTCTTGGGTTCAGATAAATGGGATTGTAGAAGCCTAGGTTGGTGGTCATAAACCAAAAACCAAGAAGGAGACAAATCAATGCCAATGAGAATTCAAATGCGACTTTTTGTTTTTTCACCAATCCTAAATATACACCTGGCGCTGCAAGAACAAGCCATATCCAATATGACCTTTGCACAAAGGTGATAAATGGTGTGATTGTAAGCCTTTTCAGTATGGCAAAGCCTCCCTTGTCATTGTAAGAATACTCTGAAATGTAATGACCGGCATTTACAGAATTGATCCTGTAAAATGCGTCCCCAAATTCATACCAAAAGTATCCCAAATACAAACTCCCTAACATCACACTGAACAAACCAACCCATAAATGGAATTTGAATGGTTTTCTATCCTTCCAATCCATTAAAAATAAGATCACGGGAAATGGAAATAAGTAAATGATGGTTTCCTTGGTCATAAAACCTATTAAAATTGCTAAAACCAAAATAAATGCGCTTAAAATAGGTTTTGAAGTTCTGTAAATAGAAGCAAATGGAATTAAAACAGCCCAAAATACAAGAAGTCCATCAGGATAGACTTTTGGAAGAAAATGAAGAAGGTAAACATGGGAAACAAAAAATACTGAAGCCCAGATTTGTTGTTGACGGAATGCTAGGCATTTGATGATTATCAAAAGAGAAAAGATATATGCTATTAGTGTAGGTATGGTGGCAAGCCTATCATTCAAACCAAATATTTTGGTGGATACACCTGAAAAAATATATGAACCAAATCTGCTACTGAAATGATAGGAGTTAACAACATTTTCACCATTCCAAAACGCATGACCTGTAAGAATGTAAAACACATCATCACTAAAAGTGATTCCATCGTATCCAAAAAACCAAAAAAGTACCAGAAAAGTACTGCTTATTATAAATATTTGTTTTTGATCGATTCTCGAACTCATGATTCAAATATACTATCAATTCGTGTTTGAGCAATTATTTCAAAATAACTTCAAATTCTTCGCTAAAATTGGAGATGCTATTTTTGGTATGTGAAAAACAATATTTTTAATATGAAATAAATATATGTTTTTGAACTGATTTTTAGGTTAATGATTGGTTAAAACCTCATAATCATTGTCAGTATGAAATTCTTTGAGATATTATTTTATTATCTATATTTGGTTTCAAAGTATCATTATAGACCCATTCATGAAGCATTTCGCTTACGCAATTTTATTGATCCTACTGGCAAGTTCTTGCATCAGCAATAAAAGAATCACTTACTTACAAAATCTACCAGGAAACGAAGTTATCGATATAGATGAGTTTATCCCATATGCAAATGTTGAGTACAAGTATGTATTACAACCTTTTGATATTGTTGATATAGATTTTGCTAGTTCTGATCCTGAACTTACTGAAGCATTTACTTTTCAAGGAACAAAAAATATCCGCGGGGGTATGATGGGTGCAGGTGGTGGAGGGGATCTATTTTATTTCACTGGCTATTCGATTGACGAGTTGGGATTTATAGAACTACCCAAATTAGGAAAAATTCATATCGCCGGTCTTACAGAGAATCAAGCAAAAGTAAAAGTACAAGAAGCTATCAATGAATATTTTAAAGATGATGTTTTTGTAAAATTAAGGACTGCAGGGATAAGATATACGACAATTGGAGAGTTTGGAGCAAGTGGTACACATGTTATTTTGAGAAATAGAGCAACAATTTTTGATGCTTTGGCATCTGCTGGGGAGTCAAATATTTTGGCCAAAAGGAATAAATTATTTGTCATAAGGCAATATGATGGAGGGACAAAAATACACCAAATCAATCTACATGACAGAGCATTGTTGGCGTCTCCATTTTACTTTATTCAACCGAACGATATTTTGTACCTTGAGCCTATGAAAATTCGTCAATTTGGGAATGCTGATAATCTTTCCTCAAGTTTACAACTATTCGCTACTTTTTTGGCATCAGGATTATTGATATTTGGTTTAGTAAGAGGAAGTTTATAGAATATGGAAAAGTTTGATATTAGTCAGCTTGACAACGATGATAGTGAATTAGAAGTCAGGTACATAGTGGCGAGATATCTACGTTTCTGGCCATGGTACATTCTATTCATTGTGTTGTTTTTGGTAGGGACTTATTTTTTTCACAGATATACTGAGGATGAGTATTCGGTATCAGGCACCATGGTGTTTCGGAATACTGTCAAGCCAGAATCGAGAATCTTGGATCGTTCGGCAATTTTCTCCAATCAAAACAGTCTGGATAATGAGATTTTGATGCTTTCTTCGAAAAATCTTGCCAGGGAAGCCTTGTCAAAACTGCATTTCGATGTTGAGTATTTTGCAAAGACAAATATCAAGACGATAGAATTGTATAATAGTACTCCTATCCATGTAGAAGTGGATTGGGATCATATGCAGATTCAAAATGTACCAATTCAACTCCATATATTATCTACAAACACTTTTAAGTTACTTCCAGAAGTAGGTGGTTTTTTTGATTTTAATCCTGCCTATGCGCAATTGGATGAAGGAATTTTTGATAAGGTATTTAATTTTGGAGATGAGATTGAAACCGCCAGAATGAAGTTCAAAGTTCATTTAGTAAATCCAGGTAGAGTGGGAGATGTGATTATTTTCACACTTAGGAGTCCATCAAGCCTAGAGGAGAAAATGACAAAAGCCATCAATATCAAGTTGGTCAATGCTGGCGCTTCTGTGCTTGAGATAAAGATGGTAACTACTGTAGTTCCCAAAGGTAGAGATTACATCAATGCTTTGATGGAAGCCCATTTGGAGCATGAATTGAGAGAAAAGAACAGGAACACCGAAAATACTTTGAAGTTCATTGAGGAGCAGTTGGGCTTTTTGGAGGATTCTTTGAAAAACAAAGAGCGAGAACTCCAAAATTTCAAAGTCCAAAACAAAATGATCAATGTAAGTGAGGAGTTTTCTGATGTTTTGGGTAGGATAAATAGATTGGACGATTCTGTCCAAGAACTGGATTTTCAGATTTCATACTACACTTCTGTCAAAGATTACATGCAAGAAAAAACCAGTGATTTTTCTCAGATTATAGCACCTTCAGTAGTTGGAATTCCTGATCCATTACTCAATGGACTGATTCAAACTTTGGTCACCCTGTCGCAAGAAAGGCGGAAACTGCTAGCATCAGTCAACGAGATCCATCCAGAAATCAAGAAGATTGATGTTCAAATGGAGAAAGTGCAGGAAGCTCTGTTAGAAAATGTTTTGAATTTGATAGACAATACCAAAAAGAAGAAGGCACTAGTGCTTGCTAACATAGCTAACTATGACAGACAGTTTTCAAGTCTTCCTGAATCTGAATCCCAATATGCAAGTATATTTAGAGAATATAGATTGCGAGAAAATCTTTATACTTATCTGCTTGAAAAAAGAGCCGAAGCAGGAATAGCTAAAGCTTCAAATGTTTCTGATAATGCCATTTTGGACTATGCGAAAATGGGCTCTTTGGTATTCCCAAAAAAAGAGAGTAACTATCTAATGGCTATTGCCTTGGGTTTCTTTTTACCATTTGGATTTTTGGCACTTAGAGACGTGATGGATCAAAGGATAAGGAATCAGCGGGATTTGAAAAAGAACTTTATGATTCCACAACTTTCCATAATTGGCAAAAGTGATAATGAAACCAATATGGTGGTCTTAGAGCATCCTAAGTCAGCTGTAGCTGAATCTTTTAGATCTCTAAGGTCAGCAATAAACTATATCGCCGCAGACAAAGATTCGAAGAAAATACTGGTGACATCAAGCGTTTCTGGTGAAGGGAAAACTTTCACATCTATGAACTTGGCTTCTATTATGGCATTGGGGGGAAAGAAAACGGTGGTAGTCGATGCCGATCTCAGGAAACCAAAGCTAGCAAGTTATTTTGGACATTCTGGAAAAATAGGCTTGTCTACTTTTCTTATAGGAAAAGCATTGGAAGAAGATATTATCATACCTACTGCAAATGAAAATCTTTATTTTATCCCATCAGGTATCATTCCTCCAAATCCTGCGGAATTGCTTCAGACACAGAAGTTGAAAGATTTCTTACTATACTTGGAAGAAAACTTCGATATGGTGATTTTTGATACGCCACCATTAGGTCTTGTCTCAGAGACTATTGATTTGACACGATTATTTGATTTAAATCTATATGTTGTCAGACAGGATTATACCTTAAAAAACCATTTGGTAATGATCAATGATCTATTCCTCAATAAGCAAGTGAAGAATGTTTATGGGATTTTTAATGGTATGGAAGACTCTGGATATAATTATAAAGGTTACAATTATGGTTATGGAAACGCCTATATTTATTCTCAAAAAAATAAATACATCTATAACTATTATGGTCAGGACAAGAAACCAAGACAATACAAAAACTTGTTTTTTAAGTTCATTTCCTATTTTAAAGTGAAATAGTTATTATTTTGTTTTATCAAACAACCCCAAATTCTCCATTACATGATTACAGCACTTATCCCAGCTCGATATGCTTCTACTCGCTTTCCTGCCAAATTAACACAGGAATTGTGTGGTAAATCAGTTATTCAAAGAACGTATTTGAGCACGCTTGAAACTGGACTTTTTGACCAAGTAATCGTAGTGACTGACCACGAGGAAATTGTAAAGCAAATAAAAGAAGTGGGTGGTCAAGTGTTTTTTAGCACAACAGCACACGAGAGTGGATCTGATAGGATAGCAGAGGCTGTCAGAGACATCGATACAGACATCGTAGTAAATGTTCAGGGTGATGAACCTTTTCAAGACCAAAAGTCCTTGTATGATTTGGTTCGTGCTTTTGATGACCCAAGTGTACAAGTAGCATCCATGATGTTCAATATTTCAATTGAAGATGCACATAATCCCAATTCAGTAAAGGTTGTATTAGATCAAAATTCTAATGCAATGTACTTTAGCAGGTCTCCAATCCCTTATATTCGCGAACAAGCGGAAGATTTTCAATATTGGAAACATGTGGGTATATATGCATATAAAAAGAGCGCACTTTTAGAATTCACGACCAAGCCAAAATCTAAACTAGAACAAATCGAAATGTTGGAGCAATTGAGACTCTTGGAACATGGCGTAAAGATAAAAATGGTACCTACATCCCACCAAGCTATCGCAATCGACGTACCCGAAGATCTTGAAAAAGCAATCGCATATTTTAAAATGAATAATGGCTAGGGATGGGTTGATTTGGGGTGAAAAGTTTAGATGTTCAACTTTATGAGTTAAACAATTAACGCTTAATTTTCCGAAAGTCAGTTGATTGAGTGAATGAGGATCTAAAGGATTAATAGGTAAAACGCTTAATATCTAAACTCATACCAACTCCCGATACCTTATACTTCTATATTATGAGTATCCGCAATGTTGCACTTTAGGTAAGAAGGAGCTTTGTAAGTTACGGATACTCGTCAGCAGTTTACAGTCAACAGAACCACGAATCGTTCATCCGACAATCTATTGTTTGGCGACGAGCAAGAAGGTGGATAGTCATACTTCTTTATATTCAAAACTCACTTTGATTTTAGTTCCTTTTCCTACTTCACTTTCGATAACGAGGGATCCATTGTTTTTCTCAACATAACCTTTGCAAAGGGCAAGGCCTAACCCTGTTCCTTTCTCGTTGTCCGTACCGAAGTTTGAAACAAGTTCATTTTTATTTAGTTTTTCCAACGTTTCAGGATCTATACCCACACCATTATCTTCTATTGAGATTTTAACTATATCATTTTCAGTTCTTGCAATACAAGAAATTGACCCTTCCTCATTAGTGAACTTTATAGCATTGGCAATCAGATTTCTAAAAGAGATTTCCACCATCTGTTTGTCTGCATAGAGCATTATTTCGTCATCAATATCAAGATTGATTTTTAGTTTTTTGTGATCAATAGCATAAAGCAAAGAGTCTACGACTTCTAAAAACAATGATTTCAGCTGAAACCATTCGTGCTGAATCGATTCGCCTTCTTTTTGGCTCAAAGCCCAATGCAGCAAATTTTCCAAAGTAACACCAGCCCTTCGTATTTCATTGTTCAAATGTGGCATGATTTCACTAAGCTCTTCAATGTTCAATTGCTTTTCAGTCAGAAGTTCTGTTACAGTTATTAGTGAATTTACAGGTCCTTTTAGATCATGTCCTATGACTCCAAAAATCTGATTTTGATGGTTATTGAGGCTTTTTAGGTTCTTGGCAAGTGTGGCGATTTCTTTATTCTTTTGGTGGAGAAGCTGATTTCTGACTTTTGATTTAGAAAGATTTTTGGCCACTAGTATAAAAAGAATGACAATGGCACATATCAGAAAGATCAATTGTCCGATAATTAATGCCTTTTGTTTATTGCTTTGTTCCTTATTTTGAAGCTCCAAATCGAATATAGCTTTTTCACTTTCTATCTTTTTTGTTGCTTCAATTCGGGCGATCTCTAGAGTTTGCTCTTTTCTTCTTAGGGAATCTTTATATGTATAATGATTTCTTAAGCTACTTAATGCCCCTTTTATATCCCCCGTGTCTTCTTGGAGTGCTGCTACTGTGTGATATGCATCGGAAATATTAAAAACAGACCCTGATTTCAGTGCATTTGTAAGTGATTTTTCTGCGAATTTTAAAGCCTCCTTTGGGTTCTCAGTTACCACATAGTATTTGATTTGGCTCGTGTAGGCGTATGCTAGGGCTTCGAATTCAGATGATTCTATTGCAGCAATCAATCCTTTGTCAAAATATTTTTTTACTGAATCAATTTTCCCATTTGCGCCAAACTGATTCCCCAAATTTAGATAGGCATTAGATATGTATGCGCTTTCTCCAGACTTCTCTAAGTCTCTAATGGCTTCATAGTAGGTTGGCAATGCTTCTTCAAATGATTTCAAATTTGCCAAAACCATCGCTTTATTCAATTTGTAGTTGGCAATATTGCTTAGACTTTCATTCTCGTCAGCCATATCTATTGCCTCTTGATGATATGCTAATGCTTTTTCGAAATCTCTTTCTCTAAAATATACCAAGCCAATGTTGTTGGAGGTACTTGCTGATTTGTTGAAGAGTTTTTCTTTAGTAAATATGTCCTTGGCTTTTAGATAGTTTTCTACTGATTGCCCATGGTTGGATTTTTGATAATGATAGACGCCAAAATTAGTGTAGCTGTGTGCTATTCCTTTTTGGTAACCTATCTTTTGACTTGCTTCCAAGGTGATGTTGGCATAAATATACAGTGAGTCTGGGTAATTGCCTTTTAGCGAAAATGCGTGATTATTCAAATTATCTATTTCTTCAATAGATTTAGGTGCTTTTTGGACCTGGGTTACACGATCATTTTGATTTTCAAGTTCAGCTTGATTTGGGTCAAAATTTTCGGAATAAAAGGTGAAAAGGCAAAAAAAAGATAAGATGGGTAATACCATTGGTGATTTAGTAGATTACAATTATTAGCTTCAATAAAGTTAATTGAAAATAAAAATGGGGCAACATTTTGTTCAATTTATTTTATTCGATTGTCCGCAATGATAACAAAAGTTTAATTTTCATATGAAATCATGCGGAAAATCGAGACATGTGAATAGTTGTCGGTGGACAAATTGATTTTAATAGCATTATTTTGTTTGGTTACTGGTATGAAAGCGGGTAATCCTTTGGTTTCTTTGTCTGACTTATTTTTTAATTGCTTCAAGAACAGATAAAATTATGAAATCGATTTCATAATTTTTATTAGTCCAATTACAATTTTTTAGTTCTGTAAATCTGTAGTATAATACATTTGCTTTTTTTTCGAAGTCTCGTTCTTGTATGACTTTGAATAGTATAAGTTTCGCAAAATCAATTAAAACTAATTTGACTGAAAATGGTAAAACGAATTGTCATAGTATAGCTGTTGTTCTTTTCGGGGGCAGATAGTTACGTTTTATCAATGTCTTGCTATTTTTTTTAATAGTTTTGATCCAGATTAATGTTTGATGCAGATTGCCATACGTTTTTATTTTCTTCTTTTTTGAGACTTTTATTTTTTTTATTCATCGAACAAGTTTCATTCAATTTTATAAATTAATATTTTAATAATAATTATTAAACATCTCTTTAATTGAACTCGTCATAAATTTTTTAAATAAAATATGAAATCGGTTGTAATTATTGATTTTTTTATTCAGGTTTAAGAAGTGAAATAGTGTTAGTGGTAATATGAACTGGATTATCTCTAACTTTAATTCTCGATTAACTAGCCCAAAATGCATCGTTTATACCAGGTATTATTCATTTACTTTTTATTGAATACTGTGCAAGTGATCCCTGCATTAGGACAGATTCGTTTGCCTTTTTTGATAAGCGATGGAATGGTTTTACAAAGGGGGGTGGATACCAACATTTGGGGTTGGGCTAACCCAAATGATGAAATCCAGATTGATTTTAACGGCATAAAATTAAAGACCATGGTGGATTCTTTTGGGAAATGGAATGTCACTATTCCAAGTATGCCTGCGGGTGGCCCATTTGAAATCCGTATCTCAAATTCAGATGAAGAAATAGAAATCAGGAATATTCTACTCGGCGATGTGTGGCTTTGTTCTGGTCAATCCAATATGGAAACGACGATGGAAAGAGTAGAACCTATGTTTCCAGACGAGTTTTCAAATATTGAAAATTTGAAAATAAGGTATTTTGATGTACCGGATGATTATACTTTTACAGAAGTAAAAGATGATTTGAAAGGAGGGAAATGGCTTGAATTGAATGAAGAAAATATTAGGTCATTTGCGGCAGTGGCTTATTTTTTCGCAAAGAATCTCAACCAAAAATATGATGTACCCATAGGTATGGTCAATGCCAGTGTCGGAGGTTCACCGATACAGTCATGGCTTAGAGAAGAAGATCTAAAGGAATTTCCTAAAGACTATCAAGAAGCACTTCATTTTCAAACACCTGGTGTGATTGAGGAAATAGAGAGAACTGATAAAGAAAAAATAGACTACTGGAGAAATGAGTTGAGATCAAAAGATTTAGGTCTTTTAGATAAGAATTTACCTTGGTTTTCAAATGATTTTGAGCCAAATGACTGGCAAAAAATGCATGATGTAGATTTTTGGCCTTTGGACGGTAACAGGTCTGTAAATGGTGTTTTTTGGTTTCGAAAAGTAATAAATATTGATTTTGACCCTTCTGAAGCTTCGGAAATTAAGCTTTTGCTAGGTACGCTGGTGGACAGTGATCAAGCATACATCAATGGCCAACTTGTAGGAAGTACTGGATACAGATATCCACCGCGAAGGTATAATGTACCAAATGAGGTTTTGAAAAAAGGGAAGAACATTTTGGTAGTCAGAATTGTCAGCGAAAATGGCAGAGGTGGATTTATCAAAGAAAAACCTTATGTGCTTCAAATAGGAGAGAAAAGAATTGATTTGAGCAAGGATTGGCAATATCAAGTTGGTGCTATAATGGAAAAAGCACCAAATCAAACGACCATAAGGTTCAAACCAATGGGTTTGTATAACGCAATGATAGCCCCTTTGCATAAAGTAACTTTCAAAGGAATACTTTGGTATCAAGGAGAATCAAATGCAGGCCAAGCAGAACTTTATGAAAAGCAATTAATATCTTTGATAAATGGCTGGCGCGAAGAATGGAAGAAACCTAAGCTTCCTTTTTTGTATGTGCAATTGCCTAATTTTATGGAGGTTGTCGATCAACCTCAAGAAAGTGAGTGGGCAGAGATGCGTGAAGTCCAAAGAAAAACTTTAGCAATTCCGCATACTGGTATGGCTATAACTATTGATGTTGGTGAAGCCAATGATATTCATCCTTTGGATAAGAAAACAGTAGGGGACAGACTTGCGCTTCAGGCAGCGCAGCTAGTTTATGGTGAGAAAGATGGACCTTTTTCTGGACCTTTACTTCAAAAGTCAAAAATCAAAAAAGATAGAATTGTTCTAACTTTCACGGAAACAGGTAAGGGTTTGAATACCTCTGATATGATGCCTGTGAGTGGAATTGCATTGGCTGGGAAAGATGGTGAGTTCAAATGGGTAAATGGTACTATTGCAAAAAAGAATAAAGTAATCATTAAGTACGATACAAGGCAACGGCCATTCATGCTAAGGTATGCATGGGCAAATAATCCCGAATGGGCCAATTTGATCAATTCAATCAAAATTCCGGCATCACCCTTTGAAGTGATTTTTTCAGAGCTTTAAGCTATTTTGTCGTTAATCGCTCGTTAAACTAGAGCTAATTTTATGTTGAATAAGTTTTCTAAAGGCATTTTTAAAAGCTAGGTAAATGTATATCCGCTTTCTTATCAGTAGTCAATTAAATTGATATGTGTTAAGTCAATAGATGCACTAATAACTAATCAACCAACAACCCTTTTGTGCAATGCCAAGACACATAGGCGTGGAGTAAATATCGACTACCCGTAGGAGATTTTATAGGGAAATTCGCTTACTATTGTCCTTACGAATAACCATTTAAGCTAAAGTGCTGATTATTAGAAAATTCTGAATTTTAAAATAATTGTCTCAAACAATAGGTTCCTGCTATACAAATTATAATACTCGCAATTATATTTGCTTGATGTTAATAATTCAGGAATAATCCTTTGGGCTTGATTTTCTAACCAAATATGTTAAAAAAATAATTAGCAAAAAACAAGCTTAAGTACTTGATAATCAATAAGTTCATTTAAGCGAAATGGCTATTTTTTGTGAATTTCACCAAAAACCTTATTCTATTGCTTGTAGAGGGCTTTTTCATAATTTTTTGCGGTTTTAATAAACGCAATGACTTTTATAACATTCTGAATATCAATTGTTTGTTATTATTAGTCTGAGTTTATTTTACATATTATTATATATATATTTGATTAAGTCAATTACACTTAAAACCCGAAATAAAATGTTACACGATTACTACAAATTCTTTTTAATATCAGTCCCATCAGGGAGTGGTATTTTGAGTGCTTTTAATGCATTCTCCCAAAACCAATTCATCCTCTTATTTTCAAATATTTTCACTCATCGATCTCGTCAAGCTCGACAAGTATGAAGTGATTTCCTTAGGATACATTAATGTTTTCCTAGGAGATCATCTTTTGCTTTTCAATTGCTGTAGTCAAATGATTGAGATTTAGAATTGGACTTCAAAATAGAAACTCAGTTTACTAATAATATTCAATATCTACATACAACCCAAAATCAACAAAATGATCGATTTCAAACTAAATACAAGCTAGCAGGATTATCCGCGGAGTTTCAAACTTCTGCTTTTGCTAGACTTCAAGTTTTATGCTTGATTTTAGCAGATTACTAAATCTTTCAAACCTTAAATTAATATTATTAAAATTATATGGATATAAATTTACTAAGGCGGTTCTGCTACTTATCGAAGAACTTAGCGTATGTCCTATCGTTGCAGCTTGTCTTTACAACTGTTTCGCATGCGCATACTGGAAATGCCAGCGGAAATTTCTCAGAAGAATTTGTGAATTTGGAATTGTCAAATTCGGCAAATGTGCAAGGTGAACTTAGAGAGGAATCTAAGTTGATGAATAATTATCAGGAAAAGGGTCAATCAATAACTGAAAAAGAAGATGGTAAAAAATCTTTGACAAATGACTCTAAATCTACAGTGATCGAACAATTGGCTGCTCAAAACAAATTTGAGTATAATACCAATAATTCTAAAAGTTCCAATAGTCAATCAACAAGTCAATTGAAAGTTGACAAGTCAGAAGAGGTGTTTGCACAAATTACCGGAGTAGTCACAGATAGCAAGGATGGTCTACCAATCCCAGGTGTTACGATCTTGATAAAAGGTACTACTAGAGGTGTAGCCACTGATATTGATGGTAAATACTCAATCAATGCAGAAGTAGGAGAGACACTTATTGTTAGTTTCATAGGATATGAAAGTATCGAGTTGCAAGTCACATCAAGTAGATCATCTTATAATGTAAGTTTGGTTGAAACCATTTCTTCATTGGAAGAATTTGTGATAATCGGTTACGGTGAACAACGTAAGGAAACGCTAATCGGTGCGGTTTCTCAAACCAATAGTGAAGTGCTTCAAAGAACAGGTGGTGTTTCAAGTTTAGGTGCTGCTTTGACTGGTAACCTTCCTGGCTTGATTACTACACAAGGTTCTGGTATGCCGGGTGATGAACAGCCTCAGATTTTCATTAGAGGTCAGAACAGCTGGAATGGTAATTCACCTCTTATATTGGTAGATGGAGTAGAACGTCCAGAATTTTTTAATCAAATGGACGTAGGTTCTGTAGAATCTATATCTGTATTGAAAGATGCTTCAGCTACAGCAGTTTTTGGTTCTAGAGGTGCAAATGGTGTTATTATCGTAACCACAAAAAGAGGTAAAGAAGGTAAAGCTGAAATAGTAGCAAGAGTAAATGCTACCGTAAAATCTCCTTCCAAACTACCTGGGAAAATGGATGCTTATGATGCAATTGGGATTAGAAATCAAGCAATCGAAAGAGAGCTTTCTGTAAGTCCACAAGCTTGGTCTCAAATGATTCCACAAGAAATCAGAGAAAAATATAGAAATCCTGCAAATTTAGAAGAAGCTGAGAGGTATCCAAATATCGACTGGCAAGACTATTTGTTCAATGATTATGCAATGGCATACAATGCAAATGTTGCGATCAGTGGAGGTACAAAATTCACAAAGTATTTTGCTGCATTTGATTTTCAGAATGAAGGTGATTTGTTCAAAGATTTTGAGAACAATAGAGGATATCAACCAGGTTACAATTTTAACAGATTGAATTTTAGAAATAACCTTGATTTTCAACTTTCACCATCGACTGTCTTGAAAGTTAATCTTGGAGGTATTTATGGAGTAAGGCAGACACCATGGAATGGCGGCAATGATGCCAATTTCTGGAGAGCGGCTTATAGAAACCCACCTGATGCATTTGTACCAAGGTACGCAAACGGTCTGTGGGGATACTATCCTCTAGATGATTATGGAGCAATAAACTCAGCTCGAGTTTTGGCTATCGGTGGTGTTGAGAATATTACCACTACAAGTTTATCCACAAACATCGTCTTGGAACAGGATCTAGGAAAGATAATTAAAGGATTGAATTTCCGAGGCACATTGGCTGTAGATAACACTTTTACTGAAAACAGTAGAGGGGTAAACGATCTATTCAACAATACGGAAGAAATGTGGATTGACCCAGTTACAGGCAGAGTCAACCTTAAGAATAACTTTGACAACAGTAATTTTGATTTCTTCCAACCTATTGCTTGGACTACTCAAGGCGGAAATGTACAAGGTGCTCAGAGGAGATTATTCTACCAGGGGCAATTGAACTATACTACTACTATCAAAAATGATCATAATATCAATCTAATGGGGCTATTTAGCCGTCAGGAAGATGCCATTGGAAATATGATCCCAAGTTATCGTGAGGATTGGGTTTTCAGAGCTGTTTATGATTACAAAAGAAAGTATTTGGTAGAATATAATGGTGCATACAATGGTTCTGAGAAATTTGGAATCGATTATAGATTTGCATTTTTCTCATCAGGTGGAATTGGATGGGTCGTTTCGGAGGAGAATTTTATGAAGAGAATTTCTGCTGTAGATTTTCTTAAGGTAACAGCCTCGTATGGTCAGGTAGGTGATGACAATATAGGAGGTAGGTTCCTATATATGAATCAGTGGGCATTTGGTGGTGCGTCTAGATTGGCTACTGTAGGCTGGAGAGATGATAATTCACCTTTTCAATGGTATAGAGAGCAGGTATTGGGCAACCCAAATGTAAGATGGGAGACTGTTTATAAGTATAATTTTAAAACAGAGTTTAGTTTATTCAACGGCCTACTTGATGGTAGTGTAGATGTATTCAAGGATGATAGGGTTGATATTTTGATGGCAGGAGATAGATCTATTCCAAGTTATTTTGGTGCAGCAGCTCCAGCAGCTAACTTAGGTAGGGTGACCACTACAGGTTACGAGCTTATGCTTGGTCTGAATAGAACATTGAAAAATGGTGTGCGTGTTTGGGCTGATTTAGCTATCACAAGAGCGGTAGATGTTGTTATTAATAGAGATGACCCAGAGTTCTTGATTGATTATCAAAAGCAAGCAGGATTCCAATTAGGTCAAAACAGATCACATATAGATCACGGATTCTACAATACTTGGGATGAAGTATATGCAAGTACTCCTCACAATACTAATAATGGAAGCAAGCTTCCAGGGGGATATCAAATTGTAGATTTTAATGGTGATGGTGTTATTGATGCCTTTGATTCTGCTCCTTTTGGATTTTCTGGTGTTCCTCAAAACACATTCAACACCAATATTGGTGTAGAGTATAAAGGGCTATCCTTTTTTGTACAATTGTACGGTGTCAACAATGTTTCAAGGAGTGTTCCTTTCACCAACCTTGATGGCCAGAGAAATTTGGTATACGATGAAGGAACTTACTGGTCAAAGGATAATCCTGAAGCAGGAACTCCACTTCCAGTATGGTTGACTCCAGTGTCATATTATTATGGTTCAAGGTATCTATATGATGGATCTTACTTGAGAATAAAAAATGCAGAATTGGCGTATTCGTTTGATAGAGCAAAAGCTAATAAGCTTGGTATGGGAGGTTTGAGAGTGTTTCTTAATGGAAACAATCTATTGGTCTGGAGTAAAATGCCAGATGATAGAGAGTCAAACTTTGGTACAGGAGCAGCTTGGGAAGGTGCTTACCCTATGGTAAGAAGAGTGAATTTAGGATTAACAATGACATTCTAAAACTAAGATTAAAATGAAAACGATTAATTATATAAAAAATAGATCAAAAATAATTTTCTCTGCATGCCTGATTCTTGTATTGTCTTCCTCTTGTCTAGATTATTTAGAGAGGACACCCGAATCAGTGATTTCTGAAGAAATAGCATTTTTGAATTTTGAAAATTTCCAAGGTTATACTGAAGAACTTTATCAATGTATTCCAAATTTCACAACCAGTTATTGGACTGCTTCATGGAATTGGGGGGAAGATGAAATGGTCTCTGCAGCTGGCAATTTCCATGTTACTTTCGCTTTTGATAGAGGTAACTTTTGGGCATGGCAAGTAGAACATTCTGGTCATGGAGGTCAAGCTAGTTGGATGGACAAATGGTCTGCAAATACCAATAGTAACCCACATACAAAGGGCTTATGGCCACTAGCATGGTACGGTATCAGAAAAGCAAATCTTGGTTTGGAAAATCTACACAGAATGACTGATGCCACTGATGAGGAAAGAGCTTTGATTGAAGGACAACTATTGTTTTTCAGGGCTTGGTTTCACTTTATGCTGATTCAGCATGTAGGTGGACTTCCTTATGTGGATAGAGTGCTTCCAGGTGATCAGCAACTTAGAGAGCCTAGACTATCTTATCACGCAAGTGCCGAAAAAGCTGCAGCTGATTTTAGAAGAGCTGCAGATTTGCTCCCAATCAACTGGGACAATACCGTAGCAGGACGTAGAACTCTTGGTAGAAATGAACTTAGAATCAATAAAATAATGGCCTTAGCATACTTGGGTAAAAATCTACTCTATGCTGGTAGTCCATTGATGAATCTAGAATCTACTGGAAACAGAAGCTACAATGCTGATTTTTGTAGAAGATCTGCAGAAGCATTTGGAGAGCTTTTGAATTTGGTAGAAACTAATCAAACTCAGTACGCTTTAGTTCCTTTTGATCGTTGGCATGGATTGTTTTATACAATGGGTCAAAACTGGGCACTCTCTGGAAGTACAGAATCTTTATTCAGATCATTGTATTGGTCAGGTGATCAGTCTAACTGGGGTATTACGAAGCAGTTTTTCCCATCAATTATTGTAGATGGTGACGCCACCAAGTTTGCACCTACTGCAAACTACATCAATAGAAATTTCGGTATGGCAAACGGTCATCCATTACCTACTAATGTAAGTCAGCCTGATACAGAATCTGGTTATGACCCTGAATACCCATTCAGAGGTAGAGATCCTAGATTTTACAAGAGTGTGATTTATGATGGTGTACAGGTAGTGCAAGGTTCGATGCCTCCTAACCAAGAAGATAACCGCTATGCGAATCTATTTACAGGTGGAAGTTATCGTGGAGCTGTGTCAGGTAGTCCTACAGGATTTGTGAATAGGAAGTTTGTGCCTTTACAAGCAAATGCTTATGACAATGCTTTCGCATTTGGTGCAGCTTTGCATTTGAATGTTCCTTATTTGAGGTTGGCAGATGTATACTTGATGTATGCAGAGGCTGCTTTGATGGGACACAACACCGTACTCAGCAAGTCTTCTAATTTCGACAAAACTGCAGTAGATGCTGTAAATGTAATCAGAGAAAGAGCTGGTATGCCTAGCGTTTTGCCTAAATTCCAGACTTCTGTCAATGTATTCTTAGAAGAGATAAGAAGGGAAAGAGCTGTTGAGTTAGCTTTTGAAAGACATCGTTTCAATGACCTAAGGAGATGGTTATTGCTTATCGAAAGACCATATACTTTGAAGTCAGCTATTGAGTTTGATAGATCGCCTGAGTCAAGCGTGGGTGGTGATCCTGCAGAAATGAGGGTTGTGAATTACCGCGAAGAAGTGTTATTGGAAAGACCACTTGCGGAAAGACATTATTGGTTACCGCTTAAGGTTTCTGATGTGACTTTGTATCCTGAATTTAGACAGAATCCAGGTTGGTAAAATTTTCATATATCAAACTTACTAAAAAAGCTTCTAATGAAATTTAAAAATATATTAAGATGCCTGATGTTAGCTTTGTTTTTGTTCCCCTTGGGGCTGATTGCACAAAATGCTCAGACAATACAACTCAAAGCAAAGGTAATAGACCAAAAAGGCGAGCCTCTTTCCAATGCCATTGTTAGAAATGACTTGGAAGAAGAGCTTACAAAGACCGATATAAATGGTGCTTTTGAAATTGAAGTAGGCCTCAATTCTGTATTGATTTTTACCGCTCCAGGTTTTGAATCAAAGGTGTTGAGAGTTACTAACAATTTAAGCGAAATAGTTTTGTTCGATGAGTGGGTATCAAGGCAAGTAAATACTGCTTACCAAACCAAAGATCAAGCAAACCTCACTGGTGGAATTAGCTATGTAAATGTTCCTGAATTGATAGAGAAGAGTTATTTCACTTGGCCCTTGGATAATATGGAAGGGTTTGCTCCTGGATTTCATGGAAATATTTGGGGTAACAATGAATACTTACTTCTTGTTGATGGAGTTCCTCGCGATGTAGGTAGTGTGAATGCGCTTGAAGTAGAGCAAGTGACTTTCCTGAAAGGTGTATCTGCTGTAGCACTTTATGGTAGCAGAGCCGCGAAGGGTGTCATACTTATTACAACAAAGAGGGGATCTGTAGGTAAACAAATAGTGAATGTTCGTGCAAATACAGGATTACATGTAGCGCGTGGAATCCCTCAGTATCTTGGTTCTGCGGAATATATGACTTTGTATAATGAAGCTAGAACAAATGATGGCCTTCAGCCTTTGTTCTCTCAAGAAGAAATTTTCAATCATGGATCTGGAGAAAACCCTTTTAGATATCCTAATCTAGATTTCTATTCAACTGATTATCTGCAAAAAGCATATAGCAGACAAGATGCTACTATGGAAATCAGTGGTGGAAATGATAGAGCACGCTACTACACGAATATGGGCTTTATGTCTGAAGGATCACTATTGAACTTCGGACAAGCAGCACAAAATAGAAACGAAAGATTTAATATTCGTGGTAATGTTGACATGAATCTTACTAAAAACATTACTGGTTTTGCTGATGCAGCAGTAATCTTTTATAATGGTAAAGGAGTCAATGCTAATTTCTGGCAGGGTGCTGCTACGATTAGGCCACATAGATTTTCTCCTTTGGTACCAATTAGTATGATAGAAGAAGATGATTTGGTTTCACAAGGTTTTGTCAATAATAGTAGCCACGTAATAGATGGACAATTTTTGTTGGGTGGTACTCAATTGGAGCAAACAAACCCTATCGCTGGGATTTATGCTGGAGGCTCAAATCAGTTTACAAGCAGACAATATCAGTTTAATACTGGCGTAAATGCAGATCTTCAAAATGTATTGAAAGGTTTGACCTTTGGTTACAGGTTTGGTTTGGACTATCAAACTTCCTACAACTTGGCATTCAATAACAATTATGCTGTCTACCAACCGCAATGGAATAATTATGCCGGTCAGGACTTAATCACTGGTTTGACTAGGTTTGGTCAAGATGCGAGTACTCGAACTCAAAACATCAGTGGCAATAGATTTCAGCAAACAATGTCAATGTCTGCACAGCTGAATTACAATACTGTTGTGAATGATGACCACGAGTTTTCTGCTATGCTCGTAGCAGGAGGATTTCAAACTTCTGTTTCCCAAATGTACCATAGAGTAAGCAATGCCAATATTGGTTTGCACTTTGGATACAATTATCAAAACAGATTTTTGGTAGAGATGAATAGTGCTATAATTCATTCTGCAAGGTTGCCAGAAAACAACCGTCAGGCATTCTCTCCGACTATGTCATTAGGTTGGAGACTAAGTAATGAAGGTTTCCTGAAAAACTCTAACGTTGTAAACAATCTACTACTTTCTGTTTCTGGAGGTGTAATCCATACAGATTTGGATATAGTTGATTACTACATGTACGAACAAGTGTACACTCAGCAAGGTGACGGAACTGTGTTCTACACTTGGAAAGACGGTTTAAATAACTTGACTACAATCTCAAGAAGAGGTGCAAATCCAAACATGAGATTTCCTAAAAGGGAAGAAGTCAATTTTGGTATAGAAGGATCTTTTTTCCAAAATAGACTATTCTTTACAGGGTCTGCTTTCATCAGTAGAATGACGGGGCTTTTGGTACAGAGAAGTGATATTTATCCAGCTTACTTTACCACTGGATTTCCAGCTTCATCATTTATTCCATTCGAAAATTATAACAATGATTTGAGAACTGGTTTTGACTTTAATTTGAATGTTAAAGAAAAAATTGGTGATGTGAAATTAAATGTAGGAGTAGTTGGAACATATTATAATACTAAAGCAACTCAAAGAGGGGAAAACTGGCTAGACTCTTATCAAGAAAGAAGTGGAAGACCTTTAGATGCAATTTGGGGATTGAGAAATGATGGTTTTTTCTCTAATGCTGCACAAATAGAGTCCTCACCAACACAAATCTTCGGAGAGGTACTTCCAGGAGATCTTAAATATGTAGATCAAAATGGTGATGGAAGAGTTACACCGCAAGATGAAGTTTTCCTTGGTAAAGGAGGTTGGTTTGGTGCTCCACTTACACTTGGCCTAAACATCACTGCTGAATACAAAAACTTCACATTCTTTGCATTAGGTATGATGAGAAGTGGAGCTTATGCAATAAGCAATAGTTCATATTTCTGGGTATCTGGCGAAGCTAAGTACTCTGAAGAGGTAAGAGGAAGATGGACAGAAGCTACTTCGGATTCAGCGACTTTCCCAAGATTGACAACACTGAATGGTGCAAATAACTTTAGAAACTCGGACTTCTGGTTGTACAGCACTGATAGGTTTGATCTATCTAGGGTACAGCTTAGCTATAAGCTACCTGCTGAAAGAGTTTTTGGAGGAAGATTTGTCAAAGATCTTGACATTTATATCAATGGTGCCAATCTGTTGACTATCGCTCCAAACAGAAGAATTCTAGAAATGAACATAGGTTCAGCACCTCAGACAAGATTCTTCAATTTAGGTTTAGCTGCACAGTTTTAATTCATGAAAAATATGAAAAATATAAAATACTTAGTATGGCTTTCAGTGATCTTGACGACAGTTATTTCTGGTTGTGCTGATTTATTAGAGCCTGCAATTCAAAATAATAGAGACCTTGAGAGTAGTTATAACGAACCAAGGTTCGCTCAAGGGTTGATTATCAATGGATATGCAAGAATCCCTAGAAATGGTTGGTCATTTAATGACATGGCCACCGACGATGCTGTAAGTAACAATGAAAACAATGCTTTCTTCAATCTTGCTGGAGGCCAATGGGCTGCTGACAATAATCCATTGAATCAATGGGCAAATTCAAAGGCAGCAATCCAATACCTTAATCTAATGATAGTAGCATCTGATAGTGTGACTTTCACTGTAGGTAATCCGATGTTAGATAGGATGTTTGCCGATAGAATCAAGGGAGAAGCATATGGTCTTAGAGCTTTGTTTATGTACCATCTCTTGCAGTCTCATGGAGGAATGGCAGATGGTCAGCTACTTGGGGTTCAGATTATGGATAATCCTGAAGATCTAAATTCTGAGTTCAACAGACCGAGGAATACTTTCGAGGAATGTATGCAACAGCTATATGCTGATGTGGAAAGAGCTAGAAGCCTTTTGCCTCTTGATTTTGAAAATATCCCTAGCGAAAATCAAGTCCCTGAAAAGTACCGAGCACTTGGAGCGAACAGAAATGATTACAATAGGATTTTTGGCGAGGATGCAAGACAGCTTTTAAGCGGTAGAATTGCTATGGCTATCAAGGCGCAGGCTGCATTGATGGCTGCGAGTCCTGCTTTTAGTCAAGGAAATACGACTACTTGGGTAGATGCTGCTAATTATGCAGGTCAGTTTCTACAGCTCAACGGGGGTGTTGCTGGTATTTCTCCAACAGGCCTTACATGGTATTCTAATGTTGCTGAAATCAATAACCTTGGTGGAGGTATCAATCAAAGTGAAATACTTTGGAGAACATCACTTGGGGGTGTTTCCAGTAACTTAGAAGCTCAGCATTTCCCTCCAACACAGTTTGGAAATGGACTTCTGAATCCTTCTCAAAACCTTGTAGATGCATTTCCTTCTGCAAATGGTTATCCAATTACACATCCTAACAGTAATTATAACCCGAGCAACCCATATGCAGGTAGAGATCCGAGATTGAACTTGTATGTGGTAGTCAATGGTAGTACAGCAGGTCCAAATAGTGCAGTGATAAACACTGCTGCTGATGGAGGAACAAATGATGGTTTCAACAGAGTAGAAGTGTCTACCAGAACTGGCTATTATATGCGTAAACTCCTTAGACAAGATGTGAACCTTAACCCAAATTCAGTAAATGGACAGTTACACGTCATGCCTAGAATTAGATACACAGAGATGTACTTGATTTATGCAGAGGCTGCTAATGAGGCTTTTGGCCCTACAGGTACTGGTAGTTTCGGTTTTTCCGCATATGATGTTATTAAAGCTATAAGAGCTCGTGCTGGTGTGGGTATCGATAATGGTGATGCATACTTAGAGTCTATTAAAAATGATAAAGATGCAATGAGAACATTAATTAGGAATGAAAGAAGACTAGAGCTTTGTTTTGAAGGTTTTAGATTTTGGGATATTAGAAGATGGGATTTAGATCTTACTGAACCAGCTAGAGGTTGGAGGATTCAAAATAACGTCGGTCAGGTAGTCAATGTTCAAAATAGAGTCTTTGGTAATCATATGAAATATGGGCCTGTTCCACTTGGTGAGCTTTTGAAATACAACGCTCTCAAGCAAAATACAGGATGGTAAGTTCCAATAATCAAATAACCTGCTTTTAATTATCAAAACATGAAAAAAATTATAGTTATACTGTTAGTAATAGTTGGAATCAGTTCTTGTGTGAACCAAGACTGGGAGTTTCCTGATTTCGACTATCAAACTGTTTATTTCTCTCATCAGTATCCAGTTAGAACGATCACCTTTGGAGAAGATATCTTCGATACTACTTTGGATAATGAAGGGAAATTCAAAATTATGGCCACAACTGGAGGAGCGTATACTTCTAGGCAAGATTTGAGGTTGAGTATTGAAGTACAGCCATCTTTGGCTGAAAACCTTCTTTTCTCAGAAGGTGGTGACGAAATCCTCTCGTTACCTTCCGAGTATTTTCAGCTAGCAGCCTCTGAAATCATCATTCCTAGGGGAGAGATTGTGGGAGGTGTTGAGATTCAATTGACCGGTGCTTTTTTCAACGACCCAAATGCTATAAAAAATACATACGTTGTCCCACTTAGAATTACTTCTGTAGTGAATGCTGATTCCATCCTTGTAGGCCGATCTGTACTTCCTAATCCTAATCCACATGTCCTTGGAGATTGGGATGTGTTACCAAAGGATTTTGTATTGTACGCTGTCAAATATGTGAATCCTTGGCATGGCATCTATTTAAGAAGAGGTCAGGATGTGGTGACTGGGAAAACAGGTTTTGAAAGTCTTTCAGGTACTGTTATTAGAAGAGAAAGATTTGTTGAGCAGGATGAATTGAATGATTTGAATACTCAATCTATGACTCAAGTCGAATTCCCTCTTACTATTCAGTCTTCTGATGGTTCAAATATAGCGCTTACGTTATTGTTGAATTTCAATAATGATGGAGATTGTACAGTTGTGTCAGGAACAGAGGGCGTTACCGCTACTGGTTCTGGTAAATTTGTCAAAAAAGGGGAGAAAAAAAGCTGGGGAGACAAGGATAGAGATGCTTTGTACTTAAGCTATGAACTAGATCTTCCACAAATGAGAGTAAATACTACAGATACACTCGTTCTCAGAAATAGAGGAGTAGCTCTAGAAACTTTCAATCCAGTTTTAAAATAGTTTAAATGAAGTAGAATATGAAAAGAATTATAAATAGCATTTTACTTTCAGGCTTCATGGGTATGACTGCTTGTGCCGACTTTGAAGCTTTGGATTTTCAAGTTGAAAAGCCACTAAGCATAGAAAATCAAGAAGAAATCAATAAATATCCGGATCTAGTTTCTTATTTGGATGGTATAGGAAATCCAGAGTTTAGATTGGGTGTTTCTTTGCCTATTTCAGATTATTTATCCAGAGGTGTTCGTTACCGTTTGGTAAATAGAAATTATAATGAATTTACCCCTGCTTCGGGGATTGATCACCGTAGTATTGTTCAGAATAATGGAAGTCTAAACCTCCTTCAAGTTACCTCTCTTCTTGAAGAGGCAGGTGAAAAGAATATCAGAATAGTACCAAGCCCACTAATCTGGCATAGAAACCAAAATGCTGGATACTTGAATGGTTTGCTATCGCCATTGATCGTTAATTCACCTGCATTTATCAATGAATTAAACATCTCCTCATTGGCCTCTGGCAATCTTGCTGAATGGTCTTCTACTGCTGGAGTGTCTTATGAAAGTAGTGGCGGGATGGGTACAAATACTCCAGCTATCAAAATGATTGCCGGTGGCTCTGTTTCAAGCCCTGATGATCTAAGGTTTTCTTCTCCAACTATTCAAGTAATCCCTGGAAAGACTTATGAAGTAATTGCCTATATCAAATCTGATCAAGACAGTGAAGGTAGGTTTACTTTTGAGGGAATGAACAATAATCAACCAATTTTAAGTTGGACAGCTGGAAGTGCTCCATCGGAGACGTTTTCAACTGGGATTTCTTGGAAGGAAATCAGGTTTAGAGTTAGCGATTTTGAAGGTGACTCATTTAAGTTTAACCTTGAATTAGGCTATACTCCTAACACTACTTTCTTTGTTGATATCAACAACCTTTATGTTTATGACATTGACGGTGATCCAATTGTAACCAATCTTATTGCAGATGGTAATTTTGATTCTGGGATCGCTTGGGGTGGTTGGGGAAATAACTCAACAAGAGGTGTTACTGAAGAAGGAATGGGAGTTGGCAATTCAGGGAGAGCATTTTTCGTGACTAATCCTTCTGTAACTGGCGGGTTTTGGGAAGTTCAGACTTTGTATCAATTAAGTGAACCTGTAAAAAATGGAGAAACCTACAAGCTTAGTTTTTGGATAAAAGGCGATGCAGAAGGATCGATAAGACCTGAGCTTCAAAGTCCAAATTTCTCATCAAATGGTTTTGGTCAAGTGTTCGTTACTACAGATTGGAGATTTGTGACACTTACCACAACAGTCACAGCTGATGATAGAAATAGGTTTATTGTTAGCTATGGAGAATTTGCAGGGACAGTTTATATTGACCAAGTAGTATTGGCTAGTGAAAGTATGTCTGGTGGTTCTACTACCATTGTTGAAAAAACTGTAACTGAAAAAGCAGCAGTAGTAGAGGATCAAATGGAACGTTGGATCCGTGGGTTTGTAAGTGAGACAAAAGATCATATCAAAGTAAGAGAAGTAATCAGTGAGCCAATTCATGAGACTAACCCAAGCCTTATTCGTACAGGTGTTGGTGCAAATCAAGGTGAGGGTGAATTTTATTGGCAAGACTACATCGGAAAAGATTATGCTGCCAAAGCATTCAAACTTGCCAGAGAAAATGGCAATGCTGATGATATATTGTTTATTTCCGAAAGTGGGTTAGAAACAAACCTAGCTAAGTGTGAAGCTTTGAAAGATTATATTTCATACATAGACCAAAATGGCGGAAAAGTAGATGGTGTGTCGGTAAGAATGATCCTTACTCTAAATTCTAGTACGGACAATGTTGCTGAAGTATTCAGAATTTTGGCCACAACTGGCAAAATGATAAGAATTGGTGCTTTGGAAGTAAGAATCAACGCCGCTCAGCCTACTACTGTTATGCTCGAAAGGCAAGCAGATATTTATAAGCAAGTTGTTGAACACTATTTGAATATTGTGCCAACTAACCTGCAATATGGTATCACCCTTTCTGCGCCAATCGATGGAACTGATCAGGCTAGAGCAGGACTTTGGAACTCAAACCTTGTCCGTAAAAATGCTTATGCTGGTTTTGCTGATGGTTTAGATAAGTAAAAATTATCACTAATGATATACGGAGGAGATTTCAACTATTTCATCTCCTCCATATTTTATTCTATTTATATAATTTCTTCATGAAATTATACTACTTAAAATCCTGCCCAAAGTGCCAAAATTGCCTTTATTTATGATGAACACAAAACTTGGTTTTATTGGCTTGCTCCTTATTTTTTGTTCTTGTAATGCTGTTGAATCTGAGGATGTTTCCGATATAACAGACCCAATAGATACTCAGGAGCCTGTTGATAGAGATCAGCTTTCTTGGCCTTTGCCAACTTCAAAGTTAAAGGTTCAAGGAAGACAACTTGTAGACGCTTGTGGTAACGATGTGCTTTTACATGGCGTAGCTATTACCCCTAGTCCTTGGTTTAATGGAGGACATGTGGGAGTTTGGCGATGGAACAATTATGATATAGCTGGATGCCTATCTTACAACAAAGGTGTGATGGATAAACTCACCAATCCAGAGGAGGGATGGTTCCTCAATATGGTTCGATTGCACATTGATCCATATTGGAGTAATACCCCAGGGCCACCTATTTCCGAAAATGATATTTCAAGATTTGATTTTGATCGTTTTGTCACAGCTGTAGATAACGTGATCCTTCCATTGATAGATCATGCCAAATCTCGAGGAATGTACATTATCCTTCGACCGCCAGGGGTAGCACCTCATCAGATTGCCGTGGGTGATGAATATTTTGATTACTTATTGAAAATCTGGGATCACATTTCACAACATCCACACCTTAAAAATAGGGATCATGTGATGTTTGAGTTAGCAAATGAACCTGTTCAGATTTTGGGGACTAATGGACAGTATGGAAGTGATACGCCAGCACATTTTGAGGCTTTGAAATTGTTTTTTCAGCCTATGGTGGACAAAATTCGTGAAAATGGTGCTCAAAATATTTTATGGATACCGGGGTCTGGGTACCAATCACATTATCGTGGATATCCAGATTTCCCAATAGAAGATGATAATTATGGCTATGCAGTACACATATATCCTGGTTATTGGGGTCAGCAAAATAATGATCCAGTAACCTTTAGAAGAAATTGGAATACGCATATCAAGCCTGTAGCTGACATTGCACCGATTGCCATTACAGAAATAGACTGGGGTCCTGAGCAATATGGCGTATGGGGAAAAGGTGGAGTCACAGGTACTGCTGGTGGCTGGGGTTTTGGAGCAAACTTTAAAGTATTAGCTGATGAATCAGGTAATGTAAGTTGGAATTTACTTTCTCCAGAGAACCTTTTTCATGATGGACATTTGGATGGTGGGTTGGCTTATAATGCTGATCCAGAAGCATGTGCCTACCCGGTTCATAAATGGTTTGGTGAATATGCTAAGCAGAAAATCAAATGTGACTAAATATTGAATGAATACAAATAGAAAATATCAAACCAAACTAAACCCAACAATCAATGAAGGTTAACAAAATAAATATTATTAAAAAAGGAGTCCTGTTTGCTTCAGTCATGCTTGTAGGGCTTGGGTGTATTGTCAAAACAGGTAGAAAAGATACTGAAACACTGAAGGGGGCTTTTGAAGGGAAATTTTATATTGGAGCAGCATTAAGTGGTAATCATATCAACAACCAAAGTCAACCTTCTATGGAGGTTCTAAAATCACATTTCAATTCTATTGTTTCTGAAAACAATATGAAAAGCGGTATGATTCAGCTCAGGGAAGGGGAGTTTAATTTTGAAAATGCTGATAAGTTTATTGAGTTTGGGGAAGCAAATGGTATGCATATCGTCGGACATACTTTGATATGGCATTCTCAAGCACCTAGGTGGTTTTTTACCGATAATGATGGAAATCAAGTCACTCCCGAAGTTTTGACCCAAAGAATGAAGGATCATATCCATACAGTGGTTGGAAGATATAAAGGAAAAGTAAAAGGATGGGACGTTGTCAATGAAGCGATATTAGATGATGGATCTTGGAGAAAAAGTAAGTTTTACGAGATTTTGGGTGAGGATTTTATGAAGTTGGCGTTTCAGTTTGCGCATGAAGCTGATCCAGATGCAGAATTGTATTACAATGACTACTCTATGGCCAATCCTGGCAAGAGAGATGGTGTAGTCAAAATGGTCAAAAACCTACAGGCTCAAGGAATCAAAATCGATGGCATAGGTATGCAAGGTCATATTGGCCTTGAATATCCTACAATTGATGAATTTGAAAAGAGCATTTTGGCATATTCTGATCTAGGAGTGACTGTCATGATCACTGAGTTGGATCTAAGTGTGTTGCCATCTCCGAGAAGAGATATGGGAGCTGATGTAGCTACCAATGTAGAATACCAGCAAAGCCTAAATCCTTATACAGAAGGATTGCCTGATGATGTTCAAAAGAAATTTGATGAAAGGTATATGGCGTTTTTCAAGCTTTTCTTGGATCACCATGACAAAATCTCAAGAGTGACGCTTTGGGGAATCAACGATGGTGACTCTTGGAAAAACGGCTGGCCAGTAAGGGGAAGAACAGATTACCCATTGCTATTCAACAGAGACAATACTCCGAAAAGTGTGGTCAGCGACATTATGAAGTTAGCTGCTAAATATTGATGGAATTTCCCATGGTCTGTGTCTGCACAGACCATGGGAATCTACGCTGGCCTGTGTCTTTATAGACCAAAATATCTGTTTTAATCTTCCAAGGTTTAATTGGTTTGTGTGCACACAAACCAAGGGTCCTAGGACCAAGACACAAACTATGGATAAGATATCAATAACAGTTCTATGTTGAAATAGAAATACCTAACAAACCAATTGACCTAATAGGTCTCCAAACACAGTTCACAGTGTTTAGAGACTCTCTTAACCCCAGTTTTGACATGATTCATGATCTAAAAATAACTTACCTAACTTTTTTTATCTCCATGCTTTTTTGCCTCGATGCTGTGGGTCAAAAAGCCATCAATCCTATCATCCATGCCGATGTTCCTGATATATCACTCATTAGGGATGGAGATACTTACTACATGAGCAGTACCACTATGCATGTCAATCCAGGTGTGCCCATCATGAAGTCTAAGGATTTGGTCAATTGGGAATTAGTAAGTTATGCCTACGAGACTTTAGGAAACTCAGATGACCTTCTGCTACAAAATGGCAAGGATATGTATGGGAAAGGTTCTTGGGCAAGTAGTTTGAGGTTTCACGAAGGGATTTATTATGTAAGTACTTTTTCAGGAAATACAGGAAAAACTTACATTTTTTCTACTGAAAATATTGAAAAAGGCCCTTGGAAAAGCATAGAGTTTCGTCCTTCTATGCATGATCACACTTTGCTTTTTGATGATGGCAAAGCTTATTTGATTTGGGGCGCAGGTGAGATTAAACTTGTGGAGCTAGAAAGTGACCTTTCTGGTATCAAGCCAAATACAGAGCGGGTAATTATCAAAAATGCCCATGACCCCATCAAGGAAGAAATCATGCTTCCGGCAGAAGGGTCTCAGATTTTCAAAATTGATGGCAAATACTACTTGTTTAATATCTCTTGGCCAAGGGGAGGCATGAGGACAGTGATTGTCCATAAATCTGATAATTTGTTTGGTCCGTATGAAGGTCGCGTTGCGCTTCAAGACAAAGGTGTAGCTCAAGGTGGGTTGATTGACACCCCAACGGGAGATTGGTATGCATACCTCTTTAGAGACAATGGGGCAGTAGGAAGGATTCCCTATTTGGTGCCAGTAGTATGGGAAGATGGTTGGCCTGTCTTGGGTGTAGATGGAAAAGTTCCGATGGAATTGGATCTACCGAAAAGTAAAGGATTGATTCCTGGAATAGTAGCTTCTGATGATTTTAAAAGGAAAAAAGGGGATGCAGACCTTCCACTGGTTTGGCAATGGAATCATAATCCAGTAGATGGACTTTGGTCGATCAATCGAAAAAAAGGGTACTTAAGACTCAAAACAGACCGGTTAGATCAGGGTTTTTTATCTGCAAGAAACACCCTTACCCAGAGAACAATTGGCCCTGAAAGTATGGGGACTATAAAAATCAGCCTGGAAGGGATGAAAACCGGTGATTTTGCAGGATTGGGATTGCTTCAAAAAGAATATGGGGTGATAGGTGTAGAAGCAAGCGATGAAGGAAAGAAGCTCAAAATGAAGAGATTCGAGGATAATGTTGTCAAGGAAATTGAATCTGTTGATTTGGAAGGTGATGAGATTTTGCTAAGAGCTGCTTGTGACTTCAATGACAGAAAAGACGAAGCCAAATTCTACTATAGCATTGATGGAGGAAAAAACTGGAATCAACTAGGAGATGTGTTGAAAATGAAATACACCCTTCCTCATTTTATGGGATACAGATTTGCCCTGTTCAATTATTCCACCCAACAAACTGGAGGGTTTGTTGACTTCGATTTCTTTAAAATTGACGATCAAATTAAATTTTAATTCACATGAAAAGTCTGTTAGATATAAAATTGGGTCTATTCAAAAAAAGTATGGCGGTAGCTATACTCCTTTTCTTTAGCCAGGATGTTTTAGGGCAGAATCCGCTCGTCAGAGATCAATTAACAGCTGATCCTACTGCTAGGGTCATCAATGGTAAAATCTACATTTTCCCATCACATGATATTAGATGTGAGCATACACAAGGCCGTCCAGATTGGTTTTGTATGGAAGATTACCATGTTTTTTCTTCTTCAAATTTGACTGACTGGGAAGATCATGGGATGATTTTGAGTCAATATCAAGTGCCTTGGGTAGATCAGGAATCCTTCAGTATGTGGGCTCCTGACGCGATAGAAAAGGATGGGAAGTTTTATTTTTATTTCCCAAGCAAAGCTAAAAATAGAGCTACTGATAGTGATTTGCCTGGCGTGAATGGGTCTAGCTTCAAAATTGGTGTTGCGGTAGCAGAGAATCCCGAAGGTCCTTATGTTCCTGAAGAACTTCCAATCGAAAATGTGAATGGTATAGATCCCAACGTCTTCATAGATCTTGATGGACAAGCCTATCTTTTTTGGTCTCAGCATCATTTTTTTGGTGCAAAGTTGAAGCCTAACATGAAAGAGCTGGATTCAGAAGTCTTCACACTCAAAGATTTTCCTGACGAAGGTTTGAAGGAAGGGCCTTTTGTATTCGAAAGAGAAGGGGTATACTATATGCTGTATCCACACGTAGAAAAAAATACCGAAAGGATAGAATATGCCACTTCCGACAGTCCTTTAGGGCCATATACTTTTCAAGGAGTGGTCATGGACGAATCACCGACAGGCTGCTGGACGAATCATCCATCAGTAGCCAAGCTCGACGAGCAATGGTTATTCTTCTATCACCACAATGATTATTCCCCAGATTTTGACAAAAACCGCTCCATAAGAGCCGATAGTTTGTTTTTTGATGCGGAAGGAAAAATCCAAAAAATCACCCCAACTCTCAGAGGAATTGGTATTTCAAAAGCTGATACAAAAATCCAATTGGACAGATTTAGCAGTCATAGCAAGCAAGGATATCGCATAGATTTCTTGAATCCAGACAGTCCTTTTGATGGTTGGAAATCCGTGTTTTCCAACGACGGTGCATGGGTTCAATACAATCAAGTGGATTTCAAAAATGGGGAAACGAGCAAGGTGATTTTAAAACTAGAATCAAAAGAAGCCAAAGGTACTTTAGAATTAAGGTTAGGCAATGAAAAAGGCAAATTGATAGCCAAGCAAAAAATCAGTGGTTCTTCAAACTGGAATGAGACAAAAACTGATCTCGAAGCTAATGTTAAAGGAGTCCAAGATTTAGTATTGGTATATAAAGGAAAAGGAAATGTAGCAGTTGATTGGGTTTCATTCAACTAAATCATATGAAAAAGATGAGCTATAAAGGATTTAGGCATTTGAAATATAGTATTGCAGCAATCATGTTGTTTGCAGCCAATGCTTGCAATGGTCAATCTCCCAAAGTAGAGGAATCTAACATGAAACTTTGGTACGACCGTCCAGCGACGCAATGGGTAGAAGCACTCCCTGTTGGGAATGGACGATTGGGTGCCATGGTTTTTGGAAATCCAAATGAAGAAATCATTCAGCTCAATGAAAACACTTTTTATGCAGGTCAGCCACACCGAAATGACAATCCAAATGCCTTGTCAGCACTGAACAAAGTAAGAGAATTGATTTTTGATGGTACTTATGTGGAGGCGCAGAAGGAAGTTGACGAGCATTTTTTCAGTGGTCCACATGGAATGCCGTATCAGACTATTGGGAATCTAAAATTGAAGTATGAAGATGACAGTGAGGTCGATGAATACTATAGAGCTTTGGATTTGGATAATGCCATAGTAAAAAGTTCATTTAAAAAATCGGGAATAAAATATTCAACAGAGGTAATTTCATCTTTTCCTGATCAAATTATTGTAGCAAAAATCGCATCCGACCAAGCGGAATCCATCAATTTTACTGCAAGTATGGATAGGCCTGGAGAATTCGAAATCAAAACCAAAGGAAATGATCAATTGGTTTTTTCTGGACTATCAAGTGACCATGAAGGGATCAAAGGAGCTGTAAAGTTTGAAGCAAATGTCAAATTCGTAAACAAAGGAGGAACTGTAAGTTCCACAGAAAGTGAAATCCAAGTTTCCAATGCAGATGAAGTGACAATTTACATTTCCATTGCCACCAATTTTGTCAATTACAATGATATCAGTGCGGATGCTTCAGAGAAATCCTCAAAATATTTGGAGAAATCCACCAAAAAAGACTTTCAAAGCATCTATAAAGATCATGTTGCAGATTATCGGTCATTTTATGATCGGGTAAAATTGGACTTGGGAAGAACAGCAGCTGCTGACTTACCTACTGACAAAAGGATCGAAGAATTTGCCAAAGGGAATGATCCACACCTTGTCTCTTTGTATTTCCAATTTGGAAGATACCTATTGATTGCTGCTTCCAGACCTGGGGGACAGCCTGCGAATCTACAGGGAATCTGGAATCATCAACTGTATCCAGCTTGGGACAGCAAGTACACTGTCAACATCAATGCAGAAATGAATTATTGGCCTGCTGAGATCACCAACCTTACTGAAATGCATGAGCCTTTTATCCAAATGGTAAAAGAACTCTCAGAGTCGGGTCAGCAAACTGCCGATGATATGTATGGAGCAAGAGGCTGGGTGCTGCATCACAATACGGATTTGTGGAGAGTGACGGGACCGATTGATTTTGCTGCCGCTGGAATGTGGCCGCTTGGAGGAGCTTGGGTTTCCCAACATTTGTTTGAAAAATATGATTTCTCAGGAGGTAAAAAATACTTGGATTCAGTATATCCTGCTGCCAAGAGAGCCGCTACTTTTTTCTTGGATTTTCTAGTGGAAGACCCAAAGACAGGGCATATGGTAGTTTCCCCATCTGTCTCCCCTGAAAATATCCCATATAGATTTCACAACTCGGCAGTGGCATCGGGTAATACAATGGACAACCAATTGCTCTTTGACCTTTTTTCCAAAACCATCAAAGCTGCAAAAATACTTGGAGATGAAGATGTATTGATCAAAGAAATGGAAGCGAAATTGGCATTGCTGCCTCCTATGAAAATAGGAAGCTGGGGTCAGCTTCAAGAATGGCAAGAAGACTGGGACAATCCCAAAGATGATCACCGCCATGTCTCACATATCTATGGCTTGTACCCTTCAAATCAAATATCACCTTACAGAACACCAGCGCTTTTTAGCGCGGCCAAGACTTCATTGATCGCTAGAGGTGATGAATCTACAGGTTGGTCGATGGGATGGAAGGTCAATCTTTGGGCTAGGTTTCTGGATGGAAATCACGCTTTCAAATTGATCAAGGATCAACTTAGTCCAGCTATACTTCCTGACGGCAAACAAAGGGGAGGTACCTATCCAAATTTATTTGATTCACACCCACCGTTCCAGATTGATGGCAATTTTGGTTGTGCAGCTGGAATAGCAGAGATGCTCCTCCAAAGCCATGATGGTGCAATTCATATTCTACCAGCACTTCCCGATGATTGGGACAAAGGTTCAGTAAGCGGACTGAGGGCTAGAGGTGGATTTGAATTGTCGATTGGTTGGGACAACTCGCTGCCAATTAAAATTGAAATAGCTTCTAATCTTGGAGGGACTTGTAGGATAAGATCTTACTATCCTTTGGAAGGAAAAGGACTGAAAGAGGCTAGTGGGAAAAACTCCAATTCATTTTATGAAACACCTCAAATAAAGCAAGCAATCATTCATGACAAGGCTAATGTTGAAAGTCCTGATTTGAAAGAGATCTATGAATATGACCTCGAGACCGAAAAAGGTAAGATATACACACTCAAAAATGCTAACAGATAAACACCATACTTCAATGAAGCAAATTCTTGTAATTCTAATTCTAACCATGTGCACTATGACAGCAAATGCTCAAGATGAAAACTTCTATGTTTTCCTAAGTTTTGGGCAATCCAATATGGAAGGTCACGCCAAATTTGAAGAAATAGATACAAAAGTTGACGAAAGGTTTCAGGTGCTTCAGGCAGTTGATTGCGATAATCTTCAAAGAAAAATGGGGCAATGGTATTCAGCAGCAGCACCCATCACAAGGTGTCACACTGGTCTTGGACCATCAGATTACTTTGGGCGTGAGTTGGTCGAAAATCTCCCAAGTCATATAAAAGTGGGTATCATCAATGTCTCCATTGGAGGAACAAAGATCGAGCTTTTCCAAAAGGATGATTATCAAAGCTATGTGGACACGGCACCTGACTGGCTTCAAAATATGGTAAAAGAGTATGATGGTGACCCTTATGGTCGCTTGATAGAGATGGCTAAGCTGGCACAGAAAGATGGTGTGATCAAAGGCATATTACTTCATCAAGGAGAATCTAATACGGGAGACCAAACTTGGCCAAGTAAAGTCAAAGGGGTGTATGATAATATCCTTATGGATCTGGAATTGGAAGAAAATTCACTTCCATTGCTTGCTGGAGAAATGGTCAGCGCAGAGCAGGGTGGAAAGTGTGCAAGTATGAATACAATCATCGCAACATTGCCTCAAGTAATTCCTAATGCCTATGTAATCTCCTCGACAGACTGTGAAGCTGTAGATGATGGACTTCATTTCTCAGCAGAAGGGTATAGGGAGTTGGGCAAAAGGTACGGGATAAAGATGTTGTCATTATTGAAAAGTCCATCTTCCTACTGAATGTAATAATTCAAAGTAATCAATTAAAGAAGAAACAATTAACAATTACAAATATCTGAATGATTCAACCATTTAAACTAAAATATGGTGTGCTTTCGGACAAGCTAAAAATCAAATACCAGTAGAATGAAAAAAAACCAAGCTATTATTTTATCTCTCTTTTTGGCTTTTGTTTCCATCATAGATGGCTATGCCCAAAAGAAAAAAAGTAACTCCCCTTTGTTCAGCGAAGCTGTCTATGAAGGCAAGGATCAGGTTTATATCGACAACCCATTGAATGAAGGGGAGTTTTACAACCCATTGCTGCAAGGCTGCTATCCGGATCCAGCCATCACAAGAAAGGGAGACGATTATTTTATGGTTGTGTCCTCTTTTGCCATGTTTCCGGGAGTGCCTATTTTTCATTCCAAAGATTTGGTGAATTGGACTCAGATAGGGCATGTATTGGATAGAAAATCCCAGCTTAAGGTTCATGATACTGGTATCAGCATGGGAATCTATGCACCTGATATCAAGTATAATCCATACAATGATACTTTCTATATGATCACGACGCAGTTTGCAGGAGGATTTGGAAATATTGTTGTGAAGACCAAAGATCCTTTTCAGGGTTGGAGTGATCCTATCAAGTTGAAGTTTGATGGGATCGACCCAGGGATATTTTTTGATGATGATGGCAAAGCCTATGTGGTTCACAATGATGCTCCAAATGAGGGTGAAGAACGATACACTGGTCACAGAGTCATCAAAGTCTGGGAATATGATTTGGAAAATGATCAGGTAATAGCAGGTTCTGACAAGATTATAGTTGACGGCGGAGTAGATCCTGCCAAAAACCCTATTTGGATCGAAGCGCCTCACATTTACAAAAAAGATGGTGCCTACTATCTAATGTGTGCTGAAGGTGGCACAGGAGACAACCACAGTGAAGTGATTTTCAAAAGTGATAGTCCTACGGGGCCTTTTATTCCTGCACCTTCCAACCCAATATTGACTCAGCGGTATTTTGGAAATAACAGAAGCAACAGGGTAGATTGGGCTGGTCATGCTGATTTGGTCCTAGGTCCAGATGATAAGTACTATGGAGTGTTTTTGGGAATCAGACCAAATGACAAGAACAGGGTAAATACTGGTAGGGAGACATTCATTCTTCCAGTAGATTGGTCAGGTGAATGGCCTGTATTTGAGAATGGATTGATCCCAATGGAACCTAAATTGAAAATGCCTGCTGGTGTCACAGAAAACAAGACAGGACAAGATGGATTTTTCCCAAATGGCAATTTTGTCTATACCGAAAAATTTGATGGTAAAAACCTCGATTACAGATGGATTGGTTTGAGAGGGCCAAGGGAAGATTTTATGGAGTTTACAAAAGGTGGTCTGAAGATCAATCCATTTGATGTAAATATCAAAGAAGTGAAGCCAACTTCCACTTTATTCTACAGACAGCAGCACAAGAACTTCTCCTTTACTACCAAGATGGACTTTAAGCCTCAGTCAGAAAAAGAATTGGCGGGAATAGTTTGTGTCCAAAATGAAGCCTTTAATTATGTATTTGGCGTCACCAAAATAGGGAATGATTTTATCCTTCTTTTGGAAAGAACTGAAGGAAAAGGAATGGGAAGAAATAGGTCTGTTGATTCCAAAATCTTGGCATCTACCAAAATAGATATTTCTGGACCGATATCGCTACAAGTAAAAGCTACTGGAGATGATTATGAATTTGGATATGCTGTCGATGGTATAGATTTCAAAAATCTAGGAGGAACAGTTTCAGGAGATATTTTATCTACAAATGTTGCTGGTGGTTTTACAGGAGCGATGATTGGTTTGTATGCAACTACAGCCAATGATGCGAGCGTGGAACAGAAATAATTTAAAATCTGCAATCCTTTCTGGCTTTATCGATAATCAGCAGTTTGAAGAAAGTGGGTGAAACCTGAATGGTTTTTTCTCGCCATAAGCCAACCGATGACAGTGATATGTTGCTGGATTTAGGAATGAATAAATAACAACCAATCATACATTTTAACCTCAGCAAAATAACCTAACTATGCTAGATACACTAAAGAAACTCGCCAAATCCTTCATTCTTATCTTGTTGCTTTTCTGCGCAAAAGCTACAATTGCACAGGATGGAACCATTTATCCACTAGAAACCCCAGATGAGCCCAATGCTATTCCTCTTGGTACAGGTGGGGTCGTTGATCAGCCCGCTTCAGAGACTTGGTTTAGGCAATGGGGTGATCCAATGGCTCGCAATATCACTGTTGCAACCTTAACTCCATTCCTTCCGGAACCTGGAAAGGCAAATGGCACGACCATAATTGTAGCTCCTGGAGGAGGCTTTCGATGGCTTTCGCTGGACAATGAAGGCTGGAAAGTAGCAAAAGCATTGGCAGATCAAGGAATCACCGCTTTTGTGCTCAAGTACAGATTACATCCAACTCCAGAATCCTTAGACGGCTTTAGGGATTCCATGAACAGAACTTTCGATGCAGCAGCTAATTCTGCACAAGACGAAGAGCCAAGGCCTCGCCCAGTGCAGAGAGACCTTTCTGACCAACTCGAGGACGCTGAGGCAGCCTATGCAATGATTGTAGAAAGAGCTGAAGAGTGGGGAGTCGATACAGAAAGAATAGGCATGATTGGCTTTTCGGCTGGTGCTGGTCTTACTATGCATTGTACACTGAATTCCAAGGCTATGAAACTTGCCTTCATAGGTCCAATCTATGGCGGAATGGGAGCTGTAGAGGTTCCTAAGAATGCACCTCCTATGTTCAATGTGATCGCCAGTGATGATTTTCTCTTCAGAGGTCAGTTTGGTGTCATCGACTCTTGGTACAAAGCAGGAATACCTGTTGAGTTTCATCTTTATCAAAATGGTGGTCACGGTTTTGGACTGGGAAATCCCAACCGTACAAGTAACCGTTGGTTTGATGCCTTTATTCACTGGCTCGATGTCAATAGCTTTCTCACGGCCAAGTCGTCGGAGTGATGGGTGCTTAGGATTTACCTATAGTTAATAAGAAAAAATAGAAATATTAAATCTCACGAATAAACCTATTTTATGAAAAAGTTATCGCTTTTTTCCAAAGCAAAAGACCTATTGAAGCTAGCACTTGGGTTGGTCATGATCTCCGCATCTGTATCATGTGCCCAAGAAGAAACCCAGACAAGTTTGGTTCAAGATGGGAAATACGTCCACACTGTTGCCGGTAACCCATATCTCCCTTTGTGGGAGCATGTTCCTGACGGAGAACCAAGGGTATTTGAAGACCCAGATAATCCTGGGAAATATAGGGCATACATTATTGGATCACACGATCTAAGATTCACAAGTTATTGTGGTCCTGATATCAGGATGTGGTCAGCTCCTGTGGAGGATTTGACAAGCTGGAGAGATGAAGGCGCTATTTTTACTTATGAGATAGATGGACAATGGGATGTGATGTATGCACCAGATTTGGTGGAAGTAAAAAGAAAAGACGGAACTAAGGAATACTACCTATACCCACATAGCAGAGGTCCTGGAAGGGAAGCAATGGTAGCAAAAGGCTCAAGACCAGATGGACCATTTACTCCAATCAATATGACTGAAGACGGAAGACGTACGATTCCTGGAAGTATTTTGGGTTTTGATCCCGCTGTTTATATAGAAAATATCGATGATCCAAATGATCCTGATTATGAGATAGGTTTCAGAGCTTATGGATTCTGGGGATTCCAGAGGTCTATGGCAGCTGAATTGGATCAGAATACCATGTATTCGATCAGGCCTGGTACTGAAGTGATTCCTTATTTTCTCCCTGCCAGTAACAGATATGGTTCTCTAAGAGATCCAGAGGGAACTCAATATCCAAATATCTACGAGGAAGAAGATTTGGGAACATTCAATTTCTTTGAAGCTTCATCAATCCGAAAAGTTGGTAATAAATACATCACTGTGTTCAGTGGCTATTCAGGTCCAGATTATGGCGTAAGTAGTACCAATTCCACTTTGAGATATGCAGTGGGTGATTCTCCACTCGGTCCATGGAAAAGCGGAGGTGTATTGGTGGATTCAAGAGGGCCAGTTTTGAATGAAGATGGAACTGGTATCATTCTTACCAACGGTGGGCACAATACTCATGGAAGTATCGAAGAGATCAATGGGCAATGGTATGTGTTTTACCACAAGCCACCTAGAGGTTTTGGTTTTGCACGTCAGCCTGTAGTTGCACCTATCAGTATTGAAGTGGATGAAACTCCAGTAGCTGAAGGTGGAGGAGCCAGAATCAGAGCCTATGATCCTTATGCGGAAAACAAACAGTGGACAGCTAAGGACAGCCAAGGCAGAGAATACAAAGGTGCTGAAGTGACCTCAGAAGGTTTCCACATGTATGGTCTTAACCCATATCAATATTACTCAGCAGGCTATGCTGCTTATCTTTCTGATATCAGCATCCAGCAGGATTCTTGGGATATTTGGGACAACCATATGCCGATCACGCAAGTCAAAGACGGACATATTATTGGTTACAAATACTTTGGTTTTGGTGGTTTGGAAGGAGATAAATATGGACTTAAAGCATTTGAAGGAACAAAAGCGGGAAATCAAACAGCTTTCAATCTTTTCCTTACTCCAAAGACTAACAAAGCCTTCAAAGTCAATGTTTGGATAGATGGTCCTTATGCAAATGATACATGGAAAGGTACTAAGATCGGTATAATCGAAGTTCCTGCAAATTCCAAAAATGAACCGACAAAATTCAAAATAGATGTATCGGAATATGTTGATCAATTGGACAAAAAACATGCTGTTTACTTAGTGGCAGAAGGTGATGGATCAGAACCTCTTTTTGACCTGATGGGATTGGCATTTAGTGCAAAAGGAAAAGAAATCGAAAGGCCTATTTCTCCAAAGATCAGCATATCAGTGAATGGTGAGGATGTAGAGGTTCCAGAAACACCTGTAAGGTCCACAAATGAAAATGGCATCGTTGGATATGGTCTTTATGAAGTAAATGCAAGCCTACCGGCAGGTTCGAATTCTAATCCCAAAGTAACTGCCAAAGCTGATAATCCATCTGTGAAGATATCTATTGAACAGGCTGAAAATAAGGACGGAGAAGCTACAGTAACTTGTGACTACAGAGGAGTCATTAAAACTTACAAAGTGAGATTCAATTAAGCAATCTAAATCAATGTAGTTTAGATAAGACCTTCCAGGTTTGCTATTAAATTAAGAACAGGTTTCTTATTTGGCAGTGAAGACCAAAAAAAGGTTTAAACCTGGAAGGCCTGTTTTCTTAACTAAACGACATTGCTATCTAAATATAAATTTCATAATAGACTGAAAAGGTTGATTTACCTTTTCTAAAATTTCCCAAAGCTAAAAACTTTGGGGGAGTTACATCACAACCTTAAACCTAAACCAAATGAAAACTGCCATAAAATTCTTTTTCACGCTAGCAATCACTTTAATTACTCAGATAGGATTCTGTCAAAACCCCATTATCCGGGATTTTTTCACAGCTGATCCAGCACCGATTGTACACAACGATATAGTTTACTTGTACACCAGCCACGATACAGCATCTGTGGAATCCAAGAACTATGAGATGAAAGATTGGTTGGTATTCTCTTCCACTGATATGGTGAATTGGGAGTATCAAGGAGCTCCCATTTCTCCAAAAACTTTTTCTTGGGCTACAGGTGATGCTTATGCGGCACATTGTACCGAAAGAGATGGGAAGTTTTATTTTTATGTATCTACATTTCACAAGGAAGATGAGAATAGTAAAGGTGGTGCAGCCATAGGTGTAGCTGTGTCTGATAATCCTACAGGCCCATTTGTAGATGCTATTGGCAAAGCATTGGTTGTAAATGAAATGACAACTGACAACAAGCATGGTTGGGATGATATCGACCCAGCAGTTTTTATTGATGATGATGCCCGCCTGCCAGATGGGCAGGGGCAAGCTTACATTTATTGGGGCAATGGAAGTCTGAAATGGGCAAAGCTCAAGGACAATATGATAGAAATGGATGGCGAAATCAATTATTTGAATCCCGAAAATTTCATTGAAGGCCCATGGGTTTACAAACGCAATGATCTGTACTACTTGCTTTATGCCAGCAAGGGTGAAAAAGCAGAGCAAATTGACTATTGTATAGCCACAAGTCCAGAAGGACCATGGGAACACAAAGGAGTGATTATGGAAAGTGTTCCCAATAGTTTTACAGTTCATCCAGGGGTGGTTACTTACAAGGGGAATGATTATTTCTTCTATCACAATGGTGTGCTACCTACAGGAGGAAGTTATAGAAGATCTATTTGTGTGGACTATATGTACTACAATGAAGATGGCACCATCCAGAAAGTGATTCAGACTGAGGAAGGAGTCGGTGCAGTTGAATAGTTCTATTCATTAATAATAAGCAAATGGAGGTTTTGAATAATTGTAAAGCTAAAGTGGATGTTTTAAAAATGCTTATTGCAATAAGCTTTTTTGCATTCCCTACATTTTCTTTTGGCCAAGAGGTGGATGTGGTCAGAAGTCCTGATGGGCAACTGAGTGTTAGCATTTTCATCGATGGTGGTGAATTACATTACTCGGTCAGCTATGATCAAAAATTAATGCTTGAAAAGTCCCCTTTGGGATTGCTGACAAATGAAGGAGATTTTACAAAAGAAATGTCTTTTGTAAGCGCATTCATTGGTAAAATAGATGAGTCCTATACTTTGGATAGAATCAAACAATCTTCTGTAGAATACAAAGCCAATACACTCTTTTATACAGCAAAAAATAAAGAAGGTAAAAAAATCTCCATTCGCTTTTTTGTCAGTGACAATGACATAGCATTCCGATATGAATTGCCCAAATGGGGTGAAACAGGTGCTACAGTAGTTGAAAGTGAAATCACAGGTTTCAAATTTCCTTCAAATTCCACAGCATTTCTTTCACCAATGATGCGTCCCATGACAGGTTTTGCAAGGACTGCACCTAGTTATGAAAGCGGATATGTGACGGATGCACCTTTGGAAAGCACCAATGCAAGGTATGGTTATGTCTTTCCGAGTTTGTTCAAAATTGGAGATAATGGCTGGGTTCTCCTTTCAGAAACTGGTGTAGGTAGTAACTATAATGGTGCACACTTGAGTGCTATCAAAGATGGAGTCTATACGGTGAATTATCCTCAAATGGAACAAAACAATGGTTTTGGAAGTACTGGCGCACAAATCGGCCTTCCTGGGAATACTCCGTGGAGAACAATTACCGTGGGTGAATCACTAAAACCAATAGTTGAAACCACTGTTTCTTATGATGTGGTAGAGCCTTTGTATGAACCTTCACAAGTATATAAATATGGGAAAGGAACTTGGAGCTGGATACTCTGGCAAGACAACAGCATGAACTATGATGATCAGGTCAAGTTCATTAACTTGGCAGCTGAGATGGATTTTGAATACATCTTGATAGATGCTTGGTGGGATGATAGAATCGGTTACGACCGTATGGAAGAATTGATCAAATATGCAAATTCCAAAAATGTGGATGTGTTTCTTTGGTACAATTCCAATGGTACTGCCAATGATGCTTTCCAAACGCCTTTGAATAAAATGAATACTTCCATTGCTAGGAAAAAAGAAATGAAATGGCTTCAAGAAGCAGGGGTAAAAGGTTTGAAAGTTGATTTTTTTGGAGGAGACAAGCAAGAGACCATTCGGCTATATGAAGATATTTTGGTGGAAGCCAATGAATATGGGTTGATGGTCATTTTCCATGGAGCCACATTGCCAAGAGGATGGGAGAGGATGTATCCCAATTTTGTGGGAAGTGAGGCTGTATTAGCTTCTGAAATGTTGGTTTTCGTACAAGATACTAGGGAAAAAGAGGCTTTTTATGCCACACTCCATCCTTTTATCCGAAATACTGTGGCGAGTATGGAGTTTGGGGGAATTCTTCTCAATAAATATCTCAACAAAGGAAACCAAAGTGGACAGGAGAGATTGACAACTGATATCTTCCAGTTGGCGACAGGTGTGCTTTTCCAAAATCCGGTACAGATGTTCGGCTTGACGCCAAATAATCTAGAGGATGTTCCTGAATTTGAACTGGATTTTTTGAGAAAATTACCGACGACTTGGGATGAGACGATTCATATAGATGGCTATCCTGGAAAATATAGTGTGATAGCTAGAAGAAAAGGGGATCATTGGTATATCGCTGGAGTCAATGCTGAGGCTGATGCTAAATCCTTGAAGCTAAAACTTCCCATGGTGGTTGGGAAAAAACTTAATCTCTATAATGATGATAAAAGTAAAAAACCTTTCATAAAAACAGTGGAAGTAGGGAAGGAAGGTGTTTTCGAAGTTACTATCCAATCCCGTGGTGGGTTTGTCTTGACCAACCATTGATGAAAGCAAAAAATAGCCATTGAATAATTAAGTGTATATGAGGAGGACCAAAGATATCCTTTTCACCAAAACAAAATCTGATGAAAGAAATTGAAGTAAAAGTATCCCAATACCTTTTAATAAGCTGTCTGGTATTATTCAGTAGGATTGTTTTGGCACAAAATCCAATCATACAAACTGCCTACACCGCAGATCCGGCACCGATGGTGTACAATGACAAAGTCTATCTCTATACTTCCCACGATGAAGATGGATCGACTTGGTTTACTATGAATGATTGGCGACTATATACTACTGAAGACATGGTAAACTGGACAGATCATGGATCGGTATTGTCTTTTAGGGATTTTGACTGGGGAAAAATAAACGCTTGGGCACCTCAATGCATAGAGCGCGATGGGAAGTTCTACATGTATGTACCCATTACAGACAGAAACAATAAAAATGGCATAGGGGTAGCTGTTTCTGATAGTCCTTATGGGCCATTTATAGATCCTTTAGGCAAACCTTTGATCAGCAATAGCAGTGCAGATATAGATCCGACAGTTTTCGTAGATGATGATAACCAAGCGTATTTGATGTGGGGGAATCCGGTCTGCTATTATGCCAAACTCAATGAAGATATGATTTCTCTTGACGGTGAAGTCGGTCAATTTCCCAATACAATAGAATCTTTTGGAAAGAGAAAAGCAGACGACCCCAAAAGACCCACTACTTATGAAGAAGGACCTTGGCTTTACAAGAGAAATGATCTTTATTATTTACTTTTTGCCGCAGGAGAACTTCCAGAGCATCTGGGTTATTCCACAAGTGAAAGCCCAACAGGCCCTTGGAAGTATCAGGGAGTGCTGATGCCAGCTGAAGGCCGAAGTTTTACCAATCACCCTGGGATCATCGATTACAAAGGCAAAACCTATCTTTTTTATCATAATGGAGCACTGCCTGGTGGAAGTGGGTTTACACGTTCAGTTGCAGTGGAAGAGGTCAAGTTCAATGAAGATGGTACAATCGTGCCTATGAAAATGACAGAAGGAATTACCAAAAGTATAGGTTCTGTAAATCCATTTGTGAAAAATGAAGCTGAGATGATCGCATGGTCAGAGGGAGTCAAAGCCAAGAGCAATGACGTAGTTGGGAATTTTATCACAGCTACCCGGAATGATGCTTATACAAAAGTGAAAGGTGTTGATTTTCGTGAAAGTGGCGCTACCAAGTTCACAGCGAGAGTAGGTACAACTCATAATGGTGGCGTAACAATGGAAGTGAGATTGGGAAGTGTAGATGGAGAATTGTTGACGACTATCAATGTGCCTTTGACAGGTGGAGACGATAGGTGGGTTTTGGTAGAATCTGAAATAGAAAAAACCACTGGTATCCACGATTTGTATTTTGTATTCAAGGGGAAAGCATCTCGGGACATTATGTACTTTGATTATTGGAATTTCAGAAAATGATAAAAAAACACTGGAAGGTTATAAAATAATATGTCTTTCTGCTTTTATATCAGAATCCAAATTTCAATAGGTTCATACCTTGAAATACAGATGCCGTCGATAATCGAGGATATATCCACATGATTTCATGTGAAAACTCACTTTCTGGGCGCATTGCGGAAAATTAAGTTTATTGATTGGTTAAATTAAGTATGATTAAAATAAAATAAACATGAAAAATTTAAAATTTAACATTTGGGGAATAATAGCTTTTTCGGTCATAGCATTTAGTTGTGGGAGTACAGAAGATCCACTTCCTGATGTTAAAATTCCAGAAGATAAAGAAGATATAAAGGATGAAGGAGTAGTAGCAATTCCACTTAAGGAGTTGTTCAAAGATTTTTTCCCAATAGGAGCAGCTGTCACACCACAACAAGCAGATCCTGGGACAAATCATGGTGTTGCATTGCAAAAGCATTTTTCTAGTATTACTGCAGAAAATGTAATGAAGCCAGATGCATTACAGCGTAACAAAGGGTTTTATACATGGGAAGGAGCAGATAGAATTGTTCAATTTGCCAAATCCAACAATATGAAAGTGAGGGGACATACTTTAACTTGGCATTCCCAGACTCCGGATTGGATGTTTTATGATCAAGATGGTGCCCTTTTATCTAAAGAAATCGCTATGGAGCAATTGAAAGAGCATATCACAACAGTTGTGACTAGGTACAAAGATGATGTATATGCTTGGGATGTTGTGAACGAAGCTTTGTTTGACTGGGATCCAAATGGTGTGATAGTCTATAGAGAAGACTCTCCGTGGTATAAAATATTTGGTGAATCTTATATCGATTCGGCTTTTGTCTTTGCACACAGAGCAGATCCGAATGCAAAACTTTTTTACAACGATTATAATTCTATATTTAGTTGGAAAAGAAATAAGATTTATGACCTTGTGAAGAGATTGAAAGATAATAACATTCCTATCCATGGTGTTGGATTACAAGGTCACTGGATGGTGGAGACTTCAGAACAGGATATAAGAACCACCTTGGACTTGTTTAGAGGTCTAGGTGTTGAAATTCAGATTACAGAATTGGATTTGCCAGTTTATTTATCGAATACAGAGCCAGGATCCACTGTTTATACAGATACTTTTTCTTTTAGACAGAAGCAAGCATATAGTATGATATTTAATGTGTTACTCGATTATAGTGATATTATCACAGGAGTGACATTTTGGGGTATTGGAGATGACCATACATGGCTAGACCAACCAGGAAGGAAAGCATTTCCTTTTCTGCTCGACGAGGAACTAAAACCAAAGCCTGTCTACTTTGAAGTGCAGAAATTGGTTCAAAGCAGGCAGTAGTTTTGTTAAATTTTATTCTTGTCAGAATCTATTCATATGTATGTCCGCATTTACATCAGTAGCCATTTATAGTATCGTTTGAAGTTCATTTCAATCAGTTGTGGTCAGATGACTTTAGACGATTTGCATAATTGTAAGTGATATATTCAGCTGCTTATGTCATTGCGGATAATCATAGTATTTAATTTCAAGTAATTATTAAAATCAGAATAAAATATAAGTTTGATGGTGTTCAAGTGAAAAGTTTTGTAAGATCACTAAAATTATATGACTGGTTTATTAATGCTCCTTTTTAGCTTTATTTTAGAAATCAAATCGAAAAATGATGACAGATGAAAGATGAAATAAACCAACAAAAATTAACCAAAGGTGAGAAAAGAAGGGATTTCATAAAGAAAAGCGCACTTGCATTCGGGGCTTTTCACATTATTCCAAGCCATGTACTTTTTTCAAAACCTGAAATCAGAAACAAAGCAGGGGAAATCGTGCAGATGGCATCTAAAGTGCCAAGTGATAGGGTAAATCTAGCTTGTATAGGAATCGGCAATAGAGGAGAGCAAGTGATCAATGACTTTGATAGAACTGGTTTGTCTAATGTGGTTGCGCTATGTGATGTAGACATGGGTGCTCCCCATACAGCTAGAATCATGGAGAAACATTCCAAAGCCGTTCGTTTTAAGGATTTTAGAGAGCTTTTAGACCAAAAAGAAGTAGATTTTGACGCAGTTGTCATTTGTACACCGGATTTTTCACATTTCCCTATAACCATGCACGCCATGGCTTCTGGTAAGCCTGTGTATGTAGAAAAACCAATGGCAAGGACATTTCAGGAAGTCGAACTGATGATGAAGGCAGCCAAGAAATACGGAGTGATTACCCAAATGGGTAATCAGGGACATTCAGAAGCCAATTCTTTTCAATTTAAAGCTTGGGTAGATGCAGGAATTATAAAAGATGTAGAAGCCATTACCTGCCATATGAATAGCAGGAGAAGATGGCATGGTTGGGATACTTCTATGACAAGCTATCCAAAGGCAGAACCAATACCAGAAACACTTGATTGGGATCTTTGGCTGACGACAGCAGAGCATCATGATTACAACAAGGATTTCGCCAATGGCCAATGGAGATGCTGGTACGAATTCGGAATGGGAGCTTTGGGAGATTGGGGTGCACACATTATGGATAGTTTCCATAGATATTTGGATTTGGGTCTTCCAGAAGAAATCAACGCAGTCAAACTAGATGGTCATAATCCATTATTCTATCCACAAGCAACTACTTTGGATTTCAAATTTCCTAAAAGAGGAAAAATGCCTGAAGTGAATGTGACTTGGTATGATGGATTGGAAAATTTACCACCACTTCCTGAGGGTTATGGTAGTTCTGAATTGAGTTCAGATATCCCTGCGGCAGGAACAGGACAAATTGAGCAGAGAACACTGAATCCAGGTAAGATAATTTATGGCAAAGATTTGACATTCAAAGGTGGTTCCCATGGTAGTACACTTTCTATCATTCCAGAAGAAGCAGCAAATGATATGAAAAGTAGTTTGCCGGAAGTTCCAGAAAGTAGTTCCAACCATTTTGCAAACTTTCTTTTGGCATGCAAAGGTGAAGAAAAAACCAGATCTCCTTTCGAAGTTTCAGGGCCACTAAGCCAGATATTTTCATTAGGAGTCTTAGCGCAACAGATGAATACCAACCTGAAATTTGACAGAAAGAAAAAAGTAATCACCAACAATAAAGTTGCTAACGAGCTACTCAATGGCACCCCTCCAAGAAAAGGGTGGGAGGAGTATTATAAGTTGTAAGGAAATAGAACCTGACCTTCGAGGTTTCCAAAAACCTCGAAGGTTTACCTATAACCCAAGGTCAAGGGTGCGAGAATCATGAAGTGAAGTCAGTATAAAATGTCATGTCCTAACCCCAATGGGGTTAAACTTTAAATAGCCCCGGCTCGCAACCTGGGAATTAATGATGATACAGGAGACAACAACCCTGAAGAGCCTGGTCCGATAATTTCGGGAGGTTGAACTTCTTTAATCAATAGAAAAAATGTCAAATAATATCAGGACGCGACAGATTGTATTGCAATTATTTGATGATGGAGAACCAAATTTATATTCGTATAGAAGAGAAGAATTTAAAGTCGATTAAGTGAAAATATTTAATTAACCAATAAACCTATAACCTATGAAAAATCTTAAAAAACTAACCTTAATGCTGCTTGTTTGTATCTCAAGTTGTGCATTTGCGCAAGACGCAGATATCATCGCGCCATCAGGTTTTGACCAAGTAAGAGAAGAAGTTTCAAAAGGAGAAGTAAAAGAGATATCGTATCCATCAAAGACAGTTGGTGTGGATCGTGTTGCCAATATTTATTTCCCTCCGGGGTACACTGCGTCTGAAGCTTATCCAGTGCTTTATTTACTACATGGAATTGGTGGGGATGAAAGAGAGTGGCTTGATCAAGGTACACCAAATGTAATCTTAGACAATCTCTATGCGGACAAAAAAGCAAAGCCAATGATCATCGTCATGCCAAATGGTCGCGCCATGAAAAATGACCGTGCGGAAGGTGATATCTTTGGTGCAGAACCTGTCAAGGCATTTGCAACATTCGAAAAGGATTTGATGGATGACTTGATTCCATTTATTGAAAAATCATATAAAGTAAAGCCTGGAATAGAAAATAGGGCTTTAGCTGGACTTTCTATGGGTGGAGGTCAATCTTTGAATTTTGGATTGAATCATCCTGAGGACTTTGCCTGGGTTGGAGGTTTTTCACCAGCACCAAATACAAAGCGAGGCAGTGATTTGCTTCCACAAGTAGATGTTTCCCGAAAAAACCTAAAGTTGCTGTTTCTAAGCTGTGGTGATCAAGATAACTTGATGAGAGTATCTAATCAAACGCACGATTATCTAAAGGAGCAAAACATCAATCATACCTACAGAGTGATTCCAGGTCACCACCATAATTTTGAATATTGGAAAAATGAGTTGTATTTCTTCGCACAAGAGATATTTTAGATAAATCTTATATGAGTATCCGCAATGTTGCACGTAGGGTAAGAAGTAACTTTGTAAATTGCGGATACTCGTCATCAGACAACAGTTCACAGTCAACAGAACCACAAATCGTTCATCCAATAATCGATTGCTTGGCTACGTGCAAGAAAGCGGATACACATGAAATCTTATTTTCATTATCATGATCAGTCACTTTTGACAGTATCTTGGCCAGATGTAGTTCTTATGTTAGATACGGTGAATCCTATAGATGGAAGAGATGAATCAGGCTTGAATCAAATATTTGAGGGAATAGATAATTCAAGTACCCCTGTTTTGACTTGGATTGATATAAAGGAGTTTTAGTCTTTGACTGAAATATTGCTTTTCTAAATTTTTAAGAAAAAATGAAATGAAGTATTATAAATTTTCTTTGAGTAAGTTTTTTATGAAGTGTTTCTTGTTTAGTGGAGCGCTATTTCAGGCTTGTGGCGGTTCAAATGATGGAGTGGAGTTTGCAAGTGAATTTTATGGGGATGCGGAGATCATCAGGATAGATCCTAAAAAGGATATAGATGAGGAGTATTCGATGAAAGCATCGCTGATCGTATCGAGTATAGAATTCTTTCCGCTCACCTTACCGGGGGATATGATTATTGGTGAGATAGCAAAAATGATTCATCACAATGGCCATGTTTATATTTTCGATCGCCATACGGAATCAATTTTTATATTTACTGATGAAGGCGAATTCGTAAATGCGATCCAAAGAAAAGGAGAGGGGCCAGAAGAATATGGAGATATCAAAGACTTTGAAGTTGATCGAAATTCAGGTAATGTTTTAATTTATTCACCGAGAAGTCAAAAAATTCTGCGCTATACAATCACAGGGGAGTTTTTGGGAGCTATGAATAATAAGATTCAACATACCTCCTTTTTTCCGATAAGTGACTCTAAAATAGCGATTTATAATTCCAGACGGTCAAATGGACATATTTTTGAAAGTACTTTTCCTATTCAACCTAGATTTATCATTGCAAATGATGCAGAAGAAATCGAAAAGCAAGATTTGGAGACAGCTTATCGCGAGCAGTTGTTGATGTACCCACTTTCGAATCTAGGGTTTTATCAAATTGGAGATTCTTTAAGGCTGATGGAATCCATCAATTCAGTAGTTTATCGGGTTAATTTAGAAGAGGGAAGGGTTTATCCAAGGTTTGCATTTGACTTTGCCAATGCTAATCCACCAAGATTGTATGATATGGAAGCTGATGAGCTTTCCACATTTGTGGAGGATTATAATAATAAAAAAGTGGGTGGTTGGGCTTCTCTCCATAGAGTGGATGAAACAGCAGATTTTCTGTGTGTCACCTATTTTTATGACAAGCAAGTCTGTAGGATATTTTATTCAAAACACAATAAACGTCAGGTCAAAATAGGCTCTTCTTGGATGAATGATATTGACAATATTCCCATGCCAATAAATGAAACTACAACTAATGAAAGTGAGTTTTTGGGTTACTATGGTTCAGATATGCTTTCTATGATGATCAAGCATGGTAAAAATAATCCTTCCCAAAGAATTCTTGATTTGGAAAAGAGTCAAAGAGATGCTGAAAGCATTATTTTGGTAAAGTTTAGGTTGAAAGATTTTTGAATTTTTCGACCACGGATAGCACAAATCTCAACATAAGAATGCACAAATAAAACCAATGCTAAAATTTATAGTGACCTTTATACCACATTATTGGATTCACATACCTCTGAATTTGTGAATCAGCAAAATTGGATTGTTTTCTTTCTTTAAATTTTTAAACATTTACAGATTATTCGATTTTGAATGCGCTTCGCATAAATTCTTTTTCGGCCCTTGATATGCCTATATTGTCAGCAAATTTTTCCCAAAGTTTTACCGCTGTAAATACCTCTTGAACGATTTCTTCCATACGTTTTTTATCAAGTCTAAAAAAAACTCCAACACTTTTTGCTAATTCAAAATCAAGGTCATTATTATCCATATCTATATTTATTGCAAGTCCATTTTTATCGATTGATGGGTTCAAATCAAAAGCAGGAGATAAAACCCAACCATCATGGGTTAATAAGAACCCATGGTTTCTCAAGTGATCATCTGTATTTGAAATGGCAATGTTGAAAACAATCCTGCGCCATAACTGATGTAAATTCTCTTCTATTTGAATCCCATTATTTTGGATAAATTCGGCTATTTCAAGATAACTTGCCATATTATCTCGAATGGTATCCTCATTGTTTCCTGTCATAGTCATCGCGGATGAAAAATGAATGCGTTGCTCTTTATCTCTGTCAAACCTCTTGGTGAAAAAGGTGTGGTGGTTTCCAGATATTTTTTCGATTTTACAAGTACTCATTATAATTCCGGCTTGAATAGCTAGGCGATATGCTAAAAACTCCCAAGCTCCTTTATCTATAATGTCATTTTTGGAAGGGAATTTGGCAATCCATAAATTTTTTGATTCATCCAAAACATTTGCTTTAGGTCGAGCACCACCTAGAGAAGAACCAGGAGCCATTAATATAGCCAACCATTTTTTTATTTCGCTATTATTTTCGTCATTTTCAAAACTTGATGCTGCGTATTGCAGTTCACGAATCAAAGCCCAAGGAGGAGTGGGGTTTTCGTTATTGTTATCTAAAAATGGGCCGTTTCTATCAGTCTTAAACCGTAACGCTCCCATCCGGCTTTCATCATAAACACCCAATAAATAATCAATGTCATAGAGTAAAGGAGCTTGTATGTTGTTTTCCTTAGCTTGTTCAACAGAACGCCTTTTCATCAAGGTTCGACCCCATGTATCAGGCATACTATCTAAGAATACTCCAAAATTCTCTTTATTATTTGGGAATTGAGTCCCTTTAAAAAATTGAATATCAGGGTCTAGAAGTAATTGTTGCTTTGATTGAATCCATGATTTGTCATACTCAAAGCTGAAAACCTTTTTTCCTTTACCGTAATGGGCAGAAAGTAAGCCTATAGTTTTTGGCTCTTCTAACCCTTTCCAATCTGCATAAACATAAATATCGAATTTATTTGACGCCATATATTTATTTTAACAACTCCAAGTCTTGTAATTTTCTACCAAATCCATCATCCGCTGCCAATTTCAAAATGTCTTTTTGCAAACCCAATACTCGTAAAACATTAAAATATGCTCCGAATGCGACACTAGATTCACCTTTTTCAATCAAATAAAGAGTAGAGCGTGCTATTCCAGCACGCTCAGAAACTTGAAGAGTGGTTAATTTTCTACGTTTCCTTGCGAGTTTTATATTCTCTCCCATTTGTTCCAAGTATTGATTGTATTTAGGGAAGATGATCTGTTTTTTATCTTTCACAACTTATAAATGATTGTTATTATATACAAAAATACTAAATATGTTTGAAATAACAATCAAATTGAATGTTGTCTTCAGATCATGAAAAAGTTGACTAGGGTAAAATTTGGTTTTTCTGGTGATTTCTGGTTATTCCCAACCACGGATAGCACAAAGGTCGGCACGATATGCACAAATAAAACCAATGCTAGTATTTGTAGTGACCTTTATACAACATTAGTGGCTTCACATTCCTCTGAATTAGTGAATCAGCAAAATTGAATTGTTTTCCTTTTTCAATCCATCTAGGATTTAAAGCTTTTCTCAGGCGTTTTTATTTTTTGTCTGGACGATCACTCCCTCAAAAGGCAGGATGAAAATATAACTATCCACAATTGAGTTTAATCGATCATCACAATTTTCATTGATCAGTACCAAACTGTAATTTTTGCCAAATTTTATTTCAAACAAAACGAAGTTTTTGTTTAGTTTGAATCCATAGACCCAATTGCTAGGGTAATTTTAATTTGGTGAATCAAATATCACTTCCACCAAATAGTAAGATTCCAAATCATCTTCATTAGTCAAATATTGATAAAATGGACTAGCTTCTTCTATAAATTGCTTTAGAATATACCCTGCCAATACATTTTTAAATCGGTTTGCAGCTGCATCGACTGTATGAAAAAAAGGAAGTATCAAATTGTACTTTTTTGATTCTTTTAAAAACCTTCCATTACCAATAACTTCTCCTTTAACTTTGTTATAGACAGTTGAGAACTGTTTAAATTCTGCATCAAATGAAGAAAATATTATAAAATCATTACACCTCTAAGCGCTTTTTCAAAAGTGAATGATATCTATTCCATCGAGAAATTTTCAACCAATCTAGCTACTTTACAAGATTCGCTGTTTAACACTGGGTTGATATTATTGTATCCTCCATATCCAAGGTAAGAAGATCCTTGGAATTTGTAAATAGCGTTAAAGAAAAGTTGGTTTTCACATTTGAAAGCATTTATAAGAATGTAAATAATAATTGCCATATTCAATTCAAGTAATTAATCAATTGTTTTTGAAAATTAGGGCTTAAGCAATCTTTAAATTAAAGCGTTAGCAGAACGTCCTTGGGTACTGCGATACTTAAACTTATTGATCAAAATTATATGCTAGTCAAGAATTTTAATTTCCTCGTTGCTCCACTTAGTTAGTATTATCAGGTTTAAAAATTTTTCAAATATTTTGTTAAGGTTTATTTCAGTCAAGCTACTAATGTATTGACAAAATAAAACTACCATGAATAATATGATTAGCAAAATAATTGCAATGGGGATTTTGATCTCTTGCTCTCATCAACTTTTTGGACAAAAAACGAAAGAGAAGATTAATGAAAGAGCGGATAAAGTATCAAACCGTGCCTTGGATAATCTGGAGGAGACTGTTTTTTCTGCCAAAATCAAATTTCCTTCTAAGCAAAAGGCAAAAGACACTCAAAAAAGTAAGCAAGAAGAGCGAGGTGTATCATGGGAAGAGGAGCTACATCCAATGGAAGAATTAGGTAGGGCAGATGGCACTGTTGCTTTTAATGGTGGAGATTTAAAATCATACTCAAATTATGATTTTATCATGGGTACAACCATACTTTTTGCAGATAACTTTGATAAGGCCTCTTTAGGGGGCATACCTGATGGTTGGAATACATCTAGTAACTTGGAAGTTGTCGAGCTGAGTCTGTACGATGGGAAATGGCTGAAAATGGGAAAGGGCCAGACTAACTTTACACCTTTAACATTGGGTAAGCTCCCTGATAGTTTTACTTTAGAGTTCGATTTGGTATTGGATGTAGACGGTCAAAAGTTCGCGCCTGGGACACGTATGTTTGGTGTCATTCTAAATGACCTGCAAGATGCGAGTATGAAATTGGGTAATAGGAGAGGGGGTGATCATTGGATATTTTTTGGATTTTCTGGAGATCGTAAGCAAGTCGAAAAGCGATGGAAAAAAAGTGAGTATAATGAATTTAATGCTACTCCTTTGCCAATATTGAGCAAGACCAACTTGAATAGAGGTGACAAAATCAGAGTGTCGATGTGGAAGAGCAAAAATAGAATTAGGTTCTACATCAATGAGGAGAAAGTCTACGATATTATCCAAGCACAATCGGAGGAAAGCCCATTTCGCTCGCTGAAGTTTTTTTCAGACCAAGCGAATGATGGAGAATATCTATACATGTCTAATATCAGAATAGGAGATGCACCGCCAGTAATCAAGTCTGATTTAGAAAACAAGGGGGTTTTTGAAGCAACGGGAATATATTTTGAATCAGGAAGTGCAGTCATTAAACCAGAATCTTTTCCATCGCTCAAGCAGATTGCTGACTTTATGAATCAGCATGGGGGGAGTTTCTCGATCGCAGGGCATACGGATAATGTAGGAAATAGCGAAACAAACCGCTTGCTTTCAGAACAAAGGGCAAGTGCAGTACGCAATGTGCTGATCAAGGAGTTTGGGGTATCCACTAATCAATTGGCATCAAGAGGTTATGGTCTTAGGTATCCCATCTATCCAAACGACACAAAAGAAGGTAGAGCCAAAAATAGAAGGGTAGATATTATCAATTTGGATGTAGTTCCGAATTATGAAGAAAGGTTAGCAGAGGCAATAGGAACCATTCAAAATTAAAGGAACTATGCTTCTGCATGAAAAATACAATCGATTAGCAGTCAATGCAAATTTTTGGATAACAGGATTGTTGATGCTCCTTACACTTACCTGTCTGGGTCAAAAGGGTACTTATTTGATTGCGTCTGGTCAATTTGATTTAGATAAGATCAAGACAATGAAATCTATGCAAGAGCATATACAGTTTGTCTCCATGGAACATGAATCTGATGTGGTCAAGCAGTTACAGGCTAATGGATTTAGCCTAATGAGTAAAGGTGTGATTTCAGCAGCAGGGATTACAAATGAGCGATTGAGATGCTATGTAGCTCAGAGAGGTAATAATATAGTGATTGTATTCAGAGGGACAAAATCTGTCGGCAATCTTGGTCAAACAATCATCAACACAGTCTTGACAGATGCCAATATCGAACAAGTAAAGCCATCATTTATTACTTCAAATTCTGTCGCACCCGTTTCAAGTTATAGAAACTCGAATGTTCATAAAGGTTTTGATGAAGCTTATAAGAGACTAAGACGAGATATTCACAATGCAATTCAAGAGGCTCCGGGCTCTAGCAATATTTTTATTTTTGGACATAGTCTTGGAGGAGCTCTGGCGTCACTATGTGCACTTGATATAGCAGTCAATCAAAACAGAAGATTTGCATCAATTACACATATCGTTTCGGGATCTCCTAGGGTGGGAGATGAAACATTCAGAGCATATTTTGAAAGAGCTGTCAAAAATAACCTTAGGTTAGTAATCAACTCCGACCCTGTGCCATCAGTTCCTAATTTTATTGGTGTCAGGGCTGCTAATAAGTATCATCATGCAGGTAACCTACTCGTACTTGGTAAGCAAGATGCCGCTATAGTATTTGATAATATTGATGTCAACCCAAATATTCGTCATTTTCCAAATCACAATAATGAGCTTTATCTAGAGGTTGTAGATAAGTTTTTGAAGAAAGCTATCAACACACCTTCCGTATATGGTCGCGGCTCTAGGATTATAGAAGATATTGCCAATAAAGAAAGAGCATTAGCTAATAGAAGATTTTAAAAAGATTATATAACAACTCTCAAATAATTATGAAAAAGCAAGCCATATTATTAATAGTATTCATCATGCACTTTTGCTTTGACTTACAAGCCCAGCAAGCTGTGGGTAATCTACTAATCAATAGTAGTGCAAAAACCAAGATTGAGAACCGACCAAGTGTTGTACATCATTTTGCAGATTTTAAGACTGGCAAAAACAATATTGTCTTCAATTTGGAAACAAATGGTTTTCCTAAAACAGCTGATGGTAAGGAATTGGCGATTGTCGTCTTCGAGACTATTGTCAAAGTAAATGGAAGGATTATATCTCAAGTAAAAAGTAGTCCGCTCCCATTCTTCCCTGGTGAAATGGGAATGCCTGTTGAAGCTTTTGATATTATCTCTCCAATCTTTATGCACCAATATGGACTTGGGAAATCTACCAAAGATAATCCAAAGCTGAACCCAGTAGCACGCAAGGGGACATCCTACGAAGTTGAAGTCAAGGCCGAAGTAATCAATGGAGATAGTCGTATTGCTCCAGTCTTTCTAGTTATCATCATTTAATCAGATAGTTATCGAAAAGCTATGTTTAAGAGCTTTTCGATGGTGATGTAAGCTTTATCTGCCCAAGAATACTAAGAAGGAGTATGGCAAATGAATAGCAAAAATATACCCATAATGCGTATAGCAGGGATGATCTATTGGGTGTCTGATAATAATGATTTTTTCAGGTTTGAAAAAAAAATTACCATCGAGATGATCAAGTAATAGCTGTGCGATGACTCATGACTATCTGAAAAGCTCCATTTATTGTAATTAGTTAGGATAAGCCTGTAATTGGTGTTAGTCCTGTTTCTTATTTGGTTTGGTTCTGATTCATAACAAATAATAGACATAAGGTCCCCGCAGTGTAAGATATCAGATGTCTCATTTTCAATATGATACGGCTCGGTTTGTCATACATAAACTTAAAAACTAAAATTTATAAATAATCAAATAATGAAGACCATGAAATTGAACATTACTTTAATATTGAATTGGATGCTATTGGGAGTTATATCAGCATGTGGGCAACAATCCCAAAATGAAGCAGCCTATGACACTCAAACTGTCAGTACTTTGAAAAGCGAAAATTATAACGCCTGCAAGGGCGTGACAGAGACTAATTTCAGAGAAATATTCAATATCCCTAAGGATTACGAACTAGGAGATGTATCTGCAATGAATGTCATGCCAGCAATGTCTTGTATGATGGCCGCAGGAAAGGAAGGGAAACAACTCGCTGTCATGGTTACTTTGATGGCAAATCCAGAATCTTACGATCTTGTTGCTACTCGTATAAAGGAGGAGCTTAATGCCTCTCCTGAGGAAGATAAGATCAAAGGGTTGGGGGAATTTGCTGTTTACCGTGAAAATAGAACTCGGAAGGAATCAATTTTAGTTGTTTTTCAAAATAGACACATAATATCTGTCGCTTTCGACCATTCGAATACTTATTCAAAAAATCAAATCATTGGAATGCTGCAAGATTTTTATGAAAATTGGTTGAAAGCCCAATGATCAATAAGCCTTGCTGGTCCTGGTAGATTTGTTTCAATAGGATTATTTTGGTTGTAGACGTCTAGAAATTGATAAATTAACGTAGAAAAGGCTAATTTAGCTAAGCTCAGATATTTAGTGTTACTGATCAATAGAAACTGATCAAACCCATGAATTGAAATTTCTAAAAAATGAAGTCAATATTCAATAATTTATATGTTTGTTTTTGATGAGTATCAAATGGAGTGTCTTTGTATCCGCACTTTTAATTTGACGCGCATCAATCTTTAGAGTTCAAATTGAAATAGATGCTCGACTATGTGAATATTCAAAAGCCTTAGCTTTAAATTGCTAATGAAAATGTTGCAATTAAGTACTACGAGTTATATTACAGTTGTTATTAATATAATATTATGAAATTGTTCGTATTCGTTTTAATTACTTTTTTTTCATTGCAAGAAGCAAAGCCTTCTTTTGAGCAGTTGGCAAAACTGTATGAACAACGTGTATTGAATGGAACAAAAGTGATAGATCAAGAGATTTTGGAGAGTCATTATGTTTATTGGTCAAGCCGTACTCAATCTCAATTGAAAAAAGAAGAAGCCAGGGCTTTGTTTCAATTTTTAGCTACATGTCATTTAGAAAAGAAATACGCATTGTCATCCAAGCTAATAGAACATCCTGCTGGATTTGTTCAAAGCAATTTTCAAGAAGGTACTTGGGAAAGAGAAGTCATTGATTACTTAAATTATATCAATGGATTTGCTGTTTCAGGACAAACAAATATTCCTTACTTGAGGAAGAAAGTCAAAAGGTTTGAAGAATTCACTTCTCAAGATCAAGAATGGCTTGCCTTGGCCTCAGATCGATTGGGTAGGACTTATTATGATAGCAATAAATATGATTCAGCCGCTTACTTTTTGGAAAAAGCAGGTTCAATAATGGCAAAACACCAGATGAACTTATATTTAGCGAACAATCTCACCATGCAAGGAGTACTATGGGATGCAAAGGAGCAGTTTGATAAATCAGCTCAGTGCTATGAAGCTTCATTGAAGGTATTAGAAAAATTAGTACAACCACCTCTGGGTACTCTTGGAGCTAATGCATATAATGTTGGATTGATTTATGAAGATCGTTATGGGAATGGATTGAAGGGACTTCCATTCTATACTAAAGCCTTGTCTTATGATGTTCAAGGAGGAGAAGATGCTCTAGGAATTGTTTCTGAAGATTATGCCGCGATTGCAAGGTGTTATTTGCGAGAAGGGGATATACTTCATGCAGAGAAATATGCACTCCTTGCCACAGATATGGCTCAACAGATCAATTCTTCAGCTGGCTTTGAGTATGCTAAAGCGCTATTGGTTTCGGCTGATGTATTAGGGTATAAACACCAATTGGATGAAGGACTAAGACAAGCCAAAGAGGCACTTTCGATTTTTGAATCAATAGAGAAGTCATATAAATATGACCTTAGGCGTCAGAAGGCGATGGCTTTCAATCTATTGGGTAAGCTTTATGTGAAAAGCAATAGACATGCTGATGCTCAGGAATATTATTTGAAAGCGGTCGCTATTGCGCAGGAGATTTCTAGAGACATTTATCTTTTGGAAGCATATCCAGGCTTGATTGATTCTGCTATACAAGACGAAGATTGGTTTACAGCTCTAAAGTATTGGGAGGCATGGGGTGTGGTAATAAAGAGTAAGTTTGCTGAAGCTACTTATCACATACAGCTGCATCGGCTCGCAGGGATAGAAATCAATCTAAAAAGCAAGCTGCCATCGTCTTCTGGATTGATCGTGTCGGCTGAAATTCAGGACTTTTTGGGTCAATCAAACCTGACTTCCGACTTGTATCTCAAAGGATTGCTGCTCAAGACTATTTGGCTTGCGCAAAGAGATAGACCGATAAGTGATGTAGAAGCACATTTGAATGAAGTGCAGACATCATTGTATGAGTATTTGAATTTTCAACATCATGTAGTGAATGCAGCTTTTCAAAGTCCTAACTTAAAGCTACTTTTGAAAGAAGTACTCTTGCTCGGCTTGAAGTACCAATCACTTTTTGAAGGTGAGGAAGGTAAGCTTGCAATGTTCAATCTTGTAAGTTTCAACAAAAGCTTAGGAAGTATCCCCAAGAGGAATTTGCAACATGCCTATAATGAGGCACACAAATCATTGATAGAAAATGAAAAAAGCGTTTCTGAGAGATTTGCAGAGGTATCGTTTATGATCTATGCTCATGAAATCGGGCAGAAAAAAATACCTATGGATCAATTGCAAAAACTCGCTAGGGAAGTGGAAGTCTTAGAAGCGGAGCTTGTTATTTTGAGAGAACAATTGAAGTCTAAGGTGGCTTCTTACTTTTACTCCTACTTTGTATCTCCCTTGATTTCTTTGAAGGATTTGCATCAGAGCATTCACAAAGGTGACCTGTGGATAGAGACTTTTGTCTATGAGGAAACTGTAATTGCGATGATCGCAAATAAGGATGGATTGAGCTTTAAGTCTTTGGCTTTAGACAAAAATTTGAAGGAAAGCTGGTCTACACAGCGATCCACAGGTAGTAGACTTCTAACAGCTGAAAATTTGTTTGTTTGGGAAGATATATTTGGAGTAGAACTGCAAAAAGTAGATCGACTAATCTATGTCCCTGACGGGTGGTTAGCCATGTTTCCGATAGATATGTTTACTTATGAAGGCCGACCTTTGGTGTTTTCCAAGCGAGTCAACTATGATGTCAACCTTTTGGATAGAATACGAAGAGTGACGGTGAAGCGGTCTGGTGACAAGGTGTTTTGGGCAGGGTTTGCTCCTGCTTATAAAGACCGCCAACTGGTCTACGCTGCTGAAGAAGTGCAGCGAATCCATCAATTGATGAAAGGTAAAAGTTACATTGGGGAATCTGTGACCAAAGATTTATTCAAATCTGAAGCAGCTCAAGCTAGTGTTTTTCATCTTGCTGCCCATGGACATTCCGAATTATCCAATCCAGGATATAATGCCTTAGTTTTTGGTGATGACTTGGAAGATTACCTTACTGTAAATGAGATTTACGATTGGTCATTAAATGCCGATTTGGGAGTTTTGAGCGCATGTGGATCAGGGGTAGTCAATAATAATCAAGGCGCAGGGATTTTGAGTTTAGGTAGAGCATTTAATTATGCAGGTGTACCTAGCTTAGTCATCAGCTTATGGGAGATTCCTGACAAACAATCTGCTATAATTATGCAGTTATTTTATACAAACCTTATGAAGGGTTTGTCAAAGTCCGAGTCCTTACGCCAGGCCAAACTTTCATATTTGGCTCAGACCGAAGATGAATATTTAAGGCATCCCTATTATTGGGCGGGATTGGTTTTGATAGGTAGTGACGAGTATTCTGATACCAAAAAAATAAATTGGTTTCTTATTGGTTTAAGTTTACTAGCATTATTGTTAATCTTGAGGAAGTTTTTTCAAAAGTAGGCTAGCCTTTTCCGATTTGAAGGCCTTTTTTGCTACTATGTCTTCCAATAATATTCTTGCAGAATCGTACTCACTAGACTTTACATAACTTAAAGATTGATACCATTTGTACCTATACAAAAGTAAGCTGTCTTTGACATTGTTGGGATTTAATACTTTTATAGCATTATTTACTTCTCCAATAGCCAAATATGCAGAGCCAATATATAGATCTAGTCCCTCGTATTGCCCAGTTCCTTGCATGAGTAGAAGCAGCTCCAAGGCTTTGTCAAATTGCCCCTGTTCGTATGCGGTAAAAGCTTGCACAATCAATGTGTCCGATTCACCTCGGGTAATTGGGTAATGGATGTTTTCAGCTGGTGTGAAATAGGATAAAAATAGTTGATTAGCTTCAACTGGAGTTTTGTTGTACTTCAAGACAACTAATAGCATACTTATGATCAAAGCTGCCGCTACAGTTATTCTAAATAGCGTTCGTTGTATGCTTTTTGTCCTTTGGTAAGCGTTTTCGTAACCTACTAATTTGGAACCTAATGCTTCCTCTTTTTCTAGAATTAGTGCTTTCTTTATACCTAGATGGAAATTTAAATCTGCTTTGAACTCTGGGTCGGAGTCCATTAGCCTATGGAATTCTCTTTCCTCTTCCTTGGTTAGAGATTTCGTCAAGTATTGCTCTATTAGTTTTTGCTTATCCATTCTTTTGTATTGTAAGTGATTCTCTCAATTGCTTCAAACAACGACTTTTCTGAGCGCTTACAGTATTCTCATTTTCATAATCACCTCTCTTGACCATTTCCTTGATTGTTAGTCCCTCTAAATAGAAAGATATTAACAGTTTCTTACAAGCTTTTCCCATTACACTGATTTTATCTTTGATATGCTGAATCAGTTCTTGGTCATTCTCTTCAGACGTAAAATCTGTTTCGACCTCAGGCAAATTATCACTCAAGTATATTATGGACTTTTGCAACTTCTTCAGATGATCAAAAGCTTTGTTTTTGCCAATTGCAAACAAGTAGGTTTTCAAACTGACTTGTACTTTATCTAATTCATATAGATAAGCCTTTCTTTTGAGGATGATGATACATTCATGAAATATTTCAACAGATTCAGTTTCTGGTATACCTCTTTTGATTAAGAAATTAACAAAATCTTTCCTGTACGTTTTGTAGAAATTTTTATAAAAAGCTTCGTCTTCTGATCGAAAACCTAAAATGACCTCAGATTCAATCATCTGTTTGAAATATATTAAGTTAAAAACATTGAACGCCTCTAAGTTAAGAACTTAAAGTCTGAACTTAAATGATAAATTCATGAAACAAGTGCCAAATTTATCACTAATTTTCCTTATTTCACCAAAGAGTACAATAGCTTAACCTTAAGTTTTCCTTTCAAAAGAAACTCAATATTTTACAATCTACAATCTGTCCCACTTTGCGTCCTTTGAGGTAAAAAATACATTTATTCCAAATGCACCAATGCAAGTGCTTCCCAACCATTCAAGTCGGTATTGTGGCCTACTTTTTCCATCGCTTGTGCGATTTTGTTTTTGAAGGCCCAGCAGGTTTCTCTTCTCAATTCCAATATCTCCGAAAGTTCGTTCAACGTAAGATCTACATCTTTTCGGTTGGAGAGGTAAAGAATGTAGAATGCCTTTTCTATCGGGAATTTAAGTTTATGAAAAAGTGTATCTACAGTTGGGGATTCATAATAGTTACAGTTTTTACATCTTCTTCCATGGTTTGGACCTTCCGTGAATTTATTGTAATCACATTTTTTGCAATGATACTTATCTTTCCATTTGAGTTCTGAAAGAAATTTGAGACAGGTTTCTTTATCTGGAAATACACTTTTGAAATCTTCAAAATCAAGCCCTTTCATAAGCGCAAGATCTTTAGTGACCTCTTCTACACTCGATTTAAGAAGTGCATTGTTCTCAGTTAGATAATTATTGATTTGAGTGACCTGAGAATTAAGTTCTTGCAGTTTCAGGTTTGTGGTTTGTAGTTCTACATTTTTCTTTGCCAAGTCAGCAGCCATCCTTTCGATTTTCTCTGTTCTTGCCCTTACTTTTTCCTTCAGTTTGGAATTGAGCTCTTGGGTGAGTTGGTTGTTTCTCTCCAGAGCAATAGTTTTCTCTTTATTAGCTTCCAAAAATTGATTTTGGAGAAATTTGAGCTGATTGAATATGGAAAAAGAAAATAGAATCATTTCCATAAAAATCACCGGGTATACAAAGTACCAGTTGATCACCGGGCTGCTGAACAATTGTATGCTTTTGGAATAGGAGTATACAATCACCAAAAAAAGACACAAATAGGCGAATGTATATGACCAAGAATAAATTTTGGCTTTGATCAATGCATACAATCCCATGGAGAATGGTATCGATAAGATGATGATTGTGATGACAATATATGCGATGTAATTTAACTCGTAGATGAATATTTGACTTACAAACAATATCAGCTTGAGTAAAATTGCTATATATGTAAAAGTCAGGACACGTTTGCTTTTAGTGTATTTTTGAACAAATCTATCTGAGAATAACAAAGTCGACAAAATGATTATTAATTCTATAAATTTCTCATTGTTGAGTTTGTTTACCCAGGGAGCATTTGGCCATAAAAATTGAAAACCTAAGCCATCTCTTCCAAGGGAAAACCAAATACAAGCTAATATCAAACATGGAAAATATAGATATAAAGTATCACGAAGTCTATAGAAGAGATACAAATTGAAAGTGAGGATAATGATCAAAACACCATAGTATATCCCCAATAAAAAATACTCATTCAGAGAGTGCACCAAGAATTTTTCGTTTGTTCTTAGGTGAAAGCTAAACTCCTGATTGTAGCTTCTCTGTACTTTCAAATAGAACGTTTTGGTTTCATTTGGTCGTAAATCAAGAAAATAATTGAAATTTTTATGTTTGATTTTTCTCTCCTCAAATGGTCTTTCAAATCCAGCTGTAGATGTTTCAAATGTCCCATCTTGGTTTGGGAAATAGAATGTAATATTTTTGATATCAAAACCCCAAGATTCTAGATACCAAGAATGATTGGAAAGCGTTTGGTCGTTTTGAACTGTAAATCGCATCCAAATAGGTGAATCCAAATAATCAAAAAGAACATGTGAGTCAGTGACTTTTTGAAATTGACTTTGAAGGTGTTCTTTCGTAATGTCTTCTATCGAATATGCCGCTGCTGTATCCAAGAAAAAATCATACGTGTTTGCAATATGGACTTGGGAAATATCATCGTTGAGCTTGATTATGGTTTTTTGTTCTTTCTTGGCAAAAGTTTCATAAGGAAAAATCAAAATTAAAATCAATAGCAATATGGATTGAAATATCTTATTGATATTCAATTTAGGTACTTGATATTGTTTTTTTGATAAAATTCTATTCATACACTATCAATTTTCAGCAATTTGAATCAATGCATCAATAATATCCTTTTTTTCTTTATAATCTTTGTCTATGATCAGTGGATAAGCAGTTCTTCCTGGCATTGGCCAATTGTTTAACCAACTTCCTCCGTCATGAACTCCCCAGAATGTAATTCTAGTGATTTTTTCCTCATGTTTTTTGAAAAGTTCAAATAACTCTCTGTATCTGCTAACAAGTTTTGCTTGAATTTCTTCTGGTAAGCCTTCTTTGTAGATATTGTAACTTTCATCAGCAGGGAATGTTGCATCGATGTCAGCACCATGTCTATTGACAGGGTTTGGTAATACATCAATATCAACTTCGGTAAACATTACCTTAAATCCAGCATCTGCTATTTTGTTTATTGCAGTTTCAATTATTTCAAGACTAGGGGAGTCCAGACCATAATGTCCCTGCATTCCGATACCATCTATTCTGATGCCTTCTTCTCTTAGCTCTTTAGCAAGTTTGATTGCTGCGTCAGTTTTCTCCGGTTTCCACATGTTGTAATCATTGTAATACAATTCTGCGTCAGGATCCACTTCGTGCGTTTTGATAAAAGCTCTTTTGATAAAGTCTTTTCCTGCTGCTTCGTACCATTTGGAGGTTCTGTACTGACCATCATCAAAAAATGCCTCATTGACCACATCATAGCCAAACACTTTTCCTTTGTACCTACCCGCTACAGCTTCTATGTGCTCTTCCATCCTTTGGAGCAAAGCATCTTTTGAAAGCCTTTCCCCATTTTCATCTTCATAAACCCAATCAGGTGTCTGATTGTGCCATACCAAAGTATGGCCTATGACCCTTGCATCTATTTTTTCTGCCAATGCCACCAATCGATCCATTGGCTCAAAGTTGTATTGGCCAAGTCTTGGGTGTATCGAGCCCCATTTCATCAGATTTTCAGGTGTCAAGCTATTGAAATGTTTGTCTAAGATTGGGAATACTTTTGTATCAGTACCATTTACCTCCCTTACACTCAGAGCAGCACCTATATCAAAAATTCCTTCATAACTCTTCTTCAAAGATTGGGAAAATAAATCTTGGGAATTGAAGATGCTAAGCATCAAAAATGCGATAAAAACACGAATTATCTTATTCATTTGGTTTATAGGTTTTTTAGGTTAATTTTTTTTAAAATCACTGGTTAGAATCCTATGGAATTGCCACCGTCTACAGCAAGTGAAGTACCTGTGACATACGTAGAAGCATCAGAAGCAAAGTAAAATACGGCTTCAGCGACGTCAGATGGATCTCCTAACTTGCCCATTGGGGTTCTGCCAAGTACTTTATTTTTTCTTTCAGGATCAGAATCTAAGGCTTTGGATGACATGGCTGTAAAGATAAAACCTGGCGCTACGCTATTGACTCTGATTCCCATCGGAGAAAGCTCAACAGCCATCGCTTTTGTCATGCCTTCTATGGCTGTTTTTGCAGCTGTATAAGCGATGACTTTTGGTATTCCATATTTTGCAGCCATTGATGAGATCATTATTATTGATCCATTTCCTTGTGCTACCATCACTTTTGATACTTCTCTGCTGATAGCAAATACAGAAAATACGTTTGTATTGATCACATTGAAGAAATCTTCATCGGTGACTTCGAGGAAGTTTTTCTTCATATTGATACCAGCGTTGTTCACCAAAATGTCGATTCTGCCAAATTTAGACTTGATTTCTTCGACAAGCTTTGGGATTTTACCAAGATCACTTAGGTCAAAGGATATTGCATAAGCAAGTTCTCCCAATTCATTTTTGGCATCTTCCAGTTTTTTGGAATCACGTCCGATAATTATGGTCTTTATTCCTTCTTTGACAAATTTTTTGCTAGTCGCCAAGCCAAGCCCTGATCCACCACCTGTTACTATTGCTATTTTTTGAGAATATTGATTCATTCAAGTACTGTTTTAATTACTGAATTTTAAATTTCAGATAAAGTTGGTAATTAAGGGCCAAGTCGCAAGATTTAAGAAATAGGACGCAAGACTCAAGTGTCACGTCCTGATTTTACTTGACACTTTTTTTGTTGATTTCTCTTTATTTCCGATAGCCATTCAATTGCCTCCCGATAAGGATACAGGACAGCTTCTTCAGGGCACTCTCTTTCAAAGAAGTGGTTACAATTAACGACCTACTTTCGAATATCGAAATCAAGGCAAGCTACAACTCAACAGAGTTTCTCTCTTCCCCACAATCTTTTAATCTTTTAATCTTTTAATCTTCTAATTTTCTAATTTTCAACCTTCTTTAGAAAGACGCAAGACGCAAGACACAAGACGCAAGATACAAGACATAAGAAGTGGCTATAATTTACAACCTACTCCCGAATAGTCAAGTCAAGGAAAACTATATTTCAACCCTAGAGTTTATCCCTTACCCATAATCTTCTAATCTTCCAATCTTCTTTAGAAAGACGCAAGACACAAGACGCAAGATACAAGACATAAGAAGTGGCTATAATTTACAACCTACTCCCGAATAGTCAAGTCAAGGAAAACTATATTTCAACCCTAGAGTTTATCCCTTAGCCATAATCCCCTAATCTTCCAATCTTCCAATCTTCCAATCTTCTAATCTTCTAATCTTCTAATCTTCCAATCCCCTAATCTTAAAACCTTCCAACTTAAAAACCTTCCAACTACCCCTCAAATCCCAGGGACATTTTTTGGATTGTAATTAATATAGTGTTCCAAGTCATGTTTTGGTGGTTCTACACCTTCTGGGAGTGGCATTTTTGAGAACTGACCAAAGTAAAGCAGGCAAGCATCTCTCCACCATGCTGCTTCCTCCGCTTGGATTTTCATAAATGACAAAACATGCTGATGCCTTTCATCATCGATTTTTCCATTCATAGATTCCCATGTTTTGACATTTTTTCTGGCTTCCTCTACACCTTTTTGATAGTGCTTTGCAAGGTTGTTCCATAGGTTATCACCATTTTTCAATTGATGATCCCATGATACATGGTGAAACCATAACAGGTGTTCTTCAGGAATTGAATTGATATCTCCCCATTTTTTTTGAAGCTCCATAGCATATTGGCCAAGTGCATTGCTACCCGTGGCTGTCCTGTCAAAACCAATACCTTCTTCAGAAGCCTGATGGTAATAGGTAGAAGTCCAATCCGCCCTTGACCCACCAGTTACCCAGGGTCCAGGACCATAATGATGACTTCTAGCCATAATATGGTGCAATCCCAAAGGGGTCATATAATTTACGACCATTTCTCTTGAGTTTAGCATCATCTCTTTAATCGGATTTACAAAATCGTCATCATTTGAAAATGTCAATCTGATCCAGTCTTCAGCAATATTTTCAGCTTTTTCGTAAGGATCCCAAGCGAGTCTGCCGTAGGCAAACCAATTGGCTTGATGGAAGTGATGCCCCGTCCAGTTTCTGTCTGTACCGATATTTGCGACACCCGCCATGGCAGTCAATGTGTGGGAATGTAGGCTCCCATCAATTGTCTTTGCTACTTCACTTCCTTTTCCACTTACATAGGTATCTTCTTTCAGCACTTCCTCGTACATAGGCGCCAAAAAGGCCAGATGAGTATCATGGCCTAAATATTCCTGTGTGATTTGGAATTCCATCATTAAGGGAGTTTTTGGCATTGCACCAAAAAGAGGATGAAAAGGCTCTCTTGGTTGGAAATCTATCGCTCCATTCTTTACTTGTACAATTACATTTTTGCGAAATTTCCCATCCAGAGGTTTGAATTCATTGAATGCTTGTTTGTGTCTATCATCGGGAGTTTTTTCGCTATATACGAAAGCTCTCCACATGACAATTCCCCCAAAAGGCGCTACTGCGTCTGCAAGCATATTGGCACCATCTGTTTGGGTTCGGCCATAATTGTGAGGGCCAGGTTGTCCCTCCGAATCAGCTTTTACTACAAATCCTCCAAAATCCGGGATATACTTATATACTTCCTTGGCTTTTTCTTTCCACCAGTCTTGTACTTCCTGATCTAATGGATCGGCTGTTACTTTTCCACCGATTTCTATAGGTGAGGAAAATCTGGCTGTTAAATATACTTTGATCCCATAGGGTCTGAATGTGTCTGCCAGTGCTTTGACTTTTTCCAAATATTCAGGTGTCAATACAAGAGAGTTGGCGTTGACGTTTGTCAATACAGTTCCATTGATCCCAATGGAAGCATTTGCTCTTGCATAATCTATATATTGCTGATCGATATGGCGAGGCAGTCTATGCCAATTCCATATACTAAAACCAGAATAACCCCTTTCTACTGTTCTGTCTAAATTATCCCAATGATTCAGTAACCTGTGTTGTGTTTTGGGTGATTGAAAAATACCTTCTGCTGGGATTGCCTCGTTTTTCTGGATTTTTTGAAGTAGATGGTATGTTCCATATAGTAACCCAATGTCAGTATTTGCTACCATAATGGTTGCTTTGTTCTGATTACCAGCGTCAAAATCTTGAATGAAAAACCCCTCTGAACCTAGACTAGTTATTTTATTAGCATCTAGAGGGAATTTTTGCTGATCCAAATCTGAAAATTTCGAAATTATAAGTTTAGGATTATTTGTATCCTGATTGGCTACTTTTTGGAAAAATCCTAAACTAGCTTTTTGAATCTCATCACCAATGATATCTAATGTAGAAGAAGATCCATTGATTTTAAAATGTTCAAAGGATTCTTTTTGCCAATCACTTGGGTTTTCTATAGTGTGATATTGCAGCCAGAGTTTGTACCCATCGTTAGAAAAAGCATATGAGGATAAGAATAGGAGTAATAGGTTGAGAGAAAGAATTTTCATTTAACATTTGGGGTTAGGTTACTATAGGTTTAGGTTTTTTTACATCATATATCCAATGATTGGCAAAATTCTTTTGCAGCAACTCAATCTTTGAGCATTATGTTGGTTTATCATTTTCCCAATATTTAATCTTGAACTTATCTTTTCTACTAAAAAGGAAGCTCAGTGAGGTTAGCAATTGGAAGATTTACCAATAGATAATAAACAGCAATAATCGAATGGTTTTTCCAAATTTACCATTTAATACAACCTGTTCAAAGTAATTTTTTGAAATCGATGTCATTTTTTTTATTTATACTTTTTGAGTGACATTATTTCACGTTTTTAATGTTGTGTTTCAATAGCTGTTTTGGTGTTTTAGCCTTCTATGCTTTTTAAAAAGCATAGAAACATGGATAGCTTATTGTTTTCACATAGTTTTTGATGTTTTTGATTTTAAAAAACTAAATAAATTCCCAGACTGATATTAAAAATTTAGCTTGTGAATTCAAGTTAGTATATAGTTTTAATCGATATTTTTTATAATTGTATGAAATCGGTTGTTTTTCGTTTAGTTCAAATGGGGATTTTTTTAAAGTCAAATTTCTTGTTTTAATTTTTGAGGTTTAGACAGCTCAAGTTCTACATTGAACTTGTACAAGAAAGGAGGGAAGATGAAAAAAATACTTATGAATTAGCCTAAATAAAAATATTGTATGAAGTTCAACTCAATCAGCTGACTGGATAATCGTATGCAAATTAACCATTCGCATCAATAGATGCGAAGTATTCACCTGCTGTTGTTCATTGGGATAAATGTACAGATTGAGCTTACTTTTTGATCTTCAAAGATGATTCTCTAATTAGTAGCTCAGATCTTAAGGTAATTTTATTTGTGTTATGAAGTGTGGTGTTCCCTGGTTCATCCAAATGATTGATCAGATTCTTCATGGCAACTTCTCCCATTTCGAACCCTGGATAGTTGATTGTGGTGATTTTTGGTTCGACTAGTCTGGAGATTACTTCGTTATTGAATCCGACTAGTGCCATATCTTCAGGGATTCTAATACCTCTTTGCTTGAGATGATTCATACAGCTAGCAGCACATGCATCATTGGACACAAAAATGCCATCAGGTAGAGGGTCCATTTTAAGGATTTGATTCACGATGTTTTCACCTGCTTCCTCATTAATATCCGAAAGGACTATTATTTGATCTTGTTCAAAGGGAATATTTCTATCAATATGGGCATATTTGTATCCTTTCAACCGGTCAGCATAGACACTAACTTTTGTACTTCCTAACACATGAACAATCTTTTTGCAACCTTGATCAATAAGATGGTTTGTTGCTATCTGTGCAGCTTGAATATTGTCAATGGTTACTCCTGTACTGCTATCACTATTGGCGATCCTATCATAGAATATCACGGGAATTCCTCTTTTGTGGAAAGGTTCAAAATGAGCTAGGTTTTCAGCATCGCTAGCTAAGGAAACCAAAAGCCCATCAATCCTACTGTTGAACATTGAGCGTGTATTAGCAATTTCCTTTTCACTGGATTCCAAAGATTGACTGATTACTAAGTTGAAGCCAGCTTCATTTGCTACTTTTTCCATACCTGCAAGCACCGAGGCTTGGAAATTACTGTTCAAACTAGGTACTATAACCCCAATATTGTTTGTTCTTTTACTCCTTAGGTTAGCTGCAAAAATATTCGATTGGTAGCCCATGTCTGAAGCAGCTTGAAAAATCTTTTTCTTTGTCTTTTCCTTGACAGCTGGATGGTTGTTTAGCGCCCTGCTTACTGTAGTAGGGGAAACTCCCAAGTCCTTAGCAATGTCGTATATCGTGATGTCTTTTTCCATTCTAATTCTAAATGTCGTATTTTCTACTATTGTAGAGAGCTGTTTTTATACAATCTGACCACAAAAATAAATGATTATCAATAACAAACATCTTTTAATTTCCGGTTTTATTAAGAATTGAAATCGATTGGAATTTTCCAAGAGCCGATTTTTTCTCTTGTAAAGGTAATTTAGATGTTTGGAATGTCTAGTATAAACATTCAAATTCAATTAATTGATTCAATAGGCAATCTGTTTTGTGGTTCTGTTTTTTTAGTAAAATGAATAATTCTTTTACTGAAGAACTTGACAGAAACTGACTTGTGGCGATTTTATGCAATACTTTGCTTCAGCGGTGTTTTTGGCCTTGTACAAAATATGGTATCTCTTTTCAATTTATGTCTCTTAGATGCCTTTTTGGTTTGAAGGCTTTTCTAAGAAATGGAGTAAAAATAATTATTTTATGAAATCGGTTGCATTTTTATTGTTTTTTGTGCAAGTTTATAGCTCGAAACACAGATGCTTTGATCAAATACCGATTTTAGATGTTGAAAGCATAATCGTTAGATATTTAAAGTGGGATCAATTACACTAGTTAAGTGTTTCTTAGGATTTAACTTTGGTGCAGAGCGCAGATCATGTTTTGATTTGCATTTGTTATTCATAGTTCAATAAATATTAGGGTTTATTATTCATTACCGGAGTTCCTTCTGGGAACTTCCGGTTTTATTATGCCCTCAAGCCTTTTCTTTTACTCCGTTTATTGCAATCAAATTAGTTTCGTTAAGTACTATTGGTTTTTAGGACAAAGTCAGGCAATATTTAAAAAAGAAGAATTTGTAATAAATAGTTTTGTATTAAACCCAAATGAAAAATAACCTATTGCAAACCTGGAGGTGGTATGGACCCAATGATCCAGTTAGTCTAAGCGATATCAAACAATCAGGTGCTACAGGGGTAGTTTCGGCGCTTCATGATATTCCCCATGGAGACATTTGGCCACTTGATGATATTTTAGAACGAAAAAAAATTATAGAATCGGCTGGCTTAAGTTGGTCGGTAGTGGAATCGGTTCCAGTACATGAAGCAATAAAAACCAATTCTAGGGATACAGCCAGTTATTTGGAAAATTACAGGCAAACACTTAGAAATCTTGCCAAAGCTGGGTTAAGAACAGTTTGCTACAATTTCATGCCTGTATTAGATTGGACAAGGACAGATTTGAGTTTTTCTTTACCAAATGGCGCAAAGGCACTATATCTTGATTGGGCAGATTTAGCGTTTTTTGATATGTACATTCTAAAGAGGGATGGTGCTCGTTTAGACTATACCAAGTCAGTGATATCCATTTTGGAAAATCGACTGGACACCTATTCAGAAGAGAAGAGGAAAGATTTGCAAGATATTATCTGTATGGGCGTACCCACCGAAGGAAGCGTAAGCCTTTCACAATTGAGAAATAGCCTTGAGATTTACAAAGCAATAGGTAAGGATGGATTGAGGAGAAATTTGGTTTTGTTTCTAGAAAGCATAGCCGAAGTCTGTGAATCCAATGGTATCAAAATGACCATTCATCCAGATGATCCTCCTTTTCCGATTTTGGGATTACCAAGAATTGCCTCCAACCATGAAGACTTGTCTTGGATCTTGAATGCAGTTGACAAGCCATTCAATGGTGTATGTTTTTGCACAGGATCCCTTGGGGCTGGTGGTTTTAACGATCTCCCATTGATTTTGAAGGGAATTGGTGAGCGTGTTTATTTTGCACACTTAAGAAATGTCAAAAAAGACCAGTTTGGTAATTTTCATGAATCTGACCATTTAGATGGAGATGTTGATATGTTTGAAGTTATGAAAGAATTGGTGAACATAAATAATACTAGGGAAGTACCAATCCCTTTCAGGCCAGATCATGGGCATCAGATTCTTGACGATCTTCACAAAGAAACCAACCCAGGCTATTCGGCAATCGGAAGGTTAAAGGGCCTAGCTGAGTTGCGTGGTTTGGAAATGGGAATTTCGCTTATGATGGATTAAAAATTAAAAAAAGAAATGAGAAAATTATTGATAGGATATGATATCGGAAGTTCGTCGGTCAAAGCTACACTGCTTGATGCGGACACTGGAAAAGTGGTATCTTCCCAAGGTCTTCCTAAGGTAGAAATGCCCATTCATTCCTTACAGAAGGATTGGGCTGAGCAAGATCCTGAAATGTGGTGGAAATATATCGTGGATACCACGCGAGAGATTGTGAAGGTTGCAAATATCCAAAAAGGTGAAGTTAAGGCTATTGGTATTTCCTATCAAATGCACGGTTTGGTTTTGGTTGACAAGGATCACCAAGTCATCAGACCATCGATCATTTGGTGTGACAGTAGAGCTGTGAGCTATGGAAATGAAGCGTTTGAAGCATTGGGATCAGATTATTGCCTTCCACATTTGCTGAATTCTCCAGGGAATTTTACAGCTTCAAAACTGAAATGGGTTAAGGAAAACGAACCTGAAAATTATTCCAAAATCCATAAAATGATGCTTCCGGGAGATTATGTAGCCATGAAGCTTACTGGAGAAATTCTGACTTCTGAAACAGGGCTTTCAGAAGGAATTTTTTGGGATTTCAAGACAAATGGAGTTTCCCAGAATCTTCTTGAGCACTATGGAATAGATAAGAATCTTCTTCCGGATACTGTCCCTTCATTTTCTTTACAGGGAAAAGTAAATTCTGAAAGTGCAGAATTGCTTGGCCTAGAACCTGGCATACCAATTACCTATCGCGCAGGAGATCAGCCAAACAATGCTTTTTCACTGAATGTGCTGAAAGATGGTGAATTGGCAACTACAGCAGGAACCTCGGGTACTGTGTACGGAGTGGCAGACAAACCTCTTTACGATGCAAAGTCACGTGTCAATACATTTGTTCATGTCAACCATACCAAAGAAAGACCTAGCTATGGTGTCCTTCTTTGTGTCAATGGTACAGGTATTTTGAATTCTTGGGTCAAAAAACTTTTGGGAGGTGAGCATATTACTTATCCTCAAATGAATGATTTGGCTGCTGATTCTCCAATTGGTTCAGAAGGTTTGAGTTTTATACCTTTCGGAAACGGCGTGGAAAGAATCATGGAAAACAAACATGTAGGAGCACATTTATGTGGATTGAATTTGTTGAAACATGATCAAAAGCATATTCTACGAGCCACCCAAGAGGGAATAGTATCTGCCTTGACTTATGGTTTCAACATTATGAAAGACATGGGCCTCAACCTGAATACAGTCAAAGCAGGCCATGCAAACATGTTTTTAAGCCCATTGTTTAGGGAAACATTTATCCATATGAACGAAGTATCATTGGAGCTTTACGATACTGATGGATCCCAAGGGGCTGCAAGAGGAGCGGGTATTGGAATAGGGATATATGCCAATGAAGGAGACGCTTTTATTGGCCTCGAAAAAATCGCTTCTCTAGAACCAAGTCCAAGTAAATTAGAAATGTACAAGGAAGTCTATGCAAATTGGCTTGTCAACCTTGAAAACCATTTAAAATAATATGATTATCTGAGACTTTTCCACTAGCCAAACAAAGTTTCTCCATCAACGGGTTTTCATTTCTGTTGACTGTCGTCCGTTGACACTTGTGCGCCGTGGCGTAGTTGACGATTATCCGCAACATGATGGTTTGCTTACTTCATTAATGGTAAAGTAGCGGATAATCAAATAAAATAAATCTCAAACAAAAGTAAACCTATAATATTATGTCAAAAACCTATTTCCCAAACATCGACAAGATCCAGTTTGAGGGCAGAGAGTCCAGTAATCCTTTTGCATTTAAATTCTATGATGAAAATAGAGTTGTTGCAGGAAAATCAATGAAAGAGCATTTTAAATTCGCCATCGCTTACTGGCATTCATTCTGTGGCACTGGAGGGGATCCATTCGGTCCAGGTACAATTACTCATCCATGGGATGCAAGCGAAGATGCAGTACAGCGTGCAAAGGATAAAATGGATGCAGCTTTTGAATTTTTCGTAAAAATCGGTGCGCCTTATTACTGTTTCCATGATGTGGATTTGATTGACGAAGGTGCTTCTATCGAAGAATATGAGGAGCGCATGAGGATCATCACAGATTATGCTTTGGAAAAGCAAAAGGAAACTGGGGTGAAATTACTTTGGGGTACAGCTAATGTATTTTCTAACCCAAGATATATGAATGGCGCTTCTACCAATCCTGACTTTGACGTATTGGCTTGGGCTGGTACCCAAGTGAAAAATGCAATCGATGCCACTATCAAACTTGGTGGAGAAAATTATGTTTTCTGGGGTGGAAGAGAAGGTTATATGTCTTTGTTGAATACAGACATGAAGCGTGAGACATCTCACCTTGCGCAGTTCTTGACCATGGCTAGAGATTATGCTAGATCAAAAGGTTTCAAAGGCAATTTCTTGATCGAGCCAAAGCCTATGGAACCAACAAAACATCAGTATGATTATGATGCAGCCACGGTTGTTGGTTTCTTGAGACATCATGGTTTGGACAAGGATTTCAAGTTGAATTTGGAAGTAAACCATGCTACTTTGGCTGGACATACTTTCCAGCATGAATTGCAGGTAGCTGTAGATTCAGGGATGTTGGGTAGTATAGATGCAAACAGAGGTGATTATCAGAATGGTTGGGATACCGATCAGTTTGCTATCAACTTGCAGGAGTTGACTGAGTCTATGTTGGTGATTCTCGAAGGAGGAGGAATCGATGGAGGAGGAGTGAACTTCGATGCGAAGATCAGAAGAAACTCTACAGATATGGAAGATTTGTTCCATGCACACATTGGAAGTATGGATGCATTTGCAAGATCATTGATTATTGCAGATGAAATTATCCAAAAATCTGATTACAAGTCTTTGAGAAAAGAAAGATATGCTTCTTTTGATGCTGGAAAAGGTAGTGAATTCGAAAATGGCAAACTTACCCTTGAAGACCTTAGAACACATGCACTTGCTGTTGGTGAACCTAAGAAAACAAGTGGAAAGCAAGAGAGATATGAGAATATCTTGAATCAGTTTATATAGAAACCTATTTCACCTATAATAAATCTTGCTATAATGTCTCAGTTATGTCGACTTCAAGATGGAAAAACAAAGATGTATGCATATACTTCAAGTATGTCCAATCAAGAAGTTGGTATAACTGAGACTAGCTTAAATTTTAATGTTTTGCATTTTGATAAGCATAGAAAATCAACTATAACAACCATGAGTTTTTAATTATTGATAAAATGCAGGGATAAGCAACTGGATTAATCATACAAAATAATATGTTCAATCAATAATTGGCGTTTTTTATTAACTTCTTGAATTATTTTTTATTTACACAACAACCTTATTTATTGGTTATGTGAAGGTATTTAGATTGTCAGTATGTCAAAGTATGTAACAAATATATTGATCGCTATACTCGTTATTTCTTGTAATTCTACAGAGATAACTGAAAGTATGGTGGAGACAAAAACCTTTGTTCTGGATCCGACGGAGAATAATAAAATACCAATATCAGAAGTCATTGAAGAAGTCATTTTTTTGCCATTGGAAACTACAAATGAATCACTAATTGGGGATATCCATAGTATAAAATACTTTAACAATAAATATTTTATACAGGATAGGGATAAGGTTCTTTGCTTTAATGCTGATGGGACATTTCTTTCAAAATTGGGAAGTTTTGGCTCTGGTCCTGACCAATATTCGAGCTGTGATCAATTTGTAATTGACGAAATTAATGGTTATTTAATGATTAATAATCAAAGAACAGGGATGGAATTGTTAATGTATGATTCAACTTTGCAGTTCTTGTCAAAAAGAAAATACTATGAGCATACAGAATCAATTTTACCAATTGATGGTAAAGGATTTTGCTTCTATTTTGGTAATAAATTTTTTGAATCCCATAAACATTATGTAAAAACGTTAGATAATGATTTAAATTTTAAGGACAATTTTATAGAGAAGAGTTTTACGATAGATCATTCAATTACATCACCTTTTCACGGTAGCTATTCTTATCAGAACAAAGCATATGTATATCCGATGTTTGAAAATGTCATCTATGAAATTGATATGGAAGGCTATATTCCTAAGTATCGTTTTGATTTTGGAAATTATACAATCACGGAAGAATTTCTTAAAAGTATTGAGAGATTGTCTTCAAGAGACCAAATGTTTGCCTTAAAGGAATCTAAATATGTTTACAATATTGATCGTGTTTTTGAATCAGATAGATGGATTTATTTTCAATATTACAGTGGGACTGAAGGTATGCATACAGTTTTGTTTAATAAGGAATTAGATAAAATTTATGATACTCGTGGCTTTACGCATATGCCAGATTTTGGTATGATGAGTCTAATGTATGGCATGGACGGTGACGACATATATTATACCTTAGATCCAAATCTATTGCATGGAACTTCTGAGGAGGCTGTTAATTTTCAGAAGTTTATATTATCCAAGAATGAAGCAATAAGAAAACTGAAGGACAAAACCGAAAATGGTGACAATCCCATTCTTGTAATAGGAAAATTAAAAAAATGAATACTAATAGGAATAGAAATTTGCTTTTGGTATGTATGATAACTCTATGTATGTCATGTGGAAAGCAATCTGGTAATGATGCTATATCTATTGAAAATATTGAGCAGCTGACTTTTGAGAAAGTTGATCTTGTTACAACTTCAATGTTTGCACAAGAAATCAGCTATATTCCTCTCGAACTTAGGGGGGATAATCTAATTGGTGAAATCTTTAAAATCATTTACTCTGATTCGACTTTTTTAATAGGAGATAAATCGAAATCTCGGGTGTATGGTTTCGATTCAAGTGGCAAGTGGGAATTTTCCATTGATGCCAAGGGGCAAGGACCGGGTGAATACAACGAACTTTCTGATTTTTATGTTAGTGAGGGAAATGAAATCCATATTTTCTGCAGAAGCTTACAGAAGATTCTGGTTTATGATTTTGACGGAAATTTCATTGATGAAGTATTCATTCGGCACTATGTAAATGCGATACATCACGAGAGTGACAATAAATTTATCACATATTCCTCAGTTTCAGATTATATTAATACTGACTATAGACCAGCAGGTATATCAGCACTTTCAATCACTAATGAATCCATACACAACAAAAACTTGATATCTTTTGGTGGTGATCACGCTTATAGCTCAAAAAGGCAATATTCGTTTTTCTCAAAAAGCCAGAATGAACTTTTTATTCTCTCCCCTAGCGATACGATATTTTCCTATAATTCGGGAATAGGTTTAGAAGCGAAATATGTACTTGATTTTGAGGATATAAAAGTGCCTGAAAGGTTGAAAACATTGCCAAATACGGTTGAAAACCATCAAATAATCAATGAGTCCGGTGCGGTAAGGTTGAAGGACTACTTTGTCAAATCAAGGCAATTTATCTCATTTGAGTTTTTGTTAGACGAATATGTATATTGGAGTTTTAGAAATAATGATAGTACGAAGATGATCTATTCATATCTATTGAGCGATGATATAAACAATTTCCCATATAGCGCACCAAAAGCAATAAAAGATGATGATGAACTTATATCTATAATCACGCAGGATCAATGGAAGTCTTTGTTGGATGCATTTATTGAATACAAGAAAGTAATGATAGAGAATAGAGGAGAGGAATATTTTGAATCTAATATGAATGTACTCACCGAAATGATAAAAAATGAACAACCAGTTTTGGCTATAGCAAAGTTAAAAAGCAATTGATCGATTGATAGAATCTGTGTTGGTTTTCAGAAATTTGCTGGATGACGTAATCAGAAGACAATCTAATAAAAAGCCCCTCCAGTTAATTTGGAAGGGCTTTTTGTTTCGTGAATGATTAGTCAGTTTTAGAATTTATCTGAAAACAGACATGTATTTTCATATTTTTTAAAAATGCATCTATACGATCATCTCATAATCAATAACTGATTTTCTATACAGCAAATGATAGTATTGACAATTGGCAGATTTTATGAAAATCATTTACTTCAATATCGGCTCAATCATTTCGATAGTCCCATCTGCATTGTGGGTCATTTCCGTCATTTTTAAATTTCTCAAATGTGTTTCACCTGAAAGCTCGGTATCATGGTAAAAGATGTACCATTTTCCATCTACTTCTACTATAGAGTGATGATTTGTCCATCCTTGAACAGGTTTTAAGATCACTCCTTGGTAAGTAAATGGTCCATATGGAGATTCACCGATAGCATAAGCTATATTATGTGTGTCGCCGGTAGAGTAGGAGAAGTAGTATTTGTCGTTGTATTTGTGAACCCAAGCTGCTTCAAAGAATCTTCTTTCATGGTCTCCAGCCAAAATCGGTGATCCATCTTTGTCAAGGATCTTTATTTCTTTTGGCGCTTCCCCAAATTCGAGCATATCATTGCTAAGTTTGGCAATCATCGGGCTGATAGCTGGTTCATCATCGGCAGGTTCGTCGTCATAAGGAGAGTCTCCAGTAGATAGGTATTCGCCTGTTCTCCACTTTTGTAGCTGTCCACCCCAGATTCCACCCCAATAAATATAGTATTCATTTCCATCTTGAAATACAGCAGGGTCAATGCTGAAAGAACCTTTCATTGGTTCTGGCTGTGCCTCAAAAGGGCCCTCAGGCTTGTCGCTCACAGCCACGCCAAGTCTAAAAATATCATCATGGTCTTTTGCTGGAAAGTAAAGATAAAATTTACCGTCTTTTTCAGCTGCATCAGGAGCCCACATTTGTCTTTTGGCCCAAGGAACATCATCTACATCTAATGCGACACCATGGTCTTTAGGTTCTGAATCTATCGACTCCATACTGAAGACATGGTAATCCCTCATATTAAAATGTGCTCCTGAGTCATCTTCTTCCACTACAGATTCTACATCATGTGAAGGGTAAATGTATATTTTGCCATTGAAAACATGCGCAGATGGGTCTGCTGTATAGATATGGCTTATCAATGGCTTAGAAAGAAACTTACTTTCGGCTTCTACCACTGTTTCTGAATCTTCCTTTTTATCTTGGTTTCCACATGATGAAAATAGCAAGACAGCTGAAAGAGCCAAAATACTTTTTGATGATTTTAGGTTCATAGGTTATTTGATTTTTTTAAATAAGATTTTTCAAAAATCTAAAATATGACAAATGAAATCGGTTTCAAAATTTAAATTTACAATTTTGTTGTTATATTTTTTGAATATGGTATTCTATATTCAAATGGTTGATAGGTTCTACACTGAAGCGTATAATGAGACACTTTCATAGTTGAGTTTTAACTTTTTTTAAACTTTTTGTTTACTATTTCCTACCGCTTAGGACTAAATAGAAATAGGTCGTAGACCTAGCTATCACTTATCTTTAAATTTCAACCATTATGAAAATTTTACTCAGAGTTTTTTTTCTCATATCATTAATTGGAATATGTGAAAATACAAATGCTCAAATCAAAGAAAGGGTCAAAGAGCGGGCAAAGGAAAGTACAGCCAACAAAGCAGAAAGGACAGTTGATCAGTCTATTGAAGAGGCTGCCGATGGTGTGATCAACGGTGTGAAATCATTGTTCAAGAAAAAGCCTAAAAAGGGAAAGGATTCCTCAGATAGTGACAATGGTAATTCTGATATGGAAGGCTGGGATGATGATTATAATGACGGAAATCAAATGATTAGTCACCAAGAGAATGAAGCTTCCAATAATGTGAAAAAGCCATTGAGCAGATATTCCAAGTTTTCATTTGTCCAAGGGGAGGAAATTATAGCTTTTGATGATTTCCAACAAGATAGGGTTGGTGATTTGCCTGCATCTTGGATCACTACAGGATCTGCAGAAATCGTGAATTTTGATGATATAGATGGGAATTGGGTTTGGTTTAACAAAACCAAGGGGAATTTTATTCCTGAGTACTTGAATGATTTCCCAGAGAACTTTACTTTGGAGTTTGACTTGATGTTTGATTTTGCTTTTGGCAAATATAGCAACAGCCGAAAATTGGTTTTGGTATTGTCGGATATTGTGAACCCAGAATCAAAGCTTGACTGGGATGGGGGAGGTGAATATTTTACCCTTCAAAAATTATCAAATAACTACTTGGGTATCGAATTTTCAGGATTAGGGCACGATGGTGGTCCTTTTATTACTGCAAGAAAAGCTGTTCACACAGAGAAGGGTTTAAATTTCCGAAATGATTTTAATGCAAAACACTTGATCAATGAGGAGGGAGCAAACCAACCTTTGCACATTTCTATATCTCGCATGGGAAGGCGTGTCCAGGTTTTTGCCAACGAAGAAAAGGTACTAGACCTGACAGCCGCATTCCAGAAGGATGTTAAGTTGACCAGTGGCAGATTTTTTGTCAATAACAATACTGATGATGATAATTATTACCTCAGCAATATTAGGTATGCTGTTGGACAGCCTGATACCAGAAACAAACTTTTGGAGAGTGGGACATACTCTACTTCAGCCATTACTTTTTCCTCCGGATCTGCTGAACTCAATCCAGAATCGTATGGGATTTTGAAAGAAATAGCTGATGCTTTGAAATCACAGAGCAACAAATCAGTACAAATCATTGGACACACGGATAGCGATGGTAATATGGAACTCAACCAAAGACTTTCGGAGCAAAGGGCTTTGGCCGTAAAAGTGGCATTACAAAATGAATTTGGAGTTCAAAATGCTATAGATACCAATGGAAAAGGACAATCATCACCAGTAGCAGAGAATAATACACCAACTGGAAAAGCGAAAAATAGAAGAGTAGAATTTATACTTAACTAAAAATGGTAACCATGAAAAATTATTTATTTTTATTATCAGTTTTAACGTTGCTCACTGCATTGCTGAGCAGCTGTGGCAAGGAAAATGAAGAACCGGAGGTCAACTTTTCTACTTTGGTAATTGGGAAATGGTATACGATCCAAGATTTTGATAGAAATGGGGTAGAGATCGAGCAGGATGACTGCGAGAAGCGTTCTACGATTGAGTTTACCACTTCCATGCAATATATCGTGACACCAGTAGGTACTTACTATGATAATAATGATCAGCCATTTTGTGCCCCAACTACAGATACTCCGTTTATGCTTACTTATTCTATTGTAGGCAACAAACTAACCAACGACTTTGGTGAGGGTACTATCGAGAGGATTTCCAATGATAGGATAAGGTTGAGATCAACAGATCCATTCAGTCATTTGGTTTTGGAAAGGGTAAAATAGCTTTTATGATTATCCGCAATCATACCACTGATCAATTAAACGATTGTTTTTTGGCAAACTGATACTAATAGATATTTGATATTTATTGATATTGGTTCGAAAATACAGGTTAATTCAATTATTTAGATTCTACTAGTATGAAAACGAATATACATAATAGCTTTTAATGATTCATCCACTTTTACTCAGCCCCAAATTAATTTGGGGCTGATTTTTTATGCTATAATCTTCAATTAAAGTATAGATAGACTTTGTAGAAAAAAATACTTGGGACTAGTAGGCACAGAAATATTTAGGATTGAATAGTACAGAATTACCTGCTGCGATATACACGTTGCAATCCAGATTTCTTATGCTAGATCAAAGAAAGAGCCTCTTTTTACCCATAAATGTGTAGTTGCAATCATGAACTTAGCGCATTTTTGCAACATGACCTACTCTAAATCTTCTGGTGAGAAAATAGATAGCTACCAAAGTTGCAATGCCTAGGAAGAAATAGAAAAAGTAATTTGGTTTGTCGCTTTCTACATCGCCAAGATAAACAAATCCTGCCCAGTAATATGGATGTGCTGTATTTTCGTCAGCTTGTTGTAAATAGTCCAGTTTTGCATTTCTTATGGCCTCGCTATAGCTTTCACCATCATAAACTTTGTCATAAAAGGAAGTCATCAGTTTGCTGGTAGATTGGTCGGATACTGCCCAAAGGCTCATGAGTACATTTGGGACATTGGCATACATAAAACCTCTAGCCAAGCTGATGACACCTTCTCCCTGCTGGTGTTCTCCAAAGCCGGAATTGCATGCAGATAATGTGACAAGATCAGCATTGAGGTCCATTTCATAGAGCTCATGTGTGTAAAGAATTCCGTCTTCCTTGTCATCAGCTGATAATAGCAGACTGGAAAATAATGGATTATTGTTATCAATATGACTATGCGTTGCAAAATGCAGGATTTTGGAGTTTTTGCCTTCATTTTTAAGATAGCTTTCTTTAGCTTCATTGCCATAATACCCTTTTCCAGAAAATTTCTTACTCAAAGAAGCTACCTCTTTTTCACTAAAAGGTAATGCAGTATATGAAGTCAAATCAAAATTATTGCTTCGCTCTGTTTGGGCTATAAAAAGTGGTTTACCCAACTCTTGGTAAGGAGCAAAACCTAAGAAATCCATCTCTTTTTTCTTTAAGGACACTCTTTCGAAATTAATTAAAGAGCTAGCATATTGATACGTAATGGTATGGTTTTTCAATAAATAATTGAATTTTTCAAAAGCATTAGTTTCAGCAATTGGATTTTCAATTAAAATTTCAAAATTGATATGATTGAGTACACCATCAGGAATGATAATTATATGTTTAGAAGGCTCTACTTTTAGTACAGGCTCTATCAATTTCTGATACAAGTAATACGCTGAGGCTTGAAAATTTTTTGAATTTGGATTTTTGGAATCGTTTATGAACTTGTTGAGGTTATAGGTTAAGTTTTCATCTTTATCGATCTTCAATAGACCTTCTTTTTTACCTTTGAGGTAAATCAGTAAAAAATTAGCTTCAAATTCGATATATTGAACAACGAGCTTCTTGGATTCTCTCAATGATTTTGTCTGTTTAGTATCAAAGATACTTTCATTTGTAAAGTTTTGCCCGCCATACTGAAGGCTGTAATAGTTTGGGTAATTTGTTTTATAACTTGCCAATAGTTGATTCATTTCCTCTTTCTTTTTGACGATTAACTGAAGCGTAGAATCGTTTGAATCAGACTGTATTGCCTTAGTAAAGCTGTCCCTATAAATTTGCTGTTCAAGTAGATTAATTTCTGTTTTTAATTCAAGTTCCTTGGCTTGAAGTTCCGATGGAATTAAGCTTTGAGAAGCATTGGATTTTTGATTTAAGTGATGTTTTAAGTTTGAGGACTTATTTAAGTCAGAAAGTAAATAAGCTTTTTCCCAATAAATTTTATCATTGGTTTTTCTGTATAATGCTGTTGCTAGCTGAATGGCTTCAGCAAAATAGATGCTTTTTTGCTGTCCATACTGAGATTTGGATCGGATGTTAAAAATTGCGTTTTTACTTTTGTTCAACAATAAGATTCCAATAACATAAGCGTCCAATGATGAATTAAGCAAAGATGTATCATCAGTTAGTTCAGCTATTTTTTTAGTGATTTCACCTTTTTTTATAAAAAAGAATGCTGATTGATAACTGTCAGGTATAAGATCAAGAGGAGGATTGTCAACAATACCATTTTTCCAAGAGTAGGAAGGGATATAGCTTTTCAATGCTTGCAGTAATTTATTTTCTGCCAATTTTATTTCCTTGAGTTTTAGCTGAAATTCTGCATCTTCAAATAGATATTCTATATAATCATAGGTTTTTAATTGATTTGTTCGCTTGTAAAGTTTATCTATTTGATTAAAATAATTGGAAGCAGAATCTTTTTGGCCAATGTTAGAACTTAGTCGAGCCAAGATAGTAAGCATAGAGGGCATATCATCATTCACGTCTCCGTGAAGCATGGTTTTCAAAGCTACTGCTTGTTTGTAAAAATTTAAGCTTTGGGAAAGATTACCTTTTTTTTCTTCTATATCTCCTAAAATCAGATAGAAATAAATCATGTAGAAATGATCTTTATTGATTTTATAGAGCATTTCATATCCTCTTTTAGCATATTTTGATGCATTTTCAAGATCTTCTGGAAACTCATTTTTGTAGGTATATACATAGGCGTAGTAAAGCGAAGTAATAATTACTTCTCCAGGTTGATCTTGCATATTCATATTGACAAGATTTATTTCACTTTTCCTAAGACTTTCTAGGGCCTCTTGAAACTGCCCCATGTTCATTTTGGGCATAGCTTGATTTAAGTAAGCATTTTTTGCTAACTGACTTGCAGTATCGAGGCCAGATCTCTTCAGTACTGTTAGGCAACTATCATAATAGCGAAGTGATTGCTCGTTTTCTTTTAAATTATTGAGTAAAACTGCAAAATTATTATAGGCTCTTGCTAAACCCAATGTGTCATTTTTTCTCAAATAATCTAATTGTTCCTCATAGATTTCCTTACTGCTAATATATTGACCCGCATCGTTCAAAAATGCGGCATAGCGATTATAAAAAATATTAATAATGTCCTTATTGGTCGTTTTTTTTGGTCGAATTACCTCTACGATCCCTTTTTTTAAATAATATAGTGCGCTATCAGAATTGTTTTCTAGATAATATGATGAGGATAAGAGTGACAAGCATTCCAGTTTTTCATCAAAATTCTGATTTTTATCAAAGAAATTTTCCAGTTTCACCAATGCGTTTCTATTGCTGATCTCACTGCCGTATTTTGATTTGGTATGTGCTTTTATTGTGTCAAGCTTCGCTTTGTTTGAAAAATAAACATCACTATTCTTTGAAGAATTTTGCGCAAACGAATGCGTATTTAGGATAAACAATAATACCGAGATTACAATTGTGGTAGATTTATAAATCATTATGATGATGATTTTGGTCAAACATAATTTAAGTAAAGTCAATTTTTTAAGTAGAAAGGACAGAGGGATAAGCGTGTTATTTAATCCAAGAAAAAATGTTTTGGTGTAATTTAAATCTTGGATGTTTGTTTGGGCGATGTTCCTATTTGTCTCTATGACTCAAGTATCAATATAGGTACTTCCAATATCCTAATGTCCCAAAGACCGATTTTCTAATGCATCTCTCTTCTGGTTTTTTTCATTTGTGTTTCAACTGCCATATCCAAGGTGCCTTGAATCCTTGTGCTTAAAGTCTAAATTTTCGTTGCCTTCATGAAGAATCTCCTGTACGCGAAGATAAATGCGATAATCAACAGTACTGCAATAAAGGAATAGCGTAAATAGTTAGATTTTTCTGCTTCTACATCGCCTACATATATAAATGCAGCCCAATAATAAGGATGAGCAGTATTTTCATCTGCTTGAACCAAGTAGTCCAATTTGGCTTCTCTAATTGCTGCTTCATAAGGTTCTCCTTTCTTTATTTTTTCATAAAATCCAGTCATAAGCTTTTTGGTCGATAGATCTGGGATAGCCCAAAGGCTCATCAATAGATTTGAAACATTTGCGTACATAAATGCTCTGCCTATACTGATGATTCCTTCACCTTTTTGATATTCACCTGTGCCTGAATTACACGCTGACAAGATCACTAGATTAGCATTTAACTTGAGATTAAATAATTCATAGCTGTGTAAATAGCCATCATCAAGTTCATTTTCCATCAAAACAAGACTGGAAAGTAAGGGGTTACTGTTGTTGATTTGGCTATGGGTAGCCAAATGGATTATATCAGCCGCAGAAGCATATTCTTTGAACTTACTTTCTTGTGCATCTGAGGCTAACAAAATGGTAGAATTGAACCCAACTGAAATTTCATTGACTTCAGCTGCATTATTTGGCAATGAAGCGAATGATTCACGCGTTATCTCAGTTGATTTCCCATTGGTATTTTCTGAAATACCAGCATATGAAGGTGCAATCCCCAGGAAATTCACTTTTTTTCCTGATTTTGTAGGACTCTTTGTATTCTTTAAGAGAAAGGCAGAATAATGATAAGATATTTGATGTTTTTTGATTAAATATGGAAGGTTTTTGAGGTTTTGTTCTGTCATTGGCGGTTCGCTGATCAATACTTCAAAAGGTATAAGAGCCAATTCACCATCAGGAATTATGATGATTTTTTCTACATCAATATTCTTCAAAACGGGGTCTAAAAGGGTAGAGTATATCCTAAAACTGGGGCTAATAAAATCATTGTTTTTTTCTTTTATGGAAACCAAAAGTATTTCTATATCACTTTTTAGTTGAGATGTTTTTGGGATTTTCAAATAGTTGGTTTTTCCTCTATGGGTATAAAAGGCATAATACTCCGTTCCGAAATCTTGAAATTGAATGAGCAGATGATTTGAATTACTTACGCTCAAAGGTAATTTGGCTGGGATCAACTCATTTTCTGTATCATAAATATTTCCATATTTAAGTGAGTAGTAATTGGGGTGATCTTTTTTATATGTTGAAATTAATGACTCCAAATCTGATTTTGTTTGGAAATAGGCTTCATTACTTTTATCAACTAAATAGAATTCTTCGGGAAGCTTATCTTCATTTGGCTCGGGCTGTCCATATCCTACAACTTCAAATTCCAACAATTTCGAGCGAAGTGAGTATTCCAGCTCCAACAAATCTTCAGGAACTCCTGTAACATCAAGTTTTGCAGTGTAAAAAGCTTCTCTTATAGCCAAAGTTTTTGAGAAATCAGACAAAAGTATGCTTTTGTCAAGATACTTGTTATCACCACTGATGTCAAAAAGTTGATTACTGATCAAAATGGTTTCTTGAACTAAGTCATAATTTGAAGAGTAAATGTTTGACTTGGATCGAAGTCCATATATGCCTTTTTTGGTTTTCAAAGATTGCCTGATAGAAAGTAAATAGGATTCCAAGGCTCCTTCAAGATATTTCTTGTCATTATTCAAAGAATATAGCTTGGCAAGAACCCTCCCTTTTCTTGAGAAAAAATCTATTAGAAAATCCTTGCCTGATAATTCTTGAAAAGGTGGGTTATACAAAACTGGTTTTCCTTCTATCCCTAAAAATGCTTTTGTTGCTTTTTGGATTTGAGCTTCTGCGCCTTTGGGATTGTTTTTTTTCAATTCAAATTCAGCTTGGTCAAATAGCAATAGACCATAGGAATCCCGAATAATGTTGTTAGGCTTTTCAAATTGTCTGATGGCTTTATCCCTGTAATCTTGCTCCAGAGTTTGATTTCCAAGTGCTTTATAGATTTTGGAATATTTCAAATAGGTATCTGCCAGATTTGGTCTGTCTTCTCCATATGCCTCAAGTTGAAATTTTTCAGCTTTTTTTGTAAAATACAAGGCAGAATCATAATTGCCTACCACAAAATATGCACTTGTAAATTCGTTATAGTATTCCAAAAGTTTGGGATCGAGGGGGTACTCTTTCTGGAATTGGTCATAGTTCCTTTTTAGATATTGAAGGGCAATCTGACCATCTCCCTGATCTTTCTTTCTACTCGAATACACATTGGCAAAAATCAAATCCAATGGGAACCTGTCCATAATATGGCTATATTGGTCAGGAATATTGTTTCTTATTGTTTCAGATTGCTTAAGGTGTTCAATAGCCTGATCATGGATTCCCAAGATGCTATATATCAATGCGATGTTGGAGTGGACCATCTCACCAAGCATGGAATTCATTTCAACTTTGTCCTTTCTTAGAATTACCAGACAGCTATCATAGTATCTCAGTGATTGTTCATTGTCGTTGATACTTTTATAGACAGTGGCGACATTGTTATAAGTCTTGGCTATATACTCGTTGTTTTGGTTGTCAAGGTTGTTCGATTTCAAAAAATTGAGAGATTTTAAGAAATATTCAGCTGACTTGTTGTACTCATTTTTTCCTGCCAACATAGCTGCATAGGTACTTCGCACCATATTCACCAGCCGCATGTTTGTAGAAGTATTGTTGTCTAATACATCATTAGCTTTTGAATGGTAAAAATCAGCAGAATCCAACTTGTTTTGCCTGTGAAAGCTCGTGCCATGCAAGGTGAAAGTATATGCTAGTCGGTCGGTTGCATTTACTTTACCAAAATAATCTGCCAAGGAATTGAGAATTTCTCGTCCTTCCTCCATTTTAATTTCCTGTCTCGCGAGCTGTACAGCCGTTGCGTCCAACAAATCTGATTTTTGCCAGTACAGCGTGCTATCTATGGAAGCATTTTGCTGAGCGTTTGCATCTTGATTTATCATATCAAGAAGAAAAATCAAAGAAATAAAAGCTAAAACTCTAATCATGCCATTTTAAGTTTGGAGAAAAATATCCTCAATCTAATTTCAATAATAGTCTCTCTACCTCTTCCATCTTATACCCACTGCTTTTTCTGAGTTTTACCAACTCTTCTTTGCCTTTGATTGAATCTCCTTTCACCAAATAACTCAAGGCCATGTACCATTTTGCTTGGTCTCGGAACTGCATTCCTTCTGAATATAGATAACTTTCAAATAGCATATTGGCACTGTCATATTGCTCCAATTCTATTTTGGTGATGCCTCTATAGAATAGGATATATTCTTTTTGCTGGTTTTTAAGTTCAGCAAAAAGGCTGTCAGCTTGCTTAAAATCACTACTCTCATATGCAATAAATGCGGCAATTTCCAATTCTTCTGGATTGACTATTTCTCCTCTTGTGATCGGTTTTACAACATTTGGGTACGGCTCGTAGAATGCATAGAAATTTTGTGAAATTTCATCATCTGATTGTGATGTAGATGTTTTGACAAAATAGGTGACTGCTAAGATCGAAATCAGAGCAGCTGCGACAGCCATTATTGACCAAAGTCTTCTGGATTTTGGCTTGGCAGTCGATTTTTCAGATTCCTGAATGTCATTTTCTATTTTGTTCAAAAATCCTTTCAACACTTTTCTTTGATTGTTTTGAAAAGCCAGCTTTGTTTTTTGCTGAAATACTACCTCTTCCTTGAATAGAGGGTCTGATTCAAGCAAATCTTCAAAAACCTCTCTTTCTGAATCAGAAAGATTACCTTCGAAATATTTAATTATAAGTTCTTCGTGGATACTCATCTGTTTTTAAGCTTAAGTTCTATAGACTCTCTTAGGGATTTTAGACATCTTGATTTTTGACTCTTTACTACGTCAGTGTGGTTGTAAGCTAATAGCACTTGGATCTCCGCTATTTTTTTCTCTTCATAATAAAAGAGCCGAAGCAATTCCTGGCATTTCTTTCCCAATGATTCTAGGGCATTTTCCAATAGAATCACTTGTGGATCTTTTTCATCAATAAATTCAAAGCTTTCGACCAAACCTTCAAAAAGATCTTGATCATTTTCAATGTCTATAAAGTCAGTATTTGAATTTTTTTTCAAGCGGGTGAAGAGCATGAATTTTCCCATACTGAAAAGGTATGTTTTTAGGCTTCCACTCGATAACTGCAGTTTTTGCTTCATTGATTTTTCATACAAAGCAATGATCACATCTTGATAGATATCGCAGATCTGATTCTTATCTGTATGGTACTTTAAAGCAAACTGGATAAAAGGAGCCCTGTATTTCCTATAAATTTCTTCTAGAGCGGTATTGTCCCCTAGTGACAGCCGGTCCAATAAATTGTTATCCATCATTTTTTAGTCTTAAAAGTGGCAGTTTAGTAAACATAATAATAAAAGTTTTACGAGATGTTTACTTTTCAAATTAAAAGCTGACTAAGCTTAAAATAATATGAGAATATCTTGATTTTGTTCAAAACACATTCAGAATGTTCTATAAAGGTTAGTTTGTCAGGTGTTTATGTGTCTCAAGAAATCTTAATACTAAAAACTTCTTTGACTCAATTTATTGAGGAATTCGATCAAACCAAATTTCTAATTATGATGAACCACAATGACAACAGTAGGTAAATAAAAAAATTAGACCAAGCGGAAATCGTCCACGGTCGACACCAACTGAATTCAATGTGTGTACCAAATCTAACTTGTGTACTGCTGTCAATGCGGAGGTACATATTGCTAAAAATCATTCAAATAAATATATCAACTAAAACTAAAAAATCATGAAAAAAGCTACATTAACATTGTTGACAGCTATGATGCTTTTTGGGATTTCAGCCCAAGCTCAAACTGTAAAAGGAGGAATTACCATAGGGAAATCTTCAGAATTGAAAATCGAAATGAAATCAGACAACCTGATTGATTTATTTGTCGATTTTAGAAAAGAAAAATATCCGATTGTGTTCTCTTTTCAAGGTGATAACCTCAAAAGCAAAGAGGGTAGAGAGATCATTTTTTTCGACTTTATTACGGAAGTTTATTTCAATGGTAAGTTGATTGGCAAAGCCAGCAGAAACCCCATTCCTTACATTCCTGGTGACATGATTATCGGTACAGAAGGTTTTGATTTCATTTCTTTGCTGGGTTTCAACGAAATGACCAAACCCTCTATCAAAGAGACTCCTGGGAAACTTCCTGCAGGTAGCTATCAAGTAAAACTGATAGCCAAACCATTGGATTTTAAAGGGCAAATCAGGCCTGCCATTTTTTCATTTTTAGTTAAATAACAAACCAATTGAATCATGAAAAAGAATATTCTCCTATTAGCAATTACTTTATTTTCCTTTGTAAGTACACTGAGTGCCCAGGATACCAGACGGATTGGAGGCCAGATTATTTATGGCTCCAATTTAGAAGCTTTAGGATTAGGGGTGATAGGCGAACTTCCCGTAGCGCCAAAGATGGTTATTTCCCCAAGTTTCTCATTTTATTTTCCAAAAGATCAGGGGTTTGTCAAACAATCAGCTTGGGAATTGAATGGCAATCTGAATTATATTTTCATTGAGGATGACAATTTGGTCTTTTACGGAATCGGTGGTCTAAATTATACAAATATCAGGGTCAAGTCTGATATTCCTGGACTGGGTAATTTCTCAAATTCTGTTGGGAGAGTTGGGCTTAATCTAGGTGCAGGTGCCAATTTTGACATAGGTATGAGTTTTCTTCCTTTTGCCGAAATCAAGTACATTCTTGGTGATTTTGACAGATTGGTAATAGGGGCTGGAATCAAATTCAATTTGTAATGAGAAAGTTAATCTACCTATCGCTAATTTTTGGGCTATTCATTTCCTTGAGCGCATGTTCTGATGCTCCCACATTGGATAAGCCCAACACTTATGAAGTGAATTTTCCAATTGATAAATATAATGGCGTTATTCCTGATGGAGAAATTTCAGCATCCTACGTAGAGGCCGATTTGGGATCTGGCATTATCCGAACGATCAGTTTATCATTTATGGATGGGGATTTATCTGTGGTGATGCTGATAATGATGAATGGAAATCAGGCATTGCCAATTAGGGGAGAAGATGAAGAGTTTGGGAGTTTTGTGATCATAGACACCCTGGGAGAAAATCCTGAGGGAAGATTTTTGAGTATCCAAGGAACAGTAACTGCCACAAATATCAAGGCTACTGCTCTTAGTGCCTCTACAGGCTTCTTGACAGGTGACTTTACATTTTCCGGTCAATTCGTCAAAGCACTTGATCCTGAAGGTGATCGTACGCCAATAACTGGACGGGTTTCATTTGATTAAATACTTGTAAAGGCTATTGGTTTAAGAATTTAGAACAATAGCCTTTTTTAATTTCCATCACTATTGTCAGACAATCTCAAATGAAATTATGGGCATAACGCGATGAATGTTTACCCAATTTAAGTTTTGGAGACTAAGAGACAACAACCAAAATTAAACAAGATGAAGAATTCAATAAAGAACAAAATTGTATTGACATCCTGCTGCCTATTTTTTCTAATCAGCCAAGGAGAAAGTCAAATCATGAAAAAACTGACTGATAAACTTGGTCAGAAAGCGATAAGCGAATCAACTGAATCTGTAAAAAAGAAGCATGAAAAAAATCCGTTTGAGGAGATGTTTTCTGGAGATGGAGGAATGGATCTGTCGGGTATGTTGGGAGGTTCGAGTGATTACAAGGCTCCAGAAAGTTACAGCTTTGATTTTCAAGTGACTATGAGAATGTCTATGGAAAAAGGCAAGCCAATGACCCAAATATGGAAGTACAATACGAAGGAGGGGTATTTAGGAATGGAAAACGGCGGAGTGCTGATAATCTACGATATCGATAGTGATGTGATGGTGACCATAGACCCCAAAGGAAAAAGTTATACTGCGATGTCTACAAAGTTGCTGGGGACCATTAGTGGAAATTTAGAGGAAGAGGATGAAGATAGTATTCCAGAGATGATCAAAACCAACGAAACAAAGACAATACTTGGTTATAAAGCCACAAAGTATATGATGGAGGATGATCAATTGAAAGGAGAGTTTTGGATGGCTCCAGAAGTTCCTTTTGACCAATCTTCGATGACAAAATCCATCAATTCATTCGGCAAAAAACCAACACCACTTCCCGGTAAGATGCAAGGATTCATGATGGAAATGCAGGCTTATGACAAGAAAAGTAAAAGCACTTCGAACATGGAGGTAATCCAGCTTGGGGCTATCAATGAAGTGATAGCGATGAAACAGTACAAAAATGGAATGGCATTCTAACTATTATCACAATGAAAACAATAGCAATCGCACTCAATCTATCGCTACTATTGGCAGCATCCATGTGTGGCTCAAACTCTGAAGAAAAAAGCATATTTGGGAGTTCATCAAATAATAAAGCTGATCATTCATGTCTGTTGGAATATACAGGAGAAAATACGGGTAAGTTTTTTACAGAGGAATTGATATCGGATTTGGCAAATGGCAACCCTATCGCTGCAGATCATTACGAACGTCGAAATATGTATAAATACTCTTGGAAAGAGGATGGTATTATCCATTTTATTGGCTTCGATGATATGGAAACTGCAGAGAAGCTTCGGCTAAAAAGAAACGATAAAAACAAAGACATCCCAAACCTAGTAGTGGATTATACTAAGAATAATTATCGTGACAAAACCCCCGAAGAAGTCGAGAGATTAAATAAACTTATCAATGATGAACTTGAGAAATCAAAGGATCCAAATGCCAATGCAAGTTCCAATAAGACACTTCAGAGCACTGTCATGTCAATGCAGCAAAATTCATACATCACATTAGACACAAAAGCTGATTATGCAGTTTACAATAAAAGGGGCTTTGGAGTATATGTTGTCGTAGGTGAGGTCTTACTTTCATTAAGTGCTCAGGTAGGGCCATATGGCTCTGTCGATGAAGAGAAAAGTATAGAACTAGCCAGAAAATTGGCTGATAAAGTGGCTACAATATGCAAATGATATATTTTATAGCAGCTCTTTTTATGACAGCTCAGACTACTGGCTGTGCAAAGAAAAAAGACTTTGTTCAGGATCAATCGATTCAACATACAGAATTCAATATTGTACATTTAGAAGTAGGTGGAGAAGTAGTTTTTGATTCTACAAAAATGACTCATTCAAATCTATCTATTTATCCCAATCAGTTGATGTTTACTGTTATGGATGATGAAGGACAAAATATCACAATCACCTTTGCGGGCAAAGACATTTCACAAAGAAAACCTGAAGCACTTACCTTCGATTCCCCTGGTTTATTTCATGGATTTTCTAATGCACAAGATGTTTTTTTTATAGCATTCGGAAAACTTGCCTCTGATAGAGAGCCTGGACAGTTGAAGTATGAGCGTCATTTACCCCAGCTGATCATGCAAGGCGAATTGAAGGTAATATCTTGGACTGATAGCGTTTTTGAATTCAGTTTTGAAGGTAAGCTGGGTGAAGAAAACCAAGTGAACACTCCTGAAAGTTGGCTCCCGTTTTCTGGTAGTATCAAAGCCGCCTCTTATCAACAATACAATGAATGATTATAGTTTTTAGTGATCTAATTTGATTAGGATACTGATTTTAGACTCCTGATTATTTCTAGGAAAACAGAAAAAAGAGTTGTAAGCAATTAACATTTCTATTTTCTATTTCAATCCACTTTCCATCAATTATCTATAGCAACAGAACCCAGATTCGATAGAATTTATCGAATGCATGGACTTGCTATGCCATGTTTAAATTAAAATATTATGCAAAAATCAATCAAATTACTTTTCTCCCTCTTTCTTCTCCTGCTAGGGATGAAGTCAGTATCTGCCCAAGAATGGACAGGGACCTGGAACTCCACCTTTGGAGAGTTTAGGCTGCATCAAGTTGATAACCAAGTTTTTGGTGATTATGCCAATGTCGGAGTACTTTATGGTGGCGTCAGTATCGATGCCTCGGGAAATAGATTTATCGAAGGGACATTTGAAAACTACAGTAGTAGAAGAAACGGTGTCTTCAAATTCAGAATTGACCCGAGCAATTCTGAAAAATTTATCGGTGAATGGACTTTCAATAGCCCGACATCATGGTCTAGTTGGTCAGGAAATAGGACTAGCAAGACTAAGCCAGCCCTACGGAGTTTTTATCGAGTGACTGGAAGGTCGCATGACAAAGATTGGAAAGCGATAAATGAAAATTATGATGTCAGATTCAAGAAAGATGGCATAGCTCACTTTCATACAAAGGGAGTAAATGGCACCTACAACTTTCTCTTGCCAAAAGGGGACTGGGAGATGGAAGTCAAAAAACAGGGTTTCAGAGACTATAATGGTGTAATAGAAGTAAAGGATAGGTATCCTAATCAGAATCAGTACTTTTTGCATCAGTTTCAGTTGATCCCTGCTGGGAATGTTTCGATTGGGGCATTAGATAGGAATGCTATTCCACGAGGTTCTGAAATACAGGTTGTAGAAGCTGCTCGATCAAGCAGTATACAGACTGACTTATTAATCAATTCAAATTCAAATGTCCAAGGCAAAACCTACGTGGTATTGGATAATCAAGGAGAGCTCGGTTACATTCAAGTATCGGGAGATCCACCAAATGCTATTAGCAATCAATTTAGAAAAATCACTAATTACCCGGCTTCCGCACCTATTTCCTTTAGCATCTCTCCTGATGCGGCAATGGTGGCAAAAGTTCACCAATCTGGTTCGGTCAATGCAGATAAACTGGAAATATACAATTTGAGTGGTGTACTTCAGGGGTCACTCTCTCCTCAAGAGTTGAGGAATATGGTCGCAAAAAGAAGTATTCCTTTGAAGCGCGGTGAATTGGTGACTATCAAAAAAGTCACTTTTAGAAACAACACCGACGTCATAGTAGATGCAGATGCTGTGCTAAGCAGTGGAGGCTCCACACTCAAATGGGTAGTGATATTAAGATTCAATAGAACAACCAAAAGATTTACAATGATTGAATCTATAGAGGGAACTTTCGGCAGATTCACTGAGACCAATTCCAGAATAGATTTGGCTAACAAGAGCAAATATCAGTTTGGAACTGACAAAGCTTCCCAAAAAATCAAATTCAACAATAACCAAATTTCGGTTGGGAATAATGTAAGGTTTGAAAAAGGGGACTACACTACACTTAATTAATAACAATATAAATACTATAATAATGAAGAATGTTAAACTTATATTGATGATGACTCTTCTATGTATGACATGGAGTTTCATGAGTTTTGCTCAGCAAAGAGGAATAGATGAAAAATATAATTTTTCGGGAAGTTTCAACAGAGTGAGAGGCACCCAGTCTTGTTTATTTACAGCTAACCAAACAGGTAACAAGGTAGTCGGGAGGATAAATTTTTCTGATCCAAGAGTACAAGGAAACTATACAGGGACGATTACTAATGGGGTAGTCCATGCAACTATCACTTGGGTCTCTGCTCCTGATGACCTCAAAAAAGCTACATTTTTGAGATTACAGAAATTCACAGGTAGGGATTTCCCTGAACTCTCTTTGTTTGATAATGCGAGTTACAAAACCAATAATAGAGTTCGCCCAAAAATAGTCTATGCTTTAGAGAAAAAAGTATTTGGTAGCACTTCCACGACTGCACAAAATAATCCTAGTTCGGTTGCAAATTCAATTTCGAAAGCAGCAAGAGACATCGGAGGATATTACCGCATCGAAGGAATGACAGACGCTACCGGGACTAAAAGAAACTTATTCGTGAATGTTAAAAATTTCCCGGACAATAAAGATAAAAGTAAGGCATACGGAGAAGCTTTGATAATTGGTGAGGCCTATGGTATAGGTTCTCCACAGGGCAAACTTTTTGGCTATGAAACTAATGGAGATAATGTTACTGTCATGTTCGATCCAATTTTTGAGCAGAATAAAAAAGTCACAATGGCTAATGGCAGGATCGTCAATACCTCTGGAGGGATGTCGCTTGTCGCTCCAAGATTGGCATACAGGATGGTGAAAATCACGAAAGAAATTGCCGAAAGAGAGGGGAATAAACTCAATTCTATGGTCACAGTAAGAATAGATTATAAATTTATCTATGTCAATGAATCACTGGCTTGGTGGAGAAATAAATCAACCCTGAATCACTTAAGTGGTGACGTGAATAAATTGGAGATTTATGGCACAGGAGATATTAAAGCAACAAGTGAAACGGCTTCCAGAACAACTGGAATTCCCTTTTTAAACAACCTGAATAATCGTGTTTTTGATATCCCCTCTTCCCGCCCTTTTACTAAATATCAAAGAATGTATTATGATGAACAAAAAAAACTGGCTTGGGGTGGGGAAAGAGCTCACTTATTGTTGGGTTTTTTTAAGTTTGCAAAAGATGCTGAATTACCTAACCCTGATAAGCCGGGAAATGCGATTATCCCAGTGAATTATAAAAGAGAATTTGTTGTAAGTAAAGATGCCTTAAGCCCAAATACCACAAATAGAGTAGGAATAGAAGTGTCAACAAATCTTATTCAGAAGAGAACTAGTGGTGATGTTCAAATGGGTAAGGCTGTTAGGAAAATATACCTACATGAACTAAACGATCCTAACAAATTAAATATCGATGACAAAATGTATAACAACATTTATAACAAAGACACCAAAAATCCAATTGGAATGGTTGAAAAACCATATTACTACATAGGTATTTCTAGAGGTCAAATAAGTCTTCATTATCTAGTGATGTTTACAATAGAAATAATCGAGTAGTTTGTGGAAATCCATCTCATTGAGAAAGTCAGACTTCTTCCTATTTGATATAGTTTTTCACTAATTTCATTATTTATATCCGTTTTCATACCAGTAGAATCTAAATAATTGAATTTACCTGTAATTTCGAACCTATATCAATAAATATCCAATATCTATTAGTATCAGTTTGCCAAAAAACAATCGTTTAATTGATTTGTGGCATGATTGCGGATAATCATATTTCATTATAATTTATATGACTTGTGAGTATGGGAAATCAAATGATATTTCAAATAAATTCGTATAAATTTGTTGTTTAGCTTTGTAAATCTTCTATTCCATGAATCATTTAGATAAGATAATTGGTAGAATTTTAAAATGTACTTTGCTGCTTATACTTAATATTTGTATACGATCACAATTTTGTTTTAACAGTATTTATGCACAAGATATAGATCTCAAAACCTATGACTCAGTGGAAGAAGGACTGTTTTTTGATCAGGTGTTGATCTACGAATACTCAGACCATACAGGTAAATCCGGAGAAATCTGGATTTACCTTAATTCCTGTAATCATCGTTTACTTTTTGACCAATCAGCTTGGGGAATGGAGGATGAAATGATTCATTACGTAATCGGACGGCAAGATGGTTCTTATATTACATTTGGTACGGAAGCTGAAGGCTCTGGTTCAGGGAAGGTAGCATTGTTGGATTCGATTTATTTGGAACTTGTAGATACTTCCTTTGACTATCCAAGGTCTGATGAATATGTTAAGTTTTCATCAGTAGAGCCCATTCAGCAATCCTTTTTTGGTTTGGATGTAAAATCATTCAATGTAGAAAAAAGAATGGATCCCAATGCTAAAGAGTCTATGGCCATCGCAAGGGTAGATTTTGACACTAGAATGATTTATGGATTCAATGAAATTTCTCAGGATCTTCAAATTCCACATTTACTTGGAAATCCTCATCCATATTTACACCCCAATGATTTGATCGTGAAATATAATGCAGATTATGAAAGCATTAGTGGGCAGCGTTATTGGATAAAGTTGGAATTGATTGCGTTGGAGTATACCACCTATTGGGCATCAATTAATGACTATGTTATCAGAACAAAATCAGCAGAGGGAATATTCGTTGAAAAAACAGTTTCACAAGTCATTGAACTCACCCTTGATTGTCACTAATAGTGGACAAAAAAACTAAAATGGAACAAAAGAGTATTCATAAAGGTGGATTTGAGTACAATTTTATATAACTAACATAATTATTTTGCTGAAAATGCAATATCAGTTCAATTTCAATATGGCATTTCACACTATTTGGACTATTTTTGAAAATCGGCATTTTGTTTGCTATTATCGTTTCAATCAAAAATGCTTTAATTTAGAACTTTGTTAATTATCAACTTCAAACAAAAAAAAATGAAAAGTCTTATCGAAAAAATCAACGCTGAATTTGAGACCTTTAAATCAGAGGCAGAGCAACAAGCAGAAAAAGGTAACAAAGCAGCTGGTACAAGAGCTCGTAAAGCTACTTTGGAACTAACCAAATTGTTGAAGGATTTTAGAAAAGAGTCTCTAGAGGCTTCAAAAAAATAATCAATATTAATTTACTCCCCAATCGGGGAGTTTTTTTTTGAAATAAACTTTACTCTTTCACCTATTCTATATTCTAGGTTGCTGAAAGTTGATAGGATTAGGTTATAAATCGTTGGTTAATTATAGTTGACATATTCAAATCAAATTAAGAAGTATATAGCTTCAATTTAAGGTCAGGTATATGCCTGTGATTTTTTTTTGAATTTTTTAGTCCAAATAATGATCAATGGCAAGTATAAGTTGTAAACTATGCCTCCGATCGCAGAAGCCCAAATAAATGAGAATCTGTTAATAATTAGCGTGATAAGTATGGAAAGTAAGGGGATGGAAAACATAATCAAAAGTCTGCTCTTTTGTTGTTTTGTATAAAATTCCTCAAAAGTATTCAAATTTAAATCATGTTTGTTTTTACCAGCTCTTAGATAGAAAAGGTACAAGACGAAATAGAGGGCAAAAGCAACAAAGCCAAAGTAAACCATTAAATAGGGAACTTGGTCTCCATTGATATTTACGTCTATTTCTGTATTGAAGAAATGATTGGTTAGAAACAAGGTTAAAAACCTAAGAGGGTAAACAAAAAAGATCACCAATGCGATAAAAATAGTATTGAGAATCGCCAGCCAAGTGTCATTTAGACTATAAATTTCCGAGAAGATCAAATGCTCATTCCAAATCAACACCAGAAAAGAAATACTTATCAAAAATGCGGGCAATGTTTTGGTAAAAGTCAATAGATCTGCAAATGAATTTGGGTTTGTAAGGTTGAAAATAAGTAAGGTAATAGCTATCCCAAATACGGCATCTGTTAAGTTGTCAAGTCTTGTAGCATTTTCTCCTCGATAATTAATTCTTAGATCGTGCTGCCTGTTTTTTAGTAGATCATTTCTCATTAGATACTTGTGTGAATTTTTACTTACTAAAGATAATAAAATCCATCAAATTGCAATTCTGCATCTCCTAAAATCCACATCTTCTTTGAAATTGTAATTGATTGAATTAATCAATCAACTTCCTTTTGTATTTCAGAGTAAATACCCAAGCCTTAGAATCTTCTCAAACAGTATCATTTAATTTCCAATTAGAAGGCATTTCCTCGCAAAAAATATTGGCTTAAATGTTGTATTTATTTTCACCATATAAATATGTTAAAAATATGATTTTGAAATTTTATACTATAATAGAATTTTAATAGTATAAAAAATTCGACATTAGTTAATATTTTAATAGACTTTTTTTCTAAATAATTTAAATAAAGAAACAGACGTTTATGAATAATGAAAAATATTCAGGTATGGGAGCCATACTTGGCCCAGAAGGAGTGACTTTTAGAGTTTGGGCACCAAATGCTGAGAAAGTGTTTGTTTTTGGGTCGTTCAATGAATGGAATGACTCCTCTTGTGAGATGGAGCATGAAGGAAATGGTTATTGGTCTTTTCATGCTTCTGATGCTTCTGAAGGAACTGAGTACAAATTTATCATTCATAATAATGGTAATGTCCTTCATAGAAATGATCCTTATGCGTTGAAAATGACAAATAGCGTTGGCAATAGTGTAGTTTATGATCTATGGAAGGATTTCAATGACCACGAATTTAGGCCTCCTGCCATCAATGAAATGGTGATTTACGAATTACATATCGGAACTTTCAACAGGGAAGGAAGGGAAGACGGACAAGTTGGGGATTTTTATACTGCAGCAAAAAAACTTGATTACATAAGGGATTTGGGAGTTAATACTGTGGAAATTATGCCAGTGGCTGAATTCCCCGGAGATCTGTCATGGGGATACAATCCATCCAACCCTTTTGCAGTAGAAACATCTTATGGTGGTCCAGATGCGCTGAAGCATTTTGTTTTCGAAGCACATATGAGAGGGATTGCGGTGATTCTTGATGTAGTTTACAATCATTTGGGACCAACCGATTTGAACCTTTGGCAATATGATGGATGGGAAGAGAATGGAAAAGGAGGGATATATTTTTATAATGATCACCGTGCCAAAACGCCTTGGGGAGACACAAGACCTGACTATGGTCGCCCGGAAGTCCGAAACTATCTCCGCGACAATGCTTTGCTGTGGCTAGAGGCATTCCAATGTGATGGGCTTCGGTTTGATGCTACAGCCATCATCCGCCTTCTCAATGTGGATGACCAAATGGGAGGCGCTGTATTGGAAGAGGGGGTAGGATTTTTAAGAAGCTTGAACCAAGAGATTAAAGAAAAATTCCCACATAAAATCTTAATTGCAGAAGATTTGAAGTTTGATTCCAGTGTCACTGCTGATTTAGATCAGGGAGGGTTGGGTTTTGATAGTCAATGGGGAATCGGGTTTTCCCATGTATTGAGAGAGGTATTGACGATCAGCAATGACCATGATCGCAGCATCAATGCAGTGGAGAATTTGCTGCTTAGTAAATTTAACAATGATGTTTTTGAAAAGGTTATCTACACCGAATCACATGATGAAGTCGCCAATATAGAATCCAAAAGACTCCCTGAAGAGATTCAGCCCGGAGATGCAGAAGGAGAATACGCCAAAAAGAAATCAACTCTAGGAGCTTTGGTTATATTCACAGCTCCTGGCATTCCAATGATTTTTCAAGGTCAAGAATTCCTTACATATGAACATTTTCATGATTCCAAACCTCTTGACTGGGGAAGGTTGGAGTACTTTGGTGGGATAGTAAATCTTTACCGTGACTTGATTCATCTTCGAAAAGCTTCCGAAGGTTTTGCACGTGGATTGAATGGGCAAGGGATTGATATACTTCATCATGACGATCAAGGTCTGGTACTGGCTTATGCTAGATATCACCATGATGATCCAGATAATCCTGTGGTGATAGTCGTGAATTTTTCTGTCGAGACAAAATTAGGCTATCGGTTTGGGGTACATCACGGAGGCAATTGGAATGTGATTTTCAACAGCGGATGGTCTGGATATGATCAGGTTTTTTCTGAAGTAGATGTCAAAGAAGTACATTCTGGTGAAGGGCTGAATGGAAAACAACATTCTTTGGTAGTCGATATCCCTTCTTATGGTGGACTAATTCTATCCCGATGAAGGCTAAATATAGATATAGCGAGGAAGATTCTCTTTGTTTCAAGCGAGTAAAGAGGGGAAGGGGGTTTGCTTATCTCAATGAAAAGGGAGAAAAGATAGATGATAAAATAAAGCTAAACCGAATCAAAAAATTGGTAATTCCTCCCATGTGGACTGATGTTAGCATCTGTAGGTTTGATGATGGTCATATTCAGGCCACTGGTAGGGACTTGAAAGGTAGAAAGCAATATATCTATCATTCCGAATGGGAAAGAATACGTCAAGAAGAAAAATTTGAACGCATGTCCCAATTTGGAAAGGCTCTTCCCAAACTTAGAAAAAAGGCGCAAAAAGATCTCAAAGCGAGAAATTGGACGAAAGAGAAGGTTTTGGCTTTGATGGTAACTGTACTTGATGAGACAGGCATCCGAATAGGTAATAAGTTTTATGAAAATGAGAATCAGACTTATGGCTTGTCGACCCTTCGCAGAAAGCATGTAGAAGTTGAGGGAAGTACACTTTCATTGTCATTTAAAGGGAAAAGCAATAAAGAGAGGGAAGTGACCATAGAAGACAAAGCGATCATAAGATATATCAAACGAGTTGCTGAATTGCCAGGATATGAACTTTTTAAATACATCGATGAGGACGGTGAAGTAAACAAAGTAGATAGCCACGATGTACAAGAGTACATTAAGAAATACATGGGAGATGAGTTTACTTGCAAGGATTTCAGAACATGGGTGGGAAGTCGGCTTGCCATTGAACTTTTTCCAGACGCGATAGATCATCAAAAAGAATTCTCAAGAAAAAAACTTGAAACTATACTTGTCAGGATGGTAGCTGATGAGCTTGGAAATACACCCAGCATTTGCAAAGGATACTATATACATCCGGTAATTCTTAACAAGGTAGATATTGGCGAATTTCCCTTGAAAAACCCATTTCGGGAATCCAATTCCCCAACTGCTCTTGATAAATCTGAGAAGCTTTTATTAAAACTTTTAGAAAAATAGCCAGTCTGTGTTAAAATTTATATAAATATATTTTTAATTTACATAATTAACCTTTATTGGTTATTTATAAGATTATTGGAGTAGTTTTTGTAATTTTTTCAATGTTACATTGAGTGCAGAATCTTTTAATTCATAAGCTCAATTAAAAAAAACATTTACCACGATGACCAAGTCCATCCCCTTCTTTTAACAGAGAAGTGGGGTGGGTTTTTAAAACAAAATCGATTATGAATCATCCAAGAATATTTCCAGAACAAAGTCAGCAATTACCGGGAAAAGAAGCTAAAATGAATCCCGAACCGGAAGTCATCAGAGAAGCTTACTGGGGGAGTGGAAAATTGAAGGACAAAACTATTGTGATCACAGGTGGTGATAGCGGAATAGGTCGAAGTGCAGCAGTTCACATGGCGAGAGAAGGTGCAAATATTGCGATGATGTACCTGAGTGAGGATAAAGATGCTGAGGATACCAAAATGATGGTAGAGAAAGAAGGTACAACCTGTATGCTTATAAAAGGAAATATCAGGGATAAATCTTTCTGTAAATCTGCTGCAAAAGAGATAGTGAATTCATTTGGAAAGGTGAATGTGTTGGTGAATAATGCAGCTGTGCAGCACCCGAAGGATACTATTCAAGAAATTGATGAAAGCCAATTGAAAGAGACTTTTGAGACGAATATTTACTCTTTTTTTTACCTAGCTCAAGAGTTTCTCCCACATATGGAAGAAGGTGATTCAATTATCAATACCACCTCGGTGACTGCTTACCGTGGAAGTGATCATTTGATTGATTATGCCAGTACAAAAGGAGCCATTGTTGCTTTTACAAGGTCATTGGCTAAGAATTTGGCGGAAAAGGGAATTCGTGTCAATGCAGTTGCCCCTGGCCCAATATGGACGCCATTGATTGTTGCCACATTTGATGGGATATCAGACTTTGGTAGAGATACACCCATGAAGCGAGCCGGACAACCATCGGAAGTTGGGCCTGCTTATGTGTTTCTTGGATCAGCTGATAGCAGCTACATGACAGGACAAGTGCTGCACATCAATGGAGGTGAGATTGTAGGGAGTTAATTGATAAATAGCCAGCAAATTTTACCCAAATACTAAACCAAATAGCCAATGATACTTTCCTCAAAAAATAGAATATTAGATCATCAAATTTCTGATGATCAAGAAGATCAAGGTATAACCTCCTTGATAGGAAATACCGGACTTATTCGGTTGGCAAAGCTTTTCCCAGACAAGCAAGTTTATGGGAAATTGGAGCTGATGAATCCAGCAGGAAGTATCAAAGATAGAACTGCAAAATTCATTATTGAAGAATCCCTTAAGCTTGGTATCATCAACCATGATTCCCTTATCGTCGAAAGTACTTCTGGTAACATGGGTGTTGGGCTAGCGCAAATCTGCCTTTACCATGGTTTGGAATTGAGGTTGGTCGTGGATCCATATATCAATGCGCAAACCTTAAAGTTATTAACAGCCTACGGAGCAAATATTGAAATGGTGGAGCAGGCTGATGAGTCTGGTTCATACCTTGGGACAAGGATCAGTAGAGTTCAGGAGATTTTGGAAGAAAACCAAAACGCTTTTTGGACAATGCAATACGAGAATCCCCTCAACCCGCTCACACATCATCACACTGCTGAGGAAATAGTTAATCAGCTGGGTGATTGCCCTAATTATATTTTGGCGGCCACAAGTACTTGTGGTACACTGATGGGTTTTGCTGAATACAATGACCAATTTTCCAAAAGAATGAAAATTATCCCTGTCGATGCTTTTGGCAGTGTGATTTTTGGAGGAAAAGCTGAAAAAAGAGTTATTCCGGGATTTGGAGCATCAAAGACTTCCTCATTGTTGAAAGAAAACCTATTGGAACCTCCCATTTGGATGAAGGAATGGGAGAGTATAGTAGGTTGCAAAAAACTCCTAAAGCACGAAGCTATATTGGCTGGTGGATCGACTGGAGCTTTGGTCTCAGCTGTAGAAAAGCTAGAAATGAAACCAAATGAAAAAGCTGTAATCATCATTTGTGATAGAGGGGAGAGGTATTTGGACACGATCTATTCTGATGCATGGATCAAGGAAACTTTAGGAACTGAAATCTTGGAACTGATAAACAGAAATGTAGATGAAGCTGTGGAACTCGAGCAATATAATTGATATCAATAGCCAAAATAAAACTGCTTTGGCTGCATTTACTTACAATGATTATCTTCCGGAATCAAATTTCCGTGTGGCCATTGTAGGTGGAGGACCTAAAGGGGCATATTCCATTGAGCGTTTGGCTAGTGTTTGGGAAAAATACAATCCTGGTAAATTCCTTGATATTGTTTGCTTCAACAAAACGTCGGACTTTGCTTCAGGTCCAAATTATCAAACCGAACAGCCTGATTTTCTCTTGATGAACTATAATCTCGGAAAAGTTGATTTCTGGACTAAGGAAGAAGAGCAGCTTGTTCATGACAGACCAGACCTTTTGACATTTTTGAGAAGATTCAAAAAGCCTTCTGAAGTCGAAGTTGAACCTTCAGACTATTGTTCAAGGTCATTGACAGGGATTTACCTTCAATTTTGTTTGAATAAAGTCATCGAAGCTCTCCCTTCAACCATCAGGCTACATTTGATCATGGATGAAGTTGATTCTATTTCCCAAGAATCAAACAATCTCCAAGTTGAAACTAAGAGAGGTATGAAGTGTAGTTTTTCGGAGGTGATGTGTTGCACAGGGCATGCTTACAGCTTTGAAGAGAAAGTTAATTTGCAAAGTCCTATCGGCAATTCAAAATTTTATCCTCCGACAATCCTACAATCTGTCTATCCAATACAGGAACTCCGGGATCAGAATTTTGCAGGGCTTACAGTAGCGGTAAAAGGAATGGGGTTGACTTTTGTAGATGCTGTGTTGACAATGACTGAAGGAAAGGGAGGATGCTTCAAAAGATGCAATGGAAAGTTAGTGTACAGGTCTTCGGGAAGAGGGCCACACGAGGTTTTACCTTTTTCAAGAACAGGCTTGCCAATGATCGCTCGTCAAGTAGATTTGCGAAATGGGGATTTTTCATTGAAATTTTTCACCGAAATAGCGGTGGAAGAATTACTTGAAAATAACACCAAGCTAGATTTTAAAAGTCAGTTGCTCCCGCTTCTAGAAAATGAATATAGGTATCAGTATGCCAAAAAGCTTTTAAGTTGGGAAATAGGGAGAGTCGATTTTTTGGAAAAAAAACTGGAAGAATTGGAGGCTAGGGTAGGCGAGTTTTACCCTGAATTTGAGCCTTTTGAGTTGGAGAAGTTTTTGTCGCCTGATTTACCTTTAGACAACCAACATTTAGCTGTGATTGATTATTTGCATGAAACGATCTTTCCAGAGCGCTTTGACAAACTTCATCAAGCTAAAATCTTAATGTCTTCTTTGTGGAGGGAAATTTATCCGCTTTTCAACAGTATCTACTCTTTTGGCAAATTGACTGGAGAAAGTCAAAGGTACTTTGACCAAAACTACTTTGGCAAATTCCAGCGAGTGGCTTATGGTCCTCCAAAGGAAAATATGGAAAAAATACTCGCTTTATCTGAAGTAGGCATTTTGAATTTTGACCTGGCCGCAAACCCAAAAGTCTCGATCCAAAATCAATATCTATATGCTAAATTAAGCAATCAACAGATTCCTCATTCCAAAATCATCAGTGCATTGATCGATGCTAGAATTCCCAAATCCGTTGGACTGGTGACACAGCCAGAATACATAAAAAATATAATCAAGGAAATAGGTGTGGATTTTTTCAGAAATGAAGAATACCAAACGGGTTGCTTGGAGATTGGGTCAGATGGGAGGCTACTTAAGCAAAAGCACATTTGCTTCTATGGAACGCCAACCGAAGGCTACACACTTGACAATGAAAGCTTATCCAGGTCAAACAACAACTTCCTTTCTCCTTGGACAAAAAAAATTATTGAAAACTATGTCAACATCAACCTTACCAAAGCTAACCCCAATAACCCAACCTTGGATCAAGGACATCACAAAAGATCTGAGTCAACCCAATAGTTGGATTAAACAATATGGATCGCCAATCAATCTGCTGAACTTAGATTCTTTTAAGCAGAATTTCAAAAGGTTTGATCAGGTTTTCAATCAATTTGGTGTTAAAAGCAATGTGTTTTTTGCAAGGAAAGCGAATAAATTCAAAAGCCTTGTCTGGGCAGCTAAAGAATATGGCTTTGGCGTGGATACAGCTAGTTTGAATGAAATCAAAGAGTGTGTTGAAGTAGGTTTGGATCCTGAAAGAATCACTGTAACCGCTGCGGTAAAAAACAGAGCACTTCTGAATTATGTAGTCGAGCATCAGATTCCTATTGTGTTGGATAATTTGGATGAATGTGATCTTTTGAATCAAATCTTGGAGGAAAATGACAAGTCGCTAAAAGTTGGTTTCCGAATAAGTGGATTTTCGCATAATGGAGAAAAGTTGTATTCCCGATTTGGTTTTGACATAGATCAAATCGTAGCATTCATTTCTGAAAATCTTTCTGATTCCGGAAAATACAATCGTTTCAAATATCATGGATTACACTTTCATTTGAATGGATATAGTACAGATCAACGGGCTGATGCTTTGTCACAAACAATTGATGTTGCCGATAGACTAAAAAAATCAGGATTTAAATCTTCCTTTATCGATATGGGTGGAGGGATTTTGATGAACTATTTAGCATCTTCAAAGGAATGGGAGACTTTTCACCAAGCATTAAAACAAAGTATCAAAACTGAAAACCGTGAGATTACCTTCCAAAAAGATCTTTTGGGAATTACCAATGTTGATGGTACGTTGATCGGTGAGCCAAAGGTTTATCCATATTTCAATAATTTGTATCAGGAAAAATTCATCGGGAAAATTTTGGAATCGAACAAAGGCGGATTCACCTTAGCCAATCATTTAATAGATCGAGATATTGAACTTAGGCTAGAGCCTGGTAGGTCTTTGCTTGACCAATGTGGAATTACCATTGCCAAAGTTGCTTTTCGGAAGAAGGATTCACAAGGAAGACTGTTGGTAGGGTTGGAGATGAATAGAACTCAAATGTTCAGTTCCAGTGCTGATTTTCTCCTAGATCCAATTTTCCTTCCCCAAAATCCCAATGAACAGGCACCTTGTGAAGTTTATTTCGTAGGAGCATATTGTCTGGAGCAAGAATTACTGCTAAAAAGGAAAATCTCCCTAAATCAACATCCACAAGTTGGGGATTTGGTATGTTTTGTAAATACAGCAGGATACATGATGCATTTTTACGAAAGTGAAGCACACCTTTTTGATCTTGCCAGAAATTTGGTAGTAGAAAAAAATGGCTCTTGGAATGTTACCCCAGATGAGGATTTTGAAATGTAGAGATAGAAGGATTTAAGTGAGATATTTACTTAAAAATCAATGAGTAAAGTGAATGATTTAAAGTGTTTAATTTGCTGATAATCATAAAGGAAACTCATTCAAATGAATTTCATTCTTTAGTCATCAATGTGTAAAAATCAGATATGGCTACAAACAGAAAAACCCGGTTTTAAACCGGGTTTTTACTAGTAAGATCGGAGACTACTGGAATTATAAAGAGTCGATATAACCCTTTACTTCTTCCTTGGTTTTGCCTGTTCTTTTTTGAATTTTCCCAAGGACTTCTTCAGATTTACCTTCTGCATAAACCAAATCATCATCGGTTAATTCACCGTATTTTTGCTTGAGTTTTCCTTTAATCTCATTCCAATTGCCTTTCATTTTATCTTCAAAAGCGCTCATAGTTAAATAATTTAGTTGGTTATTGATTTATTTAAAAAGTATATTTCATATTCTGTACCATTTCATATGAATATTAGAAAATCGATTCAAATTGACCAAAAACGCATATATTTATTTTTAACTGGTTTTATTCTTCAATTCAATCTAAAATCTATGTGGACTAAAAGCCATAAGATGGGGAAATGATTGCCAATACATGAATAAATGAATCTTTTTATTAATTTTTTAGAATCTTTGTACTAAGAATCATATTTTTATTAGTTTAAATATAAATATTACAATATTAGTTAGATGTGTTGGGGTAAATATTCCTTTGAATGTGGAATTTTCTCACTACTAAGTTCACTATTTTTTTTCATGATAAGGGTTGATTAAAAATACTCAAACGTCTTACTATCAATGTTTTGACGTTCAATTGTTCCTATAAAAATGAAATAATCTTTATTGGAATCATGTTTGTAATTGTTTGAAGAAAAAGAAACAATATTAAACAAAACAATACTTAATTATGGAACGTACTAAAGCAATTTTATTGGGAATGGGAATGGGGTTATTCCTGGTAGTTTCTTGTGAACCTAAAGGAAATACAGAGGAGCAAACTGAAAGTATCAAAAATCTAGAAAGTTTTGTGGACAGTGTTGAAATAGCAGTAGAAAGGGATGCCAACCACAATTGGACTATGCTAGACCGTAGGTACAATCAACTGGTAAGTAATGTTGAGATGGCTTATACAGATGCCAGCGAAGAAGCAAAAGAGGACTGGAGAGAATTGGAGAGGGAGTATGAAGAAGCCAAAATGGAAGCCAAAAACAAAACTGATAAATGGGAAGCAGATGCCGAAATGCACATGACCAATGTAGAAACTTGGTGGGAACAGAATACTTCAAAAGCTAAGAAAGGTGCAAAAACAACAGCTGATGACATTGAAGAAGGTGCAAAAGAGAGTTGGGATTGGTTGGAAAAAAATGCTGATAAATTAGGCAGTGAAATCCAAACAAGGTATCAGAAAATCAAACTTGATTTGCAAGGTTAATCAGAATCAATATATTTTTTAATTATAATCAAAAAGGGCTATCCAATTTTTTGGATAGCCCTTTTTGAAATTATAGAATGATTTTTTTTAAAAATCTGAGTATTGAAATTATCCGCAATCTAATGATATGTAAAATGTAGTACCTACGCCTTCTTTACTTTGGACTCTTATAGAACCACCATGGCTGAAGATGATATTTTGGGTATTGGTAAGACCTAGACCAGAGCCTGTCGGTTTGCTAGTATAAAATGGCTCGAATAGACGATCAAGGTTTTCCTGAGGTATTCCAGCACCATTATCAGAAATTTCCACAATACATTTATTGGATTTAATGCAAGTTTTGACTTCCAAGATACCTTTTTTACCATCCATTGCTTCCACGGCATTGACCAAGATATTTACAAAAGCGATTTTCACTTTTTCCACATCAAGATTTACATTCCCTACATCTGGATCGAGATCTTTGATTAATTCTATGCATTTAAGATTTATTCTTCCTTCAACTTCCTCCAATGCTTCTTCTACAAGCTTATTCAATGAATATCTTTCTGATTTTAGCTCGGTAAATCTGGTGGACTCCAGCAATTCAGTGATCAATTGATTGATTCTCGAACAATTTTTCTTTATAGACTCGATCAAATCACCACTTTCTTCTTTGACCTCTTTTGGTAGTTCATAGCCTAGCTGTTCTGCTGACAAGAGTATGGTAGTCAATGGATTTTTCACCTCATGTGCCAAAATTCTGGCAATCCGACCAGTAGAAGAGAATCTTCTCAAATTAAACAGTTCCTCGTTTCTGATTTTAAATTCAGTGAGATCTTTGATCATGATCTGGAACAAGCCTTTGTTGGACTCATTCATCACGATACTGAGTAAAGCTACAATATTTTGATTTTTGTTGACTTTGATTTTTGCTTCAAAATCAAGTACACCAAAGTTTGAATTCAGATTGTTTTTGAGAAAAGTTTTATCCTTTTTATCCACCAAAAGATCAGTGAAATATAGGGCGTGAAAATCTGACTCTTCGGGATTGTAACCAAATTTTTGGACAAAAGAAGGGTTAAAATCCATTATGAGAGAATCTTGATTGATTAGGATTATTGGGTCGGCAGATCTTTCAAAAATATTTTTGAACTTTCTTCCTGCAATTTCCAGACTTTCGTGCAGTTCGGCATCTCGGATGGCATATCGGATTGTTCTTCCGAGCATTTGTCCATCAAAAGCCCCTTTGACGAGATAGTCAGCAGCGCCAAACTCCATAGCTTGGTTGTCCACCTGACCATTTTCCATTCCGGTCAAGATAATCACAGGGGCATGTTTGGATCTACCTTTGATCAGCCCCAACACTTCTATACCTGATTCAGATCCTAATCTGTAATCTACAAGGTAAGCATCAAAGTTTTCTGAAAGATGTTCTTCTGTTTCTTTGAAGTTTTTCGCATGAGTCAGTTCAAAATCTATCATTTTGTAGCTCCTGAGCATTATTTCAATCAGGAAAAAATCCTCAGGGTCATCATCTACAAACAATACTTTTTTCTTACTGTCTTTCATTGGCATCGGTAATAGATTAATATGATGATCCGCATTGATACCTTTAGTTGAATTTTCAAATAAAATGATGCGGATAATCTTAACTAGGTATTAGTCGATTAGTAAATAGTTCATAGGTTGATTTAAAATAAATCAATGTGTATATCCGCTTTTAAACCAGTAGCCATTAATAATATTGTTTGAAGTTCATTTCAATCAGCTGAGGTCGGATGACTGCAGATTCTTGTGCGCCGTGGCGTAGTTGAGGTTTATTCGCATAATAATTAAGTGATATTTTCACCTACTGATGTCATTGCGGGTAATCATATATCAATATGGTTGGCTATGTTTGAGAATGCGGATATACATAAATACAAAACTTAGTTAGGCAACAAAACTGTTTTTCCCCAATAAGTTTGCAATTCTTTTCCAACTGATAGAAGCCCATCAAAAGTTCCTGGTTTTGTGATATAGCTATTAGTACCACTCGTATATGTGGCTTTGATATCATCTTCAAGTTGAGAAGTCGTAAATATGATCACGGGGATCGTTTTGAAATTCTCATCTGATTTGATTTCAACCAAAGCTTCTCTACCGTCTTTTTTTGGCATGTTCAAATCCAATAATATTAGATTGGGAGCAGGATATTTGTCTTGGTCTTTATATTTACCTTCTCTTCTTAGGTATGACAACAAGATTTCTCCATTTTCAACACAAATAAGGTTGGCTTTGTCAAAAGATTCTTTGAAAGCTTTAGTTATGAGAAGCCTGTCATCAATATCATCTTCTGCAACCAATATGTTCATTGTTTTATCATTTTTCATTTGTGCGGTGGGCTAATTTTTGTTCAGTTAACACGAAGTTAATTAAAATATTTATTAATAAAGCCTATTATTAATTTTAACTATAAAACAAGATATCAATAAGATTGTATTTTTATTCAAATAAATTGTCTTTTACTAGTATAATTTACTTAAGGGTTATGATTTTGGTAATTTGGGAATATCATGTGAAATGTGGCGCCTTCTCCTTCTATCGATTCTGCGAAGATAGTTCCACCCATTTTTTCAAATATTTTTTTACAAATTGCTAGTCCTATTCCTGTTCCTTCATAGACATCTTTACCAAATAAACGTTGGAAAATTATAAAGATTTTTTCAGCATAATCAGGGTTAAATCCTATCCCATTATCCTTAATCGTCAAATGAAAATAATCAAGTTCCATATCTGGCTCGTTGATTTTTCTTTTTATCAATTCCTCGTCTGCAATTTTAGAACTGATTAAAATATGAGGAGGAATGTCTTTTTTTGAGAATTTTATAGCATTGCTAATCAAATTCTGAAAAACTGTTCTCCAGTCAATATATGTCCCCAATGTTTTTGGAAGATTGTTAGTTTCAATAACAGCTTTTTTCTCTTTGACTACTACATATAGATCATCGACTACTTCGTTTACCACTTCTTCCAAATCTAAAATCACCTCTTCCTCCTTCTGCCTACCTGCTCGACTGTATTCCAAAAGATCTGTGATTAATTTTCGCATCCTGTTTGCTGCAAAAGCGATTCTATCCAGATAAAGCTTCCCATCTCCTTCTAACGAATCCCCATATTGTTCCTGCAACAAGTCATTGAATGATGTGATTTTTCTAAGTGGCTCTTGCAAATCATGTGATGCAACGTATGCAAATTGCTCAAGTTCTTTGTTCGTGATATTCAATTGGTTGACTTGGGCTTCCAGCAATTCCTTGTAGTCCGCCAATTGTTTAGATGATTCTTCTTGTTCCTTTTTGTAGCTGTAGAATGCTTTGAAACTGATAATCACAGCGAGGATTGATATTCCCGTTACCGCCAATACTATAATAGTAAGGATGTTCAGGTTATTCAACAGCCCTCTTTCTTTTTGGTTGAGAGAAGCTTGCTGTTCTTCCAATAAAATATGATTCAAGCTTTTGATTTTTTGGCCAAATTTCAAGAAGTTTTTATATCTATTTTCTCTTACATATTGCAAGTAACTTTCATAATCAATATTATCTTTTTGGGAGTTTTCAAAAACCTCATTTCTTTCTTTTATGTTACTTTCTAGACTATTAAGCAAGTCATCATTGTAACCAAGTGAACTGTTGAAATCCCTAAGACTATCGAGCTTTTTTGAAATATTACCCTGAATCTTACTTATACTATCCAAAAAGATCGAGTCATATGTAGTGGCATAACTCAAAATAGCTATTTCGTTTTCCAATGACATAATATGAATGTCATTGGTGAAGTCCACCATTTGACTTGTTAGGTTATTGGCATTGTTAAGATGTTTGACTCTAAATATTGTATATAGTGAAATAGCACCACTAATTACGATTAGAATCAAAGTGAGAATAGAAAATGATTTGATTTTGTACATTTTTAGATTAATTATTTCAAAGATTGGTACGCGTTTCGGGGTGCTTTTTCCCCGTAAATTCATCAGCTAAAAAAATATGATCAAGATTATACTTCATTTAACGTCATTATGCACTTTAATCTATTAAGGCACAAAGTTTGGAAATATTTCATTAAAATATTATTTAAATTTAAAATATAAAAAAAATGGGAAATCTATTGTACATAATCGCGGTAATCTTAATAATCGGATGGATCTTTGGTGCGTTCGTTTACAGTGTAGGTGGTTTGATACACATCTTATTGGTATTAGCCGTTATCTCAATATTGTTCAGAGTAATTTCGGGTCGAAGGGTTTAGTACCTATTGTCGAAAAAAAAGCTGAACACTGACAACCAAAATTAGTATATAAACCAAAAGGCAATAGCTTTGTCTTTTGGTTTATGTTTAATTAGTTTATCATAACAGGTCAAAAATTCTTCAAACAGGGATTTTATAAGGGGATTTCAATATCAAAGAGAAAATGGGAAAAAGGAGCGTTTTGATTATAGATGATGAGGTAGGGATTTTGAATTTGTTATCTCGGTTTTTGAAAAGAAAAGGATTTGAAGTACATACAGCAGTTAATTTGACAGACGGTAAGTATCAACTGCAAAACTTAACGCCAGATTTCTTATTTTTAGATATAAATCTCCCTGACGGAAATGGGCTAGACTCATTACCAAACCTAAAAAGTATTCAACCTCGGTTAAATGTAATTATGATGAGCGCTTTTGATCAAAAAATAATGAGAGATGAAGCAAAGTCTAAAGGTGCACTGGCATTTTTGAGTAAACCTTTTTCCTTCGACGAAATTGACTTGTTGATTAATTGAAAAAATCACCCGTATTATGGCCAACATATTAGTAATTGACGATAATCTTGATATTTGTAACCTCCTCAAGAGGTTTTTGACCACCAAAGGTCACCAAGTGGAAACCACCTTAAGTGGAAAAAATGGTATTGAATTAGTGAAATCACAGAAGTTTGATCTGATTCTTTGTGATTTCAAACTACGGGATATAGAAGGTCCTGATATTCTACAAGAAGTAAAAAAAATCTCTCCTGAAACAAAATTGGCCATCATAACAGGCTATTCAGATGTCCGTGTTGCTGTAGAAGTGATGAAGAAAGGAGCATTTGATTATGTAGTAAAGCCCCTCATTCCGGATGAAATTCTGAGTCTTATTGACAGGGCCATGAATACGCCTTCCGTGGTTCCTGCGGTTGAAGAAAATATAAATAAAAAGAAAGATAAATCTTCTGAAACGCCGCAATTGGATACACAAGATTATATCTGGGGTAAAGGTGAAGCTTCAAAAAGTCTTTTGAAGGAAGTAAGCTTGGTCGCACCGACAAATTTCAGTGTGATCATTTACGGAGAAAGTGGTGCTGGTAAGGAAAACATTGCCAGAACAATCCATAATTTAAGTGAGAGAAAAGACATGCCTTTTGTGCCAATAGACTGTGGTGCATTGACTAGGGATTTGGCTGGGAGTGAATTATGGGGGCATGAAAAAGGCGCTTTTACTGGTGCACAGTCTGCCAAGCAAGGACAATTTGAAATTGCGGATGGTGGGACTATTTTTTTGGATGAAATTGCCAACCTTTCTTACGATATCCAAATAGGTTTGCTAAGATTGGTACAAGAAAAGAAGCTTAGAAGAATAGGAGGGGTCAACGACAAAACCATTGATGTACGAATTATCGTTGCTTCAAATGAAAACCTTAAAGAATCAGTCAGCAAAGGTAAATTCAGAGAAGATCTATTCTATAGATTCAATGAGTTTATTATCAATGTTCCAGCTTTGAGGGAAAGAGGAAAAGACATTATGCTCTTTGCAGAACATTTTTTGAGTGCTGCGAATATTGAGTTGAAAAAAGATGTTAAAGGGTTTTCCAAAGAAGTCAGTGAATTGTTTATGAGATACGAATGGCCTGGCAACTTGAGAGAGATGAGAAATATCATAAGAAGATCGCTTCTCTTGACCGATGGAGAAAATGTAGAAATCAGTGCAATTCCACATGAAATCGTGCATGCCAATAAGTTTAATTTTCAAGGTGAAGCATCGCCACAACCTTTCACTTCATCCCAGCCAAATATTCAGAAACAAGAGGAATTAGTAGATCTAAAGGAGATAGCAGCACAAGCTGAAGCTGATGCAATCAAAAAAGCCCTATTGGAAAATAACTATAACAAAACTAAAGTAGCTAAGCAGCTCGGTATTGATAGAAAAACGCTCTTCAACAAAATCAAGCTTCACAATATCTAGCAGATTGGGTAAATAATATCTTCAAGTACACAGATGGAATGCCCATGATGGCTTACCAATTCGATAATTTCTTTCGGCTCAAAATCTGTTGAAAATTCTATTCTGAGGATCTTATCGCAATCTTCCAAGTCAAAATTCGCTTTCAACCTAGGGAATTTCCCTTCGATTTCGTTCAGGATCCTATTAGCTGTAGTAGGATCCTGAATATTCGTACAAAAAACTTCTACCATTTTTTCTTTTTTGAAGATTAAAGCGTCATTACAAAATTATCAAGAGAAAAGTTTAACTTTAATATGCAATCACGACATTTTCTGAGGTTGATTGCGACATTGATAATTGTGACCTTTGAAATATGAAACATGTTTCCATCTTACTTTTAAACCATGTCAACCTTGGGAGCATGGAAAATGCCAGGCATGGCCTACTTGAAGCCAACGAATATTTGAGAATGAAAGGAAAGCCTGAGGTATTCAATGTTGAATTGGTTGGGGTAGAGCCTGAAGTAAGGCTTAACAATGGCCTATATACCATCAAGCCTGACAAAACCATCGACCAAGTTTCAAAAACGGACCTGATAATCATTCCTCCGGTACAATTTGATTTGCAAGAGGGAATCATGGCAAATCAAGGGTTTTTTGATTGGATCAGCCGCCAATACACAGGAGGTTCCGAAGTGGTTTCCTTATGTTTGGGAGCATTTATTTTGGGAAGCACAGGTTTGTTGAATGGAAAAAAGTGCGTAACCCACTGGAAAGCGACTGATCAGTTCAGGAAATTATTTCCAAAAACAGACTTGGCACCAGATAGCTTAATGACGGACGATGATGGGATTTATACAGGTGGAGGAGCATTTTCTTCAGCAAATTTGATATTGTATCTGATAGAGAAATTTATTGATAGGGAAGCGGCTATCTACTGTTCGAAGATATTTCAAATAGATATGGGTAGAAATTCCCAATCTGAGTTTATCATTTTCACAGGTCAAAAAGATCATGCTGATAATGCCGTGAAAGATATTCAAGTCTATGTTGAGAAGAATTTTCAAGAAAAGATCAATGTGGATGAATTGTGCAGCAAATTCAATATGGTTCGACGAACAATGGAAAGAAGGTTCAAACAAGCCACCAGTAATACATTGGTCGAATATATCCAAAGAGTAAGGGTAGAGGCAGCCAAACGGGACTTGGAAAAAACCAGGAAAACCGTCAGCGAAGTCATGTATGATGTTGGCTATGCAGATTCCAAATCATTTAGAGATGTTTTCAAAAAATATTCGGGTATCTCGCCTGTTGATTACAGATATAAGTATGGGATAATGGAAAGGTAATGTTTAGGTCATAACATAATTAGTGTCATGATTTTTTTTACTGAGTATTAACACTGGACTAAAAATTTGTCGCAATTCCCCTTTTTTCTGTCGTTTTCAACATGAAACAACGGTTTTTATATTTTATAAATTTGTAGTGTATTATTTAGAATTTAAACACTTAGACCCAATGCAGACCTTAATTAATATCAGTTCAAAAGTCTATGCACCAATGTTCCAAGTTTGGAGGGCTTGGACCTTACCTATCCACATAGTCAATTGGAATTTTGCAAGTGATACTTGGCACTGCCCGAGTGCGGAAATTGACCTTGTCCCAGGAGGCAAGTTCAATTACAAGATGGCAGCCAAAGACGGATCCATGGAGTTTGATTTTCATGGAGTATTCGATGAAATCAACGAAAGTGAATCTATAGCATATACCCTTGGAGATAATAGGAAAGTATGGGTAAATTTCGAACAGTACGAAGATCATGTATTAGTGACAGAGAAGTTTGAAGCCGAACAAGAAAACGCTTCTGAAATGCAGAAAAATGGCTGGCAGGCTATTCTGAACAACTTCAAAAGTTATACAGAAAGTCTGACAAAAATGGAGCTGTTAAATTTTCAGATAGATATAAATGCAGCAGTCGAAAAAGTATATGAAACGATGCTTGCTGATGAAACATACAGGAAATGGACTTCAGCATTTCATCCAAGTTCATTTTACAGAGGGAAATGGGAAGAAGGCGAGAAAATGATTTTTCTTGGACTCGATGAGAAGGGTAATGAAGGTGGAATGGTATCAAGGATCAAAAAGTTAATCCCCAACGAAATAGTAAGTATTGAGCATTACGGTATTTTCGATAAAGGGAAAGAAATATTAGATGGTCCTGAAGTAATTGGCTGGCTTGGAGCTATAGAAGAATATCAATTCGAAAGTCAAAATAATCAAACGACATTAAAAGTGAAGCTTGATTCCAATTTGGAACATAAGGAATACTTTCAAGAAGCTTGGCCCAAAGCTTTAGGGATTTTAAAATCAATTTGTGAACAATAGATATCAGAAAAAATGGCAGTAGTTAGCACTTATCTCAATTTCGCTCGGGAGACCGAAGCAGCATTTAATTTTTACAAGGAAGTATTTGGAACTGATTTTATCGAAGGGGTACACAGATATGGTGATATGCCACCATCCGATGAATTTCCTCCTGCTGCTGAAGAAGACAAAGGCCTTATCATGAACATGACACTTCCAATAGTGGGAGGGCATCTTTTGATGGGATCAGATTGTCCAGTGACTATGGGTTTTGATGTGAACATAGGAAACAATACACATATCAGCTTGCATCTGGACAGCAAAGAGGAAGTCCAAAAGTATTTCAATTCACTCGCCGAAGATGGGAAAATCACCATGGAGCTTCAAGACATGTTTTGGGGCGATTATTATGGTAGTTGTACCGATAAGTTTGGGATTCAGTGGATGTTTCATTGTCCCTCAGGAAAGTAAATAAAACTTAGTAGTATAGGAAAAAGATGGCGTCTGACAGGTAAAGCAACCAAAAAAGCATCAAAAATGCATTGAAGTAAAGCCCTGTCAGATTTTAATCTAAGTCTTACCAAAAGACATTTTTCCTGGAGCGCAAAGCACTTCTCTGAAAGAACCATTTTTTTTGGGTAATGTTTCAAAAACAAACCACTATTTATTCAATGGAAAGCATAGAGCAAATCAATTATATCAAGGCTGCTTCACTTATAGTTTACGAAGCGATTACCAAAGAAGAAGGATTAGCCACTGTCTGGACTAAAAAATTGAAGGTAAAACAAGAAGTAGGTTTTGTCAATGAATTTGACTTCGACGAAGGTTACCTGACTAAAATGAAAATCACCGTATTGGAAGAGGGAAAAAAAGTGGTTTGGGAATGTATTGATTCGGATGAGGAATGGATAGGGACTTTTGTTTCTTTCGAAATTTCCCAAGAACAGAGCAGTACTAAAATTGTGCTTAAACACTACAATTGGAAGGAGAAGACAGACTATTTTCGTTGGTGTGGATACAATTGGGCCATGTTTTTAAAACGTCTAAAAGATCATTGTGAAAACGAATTTGCAGATCAAAAAATTTAAAAAATAAGATTACCCGCAACATGATGGTTTGCTTACTTCATTACTGGCAAAGTAGCGGATAATCATATATTATTAATAAAGATTATGATTATCCGCAATTACACCATAAGGTAAATAAAACAATTGGATCAAGCGGATAATCGTCGACGGATGACAGTCGACAGTCGACAGCAGCTGAATTCAAAGTTTGTACCTAATTAAATATGGGTACTGGTTTGAAAGCGGATATTCATAATAAAGATTTTCAACAATAGTCAATTCAAAAAAAATAGCAGTATGAAAGTAAAATCAATTTACGTCAATCTACCAATCAAGGATATTGACAAAACCAGGGAATTTTGGACAAACCTTGGGTTTTCATTTGACGAGCAGTTTTCAGATGATAAAGCATTGTGCCTAGTTCTCAACGAGGGTCTAATTTATGCCATGCTGATAACTCATGAATTTTTCAGCACTTTCACGAATAGACCAATAGCAGATGGCTCTACGACACAAGTATTAACAGCTATAGAAGTGGAAAGTAGAGAAGAAGTTGATAAAATCGTGAAACTAGCCATTGATAATGGAGCCACTAGATACAAGGATAGTTCAGATCATGAGTGGATGTATTATGACTGTTTCTCAGACCTTGATGGACATCAGTGGGAAGTGATGTTTACAGACCCTAACCTAATTCCAAATTCTTAATTTGTTAACTTATGAAAAGCAAAATTATATTTGTTGTTTGCCTATTGTTTGGTTTATTGTTTATCAACTCAGGCCTAAACAAGTTCTTCAATTATATGCCTATGCCAGAGGACTTGCCAGAAGACATGTTAAAGCTAATGGAGGCATTTACTGTTATTGGATGGTTGATGCCATTGGTAGCTGTAGTTGAAATTATTGGTGGAGCGTTGTTTATTTTGCCAAAGACAAGAGCTTTGGGAGCGATTGTGATTTTCCCTATCATGGTAGGCATTGTACTTACACATATATTTAACGCACCCTCAGGACTGATCATGGCTTTGGTTTTGTTGCTTATTAACCTTTGGGTGATTTTTGAGAATCGGAAGAAATACTTGGTGTTATTGGGTTAGATTGTTTAACAATATTGTCAACTCATATTGATTTGTAAGTCGAAATAATTACCCGTAGTTCTGAAAAATATGGTGTAATTTACTAGATTGGTTTATCAAAGACCATATTTCGAACATTTTGTACGAAAAGGAACATTTCTAAATTTTGTTCAAAATACCAAATCAGTAACAACATGAAAAACACATCTTACATCTTAACACTTATTCTTGCTATAATTTTATTCTCTTGTGATGCCAAAATATCAGAATACAAAGGAGAAGTAATCGAAAGTGAAAAGAGTATTTCAGAGTTTAATCAACTTTCACTCAAAGGAACTTTTCAGCTGTTTTTGATTCAGGGCGATGAAGTTTCGCTTCGATTTGAAGGCAATGAAGAATTGGTCGATGAAATAGTAGTTGATCAAAAAGGGAAAGAATTGAAGATTTCTTTGGAGACAAAAGGGAAAAGAAATTTTCTAAAAAATGAAGCGAATATATTTTTGACTGTGACAAGCCTTGAAAAAATAAATTTTGAGGGAGTTGGTCAGATCAAATCTGAAGGCCAATTGGCATTTGAGAAACTTGAGATTAAAGGAGAAGGAGTAGGAAATGTGGAATTGGACTTGGAAGTAGGTGAGTTAGTGACCAAATTGAATTTTGTCGGTAAAATGGATCTAAAAGGTGCCGCTGATAAATTTCACCTTTCAAATGAAGGAATTGGAAGCATAAATGCCTCAAAATTTATCGTTGAAGACGTGGAAGTAATCAGTAGCGGGATTGGAGCTGTTTCTGTACATAGTATTGGTGAGCTTTCGATGGAAGTAAATGGCATTGGCTCCATCAGCTATACAGGAAATCCCAAAGTCATCAAAGAAAATGTTAATGGATTGGGGAATATCAGTAGAAATTAATTCGTGAATTTTCTTGATGAATCCTGATTTGATGAAAACCAATTTAAATTTCATCAAATCAGGATTTTGCATTTCAGTTTTCACTAGGAATCATGGATGCAATAAGCACTTTCACCTCAAGTTAATCTGAGAACACCAAACTGATCATGTGACGGATACTCAAGTAATTTTTATCGTTTTAGTGGATTAAAACTATTTAATCATTGAAAAATTTAATTTTTTAATATTTATTTATTAATTTGAGATATTGTAAATCACTAAAATTATAATGTTATGGGTGTACCAATTATTTCTAATGTTGTAAATGGAATCAAAGGTGGATTAAAAGCTACCTTAAAAGGAACTGCTGATACAGGAAGTGTATTAGCAAACTCTGTAAAAAACGTTGCCGTCACGACACTTAAAGGGACAGGTGAGTTGGTTGTAAAAGGCTTACAAGTTCCGGCTTCGATTGTAGCAGGAGCATTTGAAGGTGTTGCTGATGTTGGTGTTTCTGTAGTGAAATCTGCTAGAGGGATTGTTAACGGAACTATCCAAGGAGCTACTGACTCAGGCGTTAGCCAAAAAGATGCTGTTCAAGGAAGTGTCAGACAAGCAATAGAATCCGCAAAAGATTTGGGTGAAGATGTAGCTGAAGTAGCTGTAGAAGCCGTAAAAGGAGCTGTTAATGGAGTCAAACAGATAGGGGGAGATACTGTAGGAGCTGCTAAAGATGCGATTGTGGCAGCTCTCGAAGCAGCCAAAGATATAGGAGGAGAGACAGTGGAATCAGTAAAAACTGCTCTCAATTCCAGTGTAGATGGAGCCAAAGAAATCTTAAATGAGATAAAAAAATAGGTTTTAGCTCGTTGGATTTTTTGAAAATAGGGGTGTATTAATACCCCTATTTTTTATATATCTAGTACTTAGTTCAATATTCAGTTCATAAATTCGATTTATGTTTTTTAAACCAATTATTACCCAAAGATGCTTTTTCAGTAGTTATGAAACACATATAATCGAGTTAATTATTAGTAGTTAACCTTTGTATGCTGAAGGTAGAACCCCAAACTGTTCCTTGAACACTTTTCTAAAGTATTTCACATCATTGAATCCAGATTCAAATGCTGCTTGGGAAATGGGAAGCTTTTGGTTGGCAATAAGATTTGCTGCTTTTTTTATTTTTATCATACGGATATAGGTATTGATATTATATCCTGTTATGGCTTTTATTTTTCTAAAAAGAGAAGTTCTACTCATGCCCATTTCCATCACAATAGTTTCTACTTGTGTTTCTTCTTTGCCGATTTGCGCCAAAATGACCCTATCCAACTTAACCAAGAATTTCTTTTCCACAAAGAGAAGATCACTTTGTATAGCGTCCAATGGCTCAGGCTCAGTATTTTTCCCAAGATCAGAAAAATGTTTTCTCAAATTCTGCCTACTTTCGATCAGATTTTGAACTCTAGTTTGTAAAAGAGAACTATTGAAAGGCTTGGTGATGTAGTCGTCAGCACCCTCTACAAAACCGGTTTGCATGGTCTCTACATTGCCTTTTGCTGAAAGGAGGATAATTGGAATATGTGAAGTGATATCATTTTTTTTGAGGGTAGCACAGAGTTCAAGCCCATCTCTCAGTGGCATCATAATGTCCGAAATAATCAGATCTGGAACATGTTTTAGTGCTTTCTGAATCCCGTCTTCACCATCTTGGGCATGGATAAGGTCATATTTTTTTCTAAGTAGGCTATCTAAATAACTGAGGATATCCGTGTTGTCATCAATCAGCAAAATTATAGGTCTTTCCTCTTCTCCATTCACCAAAATTTCCTGATAAGGTGATTCGTGCAATGAAAGGATGGAAGTATCGGCAATAAGTGGTACTTGCCGCTGATCGGATGTCCATTGTTCTGAAGAAGATATAGGAAGGTCTCTAGGGATTTCTACAATAAAAGTCGTTCCTTTTCCCTGCTCGCTAGCCACTTTGATCGCACCATGATGGAGTTCTGTCAAACTTTTTGAAAGTGCCAATCCAATGCCTGTACCTTCTTTTTTAAGCTTGGTTCCAGATTGATAAAACCATTCAAAAATCCGCTTGTTATCCTCAGCTGTGATTCCAGGTCCAGTGTCAGAGACAGAAATGTAAAAGCTTTGCTCGTCAGAATAGAGACTCACCTGGATTTTATCATTGTCCACAGCATGTTTGAGCGCATTGGATAAAAGATTATTGATGATGATTTGTAACTTTTCAAAATCAAACCGTGCTAGCATATTCCTTTCGGAAAGGGAGCAAGTTAATTGAATATGTCTCTTTTTGGCTAGTGGTTGATAATTTTGAACCCATTGCTCCAAGTAAAGCGATAGGTTGTATTCTCCAACAGTCAATTGACTCAATCCTGTCTCTGCCTTTCTAAATTCCAACAAGTTACCAATCAATTGATGTAGATATGCGGCGTTTTTTTGGACAAGTGTAAGCTTATTGAGATGAGTTTTGGATTTAACCTGATTGATGAGATCCTCTATTGGAGCCAAAATCAAGGTCAGTGGAGTTTTTAATTCGTGTGAAAAGCTGGTGAAAAAGCGGATTCTCTCTTCATTGATGTCATGTTCTAGCAAGCGCTGTTGTTTTTCAAGTAAAAGGGAATTTTTGAGCTTCACGCGTTCACTGTAGTATCTCATTACCCCAATTACAATGGCAACAATCAGAAGGAAATACAACAAATAAGCAGGAAAAGTTTTCCAAAACGGTGGAGTGATCGTTAGATTGATTTGGCGTTCCAATTCATATTCATTTCCAATTTTGGCCCTGACTAATAAGCTATATGATCCTGGTGGAATATTGCTCAGGTTAGCAGTACCAGTTCCCTGCACTTGAATCCAATGTTTATGAAAACCTTCAAGTTTGTAGAAATAAGATACATTTTGTGCAAAAGGGAATTTTAACAGAGAAAAATCAAATGAAATAAGTGACTGACGATGGTTGAGCGTCAATGAATTTTTGTTAGAAATTGCCGAGTCAAGATACTCTTCCCCAACTTTCACTTGCTGATTAAAAAGTTTGAAATTCTCAAAAATCAGACTGTAATCGTGTTCTCCAAGATTAATTTTGGTTGGGTTTATTATATTGATACCCTTATTTCCTCCAAAATATAGGTTGCCATCATCTGCCAATGTAACAGCACCGATGTTGAACTCACTTTTTTGCAAATTATCAAAAGTATTGATATGGTCAATATGGTTTGTGAGAGGATTATAATGGCTGATTCCATTGTTGGTTCCTAGCCAAACTATACCTTTATGATCCATTAGCATGCTGTTGATGGTATTATTGCTCATACCATTTTCTTCAGTGAACATCGTTATGGAGTCGTTTGCTGGATTTATCCTGATCAATCCTCCATATCTACTTCCTGCCAATATATCTTGATTTGGAAGTACGGCTATAGTGAAATAAATGTTTTCAGGGAGTTTTTCATACTGACTCGAATGATATTCTTTGAATGTGTCTGTCAATGGGTCAAAACAAATGATTCCTGATCCAAATGTTGCCAACCAAAGCCTTTGTCTAGCATCAAAGGCTATTCCACGGATGTCAATTTTTCCCAAAGTGGCAATGTACTGGAATGTGTCATTTTCTTCATCATAGAGGTACAGCCCCCCTTGGTTGGTACCAACCCAAATTTGCTGTTTGTTATCTTCTGCTATAATCCTAACATCTGATCCGTCTTTAGAACTTCCTTGTAAATACTTCTTGAACTTACCACTAGAAATGTCCATTCGGTTTAAGCCTCTTTGATATGTGCCAACCCATAATCTTTCTTTACTATCTTCTTTCAAAGAGATGATGTAGTTGCTACTGATACTTTCTTTTTGCAAAGGATCATGGTGGTAATTGACAAAATTTCTGTTTTCCGCACTATATCGATCCAATCCACCTCCATCAGTTCCTATCCAAATTCTATTTTTAGCACCCGTAGCAATTGCGCCAATTCTATTGTGAGACAAAGTTTGTTCTGAATTCGGATTTCTTTGGAGCAACTTGATCGGTTCTCCATCCGGATTTACATAATTCACACCCGTGCTGGTTCCTATCCACATGTTTCTTTTCTTGTCCAGTTTTAGGGCTGACACAGTTCTGTTGAAAACACTTGAACCATCTGATTTTGGCAAGAACCAATCGATTTTTGGTGTTTCTTTTTCCAAAAAACCTCGTAACTCTAAGATATTCAAGCCTCCATTTCTTGTGCCAATCCAAATATTTCCTCTTTGATCTTCTTCAAAGCACAAGATGTCAGAGTCAGAAAGTCCTCTCTCTGGAAGTGTTGCCTGGTTAATCTCAAGAGTATCTCCTGCAATGGTAATTACCTTTAGTCCGGACTTGGTGCCTATCCACAGATTTCCATTACCATCAGTATGTAGAGAATTGATTTGACTTGAAGATTTATTGGGTTTGGATTGAAAAACCCGCTGGTTTGATTTGCTTTTGAGATCAATCTTATTCAATCCTGCATCAAAAGTACCAATCCATATTACGGAGTCACCCTGCATTGTGATAGATGAAATCTGATTAGAAGACAAGCTTCTGATATCTTTGGCATCATGGGTCATAGTATGTTCTATTTTTCCATTTTGATCCAAAAACTGGATTCCATATCTGTAAGCTCCCAGGATGATCTTGCCATCTAAATATTCATATACAGAACTGATGCTGTTTGATAACAAACCGTCTTTTTGATTGATAAGATCAAATTTTTCTTTTTCAAGATTATAAATATTGAGCCCTCCATCAGTTGCGATCATCAGTTTCCCATCTTTTTTTAAGGCTATTTGCTGGATGAAATTATTGACTAATGCATTTTCGGAATTCTTTGTTTCTTGTTTGAAATTCAAAAAATGGGTCCCATTATACCGACTTATCCCTTCTATTGTAGCAATCCAAATATATCCCAATTCATCCTGTTCAATGCTATTCACGACATTATGTGCAAGTCCGATTTCCATGTCAAGCAAGTGGAAAGTGAGTTGCTCTTTAGTTCCAATTTGGTTACCATTTGTATTTTGGGCAATCGTATTGAAAGATATGAACAATATAAAAATAGAAGCGAGGAAATAATTGGGATTCATTTGTTGGGTTTTGACAAGGGTACAATATTTTGGATTAATTATGACATTTACAATTGTTGGACGATTTATCCCCCTTTTTTTGTCGATTTATTACCCTTTAAGGATACGTTTTATTCAGAATATTGTAGCTATTCTCAAAGGTCTTCCATTGAGATACTAGTTTTAAAATCAATTTAACGATTTAACCCAAAGTAAGATGAAAAAATATTACTCCCAATGGGTACCATTCGTTGCTATGGTACTATTTTTCGCTTTCCACACTTCGGCTTTTGCGCAGCAATCGACCATCAAAGGGAAAGTTTTCGATGAAAATGGTGAGTCCTTACCAGGAGCCTCTGTTTTGGTAAAAGGGACTACAACCGGTGCAGTTACTGACATTGATGGAAATTTCTCTATCAGTGTAAATGTAACCCCACAGACAGTTTTAAGAGTATCATTTATAGGATACAAGACACAAGAAGTATCATTAGGATCACAAACCGAAATCAACATTACAATGGAGTCGGATATGGATGATCTAAGTGAAGTCGTAGTGGTAGGTTATGGAGAGCAGAAAAAAGTCACCCTGACTGGCTCGGTATCTCAGATCGATGGCAGAGAGTTGACCAAAAGTCCTCAGCCAAACGTATCCAATTCCCTTGCAGGTAGATTTTCAGGTCTCATTGCTTCCAATCGAAGTGGAGAGCCTGGTTATGATGGATCTAGTATCTCGGTACGTGGTCTGGCCACTACAGGCAACAATGATGTGTTAGTCGTAATAGACGGTGTGCCTGGACAAATCGGTGGATTGGAGCGATTGAATCCTGATGATATTGAAAGTGTCTCTGTTTTGAAAGATGCCTCTGCTGCAGTGTATGGTAGTAGGGCAGCCAATGGCGTGATTTTGATCACAACAAAACGTGGAAAAACTGGAAAGCCAGTTGTATCATATAGTTACAACCAAGGTTTCTCTTCGCCTACTCGTCTGCCAAGATTGGCTGATGCAGCTACTTACGGTACTATTCGTAACGAGATAGCTTATTACAATAACAATCAAAATGGTTTGAACCAGGTTTACAGTCCAGAAGAAATAGAATTGTTCAGAAATGGTTCTGACCCTTTGAATTATCCCAATACAAACTGGCAAAGAGAAACACTGCAAAATTTTGCTTTGCAAAATCAACACAATCTAAGTGTAAGAGGTGGGTCTGAAAATGTAAACTATTTTGTTTCCCTTGGACAACTTTCCCAAGATGGACTTTATAAAAATGGAGTTGCAAATTTTAACCAATACAGTTTCCGATCCAACATAGATGCAAACATCAACGAGCGTCTGACAGTAGGACTAGGGTTATCAGGAAGAAAAGAAGCTAGAATGTTTCCAACTGAAGGAGCAGGACATATTTTCAGGTCTATTTACAGGGCTTATCCCACAGTCAATGCATTCTATCCAAATGGTTTGCCTTCTACGGGAATTGAAAATGCTAACCCAGCAATATTGGCTACCGATATGGGTGGTACCAATGACAATCCGAGATATGTATTCAATGGTATCTTGAGAGCAAAATATGAGCTTCCATTCTTAGAAGGACTATCTGTTGATGGTTTTTATTCTGTGGATGAAAGCTCTGATAGATATAGAACATTCAGGGTTCCTTACACTTTGCATAATTACAATAGAAATTCAGACACCTACGATCCTATTCTGATCGGGGGAGGCCCAAACCAACGTCCATCTTTGGATGAGGGGCATACAAATGCGTCGATGATCGTCAGTCATATCAAACTAAATTTCAATCGATCTTTTGGAAATCACTTCATTGATGCCTTTGTAGGGTACGAACAAAGTGAAAACAAATCCCATACTTTTGGCGCAGCAAGGATCAATTTCCCAACTGCTGAAACCCCAGAATTATCCCAAGGTGGATCTGCTGCCACAGATTTTAATAACTGGGGAAACAGCTACAATTTTACTCGTAGAAGCTTTATAAGTAAGCTGAATTACAATTATAATGAGAAATACCTCCTTGAGGTACAAGCGAGGGTAGATGGATCATCTATTTTTCCTAGTGGAAACAGATACGGTTTCTTCCCAGCGGTATCCGCAGGTTATAGAATCTCTGAAGAAGATTGGTTTAGAGATAGAATCAACTTTATGGATGATTTGAAATTTAGGATTTCACATGGTCAATTAGGGAATGATAATGTCGGGCAGTTTCAATTTTATGATAACTACACATTCAACAACCGGTATGTTTTGGGAAATGTAGTGAGACCCGGGATTGATTTGATCCGTTTGGGTAACCCAAATATCACCTGGGAAACTGCAAACAAAACGGATATAGGATTGAATGCTGTTTGGTTGAAAAAATTTACCACGGAATTTATTTATTTCTATGAAGATAGAACGAATATCTTGACTACAAGAAACGCGTCTATCCCTTGGTCTTCTGGAATTGTAAATCCTCATGGTGGAGAGTCTTTGGTACCTTCTGAGAATATTGGCCGAGTAAAAAGCCGCGGAATAGAAACCACTTTAGGATATGAACATCGTGGCAAGGATTTCAGCTTTGGTGCTTCCGGTAATTTTACCTTTGCCAAAAATGAGATTGTATTTATGGATGAAGCAGCTGGTGTTCTGGATTATCAAAGACTGACTGGAAGACCAATGAATAACTATTTGCTTTATAGAGCTATTGGGATTTTTAGATCTGAAGAGCAGTTTGACCAGTTTCCACATGTGCCTGGTTCCCAATTGGGTGATTTGATATATGAAGATATCAATGGAGATGGTGAGATCACTGCCGATGATATGTACAGAACAGAACTGGGAAATATCCCACAAATCACTTTTGGTTTGAACTTGAATGCTTCATACAAAAACTTTGATTTTGCCATGCTGTTTTCTGGTCAGGGAAGGGCAAGACAATATGTTCTACCAGAATCCGGAACTGTAGGAAATTACTATAGCTCTTGGGCTGACAACCGTTGGAGCCCAGATACACCGAATGGAACTTTTCCAAGGGTAAGTGAGCGCTCTTCCACAGCAATCAGTGGAGGTTTGTTTCCAAGTGACTTCTGGCTGCAGGATGTGTCTTTTGTCCGTCTTAAGAATCTTGAGGTAGGATATACAATTCCAAAAACCATTTTGGAAAGATATTCAATTGGTAACCTTAGGGTTTATGCCAATGGTTTCAACTTGCTAACCATCACTAAAGTGAAGGATTTTGATCCAGAAGGCTCTAGCAATAGTGGACAATTCTATCCACAACAGAGAATTATCAATCTAGGTGTCAACATTCAGTTTTAAACCCGAAAAGCCATGAATTCATTGAAAAATCTAAAATTATATATAGTTGTTTTATTCGGTGCTCTTTTCGCTGGATGTAGCGAAGATTACCTCGACATTGCCCCAACAGATAGGGTTTCGGATGCATCTATTCTTTCTGATACCACCTTGTTCGAAGCGTATGTGATCAATAGGTACTTAGGAGTAAGACTTACAGACAAAGAGGGGGACGGTTCAGTACCTGGTTTTGGTAGAGGATTTGAATATGCTCTATGGTCTTCTTTGACAGATGAGTCTATTTACAACAATGATGACAATACCTGGGTAATTCAGCAGGGATTATTGTCCCCAGAGAATACAGGGATAGCTGGTACGCTTTGGGGCAGAAGTTACAGAAGCATCCGTGAATGTAACTATGCCTTGATCAATTTGCCGAACATTACCATGTCAGAATCTGGAAAAGCTAGGTTGAGGGCTGAATTGAAATTTATAAGGGCCTTTAGATATCATGATCTAATCAGAAATTATGGAAGGGTAGTCTTGAGGGGAGACAATGTCTCAATGTTGGGAGATGATTTTACAGATCCTTCATTGTTTGAAAGGGCAAGTATAGAAGAAGGTCTTCAATATGTTTTGACTGAGTTGGATGAAGCAATCGCTGGATTACCAACTCAAAATAGCAATAGTTGGCTTGAAGGTAGAGCTACAAAAGGCGCAGCTATGGCATTGAAATCAAGATTGCTTTTGTATGCAGCAAGCCCACTTTACAACGGAGGTGCTACTGGAAGTGCAGAAAAATGGCAACGTGCAGCCCAAGCGGCTCAAGATGTTATGGATTTAGGTATTTATTCCTTATACCAACAAGGTTACTCCGAAATGTTTATTGCTTCTGAAAGCCATCAAGAGGTGATTTTTGCAAGATTCTATAATCTTAACCAAAGACATACAGCTCTGGAAATTGCCAATGGACCTAATGGCTATGATGCTTGGGGAGGAAATGCTCCACTTCAAAACCTGATAGATGATTACGAAATGCTGGATGGGTCCTCATTTGATTGGGATAATCCTTCGCATGCAGCCAATCCTTACGAGAATAGAGATCCCCGCTTATCCGAAACGATTTTGTATAATGGCTCTCAATACAGAGGTAGGGCAGTAGAGACATTTCTTCCAGGCGGTAGAGACAGCCAAGATGGACCTTCCAACTGGAATACAAGCCGTACTGGCTACTACATGAAGAAGTTCATTGATGAATCTTTGCCAATCCAAAATCCTTGGCAAGTGGCTGGTACCCAAAATTGGCTTTACTTCAGGTATGCAGAGATTCTCTTAAATTATGCTGAGGCAAGAAATGAAGCTTCTGGACCAGACGCATCTGTTTACGAAGCGATCAATAGTATCAGACAAAGAAATGGTGTCAACATGCCGCCTTTGCCAACTGGACTTTCTAAAGATCAAATGAGAGAAAGAATTCAGCATGAAAGACGAATAGAATTGGCATTTGAAGAGCATAGATTCTATGATGTCAGAAGATGGATGATAGCCCAAACTACAGAAAATGAACCAGCTTATGGTATTGAGATCAGAAGGGCTCAAGATGGTACACTGACTTATCAGAGGAAGATCTCTCTTCAAGGTAGAAGGTTTTTAGAAAGACATTACTGGCTACCTATTCCAAGACAAGAAATATTGGCCTCCAACAATGTTTTGGAGCAAAATCCAGGTTATAATTAAATGGCCTCAGCAACCATGGGGGGATTTTTATCCCCCTTTTTCTTTTTAACTTATTGAACATGAAAACAGAAATCATTAAAAATATCAAGACGGCCGTTTTTTTTGGTACAGCTTGGATATTGTTGTCATCTACATCATGTAGTGACAATGAAAACAGGGATCAAAAAAATGACGAGCAGAAAAACATCTCTAGCATCCAAATAGATCCAGAGACAATCTATCAAGAAATAGATCACTTCGGAGCTTCCGATGCTTGGTCAGGACAGTTTGTAGGAAATTGGCCAGAAGCAAAGAAAGCTGCCATAGCAGATCTTCTTTTTAGCCAAGAACTGGATTCGCAAGGTAAACCCAAGGGGATAGGACTTTCATTGTGGAGGTTCAACTTGGGTGCAGGAAGTGCTGAGCAAGGTGCTGAAAGTGGAATTGGAGATTCGTGGAGACGAGCCCCTTCATTTATGGATGCTGAGGGAGATTTCAAAGTGGAAAGGCAAGCTGCCCAAGTTTGGTTTGCAAGAGCTGCCCAAGAAAGGTCGGTAAATCATTTGCTCACTTTCCTCAATAGCCCTCCAGTTTGGTTGACAAGGAATGGGAAAGCATATGCTTCCAATGCCAATGAATCCAACCTCGCAGCAGAGAATTATGAAGCTTTTGCAGAATATATGGCTGCCTCGATCAGAGGCATGGAACAAGAAGGATTGAAAGTTGATTACATAAGTCCTGTCAATGAACCACAATGGGATTGGATTGATGGAGGACAAGAGGGAACCCCATTTTGGAACAATGAAATAGCAGGGATAGTAAAGGCTTTGGATCGGAAATTGGAAGAAAAGGGACTTGATACAAAGATCGATGTAGCCGAAGCTGGACAGATCGAATATCTGTACGAAGAGCATAACCGTCCCGGAAGATCAAATCAGATTTATGATTTTTTCAATGAAGCTTCTGATAATTATATTGGAGCTCTCAAGCATGTCAGCCAAAATATCTCAGGTCATAGTTATTTTACCACCTCGCCTTTTCAGCAAGCAGTAAGTAAAAGAATGCAACTATCACAAGCATTGGGGAGTGCTTCAAATCTGAAATTTTGGATGTCGGAATATTGTATTTTGGGAGACAACGATGGGGAAATCCAAGGCAATGGGAAAGATTTGGGAATGTCTCCTGCTTTATACATGGCAAGGGTAATTCATAATGACCTTGCTGTTGCTCAGGCATCTGCTTGGCACTGGTGGATTGCCATTTCACCATACGATTATAAAGATGGCCTCGTCTATATTTCAAAAACAGAGGCTGATGGAACTTATGAAAGCAGTAAGATGCTCTGGGCTTTGGGTAACTACAGCAGATTTATTAGACCTGGTTTTCAGAGGATAGATGTGAAGATTGATGGAGAATCAACACAAAATCAAAACCTACTATGTTCTGCCTACAAAGATCCGAATTCGGGCGAAATAGTGATTGTAGCAATCAATTCTTCGGTAAATGATGTAAAATTGGATTTGAAAAACAGTCAACTTGGCGCAACAATGGATTTGACTGGTTATCTGACAGATCAAGAAAATGATTTGAAACCCATGGATTTAGTCAATGGAGAGCATATAGTTATTCCCGCTCGTTCAGTAATCACATTAATCACCACTAAATAGCAATAAAATGACCCCAAAAAACCACCTTTATTCCTTCTTAATATTTGTATTGTATTTGTGCAATGTAAGTGTTCTTTCAGCACAACAGCAGGACAAAATTTTGTTCAATGAAGATTGGCAATTCCAGTTGGTAGATACCAATTGGGAGGGGGTACAATCGATAGAAAATGGCTGGAGGCAATTGGATCTTCCACATGATTGGAGTATAGAAGGGCCTTTCAGTTCTGAGTGGGCAAGTGGAACGGGATTTCTTCCAGCTGGGATAGCTTGGTACAAAAAAGATTTTAGCATAGACAATTTCGATAAAGAAAAAGTTTATTCCATCTATTTTGATGGGGTTTACAAAAACAGCGAAGTTTGGATCAATGGTCAATATTTGGGTAAAAGGCCTTTTGGCTTTATACCTTTTCAATATGATTTGACATCTTTTTTGAAGGAGGGAAACAATACTATTTACGTAAAAGTTGACCACAAGAATTTTGCCGATGCGAGATACTACACTGGATCGGGTATTTACAGAAATGTGTATATGATTACATCAAACCAAATCCATTTTTCCCAATGGGGCGTATTTTTTCATACTCCAGAAGTAAATGCCTCATCTGCTAAAGCAGTTATAGAGATCGAGATTGATCAAAACGAAAGACCAACTGCGGAACTTCAAATAAAAGCAATAATAAAAGATAAAAAAGGGAAAAAAGTAGGCGAAAGAAAGCAGGATTTTGTTGCAAGAAAGGGGAAGTCAAATCCAGAAAAGTTGGAATTGACAATATCCAATCCACAGCTTTGGTCTCCTGACTATCCATATTTGTATGATTTGGAAGTTGAACTTTGGGATGGAAAGGAAAAAGTAGATAGCTGGAAAGAAAAAGTTGGAGTTCGGGCTTTTGAGTTTGATGCAAACAAAGGATTTTTCCTAAATGGAGAATCCATGTTACTCAAAGGTGTGTGTATTCATCATGATGCAGGAGGTTTTGGTGCCGCAGTACCTGAGGAAGTTTGGAGGAAAAGACTTGAAACTTTGAAAGAATTGGGAAGTAATGCTATCAGAATGAGTCATTATCCACACCAGGATTACATCTATGAACTTTGTGATGAAATGGGTTTTTTGGTTCAAGATGAGGCATTTGATGAGTGGGAGATCGGGAAAAACAAATGGATAGAAGGATGGAATGCAGGTACTCCAGGAAATGATAGGCATCATGATGCATTCGAGGAATGGGCAGAAAGGGATGTGGAAGATATGGTAAGAAGAAACCGAAATAGACCTTCTATTATCATGTGGAGTATTGGAAATGAGATTGATTACCCCAATGATCCTTACAGTCATCCAGTTTTGGATGAAGGGAGAAATCCACAGATTTATGGGAAAGGTTACCAACCTGACAATCCTGATGCTTCCAATTTGGGACGTATTTCTGAAAAGTTGGCAAAAGCTGTGAAAAAATGGGATACTTCTCGCCCTGTCACAGCAGCATTGGCAGGAGTCGCAATGTCAAATCATACAGACTATCCCTCTAATTTGGATATAGTCGGATACAATTATCAGGAATATAGGTACGAAGAAGACCACAAGCAATATCCCGAAAGAGTTATCTATGGAAGTGAAAATGGAGATGCCCTAGAGGCTTGGCTTGCTGTATCTGAGAATGATTATATATCATCACAATTTTTGTGGACAGCATTTGACTTTATAGGTGAAGCAAGGCCTTGGCCATCAAGAAGTAGTGGTGCGGGGATCATTGACCTAGCTGGTAACCCGAAGCCTGATTTTTATTTCAGACAAAGTCTGTGGTCGGACAAACCGATGGTCTATTTAGGAGTTACGGACAGTGAAAGGCAAGTCCTGCGGAGGGCTGGTATTTCAAATACATGGAATGGAAAAACCGGTGAATCTCGTTGGGTTACTGTTTATTCGAATGCTGATGAAGTAGAGCTTTTCCTAAATGATCGTTCATTGGGCAAAAAGAAGGTCGAATATAGTCTGGAAGAAATGATCGGTTGGGAAGTGCCTTTTGAACAGGGTAAACTCAATGCAATAGCATACAATAATGGAAAGCAAGTAGCAAATTATGTGCTTAATTCACCGGGTTCTTTAAGTTCAATTGCAGGTGAATTGTCAAAATCTACTTTTTCTAAGAAAGGAGAAATTATTGAGTTGAATCTTATTTTAACAGATGACAAAGGAAACTTGATCCAAGACGATGATTTGGAATTGACTGTTGAAATTGATGGTTCAGCAGAAGTTATGGTGATGGAAAGTGGTGATTTGTCAAGTCATGAACCTTATCACTCTTCAACGAGGAAGACTTACCAAGGGCGTTTGAAAGCTTACATCAGAACTTTGGAAGACAAAGGAGACTTGAAATTTGTAGTCAAGTCCTCAAGTTTGCCTGAGAAATCATTTACTGTAAAGTCTAAGTAGTCGAACAGTATTGATTTGCATAGTAATAATGTATGATCTAAATTTTTCTTAAACTATTGTTAATTCTCTTATTATAAGTTAAAACCACCTTTGATCTCTAAGAATCATAGCAGCTTTATGTGTGATTTTACCCAAATTCAAAAAATCAATTTTGTGAATTTATGTGGTATAGTTGTTTATGTATCTTGGCAGTTTTTGGTTTTTCCGGTAAAAAAGAAGTGACATGGAAAGGGAAAGTATTGGATGGTACCACTGGTCTGCCGATCGAAAATGTGCATGTGTTTTATAAAAACGATCAGAACGTCACCAATGCAGAGGGTCGTTTTGAATTGGTTTTACAAGCTGATGAAAAAGTCACATTTAGTCACATAAGTTATGAAGTAAACAAGGTCTCTGTGTCTTTAAAGGCCTTGCCTGATATAATTTACCTTTTCCCTAAAGAGAGCGAACTTGATGAAGTAGAAGTCAGGCCATTTCCGACAGAGAGTGAGTTCAAAGAACTTATGCTTTCCAAACCTTACGTCCCAAGTAAATTGGAAGTGAATTTGAGAAAGAATACCTCAGTCATGAAATCAGTTTATATGTATATTCCCACAGAAGGAAAGGGTGGGTTTAGTCAATTTATGGAAAGAGTAATTCCTAACGGAGCAGGGGGAGTCACCTTTTTTAAATCAAGCGGTGGAGGGATATTGCAATTATTCAGGGAGTTGAAGCAGGATTATGAAGTGCCAAATCCTGTTTTCCAAGAAGTGGACTCTGCCAAGGTTGATATGATTTATAAGTCTAAATATAAGTTTTTGAGGAGGAATTAATTTCTTTCTATACCGAATTCATCAAAATAACAACCCCCTAACCCCAAAATTCCCATCCCATTCCCAAACAAATCCTTTGATGTTATAGGTATTGAGTACTTCTTTTACTTCTTTCAAATATGCGATTCTGGATTCTTCTTCAGCATTATCTGTTACTCCAAACTCTGTACACCAGAGCTCTACCTGATTGATTTTTGCCCATTCGGCTATTTGGGATATTTTATCATTTATCGCAATTTTATTGCCAGTATATTGATAGTCTCGAAGATTGATTTCTCCTTCGGTTCCTCTAGCCTTTTTTGATAATTTAGGCATTTCATTTTCCTGATAAGGGTATGGAATACCTATTGTAGAATTTTGCGCACCAGTCCATTCTGTACCTTGGTGTGTGAAAATGTACGGTTCATAATAATGAAAAGTGTAAATTAATTTGTTATACACAAAGGGACGTGTTCTACTCAGTTCGAATAAACTATTGTAGTTGGTCGCACCTAATATGATTGGGATATCAAAATCTACTTTCCGAACCTTTGATATTATTTTTGGAGCGATACTTTCCCAAACCTGAGGGCTGATATTTGGTTCATTTACAATTTCTAAGTAGACATGATTTGTTCCACTTCCAATAGCTGACAAAACCTTCAACCAATTTTTAGAAATCTCCTTGGTTTTTTTCTTTGCATTTTTGTCATCTAGATCATGACCGAAGTATGCCAACACTAAAGTGATGCCGTTGGATTCGGTGTAATCAATTATTTTGCGTAGCTCCGATAAAAAACACTTTTCGTTTTCTAAATAATGATTGAAAGCTACAGGCAGTCGAACAGATTCATAGTCATTATCGATCAAAATCTTAATGTCTTCTATGATTTCAGATGATAAAAAGTTTTGTTTTTCCCAAACTCTTTCTTTTCCTGTTAGATTTATTCCACTTGATATTTCTTGTGAAAAACACATCCTATTTCCATTTAACATAGTGAAAAACAAAAAAGATAATATATACAGATTTTTTTTAGACATGATTAGAGTTTCCAACTAATATTTAATTATTAAATAAGACTTTTTATGAAATTATTAAAAAAAATTGGTGATTTGTTTCTTTAAAATTATTTTTTTCAGAGAAAAATATTGACATATTTGTGCCGTTACCTTTAGCGCTATGTTAATAGATTTACCTACATCAAATGAGAAAGTCCCACCTTTAAATCTGAGTTATCAACTTGAAAGAAAGACATGGGATGCTGCCAATTACATTTATTGGAGCATAGTGTGCATTGTTTTAATGTTGTTTATTTTAGACTTCTTTTTACTTAAGGAAATATGGAAAACTACCTTTTACTTGAAGGTAGCTTTTGTTTCATTTAGTTTCTTAGCCTACGCAATATTAAGGCCAATCCTCAAGAATCCTGAATGGTTGATGTTTGGAATTTTGGCTTTATTCTCAGTTTACATTTTTAACATTATACATTTATCTACGGGTTTCTATGTGACTTTTTACTTTATTTTATTGGCAATAGTTACAGGTGCAGGTAATTTCCTAGCACTATGGCGTTCAAAATTCGGCATCTTTCTTTTTCTTTATAATACAGGATTATTTTTATTGTTTCAATATCAAGAAAGTTTCCAAAGTTTAAATGATAAATTGAGTCTAGGTGGCTATGCGTACTTTATGGTGCTAGTGGTTACATCATTCATACCTGATGCAAGAAAAAGAAACTACCTGGTAAATATCATTCGGGAAGAAAAGAAGAATTTGGTCATGCAGCGCCTAAATGAAGATCTTATAAATGCAAATCTTCAGCTTACTGAATTGAAACAAATCTCAAAAATTCATCAGGAAAAAGAAAAACTGGTACTTCATGATCTGAAAAACAAGATCAATAACATTATAGGGTTATCAGATTTGATAGATGATCATGCAGCACAGCCACAAGAAGAAACTCAAGAATACAATCACCTACTCAAGGAGGTAAGTCTTGACCTTTTGAAATATGCCAATAATATTTTTACTGATGATTCATTGGTTTCTGGAAGTCCGCTTAAAATTCAAATTGAACCTATTATGCTTCATTCATGTATCAAGCGAACTATTAATGAATTAAAACTCAAAGCGGAGAACAAAAATATAAATTTAGAGATTGGAGAAAGTGATCTCAAAACCAGAGTCATAGCAGATTTTCTTGTTTTTAAAAACAGTCTTGAAAATATTTTCAACTACCTCATAAACTGGTCATCCAATGATAGTAAAATTATCATTAGATGGTTTAGTCACAAAGAAAAAATCCGCATCGAACTAGCGGCACCGTATGCAAAAATGCAGGCTAGCGATCTTAATAGGATTTTTAAACCTTTAGAAAATTTCGAAAATCAAACAAGTATATCTCCACCTCAGGGAATGGGCTTACAAATAGCAAGAAATATGACAGAACAGATGGGGGGATACTTTAAATACCAAGCAAGCTTAGAAAAGGGTGTGGTTTTCAAACTTGAGTTTCCTGCTGCTTTATAAATTCATTGTTTTAATCAAGTATCATTGTATGAAGAAATTATATACGGTAACAGTCATAAAGAGTATTTTACTTGTTTTTTTTGCATTATATGGCAATCAAGTTCTTGGGGATACCCAAGGTTTCAATGATTTTGGTTATCCAAAACAAACTATGGCATTAGGGCCAAAAAATAGCTCTATATTTTTCTTTAAACAAAGAAATGATTTGCAACACGAGGGGAGCTTTGTACATATTGAATTGGTCGGATCAAAAGCCTTGGACAAAGACAAAAGTAAGATTTTGTTTTTCATCAATGATTTGCCGGTGTTAAGTAGCTCTTTAGACGTTTTGAATGATACTTTGAAAGTTGATTTACCTCTTAGAACCGAAGATTTTGAATCAGGTTATTTGAAGCTTGAAATAAAATCTGATCTATTCAAATCAAATGATGAATGTAGAGATTTTAGCGATCCTGATTATTGGCTGAAGATCACTTCACGTTCTCATCTCTACACTAATTTGCTAAGTCAATTTAGTATAGACAAAAAAACAAAGACGCTTGATGAGTTGATTCCGGATATGGAAAAGTTGGTCATTCCAAGAACCAGTGACCTTAAGCTCTCACAGTTTGCCTCTTATTTACACTTTTTGTATATGAATAGGTTCGGTGTAGATTTGGCTGTTTCCTATTTAGATGAGATTTCTTTAGACTCTCTTGATCGTGCACTCATTGTTGGCGTTTGGGACAAGCTTCCTAATGATTTGAGGCAGGATGTTCAAGTCATGAATGGCCAAGGTGATCTTAAGATATTGAATAAAGAAGTAACTGATTCATTGACCAACTTTCAGTACTATACCTCTAATATTGTCCTAACTTCTAGAGATTTTGATGGAATTGAAAAAGTAGTTCAGTTTTTATTCGACAAGGATCTTCTCAAAAGCACTTTTTCAGAACATTTGAAAGTTAATCAATCTCTCACTACTGAAGTGGACTTCAAATATATATTGAAACCTGAATTTCTTTTGGAAGAACTTGGACTTCAAGAAGAAATGATTTACGGGTCATGTAGGATTGTAAAAAACATTCAATTGCCACGTTTTCTTACAAATAATGATTTAAAACTACTTTCTTTTCAACTTAAAGTAAATCATAAGCCTGTTAGAAAAGGTGAGGAAGGTTATATCAATATTTATCTCAACAATAGTTTGCTTCAGACATATGCTATGGACGAGTCAGGCATAGTTGATAAGTTGATTCGCGTAAAAAGTAAGCCAATCAGAGCAGGGAGCTATTTTTCAGTAGAATATGTATACCTATCAGAAGGGAAATGTTGTGGTGAAACTGGTTCGGAATTTTTTGCCCAGATAGATCCTAGGGAATCAAAAATTAAGATAGAGTCAACAAAGAATCTTCAGCCAATTTTCTCTGCTTTTCCTGAGAACTTTTCTGGAAATAGAGTTCAAGTGCTAACCGATATCCAAATTACTAAGAATGAAATCCCTGCTATGTCTAATTTGATCAATCAGATAAACATCCAATCAAATTTACAGGATATGGTCTATCTGCCTGAGTTTTTATCTCTCAATGATTCCTCTTTCCAAAATACAAACAGGAGCAATATCATTCTTATTACTCACCAACCGCAGAAGTATAATGTATTATTTGAAGATAATCAATTCATTAAGTTTTATAAGGATAGTATATCCTATCAATCAGATGAACTTGAGACTTTTTTCACTGTGAATTACAATAAGGATTTGACTTATGCGCAGATTTTCAAAAGAAGTCAAAAGATGATCTTGATGATAGCCCATCTATCTGATGATTCAAGATCGTTATTCAATGTCATTAAGGGGATTCATGATCCATACCTCACCAATTCAGGGAATGTGCTTTTGGCAAATGATCAGCATTATTACTTTTTTGATTTGAGAGATAAAGTATCAAGTGATCAAAAGTCTGAGAAAAAGGAGATATTTGAATCCTTTTGGGATCAGTATAAGCTATTCATAATTATTATGCTATTGGCTTTAATCGTCGTGCTGCTAACTTATATTTTCAGAAAATCAGAATTGGCCAAAACTCAAATAGAAGATGCTAGGAAATAGAAAATTCAACTTTCTTATATTGGTTTTTGTCTTTTTGTCATCGACGTCTTTTGCACAAAATCCTTGGCAACAAGACAAAGGGGAATTTCTTTTGTCACCTTACTTGAGCCATTACAGTGCTACAGCTTTTCGTAATAGAGACGGAGATAAAATAGACTTTGAAAATCAGGGACAATTTGTCAATTACAACCCTAGGATATATTTCAGCTTGCCACTCAATGGTTACAAAGTCAATTTGTTTGGATCCCTACCTTGGTTTTTCAATCAATATGAGGATGATAATTTGAGACAACAAAATCGTGACTTGGGAGATATTGAACTTGGCGCAAGGTTTCATTTGGGAAAAGTGAAAATGCATTACTTGATGGCGAGTGTCACCACATTTATTCCTGCATATAACAACAACCAATTGCCTTATACTGGTTTTGGGAGGTTCGGAATGGAAGGTAGGATGATTTTGAGTGGGAACTCACCTTGGATAGGAGAGAGTAATAATTTTCACAAAATAGAACTTGGCTACAGGTATTTCTTCCCAAGTGATCCAGGTCAGATTCGTGTTTTTTCATCGAAAGGAATTCGAATAATTGACAAGTTTGTCCTTTTGGGAGAGATAGATGCTATATTTTCTTTTAGCAATGACAGTGATTTTTTTGAAAACAACTTACAGTTGGTCTCGGATTTTTCAGTGATCAAAGCGACTGCGAATATTGGGTATGAATTTACTCCGAAATTCTCTCTCTATGGAGGTTTGTTTCATGATGTTTTGAACAGAAACTCGGGTATAGGCAGTGGATTTCAAATATTTTCTGTAATCAGATTCGATAAAAAATGATGGAAAATCGGGAGTATTACAGAAAATCGCTTTTCCAAGAAAAGGGAAAATTAAGCCAAAAAAAGATCTATAGAGTAGAAGAGCTTGAGAAAAGTCTCAATAAAAGCTTTCTCAGGATTGTATTGAACTATGGCTATTTGAGTAGAAGGGCTTGGAAAAATATTCTGCTAGAAGAAGGGATTGAACTTTACAATTTCGATTTTGACAACTTGGTTCAGATTCCTAAGCAAGAAATCATCAAGGAGAATCTACATAAATTTCTTGATGCATTGGCTTTCCCTTTGGTTCAGACTGAGGATTATTTGGAGATAGTCATCGCTGATCCTTCTGATAGTATTAATATCAATCAGGTTGAAGGGATTTTGGGACAAAAAGTCGATAAATTCCATGTAGCCGAAGATATGGATATTCTAAAAGCACTCCATATCACATATGGGCTTGATTATCTTGACAAGGCTGTTTTTGGGATTTATGACAGCGATCGTGAAAGTTGTGCCATCGAGACATTTACCAAACCTCAGCTAATTGCCATTGGATTGACACTAGCTGTTGGGGTCTTGTTTTTTTATTTTTTTCCAATCAATACAGCTATTACACTCAACTTGATTTTGAATTTTCTGCTGTTTTTTTCCATTAGTTTTAAGTTTCTCTTGACCTTGTATGGTTCCAAGATGGAGACTGCACGGAAAATATCAAAAGCCGAATTGGATGCGATCGATGATGATGAATTGCCATTTTATACGATTCTGTTGCCTGTATTCAAAGAGTCAGAAGTCATTCACAAATTGGTATGGAATCTGAAAAACCTGGATTATCCACTTGAGAAACTTGACATCAAACTTCTGATAGAGTCTGATGATGCAATGACCTACAATGCTGTAAAGGAAATGGATTTCCCTTGTGTTTTCGAACCTTTGATCATTCCCTATGCACAGCCAAAGACAAAACCCAAAGCCTGTAACTATGGGCTGTATTTCAGTAAGGGGAAATACCTGACCATATATGATGCTGAGGATATCCCTGACAACAATCAGTTGAAAATGGTTTATGCTCTTTTCAAAAAAATCTCAGACCAGTATGTGGTCGTGCAATGTGCCTTGAACTATTTCAACAAAAAGGAGAATTTGCTGACGAGGCTTTTCACTTTGGAATACTCTTATTGGTTTGACTACATGCTTCCTGGATTGGATAATCTTGACGTACCGATTCCATTGGGAGGGACGAGCAATCACTTTAGGTTTGATAAATTAATGGAACTGGGCGGATGGGATGGATTCAATGTGACTGAGGATGCTGACTTGGGACTTCGGGCTTATGCAAAATCCTATAAAGTAACAGTTTTGGACTCCACCACTTTGGAGGAGGCAAACAATGATTTTTTCAATTGGATCAGACAGCGGTCAAGGTGGATCAAAGGTTACATGCAAACGTACTTGGTTCACATGCGAAATCCGATCAAACTGTACAAAAAGATCGGTTTGAAAGGTTTCTTTGGCTTTCAATTTTTCATTGGAGGTACGTTCTTTACATTTCTTGTTTATCCTATTTTATTGACCTTTTTGGTTTTTATTCTTTTTCTTCATACTGGTTGGTTGAATTATATAGTGTTTTGGAATGATGGTGATATAAGTCAAGGGCTACTAGATTCCATTTCTATTTTTTTTCCAGATTGGCTTGTAGTTGTAGCAATTTTCAATTTTACTGTTGGAAATCTGATGATGATCTATGTCAACATGATAGCAGTATTCAGAAGGCGATCTTACCCTTTGATTTTGTATGCATTGGTCAATCCGTTCTATTGGTTGATGCATTCCATTTCTGCCTACAAGGGATTAATTCAATTGATCACAAAGCCATTCTATTGGGAGAAAACCAATCACGGCTTAACTAAAGGGTCTAAATAAGGTTGGATATGAAAAAGCAATCGATCATATATGCAATTTGCTGGCTGTTGTTTTCTTCAGCTTATTTCCTCCTGAGTCTTTGGCTTCAAAGTAGAGGCTTTTATAACCTAGAGGCATATTTCATAGAATATAAAACAGTTTTGATTTCTAGATATGAAGAAGGATTTCTTAGGACATTTTTCTTTACCAAACCAATAATATTATTTTTGGGATCCTTGTTAATATCATTTATAAAGCAAAGCCAAAGTACCTATATTCTAAATGCAATTATAATAGGAGGACTAACAAACCACCTTTTTTTGAAAGGATTAAAGAGAAAATTGAGTATAAAAGTATTTTTGATTTATGTTCTTCTCAGTCCAATAATCATTTATTCAGGTGTTTCTGGAGGAAGTACTGCATTGTATCTTATATTCTATTTTGTGTTTTTCACTTTATTGTTTAAGTATAGTAAATCTTATTCAGTCTTTCATCTAACACTGCTTAGTCTTTTGCTAGGGGTTTTTGTATTGTTTGATTTAGAATTGCTCAAATTTCTTCTGCTATTGATTCCTGTTTTCTTTTTTGTGAATTTCTCCAAAGCAAAAGGAATAAGTGGCAATTTCTACTACCGTGCATCCATTATCTTCAGCAATGGTTCTCAGCGTAGGAAATTTTTCACCGGCTTCTTTTCATCAATATTCATAGTAGCATTTATTCCTTTGATGACTATTTTGATTTATTTAGTTATCAATAAGATCTTTGCAGGTAGTTTTTTATATTTCATGGATGGAGTAGGGGATCAGTGGAGTAGCTATTCCACTCTTTATCCTTTGCTGTATGAAGATAACTACATTTGGAATGTAATAGCAGAAAATACACGTTCATTTATCATTCCTTTGGCGCTAGTTTCTTGTTTGATAGTTTTTAATCTTTTTGATTTTGAAGGATCCGTTGCCAAAAACGCCCTTATTTTGTTAGGGATACTTTACTGTTTTTCTGAAATTGCAGAAAATAGAATTGATAACCTCAATCTAAATGTTTTATCTTTGATTACAGCAATTGGTCTTGCCGTGGTGTTTTACAATCATGATAAAGAAAAAGTAGAAAAACCATTTAAAATAGTACTAGGTTTTATTATTCCTTTTATTTTGATTTTTTTGGAAGTTATTTATTTCAAATATTCTGTCAACTATAACGAAAGGCTTTATTATCAATCTGTGATTGAAAAAAATGATAATGAACATTTTACTTCTCTCAAGAACCTTTCTTCTTCATTAAAAGATCAGGAAAAAGGGAGGGTATTAGTGGATGATGCTATTTACTTTGCCTCTCTGACCGATCTGAATTCGGAATTTACTTGGGAAGGGCATTTTAGTCCTAATTTTTTAGCAGCTATGCAGCTTCCGCAGATTTACGCTGATTACATTATCGTTAGCAAGCCAGCATTTTTGCTTTATCCCAACGATGTTGTTGCAGCTTCCTTGAGACGGCTTGAGCATTTTGGGATATCATTGGATACAGAGATTTTATATGAAGATAAATTCTCGATGTTGTTGAAGGTAAAATAACAAAGGAGTGTTTAAATAATATGATTATCTACTTCTTTTCCAGTAGCTTATAATCCTGGTGTTAATGTTTGATTTAGATCAATATCAATTAATATCTAATATCTATCAATATCCAATATCAATTAATATCGTATCTAAGCTAAATCAGGCTTTTCTCTAATTAGATATATACCCTAACTTCAATGCTATCGATTGTCAACTGTCGATGATTTTAAATTTTGTATCTTGATCAAATAAAGGCACATCTAAGGAGCTTTCAATCTGCGTAATTTATACATGGTTTATATTGTTTTAATTTTAGCTGTCGCTTTCTTTGCTTATAGTAATGGGGCAAATGATAATTTCAAAGGTGTTGCCACACTATATGGAAGCAGGCAAGTGAGCTACAAAACTGCAGTAGCTTGGGCCACTGCTACAACCTTAATGGGTTCTATAGCTTCTATTTTCTTGGCAGCAGCTTTGGTTAAGAATTTTTCAGGTAAGGGGCTTGTCCCTGATGTGTTTGTCAATGACCCCTCATTTGCTGTATCAGTAGCAGTAGGAGCAGCGATGACTGTATTTGTTGCTACCAAAATCGGAATGCCAATTTCAAGTACTCATGCAATGGTAGGAGCGCTATTTGGAACAGGCTTTATTGTATCAGGAGGTGATGTCAAGTTTGAATTACTTTTGGGAGTGTTTTTGATACCTTTAATTCTCAGTCCAGTACTCTCAGCATTTTGTTCTGCAGTATTGATAAAAGCACAAAGCCTTCTCTCTTCTCGTGATAAAAATTGTATTTGCATCACCGATTCAAAAATAGCCTTAGAATCTGGTCCAAGGAATTATTTTTTTGATTCCAAACAATTAACGTTTGCCAACATACAGGATTGTCAAAAAAATAATTTGCAAAATGGAGTGACCTTTAATTCTTCAAAAACCATCGATTCACTTCATTTTTTGAGTTCAGGAACAGTATGTTTTGCTAGAGGATTGAATGATACACCTAAAATTGTAGCTCTATTGATTCTAATACCTTGGCTTCAAGTTTATCAAGGGCTATTATTAATCGCTATCCTAATGGCTGTGGGAGGTTTGCTTCATTCTAGAAAGATCTCAAGAACTATGGGAGATAAAATTTCCTTGATGAGTCGTCAACAAGGATTTATTTCCAATCTGATTACAAGTTTTTTCGTGATTTCAGCATCTTTGTTTGGATTGCCTGTCTCTACTACGCATGTTTCTGTTGGTGCGATTTCAGGAATGGGAATTGCCAACAAGTCGGTTGATTTTAAAGTACTCAAGCATATTTTATTGTCGTGGGTTTTGACACTACCATGTGGAGCATTGATTTCTTTTTTGGTTTATCTATTTATTTCAAATTTATAAAATCTATCAAATTTCCATTGTGATAATCAAGTAATTAGAATTTTGTTTTAATAGAAAAAATCAATTAATCTTTATTTGGATTTAATCTAAATATAGCGACATTTGTCATGTTATTTAAAATCAATCTAAATAAATGAAAGTAAATTTCCTTTTTCTATTGTTCATAATTGGAGCTTGTTCCTCTCCTCAACAAAATCAGGAATCTGAAAGCAAGAAAATCATAACCGCAGGAGGAACAGTCACTGAGATTGTTCACGAGTTGGGTTTTGGGGCGTCGATAATAGCCACCGACATCACTTCGACCTATCCAGAATCCATGAAATCATTACCTTCTATTGGATACAGAAACCAGATCAAAACAGAAGGGATTCTTTCTTTGTCACCTGACATGATCTTGGCAGAAGAAGATTACCTTTCTCCAGATGTAGTAGCACAATTGAAATCTACAGGTGTTGAAATAAGGTTTTTTGAAAAACCGACTACTGTCGATGGAACCATCCAGCTGATTACAGACCTTTCGACTTATCTCGATGCCAAAGAACAAGGTGAATCGATCATATCAAAGTTGAAAAATGACCTTGATCAACTTGAGACTTATTTGGCGCAAAACCAAGGGGACAAGCCAAGCATGCTATTTATCATGGCTAGGGGAGAAGACATGATTTTTGTGGGTGGCGATGAAACTTTTGCACCTTCGATCATTTCACTTTCTGGCTTAGAGTCACCTCTTTTGGGTTTCAAAGATTTCATTCCACTTACTCCGGAAGCATTGACCAAATTCAACCCTGATTATATTCTATTGTTTGATTCCGGTTTGGCTTCATTGGGAGGAAAAGAAGGATTGAGAAAAATCAGAGGAATAGAACAAACTACGGCATTCCAAAAAGATCAAATCTTGGCTTATGATGGACTTTTGCTCTCAGGCTTTGGTCCAAGGGTAGCCGAGGTTGCATTGGAAATCGCAAAAGCTGTCTATCAAAAATGAAAACCCTTCAATCAGATATCAGGACTTCAAAGCTGCGCAATCAAAATGCAGTCATGCTGATGCTTTTGCTGATTTTATCAGTGATTGTGTTGCTATCTGCTTCTTTTGGTGCATTTCATATTCCTGTAGATGCTGTCATTGGGATCTTCAAGAGCCAATTGGGAATTGATTCACATGTATTCACTGATGCACAAGCGCAAGTTTTGTTGAATATCCGAATGCCAAGAATTCTGATGGCGATGCTCATCGGTGGTGGATTGGGCTTGGCTGGTGCTGCATTGCAGGGCTTGTTCAGAAATCCATTGGTGGAGCCGGGATTGATAGGAGTAAGTGCTGGTGGAGCATTCTTTGCGGTTTTGTTTATTGTATTTGGATCGAGTTTGATTGTTATGAGCCCTTTGTTTTCATTAATTGGGCTGCCTTTGTTTGCTTTTTTGGGTGGCTTGTTGGTGACGATGTGTGTGTACAAAATTGCAAGTAATTCGGGTAAAACTGATATTTCTGTATTGATCCTTGCAGGTGTTGCAATCAATGCTTTGATGGGTGCCTTGATTGGATTGGTATTATTTTATGCAGATGATGCCGCGTTGAGAAACTTTACTTTTTGGAGTTTGGGTGATTTAGGAGGTAGCAATTGGTCAAAGCTTGGTATTGGTTCATTGCTGATTATTCCTGCTATTGGGATGATTCTCAAATTGTATCCAGAACTGAATGCGATGGCTTTGGGAGAAAATGAGGCTTACCATATTGGTGTCAATATCCAAAAAGTGAAATATACACTTTTCCTGTCCTCGGCATTGATTGTTGGGACTGCTGTTTCTATGAGTGGTACAATTGGATTTGTGGGTTTGGTAGTTCCACATTTGATCCGATTAGGTTTTGGAGCAGATCACCGTCTGGTATTGCCAGGTTCATTTCTTCTTGGGGCGATTTTGCTCTCAGGAGCGGATCTATTGGCAAGAAATATAGTGCGTCCTGCAGAACTTCCCATTGGAATAATCACTGCGCTTTTGGGAGCACCATTTTTCATTTATCTAATTCTGAATTTCAAGAAAATAAATTATTGATATGCTACAAGGAATAAATATACACTTCTGTATCAGTGATAAGCCAATCATCGGCGAGGCAAGTGTCAAGCTATTTCCGGGACAGTTTACTGCGATTATTGGGCCAAATGGAGCTGGGAAATCCACACTTTTCAAGCTTTTGTCTGGAGATCTTACATGCAGCCGTGGGAATATACTCTATAATGGCCGCCTAATCCAAAAGTACAAAAGTCAGGAACTGGCACAGATTCGTGCCGTCATGCCTCAGCATACAGTCCTCTCTTTTCCATTTTCTGCATGGGAGGTTGTCGAACTTGGGTCTTTAAATGCACCCAGGGAGATTTCCCAACAAGATATTCAGGACGTAATGGAGCGCTTGCAAATTTGGCACCTGAGAGATAGAAAATATAGTCTCCTTTCAGGTGGCGAAAAACAAAGGGTACAGCTCGCTAGGGTTTTGATACAAATCTGGAAAAATCAGCCATTTCCAAGATATCTCCTTCTGGATGAACCTATCTCTAGCATGGATGTGTCATTGCAACATCTTGTATTGGCAATGCTCAATGACCTGAAAGATCGCAATATAGGTGTTTTGGCAGTCTTGCATGATTTGGGTTTGGTTGCAAATTATGCCGATCAGGTCATCATGATGAAAGCAGGGAGTGTTGCATTTCAGGGAAACTTGTCTGAGGTCTATAATAGCAAAAACTTGGAAAAACTATTTGGCTATCCAATACAAGTGAAAAATCACGAAACTGGCATGGGGGTTATGGTTCATAGCCTTCCTTATCATTATATCAATCATACCATAAAACAAGCACAATAATATATGGAAACTTCAACTTTAGATCGAAAAAATACATTGAAAAACGACTGGCAAAAGTTGGTGTCAGATAATCCAAAATTGAGGATCAGAGATGCTGCTGAGAAACTTGGTGTTTCAGAGGCAGAACTTTTGGCAACCAATATTGGCAATGGGGTAATCAGGCTGAAACCTGAATGGACTTCTTTGCTTTTTGAATTCAAGAAACTTGGCAAAGTGATGTCTCTCTGTAGAAGCAATGGCTGTGTGTTGGAGCATAAAGGGAATTTTCAGAAAATCAACATTGAAGGAAGTCCAACCCATCAAGTTGGTACAGTAATAGGCCCGATCGAGCAAAGGATATTTTTCAGTGCATGGAAATTTGGTTTTGCAGTAGAATCAGAATCTCCAAGGGGAGTGATGAGGAGCTTTCAGTTTTTTGACAAAGAAGGAGCAGCCATCCTCAAAATTTACCTTCAAGAAGACTCAAACCTTGAAGCTTTTCAAAACTTGGTAAACCACTACCTAGCAGATGACCAATCTGGAGATTTGGAGATCGAGAAATTTCCAGTAGCAGAATATGCAAAATCCATCGATATGGATGCATTTACCAAAGACTGGGAAAGTATGAAAGATACGCATGACTTCTTTGGGATGTTGAGAAAATACAAAGTCCATAGATTGGATGCGATCAAGTGGATCGATGATAAATGGGCTTATGAAGTGGATAAGTTTGCTCCTAGCAAAATTTTGGAAGTGGCATCCAGAACACAGATGCCAATTATGATTTTTGCAGGAAATAAAGGAAACATCCAGATTCATCAGGGTAAAGTAAGGACGATCAGGCAAATGGGCAGTTGGCTTAATGTACTGGATCCACAATTCAACATGCACCTAAACGAAGATTTGATTGCCCACACATTCGTTGTTCACAAAAACACTGAAGATGGGTTGGTCTCTTCCTTGGAGCTTTTTGACCATGATGGAGAGATGATAGCACAATTCTTCGGTCTTAGAAAACCTGGTTTGCCGCAGTTGGCAGCATGGAAGGATTTGATAGATAGCTTATAGTTCTACCTGCAGGCAGGATTGAAATTCCTGCCTGCAAAAAAATTTAAACATATGTTTAGAATTGATCTTAATAAAATTAATGTCATTATTCTTCTATTTCTACTTGTAGTCAATTTTTCGGTTTTGGCAGACCGAAAGGGAGTAGTAAAGGATATAGATGGGAAATCTATACCTTTTGCTTCCATTACTTGGAGCCAAGATAGTGGAGTTGTCGCAGATGAAGAAGGACATTTTTCAATTCCTGATACACTCAAAAATCAAAAGATTAGGGTTAGTGCTATCGGATATGAAACAAGTGTCATGGATATAAATGACTCAACATCCATCATAAAAGTTCAACTCTCGCCAAATACCACTGAGCTCACTGAGGTCGTCGTAACTGGATATATAGATCCCCAAAGTGCAAAGCAATCAGTCTATCAAGTAAGAACTATTTCTAAAGATATCATCAAAAATCGAGCGGCTGGCAACATACAGGAAGTATTAAATACTGAACTAGGGATTAGATTCAGTCAAGACAATGCAATCGGAAGTAGTAATCTTGAGATGATGGGGATGGCTGGACAGAATATCAAAGTCTTGATAGACGGAGTTCCAATGGTAGGAAGGCAAGGTGTAAACAATGAAATCAATATCAATCAAATCGATGTAAATCAAATAGAAAGAATTGAAATTGTCGAAGGGCCTATGTCGGTAGTATATGGCGCAGATGCGTTGGCAGGAGTCATTAATATCATCACCAAGAGACCAGAGACATCCAAATTTTTGCTCAATGCCAGAATCCAAGAGGAATCAGTCGGGAGTGATTATCAGTTTGCTCAAGGCAAGGGAAATCATATCCGAAGTATTCAGTCGCAATGGGGGCTTTCTGAAAAGTGGAGTTTTGGTTTAGGGTACACCAACAATGCTTTTGGTGGTTGGAAAGGTGAAAATATAGGAAGACAATTTGCCTGGCTTCCCAGAAATCAGCACTTGGCCAATACTCAAGTCAATTTTAACAACAATAATGTAGAGCTAAACTATAGCTTGGATTATCTCAACGAGACAATCACAAGTTATGGGCCTGAAAATAGGGTTGAAGTGATTGATAGTGAGTTTCTGACCAAAAGATGGATGCATAGATTGAATGGTACTTACACATTCTCACCGAATGTAAAGACATCTGTTCAGGCCGGATTTACAAATTACACTAGGGAGACAATTACAAAATTTACAAATATCAGAACCGGTGAACAAGGACTTGCAACGGGTCCTGATAGCCAAGCTAAATTGCAATATTCGGGGTTGAATTTCAGGTCAACTACTTATTGGAAACTCGCCAATAAACTTGCACTTTCCGGAGGTCTTGATTTAAACTACGAAGAAGGTCAAGGGGATAGGATTAGCGAAAATGAAGGTATTGCAGATTTGGCGGCATTTCTCAGTGCAGAGTGGAAACCTACCGATAAGCTTAGTATCCGACCAGGAATCAGAAGTACATACAATTCTGCATATACAGCTCCTCCAATTATTCCCTCTGTCAATGGACGGTTCAATATTACCGATGCGCTTAATTTTAAATTTGGTTATGCAAGAGGCTTCAGAGCGCCTTCTATTCGCGAGCTTTACTTTAACTTTTTTGATGCCAGCCATTCTATCATTGGCAATCCTGACCTGAAGGCAGAGACTTCCCATAGTTTCAATACCTCATTGGCTATGGATCGAAAGGTCTCCGATAAAGTGAAAGTTGAAAGCTCTTTGAGCGGATTCTATAATGATGTAAAAAATCAAATCACCTACGGAATCTCACCTGAAGATCCCAGATTGACCAGTTTATTTAATTTGGAAGAGTTCAAAACTGGAGGCTTGATGATTAGAAACAAGATTCTATTGGGTAAAAGCAGTCTTGATTTGGGCATGTCAAGAATAGGAAGATTCAATAGAATCAGTAGTGAAATTCCAGCATTAGAGCCTATGCTTTGGTCTACGGAAATCAATTCCAACCTTGGCATTTACCTTCCATTTGCAGACAGTTATCTCAATGTATTTTACAAATGGACTGGAGCACTTCCTGCTTTTGTGTTGGATACAGAAAGTGAAAGTGGTGCAAGAGCTGTTCAAATGGACGGTTTTCATTGGATGGATTTTACTTTCAAAAAATCTCTTTTTGGAAATCTTGATTTCACTGTAGGAGTGAGAAATCTTCTGGATATCAAAAATATACAAAGCAATACAGGTGATGGTAGCGCCCATTCGGGTGGAGCAAGTAGGCCTGTAGGGTACGGCAGATCTTATTTTATTGGAATGAATTACCAACTATTTAAATAAAAACAAAAAATATGAAATCAAGCATGACGAAGAACGTCACACACTGGGATGATTCTCAACAATGCGAGATTCCATGTGACCTCTGAAAAACAAATTATAAACACATGAAAAAGTATAATTACATCGTATTGCCATTTGTTTTGGCAAGTTTGGGACTAGGTTTTAGTTCTTGTTCAGAAAATGAGGATCCCATCGTCGAAGTTCCTCCAGTTGAAGAAGCATTTATAGAAATCAATGGAGGAGGAAGTACCTTTCCAAACATGGCCTTTGTTGATTTGAGTAAGGAAGTACAGACAGCAGTCAGACGAGACTCTTGGGATTTGGCTTTCAACAGCGGTTCAGAGTTTAATGTATTGATCAATGGAACGACTGGTGCGATGGCCTACGAGACGGAATTTACAGATTTTGCTCAGGTTGGAGCAGACTTGGAGCAAGAATTGAGAAGTGCTGGATCTCTTGACCTTACATTTAGTAATCTTGATGGGATAAAGTATGTTGACAATCCATCCAACCCTTTAGCTGAGTTCAATGTACTCGGTCAAGCAGCGACCTCAGCCCAAAGTGCCAAAGTATTTGTAATCAACAGAGGTGAGAGTGGCGCTGAGTCCAAGCCATGGAAAAAGATCAAAATTTATAGATCTAACAATGCTTACATCATAGAGCATGCCGAAGTCAATTCAAACCAAATCACCTCTGTACAAATCTCAAAAGATGAGGATTTCAATTTTGTCTATTTTTCTTTTGAAAATGGGAAAGTGGAGGTGGAACCAAAAAAATCCGAATGGGACTTTGTATGGACAGCAGGAACATCCTCAACACCTTTTCCTCAAGCATTTGAAGGGAGATTGGCGTATTTTTTCCAAGACCTTACCTATCACAATATTTACGGTGGTGTTTCTGCCATACAGATTATGGAAGCCAATATTCCATTTGATTCATTTTCTGTCGCAGAGTTGTCAGGATTGGAATTGGACAGTGAAAACAGGCTGGTATTGGGATCAAACTGGCGATCTGGTGGAGGTCCAAATTCAGAACCAAATATCAGAAATGATAGATACTACATCATCAAAGATAAAAATGGGAATCATTATAAATTAAGATTCCTATCCCTAACATCAGGAGGAGAAAGGGGAAGACCAAGCTTAGAGTATGCTTTGGTCAAATAATATTGATTGTATGGTTTATTGATTTGAAAAAGAGAAGCTCATTTGGGCTTCTTTTTTTATTAAAAAACAAATAGGTTGATCATAAAATGTGGTCACTTTACTCTGGAAAAGTCTTAGATATTTTTTTGATAAAATTAAAAGAAGAAAGGTATGCAAGGCTGATTTCTCACCTTTTACCTTTCTTCTCGTTCTTGTTTCCAATTTTATGCACTTGCAAATTGATTGCAACCAAAATTTGCTCCTGTGATGAATTCTATTGACTTTGCATTGGCATCAAGAGGTCTTCCATCGTTGAGAACTGGAATGATAAAATCCGGATCCATTTTGGATTCAATGTGGCTTAATTTATTGCATTCACCGTAATTTTCTTTTTGAGCTACTACTGGTGCTTCTGTTTCCCAGTAATTGCAATTTGAACATACCTTTTCCATTTTTCTATTGTTTAATTTTGTGTTAGTGTTTTTAAATTTTGTATTCATATAAATATACTCAAAAGCCATAAGTTAGTTACGTTAAAAAACTGAATAACAATAATTTGTAATTGATTCAAATAAACATAACCTTGGAATCAATATTATTCTAAAAACGGTGGAGTTAGTAGTAATCAATAAACCTTTCAGGTTTCGTTGATTTTTTAAAACTAAATAGTTTGAAAACTGGAAGGTTCTTTTTTCACAATACAGGTCTCTTGCATCTCGTCTCTCGTTTCTAGCTTCTTTTTGGTTCTAACTTTAAAAATGGACAAAATAAAGCTCCAAACATAATTCTGTCAATCAGTGAAAATATGTCTCTATTTTCCGAAAAAGCAATACATTCACTTCCAATTACATAAATGATAAAAAAATATTGAAAAATTAATTTGTTTTTAAAAAATGAGCCTTTACATTTGGGACATGTTAATCGCAGTCGTAATATATTTTAGCTTCTTTTACTTTTACTTTCGTCACAAAAGTCGAATCGGAGCTGCGTATTGTCTAGTTAAAAAATAAACATTCATACATACACAAAAGCCCGATTCGAAAGAATCGGGCTTTTTTTATTCAAACCAATCAAACTCATGGAAAATCACTTACAAACAAAAGACTGGGGACTAGGACTAAATGGTCACGTGATCATCGCAGGACCTTGTAGCGCAGAAACACCTGAACAGATAGAAAAAGTCTGTTTGGATATGAAGAAAGAAAACATGGTTCCTCACATTTTCCGTGCAGGGATTTGGAAACCAAGAACTAGACCTGGAAGTTTCGAAGGGATTGGCGAGGATGGATTGAAGTGGATGGAAATCGTGAGAAATCACCTAAACATCCCAATCACTACAGAAGTTGGAAATGCAGCTCACGTGGAATTGGCTTTGAAACACAAAGTAGATGTACTTTGGATCGGTGCAAGAACTACCGTAAATCCATTTGCAGTGCAGGAAATTGCTGATGCATTGAAAGGTGTAGATATTCCAGTAATGGTCAAAAACCCAATGAACCCTGATCTACAGTTATGGTTGGGAGCTTTGGAAAGATTGCAAGCAGTAGGAATCAACAAGCTTGCGGCTATCCACAGAGGATTCTCTGACTCATATGATAAGAGATTCAGAAACAAGCCAAATTGGTCTATGCCAATCCATTTGAAGAGAGAGTGGAAAGGGATGGAAGTGATCAATGACCCTAGCCATATTGTTGGCAACAGAGCAGGGATTTTGGAAACTGCACAGAGAGCAATCAATTTCGGATTGGATGGCTTGATGATCGAGACACACCATGATCCTGACAATGCATGGTCTGATGCAAAGCAGCAAGTTACACCTGCCGGATTGAAGCAGATTTTGTCTCAAATAGACTTCAAACAAACTGGCGGAAAAGAAAATCCTGGAGAGCGTTTGAATGATTTGAGAACTGCTATAGATCATTTGGATGATCAATTGTTGGATATCCTTCAGGAAAGATTCTCACTAATCGACCAAATTGGTGCTTATAAAAGAGAGCAAAACCTGACAGTATTTCAATCAGACAGATGGAAATTTGTAATGGAATCACGTACTGAAAAAGGAGTAAAGAAAAATCTGAGCGAAAAATTCATGAAAGAATTGCTTTATTGCATCCATGAAGAATCAGTAAAAAGACAAGAAAAACAGTTAAGGGAAGCGGATCCTGTTAAGAAATAGTTGGAAAGTTAGAAGGTTGTAAAGTTGGAAAGTTTGGTTTTTAATAGAAATCAACTTTTCCAATAACTTTTAAACCTTTCAACTTTTAAACCTTTTAACCTTTTTCATCCTTTTCGTAATTTCGAGTCAAATAATAACTTAGAAAAATTGGAATCAATCATATTTTCAAGTGCAATAGCAGAAGATCTTGCCGGTTATATCAGCCGGCAGGATTTTTCTCAATTAGGTTTGATCATGGATAGCAACACACAGGTTCATTGCTATCCTCTTATCAGCAACAAGATCCCCAATCATCAACAATTTGCTTTTGAAGCAGGCGAGGTGAACAAAAACCTCACCACCTGTTCTGCTATTTGGCAGTGGATGACTGATTGTGGATTTGACAGAAAAGCCTTGATTATCAATTTGGGTGGAGGAGTATGTGGAGATATGGGCGGATTTTGCGCCAGCACTTACAAAAGAGGTGTAAGGTTTATCAATATTCCCACCACACTACTTTCCCAAGTAGATGCCAGTGTAGGAGGAAAGCTTGGAATTGATTTCAACGGCTTCAAAAACCATATAGGTGTTTTTACCGAACCTTTGGCGGTGTTAATTTCGGATGAATTTCTACCTTCTCTTCCACATGAAGAGCTGAGATCAGGATATGCTGAAGTCATCAAACATGGATTGATTCAGAATGCGGATTATTTTTCCACGCTTAAATCTACCGATTGGGAAAATCAGGATTGGAAAACGATCATTGAGAAGTCGGTCAGTATCAAAAAATCTGTAGTTGAAAAAGACCCGAAAGAAGCAGGTCTCAGAAAAATCCTCAATTTTGGTCATACCATAGGACATGCTTTTGAGTCTTTTTACTTAGATTCTGAAAGACATCTTTTGCATGGTGAAGCCATAGCGATAGGTATGGTTACTGAAGCATATCTTTCTTACAGAAGAATGGGTTTGCCACAAGAGGATTTGGATAAAATCACTGAAATGCTATTGAAAATCTATGGATATTTTGATTTTCCAAATGAAGATATTTCGCAGATAATAGCGCTTTGTGCCCAAGACAAGAAGAATGAAGGTGATGTGATCAATTTTTCACTCCTGAAAAAAACAGGCTATTGTGAATACAATATTCATATCAAGCTAAATGAAATCGAAGAAGCGATTGCTTATTATATCTCCCTGAAAAACTAACCGTGCATTACTTAGTAATGTGAATAAAGCCACTCAAACCTAATGAATACGATTTACCTCAAACAAATCCCCAGTTTCCCATCAACTGAGATCCCATTGCCTTCTTCCAAAAGTGAAAGCAATAGGGTATTGATCATTGATGCTTTGACAGATGGGGAAAATGAAATATCAAATCTTGCAGAAGCAAGAGATACCCAAACAATGATTAGGCTTCTCAAAACCAACCCACCGGTATTTGATGTCTTGGATGCAGGGACTACCATGCGTTTTTTGACTGCATTTGCTGCTGTCACCAACCAAAATAAAGTGATGACAGGAACCGCAAGGATGTGTGAGCGACCTATTGGGATTTTGGTGGATGCTTTGCGTGAACTTGGTGCTGACATTCATTATATGAACAAAGAAGGTTACCCACCATTGGCCATTCATGGATTCAAGGGTCAGTTGGTAGATCAAATCAGCATCAGGGGAGATGTCAGTAGTCAGTATATTTCGGCACTTTTGATGATTGCACCACTCTTGCCAAATGGCTTGTCTCTCGAACTTACAGGAAAAGTTGGGTCTGTGACATATATTGAGATGACTTTGGAATTGATGAAGCAATTCGGAGTTGCCTATACTTGGGAAGAAAATGTAATCAAGGTTAGATCCCAAAAATACCATTCTACAGCTTTTGCAGTCGAGTCTGATTGGTCAGGTGCAAGTTATTGGTTTAGTTTGTTGGCATGTGCTGAGAGTGGTTCTTTGTTTTTGAAAGGACTAAAGAAAGATAGTTTGCAGGGAGATTCGAAAATTGTCCAAATCATGGATCATCTCGGGGTGAAAAGTGAGTTTGTGGAAGGTGGAATCCAGCTTACCAAAAAAGAGGTGAAAGGCTTGAAATCTTGGGATTTTACCCATTGTCCAGATTTGGCACAGACAGTTGCGGTGACATGTGCTATTTTGGGGCAAAAAGTAGATTTTTCAGGTCTTGAAAGTTTGCGGATCAAAGAAACAGATAGGATTTATGCCTTGCAACAAGAATTGGCTAAATTCAATGCCCAATTGGTAGAAGGGGAGAACGAAGTATTTACCTTGATACCATCTGTAGAGATTCCAAATGAAGTTCAGATCCATACTTACGATGACCACAGGATGGCTATGGCATTTATGCCACTCATGACCAAAACCAATGTGATCATCGAAGACCCCGAAGTAGTCAATAAGTCTTACCCAAGCTTTTGGAAGCATGTCGAGCTGGTAGAGGTTGAAAATTGATGAATTTAAAGATTGGGAAGATTTGAAAATTGGAGATTATTAAGAAGTTTAAATGTTGGAAAGTTGAGAGAATGGGTTTCTTAATAGAGATTGCTTGATTAAGTTATTTGGTGAATTGTGTGAGTGGGTTAATGGTTACTTGATATTTACTTCAGTTCTAAAAAACAGTACTGAATGGCTAAAAACAAATTGAAATATTCTATGTGCGAAGCAATTCCTAAAATCTAAGTTCAGAAATCTCATTTTCCCTCTCTAAAATATGAAAAGTCTCTACACAATCTTGCTGCTCGTATTGTCCAATACCTTTATGACATTTGCTTGGTATGGGCATTTGAAATTTAAGGAATTGAAATGGTTTGAGAATTTGGGGCTTATTTCAATAGTTTTGATTTCTTGGGGAATAGCACTGTTTGAATATATGTTTCAAGTTCCTGCAAATAGAATTGGTTTCAAGGAAAATGGAGGACCATTTTCTTTGGTAGAATTGAAGGTGCTACAAGAAGTAATCACTTTGGTGGTTTTTATGCTTTTCACCTTTCTTTTTTTCAAGAATGAAAGCATCAAAATGAATCATATCATTGGCTTCGGATTTTTGATTTTGGCAGTTTATTTTATCTTTAAAAAATGAAAATAGCAATACAAGGAATTCCGGGTTCATTTCATCATCAGGTAGCGATCAATTGTTTTGGGACGGAAGTTGAGATTGTAGGATATAGGATTTTTGAAGAAGTTGCCAAATGTGTCGCACAAGGTACTTGCGATTATGGAGTTTTGGCAATTGAAAATTCAATCGCTGGCGCAATTTTACCGAACTATGAATTGATAGATCGGTATAACCTGACGATCAAAGATGAATATTACCTTCCTATTTCACATAATCTAATGTGTCTGAAAGGACAAAAAATCGAGGACTTGGCAGAAGTAAGATCCCATCCAATGGCATTGCTTCAGTGTAAGAAGTTTTTTGAAAACTATCCCCAAATCAAACTTGTGGATGATGTAGATACTGCATCTGTTGCCAAAAGAATTCGAGAAGAAAAAATCAAAGGAATCGGTGCCATAGCAAGCATGACGGCGGCCCAGATCTATAGTTTGGAAGTTTTGGCCTCTGATATACAAACTGTCAAGAATAACTTCACTCGGTTTATAATTCTGCAAAAACCAACTTTGGATTTGGGATTGGTCAAGCCGAATAAAGCCTCTATTAAAGTGACAGTCAATAATGAAAAAGGGATTTTGGCAAAGTTACTATCGCACATGAGTGGATCTGGCTTGGATTTGAGCAAGATCCAATCTATTCCGGTGATCGAAAAACCTTGGGAATATTCATTTTTTATTGATACAGAATTTGAGGATTACGATGCTTTCAAAACTGCTATTGCTGAGATCAATTCTAGCTTTGGGTCAGTGAAAATCTTTGGGGAATATCAAAATAGAAAGTGATGAAGGGATTTTCAAAACGACTTAATGAAGTTCAGGAGTACTATTTTTCCCAAAAACTCAAAGAGGTAAATAGCCTGAAAGCTGCGGGGAAACCAATCTTGAACATGGGCATCGGAAGTCCTGATTTACCACCACATCCCAAAGTGGTCAAAGCAATTTGTCAAGCAGCTATCAATCCTTCAGGACATGGTTATCAGGGTTATCAAGGAATTCCAAAATTAAGAGAAGCTTTTTCCGATTTTTATAAAGAGCATTATAGTGTCCAATTAGATCCTGATGGAGAAATCTTGCCTTTATTGGGCTCCAAAGAAGGGATTATGCATGTCTCAATGGCATTTTTGGATGCAGGTGATCAGGTATTGATTCCCAATCCAGGATACCCGACATACAGTTCGGTTTGCAAGTTGTTGCACGTAGAACCAGTATATTTTGATTTGTTGGAAAGCCAAAATTGGGAGCCAGATTTTGATGCTTTGTCAAAAACGGATCTGAGCAAAGTCAAACTCATGTGGGTCAATTATCCCAATATGCCTACAGGAGCCAAGGCAAGCAAGGTTTTATTTGAAAAGTTGATAGAATTTGGCAGAGAGCATGAAATTATAATCGTTCATGACAATCCATATAGTTTTATATTGGAAGAAAATCCAATAAGTATTTTGAAAATCAATGGTGCCATGGAAGTGGCTTTGGAGTTGAATTCATTAAGCAAAACAGCAAATATGGCAGGGTGGAGAGTTGGAATGATAGGAGGGAAGAAAGAGTGGATTCAAGCGATCACCAAAGTGAAAAGCAATATGGATTCAGGGATGTTTCTGGGAATTCAGGAAGGCGCTATCGCTGCATTGCATTTGGAAAAGGATTGGTATTCAAAATTGAATTTTGAGTATAGAAAAAGGAGAGAATTGGTTTGGCAATTGGCTGAAAAATTAGGTTTGAGTTATGACCCGGATGCAGTTGGAATGTTTGTTTGGGCGAAACTTCCCGAAAGTATAAATGATTTGGAATTAGTGGATAAACTTTTGTACGAGAAATCAATTTTCATCACTCCAGGAAGGATTTTTGGAAGTAGAGGAGAAGGTTTTGTAAGGTTTTCCCTTTGTGTTTCCACAGAAATAATTCAAGAAGCAATAGATAGAATAATATAAACATTATAGAATGAAAAAGATACATATCATCGGACTGGGACTTTTGGGCGGTTCATTTGGGTTAGCATTGAAGAAAGCAAAGCCTGAGATTAAGTTTACAGGTTTCGATTTAGATCCAAAGAATCTTGAAGATGCATTGGCATTGGGGATTATTGATGAAGCGAAAACAGAATTAGAGGAAGATATTGATGTAGTCGTATTGGCTACCCCTGCAAACTCCCTTGGAGATTTGTTGCTCAGTACTTTAGATCAAATAGGTCCAAAAACTTTGGTCATTGATTTTGGTTCTACGAAAGAAAATCTTTGCAAGGCAGTAGCAAACCATCCCAAAAGAGCACAATACTTGGCAGGTCACCCGATTGCAGGAACAGAATACTCTGGACCAAAAGCCGCAAAAGCTGACTTGTTGGATAAAAAAGTATTCATCATTTGCGAAATGGAACTGACAGATGTTCATCTCAAGGGAATGGCTTATGATATTTTGGAAGCACTCAATATGAAATTGAGGTTTATGGAAGCAGAAGAGCATGACCGCCACTTAGCTTTTGTGTCACACCTTTCCCATGTTTCCTCTTTTATGCTTGGAAAAACAGTTTTGGATAAGATGGAAGATGAGAAAAATATCTTTGATATGGCAGGTTCAGGATTTGCATCTACTGTAAGATTGGCAAAATCCTCTCCAGCTATGTGGGCGCCAATTATGGAAGAAAACAAGAAAAATATGCTTGAAGCATTGAGTTTATATATTTCAAACCTTTCCAAATTCAGAGACAAAATCATTGCAGATGACTATGAAGGATTGTCTTCAGAAATGCAAAAAATCAATAAGATTGGAGATATTTTGGATTTGGGGAAGTAATTTGATAGTAAGGAAATAAAAAACCATTATGAACACGAAGGTTTTCATAAAGAACACAAGGTAATTACCATATCTCACTTTGTGTCCTTTGTGCAATCTTTGTGTACATAGTGGTTAATTTTCATGCTTGCGAAAGACTATTTCATAACCATTTTTCATACAGCTTTTTCGCATCTTTGTGGGGTTTAACTCTCCCCGTTTTAATGTTTTCTAATCCCATTCAATCCTCCAAAACAGCCCCATTCACCGTTTGTTCAAAAGGTCCATAGAGTTTTTGGGAATGTATGGAAGGATATACTTGTGTAAGTAGGATTGCGACTACCCCTCGTGTTGGATCCATCCAGAATGTAGTCTGGAAAGCACCTCCCCAAGAGATTTTTCCTGGTTTTCTTCCAAATCTAAGATCACCATCTATCGCAGCAATCTGATATCCATAAGAAAAATGATCTTTGCCAACACGTACATCTCCGATCATATTTTTCTTTGCATTTTGGATGGTTTCTTTCTTAAGGATTCTGACACCATCATATTCACCATCATTCAAGACCATTTGGCAGAATTTGAAGTAATCTTGGGCAGTAGAACTTAAGCCAGCGCCTCCAGAGAAATATGTCTTGGCACCTTTTATTGGGAAATTGCCAGATAAATCTCGATTTGGATCTTCAGGGAATTCCACTAGAGGTTCAGATCTCGTATTTGCATACATCGTAGTCAGTCGAGAAGCATGAGCGTCGTCATCAAAGTAGAAACGAGTATCATTCATCTCCAGAGGATCAAAAATATTCTCCTTTAAATATGCATCAAAAGACATCCCAGAAGCTACCTCAACCACTCTTCCCAACACATCTATACCCAACCCATAAGTGAATTTCTCACCAGGTTCATGTTTTATTGGAATTTGGCCTAATTTCGCGACATTTTCTTCAATTCTGATTGGTTTCAAAGTAGTCAAGTCAATAATTCCTGCTTTGGAATATAGTTTATTCATTGTGGTGTCAGCAAATCCATAAGAAATGCCGGAAGTATGTGTAAGCAGGTGATGGATGGTTATTTCGTTTTTTGCAGGCTTACTAGTGAAGCTTGAATCGGATGGGTTGACATCGATCAATATCTTTGGATTGGCAAATTCAGGAATATACTTCGATACTGGATCATCATAATTGAGTTTTCCAGCCTCCTGAAGCTTCATGATGGCTATAGATGTAATTGGTTTGCTCATGGACGCTATTCTAAAGATATCATCTACTGCCATATTGTTGTTTTGACTGATATTTTTGTGCCCAAAAGCTTTGTTGTAGACGATTTCTCCATCAATAGCTACGAATGCAACTGCTCCAGCAATCCATTTTTCATCTATTGCTTTTTTGAGAAGATGGTCAATATTGTCAAGGGAATCTTGGAGGTATTTATTCTGTACTGATGCGTTTTTGGTTTCAAAATTTACAGTTCCCAAACTTTGGGCAAATAAGTTACTGTTAGAAAAAATTAAAGTGATAATGATCAGATAGATAAGTTTTTTCATCAGATTAGAGATAAATGGATTGAGACAAATCAACATTGACAGTCGTCATGTTGAAGGATTACTTGGATGAATGCACTAAATTTAACATTATTCACCAATAAAATTAAATCCAACTCTTAATTAACAATTCTTAAGATTTTGTGGCTTAAGTTTTGAAATATGTAAACAAATTATAAAAATGAAAAATATGAAAAAGTTATTCTTTATGTTGCCCGTTTTAATGCTGCCTTTTCTAAGTTTTGCGCAGCAGAATCAAATTCCTACTATCGAAGTAGATGGCGCGAGCGAAATAGAAGTGATGCCTGATGAAGCAACCATCCAAATCAATCTGAGAGAATTGGGAATGAAAGTTTCTGATGTGACCAATGCACTCAACAAAAAAACCAAAGCGATCCAAGATGCAATCAAGAAAACTGGTGTAGCTGATTACGATTTTGTAGTTGATAATTATTATGTAAATATCAATAGAATCTATACAAAAGGCTCTTCAAAAGATAGCGGATATGTAGCTTCGCAAAATGTAAAAGTAAGAGTGAAAAATATCGATAAAGATTTGGTAAAAGTTCTTGAGTCTATCAGCAGCAAGGGTTTTGACTTGAGTTACAATATGAATTTTGGTATTTCCGAAGCTCAACGAAAAGTACATCAGGAAAAGTTGCTTGAATTGGCTTTGGAAGATGCTCGTAGAAAAGCTGATGTTATTGCCAAAACTTTGGGGATAAAAAATATCAGAATTTTCAAAGTAAATTACAGCTCAGGAGTTAGTTTCCAACCATACGAACCAAGAATGGAAACTATGATGATGAAGTCTGCAGATGCAAGAGTAGAGCCTACTTTCACTCCAGAAGCACAGAAATTGTCTGATAGAGTATCTGTATCATTTGCTTTTTTGAATGAATCTTAATTTTGAAGTAAAGGATAACAACAAAAAATCGATTCTATAGCTAGCATGGCTAGCGCCCCTTTTTCTTATTTACCAACCTTGTCTTTGAATCAACTTGGGGGTAGAGCCCACTGTTCTTCGTAGAAAAGTATGGAGCCAGTTGGATTATAGGGGCGTAGCCCTGTTATCTGAGATTTTTGGAATAGACCAAGAGGTTTGAATAATAAACCAAAAATAAAACTTCCTATAATTCCTATAAAAAAACGAAACCTGCAAAACTTCTAAGTCTTGCAGGTTTCTTTGATGATAACGCTATAAAACTAGCTTCGTAGAAAAAAGAATCCATCAAATCCCTGAGGCGTGTTGCCCTGATTTCCTATTTTTCTGATTTTCGTTCTATTTGACCACAAAGGGCACTGATTACCAAATCAACTGATAACTAGTTGAGTTAAAGCAATATTTACTGAAAGCCATGCAATTTACAATCTTAATTTACCGTAACTGTGACCGGATTTTCCAAATTTCTCTGTATGCTTTCAATCATATTTAAATCTGCTTTCCCATCATGTACAAAATACCTATACTTGCTTTTGTAGGTCTCTCCTGGAGCGATTACAAATCCTTCTTCAAATACCGGAGTGAAAACCCAATAAGGCATGCTTGGATGAACTCTAACATGCTGCGGATAACGGAAATTGTCAGGAAAACCAAAAACTGTAACCCCTGCAAATTCACCTGAAATTTCTCCACTCACGCTAATCCATTTTGCTTTGGTGTGGTTTACATTTTCCAACGTGAAACCTTGGTCACTCAACACTTTCCAAGGTTTGTCAAAGTACACACTGTCATCAGGATTCCATTCTCGGCTTCCTCTCAATGCCATTCCACCATAAATGTATTTTTCCAAAAATAAAGTGTCATTGCTTGTATTGGTTTGCTCTGAGTAAATGTCAAACAAGAAAAAATCTGATATTGGATAAATGCGAATATCCCATTTTTCTTCCAAAACCTCACCGTTTTCCATACTGATATGACTTTGTGTACTTATGATCTGACCAACTGCATTCCCTTCATTTACAGAGAGTACATCCTTATGAACGACTGTCCCCAAGCTGTCTCTTTGATTCCAAAAATCAACTTTCTTTCCTTTAAACTTAGTATTTGTCCATGCATTGTATAGGGCATGCTGATGCATGTGACCAGCAGGAAAATCATCTGTTACAATTGCACCATTTGGACTTTTGAGAGGATGGATAAAGCCATTTTTTGCATACAATTGGCTTTCTCCATTTGGAGGAAAGACCATTTCTTTCTGATAAAAAAACAACTCTTTTCCGTTTACTTTTACCTGAATTCCATCTTGGTTTTCAACGATTTCCAAGGCTTTGGTTTTTGTTTCTTTTTCGGTACTTTTTACCAATTTGAAAGTAAGAGACTTTTCAGGTTCTAAGTTTTCCAAAAAGACCAAAACATTTTTCTCATCTAAAACTTCAACTGGAAATTTTTTACCGGATTCGATTTCCACAAGTTCATAATTTTCAGTTTCGTCTAAAGATTCCTTGAGCTCAATGCTTACAGGTACAGCTGTTCTTTCGAAATTACCTGGATCAATAGTAAGTAAAATATCGGGCTTTCCACAGCTTTGAAGCCATATTGCAAGTAAAATAATGAGTGTTGAGTTTTTCATTTTTCTAGAGTGATTCGCCAAACTTAACTATGGAAGTTATAGAATCAAAAAGAAAATTTATTCTATCCGTAAAATGTCAAGGTGGTAGCAAACAATTTTTACCATGCATGGAATTTTTTTTGATTGATGAAATTTAATTAGTTTCTTTGGGAAGTACTCAATAGATAGTACTGTCTAATCATGGCTATGGAAATGAAAGAACATGCACTTCAACAATTGGTAGAGAGACTTTCCAAAGGGGATGAAAAGGCCTTTGGACAGCTTTATCAGCTATTTGGAGAAAAAGTGTATCACATTGCCAGAAAAATGAACCTCAGTCATGAAGATGCCGAGGGAATCGTTCAGGAAGTGTTTCTGAAGATTTGGAAAAAAAGAGCCAACCTTGACCCAGAGCTTTCCATCAATGCTTACATGATTGCAATCGTGCGCTCTTTGGTCATAAAAAAATCAAAAAAAGAAGCTCGTTTTTTCGCATATCAGAAGTACAAAATACCATTGATTTCTTTTGAAGCTTCTAGTGATCCAGAACTTGAATTGATTTACTCTGATTTCCATCATATTTCCTCAGACTTGATTGAGCAACTTCCACCTGCACAGAAGCAGGTATTTATTTTGAGAAATTTTGAAAATCTAAGCACAGAAGAAATTGCTGAGAAATTAAATCTTTCTAAAAGAACTGTTGAAAACCAGATTTTCAGAGCCTCGAAGGGCATCAAAGAAAAGCTCCAAAAACTTAAAATAATTTCAGCAAGTATTTTTCTGCTAATGATTGAATCTGTTTTTTCTTGATATTGATTCAGACTTACAACCCAAGCATCTTTCGCTTAAGCTTCATTTAGTTCTTTCCATAACTGATTTATTCAGTCTGCTGACAATGCCGAACCATTCCGCTATAGTGGAGCGCATAGGCATCGACCGACCGTTGAGGATTATTTTTTCATTTTTTTCAAAGTCGCGTGAGTAAATCTATGTAGATGTGGCTATATGTATCAAGAAAAAGAAAAATGGATCGTAGAAAGCAAATAGAAGATTTTTTCAAAGGTGAATTGACTGAGGAACAGGCAAGGGATTTACTTGCATGGTTAGATTCTGCCGAAGGAGAGGAGTTTATGTCGGCTGAAGTTCTTCAACTTTGGTCTGAAAAACCAATAGACACCAATTATAAAGAATGGGATTCCACATCTCTGTGGGATAAAATCAACAAGAGTAAGGAAGGTTATCCTTCTCCACAATTACTCAAGGAGAAAGTTGCAAAGAATAATGTTTTGCCAAATTGGTTGAAAGTGGCTGCATCTCTCTTGATTTTGGTAGCTTCTTCTTTGGTGATTTTTTCGATTTTGAATCCCAAAAATTCAGATCCAAATACAGAAATGTTTTCGGTGAATATGATTGAGAAATTCAATCCTCCAGGTCAAAAAACAAAAATCCATTTGCCAGATGGTTCTACTGTTTATCTCAATTCAAAAAGTAGAATTACTTACAGTGAAGACTTTATCACCAATCGCCACATTTCCTTAGAGGGAGAAGCATTTTTTAATGTATCGAAAGATGAAAAAAATCCATTTACTGTAGAATCAAATGGAATCACTACAACTGCTTTGGGTACATCATTTAATATTTCCACATTCAACAAAGCTGAAAAAGTTGTGGTCACTTTGGTCACAGGAAAAGTAAAACTCAATCAAGAAGGGGGAGAGAATTTCTTAATATTAAATCCAGGTGAAGAATCGGTTTTATCCAAAGAAGAAAGCTCGATGGAAAAAAAGATGGTGGATGTAAGTCAAAAAACGCTTTGGATGGAAGGCGTATTGAGGTTTGAAGATACCTCCATGGATGAAATGGTCGCTGTACTTGAAAGATGGTATGGTGTAGAAATCAAAGTCAGGGGAAATCAAGGCAAGTTTGTAGCATCTGGAACATTTGAGAATAACGAAACACTCAAAAATGTCCTTCAAGTACTGAGTGCTTCTATTGGTTTTGATTATACTTTAAAAGAAAAAGAAGTGCTTATTCAATTCAAATAAAAGGCTTATGAGTATAAAAAACGCATAAAAAAACAGGAACGTACTGCGAATACGCTCCTGCAAACATCAAATCTTTAACAACCTATGAAAAAACGTTTGGTAGCTGCTTTTCATAGATTAAATCAATGTTTCATTTTACTATTCCCAAAAATATGAAAAAAATATTACTAGCGGTAATTATGTCAATCAAGTTATTATTGAAAGGAGTAGCTTTACTCTGCTTGACATTGGGCCCCTTAATGGCAAACACATCGAAAGCGCAGGTAAAGAGTATCGACGAGGTATTCTTGAAATTAGAAAAAAGCAATTATACGCTTGCTCAATTTTTTAAAGAGACAGAAAATAAAACGGATTTCAAATTTTTCTATACAGATCAAGCTATAAAAACAAGTGAAAATATTGTACTGATTTCAAACTCAGGCAGTGTAGAGGATTATCTTTTGCAGATAGCCAAGCAAACAGATTTGAGTTTCAAGCAGGTCAACAATACGATCAGTGTAATTGTAAATACTAATAAACAAAAAGCAAGAGTCAAAGCTTTGGAAATCATACCAATCACTATAAGAGGTGTGATTAGAGATGATTTAGGTGACCCTTTGCCAGGTGTGACTGTTATGGTAGAAGGAACTACCATCGGTACCGTGACGGATATTGATGGAGTCTACACCATTGATGCCAATGAAGGTCAGACTTTGGTTTACTCTTTTTTGGGTTTTCAGAGGGAGAAAAGGGTTGTCGGAAAATCGAGCACCATTGATTTGACTTTGCGAAAAGAGGAAAGTGATCTTGAAGAATTTGTCGTGGTAGGTTATGGTACACAACAAAAGAAAGATATCACTGGATCAGTAAGCTCCATGAGCGCAAGACAGATAGAGGATCAGCCAATCATCAGTTTGGATCAGGCAATGATAGCCCAGATGGCTGGTGTACAGGTCACACAAGCTACAGGTGCTCCAGGTGGCGGTGCTTCTGTGAGAATTAGAGGTGCAGGATCATTGACTGCAGGAAATGAACCCCTTTATGTTGTGGATGGATTTCCGGTGACCAATGATTTTGATCAAAGAAACAATCCGCTAAATACAATCAACCCAAATGACATAGCAGATATTCAGGTACTTAAAGATGCCTCTGCCACTGCAATTTATGGATCGAGAGGTTCCAATGGAGTAGTGTTGATTACCACCAAATCAGGTAAATCAGGTGTTTCCAAAGTTGATTTCAGTGTAAGTACAGGGATTCAGCAAGTGGAGAAGCAACTAGATGTGTTGAATGCAACTGAATTTGCAAGATATATCAATGAAGCCAGAAACAATGCATGGGTAAATTCAGGACCGGGAAGATCAGCATCTGATCCTAATTCAGCTAGATTGAATAACGTCATGTATTTGCTCCCTGAGCAATTTAGCAATCCTGAATCTTTGGGTGAAGGTACTGATTGGCAAGACGCAATTTTCAGAACTGCCATGATGAGTAATTATCAGTTGAATTTCTCTGGAGGAAATGATAAAACCAAGTATTTCATCTCTGGGGGCTATTTGGATCAAGAGGGAATTATCATCAATTCAGATTTGAAGCGTTATTCATTCAGGGTAAATGTCGATTCAAAAGTAAATGACAGAATCAGAGTCGGTGCTAATATAACACCTTCCTATACCTTCTCCAATCAGTCTTTGGCCGAAGGAAATTGGCAAGGTGGCGGTATCATTCAATCCGCAATCACAGCTGGTCCACATTTGACTCCTTATGATGAAAATGGCAACTATACCAAAATCACTGGTTTAGGAATAGGTACAAGTGAAGTGGACAATCCTGTGAAAATCGCCAATGAATATTTTCACCAACAAAGTAATTTGAGACTTCTCGGAACTGCTTTCGCAGAGATTAACATCATAGACAATCTTAATTTCAAAACACTTGTAGGTGCAGATATGAGAAGTTTTAGAGAAGATATCTTTAGCTCTTCCATCATCAATCCAAACAGTGTCAACCCAACCAAGCCAGCAACGGGAACTAATACAACTTCCGAGACAAGAAACTGGCTTTCTGAGTTTACACTTAGCTATGCAAAAACTATAGATAAACATTCATTTGATGCAGTAGCGGGCTACACGATTCAGCAAGAGCAGTTTGACTTCAATAGAATCAATGGTACAAATTTCCCTAATGACGAAATCAAAACCATGAATGCAGCAGGTTTGATTACCAATGCTTTGTCTACGAAAGAAGAATGGTCATTGATTTCATATTTGGCTAGGATAAACTACAACTTTGACAACAGGTATTTGCTAACGGCTACAGTAAGGAGAGATGGTTCTTCTAGATTTGGAGCAGACAATAGATGGGGCGTTTTTCCATCAGTTTCTTTGGGTTGGAGACTTTCAGAAGAGAATTTCATGAAAGATGTTAGCTGGATTTCTGAGTTGAGATTGAGAACTAGTTATGGTTTGACAGGTAATAACTTTATCACAAATTATGGTTCTATAGGTTTGACTGGCCCTGAGAATTATCCATTTGGATCAGGTTCAGGAACTGTAAATAATGGTATCAGATTGACTAATATTCCAAATAGCAGACTGGGTTGGGAGAGAAACAAACAATTGGATATTGGACTTGAGTTTGGATTATTAGACGACAGGTTCTATTTGTCTTTTGATTATTACAACAAAAGGACTTCTGATTTATTGCTGAATGTTCCAGTACCTACTTTGACAGGATATACTACAGCACTTCAGAATATTGGAGAAATCCAGAATAAAGGTTTTGAGTTTACACTTACCAGTAGAAACTTGGTCAAAGCCTTCAGATGGACTACTGATTTTAACTTTTCCACAAACGATATTAAAGTTTTGGCATTGGGAACTGACGGATCTCCAATAATTTCTAGACAAGCTACATCTGCATCAGCACCGACACATATCACACAGATTGGCTCTGCGCCTGGAAGCTTCTTTGGTTACAATGTAATTGGGGTATATCAAAACCAGCAGGAAATTGATAGCAGTCCTGTAATCATGAATGGAAATGGAACTGTTCAGTCAAGACCAGGTCAGTTGAGGTTTGAAGATGTCAATGGTGATGGAGTAATCAATGCCGCTGATAGGACAGTACTGGGAAGTCCTTTTCCTGACTTCACTTATGGTATGACAAATAATTTTGCCTACAAAAACTTAGATTTCTCCTTTACACTTCAGGGAGTTCAAGGATTCGAAGTGCTGAATGCAGCGAGAAGATATTACGGTAATTATGCTGGATCTTACAATGTGTTGAGTAGTGCATCTAATGGCTGGAAATCAGAAGCTGATCAAGGAGATGGTGTTTCGCCAATGATCGACAGAAACTTCAATGCCTACGCAGGTAGCAATGTCGTGAACAACATCACTTCTTTGTTTGTAGAAGACGGTTCATTCTTGAGAATTAGAAACATTACTTTAGGTTATACCTTGCCTTCATCCTTATTAAATAGACTTAAAGTAGCTAATGCTAGGGTAAACTTCACAGTTCAAAACGCATTTACTTTCACCAAATACGAAGGCTTCAATCCTGAAGTAAGTGCCCAAGGAGGTAGTCCTTTGGTTCCTGGGGTAGATGCTGGTGGTTATCCACTTGCACGTTCATTTATGTTTGGTTTAAACTTTGGCTTCTAAATAGATATAGCGATGAAAAATATTAAAAATTTATTGATAATTGGAATAGCTGGTTTATTGGCAGTGACAAGTTGCAGTGAGGATTTCTTGGATAGGGCACCGATTTCACAGCAAAACAGCAATAACTTCTACCGAACAGCAGAGGATATGAAAAACGCTCTGACTGCTGTTTATGGTTCACTTCAGTATGGTGGGCAGTATTATTCTTCCATTCATGTGATTGGTGATATGCGCTCGGACAACACCGAGATCACAAATCCAAATGCAGGTGCAGACCTGCAAGCAGTTGATGATTTCACTAATGTGGCTGTCAACTCAATTGGCAACAACACCTGGAATGCAAACTATCAGGGCATCCAAGCTGCAAATATTGTTATTGAGAAAATCCAAGCGGTGAACATGGATCAAAATCTAAAGACAAGATATATCGGTGAGGCAAAATTCCTAAGAGCTTTGATGTATTTTAATATGGTCAGAATTTTTGGAGATGTGCCATTGGTAGTCACTGTAATCAATAATCCGCAACAAGGATATGATTATGGTAGAGAGTCGGTAGCAAATGTATATAGTCAAATTATTTCTGACTTGACAGATGCCGAAGAATCGCTGCCATTTACTTATGGTGCTGCAGATATAGGAAGAGCTACGAAAGGTGCAGCAATGGCACTTTTGGGTAAGGTTCACCTTACACTGAAGAATTATCCAGAAGCTGCGCAAAAGTTAAAAGAACTGATTGACGCTTCAGGACAAACGAATTATCAGATTTTACCTCAATATGCTTCAATCTTTGGAGCTGCAAATCAAAATAATGCAGAGTCTATTTTCGAAGTACAATTCAAAAGTAGCTCAAGTGGAGAAGGTAGTCCATTCACCAACCAATTTGCTCCAATTGGTTCGGGTAGAGCTGTAGTTTCAATTGGAAATCCACTAGGGCAAAATATCCCAACTGCAGATATGAGCAATGCTTATGAAGAGAATGATTTGAGAAAAGACGTATCTATGCGAACAAGCTATGTACTCAATGGAAATACCGTAAACCACAATTATGTAGTCAAATACTCAGGTACTCCTGCAGCAAATCTAGACAGTGACAACAATTGGATTGTGTTGAGATATGCTGACGTACTTCTGATGTATGCAGAAGCGCTCAACGAACAAGGATATGTAGCTGACGGTCCCGCTTTTGATTATTTGAACCAAATCAGAAATAGGGCAGGACTTCCAAGCAAAACCAGCACAAATGCTGACCCAAATTTGAGTGTTCCAAACCAAGTGGCATTTAGACTTGCCGTAGAACAGGAAAGAAGAGTTGAACTGGCATTTGAAGGTCACAGATGGTTTGATTTGATCAGGACAGATAGGGCTTTGGATTTGTTAAGCGCAAAAGGAATGCAGCCACACATGTCAATCTTCCCTATTCCACAAAGTCAGATTGACATCAATCCTACGAAAATTTCCCAGAATCCAAATTACTAAATAAAACCCCACATAGAACACGATTGTCCCTGCTGCTCCATTTCGGTGGAGCGGCGGGAATGATCACACTTTCATCCTCAAAACCCTTGGTTAATTCAGAGGACTGGAATCCTATTGACTAATTTKAATCTAAATTCATTATGAAATTTACCTTTCTTTTATCCACTTTGGCTTTGTTGATTTTTCAAACTTCAGAAGTCTCAGCTCAAAATGTATTGACCTTGAATATCAAGGATGACGGATATCGAGGGATCTGGTATAGCGATCAGCCTTCCAATGACGAATATGTTTACAAGTACAGCGGTGGATTGGGGACCTATCCTGCCAATCATTATCCTTTTTCAATTTATGTAAAAGAAGTTAACAAGACTTTTTTCTGCTATGGTGGTTCGGATAAAGAAGGTAAGACTTTACTTCATGCAGTTTCATTTTTTGATCATAAAAGTAAAAAAGTGCCAAAACCTACAATCGTTTTGGACAAGAAAACAAATAATGCACATGACAACCCTGTCATGAACATTGATGATGAAGGTTACATTTGGATTTTTTCCACAGCACATGGAACCAACACACCTGCATACATCCATAAGAGCATCAAGCCTTATGATATTTCAGAATTTGAGCAAATTTTTGCCACCAAAAAGGTAGAAGGAGAAAATGTCCCAATGGACAATTTTTCTTACCTACAGACTTGGTATCAAAAGGAAAATGGATTTCTGAATTTGTTCACACATTATGACCGAAATGTAATCCCCAAGCAAGCCACCAAACCCCGAAGAACTATTGGTTTTATGACTAGCAAAGATGGAATCGAATATTCTGAATGGAAGGATTTGGCTATCATCGAAGAGGGGCATTATCAGACAAGTGGACAGTTTGAAAATACAATTGGAACGACATTCAATTTCCATCCTTATAGAGAGGGAGAAAATGGACTGAACTATAGGACAAATTTATACTATCTACAAACACCAGATTTTGGGAAAACTTGGCAAAATGTCTTTGGTGAGGAAGTTAACATTCCGTTGACAGAAATAGAAAATTCAGCTTTAGTAAAAGATTATCAGACGCTAGGTGCGAATGTCTATATCAATGATTTGACTTATGATAAAGATGGGAATCCCATCATTCTGTATCTCACTAGTAAAGGCTATCAGTCAGGCCCTGAAAATGGCCCTAGATCTTGGTTTACTGCCAGATTCACCGGTTCAGATTGGGAAATCAAGCACTTGGCAGACTCTGACAACAACTATGATATGGGTTCTCTCTATGTTGATTCGAAAGGAAATTGGACTGTAGTAGGTCCAACGACTCCTGGCCCACAAGCTTATAATACTGGTGGAGAAATGGTCCTTTGGACAAGTTCTGACCAAGGAAAAAACTGGAAAAGCAAAGCGATGACAAGCAATAGTGAGCGCAATCATTCTTACGCCAGAAGACCGGTCAATGTCCACAATGATTTCTTTGCCTTTTGGGCAGATGGACATGGGCGTAAACACGATATCTCGAAACTTTATTTCTCCGACAAAAAGGGAAGGGTTTATCAGCTTCCGGAAAACATGAAAAATGATTTTGAAAAGCCAATACGATTGAAAATTCCAAAGAGGTAAATCGGTCAACAGTTAATGGTTAACAGAAAAATCACAACGATTGGTTGCAATATTCCATATTGATACGAATAGTAAGCTTATCCATATACTATATCATGAAAATTCAGATTACAGCACTTTTAGCAATTTCTTTTCTTTTTTCCTGTTCGTCCAAATCGGAACTGGAACTTCCCCTTATTGACAATATTGCGCTTGAAAAAAGCATGTTGAAAGTGGAGATTTTGGCGGAAAACTTGGATGTTCCTTGGGATTTGGAGTATGCTGACGATGGGTTTCTGTGGTTCAACGAACAAGGTGGGAAAATTTCTAGAATTAATTTGGAAACCGGAGAGATTCAGGAGCTTTTGACCATCTATGAAGTTTGGAGAAAAAGAACTGCAGGCCTATTGGGTTTGGCTGTTCATCCTGATTTTGTGAATAATCCATACATTCTTGTGAACTACACCGTCATGATGGACAGTGTGATTTCCAATAAATTGGTAAGATATACTTTCGAAAATGAAGCGCTAATTTCACCTCAAGTGTTGTTGGAAATTCCCGGGAATACAGCACACAATGGTTCAAGGATCAAATTTGCCAAGGATGGGAAAATACTTTGGGCTACAGGAGATGCTTATGGGTTTGACAATGCTCAAAGTGATACTAGCCTGAATGGAAAAATCCTGCGAATCAATTTGGATGGCAGCATTCCTAAGGACAATCCCAATCCAGAAAGTTATGTTTGGGCAAAGGGTTTTAGAAATATACAGGGTTTGACCTTGGATTCCCAAGGCAGAATTTTTACTTCAGAGCATGGAGATGCGATAGAAGATGAAATCAATTTGATAGAAAAAAGCGGAAATTATGGATGGCCTGCCATTGAGGGCTTTCATGATTTGGAAGAAGAAAAGGAATTTGCAAAAAAGAATAATACCATTGAGCCTGTATATTCTTGGACACCTGTAGTAGCACCGGCAGGACTTGATTTTTATGGTGATTTACCTATCGAAGAATGGAGAAACAGTCTGTTATTGACCACTTTGAAAGGAAAGAGTTTGCGGGTTTTGAAGTTGAGTGAGGATGGTAAATCAATTATAAATGAAACTGTATTTTTTGAAAATCACTATGGAAGATTGCGGGATGTAGCAGTATCCACATCAGGAGATATTTACATCGCAACAAGCAATCATGACTGGAATCCTCAGCCAGGATTTCCGTTGGATGGTGATGATAAAATTCTCAAAATCAGCTTGACGAAATCAGCATCCCAAGAACCTTTGACAGGAACTTCTCCAAAAACAGAAATCGAACTGGATGGGAAGCAACTTTATAGTAACTACTGTGCATCGTGTCACAAAGAGGATGGGACTGGAGTCAAGGAAGTTTTCCCATCCTTAATCGATAATCAGACAGTATTGGGAAATCAAGAGCAATTGATCAAAATCATGTTAAGTGGGATTGAAAACAAGGAAAATGGGCAGATGATGCCATCATTTTCATTTATGAAGGATGAACAGCTTGCTGCGATTTTGACATTTATCAGACAGGAGTGGGGAAATACTTCTTCAGCAATCAGCCCAAACACAATCAAAGAAAAGAGATAGCCATGTCCAATCAGAAAAATAGCAATAAAATCATCTTGAAACTTATGGCACTTGGGCCAGGCATTATCACAGCTGCCTTGGTTTTTGGGCCAAGTAAGATGACCATTACTTCCAGGTTGGGCGCTGAATATGCCTATGACATGCTTTGGATTGTGGTGGTAGCTATTTTCTTTATGTTGATTTTCACAGGAATGGGAGCAAGAATCGGCATAAGCAGCACAGAAAGTTTACTTACACTCATCAGAACCAAGTGGGGGAAATTTGCTGGTATTACGATCGGATTGGGTGTTTTTCTTGTTTCGACTTCCTTTCAGGCTGGAAATTCGATCGGAGTAGGAATAGCTGTAGCCGAAGCAAGTGGTACCAAGCCCTGGATTTGGGTTTTGGTTTTCAATGCACTCGGAATTGCCTTGCTGTTTTTCAGAAGTTTCTATAAGACTTTGGAAAGGTTGATGATAACCTTGGTAGGGATCATGCTTTTTTCATTCCTGACTACCGTCTTTTTGGCAAAGCCATCTTTTTCTGGAATTGTAAATGGATTTATCCCTTCTGTCCCGAGTGGTTCCGAAGGTTTACTGATCGCATTTATGGCTTCTTGTTTCTCGATTGTCGGGGCGTTTTACCAGTCGTATTTGGTACAGGAAAATAGAAAACCTGGTCAGGTGGGAGAAAATAAAAGTGCTACAGGCATTTTGATATTAGGTGTAATGAGTGCCGTGGTGATCATTTGCGGAGCGGCAGTTCTGCATCCACAGGGAATCCAAGTGAACAGCGCCTCGGAAATGTCCATTGCCCTGCAACCGCTATTTGGTTCTTACGCTTCCCATTTGTTTTTGGCAGGTTTGTTTGGAGCATCATTTTCTTCCTTGGTTGGCAATGCGACTGTAGGTGGGAGCTTGTTGGCTGATTCACTTGGTTTTGGGAAAAGTTTGAACGACAAAATTGTCAAAAGCTTTATCGCTTTGGTGATGGTTTGTGGCGCGAGTATTTCCCTGATCTTCGGCAAGCTTCCACTCGAACTTATCATTTTCGCCCAAAGTGTTACCATTTTTCTCGTGCCATTTATTGGTATGGCAATGTATGCGATTGCGAATGACGGAAGTATCATGAAGAAAAATGTAAACAATGGTTTTGCAAAATCCATAGGAGCTCTTGGCTTGCTCTTGCTTTTGGGGCTCGCAGGATGGAATTTCTATCAATTATTCATAAAATAAATGCTTTTCATAAAGCAGTAACGGAAAGATAAAGTATGAAAGATTTAAAAACTTTAGAACAAGTGATGTTGGTGCCTTCTGAGGCATTGATTCGGGATATTGCCAAAATCGAAGGTGATATTCTACTTCTTGGTATTGGTGGGAAAATGGGGCCTAGTATGGGCAAACTCGCCATACAAGCATGCAAAGCAGCAGGTATAGAGAAAAGAATAATTGGAGCATCAAGATTTTCTGATCAAAAAGCCAAAAAAGCACTGGAAGAAGATGGGATAGAGACGATCGTATGTGATCTTCTTGATGATGAAAAGTTACAAAGTCTGCCTGATGTGAAAAATGTCATCTATTTGGCTGGGAATAAATTTGGTACAACGGGAAATGAAGGGTTCACTTGGGCAATGAATGCCTATCTTCCAGGAAGGGTGGCAGAGAAATTCAAGAACTCAAATATTGTGGTTTTTTCCTCTGGCAATGTACTTCCTTTTGTCCCCGTGACTTCCGGTGGTGCTTCCGAAGAAACTGCCCCTGACCCGATAGGGGAATATGCCCAATCTTGTTTGGGTAGGGAAAGGGTTTTTGAATATTTCGCAAAGAAAAACCAAACCAAAACCTTGATTTACAGACTGAATTATGCTGTGGATTTCAGATATGGGGTATTGATGGAAATCGCAAAATCTGTGATGTCAGGAAATCCAATTGATCTTAGAACAAGCAATGTCAATGTCATTTGGCAAAATGATGCCAATGAGATTGCGCTGAGATCTTTGCTGCATTGCGAGTCACCAGCAAAAATCCTGAATGTCACAGGTCCGGAAATTCTATCCATTCAATGGGTGGCAGAGCGGTTTGGGGAGTTGTTTGACAAAGCTCCACAATTCATCCATGAACCAACTGGGACAGCCCTACTCAACAATGCTTCCGAATGCCATCGCATTTTCGGATATCCTAAAGTTTCTATTAGGGAGATAATCGACATCACCGCTGCCTGGATTTTGCAGGGTGGCGAAGAGTTTGGCAAATCAACACATTTTCAAGAAAGAGGAGGGAAATTCTAATGACACAATTAAGCAATATTTTAAAGACACATTTGCAACTCGGGACAGTCATTCCAGCACATCCTTTGGCGCTGAATGCTGACAGAAGTTTGGATGAAGCAAGGCAAAGGCAATTGACACGCTACTACATTGCTTCTGGCGCTGGTGGAGTTGCTGTCGGCGTTCATTCTACTCAATTTGAAATCCGAGATCCAGAAATCAATCTTTTTGAAACAGTCCTAAAGATGGCTGCTGAAGAGGTTGAAAAGCAAAAGCTTGATCGACCATTTTTGAAGATAGCTGGAATCTGTGGTTCTACTGAGCAAGCAGTTTCAGAAGCAAAATTGGCTTTGAAGTATGGATATGATATGGGTTTGTTGAGCATGGGAGGGCTACAAGGTTGGACAGAAGCCCAGATTCTGGAAAGAGTAGTGAAAGTTGCCGAAATCATCCCTGTTTTTGGTTTCTACCTTCAGCCTTCGGTTGGAGGTAGAATTTTCAGCTTTGATTTTTGGTCGAAATTCGCCGAAATCCCCAATGTGGAAGCAATCAAATGCGCTTCTTTCAATAGATATCAAACATTGGACGTGATGCGAGCTGTAGCTGGAAGCAGTAGAAAAGATGAAATCGCCATGTACACTGGCAATGATGATAATATTGTAGCGGATCTACTGACCAAGTACAGTTTCAATATCAATGGAGTGGTTCATGAAAAGGAATTCGTAGGTGGGTTGCTTGGCCATTGGGCTGTTTGGACGCAAAAAGCTGTAGAACTAATGGCTGAAATCAAATCTTGCAAAATGAATCAGGATGAAAAAAACTACCAAAAATTACTGACAAAAGGCATCGCCATTACAGATGTAAATGCGGCAATGTTTGATCCTGCAAATAGCTTCCACGGATGTATTCCCGGAATCCATGAGATTTTGAGAAGACAAGGTTTATTGGCTGGGACTTGGTGCTTGAATCCTGAAGAAAAATTATCATCAGGTCAAAATGAGGAAATTGACAGAGTCTATTCCAGTTACCCTGAACTGAACGACGATGCTTTTGTAAGTTCATTTTTGTTGAATGATAAAACCTAAGCTTATGAAAAAATTAAGATTGCTTTCGGTTCTGACATTTCTACTTTCTCTTTCCATAGCGGTCCAAGCACAGGATGAGTCTGCTCAATTTACAAATCATGGTGTTCAATTGACTGCATCTATGATTCAAGGGAGTTTATTTGTGGAGGACAATTCAGGCAGAACTTTGATTTACTCAGTAGTAAGGGGTGAACCAGCCCATTTGCTGGCATTTGATGTGGATTCCAAACAATTGTTGTTGGATATTCCATTGCCAAAAGCGGATGGCGTTTGGGATTTGGCACAAGCTAGCGATGGAAGTCTGTACATTCCGGGAGCGAATGGAAGTTTGTTTAAGCACTCTCCGGGAACACAAGAGATTGAAGACTTAGGTATAGTACTGGAAGGAGAAACTTATTTGTGGAACTTGACGGCAGGATTTGATGGAGAAGTCTTTGGTGCAACCTATCCAGGGTGCAGGATTTTTAGATACCATCCAGATCAGGGATTTTCAGATGTGGGAAATGGGCCAATCGTAGAAGGAGAAAACTATGTGAGAAGCTTGGCATTCCATCACAGGACAGGGCTGCTATATGCTGGAGTTGGTTCACATGCGCATTTGATTGAAATTGATCCAAAATCTGGGAAGAAGAATAGTTTGTTGCCCGAAAAATATCAAGAAAAGGAATTTGTTTATTCGCTGGAAATTATACCTGGGAAAAATGGGGAAGACAGGCTGTTTGCATTATTGACTGCTGGACACGAAACATTGGTTTACAATCTTAAGACGAAAAAATTCGAGCAGGAAATAAAAGGTATGGATATGAAAGCAATCACCTCTGATAAGGCAGGTAATCACGTTTTTCATACTTCCAATTCAAACCTTGTAGCTTTCAACCCTAAAAAACCATACAAAAAAAACAAGGTGCTTTTGGATGGATCAGGCAGTGGCAATGCTTTCTTGTATAGAGAAAATGGTGAGCTTTTGATGCTAAGTTCAGGAGCTAACCTTATAAAGTACAATGTCAAAACCAAAATCACAGAAAAGACAAAATTAGAAATTCCAGGACAACCTATACCTATCAATGCTATCACTTTTGGTCCCGATGGGAAAATCTGGACTGGTGGGTATTTGGCAGGAGGGCATGCTTCTTTTGATCCTTCGACAGGAATTCACCAAGAATTCAAAGGTTTAGACCAAACCGAAGGAATGGCAGTTTTTGGAAATGAAATCTACATTGGTATTTATCCCAAAGGGAAATTTTATGTTTTAGATACCGAAAAGGGATGGGATGTAGTTGATCAAAACCCTAAGTTTCTGGGACAGATAGAAGGTCAAAGTAGATCCTTTGCCCTTACAGCTATTCCTGATTTGAAAAAAATGGCATTTGGGATGATTCCTGAGTATGGGAAACTTGGAGGTGCTTTGGTCATTTATGATATCGATTCAGAAGAATTGCAGACTTTCGATCAGCCGATTCCAAAGCAGGGGATTTCAGGTTTGATTTACAACAAAGGATTTCTGGTTGGAGGTACGACCATTTCAGGAGGTCTGGGAAAAATGCCAGAAACGAAAGATGCAAAACTATTCGTATGGGACATAGAAAAAGCGGAAGTGAAATCAGAACTGATACCTGTAGTTGGAGCCTCTGCAATCACAGGTTTGATAGAAGGGCCTGACGGCAATGTTTGGGGAATGGCAGACGGAACGCTATTTATCTTTGATGTTGAGAACAATAATATTGTTTCCACTCACAAACTTTATGACTTCCCTGAATTCAAAAGCCACATTTGGAGAAGTGCTTTTTTGGTTATGCATCCTGACGGAAATATCTATGGGACAGACAATAAAATGCTCTTCAAAATAGATCCTCTTACCAAAGAATTTACAATAATTGCAGAAGATACAGGTTTGTTGGTGATGGATAATGAAGGTACATTGTTCTTTAGAAAAGCCACCGAACTTTGGTCTTACAAGCCAAAATCCAATTGATCAAACAGCTATTTACATTGAAAAATTGACAATAATATGAAGACTCTTAATAATAAAATCTCTTGTTTCTTTCTTTTGGGGTTGGCATTCCATTTAGGTTTTGGATGCTCGGAAAAGGAAAAAGAAGAAATACAATCGAAAGAACCGAACGTTGATTTCGTGGATCAAAGTTTTCAGGCTGCAAAGCCTTTATACAGCAATTTACTCAAAGAAACGAGCGGTAACTTCACTGACTATCCCCATGCAATCAATCCTGACGGCACCATCAAATACCTACAAATAGATGAGTGGACTGGTGGATTTTGGCCTGGGATTCTATGGTATATGTATGAATACACTGAAGATGATCAATGGAAGCAGGCGGCTTTGGAGTGGACACATTCACTAGAATCCAATCAATTCAATACAAGTCATCATGATATAGGTTTTATGATGTTTTGCAGCTACGGGAATGCTTTGAGATTTGAGAAAAAATATGAGTATGATCAGATTCTGATTGAATCTGCAAAATCATTGGTGAAAAGATACTCTCCTGTGGTTGGAAGTATCCAATCTTGGAACAAAAGAAAATCAAAAGGGGATATCAATACTTGGGAATACCCTGTCATCATGGACAATATGATGAATTTGGAATTGCTTTTCTATGCTACTGAGAATACTGGAGATTCCTCGTTTTACGATGTGGCAATCCAACATGCCACACAGACGATGAAAAACCACATCAGAGATGATTTCAGTACTTATCATGTGGTCAATTATGATTCCAAAAATGGAGATGTTCTTCATCAACAAACATTGCAGGGGTTTTCGGATAATTCCACATGGGCTAGGGGACAAGCATGGGGGATTTATGGATTTACGACCATGTACAGAGCTACCCGAGATAATCAGTTTTTGGAAACAGCGGTTGGATTGGCTGATTTTTTCCTAGACCATCCGAAGCTTCCAGAAGACATGATCCCTATTTGGGATTTCAATGTTGGAGAAGAAGGTTTTATACCAGATTGGGATTTTGATCCTGCAAAATTCGAAGAGCAGCCAAGAGATGCTTCTGCTGCTGCAATAACTGCTTCGGCCTTGTTGGAATTATCGACTTACTTAGATGGTGAGCAAAAGAAAAAGTACTTCGATGCTGCAGAAAAAATGCTGAAATCATTAAGCTCTGAAGCTTATTTGAATGCTGGCGATGCCAACCCGTATTTTCTACTCAAACATAGCACAGGAAATCTTCCAAGTGGCAATGAAGTGGATGTGCCTTTGATTTATGCAGATTATTATTTCTTGGAAGCATTGTTGAGATATAAGAAAATGAAAGATAATTAAGATTAAAATTCTTTCGAAGTCGAAAACTTATTAGTTTGGTAGTTTCTAACCCAAATTATAAAACGATGTACTACAGACTCTTCTTTCTCAATCTATTTCTTTTATTCTCTTTTTGTAGCCAAGCTCAAAAGGCAACTGAACTCACTTTGATGACTTACAATATTTATCATGGTGAAGATCCTTACAACTTGGGTAAAAGTAATCTTAGAGAAATTGCTGATTTGATTCTGGAAATAAAGCCTGATTTGGTGGCTTTTCAAGAAGTTGATAGCATGACAGTCAGAACCCAGGGTTTCAATGACGGCAGGAAGCTGGATGTGGTGAAGGAATTAGGGGAAATGACAGGGATGCAATCTTTTTTTGCCAAAGCCATTGATTACTCCGAGGGTGGATATGGAGAAGGTCTGCTGAGCAGGTTACCTGTATCGTTCAAAAGTTACTCTTTACCAATTCCACATGGAGGTGAGGGTAGAAGTATGGCTGTTGCTGAAGTGGAATTAGAAAAGAGCAAGCTACTGTTTGCAGGCACTCATTTCTGCCATGAATTTGAAGAAAACAGAATGGCTCAGGCGATGGAAAGCATACGAATACTGATGGATTCTGATTCCCCATCTATCTTGACTGGTGATTTTAATTTCACTTCGGAAGAGGCTGCCTACAATGTTATATCTGATCATTTTACAGATGCAGCATTGGATTTCGGTGATCCCCAACTCACATATTCATCCAAAGACTTGAATACAAGGTTAGATTATTTTTGGCTGGACAAAGATTCTGACTGGGAGATCGTTTCGGTTGAGGTCTTTGAAGTTGCCTATTCAGACCATTTACCTGTTGTCATCAAAGTAAAATTGAAGGATTAGCACAAAAAAACCAGAAAAGAAATCAGGGCTACGCCCCTCAGGGCTTTGATAGAATCTTTTTTTCTACGAAGATAGTAGGGCTAACGCCCCAGTTTCTTATTTATTAAGCAAAATCATCTTTGAAAATTATTTTTGGGGGCAGAGCCCACAGTTCTTCGTAGAAAAGTATGGATCCAGATGATTTTAGGGGCGTAGCCCTGTGATCTGAGAATGTTGGAATAGAACAAGAGGTCTAAAATACAAACCAAAAATTAACCACAAGGAACACCAAGGTATTCACAAGGGTCACAAAGTGTACAAGAGAATTATTCTGAAAATCAATACCCTTGTGATCTCCGAGCATTCTTTGTGGTTAAACTAGGCGAGTCAATGACTAATTTAACAAATCAACTTAATTGACTAATCCCTAAATTAACTTAATAACTATCTGTATCAGAAGAAATCAGGGCTACGCCCCTCAGGGCTTTGGTAGAATCTTTTTTTACGAAGATAGTAGGGCTAACGCCCCAGTCTCTTATTAATTAAGCAAAATCATCTTTGAATATTTTTTTGGGGGCATAGCCCACAATTCTTCGTAGTAAAAACCGATGTCAAAGTCGTTGTCAGGGGCGTAGCCCTGTGATCTGAGAAAGTTGGAATAGAACAAGAGGTCTGAAATACAAACCAAAAATTAACCACAAGGAACACCAAGGTTTTCACAAGGGTCACAAAGTGTACAAGGGAATTATTCTGAAATTCAATTCCCTTGTGAACTCCGTGCATTCTTTGTGGTTAAACTAGGTGAGTGAATGACTAATTTAACAAATCAACTTAATTGACTAATTGACTTTACATTATTTCCCCCAGACACTTGGATCTTTTCGCCATTCAACCAAAGAGGCAAGTGTTTCATCATCATCTATATAATCTTTAGCTAGGGCTTGCGGAAGCATGGCTGCGTAATCACTCAGGCACACCAAATCTATACCTGCATTCTTGAAATTTTCTGTTGCAATGTCAAATCCATAAGTAAAAATGGCTACCATCCCCAAGACCTCAAATCCTGCGTCTTTTAAATCAACCACAGCTTTGAGAGAGCTTCCTCCAGTAGAAACTAAATCTTCAACGACAACTACTTTCTGGCCAGGGGTGATTTTACCTTCTATCATGTTTTCCATTCCATGACCTTTTGCTTTGGATCGAACATAGACAAAAGGAATTCCTAAGGCATCTGCAAGCAATGCTCCCTGTGGTATTCCAGCCGTAGCAACTCCTGCAATTGCTTCTACTCCAGCAAAGTGATGTTGAATGGCTTTTATCAAATTTTCTTTTATTAAATCCCTCACTTTAGGGAACGATAATGAAAGCCTATTATCACAATAAATAGGTGATTTCCAGCCAGAAGCCCAAGTAAAGGGTTTCTCTGGTTGAAGTCTGATGGCTTTAATCTCAAGAAGTTTTGATGCAACTTCGGCAGCTACGGTTTTGTCAAATAATTTCATGTCTCAAAAATAGCAGATAAATATCAAGAGGGATTGTGGATGCTGATTTTTTTTCTGCAATTTTGGATTTCTATGTAAACTCAATTGGTAAAAATATCCCACACCATGAAGATTTTTATTAATGACAAACCTTTGGACATCCTTAGTCCGCAAGAATTATCAGATGACAGGACATTTGAGTGTATCTACGAAAACCCGGCTGATTTGCCCTCTACGATAGATTTTCACGATGATGTATTGATCACTAATCCGTCTAAGGACATCATCATCAAATTACTCTATTTGATGAGGACTAGAAAACTGAAAAATCTTGACTCTGTGGTATTGGTGACCAAAGATAAGGAAGCTACCAAAAAATTTATCAAAAGTAGATTTACTATCATCAAAGCTGCAGGAGGTGTTGTGACGAAAGGTGATAGGGTTCTATTTATTCACCGCTTGGGAAAATGGGATTTGCCGAAGGGTAAGTTTGAAAAAGGAGAGAGTCCAGAAGAGTGCGCCGTCAGGGAAGTAGAGGAAGAGTGTGCCATCCAAGTGAAAATCGGGAAGGAAATCTGTAAGACTTGGCATACTTATACACACAACAGAAAAAGTATCTTGAAGAAGACATATTGGTTTGCGATGGAAAACCTCAATGACAATGGTATGAAGCCGCAGCTTGAAGAAGGTATTGAAGATATTCGATGGCTATCCCATCATGAAGCGAAAGTAGCCTTAGTGAATTCATATCCATCTATGAGATACTTATACAAGAGATTTTTGAGGTTGATGCCGAAAGTTCAGACATCATAAGGAAGGTACTTATTTATATCGGCCTCATATCTGTGCACTTCTCTGATAATTGTCGAACTTATTGCTGCAAAATCCGGAGAGGTAATCAAAAATACTGTTTCTAAGTCAGGATTAAGATTCCGATTCATATGGCTGATGGTATTTTCATACTCAAAATCAGTGGTATTTCTCAGACCCCTGATCAAAAATTCAGCACCATGTTTTTTAGCCAAAGTTGCGGTAAGCTCGTTGTAGACTATCACTTCTACGCGAGGGTTTTCTGCATATACACCTTTGATTTTTTCGACCATCATGTCGATGTCAAAATATCTGTTTTTTTTTGATGAATTATATCCAATACCAATTAATATCTTGTCAAAAATATTAAGACCTCTCAGGACTATGTCATGATGTCCATTAGTAAATGGATCAAAGGAACCTGGGAAAATAGCTATTTTTTTCATGTTGGAGTAACTTATTTGAATTCCCAAAATCCTTCGAAGAATTTTGATTTTTTAAATATTTCTGCCCCATCTTGATATCTTTGATTAGGTTCAGGTTGCGTTAGTTTGAAATTTTTATAAAATTTCTCTCCAAAATCTTGATCAATTTCTAGTTGCTCAAACTCGCCCATGACTGTTACCCTACAATGTTTTCTATCATAGTCTAAATGGTTTGATACTCCATAAAGATAATTCATAAAACTGTCTCTATCTTCGCATTCAAAGACATTGAAAGTATCAAGATTTTGATTTTTGAAGGCTGCGACATAAAAATTATGCCCAAATACTGAAATCAATATTTCTTGATTAAGAAACGATTTTTGACAACCAAATGCATAGGAGAGAAATGAACTCGAACCATGGTGGCATGTAATATTGCTTTTTTTCTTCTCGAAAATAGCCTTGAGACTATTGTCGATTTTTGAGGCAATATATAAGTTGTTGCTATCTATATTTGAGTATAAGTAAGTAGCAGGTAAATCGTTTTGATCAGAAAAATTTAAATATGTCTCTAAACTACTCGCTTCAAAAACCACACCTGGGATCAAAGCGAATGATTTGTGAAATAAGAAGATTTTTGTAGGTATATCAAGCCCAAATAGCTTGTCTCTTTCTAATACAAAATTCAATGAATTAAGATCTGAAAAGAATTTTTGATGAATACCAGATATTTGATCATTTACATCTTTTCCTAAAAGGATGTATTTTTCATCAAATAAGAAAAGCGATAAACTTGACACTAAATCAATGTCAAATTTATCGCTATAAATGTTTTCTTGGATATTTACAACAGTATCAGCCAAGATTACTCCCAATTACCAGCAGTTGATGAATCAGTTCTAGAACCTACTCTCAAAGCCTTCTCTTTGTTGTTAGCTAATCTTTTAGGATTTATTGGTTCAGGATCTCTTATTTCAAACACAGGGATTTCTCTCTGATTTCTTTCAACTTTATCAGCAAAGAATTCAAAAGTTTTTCCACCTGAGCCAGGAACCACGTGTAATGCCTCGAGATTAAAGTCAGGATATTTTCTTGCATTGAAAAGTGAATCAATCACATTTACTGATCCTAAGGTATCGAAGGTAACTGTAGTTTCTTCTTTACCATAATCCAATAATTTGGTAGTTTCACTTCTTTGAACAAGCCAAATTTGACCATTTTGAATGAAATTTTTCAACTCATTCCAGTCTCCTGCATACTCCTTATTTGATGCAACATATGCGAGCTGTGCATCTCTAAGCATTTGTAACTTCTCAATAATTCTTGCTTCAGTTCTCGCAATTTCTTTTTCTTTTTCTACTACACTGTCTACAGAGTTGTACAACATGTAAGCTAGCGCAAGTGCGCCTAATAAGAAAACAATAGATAAAATTCTAGTTAACGTCATTTTCGGATCGATTTAATCTGCTAAATAAGGTTGATGGTGTAATTATTAAAATGCTATTTTAGACAATTATTTTCAAAATTAAAATATCCTTTCCATATTCTCACATCATTGAGTGATTTTATTCCCCAAAATAAGTGATGTTTTTCTTCTTTTTTGATAAACGATAGTTTTTCAATGTCAAAAAAGCCAAATTCAGTGATCATCTGAAATTCATCACTTAGTTCAGGGTCTTTGCCAATTTTGAGTTCTCCGCCTATTGGTTCTACTTCGAAGAAAAGCTCTATCGCATGAAGAGGCTGCTTTAGGTATTCTGATGTACAAATAAACCTTTTTATTTCAATATTAAGTCCAGTTTCCTCCAAAAATTCTCTCTTTAGATTTTCCACAGCAGAGCTTCCATACTTCATCCCACCACCAGGGACATTCCAAAAGTACTTATTCTCCCCTAATTTGTGTTTGATTAGAAGTATTTTATCATCTTTAATCAAAACACCATTTACCCGTGTTCTTAGCCTTCCTCCAAATTTCTCCTCAATTTCTTTTTCCAATTTCGTCATAATAGACTTAGATTCGTGACAAATGAACAATAAAGATAAGCAAGTCTATATAAAGCCCTCTATTTTACTTCAAAGAAATTTCCCGCACGAACCCACTTCAGGACAAAATGTCTTTTTTCAAAAAATGGATAATTTTCTGGATCAAGAGAATAGGGAAGGCTTAACTTTCATCTTGCGTGGATATGCAGGTACAGGGAAGACTTCTGTCATCTCAGCTTTGGTTAAATCTTTGTCGAGATTGAATATGAAATCATTGCTTCTGGCACCTACTGGTCGTGCAGCAAAAGTAATGAGCAATTATTCAGGAAAATCAGGCTTTACAATCCATAAAATCATCTACAGGCCAAAAGGCAATTCCCCAGAATTGTCGATGGGGTTTGATTTGATGAAAAATTACTATAAAAACACTGTTTTTATAGTAGATGAAGCTTCCATGCTTGCTGATGATGGCGCAGGGAGTTTGTTAAGGGATTTGGTACGGTATGTTTTTCAAGAATCGACAAATCGCTTATTGCTAGTTGGAGATACTGCACAGCTTCCGCCAGTAGGGAGTAAGCAAAGCCCAGCACTGGACAAGAGTTACTTGATTAGGAATTTTCGACTCTCGGTAGATGATACGGAACTTAGAGAAGTAATGCGGCAACAGTTGAACTCTGGTATTCTTTATAATGCTACACTTCTTCGAGGTGAGGTGTTGAAAGAAAAGCCCGTAATAGGTTTTTCAACCAAAGGGTTCAAGGATTTTTTCAAAATGACAGGAGAAAGATTGGAAGATGGATTGCGGTATGCATACAGCAAATATGATGTCGAAAACACCATCATCATCACCCGCTCAAACAAAATGGCAGTGCAATATAATGAGTACATCAGAAGAACGATTCATTTCTATGAAGAGGAGATTTCTGCAGGTGATATGTTGATGATCGTAAAAAACAATTACACCTACATGGCAGATTCCGATAAGGTGAATTTTTTGGCAAATGGTGATTTTGTAGAAGTTGCAAAAATTCGTTCTTTTGAAGAATTATATGGCTTGAGATTTGCTACATTGGAATTAAGGTTGATTGATTATCCTGAAGAGCCTAACTTTGAAGCAAAAGTGATATTGGACACTTTGCACAGCCCTACACCTTCGCTGAGTCCGGAGGCATATAAAAGTCTCTACCAGCAAGTATCAGAGGACTATGCAGATGTAGCCAATAAAACAGAAAGGATGGATTTGATCAAAAAAGATCCTTATCTTTCAGCCCTGCAAATAAAGTTTGCATATGCGTTGACATGTCACAAATCACAAGGAGGGCAGTGGGCTGCGGTATTTGTCGATCAAGGCTATCTCACAGAAGAGCAAGTCGATCATGAATATATCCGATGGCTCTACACAGCAGTAACCCGAGCGACAAAAGAAGTCTTTATGGTGAACTTTCACCCAAGATTTTATCTTAATGCAGAGAGTAGTGAAATAGGGGATAGTTGATTAAGTGAATTGGGGAATAGTGGATTGGTTTTAAGAGTTGATTAAGTAAATAGTGGATCGGTTAAAAAGTCAGGATTTCCTAAACTTTTAACCTTCTAAACTTTAACCTAATGCTACTTGTTGAATGAATATTAAAGAATAATATTTGAATATCAATAGAGAAAATAACAAAATAATAAAAAATAGATCAATGAAAAAGTTAGTATTATTTATGGTGATGGCATTTTTCGCTATTGCAGTTCAAGCTCAAGAGAAAAAAGATGGAGCGGAGATTATCTTCAAAGAAAAATCAATCGACTTCGGAGATATTACCCAAGGTGACAAGGTAGAGCATACCTTTGTCTTCGAAAACACTGGTAATGCACCTTTAATCATTTCTAATGTAGCTGTGACTTGTGGATGTACAGCACCTAACTGGCCAAAAACACCTATCGCACCTGGAGAAAAAGGTGAGATGAAAGTAGTATTCAATTCTGCTGGAAAAATGGGCAAGCAAAACTCTGTAGTAAGGGTTTACTCAAACGCCGCAGAACCAATCGAGAAAGTATCCCTAATCTCAAACGTCCTTCCAAAAGGAAAGTAATAAAACCGAAAATCATTAAAAAAGCAGACTCGTAATTGGGTCTGCTTTTTTTTGTGTTTACTTGAGAAAAATGAGAATGATTTTGAATGAAATTATTTAGATTTAAAGAACCTCTCGCATCGATAGGGGATTGGTCGTGAAATTGGAAACCAAATAAATTTAAAGTCCTTGTTGCACAGCCTTTTTCTTGAGGAAGAAAATTTACTTTTCTGCCAAAGTTAGAAAAACGACACACTAATGCTAAGAAAAATTAATATCACAATTTTACTATTGGTAAACTCCTTTATAGGGTTTGGACAAGAGTTCGCAAAAGAAAAGACTAGAAGTCATATTCAAGTTGAAGGAACAAATGTTTTTATGGTGCCACCATCTTTGTTTGAATCTTCGAATAACTTTAAAGGTTTCCAAAATCCTATTGACCAAACAGCAATGATTATGATTTTGGAAATTCCAGGTCCATTTTCTGAGGTTCTGAAAGGATTTGATCCCGAAATGCTAAAATCCCAAGGGATGGAGATAATCAGGAAAAGCGAAATTATAGTATCTGATTTGGATGGATTACTTATTGATATTGACCAATCCGTAAACGGAATGAAATTTTCAAAGCAATTGGTTGTTTATGGAAATGAAAAATCAAGTACACTTATTAACGGAACTTTTTTAAAAGATTCACTACAATTAGGTGAAAGAATAAGACAAAGTATTTTAACAACTTTTGTGGATTCTGATTTGATCAGCAATCCAAGAGAAGCTTTAAATTATTCTTTGAACGAAGAATCCGGTTCATTGAAATTTAATTATGTAATTGGAAATGGGATGTTATTTAATCGAGACTTAAAAATTCCGACCGAAAGTCTTGATAAAGCAACACTTTTGACGGAAAAATCTTTTGACAAAGTTGAAATTAAAAATCAAAAATTATTTTGTATTTCAAGAGTCAAAAAATACCCAAAAGATTTTTCTGTAATTCCGAGTAAAGGGATTAATGAAATCCAAATTGACAATCTACATGGGTTTGAACTTTTTGCAAAAAACAATGACAATGAAAGTGAAGAAATGTATCAAGTTATTTTGTTTGACGAAAATGGAGGGTATTATCTTTTTTTAGGAACGTATCTAAAGGATAGCAAAGATGCAGTTTCTGACATAAAAAGCATCGTAAATACGTTTAAACGAAAATAATGGCATGGATCCTAAGCAATGTATGCGAAATTGCTGAAAGACGTTTGAAGAGATAGTTTAGTTATTGAATAATGGTTTGGTTGATTGGGCAGGGGTTGCTTTCGAAATCAGCAAACTTTCAGATATCAAAGCTAAATCCAATGGTGAATAAATTAAACAATAATGAAAATACCCAATATTCACGGATATATTGACAGAAGAATATTAATTAACTTTACAGCTGATCCAAAAGTGGTAGAGAAGATTGTTCCTTTCCCTTTTAGACCTAAACTTTACAAGGAAAAGGCTATCATTGGAATTTGTTTAATCCGACTTAAGAATATAAAACCAAAAGGGCTTCCAGACTTTATTGGGGTTAACTCTGAAAATGGTGCTCATAGAATAGCTGTAGAGTGGGAGGAGTTGGGAAAGATAAAATCAGGAGTTTATATTCCTCGAAGAGACACTTCATTAAAACTAAATACGCTTGTTGGCGGAAGGATATTTCCAGGGAAACATTATCACGCAGAATTCAATGTTGAGGAAAATATGGGGAATTATCATATTGACTTTAAAAGCTCTGACAATACCGAAGTTTTAATTGAAGCTTCAGAATCAAAGGTATTTAGTGATAAATCAATTTTTGAAACACTGAGTAATGCTTCTGACTTTTTTGAAGTTGGAGACCTTGGTTTTTCGCCAAAGAAAGATAAATTTGAAGGACTGAGACTGAAAGTTTATAATTGGGAAGTTCGACCACTTGAGGTTCAGAATTTTAAATCAAGCTTTTTGGATAATGAAAAAATTTTCCCAAAAGACTCTGTGAAATTCGACAATGCGTTAGTAATGACTAGTATTGAGCATGAGTGGATTAGCCAAAAATTCAAATAGAGTTAACTATTTTAATCTCGAAAAATCAAGAGGCAAATAAATATCATGGAAAGTAATAAGAATTACCATTATTTTTTTAAGTATGTATTCCTTGGAGCAGGATTTATTCTGTTGAAAACATCTTTTGTTTCTTGGTTTTTTCCACAATTGATACGGATGAATGGTGAGCAATTGTCTCAGGATTTATTTGTAACTGTTGTTTTTGGATTGATTGGGTTCGCAATGATTCTAATATTTTTAACTATTAAGGATAAATTCGTTATGGCAAGATTAGGTAGTCAAACAGTGACCTTAAAGAAGAGTGATTGGGAATTGAAAACAAATTGGATGGATGTAGAGTCTATCTCCTTAATTCAGTTTGTCTATCCGCCTTTGTATAAGATAAAAGTTAAAGGAAGCGAAGAAACCTATTGGTTTAATACAGAAAGTCAGTTCATGAAATTTGGAGGTGTAATCAATGACTTGAGCGAGATGGGAGATTTGGTTAAAAAAAAGAAAAGAGAGTTGGGGATATAGTAATCTAAATTTAATCTTATGGCTGGACTAATTGGTATTAGCCATTCGGATTTTTTCATTTTGAATTTGAAATTTCGATTATTTTGAACAGCGAAATTCCTTTTTATTGATAATAGGGTTTATGTTAAGTTTAGACAAATTCTTTTCTTTTGATGAAGAATGACTAAAAGTAATTAAATAAAAAAACCTCTTTTATTCTTCGCAGTTATATCATCCTAAAACTCCATCCCTCTCACTACTTCCACAAGACCCTCTGCCCAATGCCTGTAGATCATTCCACTTGGATGGAGATTGTCTGAGACTACTGACTCAGGTTTCATTCCGTGGATTCTATAGTGCTCAGTGATGTCAATATAGGCGATTCCAATTTCATTACAAATAGCTTTTTTTGCTTGGTTGTAAAGGTCTATTTCTTGAGCTACTTTATCCTTGTCAGCGCTTTTATCTGCAGCAAAAGGAGTGACACCCCAATCTGGAATAGAAATAACTACCACATGATTTTTATCTCCTTTTGCAAATTGAATCGCTTTTTGAAGTAAGTCTGTAAATTCTTCCCTATAATTATCAATGGTCCTTCCTCTATATTGATTGTTGACTCCGATAAGAAGCGTGACCAAATCAAATGTTTGACCTTCAATACTTGCATCTTTTATACCTTTTGCCAATTCATCAGTTGTCCAACCTGTTTTTGCAATGATTTTGGGATTGTCAAACAGAAGTTTGTCATTAGAAAGTATCTTTATGGCTTGATTTGGATAGCGATCCGCTACATCAACACCTTCACCAATTGTATAAGAATCACCCAATGCTAGGTAAGTAAGTTGCTTGTCCATAGAAGAGTTTTTTGTTGGGGTATTTACTGCCGAACAGCCAAATTGAAAGAGAATCAGTGTAATTATCAGGAAATATGGGATATTTTTCATCTTATCCGAATATTGGTTCTAAGAGCGAAATCGTCCCTTGATCAGCGTCTAGTGATACTTTTGCACCTACTGGTACTATAAATTGCTTAGGAATATGACCGATCATGGCACCTTTGTATGCAGGAACACCCAGAGGAAGAATATAATCATCCAAAACATCATCCAAAGTAAGCGATCCATATCCGCCCGACGGCGTACAATCTGTGCATTGACCAAATACAAAACCTTTGATTTGTTCCAATGTGCCATTGAGCTTTAAGGTACTAAACATGCGGTCAATCTTGTATGGATCTTCACTGATATCTTCTAAAAACAAGATGCTATCTCTGAAATCGGGTAGGTAAGGGGTTCCTGAAAGTGCTGTCAAAACGGTCAAGTTTCCACCAAGAATTCTGCCTTCTACTTTTCCAGAAATCATAGGAATTGTTCTGTTTGCTTTCACCACCAAATCGTCGCTTTTGACAACTTCATTTTGAAAAGTTACTTTTTCTTGATTGAAGAAAACATTTTCAAATTGCTGAACATTGAAATTGTTCCAGCTTCCAGTTCCATTTGGCCCATGGAATGTGATCAGCCCCGTTTTGGCATGAATGGCAAGATGAAGCGCTGTAATATCCGAATATCCCAAAAGCGGTTTTGGGTTTTGTCTGATCATTTCGTAATCGATCATTGGGAGAATTCTTGCTGCTCCAGACCCACCTCTGATACAAATAATTGCCTTTACCTCCTTATCTGCAAACATGCTGTTTAGATCTCCCGCTCTTTCTTCATCCGTCCCAGCAAGGTGACCTCTTCTGTTTTTAAGGTTTTCGCCCAATTTTACTTTTAACCCGAGAGCTTCCAACGCTTCCTGTGCAAACATAAATTGTATCCTTTCAGCTGTTGCAGCTGATGGGCTGATTAAACCAACTGTATCACCTTTCTTGATTGGTTTGGGAAGAAGTAAATTTTCATTTAAGAAACTTGTATTTTTCTCTGTCAAAGAAAGAAAAGGAAAAGCCCCAAGTGAAAGACCCAACGATTTGATAAAATTTCTCTTGTTCATAAAAATGTATTTTATTTTAAATGATTATTCGCAATCATGCCATTAATCAATTACACGATTGTTTTTTGGCAAACTGATACTAATAGATATTGGATATTTATTGATATTGGTTCGAAATCACAGGTTAATTCAATTATTTAGATTCTATTGGTATGAAAACGGCTAAAGATATTATTAAACCTATTTAACCAATCACCAAATAATTAAATATGATTATCCGCAATGACATCAGTGGGTGAATTTCCCAATAAAATCATGCTGATAATCGTTATTTACGCCACGGCGCACATGGGTTCTAGGTTGATTAGTTATTAGTGTATCAATTGACTTAAAATATATCAATTTACTTGGCTACCGGTAAGAAAACGGACATAGATATAATTAAATAACCAACCTACCTTCCCCCACAAGCACCCAATCCCTCAATAACTTAATCCCCTAATTTCCCAATCTCCCAGTAACCTAATCACTCAATCCACTAATCCTCCAATCACCTAATCATTAATCACCAATCCCCCAATAACTTATTTCCACTCCCTAAACTTTAGACTGCTGACAATAAACTAATAGTTATCCCTTATAAAGACCAAAACTTTTTCCATTTCGGTCCTTATCTCGCTGGCTTTGTTCAAGTAGTTGTTGTTGTAAAAGGCAAAAGCATAGTATCTGTTTGTTTTTGACTTGATGATTCCAACTAAAGCGTGGTTGTTGCTCAAAGTGCCGGTTTTCGCAAATACATATGGAGTTGGAGCTTTGTAATTGTTTTTCAAAGTTCCGTTGATTCCTCCTTGTGGGAGTAAACTCAGCAGTTGATCTCTTGGTATGGCTTTGTCAATTTTTTCAACCAATCTCACCATGCTTCTTGGAGTGAAAAGATTGTGGCGAGATAGCCCAGATCCATCTACCCATTTTGGTTCGTCAGGAAGATCTGTCAGATATGTCTTTTGAATATATTCTATTGTTTTTTCATTGTTGAGTTCTCCAAAAAGCTCGTCAGAAACCATCAAAAGAATCTGCTCAGCAATAAAATTATCACTTTCCTGAAGCATCTCTTTTTGCAGTGGCCTCAAAGATCCACCACTGAAAACCTTGCTGTTGGTCGGTAGGGGAGTGTCAACCAATTCCACTGGTTTTTGAAGTATATTTCTCAACAGAGAAACGCTCACTTCCGGTGAAGTGACAAAAGGGACAGTAGGTGCTGGGTGAGTGAATGTTTTTGGATTATAATAGAATGTGTTGCTATGAAAATCTCTTCTAACTGAATTGAAACTGGATTTTTCATTTGTCAGCAATTTTGAGAAATCAGCGATATTACCAATTGGGGATTTGTTGACATTTTTGAAAGTGACGACATTTCCATAAATAGGAAAGGGTGATCTTTCGGCCGAATAGGCATAATTATAATCATCCCATTCCCAACCATATCCAAATGGAGTATCTTTCCAATTGGCATCTGAAAAGTGAATTTTACTGTATGGCTTCAAAAATTCTTCGATTTTAGGCTGCGGAAGTATATCGTATTTCCAAGAAGGATCGCCAGAACCCCAAATTGTAATTTCGTTGCCATTGGTGACATAGCGAAAGGTATTCGTTTTGTTATTCAACACCATCAGCGAAGCATAGAATGTAAATAGCTTTGTAGTGGAAGCAGGAATGAAATTCATGTGGCTGTTTCTTTCATAATGCACCCATTGACTATCCAAATCATACAGCATGAAGCCACTGTGATGGTTGTCAAAAAAAGAATTGGGACCCAATAGTTGATGTAGCCTTTCGTAGCGATTGCTTAAACTATCTTCCAAATGCCCGTATTGTGCCGAGCTTTCGAAATTGAAACTAAAGAGAAAAAGAATGATTAAAAAAGGAGTTCTTAACATATTGATTTATTGATTTATAGACCTTGCTCCCAAAAATAGGAAAATCCATCCTAATATAAATGCCACACCACCCAGAGGAGTGACGGCACCAAGCCAAGTAATTCCTGTAAGTGAAAGGAAGTACAATGATCCAGAAAAGATAACTATTCCAATCAAAAATAAGAATGCTGCTGAGCTAAAATATTTTGCTTTTGGAAAATTAATGATCAATATGCCAACGATAGCCATGGCAATGGAATGATAGAAATGATATTTTACACCAGTTTCAAAAGTATCTATTCGACCATTTTTTGTAAGGATTTCCTCCAAGCCGTGTGCTCCAAAAGCACCAATCCCCACTGCCAATGCTCCAAATATTGCCGCGAGTTGTATGTATTTTGTGTTTTTCATTTTTCAATAAGTTGTAATGTTTGAATGCTGTAAAGTTGGAAGGAAAGAGATTTTGTGTTGTTCAAGTTTTTTTATCTGTGGATTTTTTCAACTGTATAAAGTACGTTGTACCAAGTTCCGAGAAGTTCACATCTGTCACATTCTGGTTTCATTGATGCTTTTTTTATATTTACATCTTTATTTTAGAGGATAGTCATTTCGATGGAAGGAGAAATCTCATACTGAATTTCATACCCCAACTTCAACTTTCCAGTTTCAAATAGGGACGAGACCTCCCCGCAATTCTGCGGGGCAAGCTTCTTCCGAATGCTTTCGGGATCGAGGTGACTTAGTCCTGTCTTGAATCTCGCTTCTCGCGTCTAATATCTCACTTCTCACATCTAGCTTCTTCCTCCAAAGATCGCCGAACCGATCCTCACCATAGTGCTTCCTTCTTCTTGGGCAATAAGGTAGTCCCCAGACATTCCCATAGAGATTTCTTTCAGGTCAAAATTTGCTGGCAATTTAGTGGTCTTTAAATTACCATATAGGGATTTTAGACCTTTAAATTCATTTCTGATGATTTCTTCTTTTTCTGTAAATGTGGCCATACCCATCAAACCTATTACTTTGATGTTTTGAAGGGTGTTGATTTCTTCGCTTGAAAGCATTTCATCCAGCTCTTTTTCGTCAAATCCAAATTTGTTTTCTTCTTTGGCTATATGGATTTGAATCAGGCAATCTATCGTTCTTTCCGCTTTTTTTGCTTGCTTGTTGATTTCTTTGAGTAACTTAAATGAGTCCACTCCATGAATCAAATGTACGAAAGGTGCGATATATTTGACTTTGTTGCGTTGCAAATGACCAATCATATGCCATCGTGTATCTTCTGGCATTTGCGGATATTTATCAGTCAATTCTTGAACTTTGTTCTCACCAAAATCCCTAACCCCAGCGTCATAGGCTTCTTTCAGATCTTCGATCGGTTTGGTCTTACTCACTGCTACGAGAAGGCATTCTGTATTCGAAAATGTTTTTTTTATTACAATTAAGTTTTCTTTTATACTCATTACTTTAATTTTGACAATTATTTACTTTTAACCCAAATTTGGTTTTAGCGTTAGAAAGAGAAATTTTGATGCATTAACCCAATTTTAACCACTAAACAAAGATATGGCTATATTAGGTACATTACTAAAAAAAGGGATCAGATTAAGGGAATCTCTTGAACAAGAGGGAAGCACTCCCATAGAGCTCCAAAAGCAAACATTGCAAAAACTCCTGATCAAATCAGCCAAAACTGAAATTGGAAAAAAGTATGGTTTTGGGGAAATTTTGAAGAGTTTCAAGAAGGAGAGCCAAGAGTTCTACTCAAGTTTTTCCAATAGTGTACCGATTTACGATTATGAAAAAATATACAATGAATGGTGGCATAAATTAAAAAATGGAGAGAAAAATGTGACTTGGCCTGGCTTTATCAGGTATTTTGCATTGAGTTCGGGTACTTCTGGGGCTAGTTCGAAGTTTATACCAATTTCGAAAGATATGGTCAAAGCCATCAGAAAGACTGGGGTGAGACAAATTTTGACACTTTCCAAATATGATCTTCCCGATAATCTTTACACTAAAGGAATTCTGATGCTAGGTGGAAGTACCGATTTGGAGTTTAATGGTACATACTTCGCAGGAGATCTGAGTGGGATTACCACTGGAAGATTGCCTATTTGGTTTCAAAGATTCTACAAGCCAGGAAAAATGATCGCCAGAAACAAGGATTGGGGTCAAAAACTCGATCAGATTGTACAGAATGCACCAAAATGGGATATTGGGATCATTGTGGGAGTTCCTGCTTGGCTACAAATCCTTATGGAAAAGATCATCGCGAAATATGAGCTAAAGACCATTCATGATATCTGGCCAAACTTGCAGATTTTCGTTCATGGAGGAGTTTCTTTTCAACCATATCAAAAAGGTTTTGAAAAGCTGTTGGCCAAACCATTGATTTATATGGAAACCTATTTGGCATCGGAAGGTTTTATGGCTTTTCAGGCTCTTCCGGATAGGAAATCAATGCGTTTGGTATTGAATACAGGGATTTTCCACGAATTTATTCCTTTTAATGATCAAAATTTTGATGCCAATGGAGAAGTGAGAGAGAATGCCCAGACATTGAATGTAGATCAAATTGAAGAAGGAAAGGAATATGCACTGTTGATCAGTACATGTGCTGGAGCTTGGAGATATTTGATTGGCGATGTGATCAAATTTGTATCCAAAGAGGAAAGCGAAATCATCATTACTGGACGAACCAAACATTTTTTAAGTCTTTGTGGGGAGCATTTGTCAGTAGATAATATGAACAAAGCCGTGAATCTATTGGAAGATGAATTTGATATTGATATCAGGGAGTTCACAGTTCTTGGGAAGCCGCATGGAAGTCTGTTTGCCCATCATTGGTATTTTGGGACAGAAGACAAGGTTGATCTCGAGCTTTTGAAAGTGAAGTTAGATGAAGTTCTCAGTATGCTCAATGACGATTATGCTGTGGAGAGAAAGCATGCATTGAAGGATGTCAAGGTAAATTTGATTTCTCCTTCATTATTTTATGCATGGTTGAAGTCCGAAGGAAAAGAAGGAGGACAAAATAAATTCCCTCGTGTGCTCAAAGGTGATAAGATGACATCTTGGTTACATTTTTTGGAAGAACAAAATAGCGATCGATGAGTATTCAAGCATTGTTGGAAGGTGTCAGCATGGGCTTGTTATTGTCTGCGATGATAGGCCCGGTGTTTTTTACCTTGATCCAGAATTCTATTCAGAATGGTTTTAGAAATACAGCTGTTTTGGCATTAGGGATTTTGCTCAGCGATTTGGTATATGTCTTGGCCACTTTTTTCAGTGTAAGTTTGTTTGCCGAAAATCCATACTTTGAAGTAATATTGGGATATGCGGGAGCATCGGTATTGATTGGGTTTGGGATAGTTACTTTTTTCAAGAAAGTAGTGCAAAGGCCAAATACTGGAGGAATAATTATCACTAAACCCAAGAAAAGAACTGCTTTTATGAAAGGCTTTAGCATCAATGGGATCAACCCATTTGTGTTGCTTTTCTGGATTTCGATAGCTGGAGTGGTCAACCTCAAGGATTCATTTGCAGATATTGATGTCTTCCTGTATTACTTCGGGATTTTATTCGTAGTTTTTGGTATTGATCTGCTCAAAGCCTTTGTTGCCAAGCAACTTAAACCTTTTGTTACTGAAAAATTCATGGTCAATATGAATAGGGTAGTAGCTGTGATTTTGGTGATTTTCGGATCAAGATTAATTTTATTTGCTTACGAAAAGCAAGTGCTTTTGGGAGGTTGATTTCAAACAATTTTCTACCAAAGTACTTTACAAAATAAAAAACGCTATGCAAAAGGAATTTAATATTAAGCCAGCAATTTTATTGATCCTTGTATTTTTGATTTGTGTCTCTTTTGCGAATGCACAAGATATTCCCTCACAGTTGACTGAATTCAATCAAGTGAGGATAGATTACAACAAATCTGGGATGATGATCTTGGGATCTTGGGCGGTTGGAAATATAGTTTTGGGTGGAGTGATGGCAGGAAGAACATCCGGAGAAACCAAGGCTTTTCAACAGATGAATATGTATTGGAACACAGTTAATTTAGCCATAGCTGGATTTGGATATTATTCTGCAATGAAAGAATCGCCAAGCTCAGAATTTTGGGAGACCCTCCAAGCCCAACACGGGATTGAAAAGATTTTATTGGTAAATGCAGCTTTGGATGTAGCATATATAGCTGGAGGCTTGTATGTACTTGAAAGAGGTAGGAGATTGGATAAGGATCAATTAAAGGGCTTTGGAAAATCAATAATGCTTCAAGGGGCTTTTCTGATGAGTTTTGATGCTATCAAGTACGCTTTTCACAATGTCCACGGCAAAGAGCTTCCTACAATCGTAGAGAATTTGGCATTTACAGGAAATGGCTTTGGTTTTGTGATGAATTTTTAGATTAAAGTTAGATTTGAGACGCAAGATATGAGACTTAAGACTTGACAAAGAAATGAGAATATGCCCTGAAGAACCTGTCCCGAATCCTTATCGTGAGGCAACTGATATTAACATTGGTTTGAACCCAATGCAATTGTAAATATTTGAGTCACTTTTGCCCTGACGAGGCAATTGAATGGTCATCGGAAATAAAGAAAAATCAAAAAAAAAATGTCAACTATTTTCCACACATAACACATATTTCCATTCTCTCATATCAAAAAAGCCACCTGATTTTCATCAAGGTGGCTTTTTTTAACTTTTATGTATATCTGCTTTTAAACCAGTAGCCATTTGAAATATTGTTAGAATTTCATTTCAATCAGCTGACTGTTGTCAATTTACTCGCATAATTATAAGTGATATATTCACCTACTTTAGTCGTTGCAGATAATTTTATTACTTTTTACTTCAGCGAATTAGTCAGCCAAATATTTTGATACAGGAACATAATCTAGGTTAAAAGCTTCTGCTACTGCTTTGTAAACAATATCGCCATGGATTACATTCAGCCCTGGTACCAACTCAGGGTTTTCTTGGGCTGCTTTTTTCCATCCTTTATCTGCAAGTTGGATAGCATAAGGAAGAGTTGCATTGGTAAGTGCAAGTGTAGAAGTGTAAGGTACTGCTCCAGGCATGTTTGCCACGCAATAATGAACTACATCATCGATTACATAGGTAGGGTTTTCGTGCGTAGTTGGCTTACAAGTTTCAATACAGCCACCTTGATCCACAGCCACGTCTACTAGTACAGCACCTTTTTTCATATCTGTCAACATATCTCTAGTGATCAAGTGAGGAGCTTTAGCACCAGGGATTAGTACAGCACCAACGATTAGATCTGCATCTTTGATCATTTCTCTGATGTTGAATTCATTGGACATCATCGTCTTCACGTTGGCAGGCATAACATCGGATAAATATCTCATTCTTTGTAAAGAGACATCCATGATAGTCACATCTGCTCCAAGACCTGCAGCCATCCAAGCGGCTTGTGTTCCCACGATTCCACCACCCAAAATGATCACTTTGGCAGGAAGTACACCTGGTACACCGCCAAGTAATATACCTCTTCCACCCAATGGTTTCTCAAGATAATTTGCTCCTTTTTGGATTGCCATTCTACCAGCCACTTCAGACATAGGTACTAACAGTGGTAAGCTTCTATCAACCTTCTCGACAGTCTCGTATGCTAAACATACCGACTTGTTTTCGATCATCGCTTTAGTTAAAGGCTCATACGAGGCAAAGTGAAAATATGTAAATAATAATTGATCTTCCTTGATCAGTTTGTATTCAGGTTCAATTGGTTCTTTGACTTTCATGATCATCTCAGCTATTGCATATACTTCCTCTATAGTAGGAAGGATTGCAGCGCCTGCTTCTGTATATTGATCATCAGTAAAACCACTACCTTCTCCTGCTGTATGCTGTACAAATACGGAATGGCCTCTTTTTACAAGCTCTTTTGCACCCGCAGGGGTCAATGCTACCCTGTTTTCGTTGTTTTTAATCTCCTTAGGAACACCTATTATCATGTCATGTAAATTTGGGTTGAAATAATTGTGACAAATATAATAATGGAATAGGATTCTAATTCAAATTCAGTGTACTTATTTTGATTCGAATATGAAATTGATGTCAATTTGAAATTTAATTTTATCAATCGATGAATTTCTAAATTTAATTTTAAAATTAAGATAATTTAAACTTAAAATTTTGATATTTTATTTCTATCATATTACACTGTAATATACATTGGTAATATAGGTATATCATGTTTAATTAATTTTGAAAATAATGCTTATACAGAATTTTATTTTTTTTAAAAGATTTTTGATAATTATATTCAAAATAAATTATTGATTTTATCTGAAATTATTCTGTCTGTGAGTTTGTATAGATAACAAAATTATTTATTTTTGAAATACTTGGACAACAAGCGCAATGACCCAAATTAGCTTTAAAGATTACAAAATTATGACAGAGGTGGCAACATTATCTAAAAATAGAAACCCTAAAGCTCTAAATAAGGAGCAGTTATTAAATGATTACCGGATTATTCAAGAAAGCCGTCAAGCTTCTCTTATGGGGAGAAAGGAGGTTTTCATGGGGAAAGCAAAGTTTGGAATCTTTGGTGATGGAAAGGAACTCGCTCAGCTTGCTATGGCAAGATATTTTAAGAAAGGTGATTTCCGTTCTGGTTACTACAGAGATCAGACTTTTATGTTTGCCATTGATCAGTTGACTGTCAAAGAATACTTTGCGCAGCTTTATGCCCACACGGATGTAGAAGCAGATCCAGCATCAGCAGGAAGATTGATGAATGGACATTTTGCCACCAGATCTTTGAATGATAACGGAACATGGAAAAATCTGGCTGAGATGAAAAATTCTTCTGCTGATATTTCTCCAACAGCTGCCCAAATGCCAAAGCTATTGGGATTAGCTTATGCTTCTAAGTTATTTAAAGAAAATAAAGATCTCCACGAACTTAAGGAGTTTTCTGATAAAGGAAACGAAGTGGCATGGGGAACCATCGGAAATGCTTCAACATCTGAAGGGATGTTTTTCGAGACCATCAATGCTGCTGGCGTACTTCAAGTTCCAATGGTAGTTTCTGTATGGGATGATGGATATGGCATTTCTGTTCCAAATGAATATCATACTACAAAGGGAAGTATTTCTGAAATTTTGAAAGGCTTGCAGAGAAATGATGACCAAAAAGGTTATGAAATTTTTGTAGTGAAGGGTTGGGATTATGAAGGTTTGGATAGAGCTTTTGAAAATGCAGCAAGGATAGCACGTGAAGAGCATGTACCTGTGATGATCCATGTCATAGAAATGACACAACCTCAGGGTCATTCAACTTCCGGATCACACGAAAGATACAAATCAGCAGAAAGACTTGAATGGGAGAAAAATCATGATTGTATATTGAAGTATAGGGAATTTTTAATTGAGAAGGGAGTAGCAACACCGGAAACTCTAGACAAGATCGACCTAGAAGCAAAGCAATATGTGAAATCCGAAAAAGAAGCTGCTTGGAAAGCTTTTTCTGAAAGCATAAAAACCGAGTTGACAGAGGCGGTTACTTTAATAAAAGAGGTGGCGGAAAACTCATCGAATAAAGCTACAATTCTTCAAGTTGCTGATGAATTGAGTAAAACGATGAATCCAATACGAAAAGATGTTGTAAGCTCTGTAAGGAGAGCCTTATGGCTTACTAGGATGGATTCAGAAGGAATTAAATCTGACTTGAAATCATGGTATCTGAATCAACAAAAGCTAAACGAAGATCGCTACAACAGTCATTTGTACAGTCAGTCAGATTTTAGTGTTGAAAAAATTGAGGCACTATCTGCAAGTTATGATGAAGAGGCTCCATTGGTAGATGGAAGGGAGATTTTGCAGGCTTGCTTTGATTCTATTTTGGAAAGAGATCCAAGATTTTTTGCATTTGGTGAAGATGTAGGGAAAATTGGTGATGTAAATCAGGCTTTTTCTGGACTACAGGCGAAGCATGGCGAATTGAGAGTGACAGATACAAGTATCAGGGAATGTACCATAATTGGTCAAGGGCTTGGAGCAGCACTTCGTGGTTTGCGCCCAATGGCTGAGATACAGTATTTAGATTATATCTATTATGCATTGATGACTTTGGCAGACGATGTCGCTTCTTTGCAATACAGAACCAAAGGAGGTCAAAAAGCACCATTGATAGTTCGAACAAGAGGTCATAGACTTGAAGGTGTGTGGCATGCAGGTTCACCAATCGGAATGTTGCTTCATTCACTTCGAGGAATGTTGATTTGTGTTCCAAGAGATATGACACAAGCAGCGGGTATGTACAACACCCTTTTGGAGGCCGACGAACCTGCTTTGGTGATTGAGTGTCTGAATGGCTATAGATTGAAAGAAAGAATGCCAAACAATATCGGGGAATTTAAAGTGCCTTTAGGTATTCCTGAGATTTTGCGAGAAGGAACTGATATGACAGTGGTTACTTATGGATCCATGTGCCGTATCCTTATGGAAGCTGCCTTGGAACTGGAGACTATGGGAATAGATATCGAAGTGATAGATGTGCAGACATTGTTGCCATTCGATACCACAGGAGTGATAGGAAAATCCATAGAGAAGACAAACAGGGTTCTTTTTGCAGACGAAGATGTTCCGGGTGGAGCTTCCGCCTTTATGATGCAGCAAGTTATAGAAGATCAAAAAGCATATTACAAATTAGACTCTGAACCTGCTACACTTGCAGCTAAAGCTCACCGTCCAGCTTATTCATCCGATGGAGACTATTTTTCCAAACCATCTGTCGATGATGTTGTTGAGAAAATATATGGAATGATGCATGAAGTTAATCCATCAAAATATCCAAGTATCATTTAAAAATAAATTTTAATTAGAGAAGCCAGCAATTGACTATTGCTGGCTTTTTTTATCTCTAAATTTTTCGAAAATATTCCAGTTAATTAAAATTTCAAATAATTAATTTTAATATAATTATTTGCTATTTGATATTTAGTTTTTAGTATTTACTTTACGTAAAAATTAAATTTTATGAATAGAAATTCTACACTAGTTATTCTTTTGCTTGTTCTTTTTTCTATAAAATCAGAATTTGTAAATGCACAAAATGAAGCTTTAAAATTTGGAAAGATTCCAGACGAGCTTGTTGCCATGAAATCTTACGACAAAGATCCTGAAGCTGAAGCATTGGTCTTATCTCACTATGGAGAAACAAAATTCACTTTCAATGCATCTAATGGTTTTGTAATCAATTACAAAATCCATAAAGTAGTGAAGGTTTTGAGTCAGGACGGAGTAAGGTTTGCAGATATGACTATTCCATATTATAATATTTCAGGCAGAACAGACAAGGTTTTTAATGTAAAAGGTTTTGTTTACAATGCTTCTGAAGATGGGAAGGTTACAAAGGAAAAATTAGGTAAGGAAAATATATTTGATGAAAAAGCTAGCTCAGTTTTTCATCTCACAAAGATATCAATGCCGAATGTCAAGGCAGGATCGATTATCGAAATTTCTTATGAAATCAACTCTGATTTATACAATTATATGCGTGAATGGGAGTTCCAAGATGAGATTCCTACTTTATGGAGTGAATATAAGCTCGAGCATCCTGAGTATTTTTCATATTCCCAAATCAGTCAAGGTGGTTCGCCATATAGTATTAACAGTAAATCTACTGCTGCGGGGAGGGTTAATTGGGTAAGTTCTGAAAGAGTAAACAATAGATATACTGTAACAAATGAAACAACCACTAACGCTGTAGATTTTACTAACCACCTATATCATTGGGCTGCTGCCAATGTGCCTGCCTTGAGACCGGAACCATATGTAGATAACCCTAGGAGTTACGCTACTAAGGTCGAGTTTCAATTGAAACATATTCAATTTCCAAATAGTGCAAGACAAAATGTGGCTCCAAGTTGGGAACTTATGTCAGAAGAATTACTAGTCGACGAAGATTTTGGAAGGTTGTTGGGTAGAGTGAAATTTGCCAAAGACATAGTCCCATCCTTGATCCAAAATTCTTCTACTGATGAAGAAAAAATAGCTGCAATCATGGATCACATCAGCTCCAAAGTGGTATGGAACAGCAAAAGAGGGATTTATCCTACAAAAAGCTTAGAAAAAGTATATGAAGAAGGAAATGGTAGTGTGGCTGATATCAATTTTATCTTGATAGCTTTCTTAAGAGAAGCTGGATTGAATGCGAATCCTATAGTTAGTAGCACAAGAGATATTGGGTTTCTAAATCCGACAAATCCCTTGATGTATAAATTGAACTATGTCACCGCAGCAGTCAAGTTGAATGACAAAGAAATAGTACTTGATGCCACAGATGGCTCTTTACCAGTTGGAATGACACCAACGCACGTCATAAATCTAAATGGATGGGTAGTAAGCGATCAAAATTCACATTGGATCGATATGAAAAATTTAAATCCAATCAGTGAAACTTCGATGATAAACATCTCCATTGATCAGGATAAACTTTTGGTAGATGTAAGCAAAAGGATCGTAGGATATAAAGCTGCCCAATTGAAAAAAAGTCTTTCTAAAAATGGTGAAGATAAATTTTTAATTGAGTTTGAGGATATGTTTAAGGATTGGGAAGTGATAGATGCAAGCTTTGAAAATGCAGAGAACAGACATTTACCTTTCGTTGAAAAGTATAAGCTATCTGGTAATTCAGGACTGGAATTGTCGGGAGATTATATTTATCTAAATGTTTTTGATGACCTGTATCTTTCCGAAAACCCATTTAAGCAAGACTCAAGGCAATTTCCTATTGATTTTGTTTACGGAAGAAAAAACAATGTAATTATGTTTATCGATGTTCCTGAGGGGTTTGCTGTAGAGGAGTTGCCGCAGTCTTCAGTAAGTTATTTTGAAGAAAAAGACATTGTGTTCTCCTACATGTCAAGTATCCAAGCCAACGGTAAAATTCAAATCAATTTTATTTATCAGGTGAATCAAACCTTCTTTAGACCTGATAAATATGATCAATTGAAAGAGTTTTACAGTGCAATATCTGCCAAGCAAAAACAAATGATTGTTTTCAAGAAAATTGCAGAATAGAAATGAGAAAAGTTATTATCGTTTTTGTATTCCTATTATTTGTTGCTGTTTCAGTTTCCTTTGGCCAAGATTACAGTATTGTAAAGATAAAACCAGAATGGATCAAGGAATCTTCCGCAGTGGTTCGTATGTCAGATGAATCTAACATAGTAGATGATCAAGGTAGGATCTCCAGAAAAGTTAAGGTTGCGTATACGATTTTAAATTCTGAGGCCAATTCATTGGCAGAGATGGAAGTGGGATATAGTAAGGGGATTTTATTTAAAAATCTTTCTGCCATCGTTTATGATGCAAGTGGGAAATCAATCGCTAAATCAAAAAAATCTGACATCAAAGATTATAGCAATTTCAGTTCTTTTTCAATTTATGAAGATAATAGACAGAAAATTTTAGATATGAAGCAGTACAAATTCCCCTACACTGTGGAATTTGAATACGAAGTGCAGTATCCAAATTTGTATTACATTTCTTCATGGTATCCACAACCGATGCCTATGGTACCGGTGGAATCTGCAACTGTCACCTACTTGTATCCACAGGATAAAAAGATCCGTTTTTTCTCGAAATCAGCAAATATAGACCCGGATAAAAAGCCCAAGCTCGAAAATAATTTATTGAAATCTGAATGGGCACTTTCCGATTTGGGTCCAATCAAAGCTGAACCCATGATGCAGCAAGGAGAAAATTTCATTCCTATTCTTCATGCCGCACCTACATACTTCAGCTATGATGGATTTGTAGGGGACCTTAGTTCGTGGGAGTCCTTTGGTGCTTGGATTTATCAATTGAATAAAGGAAAAGATGTGCTTTCAGCTGCTACAAAAGCAAAAGTACAGGAATTAACGGCTGATGTAGATTCTGATATTGAAAAGACAAAGGTTCTTTATCAATATCTCCAAAAACAAACAAGATACGTAAGTATTCAGCTTGGAATTGGCGGTTTAATGCCTTTTGAGGCTTCTACAGTCGAGAAATATTCTTATGGAGATTGCAAGGCCTTGTCAAATTACATGGGTGCATTACTCAAAGAAGCAGGGATCAAAAGCCATTATGCATTGATTCACGGTGGCGCTAGAAAAAAAGCCACTTATGAAGAGTTTCCAAAACATTATTTTAATCACGCCATCCTAGCTGTACCTATCGCCAATGATACCATTTGGTTGGAGTGTACTAGCCAAACCAACCCTTTTGGCTATCTGAGTGATTTCACGTCGGATCGTTATGCACTGTTGATTTCTGAGGAGGGTGGTGTACTTGCAAAAACACCAAAATATGGTGTGGAAGAAAATAGACAAACGATCAAAGCCAAAGTGACCTTGAATGAAAATGGATCTGCAAATCTGAATCTATTCATGTCTAATGAAGGCCTACAATCTGAAAATTCAAATCTGCTTTCTATCTATAATCAATCAAATGAACAGAAGAAAAAGTGGTTCAACGAAAATATTTCCCTTCCGTCTATGGAGGTGTCTGATCTGAATTTCAATTATGTAGACAAAGGTTTGTATCCACAAATTGATACAGAAGCAACAGTTGTTTCCAGAAATTTTGCAAATGCATCAGGGAATAGGATTTTCTTGGAAGTAAATAAGTTAAATGCATTTTCATCAGGATTGAGGATGTCAAGAACAGAGAGAAAATTTGATTTTGAAAGAATCATGGGCTTTGTCGATGAAGATGAATTTGAATACCAAATACCTGAAGGATATCAAATTGAAGGTGTTCCTGAGAAAATCAATCTTGAAAATCAGTTTGGTAACTATCAGGTTGAATTCCAAAATGATGGGGGAAAACTCATTTACAACCGAAAGTTTGTTTTAAATGACGGAGTCTTTCCCGCAAATCAGTACAATGATTATGTGGCTTTTTTGGATCAAGTCGAAAAAGCTGATAAAATTAGGGTGGTTTTGGTGAAAAAGTAAGACTTCATCGCAGATTGACACGGATATAACGCTGAGGGAAAATTTCCAACCATTTAGTGAAGACTTTTGCGTCTTTTTACATTCGTAGTGTTCCTTGTGGTGAAGTTTTTTCACCACAAAGTTCACAATGGTTTACCCAAAGGTCGCTTAGTGTAGGAAAGATAAATCTTTGATTTAAAGTCCATGGGGTAACGTTATAATTCTAGTATTAATGTTTGATTTAGATCATTATCTAATATCAATTGATAACTTGTCCGCCTCTGGTGGATCGAAATGAATCAAGGAGAACTCTCTTCTCAAATTACTGGTGTCATTCCGTATAAACAATTTACCTAATTCCCTTATCTAAAACCCTAGTCAACCTTAAAACTTTAAAACTTTGAAACCTTCCAACTTTGTAACCTTCTTCTCTACAGATTTTTATTCTTTCAATTTTAAAATCAAATCCAGATGCAATAAACTCAATTGCATCAACCTAAATCAATAGGCTGTCAGTCTTAATCAAAAATCTAAAAATTTTATAATCTTTCAATTTTCCAATCCTCATTTCTTCTTTATACTTTTCAGGCAATTGTGTACCTTTGGGACTTCTTAAAAAAAGACATCCAAAACTCAGGACATGATTCTCTTTTTCCAATCCCCACAAGCGGTTATTTACGCAGTACAATCAAAACATCCAATTCAAAAATCTGATATTGAAAAATTAATTTGGCTTTTTGGCGAAGCCGAAGAAATCAAGACAGATAAAGTCTCAGGGAAATTTGCTGGACCTCGCAAAGAGATGATCACTCCTTGGTCAACAAATGCCGTAGAAATCACCATCAACATGGGAATACAAGGCATAGTCCGAATAGAAGAGTATTTTCCACTTGCCGACAATGACAGCATCGATCCAATGCTGCAGGCAGCTTATAATGGGTTGGATCAGGATATCTTTGATATTCATGTAGAGCCTGAAAAAGTCGTAGAAGTAAAAGACATCAAAGCATATAATTTATCTGAAGGTTTGGCATTGAGCCAAGAAGAGGTGGATTACTTAGAAAATGTCTCCAAGCAATTGGAAAGACCTTTGACAGATTCTGAGGTTTTTGGATTTAGCCAAGTGAACTCAGAGCATTGCAGACACAAAATCTTTAATGGCTCTTTTGTCATTGATGGAGAAGAAAAAGAAAAAACACTTTTTCAACTCATAAAAGAAACTTCCAAAAGACATCCAAATAGGATAGTATCCGCTTACAAAGACAATGTAGCCTTTGTAAAAGGGCCAAAAGCGCAGCAGTTTGCGCCGAAAACACAGGATAAACCTGATTTTTTTGAGCCAGAGACAATAGAAACAGTCATTTCCCTCAAAGCTGAAACTCATAATTTCCCAACCACAGTTGAGCCATTCAATGGAGCTGCTACAGGTGCTGGAGGAGAAATTAGAGATAGGATGGCAGGAGGAACTGCATCTATCCCATTGGCTGGAACAGCAGTTTATATGACTTCGTATCCACGATCTGAGAAAGGTAGAAGTTGGGAAAAGGATTTGTCTGAAAGAAAATGGCTTTACCAAACCCCAATGGATATCCTGATCAAAGCATCTAATGGAGCAAGTGATTTTGGGAATAAATTTGGGCAGCCATTAATTTCTGGTTCTGTTTTGACATTCGAGCACGAGGAAGATGGTAAGGCGCATGGTTTCGATAAAGTGATCATGCTAGCTGGTGGTGTAGGTTTCACTAGAAGTCAGTATAGTAAGAAAAATGATCCTGAAAAAGGAGACAAAATCATCATCATGGGTGGTGATAATTATAGAATTGGGATGGGAGGAAGTGCTGTCTCTTCTGTGGCGACCGGTGAGTTTTCCAATGCCATCGAATTGAATGCCATCCAAAGGTCCAATCCTGAGATGCAGAAGCGTGTCATGAATGTGATTCGTGCCATGGCTGAATCTGACGAAAATCCAATCGTTTCCATCCATGACCACGGAGCTGGAGGGCATTTGAATTGTCTTTCCGAGTTGGTGGAGACTACAGGAGGAACGATCCATATCGACCAATTGCCAGTGGGCGATCCAACACTTTCTTCCAAAGAAATCATAGGTAACGAATCCCAAGAAAGAATGGGATTGGTCGTAGGAGAGAAAAATCTGGAACTACTACAGAAAATCTCTGCCAGAGAAAGAGCTCCGTTTTATGTAGTAGGTGAGACTACAGGAGATATGCACTTCAAATTCGAGAATCAAAATACAGGAGAAAAGCCAGTTGATTGGAATCTTTCATACATGTTTGGCAGCTCACCGAAGACAATATTAGAGGACAACTCAGGAAATGCAATTTTCGCTGAATCAGAATATGAAGTTCAGAATCTAAAACAATATATTTCCGAAGTACTTCAACTCGAAGCTGTGGCTTGTAAAGATTGGTTGACAAATAAAGTCGATCGCTCTGTGACAGGTAGAGTTGCCAAGCAGCAGACAGTAGGGGAGATTCAAGTTCCTTTGAACAATGTTGCCGTCATGGCGATTGACTTCACAGGCAACAAAGGCATCGCAACATCTATCGGTCACGCGCCAATAGCTGCTTTGGCAAATCCAGAGGCAGGATCGAGATTGGCAATTGCTGAGGCATTGACCAATTTGGTTTGGGCACCGATAGAGGATGGTTTGGCAGGGATTTCCCTAAGTGCCAACTGGATGTGGCCAGCCAAAAACAAAGGTGAAAATGACAGACTTTACAGAGCAGTGGAAGCTGTCAGTGAGTTTGCGATAGATTTGGGAGTGAATATTCCTACAGGAAAAGATTCCCTTTCGATGACACAAAAATACCCTGATGGGAAAGTTGTATATTCTCCAGGGACGGTCATTATTTCTTCTATTGGAGAATGTTCTGATATCAACAAAACTGTATCCCCGGACTTGAAGCCAATCGATGGCAGCAAGGTCTTTTATATAGATTTTTCAAAAGACACTCCAAAACTTGGAGGTTCCAGTTTCCATCAAACCCTCAATAAAGTAGGTTCGGAAACTCCTGATGTCGTTGACAATCATTATTTTGGTCAAGCCTTTATGACTTTGCAGAAGTTGATCGAAAAAGGAGAGGTCTTAGCAGGTCATGATATTTCTTCGGGAGGTTTGATTACTGCGCTTTTGGAAATGACTTTCCCATCTTCAAAAGTCGGGTTAACAGTGAAAACTGATAGGTTGGCTGGAAATGATATTGTGAAATCATTGTTTGCAGAAAATCCTGGAGTCTTGATTCAGGTAGCGAATCCAGAGAGAACAAGAGCAGTCTTGGCGAATCATGGCATAGATTACGTGGCTTTGGCTACTGTGAATATGACAGGAAAAGTTGAATTGACAGGCTTGGATATGGAGTTGGATGTTGCAGAAATGCGAGATACTTGGTTCAAGTCTTCCTATTTGTTGGACAAAAAGCAGTCAGGAGATAAGCTTGCTTTGGCGAGGTTTGAAAATTATAAATCACAGACTCTTTCTTATACATTTGATTCCAAATGGGAGGGTACATTTGATTCATTCAGCCTAAACCCATATAGAAAAGAAAAATCTGGAAAAACAGCTGCAATCATTCGTGAAAAAGGAGTGAATGGTGACAGAGAAATGGCATATTCGCTTTGGTTGGCGGGCTTTGATGTCAAAGATGTACACATGACAGATTTGATCTCAGGAAGAGAGACCTTGGAAGATGTGCAGATGATTGTTTTTGTAGGTGGATTCTCCAACTCCGATGTGCTAGGTTCTGCAAAAGGTTGGGCAGGAGCATTCCTTTACAATGAAAAAGCAAAGCAGGCATTGGATAAATTCTATGCTAGAAAAGATACATTGAGTTTGGGTGTTTGTAATGGTTGCCAGCTGATGGTTGAGTTGGGTCTGGTGACGCCAGAGCATGATGTCAAGCCAAAAATGCTTCACAATGAATCCCATAAATTTGAGTCATCATTTGTGAATGTGACCATTCCGCAAAACGAAACGGTGATGTTCAAAAGTTTGGCAGGCCAAAGACTGGGTGTTTGGGTAGCACATGGAGAAGGTAAATTCTCATTGCCGAAAGAAAAATCAGCTTATCATGTTGGTATGGAATATTCGTATGAAGCTTATCCAGGAAATCCAAACGGATCAGACCATTCAGTAGCAGGAATAGCATCTGCTGACGGAAGACACTTAGCCATTATGCCACATATCGAACGTTCCCTTAAGCCATGGAACTGGCCACACTATGCTACAGAAAGAATGGACGACGAAATCACCCCTTGGGTAGAGTCATTTGTCAATGCATTTAACTGGGTGAAAGAGAATGGTTGATCAGTTAATGGTTGATTGAGTATTAAGTGAAATAGTTATTGGTTGATTTGTTGTTAGAACTTTTCACTAATGTCTTTTTCATTAAGAAATACCTTAAGGTCTGTGTTCCCACAGGCCTTTTTTTACTTCTACTTCCAAGGTTTGTGTCCTCACAGACCTTTATTTTTTTCTTGAAGTATTTCATAAAATATGTGGATTGTGAGGATACAGTCCATGGGTAGATTATGAGGATACAGTCTATGGAGGCATAATGTAAGGGTACAAATCTTGGCTATTCATGGTCTAAATTCAACTCCTTCCGGAGTTGTTAGGGTGCGTTATTTGATTCTTTTAACCCCGAGTGGCGACTCGGGGCTAATCGAGATTTGTTCCCGTTCGGGAACGTTTGTGAGGAATACCAAATTGTTGATGTTGAATAGAAAGTTATTTTCCCATTTCGAAGGAGCCTTTCCCGCAGGATTGCGGTAAAATGAATCTTGATAAGCCCCATATTGCTATATGAAGATCAAAATTTAGAATTCCATGTGTAGTGTCAACTCCGAAGAGCCTGTCCCGTTTCGATGACTATCGGTACGGGAAGTTAAACCTTAATTAGTCCCACAATGTCATGTGGGGGTAAAAACGATCACGGAAATGCCCCCGTGAACTCCGAAGGAGTTAAACCTCGATTAGCCCCGCATTGCCATGCGGGGAAAAAAGAATCATATGAGTCGTCCCAACCAACTCCGAATGGAGTTGAATCATCTCTTACCACCAGTTCGGAATATAATTTTCCACAGGTTTCACCTTCGACTTCACCACGAAGGCCACAGTATTTTGAACTTTGACCACTTTGTGGACGGTCGGTGTTTGTACAATTAAGTTCAAACCCTAAATAAACCTCAACCTTACAACTTTATAACCTTCCAACCTTCCAACCCTAAATAAACCTCAACCTTACAACTTTAAAACCTTTCAACCTTCAAACCCTATATAAACCTTATTCCATAAATTTTCCTTAACAATTGTCTATATCAAATGATTCTCCTTAATTTTAGGAAATGCAATGGACTACTACTTTTGATATCCCCGAAGCCCAGCCGAAGATCGATCACCAATCTTCGTTGTTTGCTGTAGGTTCTTGTTTCTCTACCATGATAGGTGAAAAACTCCATGAAAGAAAGTTCAATGTGCTAAACAATCCTTTTGGGACGATTTTCAATCCTATTTCCATCACGCAGATTTTGGAAGATGCATTGCTCGAAATGCCGGTCAATACAGATATGGTATTGGTTCGTGATGGCGTGTACCTTCATTTTGGGATGCACTCCGATATTTCGGGATATAGTCAGGACTCTCTCGAAAGAATGATCCACAAAAAGCAGCAACTGACAAAAACACAACTGGAAAATGCCAGTCACTTGATCATCACTTTTGGTACAGCTTGGGTTTATGAATATGGTTCCTCCGGTCAGATTGTTGCCAACTGCCATAAGCAACCTTCGGGACTATTTGAAAAAAGACTCCTCAACTTAGACGAAATCCACAAAACGTATATTGGTTTCATCAATATGTACCGTGAGTTTAATCCAAATGTCAACATCATCTTGACAGTCAGTCCAGTGCGCCATACCAAAGATGGTATTCCTGAGAATCAATTGAGCAAAAGTCTCTTGAGATTGGCTTGCAATGACATTGCGGAATCTTTTGATTTTGTACATTATTTTCCGAGCTACGAGATCATGATGGATGAACTGCGCGATTATCGCTTTTACAAATCAGATATGATTCACCCCACAGAGCAGGCTGAGGATTATATCTGGGAGAGATTCAAGAATTCCTGGATAGACTCCAAAACCTACCCGACCATCGTGGAAGTAGAAAACATCCGAAGGGAACTCGCCCACAGACCCTTCAATCCCGACAGCCCAGCCCACATGAAGTTCCTCGAAAACCTCCAAAAGAAACTCGAACGCCTCAGCCGATCCTTCGACTTTTCCAAAGAAATGGATCAGCTAAGAAAACAGGTGGATCATAGGAAGTAGGAGGGGGGAAAGGATGAAGTAGGAAGGGTGAAATAGGAAAAGTGTCAGAGAAAAAAAAGAATATAAACCCCGAATGGGGTTAAACTTCGATTAGCCCCGGATTACTATCCGGGGATCAAAGTCAATGATGATGCCAACAACCACGAAGTGGTTGAATCTCTTCAATTGAAAAAAAAGCGTCAAGTATTTTCAGGACTCGGCAGATGGTTTTTTTTGTTGTTTGGGGAATAGATACGTTTGGTGGAGATGGCTGTTTTAGGTGTTAAGATAAATAGAATATATTAGGTTACATTTTAAGTTAAGAGGCTTTTTGTTTTGTCGAAGTGATAATGTTAGTCAGAGACCTAAAACAGTGGGATTTAAAATTCAAAATTCAACATTTTTTAAATTATGAATTTTGAACTCTGACTAATGAATCAATAATCCACTATGCTCTAGAATAAAAACCCACATTTACTATCCCTAGCTTATCTCTGCAATATTGATTGTACTGCGAGTTTTTGTCTGATGACTCTAGCTTCTCGCTTCTTTTTCTCTAAAATCTCCCCTCTAAAATCTATATTCACCAACTCCATTTCCCTATATTTGCCTTAGGGTCTTTTCCCAAGACCAAAATGAGAACTTGATTAAAGACTATATTTTTGGAAAGTTTATTTGGAGATACTTACGAACCTCAGGATGAGAAATCTAGGCTGTTTGCTGATGTGATTTTGCCTGTACCCATTCCCAAAATGTTTACCTACAAGATTCCAAGGAGTCTTTCTGAGGATATTGGGATTGGATATCGGGTGATGGTGCAGTTTGGTCAAAAAAAGGTGCTGACTGGCATCATTGGAAAGGTCCATCAAAAACCTCCCAAGGAATATGAAGCCAAGCCTATCTTGGATGTCTTGGATACCTACGCCATGGTCAATCCGCTTCAGATCAAGTTCTGGGCTTGGATGGCAGAGTATTACTGTTGCCATATCGGAGAGGTGATGAATGCAGCCTTGCCTTCTGGACTGAAGCTGAGCAGCGAAAGTAAGATCCAACTCAATCCGGCGTATGATTCTGAGACGTCCATGTATCCTTTGGATGATAGGGAAGAGGTCATCCTACAGGCTTTAGCTAGTAGGGAAGAGTTGAGTTATGAAGATTGTGAGCAATTGCTCGGTATCAAAACCATCCATGGAATCATCAAAAGTTTGGTGATCAAAGAAGCGATTATCGTATTCGAAAAAGTAAAAGATAAATATACTCCAAAAGTAGAGACAAGAATCCGTCTAAGAAAAGAGTATGCTGAAGATAAAAAAGCATTGGAAAGCCTATTCCAAGAGCTTGATTCCAAACCTAAGCAGGAAGAAATCCTACTCAAATATTTGCAGGAAATTCCAGTCTATCAGAATCCGGAATTGAATACAAAAGGTTTGGATAAAAAAGCATTTTCAGATGCTGGATTATCCATGAGTTCCATCAAAACACTGATTAAAAACAATGTTTTGGAGGAATATAAATTGATAATCAGTCGGTTTGAGGAGATTGAGGAAAGTGATGAAAAGATCATCTTGTCAGAGGAGCAAATGCTCGCGATGCAAGAGATCAAGGAGGCTTTTGAAGACAAGCAGGTGACTTTGCTTCATGGGATCACCGGAAGTGGAAAGACAGAGATTTACATTCAGCTGATCAAAGAAGCCCTCGAAAGTGGCAGTCAGATCCTTTTGCTTCTTCCCGAGATAGCCCTTACCACGCATATTGTTGGCAGGTTGAGGAAAGTATTCGGGAGCAAAATGGGTGTGTACCATTCCAAATATTCCGACAATGAGCGTGTGGAGGTTTGGAATGGAGTCATCAGTGGGAAGTTTTCTTTTGTGGTAGGAGTACGCTCCTCGATATTTTTGCCCTTTGATAGTTTGGGTTTGGTGATAGTGGATGAAGAGCACGAAGCTTCATTCAAGCAATATGATCCTGCACCGAGATTTCAGGCGAGGGATGCTGCCATCATGCTGGCATGGCTCCATCAGGCTAAGACCATACTGGGCTCTGCGACACCATCTTTTGAAAGTTACTACAATGCCAGAACGAAGAAATATGGCTACGTACAGCTAGATCGCCGATATGGAGAAGCGCAATTGCCAGAGTATTTCCTTTCGGATATTTTGGTGGATAAGAAGAAAAATCTGCTCAAACTTGATTTCACCAGATTGATGCGGGAAAAGATACAGGAAGCATTGAATAAGCAGGAGCAGGTTTTGATTTTCCAGAATAGGAGAGGCTATGCGCCATATATTTCCTGTGAGGATTGTGGCTGGATTCCAGAGTGTGAGCATTGCGATGTGAGTTTGACTTATCATCAGTTTGGGGAAGAAATGCGCTGTCATTATTGTGGATTCAAGGAGAAAGTACCGAAAATCTGTCCTGCTTGTGGAAGTGGCAAATTGGCAGCTGTAGGTTTGGGGACTGAGCGTATCGAAGAGAATATTTCACTTTTATTTCCAGAGGCGAGGGTCGCAAGGATGGACTTGGATACTACCAGAAGTAAATATGGTTATCAGCGTTTATTGGAAGAGTTTGGGGCTGGAAATATTGATATTTTGGTGGGTACACAGATGATTACCAAAGGGCTTGATTTCGAGAAAGTAACTGTGGTTGGTATTTTGGATGCTGATCGGATTTTGTATTTTCCTGATTTCAGGGCAGGGGAAAGGGCCTTTCAGCAAATCACGCAGGTAGCTGGTAGGGCAGGAAGAAGGGAAAAGCGGGGCACCGTAGTGATCCAAAGTAGAAAGCCCGACCATTACATTTTTGAAAAAGTGATTCAGGGTGATTACAAGAATTTCTACGTCCAAGACATGACCGAAAGGCAGAAGTTTTTCTATCCACCATTTGTCAAGTTGGTCAAAATTTCCACAAGGCACAAGGATTACAAAACTGCGGAAAAAGCTGCCCGACATTTACATAATCTGCTGAATGACATTCAGGTAAAAAAAATAATGCTAGGGCCTGAAAAGGGTCTGATAGGTAAAATCAAAAATCAGTATATTTTCGAAAGTCTTGTGAAGCTAGATAAGTCTGGAAATGCACAGGCAGTTTTCAAACACGATCTGCAATTGATCTTAGAAGAAATGTATGCAAATAAGGAATTCAGGAGTGTGCGGGTTGTGGTGGATGTGGATCCTTATTAAGGTTAGAATGTTCAAAGGTTGTGAGTTTTTAAAGTTGGCTGACATCTTGGAGAAGGATGTTATTAGATGCTTTTTATACTTATGTCCTTTTTATAGAGGCAAATCATTGTCTTGTCCTGAAAATAGTTGACACTTTTTCTTACAATTAGTAGAGTTCAACCCGCTTCGGGGTTGTTGTTTCGCTCATCGACTTTGATCCCCGGATAGCAATCCGGGGCTATTCAAAGTTTAACCCCTTCGGGGTTGATCTCATCCCTGCTTCTGTCTCGCTTCTCCATTCCGACTAGAAGAGCCTGCCTCGTAGAATTACGGGGAGAAATCTCTTACTGAATTTCACACTCCAACTTCTTTTTTCACTTTCTTGTTTTAAAAACAGGACGAGACCTCTCTCCTGAATGCTTTCGGGATCGAGGTGACGTAGTCAAAAATTAAATTTGTCTTACAGCTTCTACTTTAGCCTCTAATCTCTCAGCGCAACTTTGCACCTTAACCTCCTTTGCGAGTATCAAGCAAAATCTAAAATCTACCTTCCAAAATCTAAAATCCTAATTAAAAAGCCCCTAAACTATTCATCATGAAGACCTTCGAGGTTTTTTGAAACCTCAAAGGTCGCATCTCGTTTCTCGCCTCTAGTCTCTAGTTTCTAGTCTCTAGTCTCTCGTTTCTCTCTTCACCTCTCAGCGCAACTTTGCACCTCAGCCTCCTTTGCGAGTACCAGGCAAAATCTAAAATCTACCTTCTAAAATCTAAAATCTAAAATCCCTCTAACCCCCTCCTAAACTATTTATCATGAAGACCTTCGAGGTTTTTTGAAACCTCAAAGGTCGCCTCTCGTTTCTCGCCTCTAGTCTCTCGTTTCTAGTCTCTCGTTTCTCTCTTCACCTCTCAGCGCAACTTTGCACCTCAGCCTCCTTTGCGAGTACCAGGCAAAATCTAAAATCTACCTTCAAAAATCTAAAATCCAATTAAAAAGTCCCTAAACTCCTCCGTATCAAAATTACTCATGCCTTCTTGATAGAAGACGATTTTTCCTTCTGGATTGATGACTATTGTGGTGGGGATGGATTCTGATTGGAGGGAATTGTTCAGACCATGGCTCGCATGGACTATTGGAAAGCTCCAACCTTTGTCATCCACAAGTTTCTTGCTTTTTTCAAAGTCCTTGTCTAGCGCAATCATCAAAAACTCGAGGTTTTCAGTGTCTTTGACTTTCTTATACATTTCTGAAATATGTGGCATTTCTGCACGACAGGGAGGACACCATGTTGCCCAGAGATTGATGAAAACAGTCTTGCCTCGGTAAGCTTCCAGATCGATAATTGATCCTTGCTGATCCGTAAATCTCCCGGTAAACTCAAAATCCAAATTCTCTTTATTGACTAAAGTGATTTTTGGTTTTATTAGTCCTGTGGAAAGAAGCAGAGACTGCACTCCACCCATAATAGGAGTAATCAGTCCAGTAAAATAAAGAAAAGCAAACACCGAAAGAATCAATCCCCAGCTCTTTATTTCTTTTTTCCAATCAAATTTCTTTGTCATAATGCCAAATGTTAATAGTTATAGGGTATCAGTGCATCAATTGATTTTAAGTATATCATTTTGTTTGGTTACTGGAAAGAACACGGATAAATATCTATCAATATCTACAAATATCACTTCCAAGATGGATTTGAGTAATTTAAACTTTGAGTAATCTTTTTGAATGAATAATTTCGATCAAATACCTGAATTCAAAATTACCATCACATTACCAATACCTTAGTGACCAAAGGTACAATAAGTAAGATTTCTTTTTCCATACCAAACTTGAATGCTGTAAATTGCGCACCTATTTTGAAGTTTTTAATACAAGAAAATGAATATAGATCATTATTTGAAAATAGCCGAAGAGCTGAATATCAAACTCAAGCAAGTCACTGACACCATTGCCTTGTTGGACGAGGGTGCTACAGTGCCTTTTATTTCCAGATATAGGAAGGAAGTGACAGGGAGCTTGGATGAAGTGCAAGTAGCAGGGATCAGAGATAGAGCGCTCCAATTGAGAGAATTGGACAAAAGAAGGGATGCTATACTCAAATCTATCAAAGAGCAAGGCAAACTTTCTGATGAATTGGAAAAGAAGATCAATGGCGCAGAGACCATGTCTGTATTGGAAGATTTGTATTTGCCATATAAACCAAAAAGAAGAACCAAAGCTACGATCGCTAAGGAAAAGGGCTTGGAGCCATTGGCAACATTGATTTTTGAACAAACTTCGATAAACCTCGAAACAGAGGCAAAGAAATATATAGATGAAAGCAAAGAGGTCCCTTCGAGCGAAGAGGCACTTCAGGGAGCAAGAGATATCATCGCTGAATGGGTCAATGAAAATGTTGAACTAAGGAAAAAAATGCGAGATCTCTTTATCAATGAAGGGACATTTGTATCCAAAGTTTTGCCGGGAAAAGAAGCCGAAGCCATCAAATACAAAGATTATTTTGACTGGTCAGAACCTGTGAAAACGGCCCCATCGCACCGTGTGCTGGCTATGAGGAGAGGAGAGAAAGAGCTTTTCTTGATGTTGGATTCTTGTCCTGAGGAATTGTCAGCCATTGCTCTGATGGAAAATGTGATCTTGGAAGATGCAGCCAATACTTCAGTGGAGCAAGTTCGAATGGCGATCAAAGATTGCTACAAAAGACTTCTGAAACCTTCTATGGAAACAGAAGTCAGACTTTTCACCAAAAAGAAAGCGGATGAAGATGCGATCAAAGTTTTTGCGGAGAATTTGAGACAACTTTTGCTTGCAGCACCTTTGGGAGAAAAATCAGTGATGGCTATCGATCCAGGTTTTAGAACAGGTTGCAAGACTGTATGTCTAGGTCCTCAAGGGCAGTTGTTGAGCTTTGATGCAATATATCCTAATGAACCTCAAAAGCGAACAGCAGAATCTGCTGCTACCATCAGGCATTTGGTAGAGAAACACCAAATTCAAGCCATTGCTATTGGCAATGGAACGGCAAGCAGAGAGACAGAAGCATTTGTGAAAGCCATTGGATTGCCAAAAAGTGTCATCGTGACCATGGTCAATGAAAGTGGAGCTTCGATCTATTCAGCTTCAGATGTGGCGAGAGAAGAGTTTCCTGATCAGGATTTGACCGTCAGGGGAGCAGTGTCAATCGGAAGAAGGTTGATGGACCCTTTGGCAGAGTTGGTAAAAATAGACGCCAAATCAATAGGAGTGGGGCAATATCAGCATGATGTTGATCAGACAGCTTTAAAAAATTCTTTGGATGACACCGTGATGAGTTGTGTGAATGGTGTCGGTGTGGAGATCAATACAGCTTCAAAGCAATTGTTGACTTATGTGTCTGGGCTTGGGCCTGTATTGGCACAGAATATTGTAGCATACAGAACTGAAAATGGACCATTCAAAAGCAGGTCAGAAATCAAGAAAGTCCCAAGATTGGGTGATAAAGCTTACGAACAAGCTGCTGGGTTCTTGAGAATCAGAAATGCGAAAAACCCATTGGATTCATCTGCAGTGCACCCGGAGAGGTATGAATTGGTTGAGAAAATGGCCAAAGATATAGGGGCAAAGCTTACTGATTTAATGAGTTCGGAGGAGTTGCGATCCAAGATTATCCTGAAAAACTATGTTTCAGAGACAGTTGGTTTGCCTACGCTCCAAGATATCATGGATGAACTTTCCAAGCCAGGGAGGGATCCAAGAGAAGGTTTTGAGTTGTTTAGCTTTCAGGAGGGTGTCAATGAAATGAAAGATCTGAAAGTTGGAATGAAGCTACCGGGAATAGTTACCAATATCACCAAATTTGGAGCATTTGTGGACATAGGAGTTCATCAGGATGGCTTGGTGCACTTGAGTCATTTGGCTGATAAGTTTATCACTGATCCAAATGAAGTAGTCACAGTGAATCAAAAAGTGGAGGTGACTGTAATGGAAGTAGATATTCAGAGGAAGAGGATTGGCCTTAGTATGAAGTCCGATCCATTTGCAGAAAGGGGGAAGTCAAAATCTAAAGAGAAGAAAGAAGATCCTCTAGTAGCAGAGGGAGATTTGGCTGCAAAATTGGCTATGCTCAAAGGAAAATTTAGATGATAAAAAAAGCCTCTAGGAAATCTTAGAGGCTTTTTTGTTGATGTTAGAATCATTAGAAATGATATGCTATTCTAAGTGCTTTTAATGGGATAAGGTTTAATGATATTGAAGAGAGACCATCTTGTCTGTTAACTTCAGAAAAATTGTCTGTGCTTTCAGCTGTTTTGGTTACTCTTTTGAAGTGAATTACATCAAATCCTGTTTCGGCTGAGACACTCAATCTTGAGTTCAGATGATATTTCACTCCCCAAAAGTTCCCTAATCCTAGCCTAAAATTATCGACATTTGCAAAAGCGGTATTTTCAAATGGCAGATCATTTCTTTCTCTAAATCTCATGTTGGAAAATCCCAATATAAGATCCAAACCACCATAGGCTATGAATTTTTCATTAATGAACTTTTGTTTTTCAAAACCTATTCTTAGTCCATAATCTAGGTTGTTTACTTTATTATATGTAAAATTTTGAAAGTAAGACAAGTTTTCATTGAACGTATTGTTAAAACTCATATCTAACCTAAATCCCATGTTATTCCCTTTTGGTCCTGTGTAATTTTTTCTGTAAAACAGAGAAGGGTTGAAATTTCCACTGAAAATAGGTCTTACATCAACAGCCAACTCATGTTTGGTTTTTGAATAATCATAGACCCTTTTTTCGTCTTCATCATCCGTCTGTGCAAAAGCAACAGAACTAAACGTCATAGCAAATAATAATAGAAATTTGATTTTCATAGATTTTTGGATTGTGGTGTGTAAATAATTGTCTAAAAATTCTTACGGTATTCATCAATTAAAAGTTTAAGATAAGATTATGTGTCAATATGAATTAGTTAATAAACAGTTTGTTTTCAGTGGGTGAGTATCATTTTATATGGATATACGGAACTTTGCCACTAACTAAAAAAAAGCCTGATTTAGCTTAGATCCGATATTAATTGATATTAGATACTCGTAGATATTGAACATAAGCAAGCAATCAACCTTGAAATTAAAGCTACTAGCAAAGAAGCGTATAATCATATTATTTTACTTTATCATACGCTAAGTCAATTTGAATGAAAATTTATGTTTTTCATTTTCATCTAATAATTAAAAAGACTCATTTATTAAATATTTGGACAATTGATGTCAAATTATAGTTTGTTTAATAAACATATATATGTTATTTAAAATAACATTCGTATATTAGCTCCTGTTAAATCAATAAAGCTATGGAAGACATCACTAAAATCAGCCTTACTCAAACGACCTTGCCATCAGGTAATTGTCAAGTAAAATTTTTTATTGAAGATGAGAAAAAGCCTCAGTATGGATATTTGCTGGTAAATGAACCAAAGACTGTTGGTGAGATTATGGAAGAAATTAAAAGCAGAATGGAGCAGCGAAGAATGGCCAATCCATTTTCGGTCAAGCAACCAATGAAAGACGATCATAATTTTTATCTTTACTCTGCTTAAACAAGACCTTATGCTGCTTTCTAAAAACCTTAGACATCTACGTACTTCACAGAACATCACCCAATCAGAGCTTGCAGAAAAACTGGGAGTTCAGAGGACAATGATATCTGCCTATGAGGATGGGCGTTCAGAACCAAAGCTTTCTGCTTTGAAGGTGATTTCCGATTTGTTTGGAGTGTCCATGGATGAATTGCTCTATCATGATATTCAAGAGATGGGTAGGAAGGCAGTTCAAAGAAGAGATACCAAGATTCTAACAATTGCTGTGGATGAATCTGACCGTGAAACTATTACCATGGTAGGCCAAAAAGCCTCAGCAGGTTATTTAAATGGTTTTGCTGATCCAGATTACATGGAATCATTGCCACAATTTAGGCTTCCTAATTTGGCAAGTAACCAATCATATCGAGCTTTCGAAATCACAGGGGATAGCATGTTGCCGATGGTACCTGGCACCTTGATTGTTGGTGGATACGTTGACCAATTGCGAGATATAAAAAGTGGAAAGACCTACATCTTGGTAACTGCTTCAGAGGGAGTTGTGTATAAGCGAGTGTTTAATTATTTGGAAGAGAATGGCAAGTTATTTTTAGTATCTGACAATGAGCATTACAAACCATATGAACTCAAAGGGGAAGATATCTTGGAAATTTGGGAAGCAAAGGCATTTATCAGCACAGATTTTCCGAACCCCAAAGATCGAAATAACCCAATGACAATAGAGGATTTGTCCAAAATGATATTGGATTTGAGATCAGAGATTGTAAAGATGAAGAGTAGGAGTTAGATTTTTTTAAGATTTCTCCCTGTGCCTCCCAAATGTGAGGTAAAGTCGAAATGACAAAAAAAAAGCCAACTTTCGCTGGCTTTTTTTGTTTGAGTAGAAGTTCAAATTAGTCCTTAATTTCTCCTTTTTCTGCTTTATCAACCAATTCGTCGTTGGCAGTAATTAAGATTTCAACTCTTCTGTTTTTTGCTCTTCCTTCATCAGTTTCATTCGTTGCGATTGGTTTGTCAAATGAAAAACCAATTGTGACCATTCTATCATCTTCAATGCCTTGCATTTTTAGATAGTTCTTTACAGAAGCAGCTCTTCTTTCCGATAGACCAAGATTGTATTGATAAGCTCCTCTATTATCTGTATGACCTTCGATAGATAGATCTGTATCAGGATACTCCTTCAAAATTTCAGCAAATTTCATGATGTTATCTTGCGCAGCAGGAGTCAATGAATAAGAATCGAAACCAAACAAAATGCCAGAATCAAAAGTCAATTTGATGGATTCACCAACTCTTTCAACCTCTGCATCTCTTACTTCCTCTTCGATTTTTTTGGCTTGCTTATCCATGTAAATACCAATTGCCGCACCAGCTGCTCCACCTACTACGGCACCGATTGCTGCGCCTTTGCCTGCTTGTCCACTTTTATTGCCAATTACAGCGCCAATTGCTCCTCCGGTACCTCCACCGACAGCAAGACCTTTTTCTGTATTATTCCAACTAGCGCAGCTGAACAAAAATACAGCTCCTAATACTTGAGCAAAAATGCTTTTAATAGATTTTAATTTTTTCATAATAATAGTACTTGGTTATAGTTTTAAAAATCCTTCTTTGATTTTCGAGACTGCATCGTAAGAAGAATCTATATTATAAATACCTTTCCCAAATTCATGCCAAAAACCATCGCCACAATCTATATAAATTCCTCTTTTGCTTGGTTTGACCTCTCTGGCCTTGTCATAGTCATAATCGGGTAAAAACACATAGGATAATAATTCTTTTGTTTTTTCCCAATTCAGTTCTTTCTCCTGTCCGTTGATGGTTGCTAATGCTTTTCTGATAGAAAATTTCATCGTTAAAGAAATTTCCAAGCTTTTATCATTATCTACTTTTAAGAAATTTATGATTAATGGAGCTTCCTTTTTACTTGTCTCGTAAATCGCTTGAATGATTTCTTGGGCTAAGTACTGCCATTCTTCTTGGTTCAATGGAATAGTACGAGTGATTTTACCATGAAGATCTTTTGCCAATACACGTACACCTCCTTCGTCTTCATCCAGTTTTTTATTGGACCATTTCGAGGTTAAATAAAGTGATTTGAGGGGTTTCTCCCATGCATTATGCAATTCACCAACGTAATTGTAGTCCATATCCAACGAAAAACCTTCGTCAAGAATCTCTTCTTCAGTCAATTCCTCACGATGGGTATATTCAAGGTCTAATTGAGTATTGAGAAAATTTTTCTCAAAGCTGATTTTTAATTTAAACCTATGACTAAATGGAGGAGGAATGCTTCCTGACTCAAAATCAATTTCAATTCTTACTAGGTCTTCGTTTTTTAAATGCATATTTAGTTTGATTGTAAGGTTGGTTAGGTTTGATATTTTTGGTTGTTTATAGTAATTGATCAATTTGAAGGTTTTAAACTTATAGGGTTGAGATAGGGGACAGGTATAGTGTGAAGGAAGCATTAGCCATGTCCTGACCTTTTTTTAATCTTTGAACTTGTTCCTAAATATATCACCGAACTTGTCTCCCGTCTGTAAGATATCGAATTTCAAATCACTGTGTTAATCAAAGTTTAACTCCCGATACAGACGATCATCGGTATCGTGACAGGAACTTCTTGGTTTTCATCTCGTTACTTAAATCTTGCTTCTGTCTAGTCCTGATTTTACTTGACACTTTTTCTTTATGAATTGAAGAAGTTCAACCTCCCGATTCTCGGGACAGGCTCTTCGGGGTTGTTAATACCATGAAGGATATTCCTTCCAAATTCCCCGCATTTCATATGGGGCTACTCAAGCTTTAACCCCTTCAGGGTTGTCTATATTGAATCTCCTGCCATTCTCTTCTCAAATCTCCGTCTCACTTCTCACATCTCATATCTTGAGTCTCATATCTCAAATGTTTTCTTGGAATTGGCCAACATCCCGTTGATTTCATCCATTTCTTTTTTGCTCAGGTCTCGCCATTCTCCCAAAGGGATATCTAACTGGATATTCATAATTCTTACTCTTTTGAGCCTAGTTACTTCATAACCCAAATATTCACACATCCTTCTGATTTGTCGGTTGAGTCCTTGTGTCAAGATGATATTAAACTTGTTTTTTCCTATTTTTCGTATTTTACATTCCTTAGTAATTGTATCCAAGATAGGTACACCATTGGCCATTTTCTCCAGAAAATCAAAAGTTATTGGTTTGTTGACCGTCACGATATACTCTTTTTCGTGATTGTTTCCTGCCCTTAGGATTTTGTTTACAATATCTCCATCGCTAGTCAACAATATTAGTCCTTCACTTGGTTTGTCCAATCGACCAATTGGAAATATTCGCTTTGGATGATTGATATAATCTATGATATTATCTTTTTCCGCTTTGATATCCGTGGTGCATACGATACCTACAGGTTTGTTGAATGCAATATATACAAAATCATTATCAGGTGGACTTATGAGTTTTCCATCCACACGAACTTCATCGCCAGGCATTACCTTAGTTCCTACTTCTGGGATTTTGCCATTGATGGTTACCTTTCCCTCCTCGATCAGTTTATCAGCACCTCTTCTTGAGCAAAATCCTACTTCACTGAGGTACTTATTGACTCTTGTAGCTTGTGATTCGTCCATTGTTGCAAATTTAGGTCTATTTTCAACATATTCTGAATTTTGAGTAAGAATACCTTCATTTTTGCCTTCAATAATTTATTTCGAAGAAAATCTCTTATCAATCAGTAGTTTTCATGATTAATCCGTATTATTTTTTGAATAATAATAAGAAATGTTTATATTAATTCGTTCATACTATAAACTAAACTATATATGGAAAAGATGAATTATAAATCTGTAGGAGTATGGCTTGATCAGTCTAAAGCGCATTTTATTGGTTATCAAGATGGTGAGGCTACATTCATAGAATCTCTTATCTCTCCACACGAAAGAATAAAAAGAGAAGAGGGCGAAGTAAGCGATACTGCTCGTTTTTCTCCAAATCCTTCTGTACTTTCCAACAATGAATATCGCAAAAATAACATTGCCCAAAATGAGTTGAATGAATATTACAAGATGCTCGAAGATAAAATTGGGAAATTTGAGGACGTACTTTTATTTGGCCCAGGCACTGCAAAGGATCAATTCAAAAATCGAATTGCGGAAAACAAAGCTTTCAAAGAAAAATGGATTTCTGTCCAAAATTCAGATAAAATGACTGACAATCAGTTGCTAGCTTTTGTCAGGGATTTTTATAAAAACTGAGAAAGAAATAGATAAAGTCTGGAAATGGCTGTTTCATCAACTGAGACAGCCTTTTTTATTTGTTTTAAGTGCTATTGGATATTCTTGAAACTGATTTTCATTTCAATTATTTTATTATTTTTTCTCAGTCAATTTTAATTTGTAATAAGTGTTCCAGTCTTCTTCTCCTGATAATCTTTGGTTTTTCTGAACTACTATTTGTTCATCTTCTGTAAATACAGGAGTAGTGATTGATCCATAAGGTAAAGCAATATCTTCTTGAATTAACTCATGATTCGTGTCAAAAATAGCTGCATATATTGGTAAGGAACCTATAAAATCCAACCATTCAGATTCATTGTTTCGATCGTATTGCTGTACAATGTTTTCACCAACACCTTTCCTGTATAATAACACTGTTTTATTTTCAAATCCATATAGTTGTAGAATCATTGCAGGGACAATAGTTTCAAGTTTATTGTATATTTCAATTGGACTCTTAATACTCACGCTAGGGAATTTAATATGATCCTTAGGATTAAAATTGATGCTTTCTTTAAAAATCAATTCATCGCCTTTTTCTTCATAAACATTGAATTTCATTTCAGCCATTAGAGTTAGATACCATGTTTTACCTTTTTTTATGATTTTCGGATCTAATATGTAATGAAACTCTCCATCTTTATAAACAGAAGTTTCTGGTATCTTCATTTTTAATGTCGTTTCATTTGTTTTAGGATCAAGGACTTCAAGTATCGGTGAATTATAATTTCTCTTATAATATAGTTCAGGGTTTTCCCAGTCGCTAAAGTCTCTTTCTGGTCGATAGTACGCAAGATTCTTTCCTAGAGAAAAAACCGGTCTATTATAAATATGAGTAAAAAAGTAATCTCCTGGCAATGGTTGGGTTTTTATAATCTCACTTTCGTTTGAAAATTGAAGTAAACCTTTTTGATTGTCCATGACGGTGAATTCCCCTTCAAAAAAACCTTCGCCAACAGTTCTCTGTATCGCATTTGGACCATCTGTTTTAAGTTCGATTTGATTGATGATTTCGCCATCATCATCAAAAATTACAAATGTGGAAAGATCTTCACTTTTAGCTAAATACTTACCATTTTCCATATCCACCATAGCCAATTGCTGAAGGTAATCAACTCTAATAGAGTCCGTGATTTCTAATTCATAATTTGAAGAAATTGATTTTTCTCTTTTGTTATCCTGATCACAAGAAGCCAAGAAGAAAATTGAAAGTAAATAGATGAAATTTTTCATACCCAAAAGTAACTAAACGCTAGTTTTCAGATGTGTTAAGTTTTGTTACGCTGGGTATGATTTTCTTAAATTTTCTTTATTTTTCATTTAGCTTAATATACTTCCCCAGATCATCATGAAGTATATCCCTCAATTCCTTTTCATTCGCTTTGCTCGTTTCGGTAAACATAAACCCAAATACTCCAAATTTATTCAAGGGGTATTTTCTAACATGAAGTGGGTTTTCAAAATCTCTGGCAATCGCTTCGAAATCAAATGATGCGATCTCCTCTGTTTTGAATTTAGCTGCTTTATCCAAGAGAATCAGACTGTACTTTTTATCTTTTCTATTTTGGAAAATAGCTTCCCAATCAGGTCTTTTCGATTCAAAGAAATATTGATAAGAATTTACCCCATATGCAAACCAAGTCAAATCCGCCGTAGTACACCAACCTCCAAACCGCATTGGATTTACTTCTATAGGTGTGATTTTTCCATTTTTATCGACACGTATTTCAATGTGTAAGGGGAAATTTTCGATTTTTTTCTTTTCTCCAATAGCTTTGAGAAAGGCTATCAATGGATCATGAAGTTGATTGATGACTTCCTCAGAACTGTAATACCAGCGGTCACTGACATCTTTTTCGGAGATAAATACATGGTGTAAAATATTCAGGATAACAGGCTCGCCATTTTTATCGAAATAGCAATCAAAAGCATATTCTTCTCCTCGAATGTATTCCTCCAATAGAAAATCAGTGTTGTCAATCACCTCTTTTGGATAAAGGGCTTGTGTATTTTTGATTTCTTGCTGAATTTCAGCTACTGTTTGAAGCCATTCTTTTGCATCATCTACTTTGTGTACAGCAATGCTGAAGAAACCTACGGCAGGTTTTACAATCAAAGGGAATTTCAATTCTGAAACATCCAAGGATTCTAAATCACTAAATGGAACTGACTGAAAAAAGTAATCAGGGTAAATATCCTTGATCAATTGCCTGAATTTGAATTTATTTTTGAAAAGCTCAATTAAATCAGGGAATCTTGTACCACTTGCATTTCGCTGAACCCAGCTGATAGAGTTTTCCGAATTTGTATAGATAGAAGTTTCTTCATTTTCTTGAATTTGAGATTTGGCGGCTTCCTCAGAGATCCAATTGATATTTCTGTTTTTTGCCAATCCCTTGGCTTCTGCTGTTGCAACTACTGGAAATTGAAATTGCTCTATAGTTTCCAATAGAAAATCAGAAACAAATGGGTAATCTAATAAAATCATAAGGGTGAAATTTCCACTAAAAGTAATACTATTTCAACTTAATAGTGATCTGTTTTACACTTTCGGTAAGTTTAAATGACGCTTTTTCAAAACTTGGAGCACCCACAATCCCTGATGCATTGTTTGAAAAACCATAGCCATCTTTTGGAATGCCAAGCGCATTAGTTCTAAGCTTTCCGGTGTTTAGGCTATCATGAAAAAGCGAAATTGCATAAGTACCATCAGGAATGTTTTTGAAGGTATAAACAGCTTTGTTTTTTTCAATCACAATGGAAGCATTTTGAAATGCCAATTGATGTTGATCCGGAAATCCTTCGGGTCCTTTGAACAACAAAACTCTGACGACACCATCTGAATTTTTTATGTTTTCTACCGTAAGCGTCAATTCGTTATTGGCGCTTTGTTCGGGAATTGTACCTATCATGAGTAAAATCGAGAATAATAAATTCAAAAGCATAATTCAGCTGTTTTTGTTCTGTTGATTTTTCCGGAAGGTGTTTTTACAAACATTTCAAGAATGAAAATTTCCTTGGGACAATGGTACTTTTTCATCTCCTTCTTTAAAATCTCCAGCAATTCATGGACCTTATTTTCGTTGTCCTTTTTGTATTCCAAAAATAAGACCAACTTTTGACCAAGCATCTCGTCTTTTTGACCAAATACAAAGTAATTTATCTCTCCAAAAATCGGCTTGATGTATTTTTGTAACTCGGCTTCCAGCGCCTCTGCTTGAATCTTTATACCTCCAGAATTGATTGTGAAATCTGCTCTACCAATCCATCGAAATACACCATCAGCTATTATTTCAACCAAATCATTTGTTTGGAGCCTTTTTTCTATTACCATAGATGCTTCGATCCAAAGTCTGTTGGCATCATCAGTTCCAATTTTGATATTCGGCAGTGTGTGGTAGATCAATTCAGAAGCATTTATTTTTGCCAAAGCTATATGCGAAACAGTTTCTGTCATTCCGTAAGTTTGAAAGGCATTGATCCCTGCAGCCTTGATTTTTTGGATCAAGGAAAGAGAAGATGGTGTTCCACCGATGATCAAAGTTTCTATATTAGAAAGTTTCGTTGTCGATATTGATTCTTTAAGACATGCTTCCACCTGCAAAGGAACCATAGCGCAAAAGTCAATTTTTTTCTGCAGTGAAAGATCAATTAGAGGGTTGGCCTCTGGTGTGATAAGATAAATGTCTGCATCCCAGCATAGTCCTCTGACTAACATCATTTTTCCACCTATCATTTGGGTGTTTATACAAACCAACAATTTAGGAGACTTATTTATTTTAAAAAATGCTTTAGTTGCCGCAGCAGAAAGCTCCATTTGTGACCTTTTGATAATTATTGATTTTGGTTTGCCTGTAGAGCCAGAAGTGCTTATTTCAAAATCAGTTTTTCCATCAAGCCATTCTTTGCAAAACTGAAGGCTTTGTGATAAGTATTTATCATCCGGCTGCCAATTTCCAGATCGGATCTGTTCAAAAGTATAAATTTGATCTTTGAATATTACTTGTCCCATATTTTTTTGAATGTTGCAAGGTAATGCCTTTATCAAAATTCAACAAAATTCGAGCAAGCCTGTTATCTTGCATGAAAATAAAAATTAATTGAATTATGACTATCAACTGGAAAACCGCAAAAGAATACGAAGATATAACTTACAAAAAATGCGATGGTGTAGCCAGAATCGCCTTCAATCGTCCTGAAGTAAGAAATGCTTTTCGTCCAAAAACAACAAGTGAATTGTATGATGCATTTTACGATGCAATGGAGGATACGTCTATTGGTGTTGTTTTGCTTTCAGGCGAAGGACCTTCTCCAAAAGATGGTGGATATGCTTTTTGCTCTGGAGGAGATCAGCGTGCTAGGGGACATCAGGGCTATGTAGGTGAAGATGGATATCATAGGTTAAATATCCTTGAAGTTCAGCGTTTGATAAGATTTATGCCAAAAGTTGTGATTGCTGTAGTGCCAGGATGGGCAGTAGGAGGAGGACATTCACTCCATGTGGTTTGTGACTTGACATTGGCGAGCAAAGAGCATGCGATTTTCAAGCAAACCGATGCAGATGTGACGAGTTTCGATGGGGGATATGGTTCTGCTTATTTGGCAAAGATGGTTGGCCAAAAAAGAGCAAGAGAAATATTTTTTCTGGGGAGAAATTACTCTGCGCAGGAAGCATACGAAATGGGGATGGTCAATGCAGTAATTCCTCATGATGAATTGGAAGATACTGCTTATGAATGGGCTCAAGAAATACTGGCAAAATCACCTACATCTATCAAAATGCTCAAATTTGCCTTTAACCTTACAGATGATGGAATGGTTGGTCAGCAGGTTTTTGCAGGGGAAGCGACTAGGCTGGCCTACATGACTGATGAAGCAAAAGAAGGAAGAAATGCATTTCTGGAAAAAAGGAAACCTAACTTCAAAGATGTGAAGTGGATTCCGTAGTGGATTTCCTACCATTACACAAAGAGCTGGCAGGCTAAGCTTTGCGTTGAGATTAGGAAAGTGAGAAGGCGAGAGACGAGAAGTAAGAGACGAGAGACGAGAGACGAGATGCGAGAGACGAGAATATTCATTAAATAGCCAAGCGCGCACCATTATCTTGAGGCATTTGAATTGCTATCGAAGGTCGAGAAGCGAGATAGAAGCAGGGATGATATAAACTACGAAGTGCCTGTCCCGATACTGATGGTCATCGGTATCGGGAGTTAAACTTTGAATACTCGTCCGTCGTGTTGGAACCCAGGATTGTTATCCGGGGAACAAAGCCGATAAAAGAAACAACAATCCCAAAGGGTCTTTCTGAAATCTGACAGGATTTAATATTTCATTTATCAATAGAAAAAATCATTAATTCAACATCAATACTCTATAATATAAACCCTAATGAATCACCTAGAGACAACTTATACCACACATGATAATATCAAACTTTTCCTCCAAGCGTGGATGCCAGAAACTCCGCGAGCAGCTCTGCTTTTAGTTCATGGTTTGGGAGAACATAGTAGTAGATATCAGTATTTTGCGGAAATTTTGGTTGCTTCTGGAATTGCTGTCTTTACTTTTGATGGAAGAGGACATGGCAAATCTTCTAAGCCAAAGCCTACAGCCTATTTTTCTAGTCATGAAGATTATCTGAAAGATATTGATGCATTGCTAGGCAAGGTCAAAACTTTTTGTGCAGATGTTCCTTTATTTATTTTTGGACATAGTATTGGAGGAGGATTAGTAGCTAAATATTGTATTGATTATCAACCTGATTTGGCAGGGGTGATCTTAAGTTCGGCAGCCCTAAGGCCTTCTGATAATATTTCTAAATTCTTGATTAAAGTATCTTCTTTTGTAAGTTTTTTAACCCCCAAACTTAAGACTTTCAAGCTCGATAGCAGCACTATATCACATGACTTAGAAGAGGTGAGGAAATATAATGAAGACCCTTTGGTTTATTCAGATGCAATCCCAGCTAGAACAGGTCACGAGCTTCTCAGAATGATGAAAGGTATAAAATCGAACATGTTGAGATTCAAAAATCCAGTTTTATTGATTCATGGTACCGCGGACCAACTTACAGATCCCATTGGAAGTGAGGAGTTTTTCAGAAAAGTCACTGTAGAGGATAAAACTTATACCAGATACGAAGGATTATATCACGAGTTGATCAATGAATACGAAAAAGATAAAGTAATAGAAGATATTAGAAATTGGATAGATAGTAGGATTACAAAAATCTAATCATAATCTTCATCTTCTTCTGTAGAGCTTGTGATTTTTCTAATGATAAGGTCAAGCTTGTGCGCTTCTTGTAAGATATTCAAATAAAATTCTTCAATTTGGTTAGAATCAAGGTTGTTTTTTTCCATTAATAGTAGATTAACCAATCCCATTAGGTTGGCCAATGGATTTCTAACTTCATGTGATTGCATCCATGCAATTTGTTTTAGGCGTTTATTTTGATTTTCAATTTTGGCAATGTGATTCTTGGATGATGTTATGTTTTTTATCAGTAGAGTTACTCCTATCAGATGTTTTTCTTCATCAAAAACAGGGTAAAAGATAAACTCAAACCAAATTTTTTCTGAAGATAAAACTTCAATTTCCTTTTCAAATCTATTGTTTTCTCCTTTTAATGCTTTGTTGAAGTTTTTAATGAATTCTTCTTGCACATCTGTAGAAACGTAATTTCTGAAATCATTTCCTTCAACCAATATTTTCTTATGGAATTTTTTACAATTTTCATATGCAATATTATTAAATGCTAAGATTTTGCACTCTAGATTAATTAAAACAATATAATCTGGAGTGCTGTCTAATATAGCCCTTAGCTTAGTATTAGATTCTTTGAGTTTATCTCTAGAACTAAGTTCTTCGATGTTTTCTTCTTCATTCATAAAAGTGGCTAGATGTGGTCCCTGTAAGATCACCAATTCATGTTTTTGACAAGCTACAGATTACAAAATTAACCAAGTTGAAATTATAAACATCAACAAATACAATATAAAAATAAGATACAATTGTCTTATTCCTAAATACAAAAAGACTTTTATGAAATGATAATAGTTAAGTATGAACTAATTTGATAAATCAAATTTCGCTATTTTAGTACTAATAATGGTACGGAGCTATGGTATGCCATAGCTATAGAATCACTAGCATTGAACATATATTCAAAGAATGATTTTTTCTTATAAAACATAACCAGCATGCTATCTGGTTTTTCATTTAATTGTTCTGAAATCCCGTCCAATACACTTTTCGCACTACGTTGTTCTGCATTAAAAATTATGTCGGGAAATTCATTTTTAAAATTTTCCTGAAATTCATTAAGAGAGCTAACACCTTCATTTTCCTCAGTTAATTTCAAGTTGAAAAAATGATAATTTAACCCAAGAGAAGAAGTCAAACCAACAAGTTTTTTTAAAAAAGGCTTTTCTTTTCCATCCAGTTCTAAGCCTACTATAATTTCTTTTATTGTAGCCAATTTCGATTTTGCAGGAATCGCAAGAACTGGAACTTGACTATCTTTGATCACATGGGCTGTATTTGAACCTATCAAATTCTTTTTTATACCTGAAGCACCTTGAGTCCCCATCACTATAAGGGTGTAATCTTCTCTGTATGCCTTTGAAGTTACTGCTGTAGCTACCGTACCTTGCACTATTTGGTAATCAATGAATATTCCTTCATTCTTAGCTTGCTCTACGGCTTTTTGCATGGCTTTTTTTGAGTCTGATTCTATTGTTTCTACTATTTCTATTGCATGTGCAGCAAAATCATACACAGCATAATAGGCAAACAAAAGTGTGATTTGGACATCTTTTCTGCCGGTGCTAATCTTTTTTGCAAAGCTTAGTGCATTATTGGCGTTTTCGGAAAAATCGGTAGGGACTAAGATCTTCATAATTGCTGGTCGTTAAGTTTCTAATTTAAGAAGATTTAAAGCGAATCAGCAGAAGAAGGTCTCTTTTTTCTTTTAAGAAATTGTTAAATGTTATCTAAATGAATGTAACTTAAATCACATCTAATGGAAATTAAATTACCTAGTTTTGACATGGAAATTTGGATTTCAAAATTTGAATATATGTCTATTTTAATTATTGGCAATTACTGTAGTATATGAATTTTCACGAAAACATTCTGAAATCGTCGACGGTAGACTATCGATAGCAGCTGAATTCAAAATATTCATTTACAGCATCGTAGAGTAGTAATTGCTATGTGTTATTCTGACAAAAAAATTCTAGTCTGGCAACTATTAGAACAAGACTTTTGTAATCAATATGACCTTTGAAATAAATAAACAGATGAAACAATATTTCTTTTTTCTATTATTAGTAACCATAAGTACTGCTTCTGTATTATCAGCATATGGACAATTTAAAGATCTTGTACCTGGAAGAAGTCCACTAAAATCAGAAATTAAGCAGTTTGAAGACGATGGGTTGGCACATTTTAGTTATGCAATATACTCTGATGGAAATATTATATTGGTAGATCCGGGGAGAAATCCTCAGCAGTATTATGATTATACCAATGAAAAAGATGCTAAGATAATTGGGGTAATTGAAACACACCCTCATGCTGATTTTGTAAGTTCTCATTTAGAGATAAATAAAACTACCCGAGCCCCAATTTATATAAGTAAACTTGTCAATGTACAATATGATTTTATTCCATTTGATGAGGGAAGTGATATTGAATTAGCAGATGGTGTTTTGCTTAGAGCATTGTTTACCCCAGGTCATTCTCCTGACGGTATTTCTGTGGTACTCGAAGAGGATGGTGTAGATATAGCAGTTTTTACAGGAGATACGATGTTTATTGGAGATGTAGGAAGACCTGATTTGAGAGAAGAAGCTGGAAGTATCCAAAGCCAAAGAATTGATTTGGCAAAAATGATGTATCACAGCTTGAGGGAAAAACTTATGACCTTGGACGATTCAGTTTTGGTGTATCCAGCACATGGCGCTGGGTCACTCTGTGGAAAATCTTTGAGTCAAGAAAAAGCGAGTACAATAGGTCAAGAAAAGCTCTCTAACTATGCGCTTCAAACAATGACTGAAGATGAATTTGTGTCAGTTTTGCTCGAAGATCAGCCATTTATTCCTCAGTATTTCCCATACAATGTAGAAGTAAATAGAGTGGGTGCAGAAAACTATGAAATAGCAAAATCTACTGTCAAATTGTTACCAAAAAACTCAGCGACTGAGGATGGAGTAATCATCATAGACGGAAGAGATCAAAGGGATTTTAAATCTAGCCATATTTCAGGCGCGATAAATATCATGAATGGGGCAAAGTTTGAAACTTGGCTTGGAAGTACAGTTGCACCAATGAAAACTTTTTATCTAGTGGCTTCTTCAGAAGATGCTTTGCAAGACATGATTTCAAAAACAACCAAAATTGGCTATGAAAGCTTTATTGAGGGTGCATTTATTTACACTGATAGTGATGGAGATCAAATGACTATTTTTGATAAAGAGGCTTTTGATACAAATAGAGATGACTATATAATTTTGGATGTAAGGAATATAAGCGAAGTGAACCAAAATAAGGTGTTTGAAAACGCTATAAATATTCCGCTCCCTGAATTGATACAAAGAGCACATGAACTTCCTAAAGACAAACCTATTGTGGTACATTGTGGCACAGGATATAGATCTGCAATAGGAAGTAGCATAGTTCATCAAAAACTAGATGGGGTCAAAGTGATTGATATGGGAGCAGCAATTAATGAGTATAACCAAAAATAAAAATCCATCAACTAATCTTTTCACCTGTTTTTGGTCATCAAATCAAAAAGTCTATTGGCTTCCGAAAATATATAGAAAGCATGCAAAAATATATTGACATCATCTATAATGCTTACTTTGGGTATTTTGATTACCTCAAAAATGAAATTCTGTATCCGTCATTTTTGAATTATTTCTGGTGGCTATTTGGTTTATCTGTGTTTGTTTGGTTATTGGAGATTTTTTTTCCTTGGAGAGAAAACCAATCGATTCTGAGAAAAGATTTTTGGTTGGACGGTTTTTACATGTTTTTTAATTTCTTTTTATTCTCTTTGATTGCATACAATGCAATATCTAATGTTGCGGTGGAATTATTCAATGATCTATTAGGCTCACTTGGTGTAGAGAATATTGTTGCTATTCAAGTAGAGTCTTGGCCTACTTGGGTACAATTTTTACTTTTGTTTGTTGTTGCAGATTTTATGCAGTGGAATGTCCATAGAGCTTTGCACAAGTATCCAGCACTTTGGGAATTTCATAAAGTGCATCATTCTGTAGAAGAAATGGGTTTTGCTGCGCATCTTAGGTTTCATTGGATGGAAACCATCATTTACAAAACTGTACAGTACATTCCTTTGGCAATGATTGGATTTGGACTAATCGATTTTTTTATCGTCCATATATTCACAACTGCTATTGGGCACTTGAATCATGCTAACCTCAGGATTACTTACGGTCCACTAAAGTTCGTTTTCAATAATCCAGTCATGCATATTTGGCATCATGCTAAGCACCTCCCAAAAGGTTTAAATGGAGTGAATTATGGCTTGACTCTTAGTGTTTGGGATTATCTTTTTGGTACTGCTTATATACCAAATGAAGGAAAAAATGAAGCGTTGGGATTTGAGGGGATGGAGAGCTTCCCTAAAACATTTTGGTATCAGACAATTTATCCATTTCACACAAAAAAAAATAATGAAAACATCTCTCAATAGTTGGAAATTTGTCGCAATACTTTGCTTAACACTTGGTTTGGCTCCGTTTTTTCCAGAACCACATATTTTTGGTAAAGTAAGGTGGATCCTAGGAGGAGCTAATGGTATGGAAGCATTGGATTGGATTGATTTTTTCTTTCATGGACTACCATTCTTTTTATTGTTTCGGTTGATTATCAATAGGTTTAGAAAGTTTGCTGCCAAAAAATATGATGCTAATCTAGGTAAGTGACAGTTGTTACTTTATGATAGTTTGGTTAAGCGTATTTTTGATTAAATAAAACTTATAGAAACATGTTTAATTTCTTTAAATCAAAGCCGAAATTATATTCAGATTTGAATTCTGATGAATTTAAAAAAGGATTGTCTAATTCAGATGCTGTCATAATTGATGTGAGGACAGCCAGCGAATTTCAATCAGGTAAAATCAAAGGTGCTCGAAACATTGATATCATGGGGCCGGGATTCTTAAATCAAATCAAAAATCTACCTAAAGACAAAAAGTACTATCTCTACTGTAGAAGTGGGAATAGAAGTGGTCAGGCCTGTGAAGTAATGACAGAAAATGGTTTTGAGAATGTCTATAATTTATCTTCCGGTATTTCTGGATGGCCATATGATATAGCCTAACTTAAAGTGTTTATAATAGATATGCTATCCTTAGTTTAGGAAAATTAATATCTAGGAGAAAGGTAAAGAACTAGTTGTTTTTACCTTTTTTTGATTTTAAAAAAGTGTAACCATCTATTCAGTTGTATGTAGCCAGAAAATATCTTGTTGTAAATATAATTTGAATTTCAGTAGACTGCCATACGAGACACGTGTATTTACTATTTTTAAACTGCTGCTGATAGCTTGTGTTGATTAACAGCAATATTCAATTTTTCTTCATACTGAACTTACAAAATGGCGGATATTCCTATTGATTTAACATCACCTTCATCTTTTGCTAATTTTGTTGAGTGTGATCGTTCTTTGTTGGGCACATTTGAAGTGATTTACATCTTCAGGTGATTTTGAGGCATGTTTTGTTTTTCTTCCTTGTACCCTTGCGCGCCACATCCTGAATGAGCTTGGTTTCATTTCTCGACGCATGATGTTTATCACATCTTTTTCGACAATACCAAATTGTCTTTCAATAGCATCAAAAGAGGTTCGATCTTCCCAGGCCATTTCTATGATTCTATCGATGTCAGTTTCTTCTAAATTTGAAAATTTGTTCATAATAAAAAAACTTTGATCAGTCACAAATGTTTTCAGATCATGCAAGAAGTAAATGTTGTATGGTTCAAGCGTGACTTACGGCTTAGAGATCACGAGCCATTGAAAAAAGCGATTGATGCTGGTTTGCCCATCATCATGGTTTATTTCTTTGAACCTGAACTGATAGTTGCGCCACAAAGTGATGACAGACATTGGAGATTTGTTTATCAAAGCTTGCAGGATTTGAACCATCAACTTGAAATTTATGACACCCAGATTCATGTATATCTGATGAATCCAGTTGATTTTTTTGAAAAATTGAATTTGTTTTATCAAGTAAAATCTGTTTTTTCACATACAGAGACAGGTATCAAAGTTACTTTTGAAAGAGACTTAAGAATTAAAAAACTCTTTCAAAAAATTGGGATCAAATGGATAGAATTTGCTCAGCAAGGGGTAAAAAGAGGTCGAAAAAGTAGGACAAATTGGTCTCAAGATTGGTATGTAATGATGAATCTACCTACACAAGACCCTGACTTGAAGAGGGCAATATTTTATACACTTTCCAAAAAGATAGAAGAGAAGTTGCTTTCCGAAATGTTACCTGAATCTTGGAAGATAATCAATCCTTTGATGCAAAAAGGAGGAGAGCGTATTGGATACAAATATCTTCATTCATTTTTTCTAGAAAGAGTAAAAAATTACAATAAGCATATTTCCAAACCTGAACTAAGCAGAAAGGGCTGTAGCAGGCTTTCGCCATATCTTGCTTGGGGAAATCTTTCCATTAGACAAGTTTATCAAACCGCAGAAGCGAAAAAGAAAGAAGGGTTTCAAGTTAGAAATCTCACTAACTTTCAATCTAGGTTAAGGTGGCATTGCCATTTTATCCAAAAATTTGAGATGGAATGTAGGATGGAGAAGGAACATGTCAATATAGGTTTTGAAATTATGCAAAAACCTTTGGATACTGAAAAAGTAAAAGCATGGGAGGAGGGTAGGACTGGCTTTCCCCTTGTGGATGCTTGCATTAGGTGCTTGAGAGAAACGGGCTATTTAAATTTCAGAATGAGGGCAATGGTTGTATCATTTTTGACGCATCATCTTTTTCAAGATTGGAGGGTTGGAAAGGATTTTCTTGCAAGGCAGTTTCTGGATTTCGAGCCGGGAATTCATTACCCACAGCTTCAGATGCAAGCGGGGGTGACTGGTATCAATACTGTTAGAATTTACAATCCAGTCAAGCAATCTGAAGATCATGATGCTGATGCTATATTTATCAAAAAATGGGTTCCAGAATTGCTGAAAGTACCAGTTTCATTGATTCATGAACCTTGGAAAATAACCCAGATTGAGCAGGAAATGATGGGGTTTAGATTGGGTGAAGACTATCCATTTCCAATCGTTGACTTAGAAAAGTCAGGAAAATTTGCCAGAGATCAAATTTGGCAAGCTCAAAAACATCCAGCCGTAATTGAGGAAGCCAACAGAGTTTTGAATTTTCATACGGTTCCAAATCGATGGCCTTGAGTTTTTGATTTTAAATTATTGCACGCATACTGTTGTGAAAATTTTTAATATTGATACTTATGTCTAAATTAACTTTAAGTATTGACAATCAGGAACTAATCGAGTGGGCTAAGTCATTTGCAAAAGCTAACAATACCAGTGTGAGTTCATTGGTGGAGAAATATCTGCTTTCATTGAAAAAATTTAATGAAAGAGAATTGATTCTATCGGATAAAATAAAATCACCCAAAGATACGGGTCTGAGACCTAGTGTAAAATAATATGCTAGTTCTAAAATTGCATCAAATAGGGCGAATGCCTATCTAGAATTATTAGAAATTGGTAGTTTTGAACCTGAAACTCTCAAGGGAATTTCTTACAATTTTTGGCCAGATTATGAAGATGGATTGCAATATGCATCTGCAATGAGCTGCAAGCCAGAGGTAATCATAAAAACTAACTCAAATGATTTTTTCGCTTCAAAATTAGAAGTTATCGATCCACTAATTTTTATTCTTCAAAGGGGGATAGAATAAATTTTAAACAGATCAGATCTGGGGCGCAAAAGCCCGTCCCCAATAACTTAATCAACCAATCTCCAAATATCTCAATCAACTCTTAACTCATTTAACTTTCCCTGGTTTATAAATTTCTCTCGCATTTTTCATAACATCTTCTTTGTAAAAGTTTACATCTTTAAAAATCCCCTTGCTGTACATTTCTGCTTGGTCTACAAAGTGCGGGGAAAATGGATTTCCACTTTGACCACCTGCTAGAAGAGATTTTGCTTTTACTTTTTCGCCAAATTCTACGGCAGCCACAAAGCTATTGCCGACGTTTCCGTACCATTTTTTGGTGTTTGGGTAAGCTCTACTGCCATAAGCGGCAAGTGAACCCCACAAGGAAGAGTTGTATCCAATAGGCAAGCTAGGCAATTCATCATAAAATTTGCCCTGTATATCATTATTTACACGCTGGAATCGGTTGATTTCTCCCCATGGCGTATTCCATGTTCCGAAGTTTTCATTTAGTTTTTCCAAAGCCTTTTCAAATGCATTTAGCTTTTGTTCATTGTCTGTTTCACTTGCCAAAAAATCAAAAATGTAAGTGTCCCATGATTTTTCCATTTTTCGACCTTCTGCCATCATTTGATTTCCCCAAAAGACAGCCAAAGAAGTTCCAACAGAATTGATGCCTGTTTTCAAATCCCAATTAGCTAAAACCGAAAGAGGCTCTTTCAACTCTTTTTTTCTTTTGTCATTGTCGGGTAAGTTTTCAAATGCTCTTACCAAAGTAGGAATCATTGGTTCGAATGCGATCAATGTTGGCTCATAAGCGACATCTGTGATCAAACTTTCTAGGGTAAGGTTGTTTAAATCAGAAAGAATCCTCACAGCATTTAATCCCCTTGCATTTTCAGTATCCCAAGCGATGTAAGCAGGATAATCTTCCCGTTTTGGACTATCTTTACCCAAAGCATTGAAAGGGTCAGAATTACAATGCTGAATCCAACCATTTTCTGGGTTTTTGATATAGAGCATTTCTTCTACTTCGTGAAGACCTTTCCAATCTGTTGCGGGATTACTACCATCAACCACATTTCGCCAATCAAATTTGGGGTCTCTTATCGGAATGAAATTACCATGATAATAAGCGATTGTTCCATCCCTGTCTGCATACACAGTGCTGTTCGAAGAATTTGTTTTGAGATCCATGTTGGCATGAAACTCAGCATGGTTTTTTGTTTTGGTTCTTTTGTATGATTGGGTAAGGGCTTTTTCTCTTTCTACCATCAAAGCTATCGCAATCCATTTTCCATCCTCTTCACGAATTACAGGTCCATGATGGGAATAAAATGCTGTAAACTCCTGCTCAAGCATTTGATCATTTTCTTTGTATTTGACAGTGATCTTTTTTTCTGTCAAGGGTCTCCATTTATTTCCAAATTTATAGTGGTATTTCCCTTTTCGATTCTCTACAGTCAAGGCAAAATGGTCGATAGCATCAGCTTTTGCTGATGTATGCATCCAGCCATTGTATTCATTGAATCCTTGATATACAAAAAATTGACCCCAAGTCACAGCTCCATAAGCATTGAGCCCCTCATCGCTGACTACGTGTACCTCTGGGCGAAAGTAAAAGGAAGTATGTGGGTTGATCATCAAAAGGGCTTTTCCATTTTGTGTCAACTTTGGTGCAATTGCAAAACCATTGGAGCCACGAGGTTCTTCTTCCCAATCCCTTTCAACATAAGATAAATAAGCATGGGATTTTTCACCATAAAATAACTTCAAACCATTTGGTGAAATGGTCTCAATATCACCACCGATACTTCCTTCACTAAAAGTGAGAGCCATCCAAGGTTCGAATTTTGTCAAAAGCTTTGGTTGAACTTCAGGGTGGGTGTGGAGGAAGTAATTGATTCCTGCTGCCCAAGCATCCATTAGATCTTTAAGCCATTGTGGGCTATTTTCATATTCTTTTTTGACCACCTCCGGGTCAATGTAAAGCTTCATTCTCAGGTCAACATAAAGCTGCGAAATACCTTCTACCTCAGCCATTCTTCCCATGGCATTAATGAAATTTGTTTCTACCCGGTTGAAATCGTCTTCACATTGGGCATATATCATCCCAAACACAGCATCAGCATCTGTCTTACCATAAATATGGGGAACTCCCCATTGATCCCTTATGATTTTGGAGTTTTGGGCATAAGTTTCCCAATGTTGTGTTTCGTTTTGGGCAATAGATGGGATACAAAGTGAAAATGCAAAAAGTAATAAGTAGAGTTGTTTGTTCATGATTTTTAAATTCAGATTTCAATCTTCAGGACTATTTGGGTTTGTTTTAGATTTAATTAAGGCCGAGCTTAATAAGTTATTTGATATTGATGGTTTCCATCTTTTTGCAATGAATGATAATAGGCTAATTTAATTGGGTCTTATTTTTCTCAAAAACCTGATTGATGAACAGGATATGAAATGGTAGCGCATCCGTCCAGTACTCCCATGTATGCGCACCTGGACGCTCTGTATATTCGTGGGGAGTATCATTTTCGAGTAGCAGTTGATGAAGTTGCCTGTTGGTTTCGATTAGAAAATCATCTATTCCACAGTCTATTAGGAGCGCAATATTATTTTGCTTCATTTGATTTACTAGTCCAACAGCAGTGTAGGGACTGAAAGGAAAATCATATTCAATCTCTCCAAGCATTTCTTGTTGGCTTTTTCTTCGTTGTTCCTGAGTATCTTCATTTCCTATCCAAGTACGTACATCTATATTCATTACACCACTCATAGATCCTGCTGCAGAGAATAGTTCAGGATGCTTTGCTGCGATCATCATTGCACCATGTCCACCCATAGAAAGACCAGTGATTGCTCTAGCATTTTTGTCTTTGATGGTCGGGAAATTCGCATCCACATACGGGATCAATTCTTTACTGATGTATGTTTCATACTGGACAGAATCCATCAAGGGGCTATCGTAGTAATATGAAAAGGGAGCCACTCCAGGAGTAATTAATATCATTTGGTATAAATCCGCAAGCTCTTGAAGCAAATTGGGTTTTGTAGCATTTTTATGCCAATCCAGATATCCTCCCCACGCACCATGGAGTACATATACCGAAGGGAATTCTTGATCTAGCCCTTCGATTCCGCTAGGTTTTACCACAGAGGCTTTAAGGGATTTGTTCATAGCCTTGCTAAAAACTTCGATCGTATCAGTTTTGGCTTGAAGTAGATTGATATTGATCAAGCAAATAAGAACAGTTAATTTCAAAAATTTCATAAGGTTAATTATTTATGGCTTCGGCAATTTAATGAATCAAGACTGAAATTTAGTAAAATCAATTTACTTTTAAGAAGGAGAATGATTTAAGGATTGTGAATCTTATTACCGATGGTTTAATGTTGGAATACATTAGAATCAAGTATGGATTTTAGTATGCTGCGATGTTTCATGGATTCCGGAACTTTGTACTTTTTCTGTTTATACTAATTCCTTTTGCTTTTTTGGAGAATCAATGATTGATGTTTAGCGATTGTTTTTAATTTTCAAAAGAGGCATCAATTTTGAATAATGATATAATCAATTAAATATCATTCAATTATGAAAAAGTTTAATTTATCTTGTTTGACAGTCCTTTCAGCTTTTTTGTTGATATTCTCATGTAGTGAAAAAGAGGAACCAATATTGTATCCAGTTGACGAGGATGTTATTTTGAAAGATGTGCGCTATGGCAACCATGAAAGGAATGTAATGGATGTGTTTTTGCCATCTGGAAGAAACCCTTCAGTTACCAAAGTCTTGGTATTGATTCATGGTGGAGGTTGGATTGGTGGTGATAAAAGTGATTTTGATGAAATTATAAATCCAGAAAACTCTTCGGAATTAAAAGAGCAATTTCCTAATGTGGCTATTTTTAACTTGAACTATAGGTTGGCTACCACCGAAGAAAATAGATACCCCGCAGCTGAAGAGGACATAGAATCCGCAATGAGCTATATCTTCGCCCAAGCAAATTCATTTCAAGTAAATGGGATGGAAACATATCTTCTAGGGGGTAGTGCAGGTGGTCATTTGGCAGCTTTATATACAGTCAAAAACAATTCATCCCGAATTAAAGGTTGTATTAGTATTGCTGGACCGTATGAATTGGGATCTTTGTATTCAGATGGAGATAATGAGTCTAGACAAGTCCTAAACGCATTTTTAGGTGGCAGCCCACAAGAAAAGCCCGAAGCTTATCATGAAGTTTCCCCAATCAATTTTATAAGCACAAATTCCCCCAAATTTCTTTTGCTTCATGGTAGGGATGATACTTTGGTTCCTTTTTCTCAGGCGGAAAAATTTCAATCAGCATTAGAGGGAAGTAATGTAGAGGTATTGACAGTATATTATTCAGGAGGCCATGGGATTCCTCCTGAACATATTGAACAGGCTTTTGATGCGATCAAAGTATTTCTTGAATAGGGATCATTAATCCTTAGCGATTTTCTGATATGATGCCAAAACACCTCTTACCATGGCAGAAGAGAAGCCTTGATGTTCCATTTCATTAAGCCCAACGATGGTACAGCCTTTAGGGGTTGTTACTTTATCAATGGCTTCCTCTGGATGCATGTTTTTTTGGATCATCAACTCTGCAGCCCCTTTGACAGTTTGGTTTACAATCTGGGAAGCTGTCTTTGCGTCAAACCCAATCTGAATGCCTCCCTGAATCATCGCTCGCATGAACCTCAAAACATATGCGATACCGCATGCACCGAGAACGGTTGCCGCTTCCATCAGTGTTTCATCTATTGTTATGGAAAATCCAATGCTATTGAATAGGTTTTTTACCAAATCATCAGTAATTAAGTCATTGTTTCTGCCACATATACACGTGATCGATTCATTGATGTCTGCTGCTATATTTGGCATAGCTCTGTAAACGACCATTTCACGATCTACTACTGCATACATTTCATCCAGTGTAATTCCAGTTGCCAAAGAGATAATAGTGTGCCTATTTTTGTCAAGCATAGGCTTGATCTCTTTTAAAATTGAAGTCACATTATAAGGCTTCACACCCAAAATTATAATATCAGATTCTTTTGTAGCGATCATGTTGTCGCTATGTACACGAACTCCTTTATCTTGAAGGTAAAGTAGGTTGGCTGGATTTCTTTTGGTGATATGGAGATTTTGGGCCGAAAAATCTGGTTGTTCTAAAAGTCCATTGGCAATCGATGTTCCCAAGTTTCCACAACCGATGATAGCAATTTTTTTATTAGATGTCATTTTATATATCAGTAAATCTTTATCAATGTTTTATAAAGTTAGAAATATTTAAAATAGCCTTTACTATATCTATAGAAATCGTAGTGTTGTTTGTTCAATTTGAGAATAAAATATGTTTTCAAATAAACTTTTGATTGAAAAACCTGAAAGAATAGCCATTGAGCTTTCAAATATTGAAAAACTTGATAGTATTCTTTCAGACCTTAAGAAACAAGGATTTGAAATTAACGAAGTAGTAAAAATTCAAGAGGTTTTGATTATTTCTTCAGAGTAGTTATAAGAAATGGGCGAAAAATTTTGTTTTCGCCCTTTAATGTAGTTTTGTGAGCTTTTCTGGATCAGCTGTAGTCGAAAAATCTGATGTTAATCTTTCAGCATACTCGTCAAGCAATTCTCTTACTCTCGCATGTTTTTTGGATCTAACGATCATTCCTGCGTGATAATCCAAAGGAACTCTAAAGCAGACTTCTTCATCGTCAAAGCTTGAAAGATCAGGCTTTTCAAATTTTGAAAGTGTCAAGACAATCCCTGCATATTCTTTTCTTTTCTTAGGAAGTTTGTAAGTGTAGCCTTTGGCGATTGAATCTTCTATTTTTGCCCATTCTCCCCATAAGTTGATTCCTGTCGCTGCTTCCACCATCTCTGCGAGGTGTGCTCCACCCACACGGCTAGAGGTTTCCAGGAAATAAATTTCTCCATCCTCACGGTTCTTTATAAATTCTGTATGTGTAGCTCCATCTTTCATCCCAAAGGCTTTCATAACCTCAGTATTGGCTTTTTGGATTGCTTTGTCATCATCTGAGCCGTATGGTACATTGGCACTTCTAAAAATCCCGCCACCTTGTGAGATTTCCATTGGTGTTGCAAGGTATTTTGAGACAGTACATGAAATCGCTTTTCCACCTAAATTCAAGCCATCTGCATGATAGACATCTCCTGGTTTGAATTGTTCCACAAGATATCTGATCCTGTTTTCTCCCAACTCATGGATATGCTTCCAAAGGTTCTCTTTGTCATGGACCTTGATGATACCATTTGCTGAAGCTTCAGATCGAGGCTTCAATACCCAAGGAGCTGCTACATTGTCTGCAAAGTGGTTGATTTCTTCATCATTGAAAAGCGCTGAAAATTCAGGAACTAACACCCCGGCAGCTTTGGCGCGCATGCGCATGGCAAGCTTGTCCCTAAAATACCTGCCTGTGGTTTGTCCCATTCCGGGGATTCTTAGGTTTTCACGGAGAAAAGTAGCTTTCTCAACATCATAATCATCCAAAGCAATGATGGATTCTATTTTGTTGGATTTCATCAAATCCGCTACACCTAGAAGTAAATGTTCTAGATTCCAATCTAAATCTTGACCGGACATATAGAAAATCTCTTCTAGATGTTCGTGAGGCCAAGGTTTATCTTTTAGTTTTTCTGATGTGATCAGATATACTTTGTTTCCCAATTTGTTTAATTGAGACATGAAATCTCCCCCTTTGAAAAAGTTGGATACGCAAATAAAAGTTTTTGATGCTGTATTCATAGCTTATAAGTTTTGCAACAATTTAATAATTAAATGGACACCATATGCAGTTCCGTGTTTAGTTTTTGCAAATTCTGAATCACCAAATGCAGTCCCTGCAATATCAACATGTGCCCAAGATGAATGGTCTTCAGTAAATGCCTCCAAAAATTTTGCTGCTGTTATCGCTCCAGCAAGTGGTTTTCCATTATAATTTTTTATATCAGCTATTTCACTGTCCATTTCGGATTTGTAACTGTCCCAAAGTGGAAGAGGCCACATTTTTTCTCCTACGGCTTCTCCACTTTCCTGAAGTGCTTCCGAAAGTGCCTTGTCATTTGTAAATAATGCTGCACAATCATAACCAAAGGTACCAACCGCACTACCCGTTAATGTTGCAAAATCTAATACTGTATCAATTTTGTAGTTTTTGATCAAGTAGGAGAGACCATCAGCCAAGATCAACCTTCCTTCTGCATCTGTATCGATGACTTCTATTGTTTTACCACTATAGCTTCCGATGACATCCGAAGGCAAGAATGAAAGATTATCGACAGCATTTTCCACACATGGGATGATTGCTGTGACATTTACAGATAATTTCAAATCAGCAATTGCCTGCAATGAACCTAAAACAGCAGCAGCTCCACCCATATCACATTTCATATGAACCATTCCTGCTGTTTTTATATTTAGTCCACCGGTATCAAAAGTAACCCCTTTACCTACCAGTCCAATATGCTTTTTGGCATCCGAGCTTCTGTATTCTGCAATGATAAACTGTGGCGCTCTCTGCACATCACTTCCTTGACTGACTGCCAAAAACGCTTCCAATCCTATCTCTTTGGCTGCTTTTCTATCCAATACATTTACCGAAAATCCATATTTCTTTCCAGCTTCCTTTGTCCAGTTTGCCAAGTATTCTGGAGTAGCCGTGTTTGGTGGAAGATCCACCATTTTCATACTCTCTAACTGTGCCTTTGCAATTTTCTTTGATGATATGGCTAGTTCTTCTGCATTTGCTATTGTTGTGTAAATGCCTAAAGATACTTTTTCCCAGTCTTTAGATTGTTTTTCGGAATTTTTGAAATGACCCAATCTATATGTCCCCAGATACAAACCACTGATTGCAGCCTGAACATGGTTTTCATTCAATTCCTGAGAAAAATAAATGTTTAGATCTGTTGAGATCAAATCAGCTTGTTTGAATGTAACTCTTCTAAAAGCTGTTTGAATGGATTTGAAATTGGGATTTTTTCCCAAACCTATCAAAATGATGACCTTGTCACTGTTTGGATCTTCAAGAACGAATTGACTATCTTTTTTTCCAGAGAAAAGATTTTTGGAGACCTTGGAATTTAACAATTCCGTAGGAACAACAATGCCATCTTCATTTTCTAAAAATGGGCAAAGTATGATTCCCGCAAGTGAAACTGATGACTTTAAAATATTGATTTTCATCTTTTTTTTGTCTAAATAGTAATTGATTTTCTCGTAAAAAGGCAGATTAGACAGCCTATTTGATGCTTTCATTGCTCAATAAGGCTCTAGTCAATGCTATCGGATTAGCATTTATAAAGATTTTTCTTCTTGGTCTTTGAAGAATAACCATTCCATAGCTTTTGGAAACTCATCACTCCAGAAGCTTTCATTATGCTTGCCTTTTTCGTTGATAGACAAGTTTATTTTCATTTTTTCTTTGTTGGCTTCTTGTTTGAGAAGCTTCTTTTTGAATTTTTTGACATGCTTGATCATGGTTTCGCTTTCGTCACCACCTGCATAAAGGTAGATTTTCGTATCCATAGGCTCGTACATGTCCAAAAATGAAAACTTGATCTTTGGCAAAACCCAAAGGGAAGGGGAGAAGATCATTAATTTACCATAGACTTCAGGATACATCAATCCACTAAAAATACTTACTAAACCACCCATTGAACTTCCTCCGATTCCAGTGAATTCCCGTTGTGGTTTGGTTCTGAAATTTTTATCTACAAATGGCTTTAATGTATCAGTTACAAACCTAATGTATTTTTTTCCTTGCCCTTTGCCAAGGAGTGTGTTTCCTACGTTGTATTCGATTACACGATCTTTTTCTGCATGTTCTATAGCGATGACGATCAGCTTACCTATACCATAATATGACATTACAGCAAGTTTTTTATCTATTTGCCAATTGCCATAAGCTGCATTTTCATTGAAAAGATTTTGTGCATCTTGAAGATATAGGACTGGGTAGCATTCTTCTGAAATGTCGTAATCGTGTGGCAAAAGAGCCCAGATTTTTCTTGTTTTGTTTAATTGGGGAATTTCAAATTCCTCAGAAATCAAGTGAATCTTTGGAAGATGCTCTGGTTGAAATGGCAGCCAGTTTTTCCTCCATCTTGGCACATGTGCTTCATGATGTTCCTTGAATTCGGGAATAATCCTGTTCAGGGTTTTGTTTCCATACCTATCAATTTCCACTTCCGACCAATCACCTTTTGTGAATTTGTACTCTAAGGGGAAAGAGATCTCAAAATCGGGAGGGAAAACATAGCTATATTTTCCCTCCTCCAATTTCTTCATTTGGAAATTGTTGTCCTGAGTCAACCAATTATTGAAATTGCCTGAGATAAAGACAGGTCTGTCGTCGTCCTCGTCTGTAGTTAAAATCAAGGTTAAGCCCTTCTTTTTCGCAGTATCGTTTTCTTCTGTAGGCAAAACCATATAATCTTTAATCATCGAAATTAATTTGAAAATTAAGCTTAAAATCTAACAGGTGAGGTTCTGATCTCTGGTTCTCGGATCATGATATATGACTCTCCTTCTTTAGCATGACAAGCATTACATGCTGATGTCAGTGCTCTGAACCCTTTGATGAATTCTTCTTTGTTTTCTTTTTTGATCAATTCTTCCATTGCTGGAAGAGATTCTTTCATAAAGCTTTCTGCTGATTCTGCTCTTACAGGTCTTCTTTTTAGACCATCCTCTATGGCTTCTATCATGTGCTCCACCTGATGCTCAGCATAACCCCAGTTTTCATCCATACCTGCCCAATACAATTCAGAGTATCTATATGACACTTCTACCATTGCCTTGCTGAATCCACCTAATTGATGTGCTACTTCTTCGAATTTCTCTTCTGAGGTTCCTGCTAACCAGCCTTCAGAACCTACTGCTGTGCTTTTTTCTTCATTTACTGCGGTTTGACAAGAGGCAAGTAGTGCTAGGGCGAATAAGTTTAGAATTGTTTTTTTCATTTTTTTATTTGTTTTTAAAGGAAAGCTTGCATCGTAAAAGGTTTAATATTGTTCCTGTGTAAGACATTTTTGTCATTTTTGAATGAAGCAATAGACCTGCTTGAATTTTAGCTAGCTTGAATTTAGAACTCTTTTAAATTATTTTTCAGTTGTAAAGTATGTATTGCGGCGACGGCTGCAGTTTCGGACCTTAACCGACTTTTTCCAAGAGAGCAAGGTAAGAAATGATTGTCAAATGCTAATTGTAATTCTTGTTTTGAAAAATCCCCTTCAGGCCCAATCAAGACCAAGTATGCATTATCAACTTTTGTTTTGTCAAATAAATGTCTGTCATTTTCCTTATCCACATAAGCAACAAACCTCTGATAGGTGTCAAAGTTTTTATCTTGGACCAATTCAGTCATTGGACGGACTGGATTTAATTTCGGAATTCTTGTCTTGAGACTTTGCTTACAGGCTGAAATGATTTTTTTCTCTAAGCGATCAAGCTTGAGGTGGCTTCTTTCAGAAAATTCGGACTCCATAAAGGTGATTTCATGTACACCTATTTCGGTCAGTTTTTCTACCATCCATTCCATTCTATCAGAATTTTTGGTAGGAGAAATGGCTAAGTGAATATAATAATCATCCTCAGGTGTAAACTCCCTTTCTTCGATTCTGAGTTTTGCTTTTTTTGGATTGGCTTCTGTGATTACACAGTGAAGCAAACTCCCTTTTCCATTAGTGAAATGAACACGGTCTCCTTGCGTTTTTCTCAGTACTTTGATAAGGTGTTTTGATTCTTCTGGTTCAAGGTCGAAATGATCTTCGTTAGTGTGTTCGTGGAAAAATAGCTGCATTCGTTTCGTGTTTTCTTTGAGCTAAATTAAGTAATGCTTTTGATAAGATTAAATGTGTTGCGTAAAATTTAAAGTGTTTTTTTAATAGAAATATTTTAAATACTTAATTCTACGCAAATAGGCATTGCCTAAAAATGAAAAAAGCGTACCCTCGTGAAAGGGTACGCTTATATTGCTTTTAGGTTATTGATTAACCTTTAGAAATCTCAATGTTTACAATTTTACCTTTGATGGTATTGTCTCTCATAACGCTGATCACGTGATCAGCATCTTTTTGAGGTACATCTACAAAAGAGAAGTTGTCAAAAATATCGATTCCACCAATGCTTTTTCCTGGTACGCCAGTTTCACCAGCGATAGCTCCAACGATATCATTTGGACGGATTCTGTCTTTTGCTCCAACATTGATGAAAAGACGTGCCATTCCTGGCTCTCTTACACCTTTTTCTCTTGAAGAAGTTCTCTCTCTTCTTGGTGCTCTTTCAGAACGATCAAATCTATCACCACCTCTTTCAGAACGGTCTCTACCAGAGAATCTGTCTCCTCTTTCGCTTCTTCCTCTTCCTCCAAAGTCTCTTTCACCTCTTCTAGAACCTCTGTCACCACGGTCTCTATCTCTTCCTCCACCTAAATCTAGGCCGAAGTTTTGATCTTCCATTTCCTTGACAGTTTCGCCCATCTGCATTTTGATTAGACCAAGTGCAACTTGTTCTATTGTCAAACCTTCAGCAAGCATCATTCCGATAGTTTCTTCGAAAAGTTGATTGTCTTCTACTTTGTTGATAGAAGCATTTACATCCTTCACCAATGAAGCTTTTTTCAACTCCACCAAGTCAGTTACAGAAGGGGGATCCATTTTATGGATTGTAGTCTTGATAAATTTCTCAAGATCTCTCAATCTATAAGTATCTTTTCTTCCAGTTACAAAACTCAAAGCCATACCTGATTTACCAGCTCTACCTGTTCTACCGATTCTGTGAACGTAGTTTTCTTCGTCAAGTGGCAAATCATAATTGAATACTGCTTCCACATCATCCACATCTATACCTCTAGCGGCTACATCTGTAGCTACCAATACTGAGCAAGTTCCTTTTCTGAACTTATTCATTACTTTGGTCCTTTGTGCTTGTGAAAGGTCACCATGAAGTGCTTCTGCCATTATTCCTTTCGAAATCAACGCTTCTGTTACTTCATCTGTAGCTCTTTTTGTATTACAGAATACCACACTTAGTTTGAATTGGTTGATGTCCATTAATCTGGCCATCAATTCAATTCTTAAGCTTGGTCTTACTTCATAATAAGCTTGAGAGATATTTTCTACAGTCAATTCTTTTCTCAATACTTTTACAATCTCAGGATTGGTTTGGTATTTTCTAGTTAAGTCAAGAATTGGCTTAGGCATCGTTGCTGAGAAGAATACAGTTTGTCTTTCTTCTGGCATTGAGCTCAAAATCGTCTCGATATCATCTCTGAAACCCATATCCAACATCTCATCAGCTTCATCCAATACGATGATACTAACTTGACTTAGGTTAAGAGTTCTTCTTTGCATGTGGTCCATTATACGACCAGGGGTTCCTACTACAATCTGAACACCTCTCTTAAGGCTTTTGATTTGTCTGTCAATAGACTCACCGCCATAGATACATGTGCTGCTGATTCCTCTTTTGTACTTAGATAGTTTGACGATCTCGCCTTCTACCTGTACTGCAAGTTCTCTTGTAGGACAAAGGATCAAAGCTTGTGGCTTGTTGATCGTTGGATCTACTTGATCTATGATCGGAATACCAAAAGACGCAGTCTTACCAGTTCCGGTTTGAGCTTGTCCGATGACATCTCTGCCATCAAGCAAAAGAGGTATAGATTGTGATTGAATAGTAGATGGTTGGGTGTAACCCATATCCTCTACTGCCTTTAGGATTTCTGCTGAAATCCCAAGGTCTGAGAATGTTAATTCTTGTTCCATGAAATGTTTCCTTACTCTTCTGAACCATGATTTCCTAGAAGCATCCCAAAGTAAGCGACAGTAAGGAAACCCACGGTTAGAAAAATGTTATAATTTTAATTCGGTTGCAAAGGTAGATTTAATTATTTGGAAATGCAATAGTAACTCTAAAGAATTTAGAATATTGTTTAAGTAAAAGTAATATTTAATGTAAAATGTTTTGCGAAATTCGAATTACTTCTGCGTTTTCATTCTTTTATTTCTAGAAATATCCTACATATATTTTGAAGATAGTCCATTTACATAAGAAATATATTCTTCTGAAGCTTCTCCTTTTTCTTTACCTAATTCCTTTAACCAAGCATTGTATTTTGCAGCAGCTACAAAGTCAAAACCTCCAGGCCTCTCTTCTTTGTTGTCTCCAATGGTAGCTTGCTTGTATAAAGCGTATATTTTCAGCAATTCTTCATTGGAAGGTTTGCTTGTGAATTTTTTTGTCAATGCTGCTGCTTCTTCTAATGTATTTGCGTTCATAGGTAAACTCATTGGTTGGGTGCGAGTTTCCAAATATAGAAAAGTTAAAGGTTTTTTAAAATCTAAAGGAAAAAAATCAATTATTAAAAGTCAATTGTTAACAGAAAGGATAGCTTTTCCTATCATGTCTTGTGACTCCATAAGACATATGCGGGGTATTATGATAAATAACTTTTGTAAGTGGTGGTAAAAGAAGGTCAGCCAGGACACAGGCCTTGGGGTAAAAAAAAGTCCCAAGACAATTTTGCCTTGGGACTTTTTTAAAATTGACAAATGAGTTTTTTAGCCTCTTTTGTTCATTGAAACATACTCTCTTTCAGTCGCTCCTGTATATACTTGACGAGGTCTTCCGATTGGCTCGTTGTTTTCTCTCATTTCTTTCCATTGTGCGATCCAGCCTGGTAGTCTTCCTATAGCAAACATCACTGTAAACATATCTGTAGGAATTCCCAACGCTCTGTAAATAATTCCGGAATAGAAGTCTACGTTTGGATATAGATTTCTATCAATGAAGTATTGGTCACTCAAAGCCGCTTCTTCTAGTTCTTTGGCAATGTCTAAGATTGGATCGTTCACCCCTAATTTGGCAAGGACATCATCAGCAGCTTTTTTGATGATTTTGGCACGTGGATCGAAGTTTTTGTAAACTCTATGTCCAAAGCCCATCAATCTGAATGGATCGTTTTTATCTTTAGCCTTGTCGATGAATTTTTTAGTGTCACCACCATCAGCTTTGATCTCTTCTAGCATTTCAATCACAGCTTGGTTTGCACCACCATGAAGTGGTCCCCAAAGAGCATTAATACCTGCAGAAATTGAAGCATATATACTTGCTTGTGATGATCCTACCATTCTTACCGTAGAGGTAGAACAGTTTTGTTCGTGATCGGCATGTAGGATTAACAATTGATCCAAAGCTTTCGCTACTACTGGGTCAGCATCATATCCTTCAGCAGGAAGTGCAAACATCATCTTCAGGAAGTTGGAACAATAATCCAAGCTATTGTCTGGATAATTTACTGGATGTCCCACTTTGTTTTTGAATGCCCAAGCAGCAAAAGTTGGGATTTTTGCCAACAATCTGATGATGCTAAGATTGACAGCTTCTTCATTTCTGGTAGGATCCAGTGATTCTGGATAAAAAGCAGTCAATGAACAAATCAACGAAGATAATACACCCATAGGATGGGAGCGAGAAGGAAAACCATCAAGAATTTTCTTGATATCCTCGTGCACCAAAGTATGTGTAGTAATTTCTCTTGTGAATTTTTCGTACTCTTTTTGACTAGGAAGGTCACCGTAAATTAGTAAATAGGCAACTTCCAAAAATGATGATTTTTCTGCAAGCTCTTCGATTCCATATCCTCTATATTTAAGAATACCATTTTCACCATCCAAATAAGTGATTGCACTTGACGTGGATCCTGTATTTTTGAATCCCGGGTCTATTGTAATAAGACCAGTTTGGCCTCTCAATTTTGCAATATCAATAGCCTTTTCGTTTTCTGTACCTTCAATTACTGGAAGTTCGTACTCTTTTCCTCCATATGATAACTTAGCTGTTTCGGACATAGGTTGATTATATTTATTAGTTTATTGATTTCTATTTAAGTATTAACTGATTTGAGTGGCTTAAGTTAGTAAAAACGAGTGTTATTTACATGATTATTCATATTAGCGGTCATATATGCGTAATAACTTTGCCATTAAATAAATACTGAACAATGCGTTTTTTTTTGAATATTTTCTGCAAATAAACAGTTTTGTAACTCAAGATAAAAACAATAGCTATCGGTTTCGAAATAATATACTGTTTTCAATTGGTAAATTTGCTATATTTTTTTAGCAAAAAAAAATGCCCCGAAGGGCAAATATTATTTACAGAAGTGCTCAAATACTTCAACTAAATGATCACCGATCATTTGAGCATTGCGGCCTTCAATATGGTGTCTTTCGATAAAATGTACCAATTCACCATCCTTGAAAAGAGCCATTGCTGGAGAAGATGGAGGGTATGGTAATACTATCTCTCTGAATTTTGATACTGCAGATACATCATTGCCCGCAAATACTGTAGCCAATGAAGTCGGTTTGGCAGAGCTTTTGTCCAAGGCATACCTTACACCTGGTCTCGCAGCACCTGCAGCACAACCACAAACTGAATTTACTACCACAAAAGTAGTTCCTTTGTGATCTTTAAGGTGACTTACCACATCTTCGTCGGTTCTGAATTCCTGAAAACCAACATCAGTTAATTCTGCACGCATCGGTGCAATTAAATCCTCTGGATACATATATTTTTTATTTAAATTTTTAAAGAAAACCTAATTCAAGCTTTGCAGCATCAGACATCATGTCTTGAGAATAAGGAGGATCAAATGTCAACTCCAATTCCACATGGTTGATGCCTTGAATCTGTTGTATTTTGTCTTTGATCTCACTAGGAATAAATTCCGCAGATGGACAATTTGGAGACGTAAGCGTCATCAACACAAACACATTGTTGACAGGATAAATGCTGATTTCATAGATCAATCCTAGTTCGTAAACGTCCACAGGAATTTCTGGATCATAGACTTGTTTGATGGCTGTGATAACTTTTTCTTTCAACTCCTGAGATGGAATCTCTACCATATTATTGTTGGTATCAGACATATTTTTATGCGTTAATTTTAGCTTGATAAGCTATAGCGTATAATTTCATTTGCTTAATCATCGCTGCAAGCCCATTTGATCTTTGGGAACCGATGATATTTCCCATTCCGATTTTATCAATAAAATTCAATTCTGCATTGATAATTTCTTGTGGGGTCTTTCCAGACAATACACGAATCAAAAGACTGATCAAACCCTTTGTAATGTCAGTATTTGAGTCTGCCAAATAGTGTAGTTTATTTTCCTTTTCGAAAGCAGTAAGCCACACCTTTGATTGACAGCCTTTGATGATATGCTCGTCTGTTTTATCTGCTTCGGGCATTTCAGGTAATTTATCACCCAATTCCATAATATAGAAAATGGTGGATTCCCTGTCATCACCTAGTATGCTAAACTCTTCTATGATTTCGTTCTGTATATCTTGGATGGTCATTTGTTCTTGATTTTTGCAATTTTTGAAACAGAAGCCACAAGCGTGTCAATTTCTGATTTGGTATTGTAAACAGAGAATGAAGCCCTAACAGTTCCTTCAATCCCAAATCTTTGCATCAAAGGCTGAGTGCAATGATGACCAGTTCTGACAGCTATCCCATTTGCATCAAGCATCATTCCCACATCAAATGGATGCATGCCGTTGATATTGAAAGAAATTACGCTGACTTTATCTTTGGCCGTTCCCACTGGGACAAATCCTTTGATAGCCTGTAATTGTTCTGTAGCGTAGGAGAGGAGGTCATCTTCGTGTGCTTTGATTTCTTTTTTGCCAAGATCATTGATGAACTCCAAAGCCCTACCAAATGCAATCACATCCCCAATATTTGGTGTGCCAGCTTCGAATTTGAAAGGTAATTCGTTGAAAGTTGTTTTTTCAAATGTAACTTCCTTGATCATTTCTCCACCACCTTGATAAGGTGGCATTGCGTCAAGTATTTCTCTTTTGCCATATAGAACTCCCAAGCCTGTAGGTCCATAGAGTTTGTGTGCTGAGAAAACTAGAAAATCGCAATCTAAGGCCTGAACATCAATCTCAAGATGACTAGTCGATTGGGCACCATCCAGCAAAACTTTTGCTCCAACTTTGTGCGCTTTCGAAATAATTTCCTCAACCGGATTGATTGTGCCCAGCGCATTGGAAACATGGACAACACTCACAAGCTTTGTTCTTGGAGACAAAAGCCCATCAAAAGCTTCCATATCCAATTCTCCAGCCTCATTGATAGGAATTATCTTTAAGATAGCACCCTTTTCTTCACACAGCATTTGCCATGGGACTATATTGGAGTGGTGCTCTAGGGTGGAAATAATGATTTCGTCACCTTCATTGATAAATTTCCTTCCAAATGTAGCTGCTACCAAATTGATTCCTTCAGTAGTGCCTTTGGTGAAAATGATCTCAGCTTCCTCTTTTGAATTGATGAAAGTTTTGATCAATCCTCGCGTAGCTTCATAATATCTCGTCGCCCTATCAGCTAAAGTATGCGCTCCCCTATGGATGTTGGAATTGTCTTTTTTATAATAATCTGACAATGCCTCTATGACTGCCAAAGGTTTTTGGGTCGTCGCTGCATTGTCAAAATAAATCAAAGGTTTTCCATTTACTTCTTGGTGAAGTACTGGGAAAAGCCCTCTTATATGATCAATATTTAATGGCATAATAGATTTTAAAAACTGCTTCCCAATCTTTCTTGTACTAGTTGGATGCAATATTCTTTGAAAGGTTCATAAGCGATATGTTCGAAAACTTCACCTGCGAATGCATAAAGCAACAAGCCTTTAGCATGTTCTTTACCTATTCCTCTAGCTTGAAGATAAAACAATGCCTCTTCATCCAACTGCCCCGTTGTACAGCCATGTGAACATTTGACATCATCAGCCCAAATTTCCAACTGTGGTTTTGTGTTGACAATGGCATCCTCAGACATTAGAATATTATTGTTTTGCTGAAATGCATTTGTCTTTTGAGCATCTTGTCTCACGAATATTTTTCCATTGAATACTCCTCGGGATGAATCCGCAAGGATACCTTTATAAAGTTCATTGGAATCACAATGTGGCTTGGTATGATCTACATTGGTATGGTTGTCAACATGTGTTTTTCCATTCAACAAATAGAGTCCATACATATTTCCTACACAACCACTATCAAGGAGATTTAGTGTGAGATTGTTTCTTAGCATATCACCTTGAAGCTGTGTAGCGACAGAAGTGAAAGTTGCATCTCTGTGGATATCAGTTGCGAAGTTGTTTGCACTAATTGCTTTTCTGTTTTCGTTCTGCAATCTGTAATAATAGCCATGGGCATTTTGATTGACCTTGACTTCTACGACTGCATTGGAGAAATAAACTTCTTCGTCCAAAGAAACAGTGTTTTCAATAAATGTCACCTCTGCATTTTCAGCAATTTCAATCAAGATTCTTGAATTGATTATTTGCCCTTCATTTGCTTTGTTGAAATGAATCAGGAAAATCGGTTTTTCTACTTTTTTTCCTTTTTCTACAGAAATATGAACTCCGTCTTCGAATGTCAAACTATTGAGTGCTGCAAATGGGTCTTTTTCATTTTTGGCTATTTGCCCCAATAAGTCAGGCTGTGTTTCTGACAACTTTAAAAAAGAATAGTTTTGGGCAGAAATAGATGATAATTCTGCATCAAAATGACCATTGTTGAATACAACAACATCACCATCAAAACCTTCAAATAGATTTGATTTTACATTTTCTGCTGTAAGTTCAGTCTTTATTGCACTTTTGAATGAAGAGACATTTTGCTCAATTTTTTTACTGATTTGAGTAAACTTATACTCTTCCTCTTTTAAGTGGGGAAGTCCCTTCATTTCCAAAAATTCCAATCCACTCTTTCTCAAGTTTTCAAAAGTTGAGAAATTGGGATTATTTTCCAGAAAGAGGTCTATAGCTTTATTTTTAGTAATTGTAGTCATTGTATGGGATTCTTTAAGAAATGAGTGGAATTAAACAGAAGCAGCGTCAGCTTCTTCTTTGATCCAGTCGTATCCTTTTTCTTCCAATTCCAAGGCAAGTTCTTTTGTGCCTGATTTTACAATTTTTCCATTGTATAGAACATGGACAAAATCCGGTACGATATAATCTAGCAATCTTTGATAGTGAGTGACTACGATTGTAGCATTTTCGGAAGACTTCAATTGGTTTACACCATTTGATACAATTCTCAATGCATCAATATCCAATCCTGAGTCAGTTTCATCCAAAATGGATAGGGTTGGCTCAAGCATGGCCATTTGAAAAATCTCGTTTCTTTTCTTTTCTCCACCAGAAAATCCCTCATTCAATGATCTGCTCAAAAGTTTTTGATCGATCTCAACAAGTTTCATTTTCTCTTTCATGATAGAGAGGAATTTCACAGCATCAAGTGCTTCTAGTCCTCGGTATTCTCGAACTTGGTTGACAGCTGTCCTCAAGAAATTGGTAGAGCTCACACCTGGGATTTCCACAGGATATTGGAAAGCCAAAAACACACCTTCTCTAGCTCTGTCTTCAGGAGAAAGTTCTAAAAGGTCTTTTCCTTTGAAAGAAACTTCACCTTCAGTGACTTCATATTCTTCTCTTCCAGCCAATACAGAGGCCAAAGTCGATTTTCCTGAACCATTAGGTCCCATTATCGCATGGACTTCTCCTGGCTTAACTTCAAGGTTGATACCTTTTAATATTGGAGTGCCTTCTATTGAGGCGTGTAAATTCTTTATCTTTAACATTTCGTAATCTTCAATTTTTCTAATTCAATTCTATCAATCCTAAAGCTTATCCTACAGATCCTTCTAGGGTAAGTGCGAGCAGTTTTTGTGCTTCTACTGCAAATTCCATAGGTAATTGATTCAATACTTCTTTTGCATATCCATTGACAATCAAGGCTACAGCATCTTCAGTTGCAATACCTCTTTGGTTACAATAGAATAGCTGATCTTCACCGATTTTCGAGGTTGTCGCTTCATGTTCAACTTTTGCGGAAGAATTTTGAATATCAATATATGGGAAGGTATGCGCACCACATCTATCACCCATTAGCAGAGAGTCACACTGAGAGAAATTTCGCGCATTGGTCGCTCTTTTCATAACTTGAACCTGTCCTCTGTAGGAATTTTGAGACTTACCTGCTGAGATTCCTTTGGATACGATCCTGGATTTGGTGTTTTTACCAATGTGGATCATTTTGGTCCCAGTATCAGCTTGCTGATAATTGTTGGTGACTGCTACTGAATAAAATTCTCCAATAGAATTGTCTCCTTTCAAAATACAAGAAGGGTATTTCCAAGTGACAGCTGAACCTGTTTCTACTTGAGTCCAAGAGATTTTTGAAAAATCACCGGCACAAATACCTCTTTTGGTAACAAAATTATAGATACCACCCTTGCCATTTTTGTCTCCAGGAAACCAGTTTTGAACGGTAGAATATTTAACTTCTGAGTTTTTGGCTGCGTAAATTTCCACAACTGCAGCATGAAGTTGGTTTTCGTCTCTTTGGGGAGCAGTACAGCCTTCCAAGTAAGAGACATAAGAACCTTCTTCTGCTACTATCAGCGTTCTTTCAAATTGGCCGGTATTGGCTGCATTGATTCTGAAATAAGTAGAAAGTTCCATTGGGCACCTTACACCAGCCGGAATGTAACAGAAAGACCCATCTGAAAATACAGCAGAATTCAATGCTGCATAATAATTATCAGTCATAGGGACCACTGATCCCAAATATTTTTTCACCAATTCGGGATGTTCTTTTACTGCTTCGCTGAAAGAACAAAAAACAATTCCCATTTTGGATAGCGTTTCTTTAAAAGTAGTTCCGACAGAAACTGAATCCAAAACTGCATCTACTGCAATTCCTTGCAACTTCTTTTGTTCATTCAAAGAAATCCCCAACCTTTCATAGATCTGCAAAAGTTCAGGATCTATTTCATCCAAACTTTTTGGTTTGTTTGATTTTTTAGGTGCAGAGTAGTACTTAAGGCCTTGTAGGTCTATTTTTGGATAAGTTACATTAGCCCATTCAGGCTCTTTCATGTCCAGCCAAGTTTTGAAAGCTTTAAGCCTCCAGTCCAGCAACCATTGAGGTTCTTCTTTTTTGGCCGAAATCCATCTAATAATATTTTCATTAAGACCAGTAGGGGCCTCATCGACTTCCATGTCGACTGACCAGCCATGTTCGTAATCCTTTGAAGTAAGTTCTTCTAAAATTTGATTGTCTTTGCTCATGTGTGTGAGTTATTTAGACTAATTATAGTTTGTGATGCGAAGATACAACATTAATCTAAAATATATTGTTCATACAGATACCAAAAATCTATAATTGATAGAAAAAATTTATCGTAAGATGTTGACAATGATTATATTGAAAATAAAAAGAGGCTAGATATCTAATATCTAGCCTTGCTTTTAAAATTATAAATAATATTTAAATTATTATAAATTTATTTTATTTAGATTTAATCTAATTTATTTTTGAATAATTTTAGATTTTTCCCGTCTTGTCAAAAAACTGAATAGGCCTGTTAATACTTTCTTCTAATACGATCAAAGTCTCTGTTCTATCTATGCCCTCTACTTTTTGGATATTGTCCAATACTGTTCTAAGGTGATTAGTGTCTTTGCATATTATCTTTGCGAAAATGCTGTAGTTTCCTGTTGTGTAATATGCATTGATTACTTCAGAGATTTGCTTTAGATTTTCGATTACGGTATCGTATAATGAGCTTTTTTCTAGATAGATTCCCAAAAATGCTGAAATATCATATCCTAATTTTGAAAAGTCTATGTTCAAGGTTGCACTTTTGACGATCCCCATATCTTCGAGTTTACGCATTCTAACATGTACTGTACCGGAAGAAACGAATACTTTTTTTGCTATTTCCGTGTAAGGTGTCTTTGCATCATCATTCAAAAGCGAAATGATCTTCAAATCCACATTGTCAATATCTAAAATTTTGTCCATTATTTTGAGGTTAAATTAGAGGTATGTTAATAAATCAGTCGTCAAATTATGAAATACTTAAAAAAATGCAAAATAAATTTTTCAATTTGTAAAATTGGAGAAAATACATTTATTTTGGCATCTAAGAATTAAGAGTAAATTTTATTTGGTGTTTATCAAATGATGTCAAATAAAAAATTGAATAATCAAAGATAATCTTTGTAATTCAGTATTTTAAATTAGAAAAACTTTTAATCTCTAAAGTTATATTTGGGTTTATATTCTGAAAAGGGTCTTGCTACTGGCAAGACTTTTTTATTTTTTACATCAAAATTTAAAATACATAAATATAGGTTTGAAAATAATTTAAATGTATTTTTACAACATATATTCGAATGTCCCCAATGAAAAGATATTTTACAACTTTATTTTTATTTTCCGTATCCTTCGGGATGATTATGACTTCTTATGGTCGTGATATCAGTGAAAGTAAGGTCGATAATGAAGGTAAGAAGAACAAAGAGAAGTCAGTCAATTCCTTTCACAGCTCTTCAGCAGACGTTTTGTTAAGTAAAGTTATTGATGAAAGTTCTAATGATTTTTCTGACTTTGGATCAGAATGGGTTTGGCCAGATTACACTATGGATTTGGTCGAAAGTTTTACGCCATTTTTGTTTAGAACAAAAGAAAGTGCACAATTTGAAGAGATAAGAGTAGTTTTGAATGTTGATAATCGTGGAAAACTTGTAGGGTACGAATTTATTACAGAGGTAGATAAAGGTTTGGAAGAAAGGATGGCGCATGTGCTACGTAAACTGCCTAAATGTCTACCAGTACCAGGCTATTCAAGTTATGAAGCCACAGATTTTGAATTGATTATAAGAAGATAATTAAATTAAATTAGAGTGTTTAATTATCATTCCCTACCAATTAATTGGTAGGGAATTTTTTTTGAGTGGTTAGGAATGAATAGGATAGGCCCTTAACTTTAACTCAAACAAATCTATCCTAATTATGAAGCAGATTTTACTTCTACCAATCTTTCTTTCTTTGAGTTTAAGCCTTTCATTTGCACAATTGAATGATAAATCTTTGAAACCTCCAAAGGTATGGCCTGAGGATGACGAAAAGATGAAGAATTATGTGGTCTCAGGTGAAAGGCATGGCCAATCATTTTTTAAGAAATTTAAATTCCCTGAAGTTCAGTATGAACCGGGAGAGACTTTGGAATTTGATATTTACCACACTCCCAAAGTCATGTACCACTGGTATATGTATTGGGCGGAGCAATATCCTGATATAACGGAGCTTTATGAAGTGGCTACATCATATGAAGGGAGGCCAATCCTCCAAATGACAATTACCAATAAAAAAACCGGTAAACACACAGATAAGCCGGCTGCGTATTTTGAAGGAGGAAGGCATGGTGGTGAAGTGACAAGTAGCGAATCAGTTCTTTGGTTGACAAAGCATTTGTTGGAAAACTACGGAAAAGATCCTGAGATTACAGCCTTGATTGATACAAAAACAATCTATGTAAGGCCTCAGAATAATCCTGATGGTTCTACAATGTATCTCTATACAGAGCAGAGAAATAGAAGTACTGTTCGACCTTATGATGTGGACAGAGATGGCTTGATGGACGAGGATCCAGAAGAGGATCTCAATGGTGACGGCATAATCCATAGCATGCGAAAAAAAGCAGTGACTGAAGAAGAAAAGGAAAAGGCCAATTATACCCTTGATCCAAGAGATCCAAGTGGGAGGCTGATGAAGAGAGTTTTTGAAGGTCAAGGTGAATGGTTGATGTATTCCGAAGGGATTGATAATGATGGGGATGGCAAATATAATGAAGATGGAATTGGCGGATTGGATTTGCATAGAAATTATCCTGAAAATTGGCGCCCTGATTCTGGAGGTGACATGACAGGTAGGGGTTATACCCAATGGGGTGCAGGAGAATATCCTTTGAGCGAAATAGAAACACGATCTACAGTCCTTTGGCTCTTGTCTCACCCAAATATCTCAGTAGTAAATTCCTTGGATACAAGAGTTCCGATGCATCTAAGACCACCTTCAACATCATCAAGTGAAGAAAGTATGTTTCCTTCGGATTTGGAACTTTATAAGAAATTTGACCAGATGGGAATCGAAATTACAGGATATCCTTGGGCTGGAGATGTTTATGAAACTTATAGTACAAGATATAAGACAAATAGGCTTACTGGAGATCCTTTGAAGCCGAGTCCATTGTTTGGGCATGGTCCTGATTTTGGATATTTCTATTACGGAGCAATGTGGTATGGCGATGAGTTGTGGAATAATGGCGCTATGAAAGATTATGATGGTGATGGAGTGTATGACGATTATGATGCTCTGATGTGGGATGATGAGGAAAATAATTCCAATGGATTCAAAAAATGGGAAAAATTTGAGCATCCTCAATTGGGAGAAGTAGAGATTGGTGGATTTCATCCTAAATTCTTTTCCCAAAATGGGCCACCATGGCAATTGGAAAGATGGATCAAGAAGCAGTCTTTGTTTAACCTTGCTATGGCCAAAGAGTTGCCACAAATAGAAATCCTAGAAGTCAATGTAGAAGAAATTGGCTCAAATGAATACGAAATATCTGTAAAGTGGTCGAACACAGGAGGTCTTCCAGTTGCTTTGGAGCAAGCAAAAAGAGTTAAAATTGTTCAAGAAGATAGGTTGATACTTGAGTTTGACAAGGAATTGACAAAGGGATTTGAGAATGCAAAGGTGCAAATTACCCAGCCGCAACTGTATGACAAAACAATATATACAGGCTATACAAATGCTGGAGAAGTGAAAAAGGAAAGTTTTAAAATTATTTTAAAACAAAAGGAGCCAGTAAAAGCGAAGTTGAAGCTATTATCAACCAGAGGTGGATTTGTAGAAAGGGAAATCACTATTGGCAACTAAACTTCAAATTCTTTAAAACAACATTTTACTTAAAAGCTAAAGTAGACTTAAAAGTGACCTTATAATCGCTATTTCCCATTAATATAAAATTTAAGGTAATTCTTTGCATACTTTATTTACTTGTATCTAAATAATTCGAAATATGATAATTAAAACAAAAAACATTTTGGGTTTGATGCTCTTTTTCGTAGTGCTGAATGTCTCAGCACAACAAAAAAGGCCTCTGACCCACGCTGATTATGACGGATGGGAATCTGTTTCATCAGATAAGATTTCTGCCGATGGAAAATGGGTTGGCTTTGAAATCAATCCTCAAGATGGCGATGGTAGACTAGAGATCGTCAGTCACAGTAATTCTAAAAATAAATTTGTAATTCCAAGAGGAAATAGATTCTCCTTTTCAAATGATAACAATTTTGGAGTAGGAAGAATTGTTGCACAAAAAGACTCTTTGAAGGTTTTGAAAATCAAGAAAACCAAAGCAGATGAAATGCCAAAAGATACACTTTTTGTGATTCAATTGTCTTCGGGTAATATTGAAAAAATCGCTAGAGTAAAATCTTTTGCTACTCCAAGAAAAGAGGCTAACTGGTTAGCTGTTCATTTTGAAAAAGAGATTCCTGCAAAACCTGCCAAAAAAGCAGAGGGAGATACAACAAAAGTTGCAACGCCTGAAAAACCAAAAAAGACAGATGGCACTAAGCTAATCGTTCGATCTTTTGATGGGAAAACTAGCTACGAATATGATCGGGTGAAATCTTATGGTTTTTCTGAAAATGGATCACATCTATATTATGTGAAAGCAACAGAGGATACTCTCAAAAATGCAGGCATATTCCTTCTTGACTTAAAATCTGGTGTGTCTCAAATTATTGATATTGGGAAAACAGATTACATTTCTACACAAATATCAGATTCAAATAAATATTTGGCTTTTCTGACTACAGAGGATTCTCTGAAAACTAAGAAACCTTATTATGATTTATATCTATATGATATAGCGAAAGCCAGCAATCAGAAAATTGCAGATAGGAATTCTGTTGGAATCCTTTCCAATGGTATGATTAGCAAATCTGGAAGGATCAATTTTGCGGAGGATGATAGTCGAGTTTATTTCGGAACAATCAATGATTATGCTACATATGCATATGAAGATGATACGACTATATTGGATGAGGAGAGAGTGAAATTAGATATCTGGGGTTGGCAAGATGCTGAGATTCAGCCGATGCAATTGAAGAATAAGAATAGAGAGGAAAATAAGAGCTATTTGGCTGCTTACAATATAAAGGACAAGAAAATAATCCAGATAGGAGATGGACAGATCAATAGTATCAGTTATGACCCTAAGGCAAAGCATAAAATAGGTATTGCCACTGATGATTCCCCATACCGAAGAGAGTATAGCTGGAATACGCAGATTGGAAGAGACACTTATTTGGTAAACCTTGAAAATGGAAGCAGAACTTTAATCCAGAAAGCACTATCTGGATATGCTCAACTTTCTCCAAATGGGAAATATGCATATTGGTATGACAACAGTGACAGTTCTTGGGTAGCTTATGAGATTGCGACTAAGTCCTTCAAAAATTTGACTAAATCTATGAATGTCAACTTTTATAATGAGCAACATGACTCGCCATCCTTACCAGGTAGTTATGGTGCAGCAGGTTGGATGAAAGATGATAAGGCATTTTTGGTTTATGACAAATATGATATTTGGAAAATAGACCCTACTGGAAAGGAATCTCCGAAAAACATAACGTTAGGAGAAGGTAGAAAGCAAACCATTGAATTTAGGAGACAAAGAATTGAAGAGGAGGAAAGGGAAGGGATTGATCCAGCACTTCCATTTGTATTGACTGCATTCCATGAGTATAATAAGAAAAATGGATTCTATACTGGAGATATTAATGGAGCAAAAGCGCCTGTTTCGATTGTATTTACCGATCATAGATATATGGGACTGAGCAAAGCAGCAGACTCTAACCTTGCAATCGTAAGAAGATCAACTTACCAGGATTATGCGGATATTTATGCCACTGATATGTCAATGTCTCAGTTAACGCAACTTTCTCAAGCAAATCCTCAGCAAAAAGATGTTAACTGGGGGACTGTTGAATTGGTAGAATACCTAGCAAATGATGGAGTACCGTTACAGGGTTTGTTGTTTAAGCCTGAAAATTTTGATTCCAACAAGAAATATCCAATGATGGTGTATTTCTATGAAAGGAATTCTGATGGCTTGCATAGCTACAGAGCCCCAGCTCCGAGTGCATCGACTATAAATATACCTTATTTTGTAAGTAATGAATATTTGGTCTTTGTACCAGATATTAAGTATGACTTAGGTCTACCAGGACCTAGTGCTTACAATTGTATAATTCCAGGAGTTCAGTCTATAGTTGCCAAAGGTTTTGTAGATGTAGACAATATGGCTATTCAGGGTCAAAGCTGGGGAGGCTACCAAGTAGCTCATTTGATCACGAGAACCAACATGTTCAAAGCTGCTGGAGCAGGAGCGCCGGTTGTGAACATGACTTCAGCATACGGTGGTATTCGTTGGGGAACAGGTATGAGTAGGATGTTCCAATACGAACAAACGCAGAGTAGGATTGGTGGCACATTGTGGGAAAAACCTTTGTACTATTTAGAAAATTCACCATTGTTCTATATGGATAGAGTTCAGACACCAGTGTTGATAATGCACAATGATGCTGATGGAGCAGTGCCATGGTACCAAGGAATTGAGATGTTTATGGCATTGAAAAGGTTAAATCAACCAGCTTGGCTATTGCAATACAATGATGAGGACCATAATCTTGTCCAAAGAAAAAACAGAAAGGACCTTTCAGTGAGATTGTCACAGTTTTTTGATCATTATCTTAAGGGAGCTCCAGCACCATTGTGGATGACAGAGGGTTTGCCGGCAGTGGAAAAGGGTAGGACTTTAAAGTATGAGTTAGGTGATAATTAATCGACTTTTCTATTAGAGAGCACCCCTTCATAAATTATTTGAAGGGGTGTTTTTGCATAAAACAAAGATATATTTTAAAAAAAAGTGATCTAAACTATTATGAAAATAGTATGGCACAATACATTTATTGAAATTACATAAAATACTAACATGAAAAACCTATATTTGAAATTCACAAACCAAAATTAAACCCCATATAATCAATCTCAACCTATGTTATTAGAACCTTTAGATCTCATTGTATTCATTGGCTATTGTTGCCTAATTATCGGAATGGGTCTTTTTGTCTCTCGGGAAAAAAAGGGCCATGTTAAAAATTCGCAGGATTATTTCCTTGCTTCCAAAGCTTTACCATGGTGGGCTGTTGGAGCTTCTCTTATCGCTTCCAATATTTCTGCCGAGCAGTTTATAGGAATGTCAGGTTCCGGTTTTGCACTGGGATTAGCCATATCTACTTACGAGTGGATGGCTGCAATCACACTTATAGTTGTAGCGGTTTTCTTTTTGCCAGTTTATATCAAAAAAGGCATTTACACCATGCCGGGATTTCTTTTGGATAGATATGATACTCGTGTAAGGACCACAATGGCCGTGTTTTGGTTGGCTTTGTATGTATTTGTGAATTTGACATCAGTATTATATTTAGGTGCCTTAAGTTTGAATACAATTATGGATGTGCCAATGACATACGGAATCATTGGGTTGGCATTGTTTGCCATGATTTATTCAATTTATGGAGGGCTCAAGGCAGTTGCTTGGACTGATGTAGTTCAAGTTTTCTTTTTGATTGCAGGTGGTTTGGCGACTACTTACATAGCATTGACTATGGTAGGAAGTGGGAGTGCATGGGACGGATTGAGTCTTTTGAGACAGGAAGTGCCAGGGCATTTTTCTATGATACTTTCAAAAGGTGAAATGATGATCCCAGACGGAAAAGGAGGTACAAGAGATGCCTATATGGATTTGCCAGGAATCAGCGTGCTCGTTGGAGGTATGTGGATTACTAATTTGAGTTATTGGGGATTCAACCAATATATTACTCAGCGTGCTCTTGCAGCCAAGAGTTTAGATGAAGCGCAAAAAGGGATGATCTTTGCAGGATTCTTAAAATTGTTAATGCCTTTGATAGTGGTAGTTCCAGGGATAGCTGCTTTGGTAATAGTAAATAACGGTATTGATACAGGTTTTGTTGAGTCTATGAAAGATCCTGTGACAGGAATCATTAAATCTGATAGAGCATATCCTACTTTACTACAATTACTTCCTACAGGCCTGAAAGGTTTGGCGTTTGCAGCACTTACCGCAGCAATTATTTCTTCACTCGCTTCAATGGCAAATAGTACTTCGACAATCTTTACAATGGATATCTATAAGAAGTATTTTGGTCAAAATGCTTCAGAATCTAAGCAGGTAAAAGTGGGTAGGATTACTGCCGTAATAGCATTTGTTATAGCGGCTATCGTTGCACCTGCTTTGGGAGAATTGGATCAAGCATTTCAGTTTATTCAAGAATACACTGGTTTCGTAAGTCCAGGAGTATTTGCAATATTCTTCTTTGGTGTTTTCTGGAAAAAAACCACTTCCAATGCAGCACTTACAGGTGCAGCGCTTAGTATCCCTTTATCAGTTGTATTGAAAGAGTTTTGGCCAACCCTACCATTTTTGGACAGAATGGGGTTAGTTTTCCTCATTTTGTCAGGCTTGATGATTTTGATTAGTTTGGTTGAAGGCAAAGGAAAAGATCATCCAAATAGCATTGATATCAGCGGGGATATTTTCAAAACCACCTTCGGCTTCAAGATTGGTGCATTTATTATAGTTTTGATAACAACAGCTTTATATATTGTTTTCTGGTAAAAATATAAGAATGTATTTGAATTTGTAGTTGTGATGGGATTACCTAGAAAATTAATCCATTCACAATCGTTAAAATTCTAGATAGAATTCAATTATTTTATTCAGTTTTAAATCCTCAAAATTTTCAGATTTTCTGAAAGCTTTGAGGATTTTTATTTTCATGGCTTGAAAGTTGTTTTAACACAAACCTAGTTAATTACCAGTAATACAAACTTTTGAATCTGAGCAATAATATTATTGCTAGGTTTGTTCATATAAAACATTTATTCAGTATGCCAATCATAGGAGAAATTATAAAAAGATCTGTTGAAGCCGTAGACAAGATTTTTACAAATTCAGACCCTAAAGAAGCCCAAGAAAAAGCGTTGGAATCATTGTTGTCCAAAGCAAAAAACACATCTTTTGGTAAGTATTATCAATTTGAAAAGATACTTAAGTCTGAAAATATCAGAGAAGAATTTGCTAAGGAAGTTCCTTATTTTGATTACGATCAACTTCGAGATGAGTGGTGGCAGAAAGTAATAGATGGTGGTGAGGACGTGACTTGGCCAGGTAAAGTCAAATTTTTTGCTGTATCAAGTGGTACTACGAGTACAAAAAAGCACATACCAGTCACAGATGATATGCTTCAGTCAATCAGACGGGCTGGTATGCAACAGATTAAGGGTATTGCAGATTTTGATTTACCTGCAGAATTTTTCGAAAAAGAGATTTTGATGTTTGGTAGTAGTACCAATCTGAAAGAAGTCAATGGACATTTTGAAGGAGAGATCAGTGGGATCAGTGCTAGTCAGATTCCTTTTTGGTTTGAGGGTTTTTATAGACCTGGTAAGGAGATTTCCTCCATAGATGATTGGGATCAGAGAGTTGAAGAACTAGCAAAGGAATCTGCAAACTGGGATATAGGTGCTGTCTCTGGCATCCCTTCTTGGATAGAACTGATGATCAAAAAAGTAATCGAATACAACAAAGCAGAAACAATCCATGATGTATGGCCTAATTTTCAGGTTTATACTTCTGGGGGAGTAGCATTTGAGCCATATAGAAAATCATTTGAAAAACTCTGTGGCAAGGAAATCATTGTGATCGATACTTACTTGGCTTCAGAGGGATATATAGCAACCCAACTTAGGAAAGAAACAGATGCCATGGCTTTGATTACAGACAATGGGATTTATTTTGAATTTGTACCATTTGTTCCCGAGAATATGGCCGAAGATGGAAGTGTGAATCAAGAAGCTAAGTCAGTCAGAATTGAAGATGTTGAAGAGGGGGTGGATTATGTTTTGCTTATTAGCACAGTTTCTGGGGCTTGGCGATATATGATTGGTGATACTGTTGCATTTACAGACAAGGAAAGAGGCGAAATAAAGATAACAGGAAGGACGAAGCATTTTCTCAATGTTGTTGGTTCACAACTTTCAGTAATCCAGATGAATAATGCTATGGAACAGATAAGTGATGAATTTAACTGTCAAATTAAAGAATTCACAGTAGCTGCTGTTTTGGAAGAAGGTGATTACCTTCATAGATGGTATCTTGGAATAGAAGGGGAGACTAAGGGTAACGAAAAAGATTTTGCTGAGCGATTGGATAGTGTCTTGCAGGAAAATAACAAGAACTACAAAGTTGCTAGAGGAAAGGCTCTGAAAAATGTTGAAGTGAAGCTTATCTCTGACGAGATGTTTAGAAAGTGGACTGAAGAAACCAAACAAAAAGGTGGCCAGGTAAAGATCCCAAGGGTTATGAAAGAAAATGATTTCAGAGAATGGGAAGAATACGTTTCCAAAACCAAATTGTAATTACTGAATCAATCCTTGAGTGATTTGTTCTCCATCAAGTACATAATTTCCTCAGGGGGTAAATAAAGTTTATTGATCTTTTGAATATACTTTTCTGGCATTCCTGCTTGATGTAGAATAAAATCCTTTGTGGCTAAAATATAGTCACCTAGTCCGTGATTTACTGCATATGTATCGGCTACTCTTTCTGCTGATATGATGAAGCTTTTCGAAGTGAGATAGCCTATTCCAAAAAGAATCATAGACCAATTACTCCTATTCAAATAATCCATGATATGGCCAAGCTCATGACCTATCCATCCTATGAGGACGTTTTTAGGGAGCATATGAATTGGAGTTATTTCACCTTTTAAAGCAAAGAACCTACTAATTTTGATGACGTAGGTTCTTTTTTTTCTTGATCCAAACATTGTGCTGAATTTGGGTTGAGCTTGCATTACAGATTTTCTGATATTTTCGCTTAACTTAAATTCAATAGTGATATCGGCCAGGTCTGGATAGAAATCAAGTGCATTTATGATGACAACTTTCAGCTCACTTGGAATACTGTTTTGGATGTATTTGGTTTCTGTTAATTTCATATTCAATGGTACATTTTTGATGAATATAGATCAAAATTAAACTCATTGTTAATTGGATCTTTTGAAAAATTAAATGCTTGGGTTTTGATTGTTTGTATCTAAACAAAAATGATGTTTTTTTAACTCTTCATAGGCCTATTCATCTTGCGGTATTTTACGTAAAGGTTTCTCCCAATCAAATGTAGCTGAAATAGGATAGTGATCAGAATAATCAACTTCACGGTGAGTCTTAAAACGCACAACCTGAAGAATATCATCATAGAAGATGTTGTCAATTCTCAAGAAAAAGAGAACTTTGTTATATGTAAAACCAAACCCTCTTCCTGCATTTTCGAAAGCATTTTCCATTATTTTTCTCAAAGAGAAATAGGTGTAACTATATGGGACATCATTGAAATCCCCAACAAGGATATTGGCATATGGACTATTGCTCATGTGTTCTTTTAGGATTTCAATTTGAGAAGCTCTCACCAATTGACCGCGTTTTAGTTTTCCCAAAGTTTCCCTATAGTTTTCCTTGATTCCATCTAGGTTACTCAATCCTTCTGAAGAAATACTCATTGACTCTAAGTGGGCATTATATATTCTGATGGTGTCTTTATCAACTTTTATATCAGCGAAGATTACTCCATTATTGCTTTTAGTGTCAAATACTCGCCCTTCATTAATGATAGGATGTTTGCTGAAAATAACCATTCCATAAGAGCGCTTCGTTGGGTTCCCAACGATTTCCTGATATGAGTACTCATAACCGCTATCTGTGCCTATTGCTTTAATGGCATTTTGTGAAGGAGTAGTAAAATCTTGATAAAACTCTTGAAAGCACTTTATGTCAGATGGATTATCTTTTAGCCACTTTATAATATTTTTTGTCACCGTATTGTGATCTTCACCAATTTTTGTGTATCTCAATAAATGCACATTATAACTCAAAACAGAAAGTCCTTGAGGATTTTCTGGTCGTGGATTAAATTGTAGTGTAACTCCAACAAACTTCCATCCAAAAATCAACGCTATTAGAGGTAAAAGGGCAAGTCTTCTTTTTGCTAGTGTTAAAAGTATTAATATCAGTATGTTGATAATTATCAATGGTGGAATTAAAAGTGTTAATAAACCTGCGTAAGGGAAAAACTCTGGCGAAATGTAAACACTGAAAAATAAAATAAGCGAGAAGCAGAATATAGTGCCAGTTAGAATTCGCAACATGAGTTTTTTTTAAAATCGAAATTATGTCTTTAACTTGTTCTTTGCAAGTTTTTAGTTTTCTTTAGCCTTGTTATTGTTACATTTACTTATCAAACCACAACAAATAAATTTATTATGATCAAGAAAAACTTAACTTTATTATTGTCAATGGCAGCTTTTTTTTATGCATGTAGCCCATCCAGCAATAATGAAACCGAAGATTCCCAACAAGAAAATGAAAGTAAGATCTCAGATGGATGGATTCAGCTATTCAATGGAGAAGATTTGAATGATTGGGTTGTAAAAATTTCCAAACATGAGCTCAATGATAATTTTGCGAATACATTTAGGGTAGAAGATGGTTTGATGAAAGTTCGTTATGATGAATATGATCAATTTGATAAACAATATGGACATATTTTTTACAAAAATCCTTTTTCATATTATCTGTTGAGAGTAGAATATAGATTTGTGGGAGAGCAAGCAGAAGGGGGAGAAGGTTGGGCTACAAGGAATAGTGGTGCAATGCTACATTCCCAAGATCCTGCAACAATGATGGTTGATCAAGATTTCCCAATATCCATTGAAGGACAAATGCTTGGGGGAGATGGAGAAAATCCAAGACCAACAAGTAATCTTTGTACTCCGGGTACAAATGTAGTTATCGATGGGGAGTTGTTTACGCCACATTGTGTTACAGCTAATTCCAAGACTTATCATGGCGAACAATGGGTGACAGCTGAGTTTTTGGTTTTGGGAGATTCTGTAGTTCACCATATTTTGGAAGGTGAAAAAGTATTGACTTACTACAGCCCACAGATTGGCGGTGATAATGTCAACCCTTTTGATCCAGAAGTAAAGGTTGATGGGAAGCCACTAAAATCTGGCTACATCTCATTACAGAGTGAAAGTCACCCCATTGACTTTAGAAAAGTTGAGCTTTTTGATTTAGCACCGTATTCTGAAAGCAAAGAAATGCTTCAAAAAGCAATTGATAAGATCATGAAGTAAAAAATATGATGCGGGGTAGGGAGCTACCCTGCATCATGTCTTTTGGGGATATCAGGGTTGACGAAAGTAAAGCCTCTTGCTTCATTCCCTTCATAGAAGTCAATCTGCATCCCCATCAAAAACATTATATGCTTTTTTTCGATCAATACAGGAATTTGATTTATAGTGAATTGCTGATCGCCATCTTTAAGTTTGTCAAATCCTAAAGCATAAGACATTCCTCCGCATCCACCACCTTTGACCCCCACGCGAAGTGAATAGTCTGTAGGGATATTTTTATTAGACATGATATTTTTTATCTCGTCTTGTGCCTTTTCTGTAATGGTAACTGGTATGATCATGTTTTATAAATAGAAATTTTAGGCTTTGGGTTCATTTTTTAACTCCAAAAGTAATTAAATCATATCACTTTCAATAAATGCCTTGTAAATTATCCTTGGTTTTTCAAGAGGTTAGTGTTTTCAGAGATCTTTGGTTTGAAAATTACACCAATTGGTAAAAAAAATACACTTTAATTAAAATAATGGTTTTAATATTAACTTATATTATTTAGATTAACAGAAAATTTAGAGATATAGGTTAAAAAATATACTTATAAATTAAATTTTGTCGCCCAAATAACCTTTTTGTATAACAATTTTAGCTGTTGCTTATTGTTATTTGACCTTTACTGTAATTTTAACACCCATTTATATGAATAAGTCAATCAATAGAAGAAATTGGATTAAGTCCTCACTCTTAGGTCTAGGAGCCTTGACAGTGAGCCCTGCAATTGCGCTCAGCAGAAGAGAATCAGGTCTTCATGTTTACCAACCAGAAAGTGCCCTTAAAGAATATATACCCACTTATAATTACGATGAGTCTAGAATGATAGCTAGGCTTTCTGCAAATGAAAATCCTTATGGTCCTTCCCCAAMAGTAATTCAGGCAATAACAGAATCTATTAGCTCTGGAAATAGATATGGTCATCAAGATGCTTCGACATTGATAAGCATGATAGCCGAGAAAGAAGGAGTAAGCAAAGATCATATTATGCTTGGTCCAGGTTCTTCGGATTTGTTGGAGAAGACAGCCTTTGTCTCTTTTAGCAATGGAGGGAATATTGTGTCAGCAGATCCTGCTTACATGTCTATCATCAGCACAGCAAGATCTTTGGGAGCTACTTGGAAACCAGTCGCATTGACCAAAGATTATGCACATGACTTGGATGAAATGGCAAAGGCTGTGGATTCAGAAACCAAATTAGTCTATGTATGTAATCCAAACAATCCAACTGGCTCGATTACAGATCCAGTGAAGTTGAAATCTTTCTGTTCTTCTGTTTCAGAAAGTACACCTGTGTTTGTAGATGAAGCATATTTAGAATTTTTGGACATGCCAGAATCAAATACAATGGTTGGTTTGGTTGCAGAAGGAAAGGATGTGATTGTAGCAAGGACTTTCTCAAAAATCCATGGTATGGCAGGTTTGAGAATCGGCTACATAGTTGCTCAGCCTGAAAGAATCAAGTCTATCACCAACAAAGTAAGAAGCACTATGGGGCTTTGCGTCACTTCGCTCAGAGGAGCTATAGTAAGTATGCAAGATCAGCAGTTTTTGGAAGATTGCAGAAAAAAGAATGCTGAATGTAGGGATTTTGTCAATACTGAGATTTCTGCTTTAGGCTATGATGTTATTCCTTCCCAGACCAGTTTTCTAATATTCCCTATTGCAATGGAGGGACAGGAATTCATGAAAAGTATGTATGATGCCGGGGTAGGAATCAGGGTGTTTAGTATAGACGATAAACCTTGGTGTAGGGTAAGTATGGGAACTCGTGAGGAAATGGAGTATTTCGTAGATACCTTCAAAAAAGTGACGGTTTAAAAACATAGTTTCAATGAGTATCGCATTACAAAAGACATTGTCATTAATTTTACTGATAATACTTGGATTGTTTTTGAAAAGGAAATTTGTCACCCCTGATCAAAATAAAGGTATCAAAACCATTATCTTAGATATTGCTCTGCCCGCAATGATTTTTGTGGCACTGTTGAAAATAGAGGTAAATCCAGATTTATTGATATTACCTGTTTTGGCCTTGGTATTCAATATCATCTTACTTCTCTTTACCAGATATGCCATGCCTGTTTTTGGAATCGAAAACAACTCTGCTTCTATGAGGACATTGATGCTTTTGATTCCTTCTCTAGCACCAGGGTTGACTTGTTTTCCATTTGTTGTTGAATACTTGGGTGATGACGTATTGGCTTGGGCGGCATTATCAGATATTGGAAACAAAGTGTTTGTTCTGATCGCAGCATATATGCTGGCTATGTCTTGGTTTTACAAAAATCATCAGTTGAAATCCAGGTCAAATGTTCAAAAGATCAAAGAATTGTTAGTTTCTATGATCAAAGAACCAATTAATTTGGTCATTATTACGGCCATCATTTTGTTGAGTGTCGGAATTAATCTTGATACAATGCCCGTATTTCTAAGTGATGCAATTCTGATGATGAAAAATATGATGACACCGTTGGTTTTGCTTTTCATCGGGATTGCTGTTGTATTCAAATGGGCACAGTTGAGGATGATTACTGCACTTTTGGTCTTTAGGGCAGGATTTATCTTTATGTTGAGTGGGATATTCGTGTTGTTGGTTCCTCTTCCAAATGAAGCAGCGATACTATTGGCAGTAGTATTTCCACAGAGTGCTGTAAGTTTTTGGCCGTTTGCACATATGTCTTCTGTTAGGTCACTAGAGTTAAAAAATAAAGATTTGGAAAAAAGGCCTACTTTTGACTTAGAGCTTGGTATCAATGTCCTAGCTGTGTCTATGCCATTCAGTACATTGCTAATTTTGGGAGTTTTTACCTCTGGTACATACTTTACGAATCCATATCATATTCTTTTGTTTGGTGCCATCATGCTGAGCTTGGCTATGATACCAAAAATTATCCAATTGTTAAAAAACACAGAAATAGGTATTGATTCACTTACTGAAAAGAAATTAGACGACAGCAGAGTTGAATAGTCAAGGAAATTTAAGAATAGTGGTTTACAAGGTTTGATAGCAAATAAGCCTCCGCATATTGTGGAGGCTTATTTTATGTTTGCAGAAATTTAATTTTAAGTTGTAATCAACGTTTTTTAGTATAAACTAACGATTTTCTATTGCACGCTTTAAAACTTTCTACAATTTGAATCCTTTAGTTTCAGTTGATGCTTCAGTTTGTTTTTACTTAAATGATATTAGTAAATCAAACTACTAATTGATTCTCCCGAAACCCCAGCTCAAACCCAAATGGAAATCTGCTTGTTTGGATTCAGAAGTAAAGCCTGTCAATATAGAGTTGCTACCGACGAAAAATCCGCCAAATCTCAAACCTAAACCTCCATTGATTCCAGCAATTTCAGTCTTTGACCAAGGAGAATAAACCTCAAATTTACCTAAAACAAGCCTAGGTGTCAGTACAAAAATGTTTTGGGATGTAAGCTGACGGTTTGAATTGTCATCACCAAATCTTTGTTGAAGAAAAGCACTTGCATGAAAGCTTCCGATGATTTTCATTTCTGCATATGCTGAGATTACAGATGGTAAACTTGTTTTGATACCATCTCTCTCTGATTCTCTCGTAAAAAATCCACTTGCCAATATCTGTGATTCTATTTCTTCAAGGTTTCCAGATAGTTGATCTAACCTGAAAAATTCTCCTTCTTCAATCTTCATTCGGTAGGTATTGTTCACTTGACCTTGCCCAAAGGTCATGCTGCCAAGATTTCTTATGGATAATCCTGTATTGAGCCTTGTTTGGCCATTATTGTCTTTCAATTGATAGTTGCCTCCAAAATCAAAACCAAAACCATTTATTTTTCCAAAGTTTAAACCATTTGAGCCAAGGTTAAAGTTACTGCCATTGAAGTCAGATTCAGAGTAGCTTAAGTTCAAAGTCCCTTCTGATTTAGTAAGACTTACTTCAAAATCATCTTGGATAATCACAGCTCTTAGTTTATCCATTCCGAAGTTGGCATATGTTCCAGGGAAAAGAAGTTTTACACTGATACCTGCAGAGAATTTATGCCTGTCATTTTCAAAGATTTCCCTTCCTAGAGTAAAGCCCATTTCTGCCCAGCCTGAAGCATTTACCCTTTGATTGTACTCACTTGTAATGGAGGTGATACTACTTCTGTTTTCAAATTCAATATCTAAAATAGATGTTCCAAGTGTAGGATCTAAATCTACGATATCAGCTTTTGCAAAGGCTTGGGTAGTAAAACCAAACGCCCATTTTCCTGATTTGAAACCTATGGATGGACCGAGTACAGATACTTCAGTTCTCATATTGACAGGTCCATTTGCTCTTAGGAAAGCTACGTCAATCACATCATCTCCAAAATCAATGATATCCCCAAAAGAGATTATATTGTTACTTAAAGCTCCATTTATAGAAAAGAAATTGACTTCAACTTTCTTATTCAAATTATTGATTTCTGCAGGATTCATTGTACTGCTAATCATTCCTTTTCTTGGACTATTTTGAATTCCAATAAAAGGAGTTTGGGCAAAAGTCACTATGCTTAACCCAAACAAAATGTATAGCGTAAGTAGTTGTTTTTTCATCTAATAGTATTTGACTTTAGAGTATAATTAACTTTATGCAGTAAAAATAAATAAAAAAGGAAGACATTCACTTGCCTTCCTTATTTTAATCATTAATTATTTGTTGTGAGTTCTGATAAATTATACCAAAACCCAATATAATTATCATATTGAGCCTAGACCTAGAATCACTTATTAGGCAGCAATGTGATTTTAAATCAATTTAAATTTAGTGTTTTGCTGTTTAAATACTTTTTGATGTGTACTCAATCTTCCAATCTTAATATCACTCAATCTTCTAAACCTCTTTCACCTCAGCTGTCAGCTTTTGTAATGAATCTTTTGCATCTCCAAAAAGCATTCTTGTTTTTGGATAGAAGAACAATTCATTTTCAATGCCCGCATATCCAGCACTCATTCCTCTTTTTAGAATGATGACATTTTTGGCTTGATCTACTTCCAAAATCGGCATTCCATAAATAGGGGAGGATGGGTCCTTTTTAGCAGCTGGGTTGACGACATCATTTGCGCCAATTACAACTACTACATCTGTGTTTGCCATTCTTGGGTTGATTTCTTCCATTTCCTGCATCCTTTCATAAGGCACGTCAGCCTCAGCCAAAAGTACATTCATATGTCCTGGCATTCTTCCAGCTACAGGGTGGATTGCATAATTGACTGTAACCCCTTTTTCTTCAAGCAATTGTTCCAATTCATGGCAAATGTGCTGAGCCTGGGCTACTGCCAAACCATAGCCTGGTACAATGACCACGTTTTGGGAATAGGAAAGTAAAACGGCTGTATCTGAAATGCTGATTTCTTTGGCAGTTTGTTCTCCAACTTCCCCTTTGGCACCTGATGCTTTTGTTCCTCCAAATGCTCCTAGAAGTACATTCGTCAACGACCTGTTCATTGCTTTACACATCAGGATCGTAAGGATAGTTCCTGCCGAGCCAACCAAAATACCCCCTGTAAGCATCGCTTTGTTTCCATAAAGAAATCCGCCAAAGGCTGCTGCGACACCTGTAAAGGAGTTGAGCAATGAAATTACAACTGGCATATCTGCTCCACCAATTGGCATTACAAACAGAACCCCGTAAACCAAGGCAACTACCAAAAGAACATAAAAGATAGTGGAATCTCCATAACCCAGCATTTGATATACTGTCAGTGCGACAATTGTGAAAAGCATGATCATATTGATCAATTGATTCATCGGGAGCACTTTATCTTTGATTTTTCCTTCCAATTTGCCATAGGCTATCATAGAACCTGAGAAAGAAACCGATCCGATGATCAAGCCTAATAGCATCACTAGGAACTCTCCGTCAAAACTACTTCCAGTTCCCACTTCATGGTTTTGGAATTCTATAATTGCAATCAATGCAGCGCAAGCCCCACCCATACCATTGAAGAAAGAAACCATCTGTGGCATGGCCGTCATTTGTACTTTTTTTGCCATCATGGTTCCGATTATCGTTCCAACTAACAAACCCAAAGCGATCAATCCATAATTGATCAATTTAGAATTATCAAATGGCTGATAAATGGAAATGGTAGCAATCACAGCAATCAGCATTCCCACAGCTGCAATCAAATTCCCCTTTCTAGCTGACTCAGGATGACTGAGCATTTTTAACCCAATTACAAAGGTTAATGAGGCAATCAGATATATGATTTCAAGTATATTTATACTCATGATTTTTTCGGTTTTTTCTTAAACATCTCCAACATTCTGTCTGTCACCACAAATCCACCTACCACATTCAAAGTCCCCATGACAACTGCCAAAAAGCCAACGATCAAAGAAGGATAATTGTCAGGGGCGGCGTGCAACATGACGATGATTGCACCGACCACTACGACACCATGAATGGCATTTGCACCCGACATCAAAGGTGTGTGGAGGATTGCCGGGACATTAGAAATCACTTCTACTCCTAGTAAAATAGCGAGAATCAGGAAATAGATCATTTCCATATTTTCTCCAATAAAATTCAATGATTCTTCCATTTCTATTTTGTTAACATTTCAGAGATTCGGGAATTTACAGCTTCACCAGCATGACATACACATGTTCCCTTTACAATGTCATCTTCGAAGTTGAGGTTGATTTCACCATTGTTGATGATTAGTTTCAGGAAATTGAGGTAGTTTTTGCCATACATTTTACTGGCGTCCTGAGGTAATTCAGAAGCAATATTTCCAACTCCAATTATTCTGACTCCATTTACTTCTATGGTTTTGTCTGCTTGTGTTAATGCACAATTTCCTCCAGAAGAAGCTGCAAGATCTACGATTACGGATCCTGGTTTCATGGCTAATACTGTTCGTTCTTCGACTAGAAGAGGGGCTTTTCTACCTGGAATCTGAGCAGTAGTGATGATAACATCGGATTTGGCTGCGTATTCATGGATGGTGTCCTTTTGCTTTTGGATAAACTCAGGTGTTTGTTCTACAGCATAACCGCCAGCAGCTTTATCTTCTTTGGCACCCTCTACATCTACGAACTTTGCTCCGAGGGAGAGGACTTCCTCTTTGGCGGCTTGTCTGACATCGAATGCAGAAACTGAGCCTCCAAGTCTCTTAGCGGTAGCGATGGCCTGCAATCCAGCTACTCCGGCTCCCAAGATCAGTACTTTGGCAGGTGTAATACTTCCTGCGGCGGTCATAAACATTGGGAAAAAGCGGGGCAAACTGCTAGCTGCTAATAGCACGGCTTTATATCCCGTTACTGTGGCCATGGAGGAAAGCACATCCATACTTTGAGCTCTTGTGGTTCTAGGGACAAGTTCCATACTGAATGCTGTCCTTTTTTCTTTGATAAGAAATTTGGTTAAATCAGGATTGAAAAGCGCACCCATTTGCCCCAATAGAACAGATTCTGGTTTCATTTTTAAAATTTCTTCCTGAATAAGGGGCTGTATACCGCAAATCATGTCAGATTCAGTAAGGACTTCCTCTCTTGATTTGATGGAAGCGCCTATTGCTTCATAGGAAGCATTGTCAGCAAATGCAGAAAGTCCTGCGTCTGATTCAATTATGACATGTGTTCCCCAAGAAATAAGGGTTTTGACAGCCTCCGGAAGCAAAGCGACTCTAGCTTCTTCTTGCGGCTCTTTTAATATTCCTATTGTCATGTGTGAAAATGGTGTTGAGAAAATTCTATTCAAATGCCTGATAAAGACAAATTTTATTTTTTTTAATAACGAAAGTTGAAGATTGAACTTTCATTTCTTAAAGCTATTAAAAAGAAAAAGAAATAAAAGTCAATTCATTACAAAAAGACTGTATAAATCCCATTTTTTGGTTAAAAAAATGGAAATAAAAATATCTTTGAAAATTTTATTTTGTACAAATGATTTTTCCCATGATTGGAAGTGACCTTTATTGGTTTTCTTGATGTTTACTAAGTAATTACATATAAACACTTCTCTTACTTTTCCCTCCAAAAGCACCACAGTTCATATTCTTTTAAGGTTTTTGTAAATTGTTGGCTGATAAGTATTCGCAATTCAATAAATACTTTTCTTACCCAAAGTGCAAAATAGCATACACTCGTAGGCTATTTTTATCGAAGATGTTACAGATAAAATACTAATTCTCAAACAACCCAATCGTCCCACCAACCCAATCTTTATCTTTATTGAATTTTACGCCTATCATTTCTCCTCTACTCAATCTAACCAGATTTGCCATAAAAGTAGGTTCTGGATCTTTTTCTGGCCAAACCAAAAGCATCCTGACTTCTGCCTTCACTTTTGCATCTGGGGCTTGAAGGACAGGGACGTAGTTTACTTTTTTCTGTAAGATATATAGGTCTTTTTCTTTGACGGCTTCGATGTCTGATTTTTGGACATGGAAGATGACTCCACTTCCAGAAAATGAAAAGAGTGGCTTCAATACATAATTTTCCAAATCTTCCGGAATTGACTCCAATTCGCTTAAAAGTGTAGAATCAATGAAATATGGGCCTTTTAGATAAGGAAGGATGTATTTGCTGATTCTAAAAAACCAATTTGGATGTCCTGCCCATTCCACTTCCAAGTCTTCCTTGAAGTCAAAATCCAATTTTAAATCTGTCCGTAAGTCCAATTCATCAAAAATAACTCTGTTGTAAATACGGTGAATCTGATTTTCCCGTCCTTCTTTATCCTTGTAATAGAGTTTCTTTCCTTTTTTGATAATATCGGTAACACAAATAGTCGGAATAGAAATGTCTCTGCTACAATAATAGAAATCTATCTTCGTATTTTGCTTTTCAGGCTCGATTTCTAGGAGAATGACATTTTTCGGGTCATGACCACTAAGGATAACCTCACGTAGTTTTTCTAAATAGGATTTCGAACTCAGACCGTTGAAATATGGGCTGAGTCCTTCCAAAAAGGGATAATGCTTTGTGAATTTTTCGTATAGATTTTGCTGAAAATTGAATACTGATGGAAATCCCTGAACTTCGATGAGTTTCGGTATGATCTCACCATTTTCTTCACAGATTCCAAAATCTACAGCCAAAAATTGCGTATGACTATCTTCGTTTGGTACTTCTGTATTTAAATCTAAGGCACGCTGGGTGCTTTTTTTGAACTCTGGGCTTTTGATAAATTCAACAACCTGATTTGTTCCTTCGATTAGCTGGTTTTTCAGGTTTTCTGAAATGAAAAATGGAGATTCAGCAATACGGAAAGTAGGAAGATAGTTGAAATCACTTGTGATATCTTGAATAAATTCCTGATGTTTTTCTGGACTGAATTCTCTATTGAAAAGCGTTCTATATTGCTGAATCATATTTTTACTTATTGAAAAATCAAAGCTTGTTCTTTTATTTGGTTTATTGCATTATTAAGGAAATTTGGGATGAGTGTTTCATTGGTTTTGTAGATCTTATCTTCATCCATCAAATGTTCAAGCATAGTTCTGTATTTTGCTTTCCCCTTTCTGGAAATGATCTTTTGCTTGATCTCTTCCTTTCTCAAGTGGTTCATAAAGCTAACAGGATCAGCTTCAGGATGGAATTGAGTGCCAACTATTTCAGGGGAAAACCTAATTGCCATCAAAGCTCGTTCATACTCAAGATGGGTTCTGATTTTTTCCAAAGCAATGATTTTCGCTCCCATTTCCTTGAATTTTTTGTGTTTGGGTTGCGTAACTTGATAATCTCTTGAATCTATTGCCCAAAATGGATTGCCAAGATTTTCAAACAATGGATCATAATAGCCAGCCTCTGTTTTGTGAATTGACATTACACCAAATGAGGTTGATTTCCTTTTTGAAAGTGTTGCCAAACCAAAGGCATGCACTGCCATCTGAAATGAATGACAGATCAATAGAAGATGCTTCTTTTTTATGTTGGTTTTATTCCATTCTAGCAGCTCGTGAAGAAAAATGCTGTTTTTCACTTCCCAAACTCCATTTCCCTCAAGAGGATCTCCCGGTCCACCGGTAGAGATATATAGGTCATGATCCTCCAATTTTGGAAGTTCTGATTTTCCCCTTACATCATATACTGTGAATACAAGATCCTGCTCAAACCTCCCAATAATATCCTTAATGCAACGCATGCCCTGATTGGGCTCCCCGTCATACATATCCAATATGGCTACATTAATCATCTTTTGTTTTTATTTTTTTGCAAAGATACGTCGATAAATTAATGCAAACTCAAATCCCCTTGGTAAATTGATCTGTAATGAAATCCACTACACGGTTTAAGTCATTGGTTTCTTCCCAAACTTTCAACTGTTTGTCAGCCCCTGTACCCTCAGCTAAGATTTTGTGCACATGATTGATTTCTTCTCTACTACCCAATTCGTCCACTACATCATCAACAAACTCAAGCAATTCATGCATCAGTTCCTTGTATTCGACTTCTTTGTTTTCACCAAAATCGATCATTTTTCCTTCTATCCCATATCTGGCAGCCCTGAATTTGTTCTCACGGATCAATGCTATCCTGTAGATATTGAAACTTGTGTTGGATAGATTCATTTTGTAAAGCTTGGCTACTACCGCCTGAATCAAAGCGACGATACAAGTGGTCTCTTCGACTGTCAAGCACATGTCACAAATCCTAAATTCAATCGTACTGAAAAAAGGATGCATCCTCAGATCCCACCAGATTTTCTTTGGATTGTCAATACAATTGGTTTTTACCAAAGTTTCTAAGTAACTATCATAAGATTGGACCGAGTCAAAATACTCAGGCAAGCCAGTTCTAGGAAATTTCGCAAAAACCTTTGCTCTATAAGCCTTAAATCCAGTATTTCTTCCTTCCCAAAATGGTGAATTTGCAGACAATGCATAAATATGGGGAAGAAAATAGCAAGCCTGATTCATGATTTTCAGGGCAATATCACGATTTTCTATTCCCACGTGGACATGTAATCCAAAAATCAAATTCCCCCGTGCCGTGTCTTGTAATTCGTTGATAATGTGATGGTAGCGAGGGTCGTCTGTAATCGCTTGTTCTTGCCATCTTGAGAATGGATGAGTTCCTGCTGCTCCAACGATCAGATCTTGCTTTGATGCGAGTTCTACTATTTTGTGCCTCAAAAAAGCTACTTCCTTTTTTGCATCAGCCACATTGTTGCAAATATTTGTACCCACTTCCACCACAGACTGGTGCATTTCAGATTTAACCTGCTCTTTCAGAAAAATCTTTGCCCCTTCCACAATCTTCGACATGTGGGAGCGGAGGTCTCTTGTTACCGGATCTATGATCTGATACTCTTCTTCAACTCCTAGTGTAAAAACAGGTAATTTTTTCATCTGCTTAAAATTTATTGTAAAATGATTTTATCTTTCCAAAAGCTATTGTAGATGCGATCAAAACAATCATTTTCAAATGCATGTCGATGATTGTCTTGATCTTATCAAAATCATACTAAAAACGTTTCGCTGTGCTTACAGCATCTTTCATAAATGTACCCCAAGTAAGGTTGATTTTTCCTGGTTTATGACTCTTTGCATATGCAATAGCCATCTTTGCAGCCTCTTCTACTACCCACTCAAAATTCTCTTGTCCTACTGAATTGATATCAGCATCAGGTGCCGGATTGCCAAAATCTATCGCATAAGGAATACCATCTCTCACTGCAAATTCAACAGTATTGAAATCGTAACCCAAGCCTTTGCAAAGTGTCAATGTGTATTCTTTTACTTTGGCGAGTAATTTTTTGGATACAGGAGGTCCGTCAATTACATAGCGAAGATGATGTGGATTTCTTGGTTCGTACTGCATAATCCTCACAGCTTTACCACCCAAGCAATACACCCTGAAATACTCCGTAAATACGATTTCTTCTTGAAGCATCATGACCAGCTGACCAGTTTCTTGATGTTTTTGGAAAAATTCTTCTTTGTTTTCCAGTCTATAGACATTTTTCCAACCACCACCAGCATAAGGCTTCATATAAGCTGGGAATTTGACATATTCAAATATCCCTTCCCAGTCGAGCGGTAGTGCCAGATTTCTAAAAGACTTTGCAGTAGTATCAGTAGGATGTTGAGCAGATGGCAATATTACGGTATTAGGCAAAGGTACACCCAAGGTGTCAGCAAGCGCATTGTTGAAGAATTTGTCATCTGCAGACCACCAAAAAGGATTGTTGATAACAGCAGTGCCAGTCAGTGCTGCATTTTTCAAATAGGCTCTGTAAAAAGGGACATCTTGAGAAATTCTGTCAATGATGACTGCATATTCAGTTAGTTGATTTTGGATAACCTTATCGATTGTCACGGCTTCAGCAATGATGCCTGTTTCATTTTTTTGATTTACTCTTTCGATAAATGCATGGGGAAAAGTGTCTTCCATGCCAAATAGAATTCCTATCTTTTTCATAAGATTTGTAGTATTTAATTAAATTTTATTCTTGATAAATAATGTGGAAACATCTCTTTCCAAAGAGGCCAATCATGGTTTCTATCTTTTCTTACATCTAGCCAATGCCTGACACCTCTTTGCTCCAAAATATCACTTAGCTTAATATTAGCATCGAAACAGATATCCCAATTTGAAGTACCTAATACAACGTCCATTTTCCATAATTCAGGGTCATGCAGTCCTCCCAAAAATTCCAAAGGTGAATTGAAGAAAATGTCTTCATGATTGTAGCCATACATAAAACTCCTTATGTCAAATGCACCTGACATGGAAAACATATGGCTTACATATCCAGGGTGCCTAAAAGCAAAATTTGCAGCATGGTAACCTCCAAAACTACAGCCTGCCATCACGACCTTTCCAACAGCTGTATTATGTCTGATTTTTTCGACAATCTCGTGGCAAATCATTTTGTCGTAGGCCACATGGTTTTGAATCTTGTCATGGGGATGTATGCCTTTGTTATAAAAACTATTTCTGTCATTACTTTCAGGACAAAAGATCTGAATCAGCCCTTGTTCAAGATACCATCTTGATTTTTCTATCAAGCCCATATCTTTGTTTTCATGATAAGTACCCATGGAAGTAGGGAACAACACAACAGGATATCCAGTATGGCCAAAAACCAACATCTCAACATCTCTATTCAAGTGAGGAGAGTACCATTTAAAATATTCTTCTTTCATAACTTTAGAATCAATTAATCCTAATAATAAGAGTAATTGATCAAAGTCAAAAAGAATATCGGAAATAAATTTCAAATCGATAATTAATTCTGTTTTTTATGAAAAAAATATTATAAAAACTCTAATTCTGAGTATATTAAAGAATCTATAGGGTTTTTACTCCTCCTTAAACCACTCCGCATACATCGGATAGTTTCTACCGGTTCTTTCAATGACTTTTAGGGTCAATATAAATTAGCTAATTGTAATACTAGCAGGATGAAAGGGAGACTATGATTATTTAATGAACTCAAGTAAAATTTGGTTTTTGAAACTAATTTTTATTGCTTTAATACTGCTACTTATAGAAATAATTAATATGATTATCCGCAATTACACCATAAGGTAAATAAAACAATTGGATCAAGCGGATAATCGTCGACGGATGACAGTCGACAGTCGACAGCAGCTGAATTCAAAGTTTGTACCTAATTAAATATGGGTACTGGTTTGAAAGCGGATATTCGTATCCGTCCGAGGAACCCCATCTTGTATGGGATGATTTTATTTAGGTTGGTATTCTTCCCAGTTTGATGGGAGAAGTTGATAAAGGTCTTTTTGCTTGTGGGATTGGATTCTTTCGAACACGTCCTTGAGCCAATCGAACTCGTTGATTTTATTCTTTTTGCAACTTGCCATGAAGGAGTACATAGCCGCTGCCATTTCGGCTGCCTGATGGGATCCGGCAAAAAGATAAGCTTTTCTACCTACC
>NZ_JAKZGO010000011.1 GCF_022549785.1 Belliella alkalica
ATACTGATCAAATCGGGACTCTTTCCGAAGTGACCTGAAACAACACTTACAAGACTTAGATATGTCTTGATACTTCTTGGAGAGTAATGCCGATAAGACATCTCTTCATACATCCTTTGACGCAAACTTTTTTTTCCATGATGATATAAATTAATGATTTAACATGGTGTAAATTTACGATAAATACCAAAAAATCAACCACTTGAAGATAATGTAAATACTACCGACGAAGGAGGTTTAGTTCAACATTTGCTACAAGCCATTATGGCGTAAAGCATTCCAATTCGGATATAGACGCCATAATGGCGTCTATATCCGAATCACCCCCCAAACATACCCATTCCCCCAGAAACAAAAAATACCAACTACTTGGTATATTTCAATATATAAGGATGTTTTTTTGAGTTAACTTAAAAGAATAGTGGTAAAAGAAAGAGATATCAAACTTCGTTCGATAGGACTGCTACTGTTTTGGATATGAATGTTTACAAATAGCTGACCTTTGGGTTTGCTTTGATATTTGGGTTGGTTGCAGTGTGTCTAGAGGGATTTTGATTTTTGTTAATGAAATTAGTTGATTTTTTCCTTTTGTTTTCCCTTTTACTTAAAGGCCTCTAAGTCCCAGCAAGACTCAGCTTATTATGCAGCTTTTTCAAGTGCATTATTTGTTTTATTATCAGCGTCATATACGGTTGATATTCCCATTAGCTCTTTTCTGCATTTAATTCAAATATTTTGTACCAATAGAAGAATGCCTCTGGATTAGATTTTTTCAATCGATTCAATCTTGGCCAAAATGGCTCTCCAATTGCCCAATCTTTCATAATTGCTGGATTCTTAAATTTTTCAATCACTGCTTTGTCGGCTTTGATCAAAGCCGAAACATATGCAGCCTTTGAGGCAAAAGTGATTGCTCTATCAATGTGAAATGACTCTGAGAAAATAAATCTAGAAACACGCTGGATCCCTGTTTGCAAGAGATCAAACTGACCTTTTCCATCGGCACCCCTGCTTACTAAACATAGAGAGGTTTGGTAAATATCATCTAGAACAACATCAACAGTCAATCTTGATTGATTTCTATAGGCAAGTTCGGTTGCTGCAAAATTTCCAAAAGCCTTTTTTACAAGTACTCCATCTTCAGCAATGTCCACCAGATTTCCTACGTCATATAGTTGCTTCATGATTTCCATACTCATACTGGTCTCGCCCTTGAAATAGGGGATTCCCGTTGAATTAGGGGCATAGGCAGTTAATTTATCACCCAGTATATCTTCTACAGAAGGGACTCTTACTTTGAAAGGGTCTCCTTTTGAAAGGATGAACTTGGAGTTGATAGGTACCTTGTTAATTTTAGTGTACCCTACTTTTTCGAATAAAATATCTAGGAGTATACTTTCCTCAGTAGCCTGAGTTTTATGGCTTGGTTCGTAAAAAAATTTGTAGTGTGCCTTATAAATACTAGTTGAAGTCTTACGTTCCTGAAGTTCAAGCCTTGTTCTTCGAGCAATGCTTTAAAAATTCCCTCCAAATTTTCAGGTTCTTTTTCAATAATAATGTCAATATCTATGGAAAGCCTTTTTGATGAATCTAAAATTAACATTAAGGCAGTACCTCCTTTGAAAACAAAATCCAAATTCTGCTTCACCAACCCCTCCAAAAGCAACAGGGCTCTAATAACTTTCTCCACCAGTATTTTATCAGCCTTTCTGTTTGCCGATGATACTTTGGTAATCCAATCAACATGTAATGAGTCTTTACTTATCATTTCAAATTAACGGCAGCAAATCATATATGCTGCCGATATTTAGACGTTTCATTTAAATAATTATCCAATTCCTTTTTTTTCCTTCTTCTACTAGCATAGCGCAACATCTTACTTTCACTAATTGAGTACTTTTCAAATGCCTCATTAAATATCTGATTCATTTCAGATCCTTGCTGAGCATTGAATATTATGGGATCACAGAATATATCAACAAGTAATTTTTCTATTGTAACTGTAGGAAAGCCATTGACATATTGAATAGGAGCTTCAGATACCAGTGATTTAACTATCCAAGGCTCTTTTTCATCAATCATATAACGCCTAATTAGCTGTTCGGAAGGTTCCATAAATACGGAATAGCTTCTGTCCTTTAAGTAAAAAAAGACGCTTTCCACGGCATCCTTTTCAACTTCTATTAGTTGGTAGTATCTTCCAGGTTGGTGAAGCATAAATTCATTAAGCAGCGAAGTATTCCAAAGACAAACGGTCAAAAAAGGAAAGTCTGACTTTATCTTTTTGTAGACCGAATTTAGTTTATTTGATATTTCGGGGATGTAAGCATCACTTTTCCCGAGCGAAAATTTTCCTCTGCCAACTCTGTTCAATATTCCTTCTTGCACAAGATTGTATATCCTCCAGTTGACAGTAGTTTTTTTCACTTCTGGTTCAAAAGTTCGATAGAATTTCAACAAGTCAGCACTCGAAAATGTCATCTCTGATTGGAATTGGCATTTTATGCTTTCAATATAGAGTTTGTTCTGTCCGATAGTTCTGTATTTAGCTTATCAAATGTACAAAACTATATTTTGGCATCAAAGTGTTATTGCTGCCGATAATTAGAGTATAGTCCGGGAGGGAATTTTAAGCGCTTTTGATTTTCTTTAGAGTCGGGTGTTGCGTCGACAAAAAACAAATGTGCTAAAATATGCGGTTGGCTTTTTTTTCTATTGATTAGAGGAATTCAACCTTCCATGCCGATAGCGGCACGGTAAAGGCCCTTTCGGGGTTTTTAATCATACACATCTCTGTCACGTCCTAAAATTACTTGACACTTTTTTTATTAATTTCTCTTTATTTCCGATAGCCATTCAATTGCCTCCCGATAAGGATGCGGGACAGGCTTTTCAGGGCAAACGTTCAACTGAAATCTTTTTAGACATCGGGTCATGACCCGATTCTTGGATCATAAGCCCTTTCAGGTCTTTCATCTTGAATCTTATTTCTTAAGTCTCATACTTCATCCCTCACTTTTCTCCCAAAATCGCCAAGCAGTGCATCGCTGCCAAGCCCCATTGGGCTGTGGCGTTGGTGGAGACGCCTAGGGCTTCGGTGCGGGGGGTGAGGACTTCGGGGCCGGAGATTTCTTTGGCGACTCCATGTCTGCGGATGCCTCCTTCTCCTGCATAGAACTCCTCCCATGCACGTTTTGCCAAGCGGGGATCTGATTTTTCTTTTGCTACGAAAGCAGTCAGTCGCGCATGTCCCTGTTGCAAGTTGAGCTTGCCAAGCCTGTTGCCAAGGACTTTTTCTTGTTCTTCGGGACTGGCATTGTACATTTCGCAGTATTGAAGCCAAGCTTTGTTGAAGGACTTCATGTCCACGAGTTCATAGAGTTCGATGGCGATCTCGGTCAGCCCAAACACCGCTGAAAGGTGGGAAGCGGAGGCTCTATTGGTTTTGACTTTTTCGAATTCCCCTGTTTGTAGGTTCATGCGGCTTCCCATGGAGTAGAAACCTTTGGGTTGGTTGCCGATGGAGCGCATGCTGTTGAGGAGTTTTTCTCGGATTTCTTTGTCCTCGGTTCTTTCCCATTCGGTAAGCCAAGCGGCGGCTACAGAACCCCAGTCTGTACCAAAACCCAGATAAACTCTGTTTGGATCGTCTGTTCCCCAGGTTTCTTTGGGTGCTACTTTTCTGATCGGTACGACCTTGAGAAGTGCTTCTGCGGCATTGACCTGCTCTCGCATCAGGTCGCCTGTGCGCTCATCTGCGGTAAGGTAGTAGAAAAATCTTCTGTTGGCAGCGGTGCTGATTCTAAGCTGCTTGGCACTACATCCCCAATGCATCACGTTGTGCCTACTGCCTAGTGGAGCAAAAGGCCCAGAATGGTGCACATCCACTTCTCCAGTGTGGCGGGTCATGGCTTCTGCTACACGGAAGGCTTCTTTCTTACCTGTTTTCAGGTAGTAATACCAAAGCCAAAGGTCTGTGGACAGTTCTGAATTGTCCCATGCAAAGCCACCTACATCATACCTCCACATATGTCTATCGGTATCGTAAGTGTGCATAAAATCCCCAAAATCCCAGAATCCGTACCATTTGTGTTCCTCGACTTGCTTTTGGTAAAAGTCGAAATACCAGTCAAGTTGCTCGTTGAATTCTTTGGCGCGATCGCTTTGGAGCTTGTCTGTGTACCACAAACCTCCAAAAACACCAACCTGAAGCATGTATTCTGAATCTGCTGTCAGCAATGGCGGCTCTTCGAGATAAGTACACATGTCGTTGAACTGGCTGTGGCTTGGTGTTGCATCTAGTGTCCAGAAATTCAACTCTGAGGTTCTTGCCACTCCTTTGGCTGTGCCAAATCCTGGTTCGTAATCTTCATAAGTGATATCCAGAGCATCCAACTGCTTGGGATAGGTGTCTTGTCCCATGCCATCATGGTAGAAGCGCAAATCCATGGCAGGGGAGTTTGGCGCCCAAAGCCAAGCCGTCACTTCGGCTGTATCTGTATGGGCATTTTTGATGTCCAACTGTCCGGGAAAACTTTCCCAAAAATTCCTTACTCCAAAGGCAAAACTCCCGCTAGGCCCACCTACTGCTGCTAACCCTCTGGCACGCTGACCGTGGGCAGAATTTAGCCAAGAGTGTCCTTCTGCGGTTCTTTTTCTGATGGAAAATGAATCTGCGTCCCCTTGGAAAAGTGTATAGTCACCAAAAGCTGGGATGTAGTTGATGTTTTTGGAAACATTTGCTGGAAATTCGCTGATTGGAGGCGTCTTTTCTCCTGCAAGCTGCGCCCCAATGATGACTTTTCCTGGATCTCTTCTCAGGCCTGTAAGTCCTCTTACCGCTTCGCTAAAAATCCCATCATCCTGACCCGCAAACCGAATATGCCTATCATGCAATTCGTCCTGCATGGGCACATCGAATTTCACCCCAATGCCTTTGATAAAATCGGTCTCTTCCTCTCCGTCAAAAATAATGGTATGCACCATTTTGAAGGAAGCGGCTTGATGGTAAAAGTACAATCTGACCACGAAAGTGATAAAATCCCTTCCAGAATCAGAACGGTGTGAACCTTCTATCTTCACCACGCTTCGAAGTGCGCCTTTTTGCTCAAGGGAAATTTTGGAGATATTTCCCTGAAAATTAGTTTTCTTGATTTGATCGGCAACATCTTCGTCAGAGACGTTTTGATGCAAAACCATCAATCTTCCGTTTTGGGCTAAGGTTTTTTCACCTTTTTGGATGCTGCTGATGATTTGATTGCCAGATTTAGGAATGGTGTACAGCAAGTCACCTGTATTGATCTTGATTGTCGTATCCGATTCTTCGACTTTCATCCCTTGCAATGATTTTGCTTTGCTGGTAGGTGATAGTTGGAAAGCAGTGTGATTGAGTTCGGTGGCAGGAACTGCATGCCCTGTCCACTTCAGCGAACCATCCGGCCAATATGCCAATGGCCAACTTTGAACAGGAATATTTTTCCTCTCAGAAGAAACCAAGTCAAAGCCAGATTCTCGCTTGACTTTTCCCTTAGGCCAACAAGTCCCCCAAGTGAAGCCTTGATTGTGCTTTGGTGCAGTATTTCCCAACCAAGCGAGTTGCACGCTGTCTTCATTTCTTTGGAAAAAATGGGCATTTGCCATCATCGGGGAAAACAAATATGCTCCGCCAGTAAGGGCTGTAGATGCTTTTACAAAGGATCTTCTGGATATTTTCGGTTTATTTTTCATAGTGTCTGAGGTTAATTTTGAGGACGGAAACCTCACAGGTTTTTTACAGATCCGAATTTGTTTTAAAATACATTTCTAATTATCAAACCTGTCAGGTTTTAAATGGTAGGTTAAAGTTTACGGACAACCAAATCACTTATTTCATGTCTTGACCATGTAGATCGGAATCCAAAGTATCCCTTTTCCAATGGCTCTGGGTCTTCATATTCGAAAAACAAGATCTCATCTACCCAAAAGCTAACTTTTCCATCCTCGCAGATGGTTTTGATTAGGTAATCACGATTGGCTTCGAGTAGGTAAGGAGCTTCCAAAAACTCCCCGAGAACAGGTTTCTCTCCTTTGTAGTATTTCCGAAATCTGGTGGTAGAGTTGTAATTTCCACCAAAACCCACATAGTACAAATGCATGTCATCGTAGGATTCGAATTTTCCAGATCTGTTGAACATCCCAATCTGAGTGGGATCACTTGCTGCCCAAAACTGGTTTAGGTCTGAGAGTCGATCATTTCTTCCAGAATCCAACACAACTTTTCTTTTATAGCTGATTTCATAATTCCCCTCCAATTCCAAATCCAACCAAACAGTCACGCCTCCTTCAGTGTCCATGAACAGCTTTCCATCTTCTGTAAATACCTCCGATTGGGGAGTAGAATCCATTTCTACTTTCCAAGTATTGAGGTCTAAGGGTTGGGAGAAATTGCTTTCGAATATGATGTCTGCATCTTGATTTGAGATTACTTCTTTTTCGTCACCTTCATTTTTAGAATTTTCGCAGGAAAATAAAAGGAGAAGGATTACGAAAAATTGAAAGATTGGGAAAATTGGAAGAACTTGTCCGCCGCGGCGGGTTGAAAAATTTGAAAATGGGAAAGTTGGAAAATTACGAGGTTCCGTATTTTGAGAGTCTGATTTAGCTTTGTACATTCTTCTTCTGCCCTTTTATTCACTGTCCTATTGCGACAATCAAGTATGAGTTAGACTTTTGGGATTTTTCTATTTGTAATTGGAAATTACATTATACTTTTCCAAAAAGTCTCCTGTGGTGTCATGGGTGGGGGGAGGATTGGAGGATTATAGGATTGGAAAATTGGAAGATTGGAAGATTATAGGATTGGGAGGTTGGAGGTTGGAGACTCAAGATAGCCCTGAAAGGACTTATGATCCAAGCCTCAGGTTGTGACCCGATGTCTAAAAAGATTTCAGTTGAACGTTTGTCCTGAAAAGCCTGTCCCGCATCCTTATTGAGAGGCAATTGAATGGCTACCGGAAATAAAGAGAAATTAATAAAAAAGTGTCAAGTAATTTTAGGACGTGACATGTTCTTTATGACCTTTTCTTTCTATTCTTTTGTCAAAAACTTAAACCACTCACTTAAAAGACTACTGTTGATGTCGGAGGCATTTTTCAGTTTGATGTGCCGCATCGTTTTTCCTGTACCTTCCAATATTCCGTCAGGATCATTGAGTTTTTCAAAATCACCATAAAAGCCTAAGTTGACATGGTGTTTGTTTGCAAGAAGGTATGCAAAACTCTTTGTTTTTGTAAAAACTGGCCTACTCCACTTAAATTCTTCCTCTACACCTTCCACACTTTGGTGGATCAAAGTTCGGATTGTTTCCATAATTTCTTTATGTGCTTCCGGTGCATTATTGATGTATTCGGTTACTTCTATGCTCATATTGAATCCCGTTTACTTTGGACTATTCATTGGTTGAGAGTTTTTTGACAAACTCCTTTCTTACCCCAATATAGTTCATTGTAACTTTTTTCATAACATTGTGGCTCGGATTTCCTTATCATTTATCTCTATTTTCTCACCCAAAAACTTGGGCTGAACTCGGAGCAATAAATCCAAAAAAACTTTTGCTCTGGCGAAATACTCTCTTATTTGAGTTTTGATTCCATACTTTCCCGGAAGGTCTTTGGCATTAAAACCAATGGCATTGATTCCACTTCTTTCAGCAAGAAAAATAGCTCTTTCATTGTGGAATTCTTGGGAAATGAAAGTAATACTTTCCTGCCCAAAAACCTCCTTTGCTCTTACAACTGAGTCCAATGTCCTAAAACCAGCATAATCAAGGAAAATTTTATTTTCTGGAATCCCATTCTTTATCAGCTCATTTTTAAAATCTGTCGGTTCATCATAGTCTTTGTTGCCATTGTCTCCACTTACTAATACAAAGTCGATTTTCCCTTTTTTATAAAGGTCTGCAGTTGCGTCAATCCTATATTTGAAGTACAAATTGATATTGCCATTTTTTAGCTTTTTCGCAGTTCCCAAAACCAAGCCTACCTTATTCTTACCAATGATTGACGAATCTGTAAATGTCTTGTCTTGAGCATTTTGTTCGATCAGGTAGTTCGCCACAACAACAAAAATTACAGGAGTAACAAGTATTGAAAGTGCTATGTATTTATATAAGTTTTTCATTTACGTGTTAGGCTTAGCCCTTTTACTAACTTCCCTTTAGTTTTTGACCTTTGGCAGACAGTTGAGCAATTTCTTCAATTCTAGAAGCCCTTGTTTTCTCCGATTTTGCCAGTTTGATCCAACGCAATACAAAACGCTTGCTAGAATCATTAATTGCATAAAAAAATGCTGCTGCATCTGAATATTTGGCTAAAGCGTCTTGTAGGTCTTTGGGAATAATAAGGTTATCAACATCTTCCATAAAATCCCACATTCCATTTTTCTTGGAAACCTCGATTGACTGAAAACCTGATTCTTGCATTTTACCTTCTTGAATCAATTTTGCAGCACGATCCTTATAAGACTTTGCCCAATGTTCTATCCTTCTTGGCGAAATCAATTGCATAGTGCGTTCGTCATCCAGCTTTCTGCGTATGCCATCTATCCAGCCAAAGCATAATAACTCGTCCAATACCGCTGAAGTGGAGAGGTATTTTTCAGGAACGGACTTTTTGTAAGTGACCAACCAAACACTTTCTTTTTGGCTATGCTTACTATGCAACCAATGCCTTAATTCTTCACTTGAACTCACTTCTATTTTCTCAAAGCTATCCGTTTGTATCATTTCAATGCCACATTTGTTGATTATGATTTGAGCGATTGATTTCGGAATTCAAAGCTTGATACACATCAAAAAGCCATTTGAAATTAAATAAATCAATCAATTTACAGAACTTCATTTAGCAGGTCCTTGTTATTTTGAGTCCAATATACCATAGTTTTTTCTAGGGATTAATGAAAAAATAAACCCTGTCTGACGCTAGGCCTTACAGGGTTTGTCACATGTCTCATTCTTTTTCTTTCCTCGCAAATATTGCTCGCCTCTCTCTTCTAATATCTCATAATCAATCTTCTACGACATTTCCCTCAACTACAGTGCCTGTTCCGGCTGAAAGTAAATTGGCTGTGTGTCCACCGTTTCGAACGTCATTGTTGAGGATAAAATTCTTGTTTGTTCTTGGTAAAGTTTCCCAGATTCCATGGCTTTGAAGTTTCGGAGTTCTATCATCGTAAACCCTCAGATTTTTGACAGTAACATTGGATGAAGCATCGTGCTCTTCAGAAGCTCTGGATGTGATTCGCACGCCTTGCGCCCCAGAGTTGACCACTGTACCTCCTTCTACGACAAAATCTTGTGTGTCTTCTATCAGCATACCATGACTGGTACTTCCATAAATATCCACTTCTTTTATGGTGATTCCTCTGCTTCCTGATACAGTGAAGACACCTCTACCGCATTCTCGTGCGATAACTTTTTCCACCACGATGTTTGGACCGCAGTTGTTGGCAGTTCGGAATCCTGCATATCCTCCACCATTGTTTGCCCGATATGCATTTACAAGTTTTACTGTTCCATCTTTGGTATCGTTCAGTAGCAATCCTGCACCTCCGGTATTTTTGGTAGTGATGGTACCAATAGTAATGTTGTCAACACCATAAGTTTCCACAGCATGGTGTTTGGTATTTTCGACATAGATGCTATCCAAGTAAACATTTTGTGATCTGCTGCCACGAGCCTGATCTATTCTGATTCCCAATCCAATGCTTTGAGCCTCGGGAATGTTGACATCAATGTTAGTCAGTCGAATATTTCTACAACTTTGCAACCAAATACCATATCTTGGATTGCCTGTGATTTTCAGGTTTTTGATTTCAATATCGCGCGTAGAAAGTCCCCTAATCGGTACTATAAGGTCATCTCCTGTATCATTGACATGAATGGTATTTCCTTGAAAATCCAAAATGGTGTAGCTTGGAATATCTATCGCTTTCAGTCCACTTGTAGCCCCTGTCTCTCCTGAAGCATGGATGAAAACGGTCTGTTTAAAATCTCGTACAGGAAATAATCCTCCAGCTGCTTCCTGAATCGCGCGGATCATGTCAGTTCCTGTGAAAATGGTGTCTTCATTGACCTTTACTATCCATTGGTTGTCTTTTTTGTAGACATTCCCTACTCTCGCAAAAGGATCCGCTGGGGGTGGAGGTGGGGTAGTGTCCTTAGGTACGTCAGGTACAGCTGCTTCTTCTTCAATTTCTTCTACTTCCACTACTGGCTCGTCAGGGCTTGAACAAGCCCCAAGCATGATGAGCCCGAGCAAGAACATGCTCAGGATGTAATTTGTCATTAGTTTACTCATAATCTTTTAGTTAAAACAGTTTAAAGATTGATTTTAGGTTATTGATTTATTGACCTTCAATAGGCTGGGGACTTATTGAGGCTGCTTTACCACTTAAGGAAGTAGGCTCTGATTTAAGTATGGGTTGTTCTTTTTTAGAGGTTAGTTGACACTTTTTCTTTGAATTAGTAGAGTTCAACCTCCCGATTCTCGGGACAGGCTCTTCAGGGTTGTGTTTTCTGAATAGAATCTTTTGTCTAATATCTCATGTCTAATATCTCATGTCTAATGTTTCACATCTCACCTCACTTCCCCTGATACTTGATCGTGCGGATAGTTGGCAATTTTGGCATTTCCATGTCGTGGCCAAAGTAGTAGTCAGTGTGTGGTGGCTGGTTGTAGGCTACATTTTGCCAAGCTACGCTGAGGCGGTAATGTGGATTATGCATCAAGGTGTAGATTCGATATTTTGTAGGAATGGTTGTAGAAAATATCCTCAATTCCTTGCCATCTTCAGTTCTTGTAATCAACTCTTCCCTCCAATCCCCAAAGATATCTGCAGATAGATTCGGGTTGGATTTGGTACCATTGTTACGGGTCACTTGATAATCTGCTCCAGCTAGAATTCTATTGGTTTTGCTATTTTCCCAATCCCACTTATCGATATTGACACCATCCAACAATTCACGAAGCAAATCACCATCCCACCAAATCGCCATATTTGCAGTGGATGGCTTTTTGTCTGAAATGACCTCACCTTTTACATTCCAAAGACCGCTAAGACCTTCCCCTGAAGCCCAACTTTCAAATCCACGATGTCTTGGATCTATGTCGATAGCTATTCCCCTTCCGACATCAGCCGATGGATATGACCAGATTACTTCTCCTGTCAATGCATCCCTGAGATTTGCTGCATGTGGATGCCTTGCCCGCTCGTGGATTCCAAATACTTCCATTCCAGGTCTATCTGGATCTATATTTGACAGATGCATCGCATCACCATGGCCCAATCTAGAACTGTAAAGTCCTTTTCCGTCATTGTCAATGACCATGGAGCCAAATACTATTTCATCTTTTCCATCACCATCAACATCACCAACAGACAAGCTGTGATAACCTTGACCCGCATATTTTCTATTTTCTTCATTTCCATCATGACTATCAAATGTCCATACTTCGCTCAACTCACCATCTCTCCAATTCCAGGCAGAAATCACTGTTCTGGTATAATATCCCCTACTAAGAATCAAGCTTGGTTTTTCTCCATCCAAGTAGGCTATACCAGCCAAAAATCTATCAATTCTGTTCCCATAGCCATCTCCCCAAATCTCCTTCATTTCATCTGCACTTGGATCTGTGATCGTAGGATGTCTACTTGGAATGTAATCTGTAGTGGCTAAAGCCGCACCTGTCAGTCCATCAAAAACGGTAAAAAACTCAGGACCTTTGAGGATATAGCCGTCCTCATTTCTATGGTCAGCATTTGCATCACCAATGATTTTTCCTTGACCATCTTCGGTGCCGTCAGCAGTTTTGCAGGCGATCTCAGCACGCCCATCACCATCTAGATCATAGACCATAAATTGGGTGTAATGCGCACCTTCCCTGATATTTTTCCCCAAGTTGATCTCCCAAAGGAATTTTCCTTCCAAGGTGTATGCTTGTAAAATAGGGTCTGTTGTGATTCCTTTTTGGGAATTGTCTTTGCCGACACCTACCATGTGTACAACAATTTCATATTTGCCATCACCTGTCAAATCCCCCACAGAAGCATCATTTGCATGGTAACCATCTGGAGTCCTCAATGGTATGGAAAGATAAGGTTTGTCCCATGCATTGTAGGCTTCACCTTGTTTTGTTTCTTCGCCATCGATGATGGTTGTGACATAATAGCTGTTGTCTTGAATCGGATCGGCTGAGCTATCCAAAAAATTGTTGGTATCGGTAATTGGGTTGCTGTTGACTTTTACGGGTTCACCATCATTTTCAATTCTGTAGAGGTTGAAGGCGATGTCTTCCGCTTCTGTCCCCAACTGTCTCCAGCTGACAAAAATACCGTCTTCAGATTGAATAGCGACCAATCCCCTATCAAGGTGCTCCATTTGCCTTTGTTGTGCAAAAGAAAATATAGGAATGGTGATGAGGATAAATAAGTTGGTAAAGAATTTCATTTTTTTGAATTGTAGCATGTAATCGTTTTTTTGTGGCTCTTAGAATTGATAAATAGAGCATAGAATAAAAAAGGGAAATGGCATAAAATAAGCCATCTCCCTAATGATTTAACCCAAATAAATTAGTTAATATCCCAGTTGTAAGGCAAGAACCAATCACCTGCTAGCAATTTTGTCCTTACAGAAGCAGCTCGACTTCTATCTACTGGGTTGGTAGAGTTTGATAGCTTTTCAAACACCCTATCTGCCAATACCGAAGGATCTCTTCTCATGGCTATTCTTAGGAGCTGAGGCCATCTATGACCTTCAAAAGCCAATTCCAGAGCGGCTTCATCCAGAATTAAGTCTTCAGTCCAAACCTTTTCTGCTTCTCCTTCCAAATCTTCTGGCAGAACCATAGTAGGTAAATTTGCCCTTGTTCTGATTCCTATATGCCTGTACCAAGGACCTCTCAAGAAAGGAAACTGACTTTCACGAGCATCGAAGGCATAAGCATCAGGATAAAAAAGTGTATTCATCACGTCAGTGGCATCCATTAGGTTTTTGTTAAATCCTGGAGGAGTATATTCTACGTGCACCCCATTATTGACAAAAGCTCTAGCTAGTCTACTTAGGCCCGGTAACGAGCCTCTGTTGGTTGCTTCTGCATATTTCAAATGGAGAGAGGCAGCTCTTTCGAGAAACCATCTTCCATTTTGAGTCAATGGAGCAGTTACCCCATTGTAATTGAAAGTATATTTTCCTACTTCCGGATATTCTGTTCCATAATTTTTGGTAGACAACCTACCTCTTGCATCAAACTCAAACCTATTGTTTTGAACTTGGCTTTCCCACGCGTCAATCACTGCCACAGAAGGTCTGATTTTGTATTCTCCAGCACCTTCATTGGCAAATAGTCGGATAAAAGGATAGTTGGGGGCAAATTGGCTATCAAAATGAATCGCCCAAATCCATTCGAAATTATAACCATTATCAATATTTCTTGCGAATATTGATCTCCATCCATTATTGTTGTTATTCACCAAAGTATTGATGTCATCAGCCCTGGTATATTGTACAGCATGCACAGAGTTGCTTTGCCAAGAAATTTTATAATTGTCATAATAAATATTCCCTGCACCACCACCAAGTGAGGTAGATGTCTCTAAAACAGCCTTATAATTTTCAGCAGCTCTTTCATAGTTACCCTTCCAAAGGTTTAGATCACCGAGAAGTACTCGTTTATTTATAAAGAATTTGGTCGTAGCGATACCGTCAGTACCCGCAGTAAGATCAATATTGTTTGGATATACATCCAAATAAGGCAATGCCTCCATTGTATTGATCAATTGATCCAGCAAAGCATCTAATTGCAGTCTTGGAAACAAGGATTGATTGTTCACATCCTTGATTGATTCGATCGCAGAAGTTACATAAGGTACAGTACCAAAATGAATACCCAATTGAAGGTAGACCCATGACCTTATGGCTATGATATCAGAAATTCTTTGTTCGTATTCACCCGCACCAATTCTATTTTCCTCTCGCATTACTCCAAGACCTTTTATGGCATCGTTGCAGTTTAAGATCACCCTATAGAAAGGTTTAGGATCTGCATATTTGTTGTTGTCTGTGGCTCTGACATTATGGGTACTTATAGCAACCAGTTCAGCATCTGCATTCATGGTAGGTTCCATCAAATCTGCACGTAGTTCATTGAGTATCACATATTGCTCGGCCAATCTCATTACTTGTCCATATATGCCAATCACTGCAACATCTGCATCAAATTCATTTTGGTAAAACCTATCTTTATCAAGGTCAAGTTTTGGCTCTACATCCAACATATCGCCACAAGACATCGCCACAAGACCAATAGCAAAAACTATTGAGAGCTTTTTGATTGGGTTGATTACGGCAGAAAATCTTTTATCAAGCCCTGATGTTGAAATCATTTGTATATTTTTCATCAGCTTATTGTCTAGTTTAATTCTATAATTTTTCATCATTACAAGCCAATTTTAAGTCCAAGCAAAACACTGCTGAAAGTTGGCATCAACCCATAATCCACGCCTTGACCAAACACACTCCTGGTGGCACTAAACTCAGGGTCATACCCCAAATAGTTGGTCAAAGTGAACAGATTCTGTCCAGAACCATAGATTGTCAAGTTTTTCACCATTCTTCCGTCTATTGGGATGTTATATGTGATGTTGACTGCTTTTAACCTCAAATAAGATCCATCCTCAATCCATCTGTCAGAGAATCTGCTATTGCCATAAGGATCTCCAAAAGAAAGTCTTGGCATATCAGTAATCTGACCTTCATTTCTCCACCTGTTGTTCACAGAGATCAGTTGGTTGTCAAAATTTGTCATTGATTCCAATTGATGTCTCTGATAATTATAGATATCATTTCCTACAGAGAAAGTAAATGCAGCATCAAAAGTAAAGCGCTTGTAGGCAGCATTCAGGCTGAACATCCCAAAAAAGTCAGGGTTAGGATTCCCAATGATTTGCTTATCATTAGCATCTATGATACCATCTCCATTGAGATCTACAAACCTCACATCACCTGCTCTGAAAGGCATCAAAGTTCCATCAGCGGCTCTTGTCTGCAATCCAGATGCACTAGCTTCGGATGAAGTACTAAACACTCCATTAGTCTTGTATCCATAGAACATCGCTGCTGCTTGTCCTTGTGTAGTGATTACTTCTCCTTTTCCAACTGGTGTCAATCGCTGATTGTAAGGCAAAGCAGTGACTTCATTGATATATCTACCTAAGGTCAACCCAAGATCCAATTTCAATTCCCTATCCCAAACTCGTGAATTGATTGCGAAATCAATCCCTTTATTGTTCATAGCTCCTGAGTTGATCAAGTAGAAGTCCAAGCCAGTCGCAGCATTGAGCGGCTGAAATGTCAACATATTTGAAATGTTGTTTTGATAGAAGTCAAGGCTAAAAGAAAGCTTTTGGTTGAAAGTGGCGATATCAACCCCTATGTTGGTTTTTTGGTTGGTTTCCCATTGAATTTCAGGATTTGCCAGATTGGATCTTACCAAACCCTGCATACCCAAAAGGTTACTACCTCCGTACAATTGGAATGAACCATAATTTCCGATTCCATCATTTCCAGTAATTCCAAAACTTGCTCTCAACTTCAAAAGGTCAAGTGCTGAGTTACTCATAAACTCTTCAGAAGAGATCAACCATGCACCACTTACAGAAGGAAACACACCGAACTTGTGACCAAACAGAGAGATCCCTTCTTGGGCTTCTTTGCCGATTCTGGAAGATCCATCCACTGCCACAACAGCATTCAAGAAATACTTGCTCATGTAGTTATAATTAACATTGGCATAGTAACTCATCCATGCCCAGTCTCCTGCTGCTCCGGAGGCTCTGTTCAAATTAAGAATTCCTGATTCTAATGTGATCAAATCGTCCGTTCCAGAATTGAAAGCAAGACCACGGTCTTCTTCAATGTTATTACTTTGATATCTAAAACCAAGTCCTACATTCAAATTGTGGTTGTAATTGAATATTTTATCATAATTCAACCTCGTATCACTATAGTTGGAAGTAAGTCTTTGTACTTGACCTCCCATTCTATTAGTAATCAATGCATTTGGCGTAACTATCTCTTCTACACCAAGATTTGGAACAAAGAAAGATTCTCTCACTTGATCCAAAGTCAATCCATAAAGAGAGGTGATATTCAAGTTTTCATTGAATTCATATTTGGCATTGAAAGAACCAAAAAACCTAAACCTTCTATTTTCTCCTTGCATATTGTTGATGATTGCCATTGGGTTGGTTTTACCAAATTCATCCACGTCAGAAATATTTGGAGAAATAATACCATCTGCCGATATCAGGTTAGGCGCCAAAAACGGTGATTTTGTCAAAGCTGTGTGAATTGGCGAAACTATCTGTGTACCGCCTCCATACATGTATTGATTTGCTATGGCATAGGCAAAAGACATGTTTGTACCGGCAGAAAGCTTCTCTGTGATTTTGAAATCACCATTGAACCTCACACTGGATCTTGAGAAAATATCATTTCCAATAACTCCTTTGCTATCGATATGCCCCAGAGAAAGTGCATAAGAAGCGATATTGTCACCTCCTGATACTTTGATATAATAGTTTTGGTCAAAAGATGAATTCATCACCAAGTTTTGCCAGTCAGTGTCATTTTGGTAATTGAAATAACCCAATGTATCCTGTCTTTCATTCATGTAAGGATGGAGCAAAGCTTCTCCCGGTGTCAATCCACTACTCAACAACATCTGCGAGAAATATGGTCTGTATTCTCCTGCATCCATCACAGGAAGTCTTCTTGGACTCATATTCACACCTCCATAAGTATGGAAGTCGATTTTTGTGGTCAAGCTTTCCGCTCTTGAGGTTGTAATCAAGATGACGCCATTCGCCGCTTTTGTTCCATATATTGAACTTCCGTCCTTGATGAACGTCACATCAGAAACATCTTTGATATCGATCAATGAAAGTGGGTTTGAGAAATAACCATCAATGATAGAATTGTCATATTCATTCATGTCATAGATCATTCCATCTACCACTACAAGCGGCTGTGTGTTGGAATTCAAACTGGATAATCCTCTGATAAATGTATTGGCACCCATGGCCAATGTTCCTGACCTTCTGATCATATTCACTCCAGCAGCACCACCTTGAAGGGCTGTTTCTGGAGAAACTGCATTCATGGTCCAAGAATCTCTTAGATTTACAGTAGAAGTTGCTTCAGTATTATGGTTTCCGAAAATCCTTCTGTAGGGTAGCTGTACGGTGTAGCCGGTTTTAGTCAAATCTCCATCAGTCAACCTAATGGCAAGTTGCTGCTGACCTCTGATAGGAACCTCTCTGATTACGTTGTCATCCCAACGAAGCTGAATAGTGCTTTTCAAAGAAGGTACTAGCAGTTCGAAAGCTCCTTCAGAATTGGTAAATGTGGAAGTAAATTGTCCAAATGAAACAGCAACACCTTCTATGGGTTGGCCATTTCTATCAAATGTGATTTTCCCTTTTATCAATACTCCTTGATTGATGGAAGGAGCACTTATTTCTACCACTGCTTGATCATCCTGAGCACTGACAGGGTTTCCTGCGAATAGCCCAAAAAGAAGCAGACCTAAGGCAAATTTTATATATGTAGTATATTTTGTCATGGTTTATAATTTAGGCTTATTCAAAAACGGGTTCAAGTCTTATGTAATCCAATACCATCGTATTCCAATCATTGTTAGTAACAGAGGCTGAAGTCAGAAGCAAATTCAGGTTACCGTAAAGGTCAACTTCGTATTCCCCCACAAAAACTTCCTCAAAGGTATTTCTCACCACCCATTGGTAACCAAATGTAGGATTGGTAATTTCGTTTATAGCAATTCTTTGTTCGTTGTCTCTAGGGATATAATCATCATTGACAGCTCGCCAGTAGACTCTATACTTTACAGAGTTGGCATTAGGCACGCGATAGGTTAGGTGAAAACTTGCAGTTCCATGACCCCTTACCAGTACATCTCTACCACCAGAAGCCCAGCTTCTCGGTCTAATACTAACACGGTCTCTACTTCCGCTGACTGCATCGAAATCTTCTCCTTCTATAATGATATTTGGAATTTTGTCTGAAAGCTTAAAGTCAAATTTGTCCATTACATAAATCACCCCGTTGCTAGCATTGATCTGCTCCACTACGTTTGCCTGATCTAAATAAACTTCCACACTGTCTACAGACAGCAACATCGAAGGAGGAGCATCATAATGGGCACCTTTCAGCACCAAATCTTTGGCAACTCCAAGTGTGTAAGCTTTCAATATTTCCCCTTCGGGAAGTGTATCCTTATAATATACTTTTAGCTCTTCTTTGAAGCTTTCAAAAGCTGCATCAGTAAGCATTATATAAGTATATAATGAATCTTCATTGCTCAAATCCACCACTTCTGTTTGGAAGTAATTAGTTCTTACATTGGTTATCACATTGATATTCACCATATCTAGGATATAACCATTGGTAGCATTTGAAGATTCTTGTTGTATGATTTCCCAAATATTATCTTTGGTCTCTAAGATTCCATTGACTTTGTGCAACACCCCGTTTTTGGCAAGGATATCCTTTGTGGTCAAGCTTACAGATGCTTCTGCAGATTGAAAAATGCTGCCATTAAAAGTATTTGTTTTTCCATTGATCATCTTGATTCTCATAGGCTCGGAAGCATCAATCGAGAAATTTTCAAGAAAACCAATGTGGTTTCCAACAAATCTTTTCAGTGCTTCAGAGTTGTTTCTTATCGAAGATGGCAAAGCTTGTAAGGCCGTATTTGTAGGTGCCCAAATGGTGTAAGATTTATTTCCTGTGATCTCTGCAGCCACTCCGGAAGTACGTAGCAACTCAGCAAAACCAGTAAGCTCAGGGTCATTTTCTAGAAGCTGAACTAAATTCTTGTCGCTTTCATTTCCTGTTTGATATCGGTCGTCCCAAGGGTCAGAACACGCCCCTAAGCAAATCAAAATGATAACATATATAAATATTCTGTTCATAACATTCGGTTTATGATAATTAGATTATTGAAAGGGATCGAACCAATCCTAGAGATGCGTCTTGATTCGACCCTTGGCATGCATATTGGCTTAATCTGGGAATACAGCCTGACCGTCACGACCAAACTTCGGCCAGATCTGATTCATATCTTCAGGGATAAAATGAATCATATCCACATGGAATCCTCCACCGCCTCTTGCATTTCCGAATACTCTGTCAAATCTCAATACCTGCTCACCAGTAGTAGTCACATCAATGATTCCAACCAACCTACACATGTATCTATTGCCATCAGTTCCACCTACCAAGTATTCCTTCCAACCTCTTGCCTCCAACTCATCCTCTGGGACATTTGGGGAATTTTCGGCTGTATTCAGAAGTCGAGCTCCAGGGATTTCTTGACCATTTAAGCTAACTCTTAGGATACAATTATTTCTCAAATCCAAACGTCTATAAGTGACCCAAAGCTTGTACCTACCTCTTACCAGCAAAGGTGTTTGCATTTGAACCCATTCCAATCTATTTCCCAAGATCTGCAGCTTCATAAAATCACCATGGTTTCTCCACAATTCATTCAGCCCTGGAGGAACATAAGAAACAAGACCATTCACAGCGCCTCCAGCCCAGGTCATACCTGAAAGTTCTCCCAATCGGAAATAATATTCAGATGCACCTGGAACTCTGAAAATGGAAGTCATTTGCCTTAACTCTGGCTGTTCTGCCACATCCCAATATACTGGTGTAGGAGCTCGAAGCTTCAAGTTGAAATGAATATCGACACTGTGTACTACGCCATTGGTTACAGAAATATCACTCCTTGATCTAATGATAGGTGAACCTTCCTCCAAGACTCCAAAAAACATGTCTTCATTTACCAAAACCTGCTCTCCCTTTAATCTGATAGTGATTACTTCGTCAGGAGCCTTTGTAGCATGTGCGGTAGAAGTCAATAAATCCGCTACAAACTTTATATCTGTCAGTACATGGTATGCTACATACAAGTTCAAACTATCCTTCAGATCGGTAGGATCATTTAGATGGGAGAATCGATTCTTCAATTCTGCATAACTATTGAAACCTGCATCAGCCAAGACTGCATTTGATTCTGCAAGCACGGTGTACCAAACATTTTCCTCCTCAGTGTTCAATGTTTCAAACCAGCCAGTTTCTTTCAAAGCCTCTGTGAAAATTGAATAATCTGGATTTGCATCAAGTTCTTGAGCGGCTGTACGAATTGGAGGAGAAAGCACATTGTCGATTACATGCAGCACTCCGTTTCCTACAGGTACATTTGTCTGCGTGATTGTGGCTTGTCTGTTGACTCTATATACAGCCCTTCCGTCTATAAACTCAGTACCTGTTACCAAATATTTTCCAAATTGGGTAGGGACTTTAAGCTTGCCATCTGTAAAGCTTGCCGTAGACAAAGTATCACTCAATAAGTGGAACCTCACTATATCAGCAGCTTCAGCTTGTGAGAGGGTATTAAGATTGATGTTTTTTCCTGCCAGATAAGAATCTACAGCTTCATTGGTCGGTGCAAAGAAGGTGTAAGTCCCATAAGCATTCAGGTAAGATGCAGTATTAGAAACTTCCAATATTCTTTCTAAGCTAGAAAACTGCTCTGGCTTGCTACGAATGTAGTCCGTGATATTCATATCATCAGAGACATTTATATTTGCAGGTGGTTCAAATTCACAGGCAAACAAACCCAACATCAATAGTAGAGACCAAACTCCACTTTGAATAAGTGCTTTTTTGGTTATTTGGGAAGTATTCATATCGTTAATGTTTTAGGTTATAGCAATTATCTTAGGTAGTATTCATTCTGTACCAAATTCGGGTTGGAATTCAATTCAAAATTATTGATTGGTAAATAGTGGCTCCTTGTGTCTCTGAGTTGGTTTATGATAGAATTCAGATTTGTAACTGGAGCATTTTGAATTGCGACACTGATCAATAAATCCAAGTTTGAATAATTTCTCATCTTTGCCACTCTCAACAAATCAAACCAACGCTTACCTTCAAAAGCAAACTCTCTCGCCCTTTCGTTTAGGATGTATCTCAAAATAGCATCTCCGTCTGCTGAACCTGGATTTTCTTCAGTAGACATTGCTGCGCCACCTCTTTCCCTAATTATCTCCACTATTTCCAAAGCTTCTGCTCCTCTATTCAATTGCGTCAGCGCTTCTGCTTTCATCAACATGACATCAGCAAGTCTGTAAACAATCCAGTTTGCAAAAGACTCAGTCGCAGCTCTTCTGGTGTTAGGGCCCAAACTAGTGTATTTGAAAATCTCACCGGAGGTTTTGAGCGAAGCGTCTATACTCCTCAAATCGATATCTTCAGGCTCTTCAGGATTGAATCCATATATATCTTCCAGTACAGAAGGATATGCTATAAATCTTCTTCCTTGATCAAAACTGAACATTTGGAAAAATGGGTTATTCTGTGGGGCTTGGTACTGAATTTCAAAGATGCTCTCAACTGAATTACCTTCTATAAATAGGGCTCTTGCCCATTCTTCTTGTGGAACCAATCCATAAGGCCCAGCCAAAACTTTGTCAGCTGCCTGTAACGCCAATTGATAATTTTCCATCCAAAGGTGAACATCTGCTTGAAGGGCATTGACAGCATATCTTGTCATTCTTCCTTTTGAAGCAATATCATTTCCATGACCTTCATAAATATCAATCTCCGCAAGGCTTAGATCTTCCAATATTTGGGCGAGCACTTCTTCTTTGGTAGATTTTGCTGGAGCAAGTTCATCTTCATCGGTATCCACAGCATCGATCACTAATGGAACATCACCGAAAGTGCGCACAAGATAAAAGTACATTAATGCCCTTAGTGCTCTTGCCTCGGCTACGTAGTTTTTCATCTCTTCTTCGGTGAAGGTCTGATCAGTCTCCAATGCCAACGCCGCATAGTCCACTACAAGGTTGCAAAGGTTGATAGTTCCGTACAATCCAGCCCAGCTCGAAATGCTATTTACAGGTTGGATATTACCAAAGATAATTTGTGTGTCATCGAAGTTTGCCCCTTGGTTCAGGCCAACCATGTATGCCCTTAGCTCACCCCAAAGAAACATGGACTCCGTCACATGCCTTCCCCGGAAGTTCCCCGTCATTGAAGCATAAGCTCCAAACATGGAAGCTCGTACCTGCTCTTTGGTTTTCCAATAGTCTTGCTTCACTACGCCATTGATTGGTCGCATATCCAACCAGCCGTCGCAGCCTGTGCTCAATACAATAAGCAAAGCAATCATGAATGTATTTATATATTTTTTCAACATAGTAAGTTCTATTTAAATGTGAATTCCTTGCTTAAAACCTTGTGTTGATCCCCAGGGTGAAAGTTTTCACAGGAGGAGTTCTTGCAACATCATATCCGATTTGGAAAAGTCTGTTTGCATCGTTGCTTGTCATTCCAACTTCTGGATCTTGTCCAGTATAGTTAGTCCAAGTGAATAAGTTTTCTGCAGTGATATAGAAGCTAAGTTCACCAAGTTTGGTTTTCTCAAGGAAAGTTCTAGGCATTGCATACCTTACAGTGAGTGTTCTGAATCTAAGGAAAGATCCATCTTCTACATACCTGTCAGAACCTAGCCAGTTGTATCCAGTTCTGATCAAGGCTCTAGGCATGTCGGTTTCATCACCAGGAAATCTCCATCTATTTAAAGTTGCTGCATTCTGGTTCTCATAGTTGAACATGTTCTCGGTATCCATCTTTGTCTTGTTGACAATAGACACACCATATCTAAAGTTGAAATAACCAGAAACCTGAAGGTTTTTGTACCTTACCCTTGGACCAAAACCACCGAATAACTTTGGATTGGCATCACCCAACCAAACCAAATCTTTGTAATCTATATTACCATCATTATTGATGTCCTCATATCTTGCATCGCCTGGTTGAAACTGGTAGTTGGTGTTTGGATAATTGAAAACCATCTGAATCGGATCACCATTTGGACCTATGATTGCATTTCCATTTGCGTCTCTTGCGATCGTAGCTTCACCATCTTTATATACACCTTGGTATTTGTAGCCATAGAAGGAACCTAAAGGCTGACCTGTTTGGATGTTGATATAGTAGTTACCATTGAACTGCATTTGCTCCAAGTTGTCAGTTTGATATAGTTCACTGATTGATCTGACAATATTGTCGTTTCTTGCAATGTTCATATCAAAATTCACCGTAAGGTCTTTTGATCTATGCAAAGTCGTGAAAACAGACAATTCATAACCTTGATTATCCATAGACCCGATGTTCATATTGATAGAATTGAAACCGGTCGAACTTGGAATCCTCAGGTTATCAAGAAAAAGATCTGTTGTTCTATTTCTGTAAACATCCAAAGCCACATTAATTCTACTTTGCCATACCTCCAAGTTCAAACCGAAGTTTACCTGAGTTACAGTCTCCCATTTGAAATTTGTCAATTCAAGGCTTTGCGGAACGATACCAGCTTCCCCCATGTAGTTCCATGGCAGGTTGGCATAGGTACTGAAATGTAGATAATCCGCACGTGGGGTATTTCCACTTTGTCCATAACTTGCCCTTAAGCTCAATTCATCGATGAAAGTCTGGTTTTGCATAAAATTTTCCCCAGAGATTCTCCATCTACCGGAGATACTTGGAAATGTACCCCAGCGATTGTTAGATCCAAATTTTGAGCTTCCGTCTCTTCTCATGGCACCGTTGACAATGTACTTATCTCTAAAGCTATATTGGAAATTAGCTACCGCACCTACACTTCTGGACTGACTGGTGAAAGTGTTTAGGAAAATATTGTTGTCTCTTGATACTGATGCCGGATCTCGAAGGAAAGAAGATGGAGAGTTACTAGTCTCTACTCTGTAACTATCATTTCGTTGATCCCAAGTGGTGAAAAGCAACATTGCCATCAAGCTGTGGTCTTCGTTGAACTCTTTGGTATAATACAACTTGGTAAAAGTCTGAGTAATCAGTTGATCAGAATTAAGGTTGGTAGCTCTATTGACATTTTGGTTATTCATTGGCAGACCAGTGACAATCTGCGGAAGAAATTCATCGGTCTTTGTATTATTAATATCAAAAGCTACATCGGACTGAAACATCAAACCTTCCAATATATCGTATTGAATGGTGAATTTTGGCATGATTCTGTTGCTGACAGCGACATTTTGAGACTCTCTGGCCATTGCCACAGGATTGTAAGTTCCTGGAAAACCCCCTTGTATGTTGAATTCTGGAGAGAAATAATTAGGTGTCCTATTTCCATTGATATCATATTCGTAAATTGACATGTTAGGCATTCTTCCATAAGCTACTCCTCTGACATTTGGACGCCAGCTTCTTGTTGTTTTGGAATTTGTATAAGCCAAATCAGTCAAAATTCTAATTTTGCTAGACACAAAATAATCAAGTGAAATTCTGGTGGAGAACCTATCAAAACCAGTTCCTACAGTGGTTCCTTCAGAGTTGTTTTTGTTTACGCCGACTCTATAGCGCGTTTTTTCACCACCACCTGACAAGGCGATATTGTGATCAAGCATATACCCTAATTGAGTAATTTCATTGATCCAATCAGTATTGTTGTTGTAATTGTAGAAGTAATATGGATCCCGAGGGTCATAGGAAAATTCTTTTGTGTTTTGTGTATTCAAAGGAACACCGAAACTATTCATAAAACCTTCTGCTATCAAGGTAGAATATTGATTACCATTAAGCATCGGAATTTGATCAGGCTGCTGAGTGACAGCCCCCCTAAATGAATAATTGATAGTTGGTTTTCCTTTTTCTCCCCTTTTGGTTGTGATAACCAATACACCATTGGAACCTCTAGTACCCCAAATGGCAGTAGCAGCGGCATCTCTCAACACAGTGATAGACTCGATATCAGCTGGCGCAACGTTCAATAACTGCGCATATTCTTGTTCATTTGCATTCGCAAAATCAAAGGAAGAAGTCTCTGTCTGGAAAGGAATCCCATCCACTACGATCAAAGGCTCAGAAGAAGAGTTGATGGAGGTCGTTCCTCTTACACGAATCGACATTCCTGCCCCTGGATCACCGGAGTTGGATACAATATCTACTCCGGCCATTCTACCTTGCAAAGCCTGATCAATAGACAATGCTGACATTTCGCGCAACAATTCTGCATCTACCGTAGAAGTAGCAGAAGTCATTTGCCGAGGGTCTATCTTCATCATTCCCTGATCCACATATTTTTGGGCAGTCACTTCAGCTATATCAAGATCACTTATATCAGATACAAGAGATATATTGATTTCTGAGCGATTGTTGATGGGAATTGTTTGGGTTTTGTATCCTATAAAAGAGACACGGAGAAGGTTTTGCTTACTATTTACTCTCAAGGAAAAGTTACCATTGACATCAGTAGCCATTCCACGGATGGTTCTTTCGTCTGACCTATCTATTTCCATGATAGTCGCACCTATGATGGCAAGTCCATCATCTTTATCTATGACCTTACCTCTCACTATCTCTGTGACCTGCTGAGAAGCAGCTGTCTGGGCTTCTGCTTCCGGAAGGAAAATCCAGAGCCCCATGACTACCCAAAGCATCTTTTTAGTAAAATTATTCATATAAATATTTTTTAGTTTTGGGGTTGTTAATTAATATTCTAGTACTCTGTCCAACTGGTGAATCACAGCTCTATTTGCAAGTACATTACTTTGGGGAATGACTACATTGGCAACATTTCCCTTATTGTCCCTTACAGTCATTGTGAATGGAGGATTATTTCCATTGGCGCTATTGTCAATGATGACCTTTTGAGCTTCACCTGCCAATGTCACAAACAGCGTATTAAATTCTTCCCCTGCTGGATTTACTATTTTTTTGCCATCAGGCACTATTGTATTTCTAGGTATGAAATGATACTTTAAAAAAGTAGCAATCTGCTCTCTCTCTAATTCGTTTCCTGTAAAAGGATCTGCAGGAAGCTTACCATCTATAACTGCTTGTTCGATAGCATCATTCGAAGGAGCTAAAACTGTAAAAAACGCTCCTGAACCTACCCCTTCAATCTGCAAAGTACTGGAATTGTAAAGCGAAGACCCTCTCAAGTAATCAGAAAATCTTGAAAATTGAGGTGCATCAAATATACTTTGGGCTAGCGTCTTTTCTGTAAATTTCAACAACCCATTGACATACAAAACATAGCCATTGTTTGCCAAGTGTGATTTAGAGATATCAAAATCCAAAGCAACACCTTCGTCTGCATTTCCTGATGCGAATACTTGGTTGTTTTCGATCCTTATGTATTCCCCTCCAAAAGTTTCAAAGATTTTGGGAGTATTAAGGTCCGCCAATTCAGACGGATTATCAATTTGAATCAGTGATAACTCCAACATTCTGTTAATTCTATCCAATGCAAGGTTTCCACTACCATTGAAAGTCCATTCAGTAGGGGTACCAGGGTTGTATTCAAATCCAGCATCTACTATTTGTTGATTTGACATCATGATTAAGCCAAAATTTTGGCCTGGGGAAGAAATTGTAAACCTATATGGTCCCAATAAAGTCCTCATAATACTGTAAGCAGGATTCAAATAAGGCTTTCCATATACCGAGAAGAAGAAATTACCTTCTTGAACTTTATTAGTTCCATAAAACAATCCATTACTAAGTACCTTTCTATCAATAACATTTGATTCATAATCAAATCTAGCTGCTTCGCCAAGAGCGTTTGTATTGTCTCTAAATTTGCTAGGCCATACTGCTGATTGGAACATATGCATGTTGACAACATCAAAAATGATGTCATCAGGCACGTTGCTCAGAGCGCCATAGTTTTCCAAAAGGATTTCATCCAAAAATTGCTGTAGAGCTGAATTGGTTGGTGCGAAAATCGTCCATGAATCAGTTTGGGCATCGTTCACATTCGCACGTAGGAAATTTTCATTGTTTGGTGCAAAAGCATACTGACCAGAATAAGACTTCACATGGACTGGGCCCATAAGCTGCTGCAGAGCACCATATCTTTCTGTCAATTGTGGGTATGATTCAGAATCATAGTTCACAGCTACATTGTTTGCTCTATTCCTATATTCCATTTCTACAATGGATTTGAACAAGCTATATTCTGGCTTGCTTGCGAGGTAGTTTTCAATATTTGGCAATGGTTCGATCACACGATCAATCACATGGATTATACCGTTCTCAGCTCTCACATTAGAGATTGCAATATTTGCTCTATCTACTTGAGCACCAGAAAATGTCCTGTTATAAAATGCTTCGATATCCCTTGCCGTGATATCCTTTTGTCTGAGATAATTATTTAAAAAATACGGAACATATTTATTGTTATTGTCATTGACTGCAAAGGTCCCAATACCATTTCTATTGGCTCCTATGACTTCCATCTGTTCACCATATACAGTCCTTCTCTCGACACCAGTATAATATGCTGTTTTTCTTCTAAATGCTGAAGACAGCGTGTCATTTCCAGGGCCTGTTTGGTATAATCCTAATGTATTTAAATCATAAGCATTGAAAACCAATGAATAGGCCACTAATTTAAAAGCTGTTTCATCGTCTATATCTTGGATTCCAGAAATCCCTTTTTCCCTAAAATAAGCTTCAAAAGCATCATCATCAGGTGCAAATACAGTCCAATATCCTGCTGCACTAAGGGTCTCCTTATACCCAGCTCTTTCTACCAATGCCAGGTAATGATCAAAATTCCCCCTGAATCTTGCAGAATCTGATAATACTTGATAAACTGGCCCAGCAAGGTTGGCTGGTCTAGCGTAATACTCATCAAACTCTTGTTGACAGCTTATCATGGATAAACTCATAATAATTGCCAATAGAGGTAGATAAATTCTAATGGTAAATTTGTTCATATATTATTTTGGTTTATTGATAATCAATGGTGACTAGAGCTGAATTTTTTTTTGTTTTTCAGAATAATTGAACTTGACCTTCAAATCAAATAAAATTCTGCTATTTCACCCTATTTCGAAATTTATGAAAAACAGTTTTTTAAGGTATCCTGTAGTATCTGCATTCGGGTCAAAAATTTTATTGATTTATATATCATTTTTTACTTAAAAAATTTCTTATATTCTGGATACCTGTACTAAAAAACCTATTTATCAACAAAACCCCGCTTTTATTGAAAATATTTCAACAATCGGGCAATAATAGTGTTTATTTCATAATAACACCAAAACACAATACTTAATTTGGAATGGTTGTTTTGTCATAAAAAAATACCTTTAATTCTCTTTTACTATTCAATTAACTGACTACCACTTACCTGCAATCAAAAAAAAAGTAACACTTCTTTGTTTTAATTAGAGGAGTGCAACTTCCCGTGCCAATGGCCCCGATATTCATATCGGGGGAAGGAAAGGTTCCCGCGGAGCTTTGTCAAGTACTGAAAACAGTTGACACTTTTTTTATACTTATCCTCTCGTTTTATATGCAAGTCATTTCGACTAAAGGAGCCTGCCCCGTAGAATTACGGGGAGAAATCTCATACTGAATTTTACCCCATCTTCAATTTTAACTTTCCAGTTTAAAGAAAGGGACGAGACCTCTCCCCCGAATGCTTTCGGGATCGAGGTGACTTGGTAGTCATTTCAAACGTTGAGAGAAATCTCGAGCTAAATTTTATAGACACTGTTCATTTTCCAACTTCATGTCTTTGTCTCTTGCATCTTGCATCTTATTTCTCGCTTCTTTTCACTCACTTTTCTAAGAACTACCAATTATCCGGCACTGGAATGATACAGATATTCATACTCCTGTTATCTTCAGAAAGCATGGCAGATTGGATTTGAATTTTGGTTCCTTGAGGATTGAATGTTGGATGCGGATGATCAGCTGCTGAGGTTTTGTGTCCGGTAGAAAGGACTTTCATCTCTTTTGTTTCCCTATTGATCAAGTATAAAGTTCTGGAGAAATCATCACCAACTGCCCATTTTCCATCTGGGGATCCATGGACATGCCATAGTCCACTTCCACTTGGTGTCTGTCCTTCGATGCGCATCTCACGTGTTCTGAGATTGACGATGGCAAGACCTGTTGGTTTCTCTCTTGTACCAGATGGTCCCCAAGATGCCTCTTGACCTGGGTTGGCTGCTGAGGTTTCTTTCTCTGCTTTGGTATCGAATTCAATGTCTCTATGTCCCATGATCGCCATAGCCACTTCATCTTTGCTGATTACTGCTTCATGCGTCACCCATTCGTATTCTGACTCAGGATACAGAGGCCTCAAACCCGAACCATCTTTCATCACTGTCCAAGTACGTTGCGGTGACTTTCCGCCTGTTTCCCAACAAAAAACGATCTCTCCAGCCACCCAAGGATTAGTCTGAACATGACCTACTTGAAATGGGACAGCAACCACTTGGGAAATCTTTCCTGATTTCAAGTCCATGCTCGCTATTCCTCCAGGGCCAGCCCCCATGTTCCTAGGACCAAAACTAGGCTCTATAGCCACACTTTTGTCAATGTGTTTTGAAGCTTCTTCTTTATTGATTTTGAAATAAACGGTCTTCTCATCCGCGTCCAATGCCATATCTCCACCATTTCCCATGGACTTCGGTACTATGCCATGAATGGTTTCATAGGTCGACTTTTTCTTTAACTTTTTTGATTCACTGTCTGCAAATAGCTTTCCCAGATCAACAGAAACCACTTCCATATCTCCAGCATCCAGCTTTCTCATATAGAACAAGCGCATATCTTTGTGAGAAAGTGTAAGCATTCCATCATATCCTCCTTCGGTGACTTGGACAATATCCCCAGAATTTTCATTTACTGCCAAAGCTTCTCCTTTTACCCTATTCGATCTAAAAACCAGCCAATTTCCATCCGCTGTCCACTGCGGATGGGTTGGGTAGATTTTCGAATCACCAGCTGGAGTGCTGGTCAAAAAAATCAAATCAACGCCTGTTTCAGGATCTTTGATTGTCTTTTTCTCGGAAGGAAATCTTGTTCCTATTTGTGCAGTGACCATCTCTGGGATTAGCAGGAGGATCAATAGAAATGTTATTGAATTTAAAATTTGATAGTTTTTCATTATAACTGGTTTTTTATGGGTGTATTATTATTCTTCTGTTTTGACCAACCCTTCAGATGCCTCACCATTGATTTTGACATTCTTGAATGTTACATCTTTGAAATGATTGGTTTTGAAATGTTGATCTACTCCATTGATAGTGGTATTGGTCATCACGAAATTCTCAACTGGAGAAGATTCGTAGGCATTGATCATGACTGCATATTTTCCACCATCTTCCACTTCGAGGTTGTCCACATAAATATTTCTTATTGTAGGAATATGGTCGCCTTCTTCTTCATAGAACATATTGAAACGCACCGCCGCTTCTTTGTAAGTGCCGACTTTGACATTTCGCATATAGACATTTTCCACTGTCCCTCCTCTTTTGGAACTGGTCTTAATTCTCAAAACCCTGTCAAGGTTAGGGCTACTCATGACCAAGTTTTGTGCAAAGATATTTTTTGCGCCACCTGATATTTCACTTCCTATCACCACTCCTCCATGACCTTCTTTCATGGTGCAGCCTTCGATGACAATGTTTTCAGAAGCAACTCCCGGGTCACGGCCATCTTCATTTCTCCCTGATTTGATAGCGATACAGTCATCACCAGTATCGAAATAACAATCTTTGATCAGCACATTCTTACATGCCTCTGGATTACAGCCATCGTTATTTGGCCCCAAAGTCTCAACACGAACACGCTCTACGGTGATATTTTCGCTCAAAATTGGGTGGATGTTCCACATGGGAGAATTCAGCAAAGTGATGTCTTGGATCAGGATATTTTTGCATTCGTAAAACTGTACAAACTGTGGTCGAAGGAAATGACCCTCGCCAAAGATCCTTTCATCCAAAGGAACTCTGTCTGCTACCATTTGGTGAAGGAGTTTGCGTGCGGGTGTTTGTGTTCCCTTACCTTCTTCCCAACCATAGTGCCTTGCCCCACACCAGTACCACCAATTTTCGATGCGTGAATTTCCATCAAGCACTCCTTTTCCAGTCAGCCCGATATTCTCTTGTCCATTGGCATAGATGAATGGGGAGTAATTCATCAGCTCCATCCCTTCCCAACGGCTATGCACCAATGGTAAATAATCTTCAGGATTGTCGCTGAAAAGCAAAGTTGCACCTTCCTCCAAATGGAGATTGACATTGGACAATAAGTGCACTGCCCCCGTCAAATAAGTCCCTTTTGGTACGATCACTTTTCCTCCACCAGCTTCGTTACAAGCCTTGATGGCATTTTTGATAGCCTCTGTATTCAAAAACTCTCCACCTTCTTTTGCTCCAAAGTCACCAATTAAAAACTCCCGATCTTCAAATTCGGGTGCTACGATCTGATCCAAAACAGATTGGAGACCGTCCCAAGGATCAAATTCCTTTTCTTCTTTCGGCTGCTGACAGGATGACTGCAATAAGCCAAAAACAATAAATAAGCAAATCCAGTAATTCTTCATGTTTTCCAGGTTTATTTTTCTAATTCTATGCATGCCATGATAAATGGCCCAACGCCTTTTGGGTCATTGGTTTTGATTTTTTCATTGATATAATAATCGTAAGTACCATCCCGATACGGACTCCCACCCAAACCAGCTACAGCGCAGACTTGATGCAAATGAATTTCTCCATCAACAGTTACCTCCACCATATTTTCGAGCATTCCTTCTAGGCATTTTTCAGCTACTTTTCCGTAAGAAATATCCAAATGTCCATTGTTTGCACCTTTTGCCAAAGCATATGCAAACATGGCGCTGACTGAAGCTTCCTCAAAATTCCCAGTTTCTACTCCTTTATCCACCACTTGGTACCAAAGTCCAGTTTCGGAATTTTGATAGGGCAAAACTGCCTTAGCCAATCGTCCCAAAATATCCTGAACTTCAGCTCTTCCGGTATGTGATTCTGGAATGTAATCCAAAGCATCTACCAATGCCATGGCATACCAACCCATTGCTCTACCCCAAAACTCGGGGGATTTTCCTGTATCTGGATCAGCCCATTGCTGCAATCTGCTCTCGTCATAACCATGGTACAGCAAGCCCGTCTTTTCATCCCGAAGATGCTTTTCCAACAATACCAGTTGCAAAATCCCCTGATCTATAGCTTCCAGTTCTTCAAACCCAACTCCATATCTAATCAAAAAAGGAGTGCCCATATATGCTCCATCAAGCCACATTTGCCATGGATATCGGAGCTTGTGCCAAAATCCACCATCTGTAGTTTTCGGCTGCCATCTCAATTGATCCCGAAGTGTCTGCAAAGCGATCAAGTACCGATCCTCTCCTGTATTTTCATAGGCTTGGAAAAGCAACTTTCCAGAATTGATCATGTCGATGTTGAAAGTTTCTTGCTGATAGGTTTTGATTACTCCATCTTCTGAAATCATCCCATCGAGGTACTCCATCACATAGTCATTGTATTCGGTTTTGCCTGTTTTTTGAGCAAGTTTATCGAAAGCTGTGAGCATCAGACCTTGTGGATAACTCCAGACTGGTTTTTCCATAAACTCTATCATCCAAGGTTCTGGGTTTTGCTTCATCACAGACAAAGCTGTTCGCTCAGACCAACTGAGTTTATCACTGATGGTCTGTGCTTGTATAGCTCCGATCAAAAGCATACCCAACATAAATGCTGATAAAAATCCTTTCTTCATCATTTCATTGGTTTTAGTCCTTCCCATTTGACCTGCCATTTGCCATTGTCTGGGAAACCTGGATTAGGTCTGTCGGCTGCCCCTTCCCATCCGGCAGCCATCATGGCTACCGCTGTCAGCAAACCACCATTTCCTGGAAGGTAAATTCTCAGCCTTTTGTCTTGGTAATTGTGTCCATTGGGTAAGTAGATGTTCTTTTGCTTACCCAAAAATATAGCATCCAATGCTGTCTCAGGCATATCCAATCTCGCTGCATTCATCGCCATCATAGGATAATCCCAACCCCAAGTGGTATCCCATTGCCAGATTTCAAGGATTTTCTCCAATGTATTGCGCATGATCTCTGGATCAATCATATCTGTCTTCGGCAGCATGCCATAAGCACCCAACACTACCGGATGATCATGCAGGTAAAATTCATCGATGTAAGCATTTGGATGTGTAGAACTTGGCAGATAAAGCCTATCCTTGATCGGCAATGGTGCAATATTGTCCAATACTTCCTTCCATTTTGCGTTAGGGGTTTCGCCTAATCGCTTTTGCCAATCCAATGCCACCGTCAAACCAAAATGCCAATAAGCCAACTCAAAAGGAGGGTCATCCGTGGCATTGGCTGGAAATAATTCTTGTGCAGGGATCAATGGGGCGATCAAATGATACTTTCCTGTTTCTTCACTCTTCTGGGCAAAAGAAGCCATAAAATCCGCTGTTTCATAAACCAATTCCTTATACTTTTCCAACAAAGCCACACTGCTGTCTTGGGCATAAAGCTGCTCCACAAAGTATAGAATATGCGGCTGTTGCCAAATCAAATACGCAGCAACCGAAGAAGGACTTTCATCACCATAAGGATCTGTCATTTTCTGCCACCTTGCCCCTTCAAAACCCTGACGCTTTGCAGTAGCTTTTGCCTTGTCCAATACATCAAAGTACCATGGCAAGCTCTTCTCCAACAACTCAGGTCTTCCCCATAATGGAAAATGCGCTCCATGCCACCAATGCATCTCGATGTGGAATTTTCCATACCATGAGTTCATCGTCAAACCTGTCTCCTGTGGAGGAAGTGAACCTGTACAGTTTACTTTGGTCAAGTATTGGGACAAAACCACACGCCTTTCCAGTTCATGTGCCCGCTCGTCCGTACTTCCAGAAAAGTCGATTGCTCCACCTGAATTCCAGAATTGTTCATAACCTTTTTTGGAACTTTCGGCAGTAGCAGAGAAGCTTGGGGTATTGGTTTTTGTTTCTTTTTTTGTGAAAAATGAAGAAAACTCCAATGTCTCTGAACTTGGATCAGGTGTGAAATAATACTTGTGCTTTTCCGGAGAGTCCCAAGAGCCATCACCTGACCAAGCCACTTGGGTGAAGTATGCAGCACTGTCAAGCTTTCTTTCGAACAAAACTTCCTGTGTGGATAACTCTTTCAATTCGGTAGAATGCCTATCTTGTTTTTCCCAGTCATAACCAGGGCAAACATGGCAGCCCGAACCATAAGGAAAATTCATTTTGACTTTCAATCTGCCTGCTTTTACCAAAGGAGATTCGATTTTGAAAGCTATGCCATCCTGCTCTTGATGTGCATACAAAGTCACTGAAATTGGGCTGCCTTCCAGTTCGTATGTGGAAACAATCTCTCCCTGCCAAAGCCCCAATCTTTGGTTGATATTTTCCAAATCTTCAAGCTTGGCAACTTCCCCATTTTCCTTGAGCAATTCCAAACCGATGATGCCCAAATGCAATCTATGCGGACTGGTTCTGAAATAATCAGTTACTTCCTTTTTCCTACCTTCTTTGTGCTGTACGGGAAATGAAATCACCTGGCCTGTGGCTGACGTATCATTTCTCAATATTTCATTCCAGTCATAGTCTCCCGGATTGGGAAAAGCATGCCATGCCCATTGTGTTTGGGTGCCTAAAGAGACGCCATTTTCATATTCTTTATAAAAAGTCTGCAAACCAGTGACATCTACAGTGAAGGCAAACTCACCATTGCCAACTGTCAGGGAAGCCAAGGTATCAGGAGCATTCAAAATCACATCATGTCGATCCACCAAGGCTTTTCGGTCAATTTTGTCAGCTGTTTTATCCTCTGATTTCTCTTCGCAGGAAGTCATACCCAGCATGCAAAAAGTCAAGCTGTAAAATAAAACTGTTTTGAAAATGGCAGTACCATTAGAACACTTTTGCATAGTTAATTATTTTACAGTCACTTCGATTTTTGCTTCCAAATGCTCTACCAAATCCCTAAGGTGTTGCTCAAAATACGCAGCATCATTGAATCCATCCTCGCTCAATTCCCAAGCGCCAATGGCATAATATTCAATTGGTTCATTATTGGCAGTTTTCATTTTTGCCAAGTATGAATTGGTTACATTCCCTTCTTTTGGCGCCTCAATCATCTCTAGAAATTGTGCTTTGGGAAGGATCAATGCCATTCCGATGATCCATTCTTTGTCATAGCCTTGTGCATCGTGGGTCATCAAGACCACCCAATCTTGGAAATCGTCAAATTGCTTGATTCCTTTATCATTGTGGATATTTACTAGACCAATGGCAATATGCTCGTCTCCTTGAAGCCCATGGAATTTCACCTCGTTTTTGAAGCCATACATACCTGGGATGATGCTAACTTTCTCCTCCACTTTTGGATATTTTCTATCAAAAGCATCCCAGTTGTTATACTCAAAATGCATGATAGATCGAACTGGGCCTTCGGAAAGGATCTTAAAAGTGGATTTTTCGATATTGTTGACAGCATCTTCGACCAATACACCGAGTCTTGCAGGCTGATCGTCTTTGAGCAAGGTAAATCCTCCAAGTCCAACAGAATTCCCAACTGCCAAAATATCCCTGCCCCAATCTTCCATGGTGTGGTAATTGTCTTCAACTTCCCCTTTATCATTAAGACCTACATTTTTTGGGCTCATTGCCGAAGTCTTTTTCCCAAACAAATCCTTAGAGTTTCTACCATCAAAATAATGTCTGAAACCAACTTTATCATTCTCCCATGAAGGCCCATCGGTCTGATAAGGCTGATAGCCGATGCTCCGTGGAAGTTCATTTGCCAACAAAATATCGCTTTGTCTAGGTGTCACAGCCTGATCTACAGCATCTCTTTTTCCAAATCTGACAGCTGTCCTTTTCTCGAAATCTGCCGCTTCATCTACCCATTCCAAAGTGAGGGTTTTCTCTTCATCAGCTTCAAAATCTACCAACAAAAAAAGCTGATCCTGCTTCCCGTCTCTATTGGTATCATCCATTTGGTAGGCAATCGCATTTCCTTCAGCATCAGTAATCTTTGGAAATTTCCCCTCAACTACTTCCAATTCCTGCAAGTTGATTTCTATTCCTTTGTCCTTAAGGGCAGTTGAACTGCTGTTTTTCAATACGATCTGTGGCAAGGATTCTTCTTTGGCAGGATTACATGCCAGCATCACTGTGGCGAGGCATAGTGTCGAGAATAGGTTTATTTTTTTCATAGTTTTTATATTTTCATTTTAATTAAATATCCGCTTTCTTACCAGTTGCCATGCAAAATCATATAATTCACCCCCAACTGATACACTGATAACTTATTGACTGATAACTCTTGCCCGTGGCGTAAGTAACTATTATTTCACCAATGTAACCGCCATCAGTCCAATGACCACATCCACTGAGACAGTTTTTAGACGGATTTCCTTTAGCTCTTTAGTAGCATCCAAAGGCAAATCCAAGACTGTGGCTGCTCCTCCTTCTATCGCATATTTTGTAAAATGTCCAATGTTCGTATAGTTATTATGTGGCTGATTTGAGATTTTTCCAGTGGCCAAATGTACCCGATATGGCCTTGGACGGTTTGTATCAAAAGCTAATCCATCCAAATAATAGTCTTGTTCTATTGGCCACCAGTTTTCAGGATTGCGAATGGAAAGTTTTTCAACCGATCCATCATCGTAAACTACCTCAAGATAGCCATTATCAATATGGCTTTGCATGTGGTTGGTCGTGCCGGCCATCATGAAATATGCATGGGAAGCTTTTCCACTGATCGGCATGGAGATGGAGTCAGGATAATTATCCCAAAAAGAAGTAAAGGCAATGTTGTTTTTTTCTTCAGGATTGAATGAAAAGTCTAGTCCAAATGGCATGTGGATAACTCCATCATTTTGCCTAGCCAATTCCCTAACACCCTGATCATCAATCTTCATGTAAGCCCCAAATGATGCCCAATCACCCAATCCCTGCTTTGGAATCTGTAAGGTGGGATAAGGAGAGCGTGGGCTCAAGTATTCATTTTCAAAAACCTGTGTGACTACGTCATTGAAATGCGTGGAAATGGACACTTGCTCTACTTGGCTTTGAACCTCAATATCCCAATTGATGATTTCACCTTTGTACAGCAAGTCATGTTCTGTATAAATCTCAATTTGGTTCGTACCAGGATAGAGATAATTTTCCTCCAATCCCAAATCAAAAATCAATTCAAATCCTTCTTCAATCGCAAAAGTCTCTTGCTGCTTTCCATTCACCTTCAAAGTGACGGATTGTAGATCTCCAATATTACTTTCCAAGCCAAAATGAATTCTATCTTTTTGTTGGATTTCAGGAACATGGACTGTTAGTGGAGATAGGATTTCTATAGAGATAGGATGCCACCATTCCAGTTTTCCTTTCTTTAGTTTTAAGAAAAAAGTATAATCCCCTTCCGTTTCAATTACATTTGCCTCAATTGAATTTCCTTCAATTGAAATAGTACTTAGAATTTGCTGTGGATCTTTGACCTCAAGTAAATCAACACCTTCTATTTTATGTGAAATGGATTTTCTGGAAACTGCCCTGATTTCAATTTTCTCTGTTGAAATCATTTCCTCAGACCAAGTTAGACTGATTGCGCTTTCCTTTTCCAAGGGTATCTCAATTTCATACTTCGGAAATCCAACTGCTCCATCTACAGGATTGAATTTCAAAGCCTTCCCACTTGCATCTACGGCTTTCAATAGCTCACTTTTTGCTTGGACGGTAAGCTTGACATTTACATTTTTTGGAAAAGAAGAAGAGAAAGTGTAATCATCGATGTTTCCATTCTTTTTGAAATCAAAGGTAAAATCTGGGATTTCCAAAGATGCATATTCCCAATCAAATGGGAATCTTGGTTTCACGCGAATTTCGGAATTGGTCAGGTCAGGGTTTATCCCAAAAAGCCCTTCGATCAACGTCCTAGAAGCCATGCCGATAGGGTCTGCAAAATCTCTGTACAATTCTCCCCGCATGGCATCCAATGTGGACAACTGCTGAAAATTCCCTGGACTTCCACCCATATACATACTTTCGAGCAAAGCACTTTTCCAGAGCAGAAAAGCGTCTTCATTGTTGTTTGCTTGCCAAAAAGCGAGTGCGGTATGCAAGGTTTCTGCCAGTGCAACATTGTTCACAGACCATGTATATGGCATCCAATTGGTAGTGGATACAACTTGGTAATCCACATCATTTTCCTGAAATCCAATAGGTATAAATGGGATCTCCTGATCGACATACTGTGTCATCAAATAGGACTGGAATGGATCTGGAACATCCGAATCGATCACATGGTAAACAGACCAAACTCCTGCTTGGGGATGTAACCTTTTTCCACCCAGCAAATCTTTGTACTCGGCATAAACACCTTTGTTACTTTGCCAAAGTTCCTTTTCCATGGCTTGCTTGATCTTATCAGCCTCTTCTTGGAAGAGGTCAGTTTCTTTTCCTATCAGACTGCCCAAGCGAGCGACATTTTGGAATGCGTAGTAATTGTATGCCGAGGCATGTGATACGCCTCCACCATTGTATTGCAGTGCATCTGAGGCCCAGATACTCGCAAAGGCATTGTACAGTCCATCTCCATCTGGGTCAAAATTTCGCTTTTCCCAATTCAAATGGCGCACAATATTTGGCCATACTTTTTCCAAATACTCCAAATCTCCTGTACAGTCAAAATGCCTGATCAATTGATCAAAAAAGACCTGATTCATGTCATAATGGTGGGGTGGTGATGGAGGTCCTGGTCTTCGGCTGAGATAACCACTATTGTATATCGAATATCCTGCTTTTTCGATTTGCCTTCCCAAGTTCTTCTCAGGATCGGGATCGTTGCGACTACCGCCTGGTTCTAAATACTGTGACTCCAAATATCCATCAAAATGCCTTCTAGCTCTATCATGCCATCCCAATCCATCAGCCACATAAGCACCTCGCCAACCTGGCAATGGCATTCTCCAAGCAACTGCACCATGGACGAAAGCAGAAACTTTTTCATCAAAAATGGCATTTCCAGCCACCGCCAAAGCGCCATCAAGTGTGTTGATAAAATGATCGGGAGTATTTACTTTGATTCTATCTGTCAAAGTTTGTCTTTGGACTTCTGCATTGAGAAAATATCGGGGAAGACTGGCAGGGTCAATTTCAGTAAAACCTGGCTGGTAAATTCCCAAATAAATTGGAGCACTTGTGTCAGATACTTTACCTGCCAGCAAAGGATAATTGATGGGTTGTGATTCCCACATTTCTGTTGGCGATTGCAAAGTACCTGCTTCTATTGCTTTCAAAGCTACTCCTTCGGAAAAAGTCCCTAAAATCGACTTTCTGGAATCATTAGATCCAAATTCAATATTGAATTGTTGGTTTTCGGTGATATTGACAATATTGCCTGTGCAGTTTTCGGGATGTAAATAAAAAACTGATTCGGGATCAGCACCCAAATCCCCTGACCTATTGAACTTTTTGCCTGAGACACCACCCATAAAAACCAAGAGTTCTACGCCTTCTGGAACCATTGAAAATTCAATTTTGAGGACTGCCCCTTCAATTTCCCTCAATGGTATCATTTCCATAAATAGCTTTCCTCCTTCCAACATCGGATCCTGAATGGTATATAGCATTTTGCCAGGCCTGTATCTTGCTTCAATGTCCGAAGCATGGATTAGCCATTTTTCTCCTGCATCACTGAGCAAAGCAAAACTGAGATTTCCTCCCATACCGGGCAAATAAAAAGCAAATTCCGGCAAATCCCCAGCTTCCACTCGGTAGTCAGATGGGTAGCCATAGAGTGCACGGTTAAATCTTTTGTCCCCATTCTCAATCACAAAGTCTTTTTGATCGGGAAGGTATCTGATATTTCTTTTTTGGGATTGTTGGGCATGAAGTGATCCTTTGTCAACAATAAGCAAGACAAGAGAAATCATGATAAGAATCTGAAGCCTTGATTTTATGAAACAATAGTTTGAATCAGTGCTTTTGGATAGCATGACCTTTGTGTAAAATTCAAAAGTGATTTTACATAAAATGGAGAATATGGAAAGCAGGATAAAAATCATAGTGGTTAGTCAGGGCATCAATCGAATATAATTTCTAATTCAGCAAAAACCTTCCTGTAGTATCTTGTTATACAATAAAAGCCACCCCTGTATTACAGGAGTGGCTTGATACTTATTCCAATGAAAATTAATATCCCGGATTTTGAGGAAATTCTGCATCATTTAGATCAAGGGCTGCTTGTGGTATAGGACGAAGGATTTTCAATCCTCCACCAATTCCTTTAACTAAAAAACCACGCCCCAATGTGGCGTGGTTTTCCAAACTAATTAACCCTATATATTAAAACATTTATCTCATTATTTTTTCAAATATTCTTTCAACTTAATCACTTCCAACCCTGCATCTATCACCGAGCCAACACCATGTTTCTCGTTTGCTCTAGCAGGTCGAGTGTAATAAAAAATAAGATCGTCACTGATTCCTGTTCCAACACAAATATCCTTCACTTGACCATCTTCTGTGATCATGGTTTTTCGTAATCCTTCCCAACCTCTCAAAGCCACAGAAGCAAAGCGCTTGTCTATCCATCCTTCAGTGATGGCCTTGGCAAATCCCTGCACAAACATCGCCGAAGCTGAAGTTTCTTTATATGAATCATTTTTGTCCAACAACTGTCTCCAAAGGCCATCTTGATCCTGATATCTTGACAAACCAATCAACTGTTTTTCCAAGTTCTTAATAACCTTATCTTTTCCAGGATAACCATCTGGCAATCTTTCCAACAAATGTATTTGTGAAAGTACCAACCAGCCATTGCTTCTTCCCCAGTGGGCAACTCCATTTTGTTCTGTATCTGTATAATAGCAGTGGAAATACAAGCCATTATGTGGATTCCAAAGGTATTTATCAAAGTTCAATACTTGATTGATAGCATCATCGAAGTATTTATTTTCTCCTGTATATACAGCCAACCTAGACAAAAATGGAACGCTCATATAAAGATCATCTGCCCATAAGGTCATTTCTTGTGGAAAAGTCCTTACCAATGTTTTGTCAAAAAGCCTGTCTTGTCCATAAGTCATTCTCTTTGCACCATTTTCAATGTATTCCTTATAAGTAGCGTTGTCGTCCTTTTTCATTACCTCCAACATACTTGCTGAAATAGCACCAAAATCATCAAGCTCCAGCATTGTCCAAAGCTGACCCAAGGGGTATTTATGATGCGGCCTGTCGTTTTTGAACCTACTTTGGAAAAACTTATAATTCTCAAAACCATGGGCTATATGGTTTTTTGCATAATCATAATATTTACCTTCTCCTGTATGTGATGCCAAATGCATCATGGCAAGATTAATCACTCCATTGGTATAATGCCATTCACCATATTTGGATGCAAATGACACTTCTTTGTCTTTTGGGATGTCTTTGAAGGAATTGTAATTATTCCCTTGATCATCTTTAAAACCCAATTTATTTTCCGACAAAATAAAATCCGCGACTTTTTGAACAACCTCTAAATCAGAATCTACTCCATTTTGCTGCGCAAAAACCTGAATTGTTGATAAAAAAATAATCAATGTTGCTGTAAATACAGGTTTTGAAAACATTTTGTGTTTCATAATTATGGGTTATTGTTTTTAATCTATCGAAAATTATGACTCTAATTTTTATTTCCTATCCTGTACTTACCCGAATCCATCAAATTGAAAATTCAAATACTCAGGACTTCACTGTACTGTCCTGCTTTCAAAAATGACTAATACATTATTACTTGTGGAATAGAAAAGTTTGCATTAACCTTATGGATTCAAATCAATCCCAATCCTATGAAGACCACTAAGCTTTTTGTAATACTATCATTTTTTGCATTTCTAAATTTCAACTGCACAAATGATCAATCTGATGAAGTTTATGTCTTTTCTTATTTCACAGGAAATGGGGAAGATGGGCTTCACCTTTCATACAGCCTAGATGGTCTGAACTGGGAGACATTGCAAGAAGGAAAGTCCTTTCTCACGCCAACTGCAGGAGATGATAAGCTAATGCGAGATCCCTGCATCATCAAAGGTGGAGATGGACTATACCATATGGTTTGGACTGTAAGCTGGAACGAAAAAGGACTCGGCTACGCGTCTTCCCCTGATTTGATCCACTGGAGCAAGCAAATGACAATTCCAGTCATGGCGCATGAAGCTGGTGCTCGAAACACTTGGGCACCAGAGATATTTTACAATGAAGAGGAAGCTTATTACATGATATTCTGGTCTACTACAATCGAGGGGAAATATTTGGAAACCCAATCGAAAGAAGAAAGTGGCTACAATCATAGAAAGTACTATACCACTACCAAAGATTTTGTCGAGTTCACCCCCACAGAATTGCTTTACGAGCCTGGATTCAATGTCATAGATGGATCTATTATCAAGGAAAACGGTGAATACATCATGTTTGTCAAAGACGAAACCCGAGAGCCTGCGCAAAAGAATATTCGAATCACCAGAAGCAAATCTTTGACTGGAGGATATGGTTCTGCTTCCGAGCCGATTACGGGAGATTATTGGGCTGAGGGGCCCACAGTAGCGAAAGTCGGAGATCAATGGATTGTGTATTTTGATAAATATACTGAAAAAAAGATGGGTGCAGTAGCTTCCAAAGACTTGGTGAACTGGACAGACATCTCAGATCAAGTCAATTTCCCAAAAGGCACCAGACACGGTACCGTTTTCAAGATTAGCATGGAGGAATTGGAAAAACTGAAGAAGGCGGTGTTGTAGTTAGGCACTATTTTTTGACCTGACTGTGTGAAAGAAAAAAGAGGCGAGAGGCGAGAAGCGAGAGAGAGGAAAAGGGGTATAAACCCCGAATGGGCCTGTCCCGAGAATCGGGAGGTTGAATCTTTTAATTTATCTATGAAAAAAAATGTCAACTATTTTCAGAACCTGACAAGACCTGCAATGCATGAAAAGCCTGTCCCGTTCCTATAGCTCGTGGCGGCAGGCTGAATTTTCTCAGTCTCCCTCCGAAAGTACAGGATACTTTTTATCATAAAATGGCTTTTATTAGGCTCTTCATGTTAACCCAATTTACCATGTCATTTAGAAATCGCCTGAAATTATTGATCACATCTGTAATTTTCATAGTTACTATTGCTCCTACTAAAGGACAGCAAACTGAACAGTTTTTTCTCAGCGGCACTGACAATGAAAACACAGAAACTTGGGAATTCTTCTGCTCTTCGGGCAGAAATAGTGGCTTTTGGAGCACTATTGAGGTTCCTTCCCATTGGGAACAACAGGGTTTTGGCGCTTACAATTATGGCAGGGACTATGTGACTTATGGACGCTCACATGAATTTGCCGATGAAACTGGCTTTTACAAAAGAACTTTTACCGTCCCACAAAACTTCAAAGGGAAATCCCTTGAACTGGTATTCGAAGGCTCGATGACAGATACTGAAGTGAAAATCAATGGCCAATCCATCGGGCCGGTTCACCAAGGTTCATTCTATAGATTTACTTATGATATTACTGACTTTGTCAACTTGGACAAAGAAAATCTGATAGAAGTAAAAGTGAGCAAGATGTCTTCCAACAATTCCGTCAACCGTGCTGAGCGCTATGCGGACTATTGGATTTTTGGTGGGATTTATCGCCCTGTTTATATCAATGCTAAACCCGAAAAACACATTTCCCATCATGCCGTAGTCGCTGAAGCAAATGGCAATTTGGAGGTTCACCTGGAACTTGAGAATGTGACAGATGCACAAGAAATCATCGCCACAGTCTCGGAACTGAATGGAAAACCCATCAAGGAATGGAAAACAAAGGCAAATTCAAGCGGCTCACTTTTAATCAAAAATCAACTTGAAAATATTCAGACTTGGAATTCAGAATTTCCAAACCTTTACCTTCTCAAACTTTCACTGAAAGACAAAGGGAATAAAACCCTACATGAAGTCGAAGAGCGCATCGGCTTCAGAACTATCGAGATCAAAGAAGGGGATGGAATCTATGTGAATGGAGTGAAGGTAAAAATGAAAGGCATCAACAGACATGCATTTTGGCCAGAAACAGGGAGATCACTCAATGCTTCCTTGGACTTGATGGATATTCTGCTGATGAAGGAAATGAACATGAATTCCGTAAGGACTGCCCACTACCCACCTGATAAGTCATTTTTACATCTTTGTGACTCTCTTGGGCTATATGTAATGGATGAACTTGGTGGTTGGCAAAATGCTTATGATACCGAATCAGGGAAAATATTGGTGAAAGAAATGGTTCGGAGAGATGTCAACCATCCATCGATCATTTTCTGGAGTAACGGAAACGAGGGGGGAACAAACAAAGCTCTGGATGGAGATTTTGACCTCTATGATCCATCCAAAAGACCAGTCATTCACGCCCATCATAGACCTGGCAATGATTTCAATGGAATAGACACGGATCATTATGAAAACTATGAGAGTTTGCTCAAAAAATTTGCTGACTCTACCTTGATTTATATGCCTACCGAATTTCTCCATGCCCAAGATGATGGTGGAGGAGCAGCGGGACTTCATGATTTTTGGGAACTAATGTGGGCATCCAAAATGTCGGGCGGCGGCTATCTTTGGGTGTTTTCTGATGAAGGCTTGGTCAGAACAGACATTGGAAATAAGATAGATGTCAATAGGGTAAATGCTCCTGATGGATTGCTTGGCCCACACAGGCAAAAAGAAGGAAGTTTCTATGCTGCAAGGGAAATTTTCAGCCCAGTAAAAATTTTTATGGAGAAGCTTCCTGAGGATTTCAATGGAGAAATAGAAGTGGAAAACAGGTTTCATTTCACCAACTTGTCTGAGGTTAAGTTTGAAGCAGAATGGGTGAAGTACAGAAAACCTGGTGATCCAATCTCCGGTCATATTGTGGTGGATAAGTCTCAACTTCAAGGTCCAAATGTAAAGCCAAGTGAAAAGGGAAAAATCAAGATAGCTAACCTGAAGATGATGGAAGCAGCAGAAGGACTTTATCTCAAAGCTATTGATCCCCATGGAAACGAAATCTATACTTGGTCATGGAAAACCAACGCATTAAATGACTTTTTCAAAGTAATCAACAGTAATCCAAAAGAAGTCCGAGAATCTGATTTAACAGTAACCGACAGTCTGAGTGTACTGTCAGCAGGTGGCTTTACTTTGACTTTTGACAATGCAAAAGGCACACTTTCACGCATCCAAAAACCAAGTGGAATGGACCTAAGCTTTGGAAATGGACCAGTCTTCACTTACGGCGACCAAAAAGTAAGCAACATAGAAACTACAGAAGATGGCAAGTCCAAATCGCTCACCATCCAATATGATGGGCATCTAAAAGAAACCAAATGGACAATCCATCCAAGTGGTTGGGTTGAGCTCAACTATACATACAGCTTACCAGAAGGAGAATATGACTATCCAGGAATCAGTTTTGATTATCCAGAATCGAATGTCATCAGTGCCAAATGGCTTGGAAAAGGACCATACAGAATCTGGAAAAACAGAAATCAAGGAACTATCGATGTTCACCAAAACCTCTACAACGATACCCAAACTGGAAGTACTCCGTGGGACTATCCAGAGTTCAAAGGGTATTTTGGAGATATCTCTTGGATGGAAATCAATACTGCCCAAGGCAAGTTCTATATTGTCTCCGAAAATGAAGGTTTAAATGTCCGACTATTTGATTTCTATGGCGTGTCAGGACCTACAAGCTATCCCGAATTGCCAAAAGGGAATATTTCATTCTTGGATGGAATTCCAGCTCTTGGCAGTAAATTGGCCTTGGGAATCACTTCCAATGCGGCCGTCTATGGCCCACAAGGAGAAACCAATAAAATGAACGGCACTTATTCCCGAACAATATATTTCTATTTTGATATCATCCAAGACCCAATATTAAGTCATGACAAAACAAATCGCTTTCCGAATGAAGATTAAGCCCGGTGCTGAGTCAGAATACCAAAAAAGACATGATGAAATCTGGCCTGAACTGAAAAATCTACTCAAAGATTCGGGTGTAGTCAATTACAGCATCTTCTTGGACAGAGAAACCTCCACACTTTTTGCCATACAAGAAGTGTCTGGAGAAAATGGATCCCAAGATCTGGGAAATGAAGCCATCGTCCAAAAATGGTGGGCATACATGGCCGACATCATGGACACCAACGAAGACAATTCTCCTGTATCCGTCTCATTGGAGGAGGTTTTTAGATTATAGGTCTAGTTTGTAGGAGATGTGAGACGTGAGATTTGAGACGTGAGATTTGAGACACAAGGACAGAGACACCAGATTTGAACAAGAGGTAAGAACCAAGAACATGCCCTGAAAAGCCTGTCGCATCCTTATCGGGAGGCTTAAGATCTAAGCATAGGGTCATGACCCGATGTCTAAAAAGAATTCAATTATATGTTTGCCCTGAAAGGCCTGTCCCGAGGATATCGGGAGGCAATTGAATGGCTAGCGGAAATAAAGAAAAATCAATAAAAAAAGTATCAACTAATTTCAGCATTTGACAGGCATCAAGGAATCGGTTATTGAGAGATTAGAAGTAAGATTAAAACAAGACATAACTGAGATCACTTAGAAGCAAAAAGAACCGCAAGACAAAGTAGAAAGAAGCTATAAACAAGATAAAAAGAGTTCAAAATCCGAAAAATGCCGTAGGCATGAGCGGCATACTAGCCCGGTAATTTATTGCCGGGTTCAAAGATTCGATGTGAGTAAAAACAGTGCCGTAGGTACGAACGATTTGGAATCTAGAGCTATTTGGCAAAGTTAACAACCCCAAAATTTTCAATTAAAACACATGAAATCACTTTCCATAGAATCGTTATTGCTGATGTTTTCCAGCATCATTTTGCTTTTTCAATTTTCATGCAATACCTCTGAAGAAAATGAAATCGTAGAATACGAAACTGCTATAGACCAATGGCCAGAAATCACCAAGGAAAGCAAGCCATGGACAAGATGGTGGTGGATGGGGAGTGCCGTTGACAAAGAAAACATCGACTATCTTTTGGAAGAATATGAAAGGGTCGGGCTTGGAGGTGTGGAGATAGCACCTATATATGGAGCCAAAGGCTACGAGGACAGGTATTTGGATTTTTTGTCAGAGGAATGGATTGCAGTATTGAATCATACAGTCTCCAAAGCGAGCGAACTCAACATGGGCGTGGATATGACATTGGGGACAGGCTGGCCTTTTGGTGGTCCGCAAGTCAGGATGGAACATGCAGCTTCGAAAATGATCGTGCAGGAATATGATATCTCTGAAGGGCAAAGAGATCTGGAAATTGTCCAGCGGAAAAGAAATGAAAGAGAGCCTGATGCCATTTTGATCAATGTGATAGGAATATTCAAAAATGGAGAAAGAAAAGATCTACATGACTTGAGGTTTGGAAATGTAATCGAAAACCTTCCAGTAGGCCTCGAAAAAGTGCAAGCATTGTACTTTGCAAAAACAGAACAGAAAGTAAAGAGGGCAGCACCCGGTGGTGAGGGGTTTACACTGGATCATTTCTTCAGAACTGCCGTCAACAATTACCTAGAGTCTTTTGACAAAGCCTTTGACAATGCATATCCCGACATCAGGTCATTCTACAATGACAGCTTTGAAGTCTATGGAGCGGATTTCACTGCTGATTTTTTGGTGGAATTTGAAGAGCGAAGAGGTTATGATCTGAAAATGATGCTTTCTGAGCTCACAGATAACACTGGTGATAAGAAATCCATCCGAGTCAAATCTGATTACAGGGAAACATTGCATGAGTTACTGCTGGAAAATTTCACGGAAAACTGGAGCGCTTGGGCAAAAGACAAAGGCAAAAAGACTAAAAACCAAGCTCATGGATCGCCCGGAAACTTGCTGGACATCTATGGAGCCGTGGACATTCCTGAATGTGAAACTTTCGGGTCGAGTTATTTTCCTATACCAGGCTTGAGGAGAGACAGTGCCGATATCCGCAATGTGGATCCAGATCCTATCATGCTGAAATTTGCTTCTTCTGCTGCACATTTGACTGGAAAAAATCTAGTTTCCTGCGAGACATTTACTTGGCTAGGGGAGCATTTCAAATCATCATTTTCCCAAATGAAGCCCGAACTTGATCAGACTTTTTTGGCGGGGATCAACCATGTTTTCTATCATGGTGTGACCTACAGTCCCCAAGATGTACAATTCCCTGGTTGGCTTTTCTATGCTTCGCTTAACCTCACCCAACATAATAGCCTTTGGGAGCATTTTTCAGAATTCAACCAATACATTGCCAGAACGCAATCTGTCCTTCAATCAGGAGTGCCAGACAATGAATTATTGGTCTATTGGCCAGTATATGATGTCTGGGCAAACCCAAAAGGGATGATGGAATTGATTTCTGTTCACCACATTGACCGATGGCTGCATCCTACTGACTTTTATAAGCAATCCAAACAGCTGATGGATCTTGGGTACTCTGTAGATTTTATCTCTGATAAAATGATAGCAGGATCAGATATAAAAAATGGAGAAATCAAAACTCATGAAAATGCCAACACAGCAAAAGCCCTGATTATTCCAAAAGTCGAATTTATGCCTTTGGAGACTTTGGAAAACATTTTGACATTGGCAAAAAATGGTGCAAAGGTGATATTTCAAGAAAAGCCAAAAGACATCCCTGGTCTTCAAGATTTGGAGGAAAAACGAGAGAAATTTTCAACTCTTTGGAATGAAACAGGATTGGACAAAAATACCGAAGTGGCTTGGGGAAAAGGAAAATTGATATTATCAAAAAACATTGCTTCTAGCTTGGAAAAAGAAGAAATCCACCGAGAAGGAATTAGTGAAACAGGTTTGAAATTTATCAAGAGAAAAATCGGAAGTGATAAATACTACTTCATCGTCAACCACAGTGCAAATACCATAAGTCAGAAAGTCAACTTCCTAACAGCATCGGAAAATGCTATCATCATGAATCCGCTGAATGGAAAAATGGGACTAGCAAAATCCCAAAGGGATGGGAAATACCTTGGTGTAGCACTTCACTTAGAGTCTGGAGAATCCCTAATCGTAAGAACTACAAACCAAAAATCCGAACAAATTGCGGGTTGGGGATACCATGCTGATCCTATTTCAAATATAGAAATCAATTCCGATTGGAAGATCACTTTTGATCCAAATGGTGGACCAAACCTTCCCAAAGACCAAAAAATGGACAACTTAGAACCATGGACAAATCAAGGTGATAAGGATGCCGATTTCTATTCTGGACAAGGAACCTACAGTGGAAGCTTTGAATTTGAACTTGATCAATCCTTGAATTACACATTGAACTTCTCCAGCATCCATGAAAGTGCCAAAGTATGGATTAACGGAAAGTATGTCGGACAAGCTTGGAGCCTTCCATACAAATTAGATGTTTCCGAATTTTTGATCCAAGGAAAAAATGACATTAAGATAGAAGTAGCCAACTTGATGGCAAACCATATTAGGTACCTTGATATCAACAAAATTCCTTGGAGAAACTATCATGAAATCAATTTTGTGAATATAGATTACAAGCCTTTTGACGCATCATCTTGGAATATAATGCCCTCAGGACTTGAAGGAAAGCTGGAAATCAGAGGATTTAATAAATAAATCTTCTGATTTTTTCACATATCCGATACAGGTAAGTGCAGGAAGGTTATAAAGAATAAATTTTTTGTATAAATGTAAAAAACACAATTATAATAACAACGAGACCTACGCAAGTCTCAAAAAACAAAATATTATTTTTTTACAATCTTTTTTGTAAAATTTTATTGAGTTGTTTTCATAAAAAATAATTGTAATCCATCATAAAAACCTTTCATTGAGAAATTATTTCTCTTAAATTACAATCGATTGCACTAATAATAAACCCACGATGATCGCATTTGATAACATAATTAGAATCGAGAATGATTCGCGTATTCCCAAGTACCAACAGCTTGTACAATGTATAATTGAAAACATAGAAAGGGGTTACCTCACAATAGGTGAAAAAATCCCTTCAATCAACGAAGTCAGTGAACGCTTTTACCTTTCGAGAGATACTGTGGAGAAAGCCTACAACCAATTGAAAAAGCAAAAAATAATTTTATCTGTCAAAGGTAAAGGTTATTATGTGGCTCGAAATGTATCTCAATCACAAGTGAAAGTCTTATTTTTACTCAACAAGCTAAGTAATTACAAACTCCGAATCTATAACTCATTTTTGGAAAGCCTAGGATCAACTACCAAGGTAGATCTCCACCTTTACCATTGTGATGCAAAAATCATGTTGAAGATCCTGGAAGAAAATATGGGTGCTTATGATTATTACGTGGTCATGCCCCACTTCAAGGATGACAAACTCCGTCACCAAAATGTAAATGACCAAGTCATAGAGGCTTTGCAAGCAATACCTTCCGAAAAGTTGGTAATCATGGATAACCTTATTCCCGAATTGGGAGAAAATGTAGCTTCTATCTATCAAGATTTCAAAGGAGACATATACAAAGCGCTGAAAGAAGGAATAGCAAGACTGAAAAAATATGAAAAGCTTGTCTTGGTGTATCCAGAAAAAGTCCATTATCCTTATCCTTCAGAAATCAAATGCGGATTCCAGAAATTCTGCATCAACCATAATTTTGATTTTGAGATTATTCCGACTATTTATCCAGAAATGGAATTGGAGACGAATGACGCCTATATTACGATTGAAGAAAATGACCTTGTCTGCCTGATCAAACAAATCAGAGATCAAAAATTCCAAATGGGAGAAGATATCGGTGTGATTTCATACAATGACACCCCACTCAAAGAACTTCTTGGAATCACTGTGATGTCCACCAATTTTAAAGTGATGGGAGAAACAGCCGCCTACATGATCAAAAAGCATAAGCATGAAGTCGTAAAAAATGTGTTTAACTTCATAGACAGAGGCTCAATTTGATTTCCCACAGCAAAGTACAGGACAGTTATTTCAGCTATTCATGATAGTTTGAGCATTCTTTTTAACCCAAAGCAATCATGAGTAAAAGCACAAGCTTAATTGCAAAGCTAAATGCAATCAATGAGTACGAGCGTGAACCAATCCCACAGAGTAAATTAAAAGGGTGGAAAAAATTCATTGGAACCTACGCTGGTGAACATACCGCTGGTACAGAATTCGTTTTAGGACCTCTCTTTGTCGCTCATGGTGCGACGGCAGTTGATTTGGTTTCTGGCTTACTGATAGGAAACATTTTGGCAGTATTAAGTTGGGCATTTTTTACGGGAAGAATAGCCGTCAAAACAAGACTTACGCTTTATTTCCAATTAGAAAAAATAGCTGGATCAAAGTTTACCCTTATTTACAATTTGGTAAATGCAGGACTTTTCTGTTTCCTCGCAGGCGCCATGATAGCAGTATCTGCTACAGCAGTTGGAATCCCTTTCAATTTGGAAATGCCGACACTGACAGATATCTTACCGAATTCACTTGGTTGGGTCTTGACAGTATTTGCGATCGGAACCATCACCACGATCGTAGCGATGTTTGGCTTTGAGCAGGTCTCAAAGTTTGCAAACATTGCAGCACCTTGGATGATCATGGTATTCATCGCAGCAGCTGTAGGCGTACTTCCAAGGCTTGGAATCAATTCTATTTCAGACTTTTGGCCAGTTGCCAAAGAGACTATTTGGAGCGGTGTGCCACTGGAAGGACAGAGTAAATTCACCTTTTGGCATATCATGTTTTTTGCATGGTTCTGCAATATGGCCATGCATATCGGAATGGCAGATATGTCTATCTTGAGATATGCGAAAAAATGGACCGCAGGTTTTTCCACAGCTTCAGGCGTTTTTCTAGGTCATTACATTGCATGGATTGCTTCAGGAATTCTCTATTCTCTATTTCTTTTGGAATCAAACAATAGCTTAACTTTCGCACCTGGGCCTATAGCTTATGAAGCTGCTGGAATTGCAGGAGCTATTTGTGTTGTTATTGCAGGTTGGACTACAGCTAACCCTACACTTTACAGAGCAGGTTTGGCAATACAATCCATCAATCCAAATTGGAAAACTTGGAAAGTGACTTTGTTCGTAGGACTTTTCACCACGATTGCGGCATGCTTTCCAGCTTTGGTAATGAGATTGTTGGAATTCGTAGCCTTGTATGGCTTGATCCTGATGCCACTTGGTGCAGTGATTTTCATAGATGTATATTATATGGAGCGTTGGGGACTGAAAAGCAACTATGCTTTGCATTCAGGAAAAAAACTAAATCCAGCTGTAGCATTCACGTGGATTTTGACATTGGCGTTCTGCTTAGCCTTAAACCTATTTGCAGGGATAGAAATTTTCTTCTTGGGCTTACCGGGTTGGTTTGTGGCAGTGATTGCATACTTGTTGTTCAGCAAATTGCTCCAAAAACCTATCACTTCAATTCCACAGTCAAAAAATCCACTTGTTGAAAAGGCATTAAACTAAGGAAGAACCATGAAAAATCTACTCGTAGTATTATCAATTGTTGGATTGCTTTTCACGATAATCCCACCATTTTTGGTCTTTTCGGCAGTCATTGAGCCAGCTACATCAAAAAACCTGATGTTGGCAGGAACCGTGATTTGGTTTACATCTGCGCCGTTTTGGCTAAATAAAAAATCAGAAAATGATTATCCGCAATGACAATAGTTGGTAAATTTTCACTTGAAATCATGCGGATAATCGTTATTAGTCGATTTGTTATCAGCGCATTAATTGATTTAAAACACATCATTTTGTTTGGCTACTGGTAAGAAAGCGGATAGGGATAAAACAGAATATGATTATCCGCAATCATACCACTCATCAATTAAGCGATTGTTTTTTGGCAAACTGATACTAATAGATATTGGATATTTATTGATATTGGTTAGAAATCACAGGTTAATTCAATTATTTAGATTCTACTGGTATGAAAACGGATATACATAAAACAGAAAATACCGAAATATGAAACAAACCATCTTAATGATGGTCTTTTTTGCTGTCAGCACTTATGGATTTTCCCAGAAAATTGAAAAAATCAACCTGTGGGAAAAAGAAGCTCCATACACCCTAAAAGCTATAGAGGAAGACCAATTTAATGAAAGGGGAAATGTAGAAACTGTCGCTATTCCAGACATTACGGTGTATTTTCCAACTTCTGGAGAAGGTAACGGCCGTGCTATCCTAATCTGTCCCGGCGGTGGATACAGAAATCTCGCAATCAATCATGAAGGCTATGACATTGCAAAATTTTATTCCGAAAAAGGTTATGTAGCAGCTGTATTGAAATACAGATTGCCAGAACCAAGCTTGGTCTCCGAACCATGGAATGTACCTTTGGCAGATGCCAAGCAAGCCATCAAATTGATAAGAAAGAATGCTGAAAAATGGAATATTGATTCTGAAAAAGTCGGAGTCTTGGGTTTTTCGGCTGGAGGACATTTAGCGTCTTCGCTTTCTGTACACGGTATTTTGGAAGAAGGAAGTCTTCCCAATTTTAGTATATTGATATACCCGGTGGTCAGTTTTGAGAAAGGCGTGACGCATGAAGGTTCTAGAACCAATTTGCTTCGAGAGCAATTGGAGACTGATTGGGAAACATTTTACTCCAACGAAAAACAAGTCAATTCAAATACACCTCCAGCTTTTCTTGTCCATAGTTGGGATGACAAAGCTGTACCGGCAGAGAATTCGATCCGATATGCAAAAGCACTTGCAGCAATTGGCACAAAAACCGAACTGCATCTTTTTGAAAAGGGTGGGCATGGCTATGGAAAAGGGAATTCCCTCACCCATGGCACTGCTTCCCAATGGATAGATATGAGCTTGATTTGGTTAGATCAATTATTCTAAAAATTGTGAACAGGAGAGTAAAGGATAGTCTCTTCATTCTTATTGGGTATTTTTGATTTGGATAGCTATTTTGAGCTACCGTAAGCTTACTTAAATTGGAGATCTTAGAGCATGTTTCTTTGATTATTCAGCATAAATAGATGCCGTTTCTTTGGGAAACTATACCAAGTATTCCCCTGCACTAGATGCCTAGATATGCTTCTGCAAGTCTGCTAAAATTAACATTTAACCCAGAAACACTAAAATGAAAAAATTCTCCTTTTTTGTTCTGATCGTGTTATGTTTTTCTCAAAACCTAGCAACTGCCCAGACCCAAAACATATTAACTTTTCAAACTTCCGAGACGAAGCTGGAAATTGCATTTTACAAGCCTGATTTATTTAGAGTCAAGGTCGGTGCGCAAATACCTGAAGAGGAGTTTTCTTACATGCTAGCGCATCAACAATGGCCTGCTATTGCTGTGAATCAAGAAGAGAACGCAGATTCATACCTTATCACGACCCCTACACTGAAACTAGAAATTGACAAAAGCTCACTTGCAATCAAAGTTTTTAACGAAGCCGGAGATTTGATATCTTCAGAAGCGTCAAATGAATCTGGAGGGTATTACCAAAAAGAAATCAAATCAGGCATTTCAAAAAACATCCATTCGGATGAGCACTTTTTCGGATTTGGTGAAAGAATGGATTTTCTAGATCAAAAGGGAAAATCTTTGATCATGAATGTAGGCCGAGGATTGCTGAAACCACATATAATCGGTGCCTACAATATCTTGGAAGCCAACTATGCTCCAGTGCCATTTATGATGAGTACCAAAGGCTATGGCATTTTCTATCACACAAGTCAGCCCAGTGAATTTGATTTGGGGAAAACGAACAAAGACAAATTGACTTTTCAAGCAGAAGGAACACACGTGGATTACTTCTTCATGTACGGACCTGATTTCACACATTTGATCAATCACTACACAGACCTTACTGGCAAATCTCCTTTACTGCCAAGATTTGCCCACGGATTGCATGTGGGAACTTACAGTGGAGGTACTTGGGGACACGAACATCTGACTTCAGGAGAATATGTAGTCGCCTTAGCTAAGAGATACAGACAAAAAGGTATTCCATTTGATGTACTTCATTTGGACTCTACTTGGAGGCTTTTTGGGAAAAATGGAGGAAGTGGCGCAACTTCTTTCGAATGGAGAGAGACATTTACCGATCCAAAGAGCATGTTTGACCAGCTATATGGAATGGATGTAAACATGGTAGGATTGCACGTCAGGCCAAGATTTGATAATGGAAATAACCTAAATCTCCTTGATCAAGCCAGAGAAGGAGGGCATGTGTACCCTGAAGAAAACAACAAAGGCGAATTTGTCAATTTCTTCGATGACAAAGCCGTCGATTGGTGGTGGGAAAATGGCGTGATGAAGATCGCAGAAATTGGTGCAATGTTTTTGAAGACGGATGAAGGAAGTGCATTTGGAAGACAAGCGAATGAAAGTAGCAAAACAGGCCCTACCAGTGCGGAGGCGAAAAAATTACATAATGTGTTTCCAGTAGCTTATGCAAAAGCACCTTATGAAAAATTCAAAGAGCACAACAAAATGCGTGGCATGAACCATACACGTGAAGGCTATGCCGGCATTCAACGATATCCATTTATCTGGGCTGGAGACTGGCCAAGTGAATGGCAATATTATGCTCCTGTAATCCGTGCTGGCATCAACATGGGGCTATCAGGAGTTGGATATTGGTCGCATAATATGGGTGGATTCGAGCATGATGCCGATCCTGAGTTATTTGTGAGATGGGTACAGTTTGGCATGTTTAGTCCAGTGGCACATGTGTTTGGAATGGATCATCCTGGTTACAAAGAACCTTGGAACTATGGTTCGGAAGCCGAAAAGATCTTCACACAATATGCCAAACTTCGCTATAGACTTATTCCTTATATCTATACCACGGCATTTCAACAAAACCAAACCGGTGTTCCTATCATGCGCGCATTAGTCTTGCACCACCAAGAAGATTTGAACACATACAGTATTGACGATCAGTATTATTTTGGTGACCAAATGATAATCTGCCCCGTAATTACCAAAAGTGCCAAAACAAGGGTGGTCTATCTGCCGGAGGGTAAGTGGTTTAATTACTGGACAGGAAAATCTTATGAAGGTTCGAGCTATTACAACATCGTAACTCCTCTTGAAACACTTCCGATTTTTGTAAAGGAAGGAGCAATAATTCCTTCGCAAGATGATGTTTTGTATGATAACAAGGAAAATTACGGTCGCTTGACCTTCGAAATTTTTCCTGGTGAAAAAGGTGATTTTGAGCTTTTCGAAGATGATGGGATTTCTGAAAATTATGCTGATAATGATTATTCATTAACAAAAATAGAATCAGAATCTGTAAACAATACAACCCACATCACCATTCATAAATCAGAAGGAGACTACAAAGTCCCTAACCGTGAGATAGTTTTGAAAGTACATGTAAAAGAAGAGCCTCAAATCATTCAAGTCAATGAAAAAAGATTAGGAAAATCAGAAGACAAAAATGGATGGAAATATGATAGTGCAAAAAATATAATTATGTTGCACATACAAAAACCTGCTAATCAAAAGATTACAATAAGCATAAATTAAAGTACTAAAATTAACAGTACAGAACAGGACAGTAAATATTATTAAATAGGATAAATTTCCTTAAATAACTTAAACCTAGTTTACCATGGCTATTTTGGAACAAAAATTCAATCATGTCTCTTACCTCTGGGACGAACAAAAAGCAAATTCTTTGGGCGATGACGAAGTTGCCCTTTTGATATACAGATCTAATATACTCGGTGCGGATCTACGAATCACAAATTATGGAGGTGGAAATACGAGCTGTAAGACTTATGAAAAAGATCCCCTTTCAGGAAAAGAAGTAGAGGTGATGTGGGTAAAGGGCTCAGGTGGAGATATTGGTACTTTGACCAAATCAGGACTAGCAGGCCTTTATGTTGACAAGCTGAGAGCTTTGGAAGGCATATACAAAGGAATAGAATTCGAAGATGAAATGGTCGGTCTTTTTAACCATTGTATCTACGATCTAGACTCTAAAGCACCTTCGATCGATACACCACTGCATGCATTTTTGCCATTCAAACACATTGATCACCTTCATCCAGATGCAGCCATTGCTATTGCAGCTTCCAAAGAAGGCGAGAAAATCACCCAAGAGCTTTTTGACGGTCAGATTGCTTGGATTCCTTGGCAAAGACCAGGCTTTGACTTAGGTCTTCAATTGAAGAAGGCTTTGGACGAAAACCCTGGAATCAGAGGAATCATGCTTGGAGGTCACGGACTTTTCACTTGGGGTGACACAGCTTATGAATGCTATATCAACAGCCTTGAAGTAATCGAAAAAGCTTCCCAATACCTTGAAGACAACTATGGTAAAAATAGACCTGTTTTCGGTGGTCAAAAAATCAAGTCGCTCGAGCCAAGCAAAAGAAAAGATCAGGCTGCCATCATTTCTCCTTTGTTGAGAGGACTTGCTTCTAGCTACGACAGAATGGTCGGTACTTTCAGTGACTCAGATACTGTTTTACAATTTATCAACTCCAATGATTTGGGAAAATTGGCACCTTTGGGTACTTCTTGCCCAGATCACTTTTTGAGAACCAAAATCGCCCCTCTTGTACTAGACATTCCTGCCGATCAAGACCTAAGCGACTTGGGTGCCATCAAAGAGCACATCAGCAAGTTGTTTGCTACATATAGAGAAGGCTACAAAGACTACTACGAAAAGCACAAAAGATCCAACAGTCCAGCAATGCGTGATCCAAACCCAGTGATCATCTTGTGGCCGGGTGTTGGTTTGTTTTCCTATGCAAAAAACAAACAAACTTCAAGAGTAGCTTCTGAATTCTATATCAACGCAATCAACGTAATGCGAGGTGCTGAAGCAGTATCAGAATATGTTTCTTTGCCATTGCAGGAAGCTTTTGATATCGAGTATTGGTTATTGGAAGAAGCAAAGCTTCAAAGAATGCCAAAAGAGCAGCCTTTGTCAAGGAAAGTAGCCTTGATCACAGGAAGTGCAGGAGGTATCGGAAAAGCAATCGCAGACAAGTTAGCCAAAGAAGGTGCTTGTGTGGTCTTGACAGATCTTGACGGTGACAGATTGGAAGAGGCGGTAAAGGATTTCGGAAAAGATACTGCTATCCAGACAAAATTGAATGTATTGGAAAATGACACGATAACTTCTGCCTTCAAAGCGGCAAACCTTGCCTTTGGTGGTGTGGATATTGTCGTGAACTGTGCAGGTCTTGCTATCAGCAAGCCTTTGACAGAAACTTCAGAAGCTGATTGGGATTTACTGAATGATGTCCTTGTAAAAGGCCAATTCAAAGTGAGTCAAGAAGGTGTAAAAATACTAAGAGCACAAGGTCTTGGTGGAGATATCATCAATATTGCTTCTAAAAATGCCCTTGTATCTGGACCAAACAATGTAGGATACGGAACTGCAAAAGCAGCTCAAGTTCATATGTCAAGGTTGTTGGCTGCTGAATTGGGACCTGACAAGATCCGTGTAAATGTGGTGAATCCTGATGCTGTAATCGAAGGTTCAAAAATCTGGGAAGGCAAATGGGCTGAAGGAAGAGCGAAAGCTTATGGTATTTCTGTAGAAGAATTGCCTGCTCATTATGCAAAAAGAACATTATTGAATGAAATCATTAGCACAGAAGATATAGCAAATGGCGTTTTCGCTTTTGTAGGTGGAATTTTATCCAAAAGCACCGGAAATATCCTTAATGTAGATGGCGGAGTAGCTGCCGCATTCGTGAGATAATTACCTCAAACCTATTTATACATTAATTCCTTTCAGGTTTTTTCTAAATTAGACAATACTTTAGTCTAAACCTGGAAGGTTTTTATTTATCTAATATGATTATCTGCAATAACACCAGAAGGTGAATTTTCACATGAAATCATGCAGATAATCGTCGACGGTCGTCTGTCGACTGTCGACAGCATTGAATTCAAGGTATTTACCTAAATAAATTTGGATACTGGTATAATAGCGGATATATACAATCTAATTATTCCCAAAAATGAAAATCACACAAAGCCATATAGAAAATTCCAATGATGATTTGAAAAAGAATCACACGGAATCTTTTGATTTTTTATCCAATCAGCTTTCCAATAAAGGTGTAGATGTAAATTTGGTCGTTGAAAAAATCAAGGCATTGCAAATTGCTATACCATCATGGGCACTTGGTGCTGGAGGGACTAGATTTGGACGTTTTTCAGGCGCAGGCGAGCCAGCTGATTTGATTCAGAAGATTCAGGACATCGGAATCATCCACGCACTCAATAAATCAAGCAACGCCGTATCACTTCACATCCCCTGGGACATTCCCCAAGATTATGAAGCTATCAGGCAGATCGCAAAGGATCTCAATATCAATTTTGACGCAGTCAATTCCAATACTTTTCAAGACCAACCTGGACAAAAAGTATCCTACAAATATGGTTCTTTGGCTAATTCAGACAAAGCTGTAAGGGAACTGGCAGTAGAGCACAACAAAGAAGTCATCAAAATCGGTGAAAGATTGGGTTCAAAAGCATTGACTGTCTGGCTTGCAGATGGATCAAGTTTTCCTGGACAACATAGTATCAGAAAAGCTTTGGCAAATACACATGATTCACTAAGCTCCATATACGAGTACCTTCCTTCAGATTGGAAAATATTGGTGGAATACAAGCCTTACGAGCCAAATTTCTACAGCACAGTAATCCAAGATTGGGGTACCTCCTTTTTGTTGGCTAATAAGCTTGGACCAAAAGCATATACTTTGGTGGATCTTGGTCACCATTTGCCAAATACAAATATTGAACAGATTGTAGCTACATTGATGACAGAGGAAAAATTGGGTGGATTCCATTTCAATGATTCCAAATATGGTGATGATGACCTTACTGTAGGAAGTGTCAAACCATATCAGCTGTTCCTGATTTTCCATGAATTGGTACAAGGTTTTGCAGAAACAAATAATCCATCACTTTCATGGATGATCGATGCAAGTCACAATGTAAAAGATCCTTTGGAAGATCTCTTGCAGTCTGTGGAAGCCATCAAGCTAGCGTATGCCCAAGCATTGATCATCAATCAAAAAGCCTTGGAAGATGCACAACAAAATCATGATACCGCCAAAGCACAAGAAATCTTGCAGGATGCCTACAGAACAGACGTGAGGGCATTGGTGTCAGAAGCAAGCAGACAGTTGGGAGGGGCGATCTCTCCAATAAAAGCATACCGAAAAGTTGATGTGAGAAATGAACTGATCAAGGAGAGAGGAACTGATAGTAAAGCCAGCGGATTGTAAGAGCTTGTTTAAACTTTATCCTTTGGCCTGCAATTGCGCCTCTTCCGCCCACTCTTCGGCTATTTTCGGGGATGTAGCGGTGGCTACGACCCCTAAAACGAGCCTCGATTGAACGAAAGATGCATCAATTTCATCCGTTTATTGTTGTTTTCATCTGATGGATGGAATCTTTGATGATTTAAATAATCATTACCCTTCGAGTTTTAATGATTATTTAAATCATGTCGATTTCGGCTTCAAAAACAAAATTTAATCAAGCTCTAATGATACCTGTTACTGCCATATTTGATATAGGAAAAACCAATAAGAAGTTCTTTCTTTTTGATGTGAATTTCAAGGAAGTCTATAAAGTCTATCATCGCTTGGAATATATTCAAGACGAAGATGGAGATCCTTGTGAATCCATCAAGGAATTGACAAATTGGATCAAAGATACCCTTACCCAAGCACTTGCTTTGGAGGAATTCAACATCAGAAAACTCAATTTTACAACCTATGGAGCATCCCTTGTCCATTTGGATAGAGAAGGTGACCCGATCACACCGTTGTATAATTATACCAAAGAATACCCAAAGGATCTTTTAGAGGATTTCTATAACAAATATGGCCCACAGGAAAATTTCTGCCAGGAAACTTCCTCTCCTGCCTTGGGTATGGTCAATTCGGGTCTGCAGTTATATTGGCTCAAATACCGCAAACCTGAATTATTCAAAAAAATCCACAATACCCTTCACCTTCCCCAGTACCTGAGCTATATGTTTACAGGGAAAATGGTCTCAGATTACACAAGTATCGGTTGTCACACTGGTCTATGGGATTTCAAAAACAATAGCTATCATCAATGGCTGGAAAATGAAGATCTATTGAAGTTTTTGCCAAGAGCAGTGGATTCGGCTGAGACTTTTCCCATTTCATTCCGCAAGCAGTCGATGTCGGTAGGCGTGGGTGTACATGATTCCTCTTCTGCACTATTACCTTACCTTATCAACAATACAGAACCTTTTGCCCTCTTATCCACTGGGACTTGGGCCATTAGTATCAATCCTTTCAACAACGAAGAACTGACTTTGGATGAATTGGAAAAAGACTGCCTTCATTTCATTGGTATTCATGGTCAGCCTATCAAGATTAGCCGACTTTTTATTGGTGAAGAACACAAACACCAAATCGAGAAGCTTTACGAATATTTCAAGCTAGAAAAAGGATATTACAAGGCTTTGAAATTTGATCCTATCCATTACGAAAAAACAAAGGCCTGTAAAACCAAGAAATTCCGCTTCGAATATCTGAAACCGGAAGTTTGTGGGATATCCCAAGCCGAGAAAAATGATTTTTCCCAGTTTGATACATTTGAAGAAGCATATTATTGTTTCTTGGATGAGCTTACAGAATTGCAAGTGGCCTCACTTCAGTTAGTCTTAGCTGATACTTCAGTAAAGCGATTGTATATAGATGGTGGATTCAATGCCAACGAGATGTTTGTAGAAATGCTCCGCCAAAAACTCCAAACCATCAGTGTGGAAACGACAGATTTTGCCTTGGGAACAGCTTTGGGAGCTGCTATTTTAGTGAATAAAGTTGCTGTGGATGGGTAATGGTGATCTTTTTTACTATGCAGTTTGATTATGCGCAATGACACCATTTGTTAGGTAGACATATCACTTAAAGTTTTTCTGATAATCGATGGCCATCCGACCACAGTGGCTTGAAATGAAGTACATATATTTTTGTAAATGGCTACAGGTACGTAAGCGGATATACAAACTATACAAATATCAGTATGTTGATATTTTATTTCTTTGTAAAAGGGTGTTCCAGTGCGAAAGTCATGAAAAACTTTACCATCGCTAGGCTAAAAGCTAGCAGGAAGACAAGCTTATCGTTTTTACACTATTCTCATAGTTGCATAGGCTCGTTGAAACCAAATTTGAAAAGGACATCTTCAAAAATAACACATATCCATACAAGGCATAGACCATTTCTAGCCTTTTCATCATGTCTCAATCATCTCTGCCATAATCTTTGCCGATAGCAAGCAAAGTGGAATACCTCCACCTGGATGGACGCTTCCTCCGCAGAAGTATAGGTTTTTGATCTCAGAGGAGTAGTTTGCGTGGCGCAAAAATGCCGCATACCTATTATTTGAGCTATTTCCATACAGTGCACCATTGGCACTGGAAGTTTTGGACTCTATTGTTCTAGGCTCGAGGATTTCTTCCACTTCTATCAGTGGTTCAATATCCGTTTTGAGAACACGGTTGATTTTAGCAATAATGCTTGACCTAGCTTCCTCGATCAATTTATCCCATTCCTGACCTTGGTTGTTTGGGACGTTGATCATTGTAAACCAATTCATACAGCCACTTGGCGCATCATCTTCCTTGCAAACTGAAGTGATATTGACATAGACTGTAGGATCATGGTAAATGCTTCCCTTATTGAAAATATGGTCAAATTCGGTCTTGTATTCTTCACTAAATAGAATATTGTGTAAGCCAAGTTCTGGAAAATTTTTCTTGACCCCCCAATAGAAAATCAGTGCAGAGCTTGATTTTGGTTGATCAAGAAGTTTTGTTGGCTGTTTTTGATTTTTGAGAATGCTTTTATAAGCATTGACCATGTCCATGTTGTTGATGACAAGGTCAGCGTGGATCTTGGTATTGTTGACAAGGACTCCTGTGGCTATGTTTTTTTCGACTATAATTTCTTCAACCTTTGAATTGAAATGAAAATCAACACCTAGATCTACGGCGAGCTTGTACAAACTCTGTGTGATATCGTACATTCCTTTCTTCGGAAAAAATGCACCAATGTTGAATTCCAAATGGGGGATGATATTTAATGTTGCGGGAGTTTGGTAGGGATTGGAGCCGTTATAGGTTGCATAGCGGTTGAAAAGCTGCACCATTTTGGGTTGATTGAATAGCTTTTCATTGGCATCATTCATTGTGGTAAAGATCCCAAGTTTTCCCATTTTGAGATAGGATTTAAGCGCTGTAGGATTCACCCAGGTATTCCATTGATGCAGTGACCTATGCATGAATAGTGGTGCCAAGTGCTCGTAGATATAGGCAGAATTTTTCAATGCTTTCTTTACGTTTTCAGCAGGTTCTCCGAGTTTGGTTTCTACTTCTTCGGCAAACTGATGGAGGTCACCATAAGCTTTGATTGACTTCCCATCCTCCCAAAAATAATGGCAAGCCACATCGAGTTTGGTATATTGAAAATGATCTACAGGCTTCCTTCCGGCCAACAAAAACAACTCCTCCACCTGCTCCGGCAATGTGAAAAGTGAAGGCCCTGCATCGAAACGATAGCCTCCGATTTGCATCTCAGAGAGCTTTCCTCCAGGATATGAATTTGACTCGAATACTTGGACTTTATAGCCTTTGACAGAAAGCCTGATGGCAGCTGCCAATCCTGCTATTCCAGAGCCAATGATGATTGCTTTTTGATTCATGGATTTCTTCTAACGATCGAATACGATTCAGTCTGCAAACTTAACAGATTTTAACCGCCTCAAGTTTTCAGCTTTGTTGGATTCTCTGCTTTTTATGCAGAAATCAGTGTGGAATTGATGTTGCTCCAAAAATTCTATTTTCAGCTTATGCCATTCCTTGGCTTCAAGATTTGGTGAAAAATGCTTCATTTCAGTGAAAAGCAAATCGCTACCTTTTTCGTAATGTTCCGTCCCAATATATTCCAAATCAGCATCCGCCATGATTTTTTCCAAATGGTTGTTAGGCATTTGCGGGATTTTGGTCGCCATGATCATGCCGCAGATTTTGTCGATTTCATTTTGGGCAAGGCCAAATTCCGGAAGTACTTTTCGGGCTTCTTCACAGCTCAGCGCTTCGTGCTCTTCCCTATTTTGTAAGTACCCAATATCATGAAATAGCGCAGCTACACGTAGCAGTTCCAAATCTCTGTCAGAGACATTTTCAGCTGCTGCGATGATTTCTACACTCTGGATTACTTGTCGCGTATGTGCTGCATTATGATACTTCAAATATGAAGGAGTTTCACTTTCAAGGCGATCTAGGGTAGTTTGAAAAAGTTTTTTCAGGTTTATCATCAGGTCAAAATATCATGGTGAACCTACTCCAATACTTGATAGGTCAAAAATGGCTCTTTTTTATTTTTCAGATTGAGATTGCCTACGACTTCACAACGGAATGATTCTTTGACGAGCTCAAAGCTTTTTGCGGAAATCAAGATCTGATTTTGAGCAGCAGCAGCCTGCAATCTTGCGGCAACATTCACTGTATCTCCTATAACTGTAAAATCGAACCGCTTCAATGTAGAAGAACCTATATTTCCAGAAACCATTTCTCCCGAATTCAATCCAATTGAAACCTTGGGTTTGAAATTGGTCGTGCCTGTATTTTCTGCCTGTTGGTCTATGATTTTTCTGATGGAAAGACATGCATCCAAAGCCCGGTCAATGTGAAACTCCCCTGTGAATACACACATAATCGCATCACCGATGAACTTGTCCACCACACCATTTTCTTTGATAATCTCTTGCACCATGATATCAAAATAGCGGTTGAGCAGTTCCACCACTTTATCCGCAGTCTCATTTTCACTGATGGAAGTAAAGCTACAGATATCGATAAAGACCACGGTTCCTTCTACGATTTCGTTGAGAAACATGGCCTGCTCGATTTCTTTTCCACCCATAAAATTCAGTACAGTTTCATCTACGTACATTTTGAGGATATTATTCTCTTTCACGGCTTTAAGCGTGTCACGAAGCATTAGCACATGCTTCAAAGTCCTATCGATGGTAATTTCCAGATCTTTGAAATTGATGGGTTTGGTCACAAAATCAAAAGCGCCTCGATTCATCGCTACGCGAATATTGTCCATATCGCCATAAGCAGAGACGATGACGGACTTCAGCAAAGCATTCTGTTCACCAAGCTTGGAGAGCAACGTAAGCCCATCCATTTCTGGCATATTGATATCACTCAAGACGATATCGATATCTTTGTGAACTTGCAGCTGCTCCAAAGCGTGTCTGCCGTTGACTGCAAAAACAAACTCATATTCATTTAGGCGGATTTTTTGTCTGAACTTTTGCTTGATCAAAATCTCCAAATCCGCTTCATCATCTACTACCAAGATTTTCGCCATTGTTTGTAGCTCTTTATTGTGAGTTTATAAATTTTCTGATTTCGGATTTGATTTCTTCGAAATCTATTGGCTTGGTAAAAAACTCCTTAGCACCTGATTTGATGGCCTTGTCATAGTTTTCTGTATCTCCATAAGCTGAGATCATGCTGACGTTGATTTCAGGAAATTTGGATTTAACTTTCTCCAGCAACTCCAAACCTGTCATGCCAGGCATATTGATGTCCGAAAAAACATATACTACTTTCGGTGGATTGTCACTCTCAAGTGCATTGAGCGCCTCATCACCAGAAAAAGCAAATACGAGTTCAATTTCTCCAGCCCTTACTTCTTTTCTGAATTTTTGTCTAAAAAGAAGTTCAACATCTTTTTCGTCATCGACTATCAGTATTTTTATCATTTTCTGTACAGTGGTAATGTAATTATAAATTCTGTGCCCTTTCCTTCTTCCGAAATCAAATCAATTTTTCCTCCGTGGGCCTTGATGATGTCATAGCTCAGACTCAATCCCAAACCTGTACCCATACCTGTTGGCTTGGTCGTAAAGAATGGTTGGAAAATTTTGTCCCTGATGTTTTCAGGGATTCCTGGCCCGTTGTCACTAATGCTGATCACTCCATTGCCTGAAATGTTTCTGGTCGTCACTTTCACACAAGGAATGTAGTTTTTCAAAGACTCATCTTCCAAATTTACTTGGCTTTTAAGTTTTTTCGAATAATCCGCACAGGCGTAGAAAGCATTGTTGACAATATTTAAGAACACCCTGCCCACATCCTGCGAAGCAATAGTAACAAGTGGAAGGCTGGAATCAAAGTCAGTTTTGAAGTCAGCGTTGAAGGTTTTGTCCTTTGCTCGGATTCCGTGGAAAGAAAGGCGCAAATATTCATCAGCAAGTGCATTGAGGTCGGTAGGGTTTTTCTCTCCTGAGTTGCTTCTGCTGTGTCCAAGCATCCCTTTGACAATAGAATCAGCCCTTTTTCCGTGGTGGGTAATTTTCTCAAGGTTGGTTTTGATGTCAGCCAAGATTTCTTCCTCCAATTCATCCTCTTCTGTTTTGGTGGCATTTTCCAATCTTTTGGTTCGAGCTTCCTGAATTTCATCGATCAATTCGTGGCTTACTTCTGAGAAGTTATTGACAAAATTCAGTGGGTTTTGAATCTCATGGGCAATTCCTGCTGTCAATTCTCCCAAGGAAGCCATTTTCTCCGCATGGATCAATTGCGCTTGGGCTGCTTTGAGCTCTTGGAGTGTCTTCTCCAATTCCTCTTTTTGCCTGATCAATTCATTCGTCCTATCGGCTACTTCTACTTCCAAAGAAGCTTTTACTTTCTCAATGATTTCCAGTTCTCTTTCCCGCTCGATAGCCTTTAGCCGTTCTATTTCAAGGTTTTTCCTTTGTTTTCGCGTGACAAAGTACATGATAATTGCCCAGAGAAATGCGAATGCTAAGGCCGTTTCGAATACTGCCTCCCAACTTTTATGAAATTTTGGCGCAAGCACTTTAACAAAATGTTCAATAATTCCCAGTATTATGAATGGTGCAATTGCATTGAAAAGAGTTTTTGTCCTTTCAAATTCTGGAACAGTATATACAAGATATGCCAAGCCGCTTATTAGGGCTATTGTCAATATTTTGAATAGTATCTGCGCAAAAACTGCATCTGAAAATTCTAAAGTACCACCAGTAATCCAAATTGCAGTAGCAGCTAAAAATCCCCAATTGATCCACTTTTTGAGTGGAGAAGTAGGGTTAAACTTCCTGATATTTGAACTTAGATAGTATAAAATTAAAAGAGAAAAGAAATTTATGAAATACATAGTAACTTTTTAAGCTGGGGTCATGGTATGGTAAGGCAATATATGAAAACTGTATTTAATCTGTCTTTCAAAACTAGTTTGTTTATTTGCATTTAGCCAAGAAGTTGAAAATACTGCTAAAATGAAATGGAAGATTTAAGACACTTGTGGGCAAAATCATGGCTTCTGAAGGAGCCCACAAGTGTCTTAGCCTTTTAATTTATCGAAACAACATTGTCTTCAGGGATCCTATCAATCAATTTATTCAAAGGGTCTATACCTGCTCTTACCGGGACATCTTTTACAGTGATTGTAAAGGTCGATTCCCCAGGTTTGATTTTATGTTTTTGGAGATAAAGTGCATTGGTTTTTGTCCTTCCATTTTCATCTTTACCATCTTTGGCAAAAATCCCAATATCAATGTAATCTCCATCATACATAGCAGGGGTCTCTCTTCCCAAACTGTCTGCATAGACTTTTTGGGATTTTACTTTCAAAGTGACCAAATAGTCCCCATTATCTGTTTTTTCTGAACTTACCTCCTCGACTTTGTTTTCATACAGCGTGATTTTCTTCCAAGTATCATCCAAATAATACTTCAATGAATCTGGTGTATATGCTTCAAGATGTCTCAGGAGATCTGGACTTCCAGGGTATGGAGGAACTTGCCTCAGAGCAAATTCATTCGTGAAGTTTTTCAACGCTGTATCCATAGCTTCATCACCGATATAGTCACGCAATGCATATAGAATCAAGCTGCCTTTGTAATACCACTGATATGCCCTGTTACAATTGATAAATACATTTTCCTTTTTACCTTCATTGGATCTTCCTGAGAGATATCTATCCAGTTCATCTTTCAAAAACCGCTTCATATTGTCTTTTCCGTAAGCCCTCTCGGTCAAAATCAAGGCAGAGTACTCAGCCAAGGACTCAGAGATTAAATTCGATCCTCTTGTGTAATTTGGCACTACTTGATGCCCCCACCACTGATGCGCCAATTCATGCGCTGTCACAAAATAGACATAATCGAAATCATTTGGATTCGAAAAGTCCGCAATCCAGCCAAAACTTTCAGAGAAAGGCACTGTGTTTGGAAATGATTGTGCAAACCCTGCATACCTTGGGAATTCCAAAATCCGCATTTGTCTGAATTGAAAAGGGCTATACATTTCTGAAAAGTACTTCAACCCATCCTTATAAGCCGCCACGCCTCTATCAATATTGTAATCATGTCCTTTGTGGTAGTAAATCTCAATATTGACATCTTGACCAGAATCCAATGTAACCTGATCATTTAGAACTTCATATTCTGCTGATACAATGTTGAAAAATGACTGAATAGGCGTGTCCTGAATGTAGTGGAAGTATCTGCGATCACCTTCAACCCACTCACGCTGAAGATATCCCGGAGATACAGCGATCTGCTCTGGTACCGTACTTATAGTTGCTTCAAATTGGATAAAATCTGCATCACTGGCAAAAAGCAAAGTCCTTCTTCCATAGTCATCATCATGTGGAGGAAGTTCATCTTCTTTGGGAGGTAAATTATATTTCTTCCTCTTTTCATCATTCGTCAACTCACCCTGTGAAGAGTATCCTATAGATGGCAATCCACCCCCAATAAATGTCCCGTTATAAACAATCTCACGGCCAAATCCACTATTTGGAAAACCATCATTGATCATCGTGGTGACCATATTTACCTCCAAGCTATCTCCTGGATTCATCGTCTTTGGTAGTGCGATGATTTTGTAGCTTTCACGAGGTTTTGTTTTCTTGAAAACCTGGAATTTTGGAGGATCCAGCACCAATGGAAGGCGATATGGAAGCGTATCACCTTGATGAAGGACAAAAAAACTGGTCAACTCGGCACTTTGTAAATGAAGTGAATCGATTGCTACATCAGTTTTGTTGACCAATGTGACTTTTGCATCAAAATAGGCATCCCTTTCATAGGGGAATATGTCCGCTTTCAAGTTGATGGAGACAAATTTTGGCTGGGGTAGATACTCATATTGCTTGAGTTGTTTTTCATATTCAGCCTGCCTTTTTTCAGCTTCTTTGGGTGTGATATAGTTGTTTTTATAGACAACATTGTCAAAGATATACCAACCGGATGCCAAGGCTATCAGCAAGAAAAAATATGAAATCATTGTGGACTTTGCAGTCAATCTTTTCCTTGCTACAGCAAGCCTTGATCGAAGTGAATTTTCCGTTCCCCTACTGAAGAAAATGCTGAAAAACAAAACCAAGAATAGGCCAAATGCTGTCCAATACAGGTTAAACCAAAACAAAGGTGCTGCGAAATGTCCCAAACCATTCATGTCTGACCACATGTATGCAGGCTTGTAGGAAAAGAAGAACATGTTGAAATTGAAATCAGCAAATGATCTCAAAACAACCATTACCACCCAAATCCCAATACTGGCAGCATGTCCTGCGAACTTATTATTTACCACCAAATGCACAGCAAATACCAACATCACCATTTGCAAATAATCTGGTAGCGTAATCAAATAACTATCGATAAGATATACAGGCAGTTGGTAATTGTAATATCCTTTGAGGGTTTGGATGATCAAACCTAGCAGTATAGGAAGGGTAGTAAGCAGTAAGCAAATAAAGGATATACCAAAGAATTTCGAAGCTATCACAACCGAATCCCGAACTGGAAATGTATCATTGATGACTGAATATCCAGTCGAATTATTTCTGTGGATGGTTTCTCCGGTGAAGAAAACGATGATTATAAAAACAAATAAATTGTAATCATAACCCTTGTACTCCATCAGGACAGAAGTCGAAGGCATATTTGGTACACTGTAGAGTGTCTGACCTATCCAAAAATCCAAGATCAAGAATACCACTCCACCCAAAAGTATTGATCTGAAATAAATATCTTTTGTGATATTACTGATTTCCAATTTGGTAAGTGTGAGCATGCTGCTCCATTGGTAACCTGAAGAAAAATCTGTAGGAATCAATCTGCCCACCTGATCTTTGAAGGTGGTTTTTGGCTCTGCTTTTTTAGATTTTGATTGTTTTTGGTTGAAGAAATATTGGAAATCAAAGCGGAAAAACGCACCCAGAAAAAATAACAACCCTACACCAGCCCAAATCAACCTGTTGAGCAACAGATTTCCTTGGAATGCCAGAAGAAATGAGTTTTGCTCAAATGGCGTGAGATACCTTGTTTGGAGATCAAATGTGTTTAGCCCAAATGGATCTAGAAGCTCCACCAAGGTTTTGTTTTCTATATCCTGTGTGAGAAAATTTGCCAAGAGATAAACAATGAATAGCAGGATTCCTCCAGAATAAATAGACTTGATACTTCGTGTGAATATGATCAAGGCAAAAAACAAAGTGCCTGCTAACCAAAGATTGGGCAGTACAAGTGTAAACCAAGGGTGAAAATAGTTAATCAGGCTATTTGGGCCATAGCGTGTGGCATCTGTCCAACCTGTACCAGGGCCAATGATGCTACCTAAATATATTCCCAACAATGAACCCAATGATATAAACAGAAGCGTCAAAAATGATCCCCAAAACCTGCCCATAAAGTATGCCTTGTCCGAAATGGGGTAGCTGAAAAGGAAAGTCGCTGTCTTGTGTTCGAGGTCTCTGTAAATCGGAACACCCATGACCGCCGAAGCTATCAAAATCCCAAAAAGTGAAATCAGCACTTGCAAATTTGCGATGACATAGGGGGAGTTGTGGAAAACTTTGTCAGATGCGGGTGTACTTCCTGAGGCGATAAGAAGTAATGAGACTACTGTCAATAATGCAAAATAGATGTATGTCGCTGGCCTTGAGAACCTGTAGCGCAACTCAAAGATAAAGATTTCAGAAAACATAGTAGATGGATTATATGGTGATTGGATCTACTTTTTTTGCAATATGGCTGAAATACACATCCTCCAAATCAGGAGTGGTAAGTTCAAAACCCGCTTCCAGTGGCAACTCACTTTCTACATGCATATTGAGTTTGCCTTCAATAAGCTTGGTAGAGATCACTTGATATTCATTTTTGTAATGATCCAGCTCTTCTTTATTGATAGTCTTCTGATAAATCTTGCCCGCTACAGCTTCTATGCCGTCGCGAGGTTTGCCTTCCATCAGCAATTCCCCCTCGCAAATAATAGCCATTCTCGAACAAAGTGTGCTGACGTCTTCAACAATATGTGTTGACAAAATGACGATGGTATTTTCTCCCAATTCACTGAGGAGATTATAGAAGCGGTTTCTTTCAGATGGATCCAAACCTGCTGTAGGTTCATCGACAATGATCAGGGAAGGATTTCCCGCCAAGGCCTGTGCAATCCCAAATCTCTGCCTCATACCTCCAGAAAATGTCCCAAGGGCTTTTTTACGATGTTGGTAGAGGTTTACTTTTTGGAGCAAGCTTTCTACTAGATAATTTCTGTCACTTTTGTTGCGAACTCCTTTCATCTGCGCAATGTGGTCAAGCATGACTTCTGCGGAAATCCGAGGATACAATCCAAAATCTTGGGGAAGATAGCCAAGCTTTTCTCTGACTGCTTGTTTGTTTTCAAGGACATCCAACTCATCCAAATGGATACTTCCCGAATCCGCATCTTGCAAAGTGGAGATAGTCCTCATCAAGGTGGATTTTCCGGCACCATTTGGCCCTAGAAGCCCAAACATACCCTGAGGGATAGTCAGACTGATGTTGTTGAGGGCTTTGACGCCATTGGAATAGGTTTTTGATAAATTGCTAATGCTTAGATTCATTTTGATTGAGATTTAGTGGTGGAGTAAATTTCAATTTAAAAATGTTTTTAATAAGATTACCCATTTGGGTAAGTTAAATTTCTCTAAAACCCTGAATATTAGCTAAAAGTGTACGTTTTTGATACTATTTAATGGTTTGTTCACCACAAAAAAAGACTAGAAAAATCTAGACAAATTACGGTAAATAAAAAAATGTGCAAAAAAAGACTGGATTTTTGATCCGGTCTTTTTTCATTTTTAAGGATATCCGCTTTAATATCAATTGATAAAAAATGATTTGTTTTTAATCAACTAAAGCACTTATAACTTATCGACTAATAACGATTATTCGAATGACTATAATTGAAACATTTACCTAATGATATCATTGTGGATAATCAGATTAATTTTTATCTCTATTGACTTCAACTTCCACCTTTTTGGTTTTAACAGAAGCTCCGTCTGAGCCAATTTTTATTTTTGTGTCGGCATCTTTTTCTGCTTTCACTTCAATAGTTTCTTTTTGTACTTCTTTTTCTGTCTCTTTTGCAGCTTTGTCATTGCAACTGAAAGTCATCGTAAGCGCAAAAAATGCGAGTAAGCCAAATAATTTTTTCATAATAGTAGATTTTTTTAATTTCTATGTAGTTGTCAAAAGTTATACCAAATAATCGTGGGCAGGGGTTTAATTGTAAATTGCAGATTGCAGATTGTAGATTGCAGATTGTAGATTGTAGATTTGTGTCGTAATAATCTATCTATCTAATCAACAATATTTGTTTAAAAGTTTAAGGGTTAAAAGTTTAGAAAATAGTCTGCCATCCCCCAATTTTCTAATTTTTCAATCTTCTAATCTTCAATCCCCTAATCACCAATCAATGATAACTGTTTGGTATTTAGTAAAGGCGAATTGGATAGCATTTGTAGAAAATTTCATCTTACAAAATGATGAAGACCTTCGAGTGCGCCGCGGCTCACTCAAAGATCTGCCCCAACTTTCCAACTTTGTAACTTTATAACCTTGTAACTAACCCCCTATTCCTAAAAATCATAAGTAAGTCCTACTCGGAAATTTCTGCTTTTGATTCCAGAATCGGCTGGGAGGTCATAGACATCGGTGACGGCATCTCTCCATTCGGCAAGCAGGGATATTTTATTTACTTGAAAGCCAAATTGTAAACTTACCCCCAATTCATTTTGAGCAAGATCAAGTGATGCCAAAACTGCCCTAGCATCTTCTCCCATGCGCTGTCTCAGATGATGTCTGTAGTATGGACCTACTCCAGTGAAGAACCTGAAAGATCCATCTTCATCTTGTGCAATGTTAAAACGAACCAATGCAGGAATAGTCAACGAGTGTCTTCTCAACTTTCCATCTTCGACCACGCTTCCGTGGATATCATAAAGGGTGCTGACGGCCAACTCAAACTTCCTACTGATGCGAAGTTTTCCATAAAGCCCTGCCTCAATACTAAAAAGTCCAAATGCCCTATAAAAATCTTCTTCATGCCTGTGGTGAGAACTTCCCATTCCCAGATGAACTCCAAATTTTAGTGCTTCCCCATAGAGAACCTTTTTGGAATCAAATTTAGAAACAGGAGCGAGTACTTCAGCATTGCCCATTTCCAAAAGCAAACCTGATAGGAAAAGGCTAATCTGAGCCATTCCATCATAGTCGAGAAGTTCTGGATTATCTCCCGGCTTGTGGTATGGAGATTTGAGTCCTGTATGTACGTGAATGGCAGGAATCCCCAATTTGCCAAAAGGCCAAGTGTCTGTTCTGCGCTCGATATTTGGAGAGGTGTTTTTGACAGATAGGTTATTTCTAATCTGTGCTGCTACCAGATAAGTTTGAGATTCGGCAAGTGTTTCCAGCCCTTTCAAATCCAAATGCTTGACAGTACTCAGCATTCCTATCATATCAAGACTAAACATGGCTTTGATGGCATCATTGGGAAAAGGTTTGTCTAGCTCCACAAACTTACTTGAGCCGATTAGCCCACTTTCTTCGGCATCAAAAGCCACAAAAATCAATGATCGCTTTGGTTTTTCTTCACCACTCAAAATTTCCCTTGCTATTTCCAAGACTCCAGCCACGCCTGAAGCATTATCATCTGCTCCACTGAAGACGATTTTGTTACCTTCACTATCCACAGTATAGCCAAGGTGGTCATAATGTGCACCCACTACAATGTATTCATCCTTTAATACAGGGTCAGTTCCGGGAATCATCCCAACTATATTTTTCCCATCTACATTGATCAACTCAGACCTATAGAGAAATTCCTGAATAAAATCATCTTCAAAAACAGGCATCAATCCCATTTGGCGCATTTCATTTTCGATATAACTGATCGCTTTCAGCCTTCCTTCAGTTCCCAATCCCCTACCTTCCAAAGAATCCGCGGATAAGACATAAACATGCTTTTCCAGTCTTTGCAAAGGAGTTTGTTGGGCGAGGGATGAAAAGGCAACGATGCACATCAATGCAGAGAGAAGAATTAATCTATTGATCATAAATTGAAAAGGTTTAGAAATAAAATTGAAGCAAAGCTAGGGATAATGTTTATAGCTAGATAGCTATACTAGGTAATTTCCTAGGAGTGGGAAGATGTTGCGGATGCCTCCTGTTGGATCTTCTACGTCTCCATCATAGCGAGGAATCAAGTGAATATGAACATGGTCAACTGTTTGTCCAGCTGATTTTTCAACATTTATACCCACATTGTATCCATTTGGTTCATATTTTTTTTGAATTACTTCTTTGACAAAATTCAACATAAAAATACAAGCAGATTCTTCTTTGAATGTTAAATCAAAATAATTCGAACAGTGTCTTTTAATAATGATCAAGGCATGCCCTTTACTAATTGGAAACTTGTCAAATACTGCAAAAGCAGTTGCTGATTCAGTTATTAATTCAATCTCATTTCCTAAACTGCAAAATGGACATTCATTTATGACAAATGGTTTTTGATTGTTTATAGGTGTATATTCATATATCTCGCAGTTTTCATTTTTAAAAAATGATTTATAGGGTAAAATTACGTTACATTGAAAAGTAGGTTTTTGATGGATTTTGTGAGTTCGATAGCCCACATAAACGAGATCTCTTCGAACAGCAAAATAGGCCTTGCCATTCGGCTTTAAAAGGGACGAAACCTCCATTAGTACTTTGGATTGTTCTTCTGGTAACAAAACATTCAGAACATAAAAGCATATAATTGTGTCGAATTTCTTTTCAGGATAATTTGGAAAGTAATGTTTATCATAGCCAGAGACATCTAAATTTCCTTTTTTAAGAATTTCAACATCCTTACCAAAGCCACATCCAAAATCAAGAATTTCGCCTTTTAGCATTCCTTTTTCAAATAGCATTCTAGCAGGAAAAGAAATTCTGTCTCTTTCCTTGGCTGTGAGGTGGGAGTAGATGTTTGATTGGCTCATGGTAAAAATTGAAAACCATTGTTAGAAGCGATTGTAATTAATGGTATTATTCTTTCTTCGAATCTGTTTTTATCAAAAATTACAGATAAATTTTCGACTGTTGAAAGCTCAGGAAATATTGTCAAATACTCCAAAAGGAATTTGTTTTTTGGATTCTTTTCAAAAACGATTTTTACAGCTTCTTTTTGTAAATCAAAAAAGGCGTTAAAATGTTTATTTACAATTGGAAGCTTGTTATTCTTTGAACTATTAAACCTTTTGTCTGAAGGAATTAAGTTCCAAATCAAGTCATGAGAAACAAAACTATGTGGAATGAAATGTTCAACATCATAGTTATCGATAGTTAGCATTTCTCCTGTGTAAATACATTTTATTTCTACTTTTTCTTGGAAAACTAAGTTCCAAAAATTCTTTCTTTGATCAGTCAACGGACTTCTTTCTGCACTTTTAATTAATTTATTGGGGATATCTGGTACACTAGGATTTCTGGCTTGTAAATAGAGTGCTAAATTCCAGTAACAGAAATCCTTTATAATCTTGGCGTTTCTCAAAAGGTACTGTTCCCAGTATGGGTTGATGATTATTCTGTCATTGAAAAGTGCATATAAGCACCTATTCTGAACATTTTGAGAGTAATTATATATTTCACTATTCTTTCCACTTATCCAAGGACTTAAAAAGTAATGCGGTACGTTTTTATTAAAATGATTCAAAATTTTAATTGTAGAATTATTTTCAGACTCAATTAGAATTTTTTGAATTACATGCTTTTTCTCTTGAATAGTTATGTTTTCAATTTTCTGAATTTCAATTATGGCTTTCTGAAACTGATCTTGTACTCCAAAGCTTAGATTAAAATAGTTTATCGTGTACCAAGAGTTAGCAATCATCGTTGCAAAAATTTCTTTCTTATAAATTTCATTTTTTCCTGATTCAAACAATTCAATAATAGAGAGAAACCAATAGAATTTGTAAGTAGTCGATTTATAGTTAAAACAGGATGCTAGCTTGTCTATTGGAACTGTATCAGAATGTGGAAATGACATAATAAAAATTAGAGTATAAAGAATTTTAATCTAAAATACTTAAAAATTCTGAAAGTAGAATTATTGAATTCTATTTTGAATAATTATTTCTCCTCTCCTACATCCCCCTAACCCTCACATTCATTTTTCCGGTGGAGCGGAGATAGATGCGGATATCTTCTTCGGTGTAGTAGATGCCTTCTACGTCTAGTTGGGGATTGACTAGGGAGAAGTCGGCAAATTCTTTTTAGAATTTTATTTATATTTAGTTAGTTTTTGGAAAACAAACAAAAAGACTGGGTATTAGAAATTTTATTGTCTTATATGTATTGAACTTAATCTAATAAAACCCTCAAATTAACTTAAAAGTGAATAGCTTTGTACTTGAAATATGGAATATTGAGCCAGCCTGCACCTTCTACTCAGTGAAGTTGCTAGAAGAGGAATATTCAGAAACAGATAAGTTTATCTTAAAATATAAAGATAAAATTTAGTTTACAGAAAGCCTCCAAGCTTTAGCTTCTTTCATCACGGATGTGATTGGAGAAGATGGAGCAATTGAAAGTTATTTTCGATTTGAAAATGACGCCCATGCTATTCCACCGACAGGAATTTACCAAGTTGGGGAAATTGAAATTGATTACAGGAATTTTTCGCTGAGACTTTATTGTTTGAGAATATGTGAATCAATTGTTGTTTTATTTAATGGAGGAGAGAAAACCAGCAGAAATGCTCAAGACGGAAATACCAGCATGGTATTTCATGATGCAAATTTATTTGCCCAAAGGATCTTAAAAGCTATTATCAGAAGAGAAATACTGATCGACGAGAAAAATTCAAGAATAATCTCTGAATATGGAGAATCTGACGAAATAAATTTATAAAAATGAGAAATAACCTAATTCAAGAAATATTGGATAAAACACCTCAAGACATCCGGATTTTTACTCGAATGTATGCGGATATAGTGAAGCGTGTTCATGATTTGATTAAGGAAAAGGGAATCACCCAAAAAGTTCTCGCTGAAAGAATGGATAAAAAGCCTTCAGAAGTATCTAAATGGCTCGGGGGCGAGCACAATTTTACACTGCGTTCTCTGGCAAAATTGCAAGCCGAGTTAGGTGAGCCTATCATCTATGTTCCTAAAACAAAAACTTACATGGGTAATAAAGGTGGAAATGTTTCTTTGACAGTTTACAAAAATAATCTCAAGGTAGAAAACAAAAAATTTCTCCCTGCCACACCGCTTTCCAATCCAGAAAAACCTCAGGTAGCCTAATGACAAAGTTTGGAAAATTACAACCAGAAAAGATCAATATTGTTGATTTTAAAATAATTAGCGGTAGTCTAAATAATCCTTTCAGTTTTAATGCTGACCTGTTGGAAGGTCATCAATTTGATGTGAATTTTGATATGGGATTTAACCTTGAAGATAAGTTGGTCAAGGCTGATTTTAAAGCTGATGTGTTTACCAAGAGCAAAGAGCAACAAGAGGAGGTCTCTGGTAGGTTTCATTTTGTCTTTGTGTTCTTGGTAGAAAATCTTGATCAGTTAGTAGAATTTGGTGAGAATAAAAAATCGTTAGAGATCAATGGCAGTTTAGGAAACGCATTAGCCTCCATATCTTATTCTACAAGTAGAGGGGTTTTGATGAGTAGATTTCAAGGTACTCCACTGAAAGATTTTATCCTTCCTGTAATTAACCCCAATGATCTTCTGAAGTAAATGGTTAATTTTCGCCTTTAATTTATTTCCAGTAGAAACCCAGACCAGTCTTATCACTAACTATTCACCACACCCCATATCCAGTATTTTCTTTCTGGATATTTGAAAACGCTACCTTCTCGATTGATCGATCTGTGGTATATTTAATGAAACAACTCCCCCTACATCCCCCTAACCCTCACATTCATTTTTCCAGTGGAGCGGAGATAGATGCGGATATCTTCTTCGGTGTTGTAGATCCCTTCGACATCTAGTTGTGGATTGACTAGGGAGAAGTCGGCAAATTCTGTTCTTAGCTGTCCCTGAAGCCTCAACTCACGCCTTGCTTCAGCCAAATATTCACCGATTGGATAGCTCGCCAGTTTCTTGATCTGTGTGATTACCTGACCCTGCTTCATCCATGTGGCACTTCGGGCGAGAATGTTTTTGGTATTGATGTCAAATTCGATCTCGTCAAACCTGATGGATTCTGTCGCAGCATCGTATTTTGGCTTGCCTACCAGATACATTTGACCAGTGATCTGCTTTCTTCCTTTTCTGATGGCCAAAAAATCCATCTTGAGCAAAGTTCGATCACCAAAACTCTGGGATTCTAGATTCGATACTTCCAGTTCTGTACGCTTGTCTGTTCTGAATCTTTTTCCTGCAAGATTTTCATTGAGATATTGATCCAATTCTTCGTAGCTGATGGCTAGAGGAATCATGATGTCTAATTTGTTTTCGCTGCTTTCATTGTATGAAATGTTAGGCAGAGGCGTTTTGATTGTCTGTGGTGTTTTTCCGACTTGGGAGTACACTTCACCCTCGATACCCAAAAAGAATTTCAGCTTTTGGTCTGCTGTCACCTCTTCACGGATTTTCAATTTTGTTGGCTTGGTATAGACAAAAGCCGTCACCCCATCTTGGTCGATTTCAATTGGTTTGGAGAAATTATCCCAAGCCTCTTGCGCGATCTCTTTGAAATCCAGACGGGTCAGGTTCGATGCACTCAGCTGATTGTTCAGCACCCCTTGGAGCTGCTTGCGGATCATCGGATCCAGATCAATCTCAAAACCCAACAAGTTGTACTTCATCGATCTGCCGTAATTTTCGATGTTGATATCTTCAAGGGAAAAATCCCAGTTTTGCCCTACTTTCGGTCTAAAGCTGATTTCTGGAGTGAGTGCTTCATCAAATGGAATGGCAGTATTTACATTCTGACCAAAAATCCTTTTTTCAAATTTCAAGTCACCGGCCATTTTCATTGGTATTTTGATAGCCATTTTTTTGGAATCCAATGTGGATAACTTGATCAAACCTGTCCTATTGACATCTATATCAGTAAAAAAGCCTGAACCCAAATCCAATCCCTTTTCAGCAAACAACTTTTGCCCCAATGCTTTGTTGAGATTGTCTTCTATCATAGAAAATGGAATTTCGATAGGAATATTGATCTCAGATGTCGCTCGCGGAAGGGCTACAGGTTCGCCAGAATAGGTGGGTTTGTTGGGATTGATGCTTTTGCAAGCAGAAACAATTAAAAGGAAAATCAGTACACGGGATGTTATTTTCATTGAATTGACATTCAGGGATGATTAATGCTAAAGTTATATACTCGGTTCAAAAAACCTGCCAGCTATCGAAACTTCATTTACAAAGGAACTATTTTTACGGTTAATTAATTAAACGAGATAATAGATTAAGAAAAATTAAGATGAAAAATTGGTTAACGATCGAGAACGCAGCACAATTAGAGGCTATCAAAGAACAGAGTAAGCAAAAGCCTGTGTTGATTTTTAAGCATTCTACCTCTTGTTCCATAAGTGGTATGGCTTGGAACAGGCTGCAGAGAAATTGGAAGGAAGAGGATCTTGAAAAAGTAACACCTTACTACCTTGATCTACTTTCCTACAGAGCAATATCCAATCAGATTGCTGAGGATTTTGGAGTTTACCATGAAAGCCCACAAGTCATTTTGATCAAAGACGGAAAGGCAGTGTACGACAATAGCCACATGGGAATTAGCTATGCAGACATCATGGGAAAAGTCGGATAATCATTAAGCTTATGTGATTCTTGAAGTATAAAAATGAACGGAATTGATGATGAAAAAATCTGATCCCCCAATTGTTGTAGAGCAGACATTTGAAGCATCCATATCGACTGTTTGGACTGTTATTACTGAAGTTGAATATATGAAACTGTGGTTTTTTGATTCAATTAAAGGATTTGAAGCCAAGGAAGGATTTGAAACGAGATTTTTTGTTCATCACAACAAGCAATACTTTCTTCACTTGTGGAAAATCATCCAAGTAGAGCCTGGCAAATCTATCAAATACAATTGGAAATATGGTGGGTACGAAGGAGACTCGACTGTTTCTTTTGAATTGTTTGAAGAAGGCAAATTTACACGTCTCAGACTTACAGTTGAGATTTTGGAAGATTTTCCTGATCACATTCCAGAATTTAGCAGAGAGAGTTGTATGGAAGGTTGGGAATACCTTATAAAGGAAAGTCTTTTTAACTTTTTTGAACTAAAGTAAAGGGGTTTTGGTTTTTAATTGTACGCAATTAAATTTACCGCTATCTTTGTAGTGTACAAATCACCCATTTGTTCACTTCTGACTCTGTTATCAAATAATGTAAAGATATTGATCTTCATCTCGATTGTAGTTAACTTCAAGAGTTACTTAAATTCAATGTTATGGAGATAATTGCAATAATTCTGACAGTATTTGTAGCCATTGAGCATGTCTATATCCTTTGGATGGAAATGTTTGCTTGGGAAACAGCCGGTAAAAAAACATTCAAAGGATCTATGCGCCAAGATTTGTTTAAACCAACAAAAGCTTTGGCAGCAAATCAAGGGTTGTACAATGGTTTCCTGGTAGCAGGTTTGGCTTGGTCATTTATTATCAGTGATCCTGAATGGAGTGTAAACATTCGTTTATTCTTCTTGGGGTGTGTAGCAGTTGCGGGGATATTTGGTGGTTTGACGGCAAGCAAAAAAATATTTATCATACAAGCAGTACCAGCTTTGTTGGCCATTCTGTTTGTAATCATTTCAAAATAAAAAACATGTCACTCATTGAAGATTTGAATTGGAGACACGCTGTGAAAGCGTATGACCCATCCAAAAAAGTAAGTAAAGAAAACATCGACAAAATCGTAGAGGCAGCTAGATTGGCCCCGACTTCATCGGGATTGCAGCCGTTTAGGTTGATCGTAGTCGAAGACCAAGAAACCAAAGAAAAGCTTGTCAAAGGATCTTTGAATCCAGATTGTATGCGAGATTGTTCGCACGTAATTGTGTTTGCAGCATGGGACAGATATACGGCTGAGAGAATTGACAAAGTCTATGATTTTACGACTGACGAAAGAGGACTTCCTCGTGGCCGTTTTAGTTCATATACAGACATGCTCAAGGCAATTTACCTAAAGCAGTCAGCAGAGGAGAATTTCGCACATATTGCCCGTCAGGCTTATATTGCATTAGGACTTTCTTTGGCTCAAGCAGCTGAATTGAGGATAGATTCTACACCAGCAGAAGGTTTTGATAGCAAGGTTGTAGATCAAGTTCTGGAATTGGAAAAAGAAGGGTTGAAAAGTGTATCTCTGATGTACGTAGGTTATGCTAATCCTGAAGGAGATTGGTTGGGTACTATGAAAAAAGTCCGAATCCCAACGGAAGAATTTTTGATTGAAAAGTAATAAAATAGCCTCTGAAAAATCAGAGGCTATTTTGTTTTTGGAAATCTTGGTTTAAAAACTATTTCACCTTTTACCAAAACTTCTATAAAACGCTAGATCACTTTAAGAAAATGGATATTTTCCTTTCTCTATCATATAATCCGCGATCTGTCTTCTTAAGGATTTGGTATCCACCAAATCCATTTTGGTGAATCGCTTGAGGCCCATCAGCATGACTTTCTGCTCATCACCTTTGGTAAATGATCCGATGGCTTCTTTGGCTGCGGCATTGATTCTGTCCACAGCTTCTGAAAGATATACCTGCGCCATCGCAATCTGATGCTTGCTTGATTCCTCACCTTGGATACCCACAAGTTTTTCGGTACGAAGAATGGCTGATTCTGCAGCATAGATTTCGATCATCACATCTGCCAAATTCATCATGATCTCTTGCTCGTCTTCTATTTTGTCTTGGAGTGCCATGGCTGCTTTTCCACCTACCATCAAGAATACTTTTTTGAGTTTTTTGAGAACCTCCTTCTCTGCCGCAAATAGCTCTGAAGTATCTACTGTATCAAAACTAGGCACAGAAGTCAACTCTTTGGAAACTGCCATGGCTGGCTCGAAGAGATTGATTTCGCCTTTCATGGCTCGCTTTAGAAGCATTCCTACCATAAGCATACGGTTGATTTCATTGGTTCCCTCATAGATACGCGCGATTCTCGCATCTCTATAAGCGCGCTCCATCGGTGCATCAGCCGAATAGCCCATACCACCATATACCTGAACTCCCTGATCTACTACATAATCCAAGACTTCTGATCCATGGATTTTAGAAATAGCACATTCGATCGCAAATTCCTCGACTCCTTTGAGTTTGGCTTGTGTTTCGTCAATTCCCTCAGCGATCAGATGATTGATACGGTCTTCGATATCCTGTCCAGCTCTGTAGGTCAAGGATTCAGAAACATATGTTCTGATTGCCATCTCTGCCAGTTTGGATTTGATCGCACCAAAAGTATTGATGCTAACACCAAACTGCTTTCTTTCTGTAGAATACTTGATGGCGTGACTTGTGACTGTTCTCACGCCACCTAATACACCAGCCCCTAGCTTTACCCTACCAATATTCAGGATATTCACGGCTATTTTAAATCCGTTGCCTCTGTCAGAAAGCATATTTTCTACAGGTACTTGGCAATCATTGAAGAAAACCTGTCTGGTAGAAGAGCCCTTGATTCCCATCTTTTTCTCTTCTTCATTCATAGAGATTCCACCAAAATCCTTTTCTACGATAAATGCTGTAAGGTTTTTGTCATCATCGATTTTTGCAAAAACGATAAAAACATCTGCAAAACCGGCATTTGAGATCCACATTTTCTGACCATTGATGATGTAGTGTTTTCCATCATCAGATAGTTTTGCCTTGGTTTTTCCGCTATTTGCATCCGATCCAGCATCGGGCTCAGTCAAGCAGTAACAAGCCGCCCACTCTCCAGTTGCCAATTTTGGAAGGTACTTGGATTTCTGATCTTCAGTTCCGTAGTAAAGTATTGGTAAAGTACCAATACCAGTATGGGCACCATAGGTCGTTGAGAAAGAACCAGCTGCACCGATGATATCAGCAATCAACATCGAGGTGTTGAAACTCATACCCATACCATTGTATTTTTCAGGAACAGAAATACCCAAAAGGCCCAGTTCCCCTGCTTTCCTGAAAATAGATGGTACAAGATCAGGATTTTTCATACTATCAATTTCCTCAATATTGGGGGTGATTTCAGTATCGATAAAATCCTGACAAGCTTGCGCCATCATTTTTTGCTCTTCGTTAAATTCTTCAAAGATGAAGATTTCTTGGGCTTCGGTTTCTTTGATCAGAAACTCGCCTCCATTGATTGATTTTTTGGTTATTGTGTTCATAATTAAAGACATTAGACTCAAGACGTAAGACATAAGACTGGCTCATCCACACGTCGAAGTCATTATTATTTTTCAAATTTTAAGATTAATGAATAGAGCATTTTTTATATTTCAGTAAGTTCTGTTGTCACTACTTGAAATTTTTCACTTTCAATATAGCCTAGCTCAAATGCTACATATAACTGTGTCTCCAATTCACAAATAGATCCATGGGCTATCCCAAGAAAATTTGCGAATTCACCATTAGTTCTTCTACCTGCTCCCTCAGCAACATTTGAAGGAACAGACACTGCACTTCTTCTAATTTGAGATATAAGCCCAAACCTTTCATCAGATGGAAAAGATTGATAAATTTTATAAACCTGAACGGTAAGTTTAATTCCTCTTTTCCAAACATTCAATTCTTTGTAGTTATGCATAATTGAAAATTTAAGTTGAACAAAGAGTCAATTATAAAATAGAATTTGTTTCACTTTTGAAATTTGAAACAAGTAGTGAAATTTTGACGGATACTGTCTTTTGTCTCATATCTTGCGTCTTACATCTCATTTCAAAAGCTCAAACACTCCAGCTACTCCTTGTCCACCTCCGACGCAGGCAGTGACTAGGCCGTGTTTTTTGTTTTGACGGCGGAGTTCGCTGAAGAGTTGGACAGAGAGCTTGGCACCTGTGCAGCCTAGTGGGTGACCGAGGGCTACTGCGCCACCGTTGACATTGACGATGTCTGGATTCATATCCAAAGACTTCATTACTGCCAAGCCCTGCGCTGCAAATGCTTCGTTCAATTCTATCAGGTCTATATCATTCAAAGTCAATCCTGCTTGCTTCAGTGCTTTTGGAACGGCTTCTTTTGGTCCAATTCCCATTATTCTTGGTTCTACACCTGCCACCGAATAGGACATCAGTCGGGCGATTGGCTCCAAGTTCAATTCCTTTACCATTCGTTCTGACATCACCACCACAAAGGCCGCTCCATCGGATGTTTGGGAGGAATTTCCTGCAGTCACTTGTCCTCCTTGCTTGAAAGCCGGTCTTAAATTCGACAATCCTTCCAAAGAGGTACCTTTTCTTGGACCTTCATCGGTATCTACTGTGAACTTCCTTGTTTTCCTTTTTCCATTTTCATCCAAATAGGTCTCTTCGACTTCTATCGGAACAATTTCATCTTTGAACTTTCCAGCTGCAATTGCCGCCAAAGCTTTGTCATGAGACTTTACTGAAAATTCATCAGCCTGCTCTCTAGTAATATCATATTCTTTTGCCAATTCTTCTGCTGTAAGACCCATGCTTAGGTAATAATCAGGCGTTTCTGAGGCAATTTTCCAGTTGAGCGCAGTCTTGTATCCCATCATTGGTAGGAGAGACATGGACTCGGTTCCTCCAGCGATGATACAGTCAGCCATTCCTGCTTTGATCTTGCCAACTGCCAGGGCAATCGCTTCCAATCCAGAACCGCAATATCTGTTGATGATAAATCCAGGGTTTTCTATACCTAGTGCAAGAAGGGAAATCATCCGTCCCATTTGCATGCCTTGTTCCCCCTCAGGGATGGCGTTTCCTACGATAAGGTCATCCACCATTTTATTTTCTAATCCCGGTGTATTGGCTACCAAATGCTTAATCACATCTGACGCCAAATCATCTGGCCGATAAAATCTAAAGCCACCTTTTTTGGCCTTTCCTACTGCTGATCTATATCCATTTACTATATAAGCTTCCATTTTGTGTATCTATTGAGGTTAATTTATTATTTCAGGTTTGTTATTAACTGAACTGAGATTCAAGAGAATCGAGATAATTATACTTGATTGAGAGTTTTAGAAATTCAACCCCTTCGGGGTTGCTGCTTCCTTTATCTACTTTTCCCCCGGGTTGCGACCCGGGGCTATTCAAAGTTTAACCCTTTTAGGGTTTGTTTTCCTACAATCTCATGTCTTGTGTCTTACGTCTCATATCTCATAGCTCCCTTCTGACATCTCTAATTTCTCAGCGGTTTTCCTTTGAATAGGATACTATGAATTCTCTCTAGGGTCTTTTTCTCTCCTGTCAAACTCAAGAACGCTTCTCTTTCGAGATCCAATAGAAACTGTTCGCTTACCAATGTTGGTGCAGAAAGGTCTCCTCCTGACATTACCCAAGCTAATTTTCTGGCGATTTTGGCATCATGATCAGAGATGTATTTACCATATTGCATCCCTGTGATTCCTGCTTCAAATAAGGCTAGTGAAGTTTTGCCCAAGACTTTGATATCTGTCTGCTGAATCGGTTGTGTATATCCAGCATCATACAATGCCAAGACTTTAGCTTTGGCTTCTGCAAGCTGTCTTTTTCTGTTCAATGTGATAGAATCTTTAACCTGCAAATAGCCCAACCCTCTCGCTTCTTCAGCAGAGGTGGAAACTTTTGCGGTAGCGATATTCATAAAATACTCCTGCAACCTGTTCAATTCTACATCACCGTCTTTGATATCATTGGAGAATCTCAAGGTCATCTCCTTGGTTCCTCCTCCGGCAGGGATCAATCCAACACCAAACTCTACCAATCCCATATACAATTCAGCATGTGCCTGTACAGCATCGGCATGAAGTGACAATTCACATCCACCGCCCAACGCCATATTGTGTGGAGCCACTACCACAGGGACAGATGAATATCTCGCCCGCATCATGGTATTCTGGAATCCTGCTATCATCAGGTTGATTTCATCATATTCCTGATCTCCGGCAAACATAAAGAGCATGGCCAAGTTGGCACCTGCAGAGAAATTTGGTCCTTCGTTGCCTATTACCAATCCTTTGTAGGACTTTTCTGCCATAGTAATGGCTGTATTGATGCCTTCGATAACTTCCTGACCCATGGAATTCATTTTGGTATGGAATTCCAATCCTATCACATCATCTCCAAGGTCATAAATAGTCGCTCCGGCATTGCCCCAAACTTTCTTGTTCGCAGCTTTGAGTGTATCAAGAATGATGAATTCTTCTTGTCCAGGAATCGGAAGGTAAGTTTTGGACTTGACATCATAAAACTTCTTCTGTCCGCCTTCCACTTTGTAGAATGAATCATTTCCTGCTTCAAGCATTTCGTGAACCCAGGTCGCAGCTTTTTCTCCCGCTGCTTCCATTTTTTCTACTGTCTCTTTAACTCCAAGTACATCCCAAGTCTCAAAAGGCCCAAGTTCCCAACCAAATCCTGCACAAACTGCCTGATCGATTCTGTAGGTTTCATCGGAAATTTCAGGGATTCTATGTGAACAGTATTTGAACAAGTCATAAAATGATGCTCTATAAAACTCACCTGCTTTATCATCAAAGTTGACCAAGAATTTGATCCTCTTTTTCAAATCTTCAATTTCTTTGGATGCTTCCAATGCCTTGAATTTTGGTTTTTCAGCATCTTTATACTCGAAGGTTTTCAGATCAAGTTCCTTCAGTTCTTTTCTTCCATCATCATGACGGATCATTTTGAAGTATCCCTGACCAGTTTTGTCACCCCACCATTTATTGTCATAGAGTACTTTGACAATATTGGGCAGCTGGAATTTGTCCCTAGACTCATCATGCTCCAATGCTTTGTAAAGATTATTGGCAACATTTACGGTCGTGTCTAGTCCTACAACATCCATTGTTCGGAAGGTAGCAGACTTGGCTCGACCGATGATAGTTCCTGTCAACTTATCTACCTCCGATACTCCCAAGCCCATTTTTTCAATGGCGTGCATGCCTGAAATAATCGCATAAACCCCAATTCTATTGGCAATAAAAGCTGGAGTATCTTTACAAAGTACAGTTTCTTTTCCTAGGTGTCTATCTCCATAATCCATTAAGAAATCGATGATTTCAGGGTTGGTTTTCGGTCCAGGAATGATTTCCAACAACCTTAGGTATCTTGGAGGATTGAAAAAGTGCGTACCTGCAAAATTGACCTGAAAATCCTCAGATCTTCCTTCACACATCAAATGCATAGGAATTCCAGAAGTATTTGAAGTGATCAAACTTCCTGGTTTTCTGTATTTTTCTACCTTTTCGAAAAGTGATTGCTTGATATCCAACCTTTCCACTACGACTTCCATCACCCAATCATAATCTTTGATTTTGGGTAAATCATCGTCAAAATTTCCTGTGGTAATTCTATCAACATTCTTCGCATCATATAGAGATGCCGGTTTGTTTTTCAATGTGGATTGCAATGCCGAATTGACAATTCTGTTTCTTACAGTTTTGTCCTCAAGGGTCAATCCTCTCTTTTGTTCATCGTCGTTGAGTTCACGTGGTATGATATCAAGGAGCAATACCTGCACGCCGATATTGGCAAAATGGCAAGCAATTCTCGATCCCATCACACCTGAACCTAAAATGGCAACTTTCTGAATTGTTCTTTTCATGAGATTATATTGGTTTAGAGTTCGTACACTTTACTCTTGTACTGATTTGGGTTTACGGTTTCTAGTTGAATTTTTTCTATTGTTTGATTGATTTTTTGGAATACTTGAAAGAAAATTTCCAATTCATCATCACTTACTACTTCTCTTACGGAAATATTGAAGTCTTTAATGGTTTCAACAGAAATTTCTTTTTTCCTTTTTCCTTCTTCTGTGAGATAAATCCGGACTGATCTCTTATCTAAAGAATCCTGTTTTCTATAAATCAGGCCTTTTTCTTCCATTGTCTTGAGCATTCTTGTCAAACTACGCGCTTCCAACCCCATCAAAGGAGCTATTTTAGTCGCTGGAGTTCCTTCTTTGGAATTTATATTGATCAAAACATAACCGATGGATGCTGTAAAATCTTCCAAAGCGGCTTTTTGATTGTACATTCTTGATATAGCGTGCCAAGAACTTTTGATGTGGTAGTCTACCGTTTCTTCACGTTTCATGGGCATAATAAAATTTACATCCCTAATTTAAGAAAAATTTGTTATGCATACATACTATTTTCAAAAAAAGTTATGCATGCAGAGGAAATTTAAAAGTGTTTTGATTTACAAAATCAAAATTTTAATCTGTTTTTAATCTTTATAATCCTCTTAAAAGTACAATAGAAGGTAGAAAACTGATAATTGCAAAAAAAGTTTCTAAAATGGACAAAGTGTTAGAAAGTTGGAAAGTTGATGTAAATTTCTACAAATGATATCCTATATGATTATCCCTAATAAAACCAGAAGTTAAATTAAAAGATTAGCTCAAGCGGCTAATCGCAATTATTAGAATAGTTATCAGTGAATTAATTGATTTATATACATGTGTATCCGCTTTTTTGCACTTGGCCAATCAATCGAATGTTCGATAAATGATTTGAGATTCTTTTGACTATGTTGACAGTTGTCCTGTCACGAGAATCCGCAACACTTAAATCCTCTTATGAGTCAACCTGCAACATTGCTGATACTCATATTGATTTATGTCATTTTGTTTGGTTACTAATAAGAAAGGGGATATATATAATAACCAATTCACTTTTTCTAAAACGTAAACCTTTAAACTAAATCAACCATTAACCTATCCACTAATAACTAATCAATTATAAAGTTCCTCTATTTCTTTGGCAAATTTTGAATGTATGACTTTTCTTTTGAGTTTCATTGTGGGTGTTAATTCACCTGTTTCGATACCCCAAGGTTGAGGTAAAAGAGTAAATTTTTTGACTTGTTCCCATTTTCCAAAATACTTATTAAGTTGTTCGATTTCTCGTTCAAATTTTTCAAGAATATCAGGTTTTTGGATCATTTCTGCATCATTGGTATAAGGGATGTCCTTATGTCGGCAATAATCTTTCAAGCCATCAAAACTAGGAACTATCAAGGCTGCTGGATAGTTTTTATTTTCTCCAACTACTATAAGCTGCTCTATCAATGATGATTCTTTGAATTTATTTTCCATAGGTTGTGGAGCTATATATTTTCCTCCTGATGTTTTGAACATCTCTTTTTTCCTATCTGTAATTTTCAAGTAGCCACCATCGTGGATCTCTCCAATATCCCCTGTATGAAACCAGCCGTTTTGAATGACATCTGCAGTCATTTCAGGTTGTTTGTAGTACCCTTGCATCACGTTAGGTCCTTTGACCAAAATTTCGCCATCTTCAGCGATTTTGACTTGAACCTCTTTTACAAGTTTACCAACATAACCTATTCTCATGTCATTAAGATTACAGATGGAAACAGCTACTACAGGGGAGGTTTCCGTCAGTCCATAACCTTCACATACTGGAATACCCGCACTCCAAAATACCCTTGCCAATCTTGGTTGTAATGCTGATGCGCCTGAGTTGATCTGAAGAATATTTCCGCCGAGTGCTTCTCTCCATTTACTAAAAATAATCTTATTTGCAATGTTCAGCTGAAGGTCATACCAAAAGCCTTGAGATTTATTTGGCTCAAACTTTAAGCCCAGATTAAGCGCCCAAAAGAAAAGCGATTTTTTCAAACCTGTCAATTCGTAGCCTTTTGACACAATTTTGTCATATACCTTCTCAAGTAATCTAGGTACAGTGTTGAAAACATGTGGTTGAATTTCCTTAAGATTGTCGCCAATCTTTTCCATGCTTTCTGCATAATAGATGGATATACCCATGTACATAAAACAAAAAGAGCCTGTTCTTTCATAAATATGACACAAAGGCAAAAAGCTTAGTGCCTTTGAAGTGCCTTTGGGAACAATCAACCTATCTTCTACAGCCAACAAATTATGAATGATATTCCTATGGCTAAGCATCACACCTTTAGGACGACCTGTAGTACCAGAGGTATATATTATTGTAAATAGATCATCTGATTTTACTTGCTCTTTGAGTAAATCTAAGTCTGCTAGATTTCCTGATTCACCAGCATTCATAAAATCTTCCCAATGCGTACATTCAGAAAGCTTATCAAAAGACAAAATCTGAATCTCACTTTCGGTAGTTGCAGTCTTTGCTTTGCCAAAAATTTCTTCATTTCCTACGAATACCATTTTGACCTCGGCATGTTCAAAAATATACTTGTAATCATCCGCAGATATCGTAGGGTACATAGGAACCGAAATTGCCCCAATCTGTTGTAATGCCAAATCGACGAAATTCCACTCAGGCCTATTCTCTGAAATTATCGCTACTTTTTCTCCAGTTTTTATTCCCACAGATAAAAAGGCCAAACTTAAATTATCAACTATAAACTTTACGTCTTTAGAAGAATATCCTTTCCACTCTCCTTTTATCTTTTGGGCTAGAGCTACATCTTTATTGTAAGTTACAATTTGATAATTGATGATGTCAAACAATCTATTGATTTGCATGGTCCTTAACTTTTGGGTTGATTGGTTCTTTCAAATTATGAAAATCAAATGAAGAAAGCAAAAAAAGCTTTTCAGAGAGTTATCCACTTCCCTTTATATACAATTGGTTAATTTTCTAAAAAAACAAGTTAAAGGTATTAAGGTGTGGATTTGTTGATAAATAAACTCATTTTATTTACCCACAATGTATTTTGTATTTTCCTTGTCCATTATCCACGAGTTACTAACATGAAATTATATCTTAAAAGATTGAGCTTGTGTGCATTTAGGTATATTGGATGTTTTTCATGTTGATAAATAAATTTATGTAAATGTCTGTAACTTTTTGTGTTTCTAAATGTGGATTAATGTTCATTATTTTGGACTTATACCCATTTTTTCAATCTATTGCTTGTTGTACTTATTGTGATGGGGATAATACCTGCATTATCATCAAGTTGTTGACACTTATTAACATTAATTTCGTGTCTTATCCACAAAATCTATGTTTTTATCTTGCTTATTACCTTCTTAATAATTCGTTTTCTTCTGTATCAGGTATAATTTCTTCTGTTTTATCTTGTTCTATATTTTCTTCCGATGTTTTTTCCGTGCTATTTGAAGTTAATACGACGATGTCGTTTGTCCAGCCACCTTTTATGATTATATCCATTGAGGTAATATCTGTTGGGTTTTTGTAATAGAATACTTTTTCAGCTTGCCTATTTTGACGCATGTTAGATGGATCCCAGCGTTTGTTTTTATTTTCATCAAATATTACCCTTAAGTTATATGTTCCGGCCTCAAAATCAGTGAAAGAATGTTTATTGGTATCTTCCTTTAGTACTTCTTTAATTACTTTTCCGCTTTTGTCTAATAATTGTATTAATAATGGTCTAAATTCTGTATCTACAACTACATCTAAAGAAGTCACTAGGGTTTCCGGATTCAATTTTTTGTATGATGCTTCTACTTTCTTTTCATTATATAAGCCTTCTACATCTTTAAATGTTGAATCAGCTGCATATATTGTATATGTAGTATTTGGCAATGTATCTAATATGGGAATGTCCATTAATAATTTTGTATAGTTTGCGCTATCTTTTAAATAGATCCATTCCTTTTTGATTTGAATTGTTGAGGCTGTGTCAAATTTTATATAGAGTGAATCTAAGTTGATGTCTGTTATTGGTTTATTGAAAGTGTATTCAGCCTTTATGTTTTTCAGAAAATTGGAGCCGGAATTAGTGGTTGTTTCTAGCTTTTCTTTATTTCTTTCACTTTCCTCAAATGTCAAATAAATTAATGTATCCAATTTGAAGCCTACAGAATCTTTTAAAGATACTCTTGTTTTGATACTATCATTTCTAATTTCTGTGTGATAGAATCTAATATTCTTTTCGTTTTGCCTGTAGAAAAGTTTTTTACCTAGATCTTCGTGTTCTATTGTTATATCTGTTGGAAATTTACTTAGAACTATATCAAAATTTTCGCCTATAGTAGATGATCTATTTATTTTAAGATCTGATATATCTGCTTTTGATAACATAAAATTTATGTTTTCTACATCTTTATCTATTGTTATGGTATCACCATAGAATGCATAAGGTTCAGATTTTTCTTCTGCTTTTAGGGAGTTATTTGAATCAAACCAAGCATATGCACGATAGTCTCCAGCTTTGATGTTTGTTATTTCAAAATTTCCGCTGCTGTCTGTTGCAGCTATATAGTATGGAGGTGCTGTCAATACATCAGTTGTGTCATTTTTCTCGTATAAACCTACTAAGACATCCTTCATAAATTTATCTTTTGGAGGAAATACATACGATACTTTTCCACTGAACTTTAAGCTGTCAATTTTATCTCCTGTTGAAAATACAAGTTTTAAATTTTCAGCTGGATTGCTTTCTGTTATATCTTGGATACTTTTTTGAAAATTGAATACGTATGTTGTGTTCTCTTCTAAGTCCTGGTTTAGCTTGATGACTACTTTGTTTTTAATAGCAGTCACTACCATTTCATCCTTTTTGATTTTAGGTGTTATAATGATTTGTTTGTTGGGATTATCTATTTTGATAAACTCATCAAATTCCAATTCAATAGTTTGTGGTGATACGTTTGTGCTTTCGTTTATTGGTTTAACTGATACAAGCTTTGGTGGAGTTTCATCTTTGTCTCCTCCCATTGGTGTACTTTGTTTAGCACAAGATATTAATAGAATTATTATTAAAAGTGATAATATTTGTGTTAGTAGTTTCATTTTTTCTTCAATATATATAATATACTTGAATAGTTGTTATTATTGGACTTTGCCCATCTATTTGATTTATATCCATTTATCAACGCTTTCCATAGCGTTTTGATATTACTTTGGTCTGGATTTTTATTTTTTTCAGATAATATTGATACATAGTAGCTATCAAATACCATTGGTTTTATTTCAACGATTGTTAAGCCCATTTCTTCTGCTAGTTTTTGAACAGTGCTTTGATCAAAGTGGTACAAATGCCTTGGAACATCTAGTGCTGCCCAGAATTGTTTGTAATATTTTGAATCCCATGAATCGATGTTCGGTACTGCTATGAACAATGTTCCTGTATTCTTTAATTTAGATTTAATTTTTTTTGTTGATTTTCTTAAAGAATGTACATGTTCCAATACATGAAACATCGTGATAGCATCATACTTTTCATCTTTATGAAGTTCGTCTAAATCAGCATGTATGTCAATGTTGAATGATTTGGCGATTGATCTGGCATTTTCATTTGGTTCGATCCCCGTAGTGATCCATCCATTTTTTTTAGCTGCATTTAGGAAATATCCCGTTCCACATCCAATATCTAAAAGTCTACCTTTATTTGATTGAAAATTATTGATCCAATTGATTTTTTTTCTAAGCGTGATGTTTCTTACTACTTTGTATACTCTATTGATAAGATTATTTGATTTATCTTGATGGGAAATATAATCTTCAAATTCATAATATTTTCCAATAGATTCTATATCTGGTCTAGGATTGGTAAATACAAAAGTGCAGTTACTACATTTACATAGGACAAATTTTTCTTTACTTATAGAATAATCCAATACATCCATATGATTAAGAAAAAGCCCACTTTTACAAAGTGGGCATTTGGTTAATCTTTTTTTCATAAGTTTAAAATTTGTCTGTCATTTATAACAAATATTTGCTCGAACATCATATTATATAACTTAACAAGTGGTTTAGATATCCCTATGAGTACCAATTTCATTTTCTTGTACAACATTTTATCTTCCCAAATATACTGTCAAGATAGATAAGTCAGCTGGGGATACACCACTTATTCTCGAAGCTTGTCCTAATGTTTCGGGTTTTACTTTATTTAGTTTTTGCTTTCCTTCTGCTGACAATGCTGTGATTGATAAGTAATCAAATGTAAGTGGAATCTTATAGTTTTCCATATTTGATAACTTTTCTACCATCTGTGACTCTTTTTCTATATAACTCTCATACTTGATTTGTATTTCTGCTTGTTCAAGTACATCTTTTTTGTACTTGGATAAATATTGTTTCAACTCTGGATCAAGTTGTTCGATATCCTTCAATCCTAATTGAGGTCGTTTCAATAGTTTATCTATAGTTACTTTTTCCTTAATTGTTGCTGTATCTAGATTTTCAAGTCCTTCATTGATAATGTCAGGAGAAAGTTTCTTCTGTTTTAGATCATTGATCAATTTTTGGGTATCTGATTTTTTATCCATCATTTTTTCAAGTCTGATATCATCTGCCAATCCAATTTGATGTCCCAATTGGGTTAATCTTAGGTCTGCATTATCTTGACGCAGGAGTAATCTAAACTCTGCTCTTGATGTGAACATTCTGTAAGGTTCTTCTGTACCTTTATTTATCAAATCATCTATCAATACACCTATATATGCATCTGATCTTTTGAGTAAGAATGGATCTTTTTCTTCAACCTTTAGGGAGGCATTTATGCCCGCAATCAATCCTTGAGAAGCAGCTTCTTCGTACCCTGTAGTCCCATTTATTTGACCAGCAAAATAAAGGTTTTCTAATAATTGGGTTTCTAATGTGAGTTTTAGCTGTGTTGGTGGGAAGAAATCATATTCAATAGCATATCCTGGTCTGAACATTTTTGCATTTTCAAATCCTGGAATTTTACGCATAGCTTCATATTGTACATCTTCTGGAAGAGATGTTGAGAATCCATTGATATACATTTCGACTGTATTCCATCCTTCTGGTTCCACAAAAATTTGATGTCTTTCACGTTCTGCAAATCTATTTATTTTATCCTCTATAGATGGACAGTAGCGTGGGCCTAAGCCTTGAATCCGTCCATTGAACATTGGAGATCTATTGAATCCAGTTTCTAATGTATTATGGACTTCTTTATTGGTATAAGTTATCCAGCAAGTATGTTGTTTAGTAAGAGGTGTTGTTTCATCAGAATATGAAAATTTTTCAGGATTTTCATCACCATATTGAATTTCCATTTTTGAATAGTCCAATGATCTACCGTCCACTCTTGGTGGAGTTCCCGTCTTCATCCTTCCTGCTTCGAAGCCCAACTGTACCAGTTGTTCTGTGATACCTCTAGCTGCACCTTCTCCTGTCCTTCCACCACCAAATTGTTTTTCACCTATATGAATTAGACCATTTAGAAATGTACCATTTGTCAATACTACTGATTTACTAGATATTTCTAAACCTATACTTGTTCTTACGCCAGTTACTCTTTTATCTTTGACAATAAGGCCAGTGATCATTTCCTGCCAGAAATCTACGTTAGGTGTTTGTTCTAAAGCCAGTCTCCATTCCTCAGCGAATCTCATTCTATCATTCTGAGTTCGAGGAGACCACATTGCAGGGCCTTTTGATCTATTTAGCATTCTAAATTGGATCATAGATTTATCTGAAATAATTCCAGACATTCCACCAAGTGCATCTATTTCACGCACTATTTGTCCTTTTGCTACCCCACCCATTGCTGGATTACAAGACATTTGGGCAATAGTATTCATATTCATGGTACATAAAAGTACCTTGGACCCCATTTTTGCAGCTGCATGTGCAGCTTCACAACCTGCGTGCCCAGCCCCTACTACTATTACATCATATTGTGGAAACATATCGATATTCTAATTAATGTTTCACGTGGAACACTTTGCTCTTGTATCAAATTTCTTTTGTTTGATTTGAAGTGTTCCACGTGGAACGTTTATGTTTTTTGAAATAGAGAAATTGATTTATTTTCCATTTCTCTCATTTTGCTGATTTCTTTCTCCGTTTTGTCTTTGTATCCCAATAGGTGGAGAAGTCCATGACTCATTACTCGGAGTAGTTCTTTGTTGAATTCTGTTTTTTCTTTTTCAGCATTTTCTTGTACCCTTTCTATACTGATAAAAATATCTCCTTCTATAATTTTTTCTTCCTCAGAATTATCAAATGTAATTATATCTGTATAGGTGTCATGATTAAGATATTCCAAATTAATATTGTATAAATATTCATCTGAACAAAATACATATGTGAGTTCACCTACTTTACAACCCTCAAGGTTTGCAATTTCCTTTAGCCACTTTTTGTGAAGAATTTTGTTTTTTAGATCAAATCCAGAATCTTCATCGAAAAACTGTATTGCCATATTTTAATACATGTAAAATTTCAATGTAGTAACCCTTCCGTCATCATCAAAGCTTACATCATCCGATAAATGCTTCATGATGAAAATTCCTCTTCCTCCTGCTTTTTCCAAGTTCTCTGGTGCTGTCGGATCTTTCAGTTCATCGTAATTGAATCCTTCTCCTTGATCTTTAACAATGAATTTTATTTCTTCTTCATCAAAATGTAATTCCAAATCTACTTTTTTGCTTGCATCTCCCTTATTTCCATGAAGGATTGCATTACTCACACATTCTGTCACTGAAATCATTATATTTCCATAGATGTCATCATCGATATGGAACTTTTCTCTCGCATTATCAATGAAGCTTTCTATTATTTTAATGTTCTCAATTAGAGAAGGGATTGAAATTTTTATAGATTTCATGAATCTTTTGTTGATGATATTATAATTAATTTAATTTTATCGTACTACAATTCTATCATTATTGGGCAATGATCTGAATGCATGGCTTCCGGAAGAATGATTGATCTATTTATTTTGTGCGCTATTCCAGAAGTAGCCATGTGGTAGTCTATTCTCCATCCCAAATTTTTACCTCTTGCACCAGCTCTATAGCTCCACCATGTATAATTATGCGGTTCTTTATTATTTTCTCGAAATGTATCAATAAAGCCATTTTCGGTAAATTTATCCATCCATGCCCTTTCTTCCGGTAGAAAGCCCGATGAGTTTTTATTTGAGATTGGATTATGAATATCAATTGCTTTGTGACAAATGTTATAATCTCCACTCAAGATCAAATTAGGAATTTTTTTTATCAAATCTTGTGAATAGCCATAAATGTCATCCAAAAATTGATATTTGAATACCTGCCTGATATCACCTGTAGTCCCTGAAGGAAAATATGCTGAGATAAACGAAAAATCGTCAAAATCTGCTCTGATTATTCTTCCTTCGTCATCATACTTTTGCATTCCCATCCCATACTCTACATGGTTTGGTTTTATTTTTGATAAAATAGCTGTACCACTATATCCTTTTTTTACTGCCGGATTCCAATAAATGTGGTAGCCCAAATCTTCGAAAATATTTTTTTCGATTTGGTTTTCCATTGCTTTTACTTCCTGAATCCCTATGATATCTGGATCTGTCACCTTCAGCCAGTCTGCAAAGCCCTTATTCAAAGCAGCCCGGATTCCATTGACATTATAGGATACGATTTTCATGCTATTTAGATTTTATTTTATTTCTATTTCAAATTCTTGTTCAAAGTATTCAATTACATGGAGTTTCAATAGCTTTTCTTGTTCTAAAATATCAAAATGTGGCAGCTTTTTTAGGAGTTTCCAATGTGGCCAACCATCTTGATCTATATAGTCTAAGTCATAAAATCCAGCTAAACTTAGCACCTTGCAAACAGCTATATGCATCAGGTCTTGTTTTTGCTCCTTTGTAAATGTCCTGTTTCCTTGACCAAGTTCTTGCACGCCAATCAAGAATAAAACACCATTGAGATCAGATGGTTTTTTTCCTATCAAATCCTGAAGTCCTATCAACAGTTTACTCCACCGTTTGTCAAGATCTAAATCTTTCTTAAACATTTTTATTTTCCTCTTCCAATAATTCCCAATATTCTGTAGCTCTTCGCAAGTGAGGAATTACAATGGATCCTCCTATTAGTGTAGCAATAGAAAATACTTCAAAGACTTCCTCTTTGCTCAATCCAGCCTCATAAGATTTACCAAGATGATATTTGATACAATCATCACATCTTAAAACCATAGAACATGCTAGCCCAATCATTTCCTTCGTCTTGACATCTACGGCACCTTCCGAATAAGCATTTGTGTCAAGGTTAAAAAAACGCTTGATAACTTTGTTGTCAGCCGACATGATTTTTTCATTCATGCGGCCTCTGTAATCGTTGAATTCTTCTATTAAATTCATTAACTTTTGGATATGTAATTAAATAACTAGCAAATATAACAGGTATTTTCCTGTCATTCAGTTCTAACAAGCCTTTTTGGATATGCGTTTCACTTTTTTTGAAGATTTTTTAGCTTTGGTTTTTCCTAAAACCTGCTGTGTATGTAAAAGAAGTCTATTTGACTTTGAAAAGCAGCTTTGCAAAGTTTGTATTGGAAGCCTTCCCGTGACAAATTATCATCTGAATCCACAGAATAATGACCTTGTAATAAAGGTAATGGGACTTACTAAACCAAATCTTGTAATGTCTTATCTTAGATTTACAAAACGGGGTACAAGTCAGAAGTTATTGCATAGTTTGAAATATAGGAATAAACCTGAAATTGGTATAGAATTGGGGACTTTATATGGGTATTTGTTGAAAAACAACGGTTTTGAGTTCAATTGGGATATGGTTGTACCTGTTCCGCTTCATCCAGAGAAGCAAAGGAGAAGAAGTTATAATCAAAGTGAACAGTTTGCGATTGGCATTGCTTCAGTTCTTGGTATTCCTATGCAATTGGGGCTTGTAAGAACCCAATTTACTGAGACCCAAACCAAGAAATCCAGAATGGAGCGGATAAATAACGTATCAGAAGTTTTTGCAATAAACAAAAATGTAAAAGTAGAGGGAGTTAAGATTTTGTTAGTGGACGATGTGATGACTACAGGTGCCACTCTCACTTCTTGTGCAAATGTGCTTTTGGAATCAAATGCAGTATTGGTTGATTTGGCTGTAATTGCAGCAGGTAAATTTTAGTACTCAGCTTTCGATAAGTGACTCGATATTTTATGGTATGCTATCGCTGTCAAAAGATTTTGATTTTAACACTTATAAATGATGCCAAAAGAACATTTTGAACATGTTCTTTTGGCTAATGACTATATACTAGAAATACTATCTTAAATATGTTAATTGTTAGAATTAATTTTCTGCTTTAAACACGATTTTGCCTCCTACTACAGTCATCATTATTTTGGTATTAAGGATATCGTTTTCAGGAACTTCCATTATGTTTTTATCAAATACGGTGAAATCTGCTACTTTACCAACTTTGATTGATCCTTTGATGTCTTCTGCAAATTCTGCATAAGCACCAGCCAAAGTATAAGATTTTAATGCTTGTTCGCGTGTTAGTTTTTGATCCGGCTCGTAACCTCCATCAGGAGTCATTTTTAGTGTTTTTCTTGATACTGATGCATAGAAAGAAGGTATAGCATCTACAGGTTCTACTGGGGCATCTGTGCCGTTGGAGATTACAGCGCCCGAGCTAAGTAGTTTTTGCCAGACATAGGCTCCATCTTTGATTCTTTTGGCACCCAACCTTCCGATAGCCCAAGGTCTGTCAGAACTCAAATGGATTGCCTGAATGGCAGCTATAACTCCCAAGTCGCCAAATCGACTAATATCATCTGGATGTAAGTGCTGGGCATGTTCTACACGGAATCTATGGTCTGTCACATTGGGATATTTGGCAAAAGCAGCTTCATATCGGTCAAGTACTTCTCTATTGGTTCTGTCACCTATAGCATGTGAGTTGACTTGGAATCCTAGTTGAAGACCTTTCTCAGCGACTTTGCTTACCAAGTCTATAGGCATTGTTTCGTGTCCTCTGCTTCCAGGCTTATCTTCATAATCCTCTAGAAGCCATGCACCCCAAGGACCCAAAGCGCCGTCCATGTTTAGCTTGATAGATCTTACTGTGACCATATGCTCAGGATCTATTTTTGGACCCTTTACATACCAAGCTTCGAGCAATTCCGGGATACGACTCGAAAGCATCACGTACATTCTTGCTGTAAGCTTACCTTCTGCTTGAAATCTCTCCAAAAGATCAATCAGATCTTGATTTCCTCCAGCATCATGAAAAGAAGTAATTCCTTTTTCTGCCAATTCTTGCAAAGCCAATTCCAAGGCTTTTTCAGCTCTTTCTGGTGTATCTTTAGGAATTAATTTTCCTACTAATTTTGACGCAGTTTCTACCAAAACGCCAGTTGGGTTTCCTATATCGTCTCTGATGATCTCTCCTCCTTCTACTTCTTGTTTGAGATTTTCACTTCCCAAAGAAGTAATTCCTGCCTGTTCCATTGCTTTTTGGTTCACAAAAGAGGCATGTCCCGAAGCATGAGCCAGATAGACTGGGTTATTTGGAGTTACAGCGCTTAGTTGATCATGTGTCTGAAAGCCGTTTACAGTTTTTTCAGGCATTTCTATCCATTTGTCTTGATGCCAACCCCTACCGGTGATCCATTCTCCTGGTTGGGCTGAGGCAGCAGCTTCAGCTACTTTTTCAACTAACTCATCATACGTTTTGACATACATCAAGTCAATATCTAACTTATTATATCCAATCCCCATCAAATGTGCGTGTGATTCGATCAAGCCAGGAGTCATAGTCATACCTTGAAGATCAATTTTCTCAGTATGGCTCCCTACATAAGATTCTATTTCCTCCTTTGTTCCCACAGCCAAGATGATTCCATTCTTGATAGCAACAGCCTCAGCAATTGGTAGCTCATCCTCTACTGTGTAAATAATTCCATTGATAAATACTTTGTCAGCTGTCTCTTTTCCACATGAAAAAAGCAACAATATTGACATAATTAAGAGTAAGTTATTTTTCATACGCTATAGTGTTCTTCTTCAAAGCTAGGAATTTTTTAACCGCCGTTCCAAACCATTGCTGTAAAGGATATTTAAACATTTTGCAATCTTTAGGATTATTATGCATGTTTGGTAAATACCCTTAATAAGAATTTCATGGAAAGTAATTATGACTATATTTTGGCTGGATCTGGGCTTGCAGGTTTGAGCTTGTTGAATGCTCTTTTGCGTGATGATATATTGCAGCACAAGAAAATATTGGTTGTAGATAATGTTAAAAAAGACCTAAATGATAAAACTTGGTGCTTCTGGGAAAAGCAGGCTGGACCCTTCGAACATTTAGTGGCTAAGGAATGGAAAACCTTGCAGTTTTTTTCTCCCACAGTCTCGAAGACTTTCAAAATGAAAGAGTACAGTTATAAAATGATACAATCTGGAGACTTTTATAACCATGTAATTGATCATGCTGCGCAATTTTCCAATGTGACTTTTTTAATAGCAAATATTCTTTCTATTGAAGAAAGTGGAGATGAAGTTTTTGTCCAGACTGATCACGGTAGGTTTTTGGCAGATTTTATCTTCAATTCTACGGGTCTCTTCTATCCTCAAATGAGTGAGGCTAATACATTGTTACAACATTTTATGGGTTGGTTTATTAAGGTAGAAGAAAAGGTATTCGATAGTAATGTAGGCACTTTGATGGACTTTACATTATCCCAAGAATATGGAACTACCTTCATGTATGTTTTACCTTTTTCTGATAATGAGGCTTTGGTAGAATACACCCTGTTCTCTGAGCGAGTTCTAGATCAATCTGCATACGAAAAGGAGCTGCGTGATTACATCGAAAATAAGCTTGGTCTCGACAATTATCAAATAGAGCATAGGGAATTTGGAGTTATTCCTATGACAATGGCTAAATTTCCTCGAAGCATAGGTTCCCAGCATCGTATTATCAATATAGGAACAGCAGGGGGGCATACCAAGGCAAGTTCTGGGTATACGTTTCAGTTTGTACAAAGCCAAGTCAATAGAATATTGAATTTGCTTCGCTTGGGAAAGTCTCCATTGGTACGTCTATCCCTGAGAGAAAAGATGTTTCAGTGGTATGATATGGTATTGTTGGATGTTTTGCTTCAAAAGAAAGTGGAAGGAGAGGATCTTTTCAGTAGTCTTTTTGAGGCCAACGATCCCGAGCTTGTGCTGGCTTTTTTGGCCAACGAAAGTGGGTTTTGGGAAGAATTTAAGATAAGAGATAGTGTTCCTTTCTGGCCTTTTTTCTCTTCGGGTATTAAACAACTGTTACCATGATGGAGAAATTTATATCAATCAAAAAAATGAAAAGAAACCTTACACTTTCAATACTTAATTAAGGCATGTCCACCTGCTATATTTTTTATGAAATAGACATTCTATAATACATTGCAATTTATAATATTGATAATCAAATAAATATATTTTTTATCCTTATTGATAGTCTAATTTTCAAAGATTAAATGGTAATCTTTCTTTTATTTTTCTAACTTATTGACAGCAAACAAACATAAAATCTCTATTCTATGCCTAGAGCTAAATCTAATAAAGATCGCAAAATCTTCGTGCTCGATACTTCTGTAATTTTATATGCACACAATAGCATCATGAACTTTGCAGAGCACGATGTAGTCATCCCGATTACAGTATTGGAAGAGCTCGATCAATTCAAAAAGGGAAATGATACGAAAAATTTTGAAGCTCGTGAATTTATACGTCTTCTGGATAATCTTTCAAAGGACAATATGATTCATAATTGGACTCCTCTCAATGGAAAGACTAAGGGATTTTTTAGGGTTTTGATGAATCCTGAAAATAATATGAATGCCAATGAAATCTTTGGAGAGGAAAAAAATGACCACAAAATTCTCAATGCTGCACTGCACCTTAAACAGACAGAAGCTGGCAGGAAAGTTATTTTGGTGAGTAAAGACATTAATTTACGTCTAAAGGCAAAATCATTGGATATCTATGCCGAAGATTATGAAACGGGCAAAATAAAGAACATAAATGAACTTGAAAATACAGGAAAGTTTATAATTGAGAATGTTGATCTAGAAGTAATCAATAAACTGTACGAATCACATAGTGTAGATGGAAAGCTGATTTTTGGAAGGAAAAAGGTAAAATCCAATGGATATTTTATCTTGAAAAATGAAAAAAATTCTGTGTTGACCTATTTCAATGCTGAAGATAATACCATGGAGCGTGTTGACAAACAGCTTGCCTATAATGTTAAACCAAGAAATGCAGAACAAACATTTGCGCTACATGCAATTATGAATCCTAGAGTAAAATTGGTTTCTATTCAGGGTGTTGCGGGAACGGGAAAAACACTCCTTGCATTGGCTGGAGCCTTGGAGCAAAGAAGGGATTTCAAACAAGTATTTTTGGCAAGGCCGATAGTGCCTTTGAGCAATAAAGACATTGGTTTTCTTCCTGGAGACATCAAATCCAAATTGAATCCTTATATGGAGCCACTTTGGGATAATTTGAAATTTATACAAAATCAATATAAGGAGTCTGATAAAGAATATCAGAAAATTGTAGAATTGGTAAATCAGGAAAAACTGGTGATTCAGCCATTGGCATACATAAGAGGTAGATCTTTGTCAAATATCTTTTTTATAGTAGATGAAGCACAAAACCTAACTCCCCATGAAGTAAAGACGATCATCAGTAGGGCTGGTGAAAATACCAAAATTATTTTCACTGGAGATGTTTTCCAGATCGATACACCATACCTAGACTCACAAAGTAATGGCCTCTCTTATCTCATTGATAGGGTAAAAGATCATCCATTATATGCACACATAAAGCTTGAAAAAGGCGAAAGATCAGAACTTGCTAATTTGGCCAATGAATTACTTTAAATGACTATCCGCTTACTTGCATGTAAGCGGGCAGTTCATTTTTTGGTGAGCGATTTTATTTTTTACTGCCTGTCTATGGTCCTGTGTCTATGGAGGAGCAAATAAGTTGCTGGCGAGTGCTGAAATACTTAAAAATTACTTATTGCCTAACGAGTAACTGCGGATACACAAATATTTTTAAAGATTAGGAGAAAAGATCCCGTGATGCTAGATTATTTATTGACTATAAAATCAATAATATAATTATCAACTACTTTGCAAGTAGATTATAATTTTAATATTAATGATTGTATATGATCAATATCTAATATCAATTAATAACTTTCCCACCTCTGTTGGATCGACAAGAATCAAAGAGAACTCTCTTCTTAAATTACTGGTATAGATTTAGCGCTTTATAAAAACAGATCTAACTACACATATTTACGCAGACAAGAAAAATTAACTAAAAAGTGTAGTAGAAAATAAAAATTCGTTAATATATTGCGCAACTAAATCCAAGTGATTCACGTAATAATATGCAAGTTCAAATAATTTTGCAATTGATTTTCTGAGATTTCTTTAAGGCAGAAATTTATTAATATATAATTTAGATGTCTAAAAGTGCTGTTTTTTGCACTACATCGCTAAAGCATTTGATTCTATCTTTATAGAATTTGAAAACTTTTTTTGGTTTAACGATGAAAAGAAGGTGAGCATTGCTCACCTTTTTTTTTAGCTTTCTGTTATCGTATTTAATTTTGCCAAAAAACTATTATAGTATTGTCTACCAACTTGAACAATTGCTCCAGATTCAAGTGTAATTTCTTTGGTATTAAAATTTTCTATTTGTGCTAGCTGAACGATGAAAGATTTTTGTACTCTAAGGAAAAGATTAGAGGGCAACTTTTCTTCCATATCCTTCATCGATTTCCTAATAGTGTAGTTTCTGTGTCTAGTATAGATAGTAACCATATTTCCATTAGCTTCTACATAGTAGATATTTACATATGGGACTTTTTCATATGCATTATCAGCTTTGATATATACTGCATCAGTAACTAAATAAGGACTTTCGTCTTTGGATTTTACAGTTGAGATATCAGATACTGGATTTACTCTTTTGTTATAAAGAACAATTTCTACTATTGCATGTATATCGTTGGTGTTGAAAGGCTTTACAATAAAACCTGCAGGATTGATTCTCTTGGCTCTCTCAATGATAGTAGGATCACTATAAGATGTAACAAAAACCAAAGGTACGTCTACCATTTGTTTCAAAATTTCGCCAAGTTCGATACCATCTTTGTCACCTTTAAGTTTGATATCCATGAATATCATGTCAGGCCTATATTTTTTTACGATTTTTATTGCCTGATTAGCTGAATTTGCAATGTCTATATTGACATATCCTAAAAGTTCTAAAATCTCTTCAATATTTTCTGCAATATTTATATCGTCTTCTACTACTAGTATTCTTTCTTCTTTCATATTTGGTGATATATGGGATTGTTAGCAAAATGGTACTTAGCTATATGAATTTTTTTGAAAATTATAATAATGCATAATCTATTTACAAAATTTTATTTGAATATTCAATAAAATTAAGCTTTTTGTTTTGCAAATATTCAAATATAAATCTATAAACTCATCAAATCTTTGAATCTGGCAGCTTGCCTTCTGCTGACTTCTATTCTATCACCTCCTTTGAGTGTGACTACCAATCCACCATTGAACCATGGCTCAATAGCTTCAACCCAACTCAGGTTTATGATATGTTTTCTACTTGCTCGGAAAAATGATTTTTCATCTAATCTTTCGTCTAGTGCATTTAAGGATTTATGAATCATAGGCTTGTTACTTTCAAAATATACTTTGATGTAATTTCCGTCTGATTCAAACAAGCGAACATTGATGAGTTTTACAAACCAACATCTATCTCCGTCTTTAACAAACACCTGATCGTCTAAAGTTAATTTTTTAGAACTATTGTAGCTACTTACTTCTTCGGTTTTTGGAGATTGGTCTTGAAGCTTTTTCTGTAATCTCTCTATAGCTTCACCAAGTCGTTTTGGTTCAATTGGCTTCAACAAATAATCCAACGCATTTACCTGAAATGCTTTCAGTGCGTATTCATCATAAGCAGTTGTGAAAATGACGTGTGGAACATTATCTAATTCTTCTAATAATTCAAATCCAGTTTTTTCTGGCATTTGAATATCTAAAAAAACAACATCAGGAAGGAGCGCGTCTATTTTTTCTTTTGCATCGTCTACATTCGTGGCTTCACCAACCACCTCAACATGATCATATTGTGATAATAAGTTGATTAGCTCTTTTCTTGCTAATCTTTCATCGTCGATTACTAGTGCTCTCATTTCTTTGAAATTTTAACCTAATGTAAGGCTTTGTTTTGGAATTTTTATTTCGGTTATGACAAAATCGCTACCAGAATTGAATATTTTAAAGGAAGCACGCTCTCCATAGATCAATTTTAATCTTTGAATTGTATTTGTAATACCGTGCCCTTCACCTGGTTTTTTCTTAGCAAAGGCTTGATTTTTAAGTTGGCCACTATTTTTGACTTGGATATACAAATCGTCAGTCAATCCTTCATAGCACTTTATGATTATTTCTCCACCTTTCATTCTGTTGGATATGCCATGCTTAATTGCATTTTCTACAATAGTCTGCATCATCATTGGAGGAATCCTATATTCATATGCTTCTGGCTCTATTTCGTATTTTACGCGTAGCCGCTCTTCAAACCTGATTGTTTCCAGATTCAAATAATCCTTGACGGTATTGAATTCATTTTCAAAATCAATGACTCTCTTTTTATCCATCATCAAAGAGAACCTCAGTATATTTGATAGTTGCGTTATTGCTGTTTTTGCCTTGTTAGGCTCTTCGTCGACCAATGCCCTTACGCTGTTTAGCGCGTTGAAAATGAAATGTGGATTCAGTTGGCTCTTTAGGTGATTCAATTGGATTTCATTTATTTTAGCTTGATATTTCAAGCTTTGGTTATAATTGTCCAAAAAATGAAAAAGATAGTATAACATCACCCAAAGTGAATAAAATAGAAAACTAACGAATATATTTCCTGCAAGTACTACGGGCCTTAGGTCGAATTCAGGGTTTAGTATATCAAAAATAAGGTTTATGATTATTTGGGCAATTGTATTGCATATTGCCAATACAAGGAGTCCTAAAAATGTATTCCAAATAAGCTGACCAAAATTTCTTCCAAACCAATTGTGTTTTTTGATTACATACCTCAATCCTTGAGACGAAATCAAATAAAAACCCGCCCACGATAGATACGCTCCAACCTCTACCGACGATACTCCCCGCTCCAAAGACACAAATAGCAGGTTGATTAGTGCAAATCCCAGCCAGCCAAAAATCTGAAGTATCCAATATAGTTTCGCTTTATTCATGTTTCACTTCAAAGATAACCATGATAATTTAACTTAGAATTGCATTTATACTAATGGACAGATAACTTGTTCGATTGTCAAATTCGCCTGTTAGTTAAGTTCTTCTTTCAGAAACTTGGCGGTGTAGCTGCTTTTATGCTTGGCAACTTGCTCGGGTGTACCCTGAGCGACGATTTCCCCTCCTTTTTGCCCTCCTTCAGGTCCAAGATCGACAATAAAATCCGCTACTTTAATGATATCCATGTTGTGCTCAATCACCAACACTGAGTTTCCTTTTTCTACAAGCTTGTTCAGAACTTTCAGAAGATGCTCAATATCTTGGAAATGTAACCCTGTGGTCGGCTCATCCAAAATGTAGAAAGTCTTCCCAGTGTCTTTTTTGGAAAGTTCCGTAGCTAATTTTACACGTTGTGCTTCTCCACCTGAAAGTGTGGTTGCATGTTGACCAAGGGTAATATAACCTAACCCAACTTCGTTTAGGGTTTTTATTTTTCTAAGAATTTTTGGCTGAAACTCAAAAAAGTCCACAGCTTGCTCTACAGTCATGTCCAATACATCCGAGATAGATTTACCTTTAAATCGTACTTCCAGTGTCTCCCGATTGTATCTTTTGCCTTTACAGGTTTCGCATGGTATGTGTACATCTGGCAAGAAGTCCATCTCTATCAGCTTCATTCCTGCTCCTTCGCAATCCTCACATCTTCCTCCTTTTACATTAAAACTGAATCTACCTGGCTTGTAGCCTCTGATTTTTGCTTCTGGCAATTCTGTAAACAATGCTCGTATATCAGTGAAAACTCCAGTGTAGGTAGCTGGGTTGGATCTAGGGGTTCTTCCTATCGGAGATTGATCTACCTCAATGACTTTATCCAATAAATCCAATCCAGTAATCTCTTTATGTTCTAAAGGTTCCTTTTTGGAGTTATAAAAATGTCTGTTGAGAAGTGGGAATAAAGTCTCGTGAATCAATGAACTTTTTCCTGAACCAGACACACCTGTTACGCAGATCATACTTCCCAGAGGGAGTTTTAGGTCTACATTTTTTAAATTGTTTCCTTTGGCACCTTTGAGTATCAAAAATTCACCGTTTCCTTTTCTTCGATTTTTGGGAACTTCAATTTTTAGGCTTCCAGAAAGGTATTTTGCTGTAATACTATTTTGTTTCAAAAATTCCTTTGGGGAACCTGAAGCAACCACTTGTCCTCCATGTCTACCTGCTCCAGGCCCAATATCAACTACGAAATCTGCATCTAACATCATGTCTTTGTCATGCTCGACTACAATGACAGAGTTGCCAAGATCTCTTAATTCTTGAAGTGCCTTGATCAGTTTTACATTATCCCTTTGATGGAGGCCTATACTTGGCTCATCTAGAATATACAAAACACCTACTAGTTGGGTTCCTATTTGCGTAGCTAGTCGGATTCTTTGGGCTTCACCACCAGAAAGTGTCCTCAATGGCCTATTCAGAGATAGGTAGTCTAACCCAATATCCAAAAGAAAACCAATTCGCTTTCTTATTTCTTTGAGGACCTCTTTGCCAATAAGATTTTGTCGGTCCGTCATTCTGGACTCTACATCTTCAAACCAATTGCCCAATGAAGTGATGTCCATCATAGCCAACTCACCGATATGCTTTTCTGCAATCTTGAAATGGAGAGCTTCTTTTTTCAGCCTGTATCCTTCACAATCAGGGCAGATTTTCGTGGTCGTGAACTCACTCACCCATTGCTGGATTTTATCAGAGCTTCCTTCTTGCTGCTTGGTAAGGAAATTTACGATTCCTTCAAATGTCGTCGTCCATGTAGTTCCTGGATATTTTACAGAACTTACCTCGACTTCCATCTTGTCTCCGTGTAGAAGAATGTCTATAACCTCTTCCGGGAGTTTTCCAATTGGTGTTGTTATAGAGCATTTATATTGCTTAAGGATTGCTTCTATTTTCTTAAAAATCCAAATATCCCTAAATTCACCCAACGGCGCTATTCCTCCTCTGCTTATACTTAGTTTGGGATCAGGAATAATGTTTTCTTTGGTGATTTCCTCTATTATTCCCAAGCCGTTGCAGGAAGGGCATGCACCGTAAGGGCTATTGAACGAAAAAGTATTTGGAGCTGGCTCATCATATGAAAGTCCAGTTGTCGGATCCATTAGGTATTTTGAAAAGTGATGGATGGTTCCATCTTCTTCTCTTAGCATAATGATTCCTTTACCGTGTTGCAAGGCTGTTTTGAGGGATTGGCTGATTCGGAACCTGTCTTCTTCTTCAGCTACGATCCTGTCCACTACTATTTCGATATCATGGATTTTGTATCTGTCCACCTGCATTTTGGGAACTACTTCCATCACTACCCCATCTACCCTCACTTTGGAGAATCCCATTTTCCGTACTTGTTCAAAAAGCTCTCGATAATGACCTTTTCTTCCTTTTACAACTGGAGCTAGGATATAAAGCTTTTTACCAGAAAAACTCTCAAAAAGCTGTTCAACGATTTGATCTTCCGTCTGTCGGATCATTTTTTTTCCCGACAAATAAGAATAAGCCTCCCCTGCTCTTGCAAAAAGCAATCTCATAAAGTCATAGATTTCTGTGACTGTACCAACAGTCGATCTAGGGTTTTTTGAAGTCGTTTTTTGTTCTATGGAAATGACCGGCGACAGTCCGTTGATTTTATCAACATCTGGCCTTTCCATTCCACCCAAAAATGATCTCGCATAGGCAGAAAAACTTTCCATATAGCGTCTTTGTCCTTCTGCATAGATGGTGTCAAATGCCAAGGAACTTTTTCCGCTACCACTTAGTCCTGTGATGACAACTAGGCTATTTCGGGGAATGTCAATATCTATATTTTTAAGATTGTGCTCTCTGGCACCGTAGATCTCAATATATTCTTTTTTGTCAGTGTTGGGGTCTGTCATGGAGGGCTAAACCTTTATTATTCAAGCTTGCAAAAATAGGGATTTTAATTGGGGCTTCCCAAAGTGATTACAGATTCATAAACCCAGATTGAGCCCAGATAGTTTTGATTTTTCAGGATAGTTTAATGCTAATTCGAACTACTTTTCTTCATTCGCTTTTTTCTTCAAATCCTCTAAATTATCGCCTGTCACAGTTGATTTTAGTCCAGAGAATAATAATTGCCACCAATAATTGAACTCCGACTTGTGTTTTAACCTTTGGGCATAGACTACGCCCTTTTGCAAGTCACCATTTTTTCTAGGGTTTTGGGATTTTATGATGACTTTATTGGCCAAGAAAGCGCCAATTCTTCTGAATAGATTTTTATCTTTCTCAAAGTCTTTGTTCAAAATTTCTATTTCTAGGTTATCATACCTTACGATTACTTCTCCGCTACCGTCAAAATCAAATGCATGAATATTGAAATCCAACCGATTGATCATTCCTGACTTCAAGCTGATTTTTGCTTCAGGTTCTACCATGTCATTGATTTCTGTTAAGTCAAACTTCCCCAAACTCCCTTGAAGTTGAAAAGCACCTCGTGTATCTGCCAAATCATACATGACACTAAGGTTTATTTTTCCCTTGCCCATAAGTAGCGCTTCTGCTTGGATATTCAACTCGTTTTTATCTTCATTGACCTTATCCATGTTGCTGATAGCCCCGATTTCTGCATTGAGTTCTGAAAAGAAAATTGACCCATAATTCGGTGCACCATTATCTGGCTGTTCTTCTACGAGAATATGGCCATTTCTTATGATTGTATTTTTGATATTGAGTGGAAAATTCAAAATGCCAAAAGCTTCATGTGCCATTGGTGGTCTTTTTTCATAATCATCGGGGATTAGCTTGTTAGTAAAGGATTCTAGCTTTATATCTTTTACCAAAAGGGAGTCGATTTCTACGATTCCTTTTCTGAAATAATCTTGGAAATTCATCCCATGTATATCCAGTGTGCCATTTTTCAACTGAATCCACCCTTTTCTTTTCTTGAATGATTCGGTATAGGCATATTTCCCAAGTTTATTCAAGATGGAGAAGTCTTCAATTTTCATGTTTTTGTCTTCGGTGTCGAAGACTAAATTTTTGACTTCGGCCTTTTGTCGAAATTCATCAAAGTGGATTTCAACATGTTCTATTTCCCCATGGATAAATTCTACAGAAAACAGTGCTTCTTCATTTTGAATATCTTCTTTTGTCAGGACAAATCCTCTAGAATCTACAGATAGGTTTTTCAGACTCAATCTTGTAGAGTCTGTATTACTATCTTTGTTTTCGAGATTTAGATTTTGAAGAGATATACTGCCAACTCCTATTTTGTCATAATCCTTAGTATCATTTTTCTTTTTGTTTTGACTTTCTTCTTTGTCAATGTTGAGCGAATCTATAGGTGGTGTTACACTCATTATCGTGAGGTTTTCCAGTCTTGCTGAATCTACCTGAATAGAATTGTCCAATAAGAAGCTTTTCCATTTGAAGCCTGTGATTTTTGCTTGCTCCAAGTGAAGGTTGACTTTGACTTGGCCCGCAAGGATATTTTCTGTTGGTTGGATTCTGATATCTTCTATCGAGAGAAAGGTACCAAAGTAATTGTAATCGAGTTTGATATTCCCAAAAGTAACGTCGTGGTTCCCAAAGCCACTGGTTCGGGTTATCATATTACTGACAATTTTATCTGCGTTGTTGTTCAGATAGATGTTGACGAAAAAAGGAATTCCCCTAAGAACTAAAACTAAGACCAAAACTAGTCCCAATAAGGCAATAATGATCTTTTTCATAATAAGCAGAGAAAATGTGAATAATAGTGGTTAAGATATTAAAATCCTAGTAGATAACAAGGTTTCTGTTTGATTATTCAGAGGATGGTAGCTTAATTACATATTCTTTTCCTTTAGGAATCTTAAGTTTGTTTGTTCTTAGCCAAGGGTTTTGGATTTTTAAGATTTTATAAGAGCTGTTGTGTTTTATTGCCCAAGTTGCTAAGTCATCGATATCTTGCTTGACGACCAATTCCCTAGATATTGGCAATGTATAATAATCTTCTTCTTTGAGTTTGAAGCCATATTTGTCCGGATTTTCAAAAATTTCCTTGAAAGCCAATAGTCTGAAAATGTAGCGACTTGTCTCATCATTGAGTAAAAGATCATAATAATTGACTTGCTTTTGCTCGGACTTTCTTTTGGATAGTCCACTGATTCCCATATTGTAACTTGCCGCTACAGAAGTCCAGCTGCCAAATCGTGCATATGCTGATTTCAAATATTTGCATGCAGCGACCGTGGCCTTCTCTAGATGATAGCGTTCATCGACATCATTGCTTACTTCCAAATTGTACTCTTTGGCAGTAGCAGGCATGAATTGCCAAAAGCCCCTGGCACCTGCTGGAGATACTACATTAAGAAGTCCCGATTCTGCCATTGCCAAGTATTTGAAATCATCGGGGATATTTTGCTCCTTGAGGATTTTTTCTATGGTTGGAATATATTTTCCTGATCGTTTCATCAGCAAAATCATGTTAGACTGCCAATAGGCATTGACATAGATTTCTCTTTCAAATCGCTCTTTTACATCGTCTATTTCAAGAGGAACTTCTTCTCCTGCAAAGCTAATGGCTTTGGGAATCTCAAATAGTTTTGCTCTAGTGTCCGGTATTTTTATGTTTATCTCTTCCCCACTTGCTTGATTGATGGTGACTTCCTCATAGGGTAAATCGGCTTGGTCTTTCTCTGCAGAATAGAGAAAAACCAAACCAAAAAGGACCGCTATTAGTCCATATATGGATATTAGGTGGTAATTTTTCAATTTTAAAAGTTTGGAGACAACAAATACTTACTGTAGAATTCATCGATGACTTTCACTGCTTCTGATGGATCATCCACTACTGAGAACAGGTCTAAGTCTTCGACGTTGATGTATTTGTTTTCCAGCATAGTATCCTTGAGCCAATCTACTAGACCTGACCAATAAGATTTGCCTACCAATACGATTGGGAATTTTCCAATCTTATTGGTCTGAATCAATGTAAGGGCTTCAAAAAGCTCATCCAAAGTGCCAAATCCACCTGGAAGGACTATGAATCCTTGGGCATATTTGGTAAACATTACTTTCCTGACAAAGAAGTAATTGAAAGAGATCAGCTTGTCTTGATCGATGTAGATGTTATTGAACTGCTCAAATGGAAGCACAATGTTCAACCCAACGGACTTTCCGTTTTCAGAATGCGCTCCTTTATTTCCTGCCTCCATGATACCTGGACCACCACCTGTGATCACTCCATAGCCATGTCTGACGAGTTTGGCAGCAATCTCTTCTGCCATAAGATAATATTTATGATCTCTTGGAGTCCTTGCTGACCCAAATATAGAGACACAAGGTCCTATTTTTGATAATTTTTCAAACCCTTCGACAAACTCAGACATTACTTTGAAAATCGCCCAAGAATCAGCACTCTTGATTTCATTCCAATCTCTTTCTTTGAATGCTTTTCTGATCCTTTCTTCTTGTTTTGGATCGATATTTCCATTTTGTTCACTCATAATTTTATACATTAATAAAAAAACATTTTTTCTACTTAAAAGCTACCTAAGCTAACAAAGTTAGATTATTCTTTTTAGATAGAAAATCACCATTTATGATAATCGAAATAAAGAAAAATAAGTTTCAAAAAAATAGTTTTTGCTTTAGATCATAACTCGACTTACTTTCGCAGGCTTTTATATTATAGAACATGAATTTACGAGAAAAGTCTTTGGAAGTCAGGAAAGTATTCACTGATTTGGATATTGAGATTAAGGCTTTTATGGATGAAAGTCAGCTCTCCTGTATTAGTGGATGCGGAGCCTGCTGTGCTAACCCAAGTGTACATGCATCCGTCTTGGAATTTTTGCCTTTGGCTTTTGATCTTTACGAAAAAGGGAAGGCAGAAAAAGCGATGCAACTGCTAGATGATGTGGGAAATGATGCTAATTGTATCGTATATAAATCCAAAAGTGAAGATTCAAAAAAAGGCTTCTGCTCAGATTATGCTAATAGAGGGATGATTTGTAGGCTTTTTGGGAGTGCCGCCAGAAGAAATAAGGAAGGTAAAAAGGAACTGATCACCTGTAAGATCATCAAGGAGCAAAAATCAGAACTTTATCAAAAAACCGCTTTGGCAATCAAAGAAGGGGCTTTTGTGCCATCTAGTGGAGATGCTTACTCCCAGCTTTACAATATAGATTTTCAAATGACTCAGGAGCAGTTTCCAATAAACATTGCAATAAGGAAGGCCTTGGAGTCTGTCATGAACTATATGTTTTATATTGAAAATGACAATATTGAATCGATTGATAATTTTTGAAGCCAGGTTTTTGCCGTATATTGTAACTTATTAAATTAATTGTTGGCTTTTTAAAATAATTATTATGCTGAATGTTTCAGAAATAGTACAAACGATCAAGCAACTTATTGAAGTTAGAGTTGATATCGTCAAAAATGAGATAAAGGATCAGTTTTCGGATATCTTTTCTAGAATATTTATTTTAGTTCTCATGGGGCTTTCTTCCCTTATGATTTTACTTTTTGCAAGTATTTCACTGGCATTTTATTTAGGTGAGATTTTGTATTCTCCGTATAAAGGGTTTTTATATGTAAGTTTAATTTACTTATTGCTATTCTTTGTCCTTTACTTAGTAAGGGAATCAAAAGGTATATTGGATACTTTTAAGCACTTGTTTAGGACTTTCATTTTCAGAATCAAAAAATAGATGGATAGTAAAGAAGATTTGAAGAATAAGGCAAAGGAACTTGAACAAACACTTCAGGCACAGTTGAATTTTCTCAAAACCGACTCTAAAGACTTTGTCAAAATTGGTGCAGGAATTTTACTTGGAGGACTTACAGCTTTCGGTATAGTAAAAGCTATAAAAGGAAAAAAAAATAGTAAGAATAAAAGAATAATGGAAGTTCTGGAAAAGGAAGGGCTTCTTGATGAAGATACAATCGAGAGACTAAACACGAAAAAAAGCTCTGGTTTCAAAGCGCGTATTGCAGCAGTACTTTTACCTATGATCATTGCTTATGGAAGAGATAAGTTGATGGGAGGAAATCAAAACACTGAAGATCAAACTGGAGAACCAAGTGAAAAAAATTGAGCACAAGCTAAAATCTCTAGCTCAGGAGAGAAAAAAAGCCGTCGCTTGGCTTATAGATCCTGACAAAACTGTAGCTGATACTTTGTTTTTGGATCAAATAAAAGAGGTTTCTCGACTCGGGCTAGATTTTATTTTTATTGGTGGAAGTTTGATGAATTCTAATGAAATGGAAAAAATCATTCAATCAATAAAGGAAGTAGATTCGAAGATTCCACTTATTCTTTTTCCAGGAAATGTTCTTCAGTTTTCAGATACAGCGGATGGAATATTATTTCTTTCTCTGATTTCTGGAAGAAATCCAGACCTTCTAATTGGACAACATGTTACAATTGCCCCATTACTGGCTAAATCCAACCTTGAGGTATTGCCTACAGGGTATATACTTATAGATGGGGGACTTGCTACGAGTGTAAATTACATCAGCCAAACAATTCCTATACCAAACCACAAGCCTGAAATAGCGGTCGCAACTGCTTTAGCTGGATCATTCTTAGGACTGCAGTATTTTTATTTGGACGCTGGAAGTGGTGCGAAAACCCCCATTCCCCAAGAAATGATCAATGAAGTGAAAAAATCAATAAGTGCTCCATTAATAGTAGGTGGAGGATTGAAAGAAGTGTCAAGTGTGAAAGCAGCCTTCAAAGCTGGAGCTGATGTGGTAGTCATTGGAAATGGGGCAGAAAAAAACCTCAGCCTGTTGACTGAGGTTTTGGAATATGTTAATGTTTTGAATTTATCACTGAACATTAATTAACGACTCTCTTCTGCGCATCTTGCCTGCTGGCAGTCCATACATCATCTTGAATCTTCTACAGAAATATGCTGTATCCTTATATCCTACTTCCTTACCAATATCTCTGATACTTTTCTTGGAAGTTCTTAGCAATTCAACTGCCGCTTCCATTCTTTGATATTCAATATAATCTTGTGGATTGATACTTGTCAACATTTTGAAATATTGGCCAACATAGTCTTCCGATACATTAGCAACTTTTGCAAGTACTTTATTGGATAAATCTCCGCCAATATTTTTCTTGATATAGTTAAACATATCGATCAATCTTGGATCCTTGAAATAAGTACTGTTCGTAGATAATTCCTCTACAAATAGTCTGTTCTTAAGGATATGTCTGACAATTTCAATTACCAGCAACTCTGTTTGTAATTTTGATACCCTTTCTTTTCCAGGGACACTTTGTTCTGATTCTTTGACAATATCTTCAATGATTGTAGCAATCTTGTCATTGAACCTAATTACAAAAGGAGGTATTCCTAGAGAATGGAAAAAGTTAACAACATCAAAAACCTTTGCCTCAAAGTTAACAACTGTTATACAGTCTTCTTCGGTATTTTTGATATCTTTAAAACTGATTGTTTGTAGGTATTTTCTTTTATTATCTAAAAATGCCTCGTTAGTCAAATCTGACTTTTTGGTAACATTACCAAATGAAACGTTGCTTTTGCGACCCGCAGGGATAAATAAAATTTCGCCTTCATTGACACCTTCACCTTCATCAGAAAACTTTAATGAACCTTGGTGAAGTAAAATAACTGTATTTTCGGTGTCATTATAATCAGACACACTTACAGACTTGTCAATTTTATAGTTATTGCCTTTTAAAAAGCGAACTCCTACGGATTCTATGACTTTATTGTAATATTCCATGAAAGAAGTTGTTTTGATTTTTCTGTAAAACTAGGATAAATTTCTGCAATATAGTGTACTTATCTAATAAAAATTTCATAATAAAAAGAAAGAGGGCTTAAAAATTGAATTTTAAGCCCTCTTTTACCTCATTTATTTGTTTTATCTTAAAATACTACGGGATATAACTATTTTTTGAATTTCGCTTGTCCCTTCATAAATCTGTGTAATTTTTGCATCTCGCATCAATCTTTCCACATGGTATTCTTTTACGAATCCGTAGCCACCATGAACCTGCACCGCTTCAATTGTTACATCCATTGCTACTTGTGAAGCATAGAGTTTTGCCATCGCTGAGGCATGTGCATAGTCTTTGCCTTGGTCTTTGAGCCATGCAGATTTGAGTACCAATAGTCTTGCAGCTTCTATGTTGGTAGCCATATCAGCTAATTTGAATTGAATTGCTTGATGCTGACTAATTGGTTTTCCAAAAGCTTTTCGTTCTTTGGAATATGCCAAGGCTAATTCATAAGCACCTGAAGCAATTCCCAAAGCTTGAGCGGCTATGCCTATCCTGCCGCCATTCAATGTTTCCATAGCAAAAGTAAACCCAAAGCCTTCTTCGCCTATTCTATTTTCTACTGGTACTTTCACATCGGTAAACATCAAAGAATGGGTATCAGAACCTCTAATTCCCAATTTATCTTCTTTTTTACCAATGACGAAACCTTCTGATTCTTTTTCGACGATGAATGCAGAGATTCCTTTGTGACCTTTGGCAGCATCGGTTTGGGCAATCACCAAGTATATGCTGGCAGTACTGCCATTGGTGATCCAATTCTTAGTTCCATTTAGGATATAATGATCACCGTTCAATTCCGCAGAGGTTTTTTGAGAAGTGGCATCAGATCCAGCTTCAGGTTCTGAAAGACAAAATGCACCTAATACTTCACCTGATGCAAGTGGTTTTAGATATTTTTCTTTTTGTTGTTCATTACCATACTTTTCCAATCCCCAGCAGACAAGAGAATTGTTCACAGACATCGCTACTGAAGCAGAAGCGTCTATTTTTGAAATTTCTTCCATTGCCAATACATAAGAAACAGTGTCCATGCCACCTCCATTGTATTTTGGATCCACCATCATGCCCATGAATCCCAATTCCCCCATTTTTTTCATTTGCTCACTGGGAAATCTAGCCTCAGTATCTCTTTCTATAACTCCTTCAAGTAATTCTGATTTGGCAAATTCCCTAGCGGCATCTCGTACCGCTAGCTGCTCTTCTGTATGTTCAAAATTCATATCAATATTTGGGTTAATTGTTTCAAGGGTGGAATATAGATCAAAAATATAAAAGGGGCAATTTCTTGCCCCTTAAATGTAAACTCAAATTGATGTTTTCAGTTTCTTAGTCTCTATTTCCGAAGAAAATAAAGATGTAGTATGCCAAAGTAGCCAATGAAGCCAAAGCTGCAACTACATAGGTCATTGCTGCCCATTTCAATGCGTCCTTAGACATTCCATATTCTGACTTGGTGACAATGTTCCTTTGATTGACCCAGGCAAGTGCTCTGCTGCTTGCATCAAACTCCACTGGTAATGTTACCAATGTAAACAACGTCATAACACTGTATGCCCCAACTACAATGAATCCGATAAGATCATAATTAAGTCCCAATGCGTAACCACCTAACAAAGAAGCAATCAGGACAATGTTTAGAATCTTACCACTTGCGTTTTGAACTGGTACTAATGCAGATCTCAGTTGAAGCCAAGAATATGCTGTGGCATGCTGTACTGCGTGACCACATTCGTGTGCAGATACAGCTGTTGCAGCTGCATTTCTACCGTAGTACACATCTGGGCTAAGATTTACAGTTTTGTTTGCCGGATTGTAGTGGTCAGTAAGCTGACCTTCCACGCAATTTACCTTCACATCATAGATTTTATTGTCAGCAAGCATCAGCTCTGCTATTTCCTTTCCAGACAAATTTGCCTGAAGTGGAATTTTTGAATACTTTTTGAATTTGCTCTTAAGTCTATTGCTTACAACAAATCCTAAGATTCCGAATACAACGACGATTAATATTAGAAACATAGCTTTGGTTTTTAACTGTTGTCTTTACGAATTTAGGAAGTTTTAGGTTCTCCTTTTGCAGTGATCCTAAAGAAAATTGCTAAGGCTACCAAACCTAAGAAAATCATAATCACCACCTGACTTCCATGGATAATGGCGGCGAAGATTTTTCCTTCCTCCTCTGATAATCCATAACGTATCAAAATAAAGGCCACTAATGCATGAAAGGTTCCAATTCCCCCTTGAACGGGTGCAGTCATGCCAATACTTCCCATCACCATCACCATCAGAACTGCGTTGGCTGTCAAACTGGCAGTAGATGGAATTGCCAAAGCCACAGCAAACATGGTGGCATAATAGCAAAGCCAAATCACGGCTGAAGAGGACCAGAATCCTGCTTGGTTTTTCACTTTACGAAGACTTACCACTCCTTTGACAAGATCCCCAGTAAAATTCCTTACTTTTTTGATAAAGCTGTTTTCCTTATATTTTTTGAAAAGGAAGACGATAAAAATGATAATCAATATAATGGCCCCGATGATAATCGGTAGTGCACCGTTAATTTTAGCTACAATATCATCTACGGATACCAGTTCGGAGAAAAGGCTAATGAAAAGATCTCGTTCTAGAAAGAACGCTAGGGAAATAGCAAAAAGCATGAACAAAAAATCAATGGTTCTTTCCATGATTACTGTTCCGATCAATTTGCCCATTTCGATGTTTTCTGTTTTTTTCAGAACACCACATCTCGCCACTTCACCGGCTCTTGGTACGACTAAGTTTGCTAGGTAGCCGATCATCAAAGCCCAAAAGGCCCTGAAACTCGGAGTATTCTGATCTTCCCCCGCATCAATCAACAAGGTCCATCTCCAAGCACGAAGCCAAAAACCAAAAACCGAAACCAATAAGGAAACACCTAACCAAAGAATAGAAGATTCTTCAACGACTTTAGACATATCAGAAAAACTGATGTCTTTATATAAAAACCAAAAGATCCAGATAGCCACCCCTAAAGAGAGAATTACCTGGATCCACTGTTTGATAGAAAGTTTCAATACTTATATTACTTTATTGTGATCGTCTGGGAAAATCAAAACAGGCTTATGTGATTTGGCTTCTTCAAAGTCCATAGAAGCATAAGAAATGATAATTACAATATCACCGACTTGCGCTTTGCGGGCAGCAGGTCCATTGAGACAAACCATGCCGGAACCTCTTTCGCCTTTGATGACATAGGTTTCTATTCTCTCGCCATTATTTACGTTGACGATTTGTACTTTTTCATTTTCGATGATATTGGCAGCATCCATTAGATCTTCATCGACAGTAATGCTTCCTACATAATGTAGCTCTGCTTGAGTAATCTTTACTCTGTGTATTTTGGATTTTAATACTTGAATATGCATGAATTCAAATTTTTTGCGAAGGTAATTAAACTATACTAAGGTTATCGATCAATCGTACTTCACCTATATAAGCAGCAGTACAGATTGAGGTGTTTTTTTGATCTTTGATACTGCTTAGCTTTTCTAAAGTATCCGTATTCACCAACTCGAAATATTCCAATCTCGCTTTTGGTTCATCATAAAACCTTTTGGTAACCTTTTCTTTGATTTCAAACCAGTCTCCACCTTGTAAAAGTTCATTTTTGGCAAAAAGCAAGCATTTGTAGAGAATCGTGGAGGTCAATCTTTCTTCGGGATTGAGTCTGACATTTCTGGAAGACATTGCTAAGCCGTCTGACTCTCTAATGGTAGGAACTACTACGATTTCCACGTCGAAGGAAAGATCATTAACTAGGCGTTTTATGATCGCAACTTGCTGCAAATCCTTCTGTCCAAAGTAAGATTTATCAGGTTTAACAATGTTTAACAATTTAGATACGACCACCCCTACGCCACTAAAATGACCCGGTCGGAAGCTTCCTTCGAGCGTTTTGTCTAAGTCGCCAAAGTCCATTTTTAAGAGTGCTTCACTGGTGTACATTTCCTCAACACTCGGTAAAAAAATAAAATCAACTCCTTTTTCCTCAAGTATTTTAAGGTCTTGATCTATGGAAATAGGATATTTTTCGTAGTCTTCTTTGTTGTTGAATTGAGTCGGATTTACGAAAATAGATACAATGACGCTATCAGAAGATAATTTTGCGTTTTCAACCAAAGACAAATGCCCTTCATGTAATGCACCCATAGTAGGTACAAAACCTATGGTTTTTTGACTGTTTCTAAGAATCTGTAAAGCTGATTTTACAGCTTGTTTTGTTCTGAGGATTGTCACAATGTGAGAATTTTGGAAAATGTAAAATAGCCGCAAAGCTATGTTATTCTAGATAAAAACAATGGAATTGAAGGATTTTTTTTGTAAGTTTGTAGTCCCGTATTATCCCTCAACAAAAAAAACAAGATATGTCTAAACTTCGTATTCTCTACGTAGCCAGCGAAATCAATCCATTCCTTCAAACTTCCGAAGTTGCCAACTTTGTTAGAGCTTTGCCTCAAGCAATGCAAGAGAAAGGTATGGAAATACGAATTCTTGTTCCTAGATTTGGTCTAATAAACGAAAGAAAGAACAGGTTACACGAGGTAGTGAGACTTTCTGGAATCAACATTGCAGTTGGTGAGGAAGAAAAACCATTGATTATAAAAGTCGCGTCTATCCCGAACGCAAAGCTTCAAGTTTATTTCATAGACAATGAAGACTATTTCCAAAGGAAGAGCGTTTTCCACGATAAGCAGGAAAAGTTCTATGAAGACAATGACGAAAGAGCCATTTTCTTTTGTAAAGGCGTAATTGAAACAGTAAAAAAACTAGGTTGGGCTCCTGATGTGGTGCATTGTAACGACTGGATGACCAGCTTGATACCAATGTATTTGAAGACCACCTACAAAAATGAACCATTATTTAAGGATACAAAATCCGTATTTGCTATTTATAATACAGGATTTAGCCATAAATTTGGCGACGATTTGTTTGAGAAAGTGAAAATGGTAGATATTGATGATGCCATTTTAGCTCCTTTGAAATCTAAAGACTATGAAGGTTTCCTAAAAATAGGAATGGAATATGCCGACGTAGTCATTAAGAACGAAGACATCTCAGATAAATTAACACAATTAATTGAGGAGTGCTCTAAAGACAAGAAGTGTGAGATTAACAGCGACGAAGAAGAACAACTTTTTGAAAGTTATTACAACATCTATAATGACCTCGCCAGCTAAGCTGGTTGGAGGTCTATTGATCACATTATCCATTGCGAGTTCTTGCAGCGATCCATCTACCCTAGGGTTAGATTTGGATCCCAACAATAATCAGATAGGGGTTTTCTACACAGAAATACCCCTTTCTGCTTCTATGGTTTTGCTTGACTCGCTCAATACCACAAATTCTGAATCTTTAGTAGTTGGTGGTTTGACTGACAGTTTTTTTGGTAAAACTGAGGCTATCGGATTTAGTAGACTCGCAATAGGACCTAGCGCGACTAGACCTTCAGAGAATGCTGTTTTGGATTCCGTTAAATTCCATTTTCGGATTGAGTCTGTAATAGGAGATGATTTGAGTGGATCTAAATCACTTTCAGTACATTTACTGACTGAAAGTATTTTGGATACGACCTATTATAATTTTGATAGACTAGATTTTGACCCGAATCCCATAGCACAAGGATCCTTCAACTTCTCAGCAAGGCAAGACACAGCAGTCTCAGTCGAAATGGAGTCGGGATTTTCAGATTTTATTTTCGAAGAGTTGAAAAAGGGAGATGCTTTCAGAGATGTATTTTCATTTAGAAACTTGATTCCTGGCATTGCCCTTCAAGGCAATATTGAAGAAAATACCTCGACTGCCATCAGGGTTGGAAACGCTACAGGTATTATAGTTTATTTTAAAAATGAAGGAGATACAGTCTCTAGGAGGTATGCTATCACTACTGCTCAATCAAGACATTTCAATCATATTAATAGTGATAGATCAGGTACACCAACTGCTGTAATTACTGAGCCCGGAAGGTCATATGATATAGGAAGTCGTGTAGGTATTAAGTCTGGTGTAGGGTTGGTCATGAAGCTAGATACTAGCCCAATTAGTGATTTTCTAGATACGCTTGCAAATGTGACATTTAATGACATAATTTTGGAAATGGGTCCCTTGGGTAGTGAGTCCGCTACCAATAGGCCTCCATCAAACTTATTTTTGTATTTCACCGATGATTCAAACGGTTTTCTAAGAGCTACATCCGGCCAACTTATCAGTGTACAGGCAGATAATCAACCGCAAATAGCAACGGATGTAAATGGTAATATTATACCTTCTGTAGCAAGTCCAGGAACATTTGTATACGTTAACACATCCAATATTTATAGACAAAGACTTACCTCGTATATGAATGCGGTGTATAGACAGGGGCTCCAACGTAATGACTTTTTGATTTCACCGTCAAGTCCTGCCGAACAAAATTCTGTTGATAATTTCATAAAAACGTTGAGAGGATTTGATTTAGACCAAAATAGTATTAAACTAAAAATATATTATTCTAAGATTAGGGCGTTTTAGAAAATTTCAGTTTGAACATATTATTACCTGAATTTTTGCTTTCACAATGCACAAATTAGGTCATATATGAATGTAGTCTTTGCAGACTCAGTCTAGCCTATCTATATCAAGCCGGCGTAGATGTTGCCTACTAACCACTTCAAATTATGCCATTGAAGCCTTATTGGTAACATTAAAATACCCAATTTAAATTTATTACCTTATGAAAACCCAATCTTAGGTTTTGCTTTCAATCTAGAGGATAGCAGAAATTAAGACTGGGTTTTGTTTTCTTCACCTGAAAATAATTACCTTTAGGCTTTAAAAATTTTTACATATGTGTGGAATAGTAGCTTATGTCGGGCAGCAAGAGGCTCTGCCAATAATAATTAAAGGTCTCAAAAGGTTGGAATATCGAGGCTATGACAGTGCCGGAGTAGCTTTGATAGATGAAAAAGGACTCAATGTCTACAAAAAGAAAGGGAAAGTTTCCGAATTGGAAAACCACCTTACCAGCCAAGGAAACTTAATCTCAAAAATCGGAATTGGGCATACTCGTTGGGCAACTCATGGAGAGCCAAATGATGTAAATGCGCACCCACATTATTCATCAAATGAAAAATTTGCGATGATCCATAATGGGATTATCGAAAATTACGACGTCCTTAAAACAGATTTGATCAATAAGGGGTATCATTTTCATAGTGATACAGATTCTGAAGTATTTATGAAGTTCATAGAGGACATTCATAAAAACAATGAATGTAGTCTTGAAGAGGCGGTTAGACTTGCACTGCACAAAGTAGTGGGAGCTTATGCCATCGTGATCATGAATATTGCAGAACCTGATACGCTTATCGCGGCGAGAAAGGGTTCCCCATTGGTTATTGGAGTTGGTGAGGGTGAATATTTCTTGGCATCCGATGCGACGCCTATTATAGAATATACCAATCAGGTAATCTATTTGGACGATTATGAAATTGCAGTAATCCGAAATAATAACCTTCAAATCAAGACTATTGAAAATGTGGAGACCAATCCATATATCAATAAGTTGGAAATGGAACTTGAAGCCATCGAAAAAGGCGGATATGACCATTTTATGTTGAAAGAAATCAATGAGCAACCAAGATCCATAGCAGACTGTATGCGAGGTAGATTGGATGCAAAAAATGGTAGACTAGTATTGGGAGGTCTTCGTGACTACATGAACAAGTTTCAAAATGCTGATAGAATCATCATTACGGCTTGTGGTACATCATGGCACGCTGGCTTGGTAGCAGAGTACCTTTTTGAGGAATTTGCGAGAATTCCTGTAGAAGTAGAATATGCTTCTGAGTTTAGGTATAGAAATCCAGTAATCAGTGAGAAAGATTTTGTCATTGCGATATCCCAATCTGGAGAGACTGCAGATACACTTGCAGCAATAGAATTGGCAAAGTCCAAAGGAGCCACGATTTTTGGCGTTTGTAATGTAGTGGGGTCGTCTATCGCAAGAGCGACACATGCTGGCTGCTATACTCATGCTGGGCCCGAGATCGGTGTGGCATCTACAAAGGCATTTACAGCTCAAATTTCTGTATTGACGATGATGGCTTTGATGCTTGGATATCAAAGAGGTACTTTGACTGAAAGCAAGTATGTACAGTTATTGAATGAACTTGAAGGCATACCGGTGAAAGTTGAAAAAGCTTTGAAAATGAACAGCAACGTCGAAAAGATAGCTGAGATTTATAAAGATTCTAGAAACTTCCTTTATTTGGGTAGAGGTTATAACTTCCCTGTTGCCCTTGAAGGTGCATTAAAGCTTAAGGAGATTTCATATATCCATGCAGAGGGATATCCTGCGGCAGAAATGAAGCATGGCCCTATTGCCTTGATTGATGAAGAAATGCCAGTCGTATTTATAGCCACAAAAGATACTTCTTACGAAAAGGTTGTTTCCAATATTCAAGAAGTCAAAGCTAGAAAAGGAAAAATTATCGCTGTAGTCACCGAAGGTGATACTGTAGTGAGAGGTATGGCAGATCACGTTTTGGAGGTTCCAGACACAGCAGAGGCATTTGTTCCATTGCTTTCTGTGATTCCATTGCAGCAGTTATCTTATCACATTGCTGTGATGAGGGGATGCAATGTGGATCAACCACGAAACCTTGCCAAGTCAGTGACTGTAGAATAAAAACAAGAGAGGCTCCAAATTTGGAGCCTCTCTTGTTTTTATTTCTAACTATAAAACTATTTAATCTAATAGAATAATTTTGGTTTACGCTATTTTTAACCTTAACTCACCTTTTCTCTTGACAATTTTTAAGTCAAAATATTGATTAACAAAAGCTTTACATTGGTTCTCGGACCATTCTGCTCTAGAATCTGTGTCAAACAATACGGTCATTCTAAGCATAGTTTTTACGTATTGCTCGTGCTGACCTAGGTCTCTTATCCATTCTGTGAGCTGATCTGTCCAGTCTTCCTGAAATTTTTCGAAGTGTGTCCTTCCATCAAAAAGCAATTCTAGTTGATTAGATCCAAATTTGTAGCGATAGATCCCGCAAAGCTGATAATAGATAATTTTTAACCGATCTTTCGGAAAATCATAAGTATCGATTATTTGCTTGAATGTGTTGTCCATTAGCATCAATGGATTGAAAAGCGCAGTGTATGATTTTTTTAGTTCTAAGACCATTAAATTCAACATACTTTCTTCCATGGCAGTTTGTGCCTGTCGAAGGATGTAGTTTTTGTCTAGGGGAAAGAGTTTTTGAATCATTGCACAATCAAATATTCCGCAAATTACGTGTTTCCTATAGATTATAATAATAATTCATAGGAATAATGAGGTTTTGAATCTAATAGATTAGTATTATTTCCTTTTTGCCCATTTTTGGGGATCTAATTCTATGTTTAGTATAGCTTCATTCTAATAAATTTCCTAATTCTCGTCAAGTCAAAAGAGGAGCAAAGGTCGCTATGCCTTTATACATGTTCTTAACAAATATATTCTTCCTAGACATTTTTTCAGATCTAGCTTTTTTTCCTCCATTAAGACTATGCAAAACCCTGCATTTTTTCTCACCTGCATGAGATTTCCTAGCTTAAATCAGCAATACGCGTAGACTTTTTGCTCCGTGGGCACCAATGACCAGGGATTGTTCTATATCGGCAGTTTTTGATGGGCCGGCGATGAAGACGCCAAAGCCTGAATGGGCTTGCCCGATGCGCTCGTAAGCTTCATGCATATTGGGAACGATGGTTTTTTTATCGACCACAATCACCAAATGCTCAGTGATAAAAGGCAAAACCCTATGCCCAAGCTTGCTGTCATCAAGCCAAATTGCGCCATTTTCCCCAACACCAAAATACCCCTCTATGATAGCCAAATCTAAGTTTTTCAGTTCATGTGGATCTTCTGGCAAACTGCAGTTGCTGTATTTGGAATAGGGCTCGGATGCTGAATAGACATTGACAAATTCCCCAGATTCCAGCAAATCCATCAGTGCTTCTTCTGAAATAATCTCCCCTTTATTGGTCTTGATCGATGTTTTGAAGCTTTCGATGATGTCTGCCTCATATTCAAACTGAGGTATCGTAGGGAGTTCTGAGTTGTCGATTTTCAGTATTCTGATATCACTTAATATTTGCTCTCTACTATTCATTTCCTTTGTTTTTGTACCAGTCTTTGAAAGATTGCTTTGGCAATTCAGGAAGATCTCTTTCCTTGCCCCAAGTATTTAGATTGCTGTAAGTCACGCTTTCCGGAAGTATTTTGAGGCTTCCTCGCATGATCTGTCCGCTGATTTTGTAGGCAAAAGGAGTAGAGAAGATACCATTTGCGATCTTCATTGCGATGCTTTTGGCATTGATAGAGGATTGTGCTTTGGTGATTTCCTGTCTCCATTCATAGAGTTGTTCGTGGATGTTGATTTTGACTGGACATACATCAGAACATGACCCGCATAGTGTGGAGGCAAATGGTAATGTACTATGTTTTTTGAGGTCAATTCCCGGCGAAAGTATAGATCCAATAGGTCCTGGCACTACGCTTCCGTAAGAATATCCGCCACTTCTACGATAGATAGGACAAGTATTCATACATGCGCCACAGCGGATACATTTGAGGGAGTTTCTGAATTTCTCTCTTCCCAACTGCTTGGTTCTGCCATTGTCCAGAAGGATGATGTGAATTTCCTTACCTTCAGATGGACTTCTAAAGTGGGAATTGTAATTGGTGATACTTTGCCCCGTAGCGGAGCGAGCGAGCAAGCGGAGAAATACACCCAAGTGCTCCCTCTTTGGGATCAGTTTCTCAATCCCCATACAAGCGATGTGTGTGTCAGCCAGATGAACGCCCATATCTGCATTTCCTTCATTGGTGCAGACTACAAACTCCCCTGTTTCGGCGACACCAAAATTAACTCCTGTGATGGCCATTTTTGCAGCGAGGAATTTTTCCCGAAGGTGTTTCCTTGCAGCTTGTGTAAGGTAATAAGGATCGTTATTCCCTTTTTCAGTTTGGAGTTTTTCATGAAAAATCTCCGAAATATGTTCTTTTTTGAGGTGGATTGCGGGAAGGACAATGTGGCTTGGTGGCTGATTGAGGAACTGTACTATCCGTTCACCCAAATCTGTATCGACGACTTCCACACCATTTTCCTCCAAATATGGATTCAGGTGACATTCCTCTGTCAAGATGGATTTACTTTTGACGATGGCCTTACAGTCTTTCTCTTTCAAGATCGAAAGGACAATTTGATTGTGTTCCTCTGCATCTTTTGCCCAATGGATTTTTATGCCATTTTTGATCGCATTTTTCTCGAACTCCACAAGGTAGGAATCGAGGTTGCTGAGGACATTGTCCTTGATCCCAGATGCCAATTCCCTCAATTTTTCCCATTCTGGAATGGATTTGCTGGAAAGGTCTCTTTTGTCACGAACAAACCACAAGGTCTCGTCATGCCATTTTGCATTGGATTTGTCTTCAAGAAATTTTGCTGCTTGAACTGGATGGTTCATATAATGGCCTCGTTTAGTACTTCTGCAATGTGTTTGAATTGGATAGCTTGTTTGTTTCGGGAAGCTATACCCGACAGGTGCATGATACAGGACATGTCACCTCCGATGATGATTTCGGCATCTTTGCTGATATGGTCTTGAAGCCTGTCTTTGCCCATTTGAACCGAAAGGGCTTCTTCGGTGACTGCAAATGTTCCCCCAAAACCACAACACTCATCTTTTCTGCTCAACTCCACCCATTCCAATCCTTCGAAATTGGCTAGGAGTTGCTTGGCTTTATTGAAAACTGGCTGATTCAGTTCGCTGGAGGATGCCAGTCTCAAGCCTCTCTGACCATGGCAACTGGAATGAAAACCAACCCTGTGTGGATATGTTCCTTTGATATCGGTGATTTTCAGGATATCGGTGATGAACTCGGTCAATTCATAGACTTTATGCTGAATATCTTTTTGAAAGGTTTCTTTGCCTTCGATGCATGGAGCATGGTCCCTGACATGATGAACACAGCTTCCTGAGGGACAGACGATGTAATCAAAGCTTTCGAAAGTGTCCAAAAAATGCTGGGTCGTGGCTAACGTATCCCTTTCATATCCAGCATTGGCCATGGGCTGACCACAGCAGGTTTGGTTCATGGGATAGCTGACATCACAACCTAATTTCTGAAGAAGCTCCAAAGTCGAAATAGCTACATTTGGATAAAATTGATCCACATAGCATGGAATAAAGAGACCTACTTTTTTGTTAATTGACATATTTTTTGAATCAATAATTTAATTTCAATTTCGATAAAATGCTACTTTTTAACATCCTGTGGTGTCGGGTAGCATTAATTAAATAAACCGTTGGATTTGAACTTGGCAATTGTTAATTTGATGATAAATTGTTAGTTATGAAAAGCCAGATTGCTAAGCAGCTTTATGTTTTCGCCTTTCTTTTAGGTATATTTTTCATCAGCTCCTGCTCCAATTCTGGGAGAAGTGAAGGTACTACTATTTCTTACGAATTGATGCAAGTGGATTCTTTCAGGGTAGATAGGGAAAATAGAATCCGCATATTGGATTTTAATTCAAATAGGTCAGAATACTTAGCATTTGATTTGGTTACAGAAGAATTTGTGCAACTTGACCAAAGAGGAAAGGTATTGAATGCGGTAATGAAACAAGGTGAAGGGCCTGATGAATACAATACAAGTATTTTGGCAGCTTCATTTAACCATGAAGATGATGGTTATTTTCTTCAAAGCTCGAATGAGTTTATATGGTATTCTGATGATTGGAAAGTGAAAGAACGATTACATATTCCTGCATATCACACAATATTCACTTATAATGGACCAAAACTTAACGTTCCATATTTTCGAATCAAAGACAGCTCTTCACCTTATTTTCTCACAAGCTTTTTTTCAGGAATTCAAGTAAATACTTTCGAAACAAAAGATGACCTTTCTGAAGAAATGATGATTGAATATTACAATCCATCCAAAGATTCGCTAGAATGGGCACTACCTTTTGATAAACAGTATTTTTCTTCTTCTGAACTTAGCGAAAAGAAAATCAGCCCCAAGCAAATCTATGTATTGAATAGGGAAGCAAATCTTATGTATTTGACTTTTGAAAACTCGAAAACTATTGGAGTCTATGATTTGTCCAAAGATTTTGAATTGAAACAGACATTGCCTTATGAACATCAAAATTTCATTCCTACCAACAAATCCAGAAATATTGCTCTTTTTAGTTTGGGATCAGATAAACTGGCACTTTTATACTATTCAGGCTTATCGGAAGGGGATATACAACTGAAAAAGGATGCTGATACTGATTATCTTTTTTATCAGGATCCAGCGCTTTTCAGGTTTCTAATTATAGAAAAAGATGGTTCAGGAAGCCATGAAATCATGTTTCCTTCTAGTGGCGAACCCCATTCAGAAGTTGTAAAACTTCCCGATAATAGAATTTTGATCAGAAAAAAAGACAATCCTAATATTGAACAAGAGTATTCAGATTATTTGGTTTTTGAGTTGAAGTAAAGGAAAAGTCAAGTGTTTATTCCTGATTTCAGAACTTGGACACCTTGTTTAGAATTCTAATATTTCTTGTACTAATTTCTGTTTATCTCTAAGGATATTAGTTTTAGAATTTTGTGTTCGCCAATTGTAAAATCTGACATTATCCAATTCAGTTGTATGCTAGTTGGTTTGGTGTTGATCAAAAAAATCCGTTAGAGCCTTAATTTTCATTTACCTTACTGATTCAATTGGTCTTAAAATTCCTTCATCTTTACAGTTGATGATTAACAAAGTATATTACTTTATTAATTATTGTCAATTAGTTTGAGTGCTTATCGCCCAGTAATTTCCTGCAAAATCATAGAAAGAACCCCTCGTATCTGGGTCCCCACTTTTGCTAATTGGTTTTTCAATCAACACACAGCCGTTCTCCATAGCTTTGTGAAATGTCTCAAAAACATCTGTCACGTAAATGTGAAGCATTGTCTTATTAGCTTCATAACTTTCAGTACTGTCACTTATCATTATCACAGAATCATCTAATTGTAATTCGATATGAGCAATTTTGCCGTTTTCGTGGTCAAACCTCCTTAAAACCTTAGCTTCAAAAATGATAATCAATAAATCCACTAATTTTTGAGCATTGTCAACAATTAGATAAGGAGAAAGCGAATTGTAATTTTTAGGCTTATATCGTTTCATCTTTTCTATGTTTATTTTTTTGTTGTTATGACTACAATTTTACATTGTCAAGCAGGAATTTTGATTGTCAAATTGGCTCTTGATTAGTTTTAAATGACACTGCCAGAAATATACTGAAAATTAATGCTATGGGTTTTATAATTGATGCTAACGGGATTCAGATTGGAGTTGGTGGATATTCCGGAGGATGTTGACCCCTCAGAATCGGAATGTTTTTGTTTAGAGAAAGTGGCCTGATTGGCCAGATTCGACTGACATTCCGGCGGATATTGACCCCCTAAAGCAAGAATTTGATAAAGATTCCGGATCATGTTGACCCCCTTTGGTCAAAATTCCGGAGCATATTGACCCCTCTGATTAATGGTTTTGGTTTTTTTAGCGGACACTTTAGATAACCGCTAATTATAATCCTATGGCTGG
>NZ_JAKZGO010000101.1 GCF_022549785.1 Belliella alkalica
CCCCAAAAATCTGCGCCCCTCTGCATTCTTGGCGAGATCTTTCAGCCTGGGGTTTAAACGCAAAAAAGCCAGTCGCGAATGCTATCGTGACTGGCTTTGAATAATGTGGCGGCGACCTACTCTCCCGGGTGTAACCCCAGTACCATCGGCGCTGCAGGGCTTAACTTCTCTGTTCGGGATGGGAAGAGGTGGGACCCCTGCGCTAGGCCGCCTAAATCTTTGGACTTTTTGATATAGCATATTCGACTCTCGTCTAATATCCAAAATCTTAAGTCTTATATCTTAATTCACAACAAGTGTACAGAAAATTGAATGGGTAGACCTTACGGTAAGTTTTCGGGCAATTAGTACAGCTCAGCTATGTCATCTCTGACTTTACACCTGCTGCCTATCAACGTCATCGTCTCTGACGGCCCTGTTTGGAAGTCTCATCTTGGAGGGAGTTTCGCACTTAGATGCTTTCAGCGCTTATCTCTTCCCGACGTAGCTACCCGGCAATGCAATTGGCATCACAACCGGTACACCAGCGGTC
>NZ_JAKZGO010000102.1 GCF_022549785.1 Belliella alkalica
GTAGTCTCCCGCTGGCGTGTTCGGTGCTACCGTAACCGTTCCATCTGGGTTGATCACTACCGGAGAGTCAGGATCTACATTGATCGGTGTCAAGATCACATCATCAGGGTTCACAGGATCTCCGTTCAAGGTATCGTTATCCAATACATTGCCCGGTACTGTGCCACCTGTCGTGCCGTTGATCGGACCGAAGTCATCATCATTGGCTTCTATCGCTGGCGCTGTCACAGTTACAGTTACTGTCGCTGTATCACAGTTATCAGGATTCAACACCTCACAGATGCTGTACGCTACTTCGTAGTCTCCCGCTGGCGTGTTCGGTGCTACCGTAACCGTTCCATCTGGGTTGATCACTACCGGAGAGTCAGGATCTACATTGATCGGTGTCAAGATCACATCATCAGGGTTCACAGGATCTCCGTTCAAGGTATCGTTATCCAATACATTGCCCGGTACTGTGCCACCTGTCGTGCCGTTGATCGGACCGAAGTCATCATCATTGGCTTCTATCGCTGGCGCTGTCACAGTTACG
>NZ_JAKZGO010000103.1 GCF_022549785.1 Belliella alkalica
TTCTTTATACCAAACGTGATTACACCTGGTGAAGATGGCAAGAACGATCGTTTTGTGATCAAGGGTATAGGCAAGTTTGTGAGCAACAACATAGTTATTTTCAACAGATACGGAGACCATGTATATGAAAGCAGTGACTATCAAAACGACTGGTCAGCTGAAGGTCTACCATCGGGAACATTCTATTATGTATTCAATGCAGTAGATTCGACAGGAAGGACACATGTGTTCAAGGGTTGGATTCAGGTAATAAAGGATTAAAAAAAAGGGAATCATGAAATGGATTTTTAAAATAGGAACACTGACGATGCTGATGGCCGTGATGGCCATCGGCGGTGTCAAGTCTCAGCAGCTGCCACAGTTCAGCCAGTATATATTCAACGGTTTGCATATCAATCCGGGATATGCTGGATATAAGGGTCAACCGTATATTCAGAGTACATATCGTGATCAGTGGATAGGATTCCCCGGTGCACCGAAGACGTTTACCGTAACGGCTGATTTGAGT
>NZ_JAKZGO010000104.1 GCF_022549785.1 Belliella alkalica
AACGACACGTTGAACGGAGATCCTGTATCGATAGATGATGTGACGTTGACGATAGTTACGGCAGCGACACCGATCAACGGCGGTCCTGTACCGAGCATCGATCCATCTACAGGCATCGTAAGCATTCCTGAGAACACCCCAGCGGGAACATATACAATCACATACCAGATYTGTGAGGATCTGAACCCTACGAACTGCTCGACGGCCTCTGTAGAGGTTACGGTAGAAGCGGCASMGATAGCGGCGAMTGATGACGACTTCGGTCCGATCAAYGGCCTAGACGGCACAGAGAACGCGGGCAATGTGTTGACAAACGACACGTTGAACGGAGATCCTGTATCGATAGATGATGTGACGTTGACGATAGTTACGGCAGCGACACCGATCAACGGCGGTCCTGTACCGAGCATCGATCCATCTACAGGCATCGTAAGCATTCCTGAGAACACCCCAGCGGGAACATATACAATCACATACCAGATYTGTGAGGATCTGAACCCTACGAAC
>NZ_JAKZGO010000105.1 GCF_022549785.1 Belliella alkalica
TAAGTCTCTCAGGGGATGTGCTTTTGGCTAGAAAATATTCTGAACGGGGTATCTGACTTTTAAAGACAAATCCGCCACTGAAATCATCGCAAGCATCCCAACCAGAATGGCGCCCGTGCTCTTCGATTACTCGAGGGCAACATTTCTAAAATCGGCCTTACTGAGAGACCAGTAATTTACAAAAAATCTTGCCATGATGCTCTCAAACGTTAGCTTACGAAATCAACTTTTTTAATGTAGGGGGAATGAAGCACAACGTAAAGTGTTTTAGACGCAATCTACCCAAAAAAATAACTATAATAAATAGATATATCAAGATTGCGTTTAAAACATAGTTGGACTAAGCTGGGCTATCCCTATGGGTATTTAAAATCTTTGTTTTCGAGGATTCTGATTTTTAGGTCGTACTTAATCAATAAATTGGCTCTGATATTCATCATTTATAACATTTTTCTTTTTCAACAAGACATACCAATCCCTTTGACAGAATCCCTGTTTAATT
>NZ_JAKZGO010000012.1 GCF_022549785.1 Belliella alkalica
GAAGAGCTTCTACAATAGTTGTATCACAGCTTCCTGTCACAAAATGGTTCGAAACTATAGGTGACAGTACCATTGCTGATGCCATTCTTGACAGACTCGTTCATACAGCACACAGAATAGAGCTAAAAGGTGAATCAATGAGAAAAAAACAATAACTTTAATTGCCGTTAAAACGGTAACTGAAAACCCAAAAAGAAGGGGTGGTCAGAATGACCGGATTGGTGGTCAAGATCATCGGATTAAACAATTAACGATTGAACGTTGAACGACTGAACGTTCACCCAACTCCCACTCCCCCAAGTAAGATGATATATTTTGAGAAAAAGGGTTAGTTTTATAAAAAAAGTGCAATTTTTAGTACAATTTTTTAAAAAAAATACCAACAACAGGGTATTTTTTGGAATAAAATAAAGGCTTAATTTTACATCGGTGATTTAAGCAACTTTTCCATTCTTGGTTTACGGTATATAGGAAAAATACAGCGCTATTGTTTTTGAATCCTATTAGTTTTTTTGGGGAAATGAAGTTACGGTATTCATTTCCCCATATTCTTTTATATGTTGAGAGGGTCGAATGTGTTAAAAGTTAATTGTTGAAAGCGTAGAACAATTAGTATTGAACGCTTAACATTGAACAATTAACAATTATCTTCCACCTCCTCAAAGTCTGCCATCAATATGGGATTTTGGTAATATTCCTTTTACATCAAAAACAACCCTGTCTTCTGACTTATTTATTTTGAGTGTTTTGAATTGATCATGGGATACTGCCAATACGATAGCAGCGTACTTATCTAAGTCTAATTCTTCATTTTTTTCCAACATGCTAACATCATACTCCCTTTTCACTCCATCACTATCTACCCATGGATCATATATATCCACATCCATGTCAAAGGACTGTAGCTCGCTATAAATATCAATAACTCTTGTATTCCTATAATCAGGACAATTTTCCTTAAAAGCAAATCCCAAAATTAAGACTTTGGCGTCAAGGACTTTTAAATCCTTACGCATCATCATCTTTATCAACTCTGTGGCAACAAACTTACCCATACTGTCATTTACCCGCCGACCCGCTAGGATGATTTCAGGATGATAACCAACCTCTTGGGCCTTTTGGGCTAGATAGTAAGGATCTACCCCAATACAATGACCTCCAACCAAACCTGGTGAAAACTTGAGAAAATTCCATTTTGTCCCTGCCGCTTCAAGCACCTCTTTGGTATCTATATCTAGCAAATTAAAAATTTTCGATAGCTCGTTGACAAAAGCAATATTGATATCCCTTTGGGCATTTTCTATGACTTTCGCCGCTTCCGCTACTTTTATAGATGAGGCTTGATATGTACCTGCTGTAATTATACTTGCATAAAGCGCATCAACAAACGCCGCAACTTCAGCTGTACTTCCTGATGTGACTTTCAATATCTGTGTGACAGTATGATGTTTGTCACCTGGATTTACACGCTCTGGAGAATATCCTACTGCAAAATCTTCATTAAAGCGAAGTCCTGAAGCCTCTTCCAACACAGGTACGCATTCTTCTTCGGTACATCCAGGATATACTGTAGATTCATAGATTACAATGGCATTCTTTTTCATTGACTTGCCCACCAAATTCGTGGCAGCAATCAAAGGTTGCAAATCAGGCTTGTTGTATTTGTCTATAGGAGTAGGAACTGTGACTATAAAGACATCACAAGCTTCTATAACTTCTGTATCTGATGAAAGTATAAAATCTGGCTTACTTAACACCTCCGCTAATTCTTCATCCGAAATCTCGCGTGTTTCATCTTTCCCTCCTCGAAGACTTGAAATACGCCTTTCGCTGATATCAAATCCTACTACTGAATAATTTTTTGCAAATGCTACTGCTAATGGCAGTCCAACATACCCAAGGCCAATGATTGCAATTTTTGATTCTGTGAGTGATTTAATTGGTGTTTTGCTCATTTTTTTTGAATTGATGTCCAAAGATAAAAAAAGAAACCCCGAATTACCTTAGTAAATCGGGGCTGTGGAAAAAATAATCATAAAACAAAAATAATATAAATTACATTACTTTCATTATGTATAATCAGGAAATATAATTTAATCTCCTTTTCTTTTAAGGTATAAGCTATTTTGAATACTAATGAAGTGCTAAGTACTCAAAAAACACTTTTTTTAAGTTTGGCCTTTTTTTAGAAATAAATATAATTAGGAGAAAGAAGATTACTCTAAGTGGTAAAACGTGGCTCAGTTGCTTTTTCAAAGTCAAATAATTAGGTTGTAAGCTTTTAGTGCTTTGTGATGACAGTTAATGTTAAACTCTTAACATTTAACCTTTAACATCAAACGAGCCTGTGCACCTACTTCCTCGCGTAATCATCCTGCAACCTCACAATATCTTCCTCATTTGATGGATTGTCTCTATCGGTATGTACCCATATTTCGGCGACTACTCCCCAGCCATCTAACCCTATCAGCCTATGTCTTTCTCCTTGTGCAAGTCTGACCACTTCCCCCTCTACCATATCTTTGGCAGGATTTTCAACATCCGTTTCAGACCTAGCTATCGCAGCTTCACCAGCTACCAATTTCCATAGCTCTGATCTTCTAAAATGATACTGCCAAGATAGCTTTTGATTAGGAGCCACCAATAAAATCTTAGGACTGTAAGAAAGATTGTTTTCAAGATCAATTTCAACTTCTTTGAAGAACATCTCTTTGAAAGCTTCTATTTGCTTGGGCTCTATCACGAAAAATCCTCCCCAAGGCCGCATTTGATCTTGGGCAATGATTTCAAACTGAAAGTTTTTCAACTGTACTTCGATCTGTGCGAAGACTTCGCTTTTTTCGAGATTTTGATATAGTGGTTTGAACATTGTTTTTGAAGTTAAGAGGTGAGCTTTTAAGCAATAAGCGTTAGTGTAGATAAACGTTAAGGGTTAAGAGCGTTAAACGTTAAGCGTTAAGAATGTTAAGCGTTAAGGGCGTTAAACGTTAAGCGTTAAGAATGTTAAGCGCTAAACCCTTAACGTTGAACATTTAACGTTAAACGATTAACGTTGAACGTTTAACGCTGAACGATTATCCCTCAAACCAACTCCCTCCTTTACACTCCTACTGCTGCTTTTGAAATAAATATATCAAGCTTACTTGACTATGCACAGAGAATAGGTTTTCGCCTTTTGGGTATTCAGGGGTGCTGTTAGGGGCTAGTTGCCATTGGTAGTTCATACCATTGATTAGTTGAAGTTTTGAACTTAGGAGCAGATTATTCCACTGCTTATCAAATAAGAAACCTACACTGAGATCTATCCAAGGCCGATGTTCTTTTTGCTGACCAAAAACACGGTAGTAAAAATCCTGATGGTTTTCTAAACGCTCAAGAAGAATCCCCATTTTGTTGAACTTTTCTATCAGAGAAACTTCGAGAGTTTGCACATTAGAGCCAGTACCGATGCCAACTCCAAGAGGTTGACCGTAGTTAGCAAACCCCCTAACTTGATAATGAGTATGCCATGAGGTTCCACCTAACAATCCCGCATACCTTATATATCTATTAACAGATTCTTGCTGATGTGTGATTTCTCCCCTGACTTGAATCATTTTATTTTCGAGAGGCAAATCAATTAGCTTTTTGAATCCAAATAAATATGCTCTGGCATGCTCTGGATTGATAATGGCTTCTCTCCAATTAAAATTATGATCTCTCTTTCCAAATTCAAAATACACCTCTGCTTTTGCTTTAGGCGCTACAAATCTCGCAAATACACTCGCTTGCTGGTCACGTGCATCAGAATCAAAATCAACAGAATTTCCATTTTCAAAAACTTTTTCCTTTTGAAACGGGTCAAAAATTGGGAAGTAATCTCTTAATGTATTTCCTCTTTTAACATTGTATTGCTGGTAAGTTCTAGTAAATCCTAAAAAAAGACCTTTTAGCCACTTTGGATTATATGAAATGGTAATTGCATTCAAATACCGCCAATCGCCTGTAAATTTTTTAAAATGCTGATTATTTATGTCATCAAATTGCGTAGGTGCAAATCCAGAGTCTTCTAACCTACCTAAAATCAATTGTCCTTCAAAATTTCCTAAGAAAGTCTTTGCTGGTTTGATTGTATTCAAAGTCAAATGTGGGAATCCCTGTGCATTGTTTGAAAAGGTCAAAGCATTCCATTGACCTGGGCCCCACCAAATGTTTTGCGTGCTGATACCAGTTTCAAATGCTCCAAACTCTAGACTAATTTTCGACTGTCCCCACCATATATTGTTGTATATTCCATCTCCAAATCGCTCTGGAGCATCGTCATTGTTGTAGAAATGAAATCTGTTTTGAATTTCTCGGGTAGTTCTATTATTGCCAAATCCGTCAAATCTCAAATTTTGTGCAATCACAAACTCAGGTTGAATTTGGATTTTTAAGATTGATAATTTCGCAAAAAATCCAGTTGAAGTATATGATTGAAAACCCTTGGAAGGAATCATTGCCCCGTCGGCCCATCCATATGGTCTATTTGAGTTATATTGTATTGTTTGGAAAAATGGCAAAACGCCAAATTTTACTTGTTTAAAACCTTTCTCTTGATTATTGTCTATTATCGATAAGGAAAAGTCTTTGATCTGATTAGGTTGAAAAGGTCTTAAACTTAACAAAGCTTGAATTGTGTCAAGCTCATAATTTAACTGAGTGCTCCTGAATATTCCTGTAATCGAAGATTATTAGAAATAAGATTTTGTGCATTAGTAATCTTAAATTGAAATAAAGATAAAATCAATAAAAATAAAATTCTACCCATTACTAAATCTGTTTCTAATTACATCAATTATAAATATAGGAGTTGAAATCAGATTTCTCTTCCACAATCTTTTTGGTTCTCTTAACAACCTAGGCAACCACTCTAGACCCAAATTTATCCAAAATTTTGACGGTCTTTTAACTGTGCCAGCATAAAAATCAAAAACAGCACCAATGGAACAAATCACTTTTGCGTTTATTTCCATTTTATTTTTGTGAACCCACTTTTCTTGCTTTGGAGCTGTCATTCCTACAAATAAGACATCAGGACTTAATTTGTTAACCTCCTCAATCATAGTTTTGTTATCTTCCACAGAAAAAACTTCCTTGAAAGGAGGCGAAAATGATTTAACTACTATTCTTGGATATTCTTTTTTGATTTTAGATTGAATTAAATCTAAAGTTTGTTCAGATGCTCCTAGAAAAAAACAAGACCCTCCAGACTTGTTTAACTTTTCTAATAAAAATAAAAATATATCAAACCCTGCGATTTTTTCTATTTTCACTTTCTTTAAAATACTTGCGGCATAAACTATTCCAATTCCATCGGGTAATAAAACATCACTTTCGAGTAAAGCATTCCTAAATTCAACATCACTCTTTGCTACATAATAAGAATGAGGATTTATAGTGTTTATAATTGTTCTATTTTCCAAAATTAAATCAGGATATTCAGTTGCAATAGGATAACTTAATAACTCAATCATTATTTATTTAAAATTTGATTCAAAATCGTTACAAACCTTTTTTCAAAACTATCTACTGTACATTCTTCTTCGTATTTAACCTTATATAGAAGATTTCAAAATATCCAAAAGTATTTTCGTGAAATTCTTTTCAAAAATGTCAGTAGTAAACTTATTCAGAAACTTAAGCTCTCCTCTTCTCCCCATTTCAACTCTTAAGTCTTCATTCTCAATTAATTGTAGTAAACGATCAGCTAAAGCAAAATGATCTTTTTTCTGAACAATAAATCCTGTTTCTCCATCTTCAACAATGTCTGGAATACCTCCTTCATTAGTAGACACAATAGGTAGTCTGAATTGCATAGCCTCTAAGTTGACCAATCCAAATGTTTCATTAAAAGTAGGAAAAACAAAAATATCTGAGTTTAGAAAAATTTCATTTTTATCTTCACCATATCTTTTTCCTAAATAATACACATAATTTTCTAAATCTAAATCGATAATTTTTTGCTTCAATTGCTTTATACTAATATCTCCTTCACCTCCAACCAAATTACAACGAAACGTCATACCTCTTTGAATTAAATCTTTACAAGCATCCAATAAAATAAATATCCCTTTTGACTCAATCAAATTTGACAAAAATAGTAGATTAACTTTATCATTCCCTTCCTTTTTCGGTCTAACAAATGAATTAGATATCTTTGGGATACCATTTGGACATATTAATACTTTATTCTCAGGTACATATTTTTTCACGTCACTATACAAAAATCTAGATAATAAAATCACATATACATCATTAAAAAAAATTTTATATAAATAATGGTACAATTTACTATTTTGATTGTTGACCACACCTTTATTGTGGAAATGATACACAAGTTTTTTACCAAAAGATTTTATTAATAAAACGACAATTAAGTCCTTAAATATTCCTTTTTTACTAACAGACGGTGTCATATATACCACATCCGGTTTAAACTTGATTAATGAAACAAAAACTTTCCACAAAATATTAAAAAACCGCAAAAATTTACTTAATCCGACATCTCCAATTTCATCTACTGATAAGGATGTACCTAAATTTATAAATTTAGTATTAAATGTAGAATTAATTAAAAAACTTTCAGATATATACTTTCCAACCATGGCAGCACCATGTATAGGAGGTGGGACATGTAATATAAAAAGTACTTTAGAACGCATTGGTAAGTAGATTATTAATTTTATCTTTTAATCTGTTCAATATGGAAAACTTTTGTTTAAATTCATTGACGAGATTTTCATCAACCTCTTGAAAATGTGAAAATTGAAAATCTCTTTGATTACTTTTATCCAAAATAGTTAAAAAACGTTTTGCACCGACAGTGTGAGTAGCTTCTTTTGAATACCCTATACTTTCAATTTTAGAACGACTTGGGAATACTGTTTTTAAGTTTAATAAAGATTGATGAAAACAGAGCCTAATTGCCCAAGAATCAATTCTCCCCTCCCTCTGATTCTTCAACATTCTAAGCATATCACTACCTCCTCTTAAAAAATTTTTAACTAATTTTTTGTCTTTTAGAAAAACTTCATAGTTACTCATCTCCCAATCTATTTGCTCCCATCTATCCTTCCAAATCCCCCACCCCCAAGATGATGCCCGATATCCATAATAAAAATCCCTATTCCTTGGCAAAGAAGGAAGATTTAAAGTATAACCTGAAACAGAAATTATTTCACTATCATTTTCATAATACTGAAGTGCTTGGTTCATAAAGTCAAGAAAGTTAGGCGAAGTAACAAGATCATCCTCAAGTACTATTATTTTCCCATATTGCCCAACTACATTAGATACACCCTCTATAATTGAATTTGCCAGGCCTTTATTAATTTTAGATTCAAAAATTTTTACGGACTTGAATCCTTCAACTTTATTGATGTATTCTCTTACATCATTAATTTTTCTTTCGGATAAAATATTCTTTGGACCGTCTGAGAAAATAATTAAATCGCTTTCTTTAGCCAAATAATTTTTTCTTAAAGCTTCTATTGTAGAAATTGTTTCTGAAAGCCTATTGTAAGTGAATAAACAAATTGGTGCAAATCTACTCATAACTAAAATTAATTGATTTTAAAACGTTCATAAAAACTTTTGCGGTAAATACAATATTAAATATTCTAAGTTGCGGTACTCCCAAGTACCATAAAACAATTTAAATATAAACCATACCTCAAAAATTATAATAAAAAGTAGTGAAATGTTGAACAACAATTTTTTATTAAAAAAAGATACAGTTCCTACAAAAAGGTATAGTGAAATTGGGAAAAAGAAATATAGATAAAACCCAAATCTTAAAGCTAGTTCAGTATTCTGGTAATTTAACAACACAAATACAGTTAAAAATAGAATTAAATTAAAAATTAAATTTAATCCATTGTATTTATACCTTTTCAAAACAACTAAAAATAAAAGAATATTTAATAAAAATAACAATAAACCCAAATAACCAATTGATTCTAATTCAATTCCTTGGCCTTTATTAGCCATCCTTAAAATTATATAATTCACAAAAGGAACACTTGAGAAAAGTGCTATTATCTTATCAAAAAAAATGTTAAAAAGCATATAAATAATGAATACTATTAATAATAAATTAAAATAATTTTTAACTTTTATTTCCTTGCTCATTAAAGGAAGGTACATTAAGAAAAATACGAGTGAAGTGGAATGAGTCAAAGAGGCTGCAACTAATAAAACAAATGGAGACTTTTTTATAGCAACATATCGCATTAAGGCCAATAAAATCATTGATGAAGCCAAAAACTGTCTTATTAAATGCGCTGAAATTGAAAACAAGTTTGGAAATAGCATTAATATAAGTAATCCAAAAAAAAGAAAATAATCATCAAATTTCATTAATTTTTGTAATAGGCAAAGACTATTTAATATAAAAATGTAACTAATAAATGAATAAATAAAAATAAAAAAAAACTCACTGCCATTTGATAAATGGAAAATTATATAGTTTGAAGCATAAAAAAGTGGTTCCTTGCCTTTTAATATTAAATACTCAATAAATCCATAATCAAAAATTGAATTAAAATCATCCACATAATTGATTAAATCACTTTCTGGGACTTTAAGTGTATTTATAAATGAAAGTATACAACATGAAATAAAAACGAATGACTTTATATCATGATTTTTAAAATTTCCAAAAACAACCTTTAAAGAAATGAATAACCATGAAGATAATGGAGATATTAAAAATAAAAAAAGAAAATAAACCCTAGCCAAATACACTTTTATTAACCTCATTAAAATTAAACCTATATTATACTTACGATTCTTCAGTAATTAAAAGAATACTATGTTGGTACTTCTTATTCATAAAATCAATTTCTATTGGTATTGTCAAAACTTCAGCCATGGCATTGGAATCAATTTATTACCAATGTAAAATGAAAGTATATACTGAATGAAATTAATCACCAAAAGCGAGTAACATGCTCCAATGATTCCAAAATTCACAACTAGAATGTATGATAAAAATATATTCAATAGACCCGTCATAAAAGTAATTTTGGTAACTTCAATTGTTCTGGATGTAAAAAAAATATAATTAACATGTAGTTTGTAAAATCCTTTAAACATTGCTGCCAAAATCAAAGGGAACAAAAACAATTTTACGTCGCTGTAATCCTGGCCAAAAATAAGTTCAACACCAAAATATCCTCCTAGGTAAACTGTTAAGGATACAATTATTAAAATAGCATAAATTCCATAAGACATTTTAACTATATTTCTATTATTTTCTGAGTTTGGATCCTTTAACTTTTCATATATATGAGGCACTATTGCTTTGGATATAGCATCTTCCAATACTGTAATTATTGTTGCTAATGTTACACCAACACCATAACTACCAGTAGCAATTACACCTATTATTGAAGAAATAATAATTTTATTTGCAGCTGACCCTAACCAAATCCCTAGTCTATGTAAAGCAATTGGAAAACTAATTGTTAGTATTGATTTCACATAAACAAACGATTCAGTTACTTTTAATATTTGACTTTTTATAAAGGTTTTAATAGAATAGATCCCAAAAATCGAATAACTAAACAAATGCCCAATTAAAATCCCCTCCCAACCATAATTAAATAATAAAACAAGAATTAGACCTGAAACATTACCAATAATTGATAGTGAAATTGTAAATAAACCATAAGATTTGATTTTATATTCAATACGCCACAAACTTTGCCGTAAATTTGTGAAGTATCTGAATAATATTAAAAAACAGATAATTATTAACCAATTAGGTGGAAAACCTATAATATTTCCCAATGGTTTTGAAAAACAAAAAATGACAAACCATACAAGGAAAAAAAGAATTAAAACTAATAAAAAGGAATTGGAAAAGTATTTTGAAAATTCTTTACTTGTTAATTTATAGTAATTAATTAATATTGAATTATCTATACTTAATGTCACTATTGGCATCAGTACTTCAACCAATGTTTGGTATAAAACAAAAAGACCAACTTCCTCTTTGGAAAGAACCCGCGTTAAAATTGGTAAAATTAAAAAAGGTAGGAGTTTTTCAATAAAGTTAAGTGCAGTGTAGCCCAAAGAATGTTTAACTACCTTGCTGTTTCTTAATTTATTTATATTTAATTTCAAAATATTTATTTACTAATTGTAATTGTTGAAAATGACTATTGTATTTTTGAGCTGAAATAATCGAATGATTTGTATCCATCCAACTTTTTATTGTATTAAAAAGTTGGATGGATAACACTAAAATAAATCATTTTAAACTTTACATGGAATAACACATAATAAAAACAAATTGATTAAGATCATTTATAATATCTAAAGTCCTACTCTAGCAGCTTAAATAGTTTTGAAAAGCTATTATTAACTTTCTCTTTTAAGTCAAAATTTCTTAACTCTAATTTTTCACTATGTTTATCTAACTCTATAGATTCAATAGATTTAAGCGTATTTTCTAAAATTTGATCGTCAAATTTTAAATTCCATTCTGTTTTGTCATACAACTTTAAGAAAGATTCATACTTTGGATTCCATCCAATGGCCAAAGAAGGAATATTTTGTGAAATGGATCCTACCACCACATGGTACCTAGAGCTTACAGAAAATTTTGCATTTTTAAGAATGTATTTAAAAGTTGCAGTTGATACATTATCATTAAAAAGAATGGCGTCAGGGCAGTAATCTTTAATACTCAAACAAACTTCATTATCAGAATTATTTTCATTCAATGTAAAATTATGAACGAGAATTAGTATTTTAAAACGGTTTGATAGTTGTAAATACAATTTATAAAAGTATTCAAGATACTCTTTACCAAATTTTGAGTACATTATAGCACTAGGGGAAAATACTACATAATTCTCATCCAGTTCAAATGGCAGTTTAGCACTTTCTTCTGGATGATATACCAAAGTACTATCTGGAAATGGTCCAAATACTTTTTCTGGACTAACTTTGAAATTTCGCAATACCTCGTTGTAGGAAAACTGACTTCTAGTAAATATTCCTAATGATCTTGATAATATAATTTTTGCTAGAAATATATTATATCCTTTTTTGGCTGGCCCGAAATCTTGAGTAAAGAAAATTAATTTCCCTTTCTTTTTGACAAAGGGTAAATATCTAACTAAATTTCTTAATGTAGAGCGAAAAGAGCCATCATGAAAGTTAATTCCTCCAATGTCGATTGCAAAGTCCATTTCACTTACATCCAAATCAAAAGGATTCAATAAGCTTTTTGGTTTAAATCTCATCACCTTAATTTTATCATTCGATAATCTCGGTAAGAATACATCATTATAATATTCGATTTTACTTGAAACTTCTAAAAAAAGTTCAATTCCGCTAAATCGTTGGGTTAGCTTTTTTATTAAAACTTCTAGCATTGCTTCAGCACCTTTATTCCCACCTGCTTCTGCATTCAATATGGCTATTTTCATAATTCTTATATAAATTGAGAAATTTCATTAATGTATTTTCTTTGAGAATATGCAACATATCCTTCATGTTCTGGATAACCTATGGCAATCGAAACAATGACTTTTTCATCTTCACCCAATCCTAATAGACCTTTCATTTTATCTTCATTTTCTGGAATATCTGCCCAATTAATTAGGCAGGTTCTTAAACCTAAACTTTCTAAAGCCAAAACAAAAGGCATCACTGAAAGACAACTATCTACATAAATTGAATGCCTATTGGCAACATTAGAAAAGGCTCTTTGTTGACCAACAAGAACTGCTATTGCTGGAATATTTTCAGACCAGCCAATCGTACCTGGAGAAACATTGGCAATCTCATTCGTTAATTTCAAATCAGTATTTGAAATGAAATACCTATATGGAAGCCTATTACAACTACTGGGAGATTGTAAAGCAACGTTTAATGCTTTATTGATTAATTCTGAAGGAACAGTTTTTTTTGAAAACCATCGAACTGACTTTCTAGAAATATTTAGATCCAAAAAATCATCAAAAGTAACTTTACTAATGGCGTTACTATTTGGAAAAGGTAATTTTACTGTAGCTTTATCAACATTAAAATGTTCGCTTAAACTTTTGAAAATTTCATTAGCCTTTATATAATTGACATTTTGAGAAGAAACTATTTTAAAATATTGATCAAGCACCTGAAATGACCAATCAAATTCACTTCTCAGAAAATCATTTTTATTATTTTCAACTAATACCTTGAAAGCTACTACGGTTTGATATATGAACCTGACAGCAAATTCACTTCTTCTAGGTCTCATGATCATTCCTTTCTCAATTCTGTGAACATTACGCCTTAGAAAATGAATATTCAAACTGTTTTTTTTTCTAGAGTTCTCGTAAATGAAAGCCCCTTCTAAAAAAGCTTTATGTTCCCTAATATAGTTTTTGTTGAAGCTCAAACTAATAGCAACAAAAAATGTGTTACTTTTTATAATTCTATTTATAAAAAACTTAAAACTCTCTAATGATTCTGCAAGAAACCAGATTCCTCTCTCAGGAATAATTTTTTTTAATAATGATTTCAACATATCCGTTACTCTTCTTGATTAAATACTTGATGACCTGCCTTCACTAAATCCATATCTCTTTTAAATAAATTCAAATCCGACACCATCATATCCTCTACCAGTCCTTGCAGATCATATTCAGGTTCCCATCCAAGCTTAGTCTTAGACTTTGTAGGATCGCCTAATAGCAAGTCTACTTCAGTTGGACGGAAATAGATAGGATCAATTTTTAGTAGTGTATCTCCGATGTTAAGGGTTAAAGCGTTAAGCGTTAAGCCAGTGGATTTTTCGTAGATATCTTGATCAATTGAATCAAGGATACCGACTTCGTTTACTCCTTCTCCTTCGAATCTAATATTGAAACCGACATGAGAGAAGGCCATTTGGATAAAGTCACGAACTTTGGTTGTAACCCCTGTTGCGATCACATAGTCTTCTGCTACATCCTGCTGTAAAATTAGCCACATCGCTTTGACGTAGTCTTTGGCATGTCCCCAATCTCTTTTAGCATCTAAGTTTCCCATGTAGAGTTCTTTTTGAAGTCCTAGGGCTATTTTTGATACTGCTCTGGTAATTTTTCTTGTTACGAATGTTTCTCCTCTTCTTGGAGACTCATGATTAAAAAGTATACCGTTGCAAGCAAACATATTGTAAGCTTCTCTGTAGTTTTTGGTAATCCAAAAACCATAAATCTTGGCTGCACCATATGGAGAACGAGGATAAAAAGGGGAGTTTTCATCATAAAAGCCCTTATCATTTTTGTTTTCCGGCATACCGCCATAAAGCTCTGAGGTGGATGCTTGGTATATTCTAGTTTTCTTTTCCAAACCCAAAATTCTTACAGCTTCCAAGATTCTTAAAGTTCCTATACCGTCCACATTTGCTACATATTCAGGGGAATCAAAGGAAACTTTGACATGAGACATGGCTCCAAGATTGTAAATCTCATCTGGTTTTGTCTCCTGGATTATTCTAATTAGGTTGGTAGAGTCAGTCAAATCTCCATAATGGAGCTTAAAATTGACATTGTTTTCATGCTGATCTACATACAAATGATCTACCCTTTGGGTATTGAAAGAGGAAGCCCTCCTTTTGATTCCGTGAACCAAATAGCCTTTTTCTAAAAGTAGTTCGGCGAGGTAGGAACCGTCTTGGCCTGTTATGCCAGTAATAAGGGCAACTTTTTGTGATGAAGTATTCATGCTTTGATTTGTTGTAATGTTAAGCGTTAAGCGTTAAATGTTGAGGGTTAATTGATTCTAACCTGCAAAACAATTTAGCCTTTAACTGATTTTATATTTTCACTTCTTTGATAGAATCTTGATTATCAAGGAACCATTGGTATGTTGATTGGATGCCTTCCTCAAGTCCAATCTTTGCTTTCCAACCTGCTTGGGTCATTTTTGATACATCCATCAATTTCCTCGGAGTACCATCTGGCTTGGAACTATCCCATATGATATCACCTTGATGTCCAACTATTTTTTGTATCAATTCAGCAAGTTCTTTGATAGTCAAATCAACTCCTGTTCCCACATTGTACAAATTATCCTTAAATTCATTTTCCAAAGCAAACACTACAGCTTCAGCCATATCTTCTACATGAAGAAACTCACGCATTGGAGTTCCCGAACCCCAAAGTGTTACGGGACTATTTCCATTGTTTTTTGCCTCATGAAATTTCCTTATCATAGCAGGCAATACATGGGAGGTGTTTAGATCAAAATTGTCAAAGGAACCATAAAGGTTCGTAGGCATCAAAGAAATATAGTCCTTACCAAACTGTTTTCTAATAGCTTCACATGCTTTTACACCAGTTATTTTTGCTAAAGCATACCATTCGTTGGTAGGTTCTAAAGAAGAAGTCAAAAGACAATCTTCCTTAAGGGGTTGAGGTGCAAATTTTGGATAAATACATGATGAACCTAAAAATATGAATTTTTGAACGTCAGCCTTTAATGATGCATCTATCAGATTATTCTGAATCTGCATGTTTTCCATCAAAAATTGGTATGGGTAATCATTATTAGCAAGAATGCCTCCTACCCTTGCGGCAGCGTCAATGACAACATCAGGTTTTTCTGAATCAAAAAATTCATTAACTTTATTTTGATTTTTTAGGTCAAGCTCTTTAGATGACTTTCCAAGCAGATTGGTATAGCCTTTGGATTCCAAAGCTCTCCAAATTGCAGAACCTACCATGCCACGATGACCTGCGATGTATATTTTGGTGGATTTGTTCATTATTTATTTACACAAAGTTGCGCAAAGGATGCACAGAGTTTCACAGAGATTTAGTGTTAAGGGTAAAACGTTAAGGGTTAATGCTACGCGTTAAAGGTTAAAAGCCCGCCGCGTCGGGTAGATTGTTAAATTCTGGGGTAATTGTGATTATACTAATTTTAATCTTCTTAACCCTACACAATTAACGTTTAACATTTTTACTTTTTCAAAAGCCAACTGCTTGACTGTATCTTATCACCTAATCCATCTATTAATTCTATTCCTAACTCTTGGCAAATAGGAACTTCTGGTATGGATTGGTTATTTTGATCACCTCCGTTGGCGAAAGCAAGCTTATATTCATTTGATAGTTGCTGATGAATCAATCTGATTGTCTCACAAACTGTCCTATCCTTATCAATGGATAAATAGACCTTATCAACACTTTTGATATTAGAAACTATAAATACACGCTCATCTTCTAACTGAAATTCTTTAGATCCCTTCAATGCTCTTTGATGATCACTATTTACAATTACAATCAATTCATCCCCCGCAGACTTTGCATTGTTGAAATATTCAATATGTCCCTTGTGGAGCGGATTAAAATAGCCCGAAACTATGATTGCTTTTTTCATATTTATTAATTTTAAAATATTGTCTCGCAGAGGCGCGAAGACAAGAGAATTAAGGTCGTTAAAAGTTAATGTTTGCCTATGGCTGCACGTTAAACGTTAATGTTTGCCTGCGGCTACACGTTAAACGTTAATGTTTGCCTATGGCTGCACGTTAAACGTTAATGTTTGCCTGCGGCTGCACGTTAAACGTTAATGTTTGCCTACGGCTGCACGTTAAACGTTAATGTTTGCCTACGGCTAAACGTTAAACGTTAATGTTTGCCTGCGGCTGCACGTTAAACGTTAATGTTTGCCTACGGCTACACGTTAAACGTTAATGTTTGCCTGCGGCTGCACGTTAAACGTTAATGTTTGCCTACGGCTGCACGTTAAACGTTAATGTTTGCCTATGGCTGCACGTTAAACGTTAATGTTTGCCTATGGCTGCACGTTAAACGTTAATGTTTGCCTGCGGCTGCACGTTAAACGTTAATGTTTGCCTACGGCTGCATGTTAAACGTTGAACGATTAACGTTGAACGATTAACCTGAATGAGAAGATCGTTAAACGTTAATGCTTTCCTGCGGCTACACGTTAAACGTTAATGCTTCGCGTTAAAATGTTAAATGTTAACGTTTGCCTGCGGCTAGACGTTGAACGATTAACGCTTAACGTTGAACGTTCAACGCTGAACGCTTAACCCTGAACGCTTAACCCTGAACCTCTATCCCGCCTACTTATAACCCTTTCCACCACTATTCTTTAACTTTAAGATTAAACCATTAATTTTAAACTTAATGGTTTCTGTAAGCATAAGTAAGGTTGACAATTGTTCTTTGTTAAAGAAGTTTGCATCAAATGCTCTATAAGCTTGTGATCTAACTTCACCACAAGAGCCTTTTGCAATATATAGAAATTGAATAAATTCTTTATTTCCATCTCTTTCAAACCCCTCCGCAATGTTATCCATAACAGATCCAGCAGCACTATTTATCTGAGAAACAAACCTAAAATCATTTTTAAAAGCTTGATTGGTGGCTTGATCTCTAACAATTTTGGCAAGTTCTCTTGCCTTTTGCCAAATTTCAAGATCTTCAAAAGATTTTATAACCATGATTTTGCCCGTTAAGGTGGGTAAACAGTTAAAACGTTAAACGTTAATGTTTGCCTGCGGCTACACGTTAAACGTTAATGTTTGCCTACGGCTGCACGTTAAACGTTAATCTTTGCCTATGGCTGCACGTTAAACGTTAATGTTTGCCTGCGGCTACACGTTAAACGTTAATGTTTGCCTACGGCTGCACGTTAAACGCTGAACGCTTAACCCTGAACGATTAACGATTAACGTTGAACGCTTAACCCTATACAAGAAGATCGTTAAACGTTAATGTTTGCCTGCGGCTACACGTTGAACGCTGAACGATTAACGTTTAACTCTTAACCCTGAACGCTTAACGCTAATCGCTAAACACCTATCCCATAATGGACAAAGCCCAATTCCTCAAGGTAATTTTTATCGTAAATGTTGCGACCATCAAAGACCACTTTATTATTGAGCAGCTTACCTAGAGCATCCCATGATGGTATTCTGAACTCTGACCATTCTGTCACAAGCAATAAGGCATCCGCATCTACGCAGGCATCATAGGCATCTTTGGCATAAGTAATTTTATCACCAATATAGATATGTTGGGCTTCTTTCATTGCAATTGGGTCATAGCCTTTCACTGTAGCTCCCGCAGCAATCAATTCATCAATAATCACAATCGCAGGTGCTTCTCTTAGGTCATCTGTATTTGGCTTAAAGCTCAATCCCCACATCGCAAAAGTCAATCCTGCAAGATCATCTCCAAAATGGTTTTTGATTTTCTTTACCAAAACATGCTTTTGCGCATCATTGACATCTTCTACAGCTTGAAGTACTTTCAAGTCATAGCCATATTGCTTGCCAGTTTTGATAATGGCCTTCACATCCTTCGGGAAGCAAGATCCTCCATAACCAACCCCAGGGTAAATAAACTTGGTACCAATCCTCGGGTCAGAACCAATTCCTTTTCTAACCATATTTGCATTGGCACCTACTAATTCACAAAGGTTGGCAATATCATTCATAAAGGAAATCTTGGTGGCCAACATGGCATTGGCAGTATACTTGGTCATCTCAGCGGATGGGATATCCATAAAAATAATGCGGTCACCATTTAGTTGGAAAGGCTTATAAAGACGCTTCATAATTTCCTCTGCCCTTTCATCATCTACACCGATCACAATCCTATCCGGCTTCATAAAATCCTCTACTGCCGCTCCTTCTTTCAAAAATTCGGGGTTAGAGGCCACTGCAAAGGTCAAATCAGAATTTCTTTCTTCTAGAGCTGCTTTGATTGACGTTCTTACCTTTTCGCCTGTGGTAACAGGTACGGTGCTTTTGGTAGCTACGACAATGTAATCAGACATCTTCGCTCCTATCTCGTCAGCTACAGCCAATACATATTTCAAATCAGCAGAACCATCTTCGCCAGGAGGTGTCCCTACTGCTATAAAAGCTACTTCAGAACCCTGGATTGCCTCTCCCAAATCAGTTGAGAATTGTAACCTGCCGGAAGCATAGTTTCTTTTGACAATCTCTTCCAATCCTGGTTCGTAGATTGGCATAACACCATTCTTCAATCCTTCGATTTTCTTTTTGTCCACATCTACGCAGACTACATTGATGCCAACTTCGGCAAAACAAGCTCCAGAAACTAAGCCGACATAGCCGGTCCCTACTACAGTGATTTTCATTTTCTATGGCAAAGTTTTATGATTAATGATTAAGGTTGTTTTTGGTTAAGAGGATTAAATAAGTTTAAAAGATTAAAGGGTAAAATGGATTATAGATTAACTTCAATCCATTTGTAATTATCTTCTACGCTACTTATTTTGATTTCTTTTTAAAGTATTTTCTTTATTTCCTAATTGAAATTTATAAAGAGAATTTAACATGTACGCTATCCTGTCTAATTCGAATCTTAATTCCTCGTATTTCTCTTGACTTATGTAATTCATATCAAGGGATGTATTCAAATGATCTATTACTTCCATTGCACTAGAAAAAGCTACATTTGTAAAGTGTGCTTGATCAAAATTAGATGATCTTCCTGATCCTACTGCTATGTTAGTACCTATACTATCAGCTGCCCTTTTAAGCTGACTAACCAAATCATACTTTTCTTCTAATGGAAAAGTTTTTAAGAGTTTTCTTATGTTGACTCGAAATATCCTGCTTGATTTATATACTTCAAGTTTCTCAAAAGAATAGATGTGATAAGCCATAAAAATTATTATACAAATTTAAACTATCCATCTATAAACCTTTTAAACTATTAAACTTTTAACCCAAACTCAATGACATTTAACACCTATTCCTACTCCTCTCCCCACTGCTCTTTCAATCCTTTCAAGAACTCTGATCCGAAGACATATCCTAAGGCAGCTATCACACCTAGTATAGTGAAGATGACTAATATCAATGGTCTATTTGGTGCAGATTTTTCTACAGGTACGGATACAGGTTGAATTACTGAGAATACTGGAGTGTCTTTTGATACTTGGAGCTTGGCTTGCTCGAGCTGCTTGGCGATCTCTGTATAGATATTAAATGCAAAATTGTATTCAGCCTCCAATCTTTGCAATTGGTTCATCGCTGTGGCAGATGATATATTTTGATTTCTATCCCTAAAGTTCGCCAAGCGCGATTGGATTTGATTGAACTCAGCTTTCTTTTCTTCAAATCGTTCTTCAGTAAATTTCAATTGCTCTTTGGCATTGGAGATTTTGTAGGCTATCACTTCTTTTTGCAATAGGTCTTGGGCATACTTCGTCATCTGTGCTGCCATGACTGGTTCAGGTAATACAAAAGACAAGGAAACAAAGCCCTCTTTTTCATTTGGTGCAACTGACATTTGTCTTTCTAACCTTTGGAAATGTTCGAACTCAGTTTGAGAAACACGAATCAAATCATCTTCCATTTGGAAAGTGGAGTCTTCTTGATCTCCTTTCAAATTCTTAATTATTACTCCCGGTAATCCCAGTGTATATTGTTTAACATATCCGAAAAAACCTGGACTGTAAACATCATCATAATACTTTTGATAAGTAATGGGACCTTGAATACCATCCACACTCAGCTCAGCATCTAAAAGTGCTTTCTTAAATGAAACTGAGGAAGTGATCTTCGGATAAAGTAATGGTGGTATTTCTGCTCCTGTAGCATTTCCTCCCAAATTGATCCCTGCCAAAGAAGCAAGTCCACCCAAAGCTCCTCCTGGTCTACTTGGTTCTGAAACTTGAGGTACAAAAGTAGAAGAAGCTGTAAACTCCTTGGGTGAGAACAATGCTACAAAGAGCCCAAAGAGCATAAAAGCAAAAATAATTAATCCTACTTTTTTCTTCTGCTGCCAAACCGTCTTGAAAAGTGCCAAAAGGTCTATTTCTTCCTCAGAGGAATTAGGGGGATTGTGTTGATGGGTTGATGACATGTTTGCGAAAATGAAAGGTTAAGCGTTATAGGTTTAGCGTTCTTGTAAATCTTTGAATTTAATTTGAAGAGCTTTGACCTATTAAATTATTGATTATCAAGGCCAAGGTAGCTACACTTGTACCAAGTCCTATCCAAGCTTGCGCCGGTAATGGTTGCTTTTCTTCTTTACGAGGAACAATAATCTCAGCACCCGGCTCTATATGTGGGTAAAATTTGAAGAAGATAAATCTCCTTGTTCTAGATACATCACCGTTTGCATAGACCACATAAGACCTGCTTCTTCTGGACTTTTCGGTAAATCCACCTGCCCTAGAAATGTAATTTTTGAAACCTGCATGAGCTTTATAACGCGTAGTAGTAGGGAATAAAACCTCTCCACGCATTCTGACAGTTTGAAGCTCTTTAGGAATAGAGAGCACATCCCCTTCCTGCAAGATCAAATCAGAATTTCCTCCCGGATTATCAATGATGGCCTTTAAGTCAATCCCTACCATCTCTCTTGTGTTAACCTTTATTCTTGTCAAACTAGAATCTCTGGAGGACAGGTTTTCCAAAGTCTCTTTTCTAAAGTCATCTGCCAATAGTCCTCCTTTTTTGTTTGCCAAATCTCCTCCACCTTCTGCTATTTTACGATCTATCCTATCGAGCATCAATTTTTCAGACTCAGTATTATCTTTACCATCCCTATTTGCATGAGACTTTACATTGGCAAGGTTTTCTTTTTTGATTTCATTCTCGCTTGGGCCATTGAAAAACTCATTTCTTCTGATGAGTGTAGCACCCTTTGCATAAGCAAATTGATTCAAGCCACCTGCTCTTTTGATTACATCAGATATTCTGTCATCTGCACTGACAAGGGCATATTCACCTGGGTAATATACTTCACCTTCTATACGTACCAATTTCTCTCTTTGAAATCCTGGACTTCTTCTTACAATCACGTGGTCAAAAGGTTGTAAAACAATGTCAGCATTTTTGTCTGTAATCTTTAGATCCTTGTCTATGTCAATTCTAATAATTTCTGCTAATTTACCACTGATATCATCCTTTACCCTTCTTGCAATTTCGATTTGGGAAGAAGTGGCTGATTCCTTGAATCCTCCTGCTTTCAGAATAATATCTTCCACCCGCATATTTTCTCCAAAAGCAAATGCACCCGGTCTGTTGACTTCTCCTGTGATTTTGACATAATATTCTTCTCTTACATCATAGATACTAGGAATGTTAAGGACATCTTCTCTTTTTAATTGAATATCTTCTTCTTCACCCCTTACGATAGCACCAATATTGACTGCAAGAATTTCTAATGAAAAATCAGGTCTAGTTCTATAGAGTGTAGCTCTATTCAAAAAAGCATCATCTCTTAGACCTTCTGCTCTTTTGATCAAATCTCTAATGCCAAGTCCTTCACTCATGGCATAAACACCCGGTCGCATCAAGGCGCCTGTGGCTTGAACTCTATTTTCAAATCTTGTAAGAATTTCGCCAAAAATATAGTTGTCACCTTCTTTGGGAACAAAAGTGTCAAACTGTGCTTGTTCTACATTCTCTACTTTCATCTCAGTGGCTGTAGTTCTATAAACAGTCACCCTACTTGGATATGCAGTACTTCTAAATCCTCCGGCAAATCCGATCAAATCAGCTAATGTCTCCTCTTTTTGTACTTCAAAAAGTCCAGGTCTTCTCAAAGGCCCCTGCACCTCTACCCTTTTCTGTACAGGAGGTACCATAATCACATCATTGTCTTGAAGACTTACATTCGAAGCTTGATTTCCATTGATCAGGAAATCATATACATCTACCTCTGCCAATAACTTGCTATCTCTGTAGACTTTGATAGCCCTAAATGAACCTGATTCAGTAATCCCCCCTGCAGCATAGAGTGCATTGAATACAGTAGAAAAAGAAGACAGGGTATAATTTCCTGGAGCATACAATTCACCTACCATGGATACTTGTATAGAACGAATGTTTCCCACCCTAATCTGCATAAAGGTATTGGGATTTCCACCTGATAAACCTGAATAGATATTGGAAAGTGTGCTTTTTAATCTTGCAGTGGCTGCCTCTACAGTCAAACCACCCAAATTTACCGGTCCTACATTAGGTATAAAAATATTTCCCTCGTTGTTGATGCTTAGATCATAGCGTTGCTGTGAAGCGCCATAGATATCTATCAAAAGCTGATCTCTTGATCCCAACTTATAATTTAAAGGTGTTGGGAGATTCATGTTTGGAGTGAATGTCAATTTGTTATTTCTAAACAAAGAATACCCAAAAATCTTTTTTTGTTCTTCATTCAACTTAGGTCCTTCTTCACGCACTACTACATCTTCGGTGATTCCTTGACGACCTACATCTTCTCCTCCATATACATCGTCATTGTTGCCAGTATTTCTGATTTTTTGAATTCTACTCTGAAGCTTCGAAATCTCTGCGGCAGGCATTCCCCTCTCTCTAGCCATAGAAATAAGCTGCTGCTCATTCATACCTGTACCTTCAGCTCTTTTTACTAGCTGTTCTACTTGTGCATCCGAAAGGTTATCTACATTGATAGATTGGATATCAGAAAGGGATTGTGCTAGCAATATCCCTGACAAAAGGACAAAGTTGATAACAAGAATTAATTTTTTCATAAGGAAATATAGGGAAAAAGGGAAAAGGTTAAAGGGGAAAAGAGGAGTTTAAACGCCTTATTTCTCACTTTGAGCCTTTTGGAAATGTTAATGTGTTTTAGGGACTAGTTTAAAGGGAAAAGGGGAAAATTTTTTTAACTGGAACCTTTACCTCTTTTTCACAGCTTCGCCCTCTCAGTCACATTTCTGTGCTTAGCGAGCAATAAGTATATGTTATAGATGAGAGACCTAGCTTGGACTACTCACCTAGGAATCAATCCTGATTTTGAAACAAAATCAAGGCTTCAGGATCTGTGATAGCGTTTTGTATCTGGAAAACCACATGCTTGTGAATCAAAGACTCTATCTTGTTTTCAAGCAATTCTAAGTAATCCGCATTGAGTTCCTTGCCTGTGATTTGTACTTCGATTTTTCCGGAATCTACACCTCTAGCATAATCTCCTACTAATGCTACCTGATTGACATCGCCCATTCTCTCCAAAACTGTAGCCAAAAGCTTATCAAGACCTAGGTATTTCCTGATAATATCTTGAAGATTGGAAAAAAGGGGATGATCTATATTCGCCTGATAATCAATTTTATTTTTTTCTGCTACCTTGATAAGAAGCCCTGCATCAGTAAGGTTGTTGAGTTCTTTTCTAATGGCATTGGTAGAGTCTCCAAACTCATCTGCAAGTCCGCGCAAATGTCCCTGGTTTTTGGGATTGCTAAAAAACTTTATTAAAAGTTTTAACCTTGTCTTTGACGTAATTAAAGAGTCTAACATAAAAAGCATTACAAGCGAGCAACAAAAGTACTCGCTCAAATATTAATTACAAAAGTTTTTTTTGTTTTTTTTTGAACAAAATTGAGCCAAACCGCTTATGTGCGTTTTATGGAGACTTATCTTAGATATATCTGATAATGAAATCTAAATTATGACTATCCACCTTCTTGCAAGTAGCCAAACAATAGATTGTAGGATGAACGATTTGTGGTACTGTTGGCTATACTGTTTTCTGCTGACGAGTGTCCACAACTTACAAAGCTACTTCTTACCCAACGTGCAACATTGCGGATATTCATAATCTAAATTCAAAAATTTATAACCTATAAACCCCCTCATCTCTTTTTCTTCTTAATATATTTCTGAGCAAGGAACCTGTCAGTCCAGAAAAGCTTCCCAAAATAAATCCAATTACTCCAGTAGCAATCCACAATAAATTACTGTCCGCTAAGCCCATCAGTTCGGCCATTTTGGTAGGTAAGGTGGAATTAGAGGATAAGCTTATATATACTGCTTGAAAAAACCATATCAATCCAAAAGAAAAACCACCTGCCAAAAAAGAGCTTGTTCCATTTCCTCCAATCAAATATGACAAAAGAATTACACCAACCATCATGATTGGGTAAGAGAAAAAAGGTCCAAGTATAAGTATAAACAAGGAGGAAAATACAAGTAGTGCAATAAATCTTATCATGATATTGGTTTAAGTAAAGTGGAAAATAAAATGTTTTGATTGTCTTCTTTTTTCCTCAGTTTGAAATTAACGTATTGTCCATTTGCCCACTTTTGAAGAAAATTATCATAAAATCTACTTCCTGGGTTACCTGATTGCCCTCCTGGATATATGCCAAATGCTTGTGGTTCTTTACCGAGTTCTACCACCATTCGCCAACTCGCACCATGTCTTCCTGATGTAGCATTGAGAATACCTGCTCCTCCTCCCGTAGATACACCTGCATGCGAAAATGATTTGAAATTAGGTACCAAATGCTGGATTGTTGTATTCTTATATGTAGCCCACTCGATATTTCCTTTATCGGTTTTAAAGTTTTCTATTTGCACCAACATGGAGTCAAAACTTACCCTGAGATGATATTTTGCTGTTTCTATTGCAGTTGTTGATTTTATATCAAATAAATTTGACTCAGGTTCAGATTTTAATAATTGGACAGTTTGATATTTGTTTGGTAACACGACCTCTTGTTTCAAACCAATCAAATCTTGCCAAACACTTCTATTCAAATACATCCACCATAAATCAAATATAGTTGCTTCTTCTTGGTTTGGATTGGTGTGGTAATCCCATGTAGAAAGCTGATTGATGATTTTGGCTATGCCATCAAGCTTGACAAATGCACTATCCTCTTGAACCAAGTTCAACATGGTAGGAAGTGCTTCGGAAGCATGCAAATTAAAATTATCAAACTGCAAATTCATCATATCCTCAATGCGAATATCTGTGAGTACTGATAATCTATTATTGAGTCTCCTATTTCTATAATGCTCAAAGCTATTGTCAAAAACAAAGTAAGGATAAGATGGATCTACAGGATGTTGATTTGCGGAAGAGACGTAGCCTCGTTCGGGATTCAGTGTGGCTGCATTGTGCTCATTAGGAATAAACTCCCTCCATTCCATATTTGGATCATTACCATCCATCAAGAACTTTCCTTGGCCCTTCCATTTCAGAGGGAATCTCCCCTGTACCTTCAAAGCAATATCACCAGAACTAGAAGCGAACACAAAGTTTTGTGCAGGCGAAGTATAGAAGTTTAGTGCCTCTATGTAATCCTCATGATTTCGACCTTTATTCAAAAGCAAGAAGGTCTTTTGTTCATTGGAAGGTAAATGTGCTGTCCATTTCAAAGCGAAGTTTAAATCCTTTCTCTCAGAACGGAAGTTTTTATCATATACAATAGGGCCATGATGTGTGTAGACAATCGTATCTACAAAATCAGGTTGTCCTTTTATTTTTATCTCTTCAATTCTAAATGTACTTTGTATCCACTGATCGTTGTAGAGATACTCTGTTCTATCTTCTTTTCGAAACTGAATAGAATACCAGTCCCTTGTATCTCTGGTGGCATTGGTAACTCCCCAAGCTATATTTTCATTGAAACCTGATATTATTCCCAATGCTCCTGGTAATGTAGCACCCTTGACACTATGATTAGGTGTAGTCAACTGCATCGCATACCATAATGATGGTAGATTTAACCCCAAATGCGGGTCATTAGCTAAAATTGGATTACCGCTTTGGGTTTTAGATCCTGCCACTGCCCAATTATTTGATCCAATCCCTGGCTCTGGCTGGATCATTGTTTTTATAAAAATATCTTCTTCGGGATATTTGATACTGTCTGGAATACTTATCTGTAGAGGATCAAAATCCCAAATCTTCCCAGCCTCAATAATGGGGTCATTTTCTTCTGGGAACAAAGGAAACAACTTCTCCAACAGCTCTTCACCCAGTACTTTTCTTAGGTTGGTATATTCTAAATCTCTATCCCCTACAAGCATATCTGCCATGTATTTCAAAAGTAGAATTGATTTGTAAGCCGACCATTCTTCAGGTCTATAATTCAAGATTTTATATTCAATAGGTAACCGAGCGTCAGTGAGCTCAGCAATGTATTGATTGACACCAGCTGCATAAGCTCTCACCAAACGGAATGTTTCAGGGTCATTAACTTCCAAAAACTCGACTCCTTGTTCAGCAGCATGTGGTAATCCTTTTCTTCTGGTCATCCTGTCCAAGTCCAAAGCGATATCACCAACTATCTCAGACAGCCTGCCTGCTGCTGCCATAGTTTGGAATTCCATTTGCCAAAGTCTATGCTTCGCTGTAATGTAACCTTGAGCTCTGTATAGGTCTTCTTCGTTTTGGGCATAAATATGTGGGATCAAATCCTCGTCGTAAGTTACTGTGACAGCTTCTGAGAGTCCTGAGATTTCTATTTCCTCTTCAGAAAGCTGGTCTTCAGAGAAGGCGTTTTGCCAAAATCCATGATACGGATCAAGTAATTTGCCTAGTGACGGAATAGATCCAAACTGAAGGGAAAGTGCTACACCCAGGGATATGGTGACTATTAATGAAAGTGCAAAACCTATGTATCTCATATTAAATTTCCTAAAGGACTGTAATTTAAAGAAAATCTTAGATTTGATATGCGATTATTGGTTTTTTGGATGAAAAAGATGATTGTAAAACGTTATTGGTAATGGGAAGGTTAAGAGGTTAATGTGGTAAAAAGTTGGGAGGTTGCGGGGTTGGTTGGATTAAAGGTTTAAAGGTAGTGAATTGACACATGATATCGGCTAAAATACTAAACCCCTAATCCATAAAACTATTTTTGTTTGATGGATTAGGGGTTAAAGGGTTAGAACTCAAATCTACTTCGCCAAAAACTCTCTCAAAACATAATGAAGTATTCCTCCATTTTTGTAATATTCGATTTCTATGGCTGAGTCAAGTCTGCAAACTACTTCAAATGTCTGGGTGAATTCATCCTCACGTGTTGCTTCTACCTGAAGTGTTTTAAGCGGTGATAATCCATCACTTATATCTTTTATCGTAAAGCTTTCTTTACCTGTCAATCCTAATGTTTCCGCAGTCTCTCCATCGCTATACTGAAGCGGTAAAACACCCATTCCTACTAGATTGCTTCTGTGGATTCTTTCATAACTCTCAGCCAAAACTGCCTTGATTCCCAACAAACTTGTTCCCTTGGCAGCCCAGTCTCTAGAGGATCCACTTCCATATTCTTTACCTGCTAAGACAATCAAAGGTGTGTTTTGGGATTGGTATTTTTGGGATGCATCATAGACACTCATTTCTTCACCACTAGGAATATAAGTAGTGTAGCCACCTTCTTTTTGTGCAAGTTGATTTTTGATTCTGACATTGGCAAAAGTTCCCCTTACCATGACTTCATCGTTTCCTCTTCTTGAGCCATATGAGTTGAAGTCTTTTTTCTCTACTCCCCTGCCATTGAGATATTGTCCTGCTGGACTTTGAAGAGAAAAGGATCCTGCTGGAGAAATGTGATCTGTAGTAATCGAATCACCAAGTTTCAAAAGAACATTCGCTCCGTTGATATCTTTAGGTTCCAAGACTTCCTCAGGCAAGCCATTGAAAAACGGTACTTCTTTGATATAAGTACTTTCGTCAGACCACTGATAGATTTCATCCTTTGGTGCTTCCAAATTCTTCCATTGCTCATTTCCTTCAAAGATCTCTCCATAACTCTTTTCAAAATCTGCTGGTGAGAGCACCTTGTTCATGACTTCAAAAATCTCGTCATTGCTCGGCCAAATATCTTTTAAATACACAGGCTCTAAATTAGGATCGTAACCGACTGGTTCATTGTTTAGATCTACATCTACCCGACCAGCCAATGCATAGGCTACTACCAGCATCGGAGACATCAGGTAATTCATCTTGACCTGAGGATGTACCCTTGCTTCAAAATTTCTATTTCCTGACAATACTGAGCTTACTACCAAATCATTTTCTTCAACTGCTTTTGCAATATGGCTTGGAAGTGGCCCTGAATTACCGATACAAGATGTGCAGCCATATCCGACAACATGGAATCTCAATGCTTCCAAATCATCCAAAAGTCCTGCTGAGGTCAAATAATCCGTCACCACCTTAGATCCTGGTGCCAAGGATGTTTTTACCCAAGGCTTGACATCCAAACCTCTTTCTCTTGCTTTTCTTGCCACCAATCCTGCTCCGATCATTACGGATGGGTTGGAGGTATTGGTGCAGGAAGTGATCGCTGCAATGACTATGGATCCATCATAGAGTGCAAACTTCTCGTTATTGAGCTTTACAACTACTGATTTTAAGCCATTTTTAACCTTAGTTTCGTACTCAACTGTAGCAGAAGTTTCTTTTTGATTGTCGGCATTTTGGCTTCCACCCTCTCCATACCAACGGCCTTCATCCCTTTTGTCTATCGGAATATATTCTCTTCCATGGACTTCACTCAAAAGCTCCCCAAATTTCTGTTTGAATTCACGAACCAAAATTTTGTCCTGTGGTCTTTTTGGCCCTGAGACGGTAGGCTCCACACTACTTAAATCAAGTTCAACTATTGAGCTATACTTTATTTTATCCTCCCCTTCCCTCCACAGCATATTTGCTTTGGTGTACTCTTCCACTAATTTGATTTGATCTGCTTCCCTATTAGTCTTAGACATATAATCCAACGTACGATCATCAATAGGAAAATAGGTAACCGTACAACCAAATTCCGGTGACATGTTGGAAATAGTAGCCCTATCAGGAACTGTCAAGTTATCCAAGCCAGAACCAAAGACTTCCACAAACTTTCCTACGACTCCATGTTCTCTAAGTAATTGGGTAATCGTCAAGACCATATCCGTGGCGGTAGTTCCTAGGGGCAGTTTTCCTGTCAATTTCAACCCTACCACTTCAGGCATGATAAAATAAATCGGTTGGCCTAAAATCGCTGCCTCTGCCTCAATTCCTCCTACACCCCAAGCGACTACACCGATTCCATTGACCATAGGTGTATGTGAATCCGTACCTACCAAAGTATCTGGAAAAACGTTTCCATCTCTAGCAATCACTCCTTGTGCTAAATATTCTAAGTTTACCTGATGGCAAATCCCCATTCCCGGAGGAACAACAGAAAAATTATCAAAGGCTTTTTGTGCCCATTTCAAAAATTGGTAACGTTCACCGTTTCTTTCATACTCTACATCTACATTTTTTTGGTAAGCGTAATTGGTACCAAAATAATCTACTTGAACAGAATGGTCAATAACCAAATCTACGGGAATCAATGGATTGATTTTATTAGGATCCTTCCCCTTTCTTACCGCCTCAGCCCTTAGTGATGCAATATCAACTACCGCTGGCACTCCTGTAAAATCCTGCATCAAAACCCTCGCAGGCTTGAAAGGAATGTCTTTATCGGATGGCTCAGGAGCCCAGTTTGCCAATGTTTCTACATGTTCTTTTGTGATTGCGAAATCATCAAAATTCCTTAAGGCATTTTCAAGTAAAATTCTGATGGAAAATGGTAATTGATCAATCTTGAATCCAGCGTCTTTTAGAGCATTTAAGCTCCAGTAATTAAAATTGCCTTTGGATGTACTGATTGTTTTTTTAGCATTAAAAGGATTGAGTGACATAAATAGACTTCTTTTTTAGTGGAAAATCATTTTAAAAATAATACATATAAATAACCCACTTCCAAAGAGAAAAATTCACTAGTTTGCGATTAATTCACCTTTTGGAGGATATTTTATAATTTAACACCCCCTTTAATAGTTTCAAATAGCTTAAATGTGTTTAATAATGAATTACGTTTTAATTATTCTCTCCAGCTTTTTGATTATTTCAGGAATTCTGCCTTTGATCAAACATGATAATTGGACTTTTAGGGTTTTTGAATACCCGCGAGCACAAAAATTAATTATTTCGATCATTATATTATCTCTTTGGTTTGTAAAAACTGGGCTTAACCATGAACTCTCGGACTTTTTCTTCATATTACCTATTTTCAGTCTAGCGATTTATTTGATGGTGAAAATTTACCCTTTTACTTCATTGGGTAAAAAAATGATTGTGAATAGTACCTCTGATGATATGGAATCAGTGCATCTTTTGGTACTTAATGTCTATCAGTTTAATACTGATTACCAGAAAACCGTTAACCTTATCCAAAAAGTAAAACCAGATGTTTTCTTTCTTGTAGAAACCAATCAGGAATGGGCAGATGCAGTAGCTATTTTTAAAAAAGATTACCCATATCATATTGAAGTACCCTTGGAGAATACTTATGGTCTTCTTTTTTATTCAAAATTTGAAATTACTAATCAATCAGTCAATTACTTGATAGACGAGGAAATCCCTTCTATTGAATTGGACATGATTGTGAATCCCAAAAAGTCAATCCGGGTATACGGCATTCATCCTACCCCACCTGTTCCTGGTGAAAATCCTAGCAGTACAGAAAGAGATGCTGAAATATTGATCATTGGCAAAAAAGCCAAAAAACAAACAGGACCTTGCATCGTCATGGGGGATCTGAATGACGTAGGTTGGTCTTATTCAAGTGAATTGTTTTTGAAAATAAGTGGACTTTTGGATTTACGTAGAGGGAGAGGTCTTTTCAACACCTTTCATGCCAAGTACTTCTTTCTAAGATGGCCGCTTGATCATATTTTTGTAAGCAAACATTTCACAGTTAAAGATATGTGTAGACATCCTGCTGTAGGTTCCGATCATTTTCCAATCGGTACAGTCTTACATTTGGAAAAAAATGGCGACAATGAATGTATGAATGCTGATCAAGCTGATAAGCTAGAAGCTGAACAAAAAATAGAAGCTGCTGAATAAGGGAAGCGTTTTTTCAATCAATGTATACTATTTTGAGCCTCTGCTGAGAACCAAAATCTGCTTGACCCCATTAAAATTATTTGTTGAAAGCTGAATTTTATTGCTTCTATCAATCGCACCAACATAAATCAAATGCTTTTCGGCCAAAATTGATTTAACATGTTCTGAATTTTTCAAATTTGCCTCACTGATATGCTCTCCAACTTCAAGAATGTTAAATTCGGAACCTTCGGCAAATGCCAATTCCGAAAATAAGCTCTCAAGATTTTTTTGAAATGATAATTGGGCAATATATCTGGCTGCCAATTGATGGGACAACACAGTACTAACTTGATCAGTGTGCTCTCTAATCAACTGTTCTACAGTAGGATCCCCAAGAAGCGTAATAATTTTTGACTTGAAGTCAATATTTTCATTTTTGATATTTGCCAAAATCAAGGAAATCCTGAAAGCTAAATCATCTTGCAAGTTAATCACTATGTTTTCATGGTTTGAATGGACAAGAGAGTTTAGAAAATCCTTTTGAAAATAATCCTTTTCTGAATCAAAAACATGGTGAGATTTATTGAGGTTTACAAAGCTGTTGTAATCTATGAAGTCTTCAATGTTTCCAATTGGCCAAGTATTGCCAATGACCGCAATATCTTTGGAAATGAGCTCACTAGGAGCACATATTTCATTCATATCTGCAACTTTTTGCTTAACCAGATGAGGTTGATAATTTAGCGATTTGATATTTCCTGTCAAAAAAATCAACCAATCGTCATTTCCCAAATTTTCACTAAATGGACATAGCTGAACATTTAGCCTACCTTCTTTGGCTCCTGAAAAACCAATCAAGCTTCCACCTGAGAACGACATAAGAAGTTCATGAAAACTTTTTCCAATCAGATTCCTTGCCTTCTTGAATCGCTTTGGATCTACAAAATGAATTCTCGCCCCAGCAAATGAAAGTGTTTCATAGAAAATATTGTAGTAACTCATATCTACCATTGCCCTAGACATCACGCTCCCAATCACATCACTTGGAGTAGTGACTGCAAACAAATTCCCTACTTTAGATGCTGTCAAAAGTTTGGCTATCTGACTACTTTCCTTGTTTGCAGAAAGCTCCAAAAGACATTTTACAGGTTGATTCGCCAAATGCCTGTCATTAAGGTAATTAAAAAACTTTTTGTTGTTGACAAGATTGGTAAGAAGCTTGAGGTTAAAATTATCTGCCTCCAATGTCGAAGTGGTGTTATCGGGTAGCAAAATCACTAATCCTAAGGCTTGAAAGATCCCTTGTCGCTGATATGTCTGAAATGACAATAAATCTCCTTGTCTTAAATAAATTTGAAGATTTGGCCATCTTCCCTTATCCATTTCCAGCCTAAAGCTAGTTACTGTGTTCGTATCTGGAAATAATAACACGACACGCTGTTTTTTTCTGTCTTGAAATGATTTGATATCAAATTCATCCAATATCATTGGCAACTTGATATTGTAATTGACAAAAAGAATATGTCCTTTTTTGTTAAATGGCAAAGTACCGCTTTTGATTTTCTCTATCAATCCAATCAATGCTGCTGACAAAACAGAGATGATAAATGAAAACAATACTAAACCCAACAAAACTTGAATCAACCCAAAAACAAGTTCATTCTTCAACTTCAAATTTGCATAACTCGATGGGTCAGCGAATAACCTGTAGCTCATTGAAAGATCACCGATCAAAACTGACATTCCGAAAATAAGAATCGCACTTACCAGAAAAATTGCTGTTAACTGAACCCAAACAGAAGATAATGCAAAACCATCTAAGGTAAATACTCTGGCTATTTTCCTGAAAAAGGAATTGATCTTATACCACATGAATTGAATTACTCAAAATTTAGAGGTTCAAGATAGGCATAGACCAATAAATAAACAAAGCCAAGGGGATGTAGAAAAGAAGATAATCTCTATTAGAGTGTTTATAACTGCCATTTTACACACTTTGAACTAAGGTCAAACTTTTTTTGATAGGATCTAACAACTTAAAGTATGTGATAATAAACACCAAGAGTATTTATTGAATAATGGTCAATATCTGAAATCAATGATTTTTGTCAATTTCATTGCTCTGGGAAGGATATGGTTTAGATTTGGTTTGTGAGGACACAAACCAAGGGAAGGAGCTTAGTATTGATTGGTTTGTGGGGACACAAACCAAGGTAGAAGGTATATACCATAAAAAAAGCCTCCTTGGGTTGGGAGGCTTTTCTTATGAAGTATTTTGGCGAAATTAATTTCCTTCTGCTTTGTTCATTCTTTTGAATCCTCTTCTAAATGGCCAAGTGTATTCCAATGCTTCCAATCCCCTATTCAAGTTCATTGTTGAGCTATCAAGATTAACAAATGTGCTCTTCAAAGTATTATTGAATTCTGCATCATTGAGCAAAGTACCTAAAGCATTATCAGAACTGTTTAATTTGTTGGTAACAGTATTTAGGTTGTCTGTCATCTTTTGGGCATTTTCAGCAGTTCCTTGTAGGTCTGTGACGGCGCTTTGAAGTTTGCTATACAATTCCTTGTCAGTAGCAAGATCGTTGAATAGCGTCCCTTCTTTGTTGAGATTTGCAGAAAAGGTAGTCATGTCAGCAAGCATTCTATTACTTTTCACAGAAGTACTTTCCAAGTTGAGTAGGATATTCCTGAAATTGATGGCAAGTGTGCTATCCGTCAAAACTGCGCCAATGATACCTTCACCTTCAGCAATTTTCCCAGTGAGGATTTTCAGGTCATTGGTGATTGAAACCAGGTTGTTATTATTTTCTTGAAGAGTTTCCATCATTTTGTCCGTGTCTAGAGGCATTTCAGAGATTAACCTATCACCACTTTCGACCACAGGTGCTTGAGTAGTACCGCCATAGATTACAATAATCTTATTACCAATCAAACCATCCGAACTTATTGTAGCTTTAGAGTCTTTACGAATATATTCTTTTGATTTATCTTCGACATTCATTTCGATCTCTACTTGCGAGTCTCCGTAAAAGTTAATCTTCTTGACAGTACCGATTTTCACACCTGAAAACCAGACATTATTTCCTGTCTGCAAACCAGCTACATCATCAAAAACCGCTTTCAAGCTGATGCTTTTCACAAACCTCTTTTGCTGACCACCTAAAGTCAGGATAGCGGCTACCAAGATTGCAATACCAATCAGTACAAACACGCCAACTAGGACAGATTTCTTATTATCGTTTCTCATTACTTAATGAAATTATAGTCATAAAATGATTTTATTTTTGGGTCTGAGGCATTTGTGAATACTTCATCAAAAGTTCCAATTGCTTCAAATTGACCTTCTATCAATACTGCCATTCTATCTCCTGTTACCTTGGCACAGGTCAAGTCATGGGTAATTACGATAGAAGCAGTGTTATACTCTTCTCTTACTTGATTGATCAAATTATTGATATCAATACATGTCGTGGGATCGAGACCGGCTGTAGGTTCATCATATAGCATGATTTCAGGTTCCAAAATCAAAGTTCTAGCTATACCTATCCTCTTTTTCTGTCCGCCTGACAATTCGGCTGGCATTTGGTTGATTGTTTTGGGAAGTCCCACAGAATCCAATAGTCCTTCGACCTTCATGTTGATTTCCTTTCTTGTCAGGTTCTTGATATTTCTTGTTAGAGGAAATTCCAAGTTTTCTCTAACTGTCATACTATCGTACAAAGCAGAAGCCTGAAAAGCAAAGCCGATTTTCAGACGAAGCTTATTCAATTCTTTAAGCGTAAGATTTGAAGTGTCTTTGCCTAAAATCTTTATTGTGCCTTCATCCTGCTTCAACAAGCCAACCATCAATTTAATTAAAACTGACTTTCCAGAGCCAGATTTACCTAAAACTACTAAATTTTCACTTTTATATAAATCAAGATCTACTCCTCTTAGCACATGGTTTTCGTCAAAAGACTTCTTAAGCCCATTGATCTCTACTACTTTACTTATTTCTTCATTATGCATAACGTATTGCATTTACAATTTGAAGCGCCAATAATTCTTCGATAAAAATTAAAAACATGGACATCACCACAGAAGCATTTGCTGCTTTCCCTACACCTTCTGTTCCATTGGACGAATTGTACCCTTTATAACAACCGACGATTCCTATGGTGAAGCCAAACACAAGCGATTTGATCAGCGAAGAGAAGACGTCTAAAAATGAAACAGCTTCAAAAACCTGAACAAAGAATGTAGAAAGGCTGACCAATTCATTTTGGTTGACATTGATAAACGAGCCAATCAAAGCAACAAAATCCGTATACATTACCAAAACAGGTATCATTAGCGTAGTTGCGATGGTACGAGTTATGACCAAATATTTAAATGGATTGATAGCCGACACTTCCATTGCATCTATTTGTTCTGTTACTTTCATAGAACCAATTTCTGCTCCAATGCTAGAACCCACCTTACCTGCAGCGATTAAAGCTGTGACTAAGGGCCCCATCGCACGAATAATTGCTATAGAGATCAAAGCCGGTAGCCAAGATGCTGCACCAAACTCAGCCAAAGACGGACGAGATTGGTTAGTGAAAACTATCCCGACAATGAAGCCAGTCAATGATATCAAAGGCAACGACCTGTATCCGATTTCATAACATTGTCTAAGAATCTCTTTGAATTCGTAAGGAGGAAACCATACCTCCTGAAAAAACCTCTTTACAAATCTGAAAGCATTTGCCAATCCAATGAAAAACTTATCAATTTTTTTTGAAATGACAGGTTTATTTCTTGCAGTAATTTCTGACATAAGAATTAAATATAAAGCTCTAAAGTAATCAATTTTAAATCACAAATGATGATTTTTCATTTAAGCAAATCTTCTATGATATCTATACCCAACGGCTTTATCAAAAAGCCTTTCACCAAATCAAATTCCTTACTTTTAGCCAAGTCCTCAGGATCCATTGATGAACTAAGCATATTAACATCTATCTTAATATTCTTTTGATTTAGCAATTCCAAAAACTCCCAACCACTCATCTCGGGCATATTGATATCAAGCAAAAGCAAGTCTGCAGTTTCAATCTCAAGCCAATTTAATGCCGAAAATGGATCATCGAAAAATACCAACTCTAAATCAGGCTTGATTTTGATTATATTTTTCTTGTTGATCATATGCTGGATTTTATCATCATCAACAAAAACTATTTTATTTATCTCTTTTTGCATAGTCTCAAAATAAAGCCTCGACTTAAACTATTCTGAATTCTAATTGGGTGTGATACTATCATACGGAAAAACACTAGTCTCAGATCTTTCCAGGCATAGTAAATCTGGTATCAACAAAAGTAAGATTTTATCCATAGTTGTGGCAATTCTGACTTAAAAAACATTTTTAGATTAACCTAAACTTTTTAGATAAGACATATTTAGTCTAGGCTAAATTTATCATATTTTATTATTTACCAATTACTTAGATGCATATATCTAAATATAAGATATAGATTCAATTTTGCTGTTAATTTTTTGTAAAATAAAAACTATCAACAATTGAATCTTTTCCACCAAGGGTGCTTTTTATAGATTTAAATTAAGATTTTGACATGCTTCCATGCGATTTGAATGTTAAAATAGCGTTATATCAAACACCTATATCAAGCTGTTTTCTTCAATACTCCGCTGCCCTCCCCTCTTTCGATTCTTGAAAAATTTGATAAACAATTATCTTGTAAAGGGAGATTTTACCCATGTTAGTTTTAAAAAATTCTTTAACTTGCCCTCTTTAATTGCGTTGAAAATGATCCAAGATAAAGATAAAGAACCATTAGGGATTCGCCGAAAAATAATGATGGCCTTATTATTTTTTAGAGATAGATTTGATCTACATGAAGGAAAAGAAGATGAATTAGAGACCATAGACTATGTTAAGAAAAACATAGAATTCAAAGGTGCCAATCTTTGGATCTTGATATTTGCAATCTTTGTGGCTTCTGTGGGATTGAATGTAAATTCTACAGCAGTCATCATTGGTGCCATGCTAATATCCCCCCTAATGGGACCTATTATGGGGATAGGAATGGCCGCAGGAATCAACGATTTTGAGTTACTTCAGCGATCCTTAAAAAATCTTGGAATTGCAGTTTTGATAAGTATCTTGACCAGTACAATTTACTTTTCATTTACTCCTCTCAATGAAGCCCAATCCGAATTATTGGCCAGAACAGAACCAAGTATCTGGGATGTACTGATTGCCCTATTCGGTGGCCTTGCAGGGATAGTCGCTGGTTCTCGAAAAGAAAAAAGTAACGCTATCCCTGGTGTCGCAATCGCAACAGCTTTGATGCCCCCACTTTGTACCGCTGGCTATGGCTTGGCGACTGGGAATTTGTATTACTTTTTTGGTGCATTCTATCTCTTTTTCATCAATTCAGTATTTATAAGTCTTTCAACTTACCTGATCGTAAGATTCATGAATTTCCCAAAGAAGGAATTTTTAGACCCAAAACGGGAACAGACTGTAAAAAGGTACATCACTATTTTCACACTTTTGACAGTGATACCGAGTGTGTACCTGGCGTATAATATTGTCACTCGGACTTTTTGGGAAAGAAGTGCCAAAGAATTTATCAAAACAGAAATGGACTTTCCTAGAACACAGGTTATCGCTAGCAACCTAGTGTATAATTCTGACAGCAGCGGAATAGAAATCTCCTTGATTGGCGAACGAATAGATGATGATGAAATCCAAAGACTTCAAAATAAACTTAAAGTCTTTAGTCTTAACAAAACACACCTCAAAATCAAACAAAGTGGTGATGGAGGAACTGATTTAAACATGTTGAGATCGGATATTCTGAAAGACCTTTATGAAAGAAATGAATTGTTGATCCAAAACAAAGATCAAAAGATTTCATTTTTGGAGAATGAGCTTTCTCAATATGCAGAATCTAGTAAACAGGTAATGGATCTCGCCAATGAAGCTAAAATCAATCATACTGGCCTGCAAAGCTTCTCATTAAACCGAGCCGTAGTAGCAGATGTGACACAAAACAAACAGGATACAATTCTGATGGCCTATGCCAAGTTTCGGCAGAAACCAAATGACCAAGAAATGAAACGGTTTCAGGAATGGTTAAAAATCCGAACCAAAGCGGATACGGTTTCTTTGATTATTCAGTAGAAGGAAGGGATTGTAGATTTTAGATTTTAGAAGGTAGATTTTAGATTTTAGAGGGTAGATTTTAGATTATAGATTTTAGAGGGTGGATTGTAGAGTGTAGATACTAGTACCAAGTACGAAGTACGATGAACCAAGGAAGCAAGGAAGCAAAAGGCTAACTATAAGGGGCGTAGCTCTGATTTCTTATTTGTAAATTATCTTTATGTATGATAGAATTCTACTAACCCCTATTCGACTAATCCCCTAATCAAAATTAGTTTAGAAGCTTAGGGTTTAGAAGTTTAGAAAAAGTATTAATAGAGAAATCCTAATCCACTAATCTCCTAATCAACTATTTTCCTTAAATATAACACTACGAGACATCTCCCAAGGTCGATGTGACAAGATTGAGTTCACTATTTCACTAATCCCTATTCGACTAATAACTAATCCCTAACCCCAAATCAACATGATGAAAAATCTAACACTAAGTTTTGCTTTTCTTGCTTTCATTTCGACAATCTCTTTTGCGCAAAATGCGGAATATGACTCTGCTCTGGTTAAAAAACTCGGTGCGGATGATTATGGCATGAAAACCTATGTGATGGCATTTCTTTTGGCTGGGGATCGGGTAAATGAATATTCACAAGAAGAGAGGCAAGAAATCCAAAAAGGTCACATGGCAAACATCAACAAACTTGCAGAAGAAGGTAAACTAGTATTGGCAGGACCTTTTATCAATGGCGGAGAAAAAAGAGGGATCTTTATCTTTGATGTTTCTACTAAATCAGAAGCAGAATTGCTTACAAATACTGACCCGGCTGTTCAAGCAGGTGTATTAAAAATGGAGTTGATTGAATGGTATGGATCTGCAGCTTTGGGAATGCTAGGAGAGATTTATCCTAAACTTCAAAAAGTAAAATTCTAGCAACAAATATCAAATTTAATTGAGACAAAACAGAGATTGTTTTGCATCTTCAAATATATCAATCGATTGCATATATTTTTTTTCTCTAATCGTCCATGTAATTCCTCAAAATGCTTTTTTTGACTCATTTATTGGCTTAATTTCGATTTGATGGATTCAAAATCCTACCTCAAATTTATAAATAAACCCTATCAATAAATGAAAAAGCTATTAACCCTATTATTGCTTTTGTGCATTAACTTCTGGACTTATGGGCAGAAAATCACCTCTCCAAATGGCCAACTTGAACTGAACTTTTCCCTGAATGATGGGAAACCTGAGTATGCTCTCGATTTCAAAGGCAAAGCGGTCATTCTACCGAGTAAGCTAGGGCTGAAATTGAAAGACAAACCTGACTTTATAGATGGTTTTGTTACCTACAACTCCGAAGATGACCAAGTAGATGAAACTTGGGAGCCAATCTGGGGAGAAGAAAAAAGCATCAGAAACCACTATAAAGAACTTTTGGTAACGCTGCATCAAGATGCGACACATCAACACAGGACATTGAATATCCGATTTAGGGTTTTTGATGATGGCATTGGATTTAGATATGAGTTTCCCTCACAGGAAAATCTAGCGCATTTCATCATTTCTGAAGAAAAAACCCAATTTGCAATGACTGGTGATCATACTGCATTTTGGATTCCTGGAGATTATGATACTCAAGAGTATGATTATATGGAGTCAAAGCTATCTGAAATAAGAGGATTGATGCCACAGGCCATCACAGCCAACGTATCTCAGACTTCATTCTCCCCTACCGGAGTACAAACTTCCCTGATGCTTAAAACTGATGATGGAATCTACATCAACCTACATGAAGCAGCTTTGATAGATTATGCCACGATGCACCTCAACTTAGATGATGAAAACATGATTTTTGAATCTTGGTTAACTCCAAATGCAAATGGTGATAAGGTGTACCTTCAAAGCCCCTCAGTGACTCCTTGGAGAACAATTATCGTGTCTGATGATGCTAGGGATATATTGGCTTCAAGAATCACTCTAAACCTTAATGAACCAAACAAAATTGAAGACACTTCATGGATAAGGCCAATGAAATATATCGGTGTGTGGTGGGAAATGATCACAGGAAAAAGCAAATGGTCATACACTGATGACTTCCCTGCGGTACAATTGGGAGTCACAGACTTTAGCAAGGCCAAACCAAATGGAAAACATGGAGCTACGACTGAAAATGTGAAAAAACACATTGATTTTGCAGCAGAACATGGATTTGATGGTGTACTTGTCGAAGGTTGGAATATAGGTTGGGAAGATTGGTTTGGGAATGCCAAGGATTATGTATTTGACTTTGTCACTCCCTACCCTGATTTTGATTTAGAAGGAGTAAGAGATTATGCCAAAGAAAAAGGTGTTGAAATGATCATGCATCATGAGACATCTTCATCTGTGAGAAACTACGAGAGACACTTGGACATTGCTTATCAATTTATGAAAGACAATGGCTACAATGCGGTAAAAAGCGGCTATGTGGGCACGATTTTACCATTTGGAGACAATCACTACAGTCAATGGCAAGTAAATCATTATCAATATGCATTGGAAAAAGCAGCTGAGTACCAAATCATGGTCAATGCCCATGAAGCTGTGAGACCAACAGGTATCAGTAGAACCTATCCAAATTTGATAGCCAATGAATCCGCAAGGGGAACAGAGTACCAAGCTTTCGGTGGATCCAAACCAAACCATGTAACAGTTTTGCCTTTCACACGCTTGATTGGTGGACCTATGGATTACACACCGGGGATTTTTGAAATGGATATCAGCAAATTGAATCCAGATAATAATTCTTGGGTGAACAGCACCATCGCAAATCAATTGGCACTTTATGTCACCATGTACAGTCCTTTGCAGATGGCAGCTGATCTACCAGAGCATTATGAAAAATTTATGGATGCATTCCAATTTATCAAGGATGTGGCTTTGGATTGGGAAAAAAGCTTGTATTTGGAAGCAGAACCGGGTTATTACCTAACTATCGCTAGGAAAGCCAAGGGAACCAATAATTGGTTTGTCGGAAATGTCAATGGAAATAAAAGCAGAACTTCAAGCATAAATTTTGATTTCTTGGATGAAGGAAAAAGTTACATTGCAACGATTTATGCTGATGCCAAAGATGCTCACTATAGGAATAACGCCCAAGCATACGAAATCAGAAAAGTCATAGTAAATAAAAAGTCTAAACTTTCACAACTAAGTGCTCCTGGAGGAGGCTTTGCCATCAGTATTATTGAAGGAAATAAGGAATCATTGAAAGGATTGAAGAAATTGTAATCCATCTGGGTGTAGTTCCAAACTACACCCAGATATTTTTAACGGCCACAAATCCCAATATATGGGCAGTATTTACATTTATCAAGGTTGTCCGTCTGTGAAAAAGGAATCTCTGGGTTATATAACTCTTCCAGCAAGGTTCTCAAACCATCTTCATACGCAGCTTTATAATCACGATAATCATTTACCTCAATTCCTGCTTTTCTTGGCTCCTTCTCTTGCAAGTAAGGATTGAAATCCTCCTGAAAAATCTCCTTGAAATTGAAAATTGCAGGTTTCAAGGATAAAGTATTCTCTGGATGAACTGCCTGAAAGAGCAATCCATAGTACAAAGTTTGCATTGCAGCTTTGTTTCTGTTTTTGTCATCCCTATCGAAAAGGCTTTCTATACTTCTAAAATCCTTTTTATCAGCACCTGACTTATAGTCAATTAATCTGATAACCCCATTATTCTCATCAACTCTATCTATCAATCCCTTGAGGGATATAGACATAGAACCATATGAGCCATCGATCTCAAATTTGGCTTTGTGGGAGGCTTCCATGGAAACAATCCTGATAGGAGCTGATGCTTCGTCTATCTCCAAGAGTCTGGACAAATATTTTTGTAAAACATCCCTTACAATTGCCATTTGACCACTTAGCTTGGTGTCTGCATTCTCTTCAAGGTGATAAAATTTCCTTACCCCCAATTCAATGGCTGGAAATATCCACTTTTCCTTCAACTCTTTGAAATCTTCCTTTTCCAGTATATCACGGTTTTTTCTTTCCTGAAATCCCTTATAAAGAAACTCCATGCTAAAATGTGCCAAATTCCCAAAAACCATGGCATCTATCTCCTCTTTCACTTCATCCTTTTCTTGGATACCTGCCAGATATTGAAGGTAAAACTTCAACCTACAATCCAAATAAACACTCAGTGCCGAAGGGGAAAAGGAAGTCACGGATTTTCCGTCAGGCTGAATGACATACCTGTCCAAAAGCTTCAGAACATCTTCATTTTTTTCAATATTGATCGCTTCAGTATTTTTGAGATCTATGGGAACATAGAAAACTTCTTCTTCAATGGATAATCCCATTTCGACCATCATTTGTTGGATATACCGACTCTTTTCCCCTGCTTTTCCCTGATCCGAGGCTGTGGTATAGATCATATGCACTTCTTCTGCGCTGTGCAGCAATCTGTAAAAAGTATAGGCATATATGGCGTCATTCTGCTCTTGAACAGGCAGACCAAAAGCCCTGCGGATATTGAAAGGAATCATCGAGTTCAAGCCCGCAGATGGAGGGAAACTATCCTCATTCATATTACAGATGATCACTCGCTTAAAATCTAAGTTTCTGGATTCCAAAACCCCCATCAACTGTAAGCCCTGAAGTGGCTCACCTTCGAAAGGCAACTTAACTTCGCGAAATACCTGTCTGAAGAGTCGGATAAAAAACTCAAGCTCGACTTGGATGGAGTTTTCATGTTCAAAAATGGCTCTCAGCCTATTCAATTGTTTAAAGCACTGATACAAATAAGATCTTTGCAAAGGTTCATCTTCCAGACTATTGGCCAATTCTTCTATCAAAGTCGAAACGTAAGCAAAAAGCTGATCAGAACTCAGTTTTTGGAAAATGAGTTTGAAAAATCCACCTCCTCCATGCAGGTCTTCTTGGCTGATGTATATTTGATTTTTTTCTTGAATATCTTTGAGCAAAAGGGCAGTATGTAAAGGATTCGCTGATTTTAGATAGATAGACGAGAGCAAGTCCTTGACAGGCTTGTGGTAAAATAGGATCTTCCCATCTTCCAACTTGGTAAAGCGCTGCATTTCCAAAATTGCCTCCAAAAATGCATATACAGGAGCATTTTTTACAGGATAGCCCATTGTGACATTGACTTTGTCAATATTTGTAGGCAAAGTATGCAAAATCGGAAAAAGCATTTGTTCATCAGGAAGAATCACTACAGTCTCTTCCCATGACTCCTGACCCGATACTTTTTCCAAAATCGAGCCTACCAAGTTTGCTTGGTTTGTTTTTAGTGGAGTTGCATAAATCTGGATATTTGCCTTTCTCGACTGAATTGTCTCTGAAATTGTTTCTGGGAAAGTTGGACCAAAAACCAAATCTTTCTGATAATCTCTAAAAAACAAGCCCGCCTCTTGGTTGACATCGTTGAGGTAATAGGCGTCAACATCCCAAAAGATCTCTGCTCCAAAGGATGTAATAAAATGCTTGATAAGTTTCTCCTCCGTAGCTGTGAAAGCATTGAATCCAATAAAAATGTATTTTTTATCGGGCTGAGGGATTTTATCTAAACTTTCAGCAACTTTTCTATAGAGTTTTCCTGAATAAGCCATACCAGAAACTTCCAAAGATGCCTGAAATGCTTCATATATAGGATTCAAAAGCTGCCAAAACTTAAGGAATTTTTCCTGATGACTTCTCTCCTGCTGATGAAAGGACGACCAAAACTGTTTGATCAATTCAATTTGACTTTCAGTCAAGAAACTTAAATCTGATTCAATTTCTTTGATTTCCGAAAGATGATGGTAAAGTTTCTTTGCTTCTGCCATAAACTGATCTACATCATTGAAATCCTTCAGCATCATTTCTCCCCAAAAATAAAACTTGTCAAAAGGCTCAGGTTCTGAATGAACAGTCTGATAAACTTTATACAATTCAAAAATCAATGTCAAATCATCAGCAGGTCTCTGACCTGCGTATTGATAAAATATATCTTCAATCGTCTTAATCTCCGGCATCCAAGTAGCTTCTTGAATTAGATTTCCAAGATGCTGGGTGAAGAATAGACCTGCCCTTCTATTCGGCAGAATAATGACCAAATCTTGAAGGTTAGCATGCTCTTCAAGAATCTGTGCGGCTGTATTTCTTAAAAAACTATGCATAAACTTCCTCTATTTCTCCAGTTTCCAAATAGCATAGATACCCTTTCGCAGGCTTACCACTCAACTTATTCACTAACTCCATATATTCTCTAACTTGTGTTTGGTGCTTTTTGTAAGCTTCTCCAGTTTTAAAATCTACCACCATGCAATGATTTTCCCCTACGATAATCCTATCAGGTCTTTTTTGCCTCCCTCCAGGAAGTAAAATCCCTTGCTCTGCAAGCAATAAGCCTTCAGTATCAAACCAAGAAGCAAAAAGGCTCTTGGAGAACAAGCCTTCCAATTGCAGTTCGACCTCCTTTTTTTCCTCTTCTGTCAATCTTCCATCAAAATAAAATGCGGATAGATTAACCAATGCTTCATCTTTGCTTTTTGAAATCTCTAATATTTCATGTACCATCAGGCCAAAATTCCGCTTTTTGCGTTGCTCTAATCCTTCAAGGGAAAAATCAACGGCATATTTTTTCACTTGAAGCAATTGCGTCCAATTCTGATAGGCCCATCTCAGATCTGGTGTTTTGACCTCTTTATTTTCCTTTTGTGTTGCAACAGGCCAATTTCCCATCTCAAAAACTTTACTTTCATTATCAAAATGCTCAGACAGACTTAATTCTCCGTCTTCGTCAATTGATGATGACAACAATTGCTGTAGCTGAACTTGAACATTATTCAAACTGTTGATTTTTTTCGTAAACGGTGCGATCCCTATAAAAACCTCTTCTGCTCGGGTCAATGCTACATAAATCATATTTAAACTGTCCAAATAGGCTAAAATAGCTTCTTCAGAGTAGGTTTCATGAAAGTCCGACTTAGCCAATGTACCATTCAATGTCAAAGGGATGATAGCTGAAACACCCTTTTCTGTGTCTTCAAAAGGTGACCAAACAACATTTGATTTTTTGAGGTCAAAAATGTCCCACTTCAAAAATGGCATGATGACTACCTTAAACTGCAAACCTTTGGATTTGTGGATCGTCAGAATCCGCATTGCATTGTGTCCTTCTGGAATTTTTACCGTACGCTTAGATCTATTTTCTTCCCACCATTCCAAAAAGCCAGACAAATCAGCTCTATTGTTGGAAGTGAAGTCATATATCGCTTCTTTGAATCCCGATATATAGGCTTTTTCTTGTCCAATTTCCTGTAGATCAAGAATGGCAATCAACTCTTCGAGCGCTTCCATTAATGGCAACTGCAGGAGTAAAACTTCCTTTTTTCCAAACTCTGCTACTTTTTCCTGAAGTGCTAGCGGAACTCTATCCAAAGCAAATAGCTCATGGTCTATCTTCGCATCCACCAAGATGGAGCGGTAATACCACATGGTTTTGAATTGTACTTGGTCATTAGGTTGATGTAAATACTTCAATCCTGCTTCGAGTGCTTTTACTGAGGCAGATTTGAACAGAAACATACTTTCATCTGACAAAACATCAAAGCTGTAATCTGGGTTTTCATTCTCTGCACCATATTGCATCAATGTATCGGCAATCGCTTCCCCTTCAGCTTTTCTCCTGACCAAGAAAGCTATGTCTTGCAAATCATATCCCTTGTCTTGCAATCCCATGACCATTTCTGGGAGTTTGGCCAATGCTAATGCATCAAATTTGCCATCTTCTTCAAGTTCTTGATCTTCTTCCAAGAAAGAAATCTGAACTTTTCCCTTGAAATCAGAAGTAGCTTTTCTCTGGGAAACATTTTGAAAAACGTCCTGATAAGCCTTTGATATTATGGATACATCTTCAGCTCCATACCTGGAACTGACTGTTTCTTCAAAAGCTTTGGGCATTTTCTTAAACAAGGCATTGTTGAAACTGATGATATTTGGAAGGCTTCTGAAATTAGTATCCAGGACTTGATTATCGATATTTTGCATACCGATTTCATCCTCTACTTGCTGCAAGAGCAACTTCATCTCCCCTCCTCTCCAGCGATAAATCGACTGCTTGACATCTCCCACCAGTAAATTAGTCTGACCTTGTGCAAGTGAATTTTCCAAAAGTGGCTTGAAACTCGCCCACTGAAAACCAGATGTATCTTGAAATTCATCTATCAAGTAATGCTTAAACTGATTGCCTACTTTTTCATAAATAAATGGGGCTTCATTTTCCCTTGTGATTTCCTTTAGGAATTCATTGGCATCAGAAATCAGCAACATGTTTTCTTCATCTTTTAGAAGGATAAGTTCTTCGATCATATTTCTGAAAATCCCAAAAACATAAACATTCTTCCCAATCGCTTCCAAAGTATTCCATTTGACTTCAAGAGGAATAAATTGCGCTAAAATCTGACCCAACCCTTGGTGGAAGGCTGAAATAATGGCATCCTTCCTTTTGCTGGTTTTGGCAAACCAACCAGCTTCGTCATGTACCAATAGGCTCTGATTATCAGTCAAACTTGGAATAGGGCTATTTTTATCTCCCAGTTGGTCAAACTTCAGTGCAAAAGACCTAGAAGATCCTGCAAACTCTACCCATTCCAAACCATTGCCAATTCTGATCTGATTGGCTTGGTTTTTCAGTACAAGGGCAATATCAATGATTTCTTTTTTTCTAAGGTTAATGAATTTCTGAAGTTCGGCAATGTTCTTTTTGTCTTTCAAAAACTCCCTGATCTCTGGCGCATATTTCTTGAAATCTTCCTGAAAAATCTGCCTCCCAAGCTCTTTGATATTTTTTCTTACATCCCAAGACTTTCCATTTTGAATCTGTTCTACTGCATAATCCACGAGCCATTTGTGGAGAAACTCATCCTCCATCACTTGTAGCATTACTTTGTCCACTACCCTATCCAAGACTGCATCTTGATCAAGTTCGACCTCAAATTTTGCATTGAGATCCATTTCTCTGGCAAATGCTCGCACTACTTTCTGGAAAAAGCTATCAATCGTACTTACAGAAAACCTGCTGTAGTCATGCAAAATTGCCGTCAAGGTTTGTGCTGCCCGTAGTTTCAATTGCTCAGCAGAAAGTCCAAGAGCTAGCATGATTTCAGAATCCATTTTTTCCTGCGGCTTCACCTCTTCTTTGAGTCGCTTGAGTTCTTTGATAATCCTTTCCTTCATTTCTTGCGTGGCTTTGTTTGTAAAAGTCACCGCCAAAATAGATCTGAAATTATCGGGATATTTGAGTGCCAGCTTGAGGTATTCCATGGTAAGTGTGTAAGTCTTACCGGAGCCAGCGGAGGATTTGTAAATGATAAAAGGTTTGCGTTCCATAATCGAAAATCAAGTTAGGCAAAACAAAGAGAATTTGAAGCGATAAAAAACAGATTGACAAAAATTGTCACAAAAAAAACTCTTCATATTCTAAAATATGAAGAGTTTACGAAGCAATACTAATTAGATTTTATAGCTCAGTTCTAAATGACCAAGTTGGACTATTCCCAACATTTCTCCCATCAGCTCTTGCTACTACATACCAGAAATAAGTTGTGTTTGGTTTTAAATTTGACACCACTACTGATCTTTGACTCAAATTATCCCCTGCTGTTATCTGGGAAGATGAATTAGACTCAAATAGGAAAACATTGTATGTCAGTTCAATATTTCTATTTTGTTGTTCTACAGCCCAAGTAAAAGTTTGTGATAAAGGTTGATTGACCGATCCATTCCCTGGCACAGGATCAAATATTAGAACATTACCTATATTTCTTTCATCCTTGAGTAGGAAAAAAGTAGAGATAGTATTTTCTTCAGAAAAAACGGCAATGTTAATACTTTGCGTTAGGTATTCATTTTTTCTAGCAGTAATTACAACATCCCCCTCTTTAATTTTTTGAAAAGAGTAATTACCTGTAGAGTCGGTAATCATCGTGGTACTAGAAGGTGAAGTAGAAATCATCACTCCAGATAGAGGTAAATATGTCTCCCCATCAACGACAGTTCCAGATATAGAACCAAACTTATCTATACCAAATTGTTCATTCTCACAAGAAATACATGTGAATAGAACAATGAATGCTATTAAACTATTATACTTAGTCATTACTGTATTTTTTTTCCAATGTAAAACTTTATCCCTAGTGAAGCACCTACTATATTGTCATTAAAAGAGCCAGCTTCCACACCATCAAATTTATCATTCAACAATTGATTGATAAAACCTTTCCCAACTAATGCTACATTGGGTGAAATGATATATTCCAAGCCAAGTTCATAATTGATGAATGGCAAAAACTTCTGTCCTGACAACCCTACTTGATCCTCCCAATTCATATAAGTACCACCTCCTATTTTTACAAAAGGAGACAGTTTACCTGTCGGATTTGCAATATAAACCAACCCTAGATTTCCATACAATTCACTTTTCTGAAATACTTCTTTCACACGTAACTGTTGGGAACCAAAACCAAAATCCACATAAATAGTAGGAGATATTCCAATACCAATATTTGAAGAAACTCCCGACCTCAGGCCAACTGTGGGATAATCCCCAACATAAGTTTGCCCTGTACCTGACGCTGATATATAAAAAGAAGTCCTGTCGTTGGTGTTATTTAATCTGCCAATGTAATCTATCTGTGTATTATTTTGTTTTTCCAAGACATATTCTTTCACCACTGGATGCTCAAGTCCAAGTGAATCAGAAGAGGTCCACAAATTCTCCAACATTCCTTCCACGATCATGCTATGTACAGCTTTTTCTACTGCCTCATTGATTGCCATTTCTCGAGGTTCGTTATACGTATATCCTGTTTCTGCCTCTAGTAGTCGTTTAAATTTAACAAATCTAAAGAAGCCTGAGGTCACTTCCTGAGATAATACAGACTTGGTCGTATATACAGACTTTAGGATTTTGCCATTACTAGTCGAAATTGCCCTTAAATATATACTAACTCTATCTTCACGATATTGAGCTGAAGCATCAGCACCGAAGTATCTCACACCTGCTCCACCGGTATATACATTTGACTCGTAAGATACCACTCCGCCTTCCAGAAGTATCCCTGCAAAAAGTAAGGGGGGAAGTACTACATTTGGGTTTTGCTCATATTGTGCCCTACTGGCACTTATGATTTTTCTTTCATTGATAAGGTTACTGATATTTTCTCTTTCAATTGGGATAAACCAGCCAGATTCTTCGAGCGCACGGATCAAAATATTAGTAGCGCCTTGCGTGACAGCTGTAGACCAACTGGCTCCGACGTTTGATTCTTTGTACTGTCCTGTTTGGTCACGAAACTTATATACCGCAGCAACAATTGGTTCTGTAGGCTTAGGAAGTTCCAATAGCTCAGATTTCATATTGGTCTCAGGGCCAAGCCTTGCATCTCTATTCCCAAAGGGTTGATAATAAAATGGGGAACAACTAAATGCGAAAATTGTAGTACTTAATGTCAGCTTTGTTAATACTGATCTTATTCTTATTCTCATCTAAACTATTTTTACCCTTAATTAAAAGGTACCTCAACAACTGTTGTCGCTCCTGTTTTGGTATCAACGATTGTAACACTTACTCCAGAACCTCCTTGACCAATTTCAATTTGGTAATCTCCAAGAGTATAAGTACCATTTTCTAAAGCACTTTCTCCAAACTGCCTTGTGACCAATTCCCTAGACAACCTACTCAAGATCTGCCTGTTCAAACTTTCTGCAAAATCATCAAGTGGACTTCTATTGAAACCAAATTGGTTGCTACCGACAGCATCGGGATCCTTAGTTGTATCCTGTGATTGCGCGGATGCAAGCATCCACTGATAATTGAAATTATTTCCTCCAAATACAGGGTTCTTAGGTTGATAAACTAATTGTTGCGAAATTCCATCAATAGATCCTAATAAGAACAATGTAATGCTTAATAATAATATCTTTTTCATATTGTTTTTAGTTTTAATAAATCCCTGTTCCCCTTACATCAGAGCCTCCTAATTCTAACATCAACGCTTCATAATTTGCTAGATACATCTGTGTCGTTCCTATAGATTCTAAAGCCATTGCTTCAATCACATCAAGCCTAGGTTGTAAGAAGGATTGATATACAAGCGTCTCATTGATTTGTATTTCAATTAAGGTTGAATTTAACCTAAATGGCTTTTCGGATACGTAAATTATAAAATTTTTGGCATTTGCTGGTGCCTCCCAGTCACGGAAAAAAAAATCAAAAAAATCTCTACCACTTTTGGTTTTGGTATCATCAATGACCAATCCATCAATTTCCAAATCAAATCCTGATTTCTTTTTGGAAACTTGTGATTTGGTCAATTCATCGTTAACAATATCTTCAAGAAGTTTTTTAACTGAGTCTGGAGCTTCTTTTGTCACTTTAGTGGTATCTATTTCAGAATACTTAAACTCAATATTTACACTATCCATCCTTACAGAATCAATAGGTATAGTTTGAGAAAAACTAGGGGTTAATCTCACAAAAAAAAATAATATAAATATGATTAGATGTTTTAGCATAATTTAAAACCACAAAGTTTCAGTAAAATTTATACTAGCGCCTCCCTGGAAAACTAAATGCTGAATTTGAGACATTAACAGACATCCCTTGGCCACCAGCTCCGGGGGTTTGTGTGATTTCTATTGGGCTACCAAAATTTTCCATTACTGCAGTGACATTGTTTTGATTGCCAAACTGTGAAATATTTATAGGCTGAGACCCTAGAGTTGTTGATATATTATTACCAACCAAAACTAACTCTATAATATTCTCAGAGCCCAATTGAGAAAGTAATGCAGTTCTTGACATAATACCTGCGTTCTCTATATATGTGTTTACTACATTCTTGTCTCCTTGTTGATCTACGGAGATAGATATTTGATCACCTTTAGACCAAAGATTCGATTGGTTTCTATTTCCTGATTGATTAATAAAAGACCTCAAACTATATCCTGTTTGTTCGACATAACCATAGTTTAAAGATCCATTTTGATTAATTCCAGAAATATTAGATTGATTTGAGTTTAGATCTTGAATTATTCTTGACTCGTTTTGATTCCCTACTTGTTTAATTACCGAAACATTACTTTCATTTTCAATATTTAAGTTTTGAGAATTCAAAAGCTCCTTGAGCTCTCCAGACAAATTGACTTCTACTACTTCTTGCCCATACAAAAGTATTGGTAAGGAAAAGGCTATGGACAATAATATGTAGTTTTTAAAGTTCATTTTGGGTAATTTTTTATTAATATACGTTAAAAAAAAACATACTTCCAATAGATTGGAAGTATGTTTGAAATTATTTTTTATTAGTTAGCTCCACCTGTGAAAGTTTGAGTCACATTAGCTATGTGACCGCTTCCAGTTTGAGAAATCACTGAAGAGTTGAAACCTCCCGTTTGCATTTGATTAGCAGTATTTCCTGCTCCACTTTGGAAGATTGTAGCATAGTTTGCAACTATATCACCACCTGGAGTAGTCTGTACTTGAGAAGCAATGTTTCCTGATCCACCTTCTTGTACGATAGAACCGAAGTTTAGATCTGCATAGTTAGCACCTGTTCTTCTAGCACCAGAGAACTGATCCTGAGTAGCTAAGTTACCATTGCTAGTTTGTAAAATAAAACCGTTGTTCAAATTACCAACTTGGTCTTGTCTTGCTTCATTTCCATTTCCAGCCTGAATGATTTCTGCAGTACTAACCCATGCAGCTACACCTTGTCTTTGAATAGCGCTGTTGTTGTTACCTGATTGCGTAACATAACCTTTGTTAGACCAACCATCTTGATACTGCTGACCATAGTTATTGCTACCTGATTGAACCATTGAAGCAGTATTGTTACTTCCTTCATAATCTTCTGGCAAGAATTTGTCTTGGAATTGAACACCGAAGTTTCCATTTCCACTTTGTACTAGATTAGCATTGTTGCCATACTTTACTTGATACTGCTCACCATAGTTATTATTACCAGATTGAGTAATGAAAGCGTTAGAAACTCCCATTTGTGGGTGTCCACCTTGAGTCTGAATAGCTTCATTATCATTACCTGATTGATCGATCCCTGCATTTAACAAACCTCTCCAAGCTTCTGTGCCTCCACCATTAATTTGAGAAACAGTAGCTTCGTTAGTTCTACCTGTTTGAGAAATTATAGAGTTTGTTCTGTTAGGATCGTTAGCACCTGTGGTCACCTGACTAACAGTAGCTTCATTGTTCCTAGCAGCCTGAAAAATTTCAGAATTATTTCCAACTGTTCCAGTTTGTCCAACAGTTGCCTCATTAGTTTGGCCTACTTGCGTCACTGTGGATGTGTTTACTGGGGCTTGAGCCATTGCAAATGACGCAGCAAATAGCGATGCGAAAATTAATGTTGTTTTTTTCATGATTTTGTGTTTTTTTTTTTGGTAAAAGATTTGGTTTTGTGTTTTAATTTAAATTTAGGTGGTAAAATAGATTCATTTTATAATGCTTGAATCATAGGTTTTCTTTTTTAGTTGTTTTAGGTTTATTGTTATTTTGACTTACTGTTGCTTTATTTCCATTGCCTGTTTGATTTACAATGACCGAACTCTCTATTTCGTTAGTATTTACTATTACATTATTACCTTTCCCATATGATTTAACATGAAGCCCATCTTGTGAAGCTATCTCAATAGAATCTTTCGATGTGTACAGCTTGCCATTGATTACCAATGTATTTTCTGAGTTATTTGTAGACTGAACTAAATGTTTTTGAGAATAATGTTTATCTAACATCTCTTTTCTTAGCAATTGTACCCTTTCCAAATGCTTTGCTCTTACGCTATCCATATGAGCTTTAACTTCCTCTGAATTCATTTCTTGTGAATAAAGCTTGCCTGATATCCCCGTATTAAAAACTATCATCATAAACACTAAAGACTTTATCACTATGAATACTTTTATTTGCTTTTTGAAATATATTTTTTGCATTTCGAAAATCATTTGAACAAATCTAGGTAATTAATACCGATCAAAAAATACGTATTTTCCGCATACTCAAATTAAAAATATTACGTGTAATCACGTAAATTTGTACTAAAATAGAGTCAGGTTTTATCTTAAAATTAGCTATCTTGTATAAAGTGAGAAAAATTTAAAAAAATGAGGATAAAATCTTCCTATTAGAAGCAAAAAATTAAGTCATAGATTCCTAATTGCCTCAATCATATTCTTAGCCCCTACTTTTTCCATTATATTTGATCTGTGCTTTTCGATGGTTCTAGCTGAAAGTTTTAATTCTTGAGCAATGATTTTGATAGGCAATCCTGAAGCCGAAAGTTTAAGCACTTGTCTCTCTCTTTTGGTGAGATTTGAATGCATTAATTTGGATTGATCTATGTAGGAACTCTTTGAGTTTAGAATCCCATTGTCATTGTTGAGATAATCACCTGAAAGTGTAGCTTGTATGATGTAATCTTTACTATCATCCCTTAGCATAAACAAATCAAAAAATAGATTACTATCCGTTTTTACTTTTATTGCTTTCAGGTTACAAAACTTTGTTAAGGACGATTCAAATCTTTTAAATCTTAGAGAGCTATTTTCAGTGTTATTCAAGTCAAAAACTTCAAATATAGCCTTATTATAAAAATGCTTTGATTTCTCCCCTACCAAGTCCACAAACAACTGGTTCATTAATGTAACCTTATCTTTATGGACAAATAATAAAGGAATTGTATTTTCATTAAAATAAGCATCGAAATCTGAATTCAAACTAAAATTAAGTGTAGATCTTTTTGCAAATTCATTATCTACTTTTCTTGATATCGAATCAAAATTAAAGGGAGTGAAAATAAAGTTGCTGACACCTATTTCAAGTGCAATTAGCATGTCATCTTTATTAAATTCATTTACTAAAAAAAAGAATGGTAGGTTTTTCTCTATAAGACTGGGTCTTAGTTTCATGAAAAATTCACAAGAATTACCATTGCAAAAATCCTGATTACATATTATTAAATGGACGATTTCTTGACTAATTAGATTTACTGCGGCATTCTCGTCGGATGTAGATAAAACTCTGTAGCTCTTGGTTTCGAAATAATCTGTCAAAATAGAAATATGATCTTTGTGTAGACCTATAAGTAAAACGGAAGTCCTAAACTGATTCATATATACACCATCATAAATTTGATGGTTCAATATACTATTTTATATACTTAAAAAGCAATTTTTTATATGTAAAATACTGTATTTTGTGACAAGGTGCAAATCACTGATGTGAATGACAAAAAAAATTGCATATCTGCTGTTTTAGATTTTCCGTGACATTAAATTTTGATATAAGGAACTATGCCATGAGCGATAGAAAATTCTGAATTAGCCTAGCTTCAATTTAGATTGCTTATAGCTTCCCATAGAATTTCAACTGGATGCTTTGCATGTCTCTTAGTCCCGTCCATGATTTGGTGTCTGCATGAAGTACCCGGTGCTGCGATAATTGTCTCTGAGGTCGCTTTTCGAACTGCCGGAAAAAGCACCATTTCCCCTATTTTCATACTGACATCATAATGCTCGGCTTCGTAGCCAAAAGATCCAGCCATACCACAACAGCCTGAAGGAATGATTTCAACTTGATAGTTTTCAGGTAAAGACAACATCTTTTGAGTCCAAGAAAGAGAAGACAATGCTTTCTGATGACAATGTCCATGAAGCTTGATCTGCTTGGCATTTTTGGTAAAAATATCTGCTGTGATATTTCCATTTGCAATTTCCCTTCCGATAAATTCATCTATCAATAAGGTGTGAAATTTCAATTTTTTCGCCCCTTCGACTAAGTTGTCGCTAACAAGCTTTGGGTATTCATCCCTAAAACTCAAAATAGCAGATGGTTCTATGCCTACCAAAGGAATACTCCCATCAACGATATCTTGGAAAACTTTGACATTGTTATCTGCATGTTTTCTTGCCTTTTCCAACAATCCTTTGGATAAAGCTGACCTTCCACTTTCATCATGCTCTACCACTTTTACTTCATAACCTAACTTATGAAGTAATTTAATAGCAGTGATTCCAATTTCTGTATCATTGTAATTTGTAAATTCATCTATAAACAAATACAATGCTTTGATTTTCTTACCGTTTGTTGGAAGTGAATGGTAATTCTTATTGTACCATTTCCTCAAACTCATGCCCGAAATAGCAGGAAGATTTCTCTTTTTGGCTACTCCCAATACAGACTTCATCATACCACTTGTCAGTGAATTAGACAATCCAAAATTAGCTAAAGTTGAGATCTTCGATCCTAATTCATTCAAGCTGTTGATATTTGCAAAAGCTTTGGAACGCAATGGTACTCCATGTGTCTTGTGGTATTGGTACTGAAATTCAGCTTTCATGGAAGCCATGTCCACATTGGAAGGACATTCTGCTGTACAGCCTTTGCAAGAAAGACAAAGGTCAAGTGCCTCCTTGATTTCAGGATGATCGAATGCATTTTCTTTTTTGTCCAGAGTCAAAAATTCCCTCAAGGTGTTTGCTCTACCGCGAGTGGTATCTCTTTCATTTCGGGTAGCTTGGTAGCTCGGACACATCGTACCTCCTGATTCGGGAAGTTTGCGACAATCACCCGATCCGTTACATTTTTCTGCCAATCTTAGAATCCCTCCAGATTGACTAAAATCCAGCAATGTATTCTGAACTGGTGTCACCATCTCAGCTTCGTACCTCAAAGAGGTGTTCATCGGAGCTGTATCCACGATTTTACCTGGATTGAAAATATTGTTTTCGTCCCAAGTATATTTGATTCTTCTAAAAAGCTGATAATTCTCTTCACCCACCATCAGTGGGATAAATGGCGCCCTCACCCTTCCATCTCCATGTTCCCCACTAAGGGATCCATTGTATTTTTTCACCAGTTTAGCAACATCCAGTGAAATGTTATAAAACTCTTCTTGACCTGATTTCTTCTTCAAATCCAAAATCGGACGCAAGTGGATCTCTCCTGCACCAGCATGTGCATAGTGCACAGGCTGCTGCCCATAGGCATCCATCATTTTATCAAACTCATCTATATAATCAGCCAAGTCCTCAATGTCCACAGCTGTATCTTCTATACAAGCAACAGCCTTTGCATCGCCCGGAATATTCGCCAACAAACCAAGCCCAGCACTTCTCAATGCCCAAGCCGACTTGGTCATACTTGGCTCAATTACAGGATAAGCATATCCCAAACCATCTTTCTTGAGGTCTTGAATCAGCTTCTCTGCTTTATTTCTAGCTTCTTCCTCCGTCTTTCCAGTAAACTCGACCATCAACAAAGCCATGGGATCCCCCTCTACAAAGTAGCGGTTTTTGCTATACTCAATACTTTCCTTTGTACAATCCAAGATAATCTTATCCATCAATTCCACAGCAGTGGCAGGATGCTTCATCGCTACCTGAGCAGCTTTCATGCTTTCATGAATAGATATAAAATGTGCCGCAACTACCACTTCTATCGGGTCAGGAAGCGGGTCTAGGGAGATTTTTATTTCAGTAGTAAAAGCCAAAGTCCCTTCTGAGCCTGCAAGCAGCTTACAAAAATTAAATTTTTCTCCTCCTTCTGTAAAGATATTCGATTCCAACAGGTAATCTACTGCGTATCCAGTGTTTCTTCTATGGATGGATTTCTTTGGAAAATTTTCTCTTATGTTATTTTGATTTTTGACTTCTGAAAGCTCATCTTTCAATTGCTTGTATAGCTTTCCTTCAAGTGTGTCCAAAGCACATTTTTGATCAAAAGCAGCTTTATCAAGCGCTTCAAATACAGCAGAATTGCCATCGCTTAGGATCGTATTCAATAAAATCACTTTCTCTCTGGTAGTTCCATAGACAATGGAAGTAGTCCCAGAGGAATTATTCCCAACCATCCCACCTATCATCGCTCGGTTTGCTGTAGATGTGATCGGGCTAAAAAACAACCCATGGGGCTTCAAAAAGCGGTTCAACTCGTCTCTCACCACTCCTGGCTGCACACGAACCCATTTTTCTTCCTTGTTGAATTCAAGGATTTTTGTGAAATGCTTTGATACATCTACGACGATTCCATTTCCTACACACTGACCTGCTAGGGAAGTCCCTGCCGTTCTGGGAATCAAAGAAGTTTGATTCTCTTTTGCAAAATGGATCAACTTTTTGATATCTTCTTCTGTCTTTGGAAAAGCAACTGCCAAAGGAATCTCTCTGTAAACAGACGCATCAGTGGCATAGAGCGTTTTAGTAAGTGTATCAAATTTTAGCTCACCAGCAATTTGAGCGGCAAGATTTTGCAAATTTGGCAATAGGTTAGGCTTTGTAATAGACATGCCTCAAAAATAAGTAATAGCTTGTTTGGAATCTCTATTTCCTGAGAAGAAATTTCAGCTAATATTTCTTTTCAAAAACTTCTTTTAAATTACCCTCCATAACCTTACAAAATTTGTTCAATTTGAAATTCTCAAAATCATTCAGTACCTTAATATTCCGAAACCCAAAACGAAACCCAAAATAAGTATGGCAGGAGGAACTTCAGGATTCGACATGATTAATTCCACTAAAAACAATAGAAACCTTAGAAGTGGAAGAACTAAAATGTCAGACAATCCATACAATCAAACAAAAAGAGATTTCCCAAAAAGAAATCCTGGCAATTGTACTGAATTGATCGAAGAAAGATTTGACAGAAAAGCAGAAGGCGACAAGCTTACTGTAACAATATATGTTGGCTTGACTTTTCTTATCGGAGTATTTTTCTACATGCTGATGGTAGGTTTTTAAAAAAAATAAAAGTATTCGCAATGTTTCAATTTGGGTTTCAAGAGGCCATGTTTACTTCGGAATTAACCTCAACAGTCTGTCCACCAACTCATTGTCAACAGAACTTAAAATCGTTCATTCAACAATCAAATGTTTGGCTATGAGGAAGAAAGTGGTTAGTCATTTTTAAAAATCCCCTCTCACAGTCAATAAAATCAAGATCCATGTTTATCTTTCTGAAAATTTCGGATCAACAATGTTTTTCTACCTTTCCCAATTCCTGAGTATTCTAGTAATGCCATTGAGCATTTGTCTGATTTTGATCATTTATGGATTAATTAGAGCTAGAAAGCAGCAGGGAAATGGTATTCTGATTTTTGGAATAGTACTTCTCTTGATTTTTAGCAACCAATTCCTAAGTAATCTTGCAATGAATATTTGGGAGCCTGAGATCAAAGAATTTGCAGGACTACCAGAATATGAAATTGGAATTGTCCTTACTGGAGTTACCAACCTCAACAAAACTGTGGGGGATAGAACCCTTTTCAACAAAGGTGCTGACAGGGCTACACATGCAGTACAACTTTATAAATTAGGGAAAGTAAAAAAGGTTTTGATCACAGGAGGGCAAGGTTTGAATCCTACCAATCAAAACCCAGAAGCTGTATTGTTGAGGGATTTTATGATTGTTGCAGGAGTGGAAGAAACAGATATCATCTTGGAAGATAAGGCCAAAAACACCCACCAAAACGCAGCCTTTTCGAAAGAAATACTGAATCAAATGGGCATTTCCGAAAGCCAAAAACACTTATTGATCACCTCTGCTTTTCACATGTATCGATCCAAAGGATGTTTTGATAAAGTAGGACTAAATACTGACACGTTTCCTGTTGACTACTATTCAAATGATAGCAAGTTCGACCTGCCCACCTTATTGTATCCTGACCCCTATTCCATCTATATTTGGCAAAAGCTATTCAAAGAGTGGGTGGGAATAGTGATGTATAAGGTAGCGGGGTATCTTTAAATTAGTTTTTTGAAATCAATCTAAACTGCATCTTATCCTCATCCAAATCTGCATTGTCGGGATGATCTGTAGAAAACCAAATACCTTCCTTTGTATCAAAAATATAGCTTCCATTGGCTGCTTTTTCAGGAAGAACAAACTCCCCTAATTTGGCAAAATTTTCATCAAGAAAAACCAAAATCCATTTTGAAGCAACATAACTCCGCATCGCATCAGTCTCGGGAGTTTCTTCAAACTTTGCTATACGGATATAGAGGTTTTGATGCGGAAGAAATTCCATTTTTTCATAACTGTCAGAATAATTCATCAACCTCATGATCTCATCCATGTCTTCAAAAATATCCCGGTCAGAAACTGGCGGGTTTGGTGAAAACTTTGAACACGATGCTTCCTTTCTCTTTACCTCCCCATCGTGATAAACAAAGATGTCTTTGTAGTGATGGTTGATGATCATTTCATCATTTTTCCCCCTTCCAATAGATGGCATGATGAATTTGTTCAGATTATCACCCAAATATTCCTTATCGAAGAAACTCAATTTTTCGTAAGAATGGTCTTCAACATCATACACAACCAAATTTGGCAAGGCTGCAAGTTCATTGACCGAAAGATCATTGTATTTGAAAATCATCGGAAAAGAAGGTGTATAAAACTTTGATCCAATGAGTTGAAAATTATATGCTGTAATTGCAATATTATCTTCAACTAACCCAGAGGTATCCAAAGCTATATCCTTTAAAATCAAGCTCTCCTTGCTCATTTGGTAAAGATGATCATTGGAAGCATATAGCCAAATGCTTTCATCATCATCTATCATAAAATCATAGACTTGACCTCCTATACCATTTGGACCTTCTTTTTGGAAATTTGTCAAGAAAATAAGTTCTTGGCTTTCTTTATCAAAAGCTGCTAAAGAAAACCCACTATTATTGAAAAAATAAACTCTATCAGTCGTATTCCTAAATCCTAGGTTGAAGTGTCCCCAACCTTCTGGAAGTTGAAATGAAATGGTTTGGGAATCTAATTCAAACGCTAAGTTTTGTACTGTTTCTTCTTTTTCTTTTGGAGAATTGCAAGCCAAAAAGAAGAATACTAAAATGATGGACCGTTTGAAATTAGTCATTTGGATTGGGATTTTGATGATATAAAATCCTAAGCTAGTAAATAACAGTTAGTTTAAAAAACTAACTTATCTTAATCTCATCCTGAGACTCACCACTTTCTATTTCCTCAACCAATTCTGCATACCAAGCTTCCCCAAATTTCCTGATCAAAGCATCTTTGAGAAACTTATAGATAGGCACTCCAAGTTTCGACCCCAAGACACATGCAGCACTGCAAATGTCCCAACGATCATAGTTCAAAGCCTCAAAGCCGTCATATTTCTTTACCCTAATTGGATAGAGGTGACAGGAAATAGGTTTTTTGTAAGCAATTTTCCCATCAAGATATGCTTGTTCAATCCCACATTTTAGAATTCCTTTTTCGTCATAAAGGGCATAAGCACACTCTCTGTTGTCACCGATGGTAGGTGTACCTTTATCTCCATCTTTATCGATGACCCAAGTCCCTTGCTTTTCGATCGCTTCCCTACCTTCTTGGGTTATATAATCTTTCACAATTGGATAAATATCCTCGATAATTTGCGTCTCTTCATCTTCCAAAGGAGCACCCGCATCGCCTTCGACACAGCATGCTCCTTTGCATTTTTCAAGATCGCACACAAAAAATTGTTCTTTTATATCATCACTGATCACAGCGTTGCCAACTAGTATCATTTTTTTTCTTTCTTTGGCTGCAAAGCTACAAAAAAGGATTCATCAATCAACTGCATTGATATTTCCAGTCATAGCTGCATGTCTTCCACACATATAAGGGGCAATTTGTGTAGCCATCTCAGAAGTAAGTGTAAATATCATAGTCGAATCAGTCGCTACGAAGTTGACAGCTGGGTTACTTTCAAAAGTCCCAACCACATCGTTTTGAGCCAAGAGTGTTGTGTTTCCAATCCCCATAATCAAAAAAGGATGAGGTCTGCCGGCTTCGTTGTTGATGGCATACCTTGACCCTATTTTCAGAGTGAGGGCTGTATTTTCCATATTTAGGCCTGCACTTGCTCCCGTCCCTTCGATTGCTGTGAATACATAAGCAGAAGTTCCTACATTATTGACAGTGATGGTAGCATTTATAAAGTTTGGATCTGGCATTTCTTCTTTGTCTTCAGAGCATCCGAAAGCAAGAATCATTGTAAATAATGCTGTGATAAATAATTTGGGATAGGTTTTCATATTCTCTTTTTTTATGGAAGGAAATACGATGAAAACCAATGCCTTGGATCTAAAAAAAAGAACCGTCCCGATTACTCGGAACGGTTCAACCCAGCACTATGAAGAAAAGCTATTTAAAGCCTTACTGACAATGAAACAGTGCTACTCAAAGATTGTTTATAAGAGTATGAAAAAAACTCAAATATTTTTTCTTAGAACCTAAACTCGTAGCCTGCGGTGATGAATCTTGGCAAACCCATTCGAATACCTTCTGGTCTTCTTGAGGCTATATACCTCTCATTTGTAAGATTTTTGGCAGTTATATTGAATCTTGAATTCCATTTTTTCACATCATACATCAAAGTCACGTCAACTGTAGTGAATGAAGGCATCAAACCTATTCGACCACTAAAATTAGGCTCGACAGTATTGACTTGATCTGTAAATTGTTGACCAACATGGTTTACGGTAACTCGGCCACCAATACCCATTTCCGATTCAAAAGTAACTGCTGTATTTATCAACCATTCCGGTGCATAGGGTGTTCTAAAACCATTTACATTTACTTCATTGATGATACGATCTGCTCCGAAGACTGAGTTTACATATGTAATATTTGCATCGTAGAACAAATTCACTTTCTCCCACTCAAAGAGTTTTGAAAAATCTACATTAATCATCCCTTCTACACCCTGATGAAGCGTACGCCCTGCATTGACTACACCAAATCCAGCTGTGCCCAAAGATTGCGCTACAGGAATAATCTGATTGCTGAAGTCCATTCTGAAAGCTGCAAACTCTACGAACAACCAAGGTTTGAACTGAGAACGGATTCCAAATTCAAGATTTACGGAAGATTCTGCATCTAAATCAAGAGCTTGCCCCTCTCCTGTCACAGCATCCTGCAACCTAGGAGGACCAAATCCTCTATGGACACCTCCGAAAACATTGATTTGTTTAATTGGACGATAATTGAAACCTGCACCTGGAATAAACTCACTCACCACATTCGATCCTACCAAGACAGTGTCACGTACCACATTATTAAACACCCCTCGCAAAATATCCCTTTCCGCTACATAATTTTCATAACGAAGACCTACATTCACATCAAATTTTGAAGTGATTTTAGTGGTATTTTGAAAATAACCGCTGACAGCGTGTCCTATACGAATTTCGTCTTCACGCAAAACCCCACTTCGAACACCTGCTTTAGTCCCATTTACCCTTTGTACATATGCTCTTTCATAATGCAATCGAACACCCGTTATCAATTCATTTTCCAAATTGAATAAACTATGGTTGGCTTCGATTCTTGGTTCTACACCTGCTACCTCATAAGAACGATCCCTGTTTCCAGTACCATCTCTCATAAATATGGCACCTCCCGGTACATCTAAATCGCCCCAGAATTCACCTGTCCAATTTGGAGGTGCTGTATTTGTAGCGTTTATTGCAAAGTCTTGCCTACTCCAATTTCTTTTTGTGGTATATCCATAAGCTATCGTTCTCAAACGGACGTTGTCACTAATATTATATTTATGTGACAAACTGAGAGATAATCGTCTTACTTCCAACTTATCATCTGGCGCCAAATGGTCGAAATCATTTTCACCCCTTTCAAACATCAACTGATTCATCCCTATATAGGTGGTGTTCGATATTTCGTCATAGATGCCTATTTTCATTCCAAGCTCAGAACGATCGCTAAGATCAAACAAAAATTTTGCATTGAGATCTGTCATCCCAAAAGTCGTCGGTCCTAATTTGTCAGCACTTCTTCTCAACAAACTCACATGATAGCCTGTATTTCCTACTGTATTTCCATAATTTACCAATCCTGAAAAATAACCTCCCTGACCACCTTGGATATTGATTCTACCTTCGGAAGATTCCGGTGGATTTGCTGTGATAAAATTCACAACTCCTCCGACAGTCCTAGGGCCATAAAGAATTTGACCTGAACCTTTCAAAATCTCCATGCCTTCCATGCGGTCAACAGGGGGAGTATAATACATTTCAGGTTCTCCATAAGGATTCAACGCTACAGGAACACCATCCTCCATTATTAAGATAGATCGACTCATATTGGGATCTAGACCACGAATACCCATGCTCAGCCTCATCCCTGTAAGATCATCTTCAACGACATTCACTCCAGGAGTACGTCTAAGAGCCTCTGCAATACTGATAGGATTGACGAAATTCAATTCCCTTTTATCTATATAATTAACCGACCCAGGAGTCTTGGAAAATAAGCGATCTTTGCTCGAAATGATTGTAATTTCCGGCATATCTACACCTGACTCAGAAAAGACAACCTCAACTTCTTGAATTTCGCCATTTACGATTTCCACAGATCTAGTCACAGATCTATAACCGACCGCCGAGACCTTCAATTCATAATTGCCATTTGGAAGATTGACTAACGAAAACTCTCCATTGCCATCTGCGACTGCTCCTTTTATAGTTCCCAATACTTGAATATTGGCAAAAGGAACTGGATTTCCTGTATTTCCTTTAATTACACCTTTAAGAACTTCATCCTTTTCATTGTTCGAAAGCATTGTTTCTTTTTCATTCAACATTGGCTTTTCCTCTTTCAACGCATTTGCTTCCAAATGACCCGAACCGGTCATAAGCATCCCAAAAGCTAAAATAAAAGCAGTAATTTTTGTTGTCATCCTTCCTGAGATTAAGCTATTCTTATTTAGATTTAGTATAATTAATACGCAAAAGTATCTTCTATTTAAACTTAATCCAAATAAGATTAGAGATTTTTTTGATTAAAATTATCCATCTACGTAATTGATAATTTTGAATTTGATGGGGTGAAATACGTGAAAAAACGACCTTTCAGATTGAATATCCTGATCAAAAGGAGAATAGATAAGTTTACGGATATCAAAGAATGAAATAAAATCCTTTTCTTTGCGTCGTGCAAGCTGGCTTGTCGCTGTCTCGTAATTCGGGAGAGAGGAAAGTCCGGGCAACATAGAGCGCCATACTTCCTAACGGGAAGGGGTCAAGTTGGTGACGGCTTGATTACAGAAAGTGCCACAGAAAATATACCGCCTCGATCCCGATAGCTATCGGGATCGGGGTAAGGGTGAAATGGTGGGGTAAGAGCCCACCGTCCCGCTGGTGACATCGGGAGCAGGGTAAACCTTATGGGTTGAAAGACCAAATAGGTCCCGCACCAGATTCAATTCTGGAAAAGGCTGCTCGTCTTTCTGCGGGATGGGTAGGTTGATTGAGTCTGTCCGTGAGGGCAGATCTAGATAAATGACAAGTAATCCAATTGCCTAGCAATTGGAAGACAGAACCCGGCTTATAGGCTTGCACTCTTTTTAACATTTAGAAAACAATATACTCATATGCCAAAAATTCTAATTATCGACGATGAAAGGGTGATCAGAGCCACTTTGAAAGAAATTTTAGAATATGAAAAGTACGATATCTCCGAAGCTCAAGATGGTGAAGAAGGATGGAAAAAAATCCAAGAAGAAGATTTTGATCTTGTCCTGTGTGATATCAAAATGCCCAAAATGGATGGAATAGAGGTTTTGGACAAGGTAGCTACTTTGGATAAACAGCCTCAATTCATCATGATTTCGGCACATGGAAGTATAGAAACTGCTGTGGAAGCTACCAAAAAAGGAGCTTTTGATTTTGTGCCAAAACCACCTGATCTCAACAGACTCTTGCTGACAGTCAGAAATGCCCTTGACAAAAAAGTGTTGGTCACAGAGACTAAGGTCTTGAAGAAGAAGCTGTCAAAAAAACTGGATATGGTAGGAGAATCTGACCCTATCAAGCAGGTGAAAGATACTATCGAGAAAGTTGCTCCAACAGATGCTCGGGTACTGATCACTGGTCCGAATGGTACAGGAAAAGAACTTGTTGCCCATTGGTTACATGCCAAGAGTAATCGTTCTGCCTCTCCATTTATTGCGGTAAACTGTGCTGCCATACCATCAGAACTGATAGAAAGTGAACTTTTTGGGCACGAGAAAGGAGCTTTTACGTCAGCAAATAAGCAAAGACAAGGAAAGTTTGAGCAAGCAGATGGAGGGACTTTGTTTTTGGATGAAATTGGCGATATGAGTCTTTCTGCACAAGCAAAAGTACTGCGCGCGCTTCAAGAGCATAAAGTAAGTAGAGTCGGTGGAGATAAAGATATCCGAGTAGATGTCCGAGTACTTGCGGCTACCAACAAAGATCTAAAAAAGGAAATTGAAGAGGGAAAATTCAGAGAGGATCTCTACCATAGGTTGAGTGTGATATTGATTCAGGTACCTGCTTTGAAAGATCGTAAGGAAGACATCCCTTTATTGGTTGAGAAATTTTTGGAAGACATATCCAAAGAGTATGGTACTGCCAAAAAAGATATTGACAAAGCTGCATTATCCAAATTGCAAGAATTTCCATGGACAGGAAATATTAGGGAATTGAGAAATGTGGTGGAGAGATTGGTGATTCTAGGTGAAAAAACTATATGTCTTGACGATATAAAAAAATATGCTGACTATTGATAGTCAGCATATTTTTTTATCCTTTAATTTCTTTCGCGTCCAATGCTTTGGCATAAGCCGGACATGGTCTGCTCGATGCACAAGAACTTAGTGCTAAGATACCTACAGTAAGCACTGCTATCAATACTCTTTTCATAATTCTCTTTTTATTAAAGTCCAAAGATGTCTAATTCTTAGAGGAATACAAAATTAATTCACCATTAAGTTACATCCTCTTACTTCACTATTGTCAAATCTTCCCAAAATCTCTAAATTTCCATCTTGATCAAATCTACCCAAATCTTGTGTTTCTATAAATGAGCAAGAATGGAAATTTGCCAAATCAATTACATTGATTCCACCTTGACTTTTTTCAGATACAGAAAAAGGATCATTAACATCTCTTATCACAACGTGCATCGTGTTAGGTAAAGTATATTTTCCATTTCCTTTTGAATAAGCTTGAGACATCAGTTCAGTCATGCCGTATTCCGAGTGTATATTTTCTAAGTGAAATGCTCCTGTCAAAATATCATGAACTTCCTGTCTAATCATTTCCTTTCTTCTCCCCTTCATCCCTCCTGTTTCCATCACGATCAAATTTCCCATTTTGGGGAAATCCATCCCTCCTTCCGCTAAGTCCAACAACGCAAAAGTCACCCCAAGCAAAATTATTTTCTTCTCACTGTTTTTTAATAAATCTAGTTTCTCAATAAGTTCTTTATGATTGTACAAATAAGTTCCTGAATGTGGTGATTCGGATTTTTGGATAAAATATTCCGCCATACTCACCAACGAGCTCCCAGGTCTTTCCATATAGGCCGGCAAAAGCGCTAAAACATGATAGTCAGAGATCTTCCCATATTCTTTCTCAAAAAGATTGAGGGCATGATTTAAGTAAAACTCCTCTGACCAAATATAGTGTTTGCTTGTAATCATTCCTGTCGTTCCACTACTTGAGTAAAACTTACCAAGATCACCAATCTCTCCTGAGGTAATTTGATGATCTTTAAAAAACCGGATTGGTAAAAATGGAATATCATCTAATTTCGTTACACTTTGAGGATCAACTCTCCTTGCTTTCAAATATGATTTGTAGACAGCGTTGCTTTCTGCCTGAAACCTAAAAAGTTCCAAAGCCTTTTCCTCGAAATTTTTAATATTAAAATTAAGGATATCTTCAGAAAAACTTTTGAAATAATTCATCGTTTTATAATTTGTCTTGACAAAATTAAGCAATTTTACCTCAGAAGACTTTATTGAAATTAATTTGGAACATGAATAGTGTTAGAAACTACCTCCACATCGTATTGTTTGCAGCGCTTTTGGGTGCTTGTATTAGCCCTCCTGACAATTTCCCCTCAGTTCCTGAAATCACTTTTGAGGATCTGAACTTCGTAACCTCTCAAAATGGAGACTCTCTAAAAGTAAAAATAAGCTTCAAAGATGCAGAAGGTGATTTGGGACTGAATGCTATTGATATCAACCCACCATTTAATAGCTTAAATTTCATCAGAGACAATAGCGGCGCAATAATCACCTATAGCAATAGACCAAACAATGCACCTAGTTACAACCCAATAGATTGGGCTATAAACCCAAGAGTAAACAATACCATTGTAAATGACACAATATGGGTAGAGCAAAACCCAAATCACAATAATATTTTTGTGAAGTTTTTTATAAAAAGAAATGGTGTTTTTAATGAATTTCGATGGGAAGCCCCGCCATTTTTCACCACATTCAATGGCAGATTCCCAAGAATACTCACAAACAACCAACCAAAAGCTGTAGAGGGAACGATTGAGTATGCCATGCTTTCTTTCGGTTGGGAATCCATATTTAGAACCGATACGCTTAGAATAGATGTCCAAATTCAAGATAGAGCGCTAAACCGCAGCAATGTGGTATCTAGTCCAGAACTTACACTAGCACAAATAAGAAGGAATTAGATTATCCACATTATATAATTAATTCAATTTTATTTATAGTTTTTCTTTTTGGACGGGTTTTTGCGATATTGTACAAAGAAAATTAATTGTTACAATTTTGTTGTTTGAAATTTGTTCGACACCCAAACCTAATTTGAAAAATCATGAAAAAATCACTCTATCTCACCCTAATCTTGGCACTCGTGGGTTTCTCAGAAACTTATGCCCAAGGATTGAATTTTGGTCTTAAAGGAGGTGCAAACTTCTCTAACTTCGAAGGTACAAGCGCAAATTTTGACTCAGAAAGTATCACAAGCTATCATGCTGGTGCATTTGTAGAACTTGGACTAGGAAGTAGATTATCTATTCAGCCAGAGCTTCTTTATTCTACAATGGGTGCCAACGTATCTTTTGCGGGAGCTTCTGATGATTTCAAAAATGAATTGGGATATATATCCGTGCCAATTTTGGCAAGGATTTATTTGATTCCAAACAGACTATCTCTCGACGTAGGACCTCAAGTATCTTTTTTGATGAATGAAAAAGAAAACGTAAACCTTGAGAAGTCAAACACTTTTGATTTTGCGGTTTCGGGGGGAGTTACACTTCAGGTATTCGGACCATTGTTTATTCAAGGAAGATATAATTTAGGCCTCACTGATGTGAAGCCAAATGCAGATGTGACCAATAGAGTTGTTCAACTTTCTGCTGGAATAAGGTTCTAAACCAATTAATACCACTCCAAAAAAAGTTCCTCCGGGAACTTTTTTTGGTTATAGTGAATATAGATTTACTGAAATCATTTTCACTTAATATCGGTTGTATAACTGTCGACCGTTTTTTTCTCTAACCACAAAACCAATTATGAAAGCATCAGACCTTTTTGTAAAAGCTTTAGAAAATGAAGGAGTAGAGTACATCTTTGCCGTACCCGGTGAAGAGAATCTAGACTTACTTCAATCTCTCAAAAATTCATCAATCAAACTCATCCTCAACCGTCATGAACAAGGCGCTGGCTTTATGGCTGCTACTTATGGGCGGCTTACGGGCAAACCTGGAGTTTGCATGGCAACTCTCGGTCCTGGAGCGACCAATCTAGTTACCCCTGCCGCTTACGCCCAACTTGGAGGTATGCCAATGATGATGATCACAGGTCAAAAGCCGATCAAAAAAAGCAAACAAGCTAGATTTCAAATCATAGATGTGGTGGACATGATGCGTCCGATCACCAAATACACCAAGCAAATCGTCAATAGCAATAACATTGCTTCCCAAATAAGAGAAGCTTTCAGAATTGCCATAGAAGAAAAACCAGGCGCAGTACATTTGGAATTTCCTGAGGATATTGCCCAAGAAGAATGTGATGATAACGTATTTGAAGTCACAGGCCATATCATCCCAAAACCTGATGACAAAGCCACTGACCAAGCGATCAAAATGATCCAAGATGCAAAGATGCCACTTCTTCTTATAGGTGCTGGAGCAAATAGAAAAATCACTTGCGATGCGCTTAAGAGTTTTGTGGATCAGACCGGGATATTTTTCTTCAATACACAAATGGGAAAAGGTGTCATTGATGAAAGACATCCTCAATATTTGGGCACGGCTGCCTTATCTAGCAATGATTTTGTCCATGCTGCGATAGAAGCTGCTGACCTAATCATCAATGTAGGGCACGACGTGATCGAAAAGCCACCATTCTTCATGAAACAAGGAGGCAAAAAGGTTATCCATATCAATTTTTCACCTGCGGAAGTTGACCCTGTCTATTTTCCACAGCTCAATGTAGTCGGTGACATTACCAATGCAATCAAAAAAATCACTTCCAATATTGCGAAGCAAAGTCATTGGGAGTTTGAATTCTTCGAGAAAGTCAAGAAAGAGGTAGCTGGTCATTTGAGTAAGTATTTTGAGGATGAGCGATTCCCTACCCTTCCCCAAAGGTTGGTAAATATCCTTCGGAACAAGCTAGCCTCTGAGGATTTCATCACTTTAGACAATGGTGTATATAAACTTTGGTTTGCAAGGAACTACGTTTGTCACCAGCCAAATACCCTTCTCCTAGACAACGCTTTGGCCTCTATGGGGGCTGGCCTGCCTTCAGCCATGATGGTCAAAATCCTCAATCCTGAAAAAAGGGTGGTATCAGTATGCGGAGATGGTGGATTTATGATGAATTCCCAAGAAATGGAAACTGCTGTCAGATTGGGCTTGAACCTAACAGTAATCATTTTGAATGATTCAGCTTATGGAATGATCAAGTGGAAACAAGAAGATATGGGCTTCGAAGATTTTGGTTTGGATTATAAAAACCCAGACTTTGTCAAATATGCCGAAAGCTATGGAGCAAATGGCTATAGACCTGAAAGTGACGGTGATTTCCAAAAAATCCTTGATCATTGTCTCAATACCGATGGAGTTCATTTGATAGATTTACCTGTCGATTACTCCCTCAACCACCCGATTTTGAATGTAATGTTAAAAGAAAAAGTAGATAAGCTATGAGTGATCAGAAAACATTGAAGATATACAACCCATTTAATCAAGAATTGATCAAGGAAATCCCGATGATGGGCAAAAAAGAAGTGATGGATTCCCTTGAAACCGCATACGGACTTTTTCAAAATCGAAGCAAATGGATTCCTACTTTCAAAAGAATTGAGATCTTGGAGAAAGTTCAGGAAATCATGAAGGGAAAAGTAGAGGAATTGACCAATACTGCAGCAGAAGAAGGCGGAAAACCTTATCAAGACTCCAAAGTGGAAGTTTTGCGCGCTATCAACGGTGTGAAAATAGCTGCTGAGGAAATCGGAAGATTGACTGGAGAGCAGATTCCTATGGGACTGACAGAAGCATCTGTAGGAAGAATAGCATTCACCACCAGAGAGCCGATTGGCGTAATAGCTTCCATTTCTGCTTTCAATCATCCCCTTAATCTGATCATCCATCAGACCGTCACAGCGTTTGCTGCAGGATGTCCTGTGATTGTAAAACCTGCATCTACTACCCCACTTTCTTGTTTTGCATTCTTGGAGATTCTGAAAGAAGCTGGAGTTCCAGAAGGTTGGGTTCAGATAATCATCACAGACAACGACATAGCAGAATCTTTGGTTACCGATCAAAGGATAAATTATCTCTCATTCATCGGGTCAGCAAAAGTGGGTTGGTATCTAAAATCCAAACTAGCTCCTGGAACTCGTTGTGCACTCGAACATGGCGGTGCTGCTCCTGTAATAGTAGAAAAAGACGCAAAAATTGAAGAAATGATCCCTGCATTGGCAAAGGGAGGTTTTTACCATGCCGGTCAGGTTTGTGTTTCGGTACAAAAGGTTTTTGTCCATGAATCAATTGCTCGAGATGTAGCAGAGAAAATCGCAGCGGCTGGTAAAAAAATGGTCGTAGGTGATCCACTGGACAAGAAAACGGAAGTTGGTCCATTGATCACTCCAAAAGAAGTAGATAGAATAGAAGAATGGGTAAATGAAGCTGTAGAAAATGGTGCTGAAGCAATTTCTGGAGGAAAGAGGATATCAGACACCTGCTTCGAACCTACGGTTTTATGGGATCCATCGCAGGACATGAAAGTCTCTAAGGAAGAAATTTTCGGCCCTGTGATATGTGTTTATCCATATTCAGATAGAGAAAAAGCCATTGAAATCGCAAACTCTCTTCAATATCATTTTCAAGCAGCTGTGTTTACACAGAATTTAGACATTGCTTTGGATACCGTTCAAAAACTCAATGCAACCGCTGTGATGGTCAATGACCATACTGCATTCAGAGTAGATTGGATGCCTTTTGGAGGTAGAGATGCTTCTGGAGAAGGTTTAGGTGGGATTCCATATTCTATGCATGAAATGACAAGAGAAAAATTGATGGTAATCAAAAGTAAACTTCTATAAAATATGGCAACTATAACACATCAAAATACTGGAGATAAGAGTCAGTTTATTTTGCTTGAAGATGACAAGCAGATAGGCCTAATGACATATAAAATGGAAGGAAGCGAAAAGATGGTCATAGATCATACTGAGGTGGATTCTGAACATGAAGGCAAAGGACATGGTGAGAGTTTGGTGAATGCAGGAGTAGCCTATGCAAGGGAGGAAAACCTTAAAATTCTTCCTCTTTGTCCATTTGTCAAAAAAATCTTTCAAGAAAATAAGGAAATCCAAGATGTAAAAGCTTAATTAATGGTATGAAAGAATATAGCAACGGTGAAGTAACCATCACTTGGGAGCCAGAAAAATGTGTACATTCTGGTGTATGTGTAAAAGGTTTGGGCGAGGTTTTTCAGCCGAAAGAGAAACCATGGATAAAAATTGATGCCGCTTCAAGTGAAAAATTGGTTAATCAAGTTAAAAAATGCCCTTCCGAAGCATTGGGTTATTATTTGAATAACGAAGACAAAGAAATCGAATCTAGCACCAATGAACAAATCGTCGAAGTAATTCCAAATGGCCCCTTGATGGTGTATGGCAATATTGAAGTAAAATTCAAAGACGGGCATACAGAAAGAAAAAGCAAATCTTCAGCTTTTTGTCGCTGTGGATCATCTCAAAACAAACCCTTTTGCGATGGGGCACACAAAAAAATTGGCTTTGAAGGATAGATGAGAAGGATTCTTCCATTGATAGTCCTTTCCCAATTTCTTTGTACCTCACTTTGGTTTGCGGGAAATGCTGTGATTCCAGAATTAGCTAGTGCCCTAGACCTTCCTTTGGCTTTTTTGGGGAATTTGACAAGCGCAGTTCAATTTGGCTTTATTGCAGGCACCCTTGTGTTTGCAATTCTTACTATCGCAGATAAATTTTCCCCTTCTAAAGTTTTCTTTTTCTCTTCGATCATTGCTGGAATACTGAATCTTGCGATTGTTTTGGATGGGATATCTAGCTTTCAAATTCTCCTGTTTCGATTTGGAACAGGTTTTTTCTTGGCAGGAATCTATCCTGTGGGAATGAAGATCGCTTCAGATTATTTTGACAAAGGGCTTGGAAAATCTTTAGGATTTTTGGTTGGAGCTTTGGTTTTGGGAACTGCATTTCCTCATTTGGTAAGAAGCCTTACAGACCAACTTCCTTGGGAATTTGTAATCTACGCAACGAGTATATTGGCCTTTTTTGGAGGATTGTTGATTGTCTTTTTGGTGCCTGATGGACCATTTAGAAAAGGCAGCCAAGAATTCAATCCTTCAGCTTTCATAAAAGTTTTTCAAATCAAAAAGTTCAGAGCTGCTGCCTTCGGGTATTTTGGACACATGTGGGAACTTTATGCTTTTTGGGCATTTATCCCATTGATTTTGATTAATTTCCAATCAAATAATGAAATACAAATTAATGTCTCATTTTGGTCATTTTTAATAATAGCTATTGGCGGAATATCTTGTGCTTTGGGCGGATTGCTTTCCCAAATAACCCCTCCAAAGAAAATAGCTGTTTTTGCCCTTGCCACCTCAGGAATCTGTTGTTTGCTTTCCCCTATTTTCATTGGCCAAAGTTCTTTTGTATTACTCATTTCATTTCTATTGACTTGGGGCTTTGCTGTGACAGCGGATTCACCAATGTTTTCTACCTTGGTCGCCCAAAATGCCCCAGTGACCTCCAAGGGGACTTCTTTAACAATTGTCAACAGCATCGGTTTTACCATCACAATCGTCAGTATTCAACTCATAAATATTTCCTTAAATCATATACCGGTTGCATATATGTTTCTAATTTTGGCAATAGGACCAATACTTGGATTAGTTTCAATTTTTGATAAAAACAGAACTTAAATATTGATTCCAAAGTTTAATTTACAATGAAGTATAAATTCCTTTTTGCGCTTTTGATCCCTGCCTTGCTGATCTTTATGATAACTGATAAAGAATACAAAAACTCTCCTGATTTCCTTTCAAACCCCAAACTTAGTACAACTCCTCCATCTCCTAATTGGAAAGGGACGCCTTTGGATGAAAATGGGAAATTTACAAATATTTACCATCCATTTGAATCTTCATTAAAAGATGTTCTTAAATGGAAAACGAGTAAAAACCCTCAAAAAGAGGAAAAGAAAACTGATTTAAGAACATTGCCTGTTGCGGAGGAAATTTTTGATTTTGATCAAAATGAAGATTTTTTGATTTGGCTGGGACATGCCAGCTACCTGATCAGACTAAATGGGGAAGTATATATAACAGATCCATTGTTGATGGACAACATGTTTCTAAAGCGAAAAAGTGAATTACCATTTCCCTTAGAATCCTTTCCCAAAATAGATTATTTGTTGCTTTCGCACAATCATCGAGATCATTGTGACAAAAACAGCATTAAATGGCTAGTTAAAGAAAATCCTAGGCTAAAAATCATGACAGGCCTTGGTATGGAGAATGTTATAGATTCATGGCTTGATGACCAAGAGGTTCAAGAAGCAGGATGGTATCAATCTTTTGATCTAAATGAAGCTAATCCCAAAATTCACTTTGTACCTAGCCGTCATTGGTCAAAAAGAGGTTTGAGTGACGACAACAAAAGCTTGTGGGGTGGATTTTACATAGAAACTAAAGAAAAATCCATCTATTTCATGGGAGACAGTGGACACGGAGAACATTTTGAAGATATCAAAAATACTTTTGGATCACCCGATTACTGCTTGATGGGATTAGGCGCATTCAAGCCTGAGTGGTTTATGCATCAAGCACATATCAGTCCCACAGACGCTATTGAGGCATTTAATACACTTGGAGGCAAGCATTTTATTCCTATGCATTATGGAACTTTTGACTTGTCTGACGAGCCAATTATGGAACCATGGGATATAATTGACACCAACAAAAATTTGATCAATGGAGAGTTGATCGAGCCCCTTTTAGGTGCGAATCTTTTTATGGATTGAAATAAAGCTAAATTTATATACGGAATGATACCAGTAATTTAAGAAGAGAGTTCTCTTTGATTCATTTCGATCCACCAGAGGCGGACAAGTTTTTAATTGATATTAGATATTGATCTAAATCAAATATTAATAATAGAATATGATTATCCGCAATCATACCACTAATCAATTAAACGATTGTTTTTTGGCAAACTGATACTAATAGATATTGGATATTTATTGAAATTGATTCGAAATCACAGGTTAATTCAATTATTTAGATTCTACTGGTATGAAAACGGATATACATATAATAGAATTATAATCTACCGGAAAAGTAGTGTTTAATCATATAAAACTATGTGAGGAACTGAATTGAAAAATAGCTTTATCTTTTAATGGCTTGTGAAGACACAAGCCAAGGTAGAATTGGTAAACAATGGTGTTTTTTATGACCTGTGAGGACACAGGCCATGAATCTGTTTAGGAAACAAACAATTACATCAAAAACCCATTTTCGACAGGATAAGGTTCTGGGGTGTTTTTTTCTTCCAGCATTTCAAGTAAATCTATTTCAATGGCACGTGCGATAGAGGAAATGGGAACATCGTTGTAAGCAGATTCAAAAGGATTTTCTGAGTAGTCACCTATTTTATCCATCAAAAAGAAAACCCATATTATCAATCCTGAGAAAGGAATGGTTAACCATACAAACATCACTTGAGACTGTTCGAAAATATTGAGAAGACCAAACGGAATAAGTGCACAAAAGACATAGTTGATCCAAAGCGCAGTAGAAGCATATTGCCTTGGAAGGGGAAAGTTTTTGATCCTTTCGCACATCCCTTGGTCATCATAAAGACTACTGATGATTTGATGCAACCAAACTTGTTTATAATCTGAAATTAGTCCATCGTTTTTCATTTTTTCAATTTCTTCACTTTGCTTTTTGAGAATATGTGAAGGGATATTTCCCTTAGTCTTGAAATATGCAAATTCGGATTCAGATAGATATTTCTTTACTTCTGCATCAACTCCACCAACATATTCATCACAGTATCTTGGGGCAAATTTTAGTTTCTTCGGATCTTCATTATGCTCCCATGATTTTTTGACACGTAAGGCATGCTTCAAAGCAAGCATCCATGCGATATGTCTATAGATCATTTCTTTTTTTAAGACTTGATTGGATTCTCCATCCTTGGATTCCAGCATTGTCAAAACTGCCGTGGTAAATTTTCGGCTATCATTGACAATTGCTCCCCAGATTTTTCTAGCTTCCCATGTCCTATCATAGGAACTATTGTTTTTGAAACCAAGGTAAAATGCCACTGCCACGCCTATGACACTGATTGGTTCCCATGCCAATGTGAAAGGAACTTCTGACATTCTATAAAAAACAATGATGATAGCTGAATACAGCATTCCATAAATCAATGGCTTTCTTGACCATCGAATTGTCATCCATAAACTGTAGTGCCTTTTTACATACATAGTGAAATAATTAAAATTCGAAGTTTAATTTAAAGAACTTTACCGAAAAACCACCTTATCACAGTTCTAAATTAATTTATCTTATCTTTGCATTACTTTGTAAAAAGATCGGCAAGTTGTAAGCCGCTTTTAATTAACATTTCCGCTGATTCAGATCATACAACGTCTTTTCCAGCCAAAATCACATTCAGCCACATGGCATTCAAAAATTTAGAATTAATTGAACCAATCCTCAAGGCATTGACCGAGGAAGGTTACACCACACCCACACCTATACAGCAAAAAGCCATTCCATTGGTTTTAGAGAAAAGAGACCTATTGGGTTGCGCACAGACTGGTACTGGGAAAACAGCTGCTTTTTCTATACCAATTATCCAATTATTGGCTTTACAAAAGCAGAGAAGACCAGGAATCAAAGCTTTGATCCTTACTCCTACCAGAGAACTTGCTATTCAAATCGATGAAAGTATTGCTGCCTATGGGAGGTTTACAGATATCAAACACACAGTTATATTTGGCGGTGTGTCCCAGTTACATCAAACAAATGCTCTCAAAAGAGGTATAGATATCCTTGTCGCTACACCAGGAAGACTTTTGGATCTGATCAATCAGCGTTTTATTGATTTACGACAATTACAATTTTTTGTGTTGGATGAAGCAGATAGGATGCTCGACATGGGATTTATCCATGATGTAAGAAAAATAATTGCATTGCTTCCTGCAAAGAGACAAACGCTGTTTTTCTCAGCTACAATGCCACCTGAAATTCAGAAATTGGCAGATGTCCTTTTGAAAAACCCATCTAAAGTGGAAGTGACACCACCCTCTTCTACTGTGGATAAAATAGACCAAAGACTTTATTTTACCAACAAAAGTGATAAGCCAAAATTGCTTTATCACTTATTGGAAGAATATAAAATCAGGACAGCTTTGGTGTTTACAAGGACCAAGCATGGTGCCGATAAGGTCGTGAAATTTCTTGCAAAGGATGGAATCAGAGCTGCAGCAATTCACGGCAACAAAAGCCAAAACGCTAGACAAAATGCTCTGAAAGATTTCAAAGCTGGAAAATTGCAAGTATTGGTAGCAACAGATATCGCAGCCCGTGGTATTGATATAGATGAATTAGCACACGTGTTCAATTATGATTTGCCAAATGTATCTGAAACATACGTACACAGAATCGGTAGAACAGGAAGAGCAGGAAATTCAGGTATAGCCATTTCAATCTGTGATGAAGAGCAGAGAAAAGAATTGAAGGATATAGAAAAATTGATAGGAAAAGATATACCTGTGATTTTGGATCACCCATATCCTTCCAAAATGCCGGCAGGCTCTGGACTTGCTCAAAAAGTGAAGGCTAAAACCCAAGGCAGAAAGCCCCACAGCAAGCCACATCATAAAGGAAGAAACTAACATAAAAAAAGTCGTCAGAAATTATCTGACGACTTTTTTTATGTTGAAAATTCTATTTTTTATCTAAAATTATAATCCACTCCAGACACCTGCGTGAGTAATGTAGCAGGAGCATCCAGTGCTTTTGCTGCACCCTTTGGTGTCGGTGTGACTGGTGAATTGTTTGCTAAATAGCTCTGCATAACTTGGTGTAAAGTCAAATCTTTGTTCACTACATCTTTAACATTGTTCATTCGACAAACAACATCAGCTGGGTCGCCATCTCTTTCACAAGCGCTTATTGAGTAGAGTTTGTTTAAATCAAGAGGCTGCCCTGCTACTTTTACAGATTTAACCCTCTCTCCTTCATTTCCAAAGGCATTGAATTCCACTTCCATTCCTTTGAATTTGATCACCCATCCACCAAAACGCTTGGAAGCATCTTCTGCAAACACATTATTGAGCTCTTTTTCCAACCAATTCATCAGCTGAAGTCCTGTAACCTTCCCTGTTCTCACTATACTATCTACTGGCAACATGTCATAGACATTTCCTCTCGTGATTGGGATATTTCCTGTTTGGTCAGGTGTAGCATTTGGTGGGCAAAATCTAAAGCCATTCGATAAGACAATATCTATATCAGGCATGTTCCATTCCAAAGCATCCAAAACCATCTGATCAATGGGGTTCTCGATCACAAAGTACCTGTAAAGCGGAATTGTACTATATCCAATGACCGTCTCAATATCAGCCTTAAAAGGAGCTTCAACGGTCTCTATAATTTTTTCAATTTTCTCAGAAGCTTTAATTTCATCTGATAACACATCCATCAATTCATAGGAATCAGCCACAACTTTTCCTTTTTCAAAGGTCAATTCAAGTTTGCCTAAGAAAGAGCCAAATGCTCCTGGCTGAACCACTTTTGCATATTTTCCCTGAATTGGTTTTCTAACTCTCTCGTGTGTATCAGCTCCCAAAATATAATCCACACCTTCTGCTGCTGAATTGTTAGCTAAAGCGATTTCTTGAGAAAGTCCTATATGTGAAACGATGGCTACAAAAGCACATTTTTCCTGATTTTTCAACACATCTACATAATGTGCTACATTGTCTTCGGGTTTGGTAAAAATAATTCCTTCACTGTAATTTGGAGATTGTCTGTTGGGAACAAGGTGATCATTGTAGCCCAAGAAACCGATTTTCACGCCATTCACTCTCCAAATATAGTAAGGCGGAAAAATCAGTTCTCCTCTTTGACCATTTCCAAGATCATGATACATGTTGGCACATACCTTTGGAGCATTCAAGGAACCCATTAAATCCTGCATGGCATTTTTATAATACACTACTTCCCAGTTCCCCGGTAGATAGAGATCATAACTCATTCCATTCAGAATTGGCACCATTGCTTTACCTTCCGTTTTTACAGAAAGCATAGAGCCCTGAAACATATCTCCTGTATCTATCAGAAAAGAGTTTTCAGCTTTTGCTCTTTCTTGCTGAATAAAAGTATGAAGGTTTGCATATCCACCTGCTTTTTTGAAAATAGACTCTCCATTTTCCCAGTATAGTTCATCATGCGGATGAATCTGACAATGGACGTCAGTTGTTTGAAATATGGTCAGTTTAAAGTTTTCTTTGATGGTATCGTCAAGTTCAGCAGTTTGATTTTTAGAATCACTTGCACAGCCGGGTGCGAGGGAAATCAAACCTGTACCTGCACTCAAAGCGCCGAGCTTTGCAATAAAACTTCTTCTAGATTTTTTCATGTTTGGGTATTAGTGTATGATTCAAGCTACTATCAGAAAGGTAGTTTGAAATTTCAATAAGTCACAAAGCAAAAATGTAAAAATCCTGAAAGCAATGAAGTGATAATTGTTACATAGTTAAAAAAGAAAAAATTGTCTAATCTTCATCTACTCCTCTTGGATGTAACAAACATCACCAAACCTTTTCTCAATTGTTAAGACTTTTGTGAGGTGAAATCAGAAAATGGTGTGACCTATGCTGATTTTTACTAACTTCAAATAGCATTTAGACTATGAGCAATACGATTTCAAATAAAATAAAAAGCTACCTTCCTATTTTAGAGTGGTTGCCCAATTATAAAAAAACAGATCTGCAGGGTGACCTTTCAGCAGGTTTGACTGTAGGTATCATGTTGATTCCTCAGGGAATGGCTTATGCCATGCTTGCAGGTTTGGAACCCATACATGGATTGTATGCAGTGACTGTACCATTACTTTTGTATGCGATTTTCGGAACTTCAAGGCAACTCGCAGTTGGCCCTGTGGCGATGGTATCACTATTGACAGCATCAGGTATAGCGAGTTTGAATGCTGGATCTCCCGAACAATATTTGATATATGCACTAACACTCGCTTTTTTGGTTGGCTTGATTCAATTTGGAATGGGAGCACTCAAACTTGGTTTTGTAGTCAACTTCCTCTCCCACCCCGTAATCAGTGGCTTTACTTCCGCTGCTGCTATCATTATTGGTCTGAGTCAGATCAAGCACCTTTTCAGAATCAACCTGCCTAATTCTGAGCATATTCAAGAAATGGCTGTAGCCATATTCCAAAATATTGGAGACATCCACTGGATCACTTTTGGAATCGGCGTAATTGGTATCATCATCATCAAATACGGTAAGAAAATCCATAAAAGTTTTCCTGCTCCTCTGGTAGCCGTGGTTGTTGGAATTGCTTTAGTAGCAGGTTTTGACCTAACACAATATGGCGTCAAAATCGTAGGTGATGTACCAAGTGGATTACCAACATTTTCTTCACCATCATTTGACATGCAATCTTGGAAAACACTCTTCCCAATTGCATTGACGATTTCATTGGTTGGATTTGCAGAGAGTTTTGCAGTGGCCAAAACGATCCAAGCCAAGCATAAAAATTATAGACTCAATGCCAATCAGGAATTAATTGCCTTGGGGATGGCCAATTTTGGTTCAGCATTCTTTAGAGGGTATCCCGTGACAGGCGGATTTTCTAGGACTGCAGTTAACAATGATGCTGGCGCTAAAACTACCATGGCATCAATCATTTCGGCAGTACTTATTGTATTGACTTTGCTTTTCTTCACGGGCTTATTCTATAATTTACCGAGTGCAATCCTAGCTGCTGTGGTATTGGTAGCTGTATCAGGATTGATTGATTTCAAAGAGCCTGTTCACTTGTGGCACAAAGATAAGTTTGACTTCACCATGCTTGTGGCGACATTTATCATTACACTGACTTTGGGCATTGAGACAGGAATTATATCTGGGATGGTTTTATCTCTTTTAGTGGTAATCTACAAAGCTTCAAGACCTCACATGGCACAGTTAGGAAGAGTTCCAGGCTCCAATATCTATCGAAATATTGATAGATTTACCGATTTGGATGTTAAGGAAAATCTTTTGATGGTCAGAATCGATGGCCCAATCTATTTTGCCAATGTAGAGTTTATCAAAGACAAACTAGACAAATGGATTCAAGAGCGCAATGATCAGGTAAAAATGATCGTGTTCAACATGGAGTCTGTCACCAATATCGACAGTACGGGTGCGCATGAACTCAATGAATGGATCAATGCTTGGAGAAAATCGGATATAGATATTTGTATGACAAGCATCAAAGGCCCAGTACGAGATGTGCTCAACAGGTGGGCAATATTAGAGACTGTGGGTGCAGACCATGTATTTGTGGATGACAATTCAGCAGTCTCTTCATTTGACCATACGATGGATTCAGAGACATTGGAAAAATATACTCCTTACGCTATCCAATCTAACTTGAAGAAATAATGTGTCAGTTTAATGTCGATCGATACCTCTCCAAAAATCAAAATTGGGCAAAGGAAGTTTTGGCAAAAAATCCAGAATTTTTCAAAGAATTAAAAGTAGGTCAAAATCCAAAAGCATTATTACTTGGCTGTTCGGATAGTCGGGTAAGTCCCTCTCAGGTCTTTGGGACAGAATTAGGCGAGTTTTTTATTCACAGAAATATCGCTAATGTCGTCTCCCATACAGACCTCAATTTCCTATCTGTCATGCAATATGCGGTGGAGGTATTAGGAGTGAGAGACATTATCGTCTATGGTCATTATGGCTGTGGCGGCATCAAAGCAGCTTATGAAAACAAAGCAAATGGACTTATCGATAATTGGCTCGCCAACATCAAGGACGTGATCAGGCATTATAAAAAAGACTTGGAGGCTATAGAAGATGAAAATGAAAGGCTCAATAGATTGGTGGAATTGAATGTCCTAGAGCAAATTGAAAATATCAAGCAAACATCTGTCTACAAAAAAGCAATTTCAAATGACATTGAACTTAATTTACATGCTTGGGTATTTGATTTTTCTACTGGCTTGGTGAGGAATTTGAAAGAATAGGTGGTTGTTTGAGCTAGACAATATTCAACATTACATAAATAATTTGGATGGAATTCTAAATACCTGAAAACTAAAATTGAGATATTTTGACCTTTATAGCAATTATATCGTTCGTCCCGATGGGACTTTAGGGTGGTAGTGAGACTTTTTGTCGGTAGGTTGAAACCTACCGTTAATAGATCGCTCGTCCCCCTGGGACTTTTAGGACTATGTCATGATTAAGTCTCCCTTAGCGGTTGTTAGCGATCCTCAGCAGGTTCAAAAAAACAAGGAAGACATGATACGATTCAGATATATTCCTATTTGACATTCTTTCTTTGCGTATCTCTGCACCTCTCTTCCCTTTGCTAGAAACCTTTACCCAACCAACTCCTCAAAATCATCTCTGATATAGATTACATTCCTGCCCAACTCTATCCATTTTTTCTTTTCCAATTGCTTGAGCAATCTTGAGATTACTTCCCGGGAAGTTCCTAGTTCATTGGCGATTTCTTGGTGGGTGATTGTTAATTCATTGGTCTTGAATTGCTTCATCTTGGTGACTATGTATCTCATCAATCGCTCATCCATTCGCTTGAATGCTACTGCATCAAGTGCTACCAGCAGTTCTTGAAATCGACTTTGGTAAGTACTGGACACAAAATCTTTCCATTGCTTAAACTTATCTGTCCATTGTTCATGGATATTTACAGGTATTCCTAATATCTTGGTATTTTCCTCTGCTACAGCTTTGATTTCTGAAGGCTTAGATGCTGAGCAGCAAGTCAGAGAAAGTGCGCATGTCTCTCCTGGTTCAAGATAATAAAGAAAAAGTTCTTTACCATCTTCGTCCATCCGCATGATTTTGATAGCTCCCTCCAGTACAATAGGCACCATTTTTACAAATTGACCTGGCTCGGTGATGATTTTGCCTTGCTCGAAAGTGTGAATAGAACCTTGATCTATTAATGCATGAAGTAAATGTGGATCGGTAATGTTTGGCAATATTTGCTTGAGTGTACTTATTTCCATTTTATGAAAAGACCATTTTATAAAGTATAAAGTAGCAACGAAAGAATCACCAAAATAGTGACTTTAATCACAAATAAAAAAAGAGGTTGGGAATGATCCCAACCATTTTTGCATAAATATTAAACCAAAACGCTCAATTAAGTTGTAAATCCACCATCAATAACATAAGTCGCGCCCGTTATAAATTGACTTTGGTCCGAAGCAAGGAATGATACCAAATTAGAAATATCCTCATTGACCGCATACCTTCCAAGTGGTATCATTTGTTCGAATCCTTTTTTCACTTCATCTCCAGCTCCTGGTGCAAAACCTTCTTCCAACGAGCGCATCATTCTATTATCAACTGGGGAAGGATGTACGGAATTGACCCTTATATTCATCGGAGCACCTTCCAATGCTGCTACTTTCATCACTCCTATTGTTGCATGTTTACTCGCAGTGTATGCCATCATTTTTGCAGTACCTCTCAGGCCTGCTACTGAAGATGTAATGATAACCGACCCCCCATTTTTCATGTGTGGAAATCCAAATTTCATCCCCAACCAAACCCCTTTGACATTGACAGATATCACTTTATCAAAAACTTCTTCAGAAAGTTCTGTCAGTGCACATACCACGCCCTCAATCCCTGCATTTAGAAATAAAATATCGATCTTACCCATGACTTTGTAAGCTTCATTGGTATATGCTTCCACTTCTTCGGATCGACTTACATCAGCCGCATGTATATAAACTTTTTCACTTTTCAGCGAATCCTTTGCTTTTTGCAACTCGTCTTCACTCAGATCTACCAACATGATACCTGCTACGCCTAAGTCTAGAAATTTTCTTGCAGTAGCCAAACCTATTCCTCCAGATCCACCTGTTATCAGCGCCATTTTCCCTTGTAGTGTCATCATTTTCGTTCTTTAATGAGGTATCAAGTTACTCATAGCGAATACAGTATTCGCTATTTATAATCAGCAAGTCAGATGACTTTTGTCATAAAAAATTTGAGAGTTTTGAGGCAATTTTGGAGTAGGAAATATAAATAACCTAACCATGAAGTTGAGTATGAAAAAACTATCCAATTAAGGGATAGCAATTTATTATGCAAAACTCCATAAGAGCATTATAAACCAAAATATAAAGAGATGAAAAGAATCATCGTTCCAATAGACTTCTCTAGTTATTCAGAAAACGCTTTTTTGAGTGCATTGAAAATAGCGGCAAAGGGTAATAGCAGTATTACTTGTGTGAATGTAATCTCATCTTCACTTAACTGGGAAAAACTTTCTAAAGAAGAAAAAGAAAGACACCAAGATATTTTAGACCTGGAAGCAGAAAGTAATGACAAGCTAAAGGCATTTATCCAAGACCACCGGTCACCTGGCACTCCTATCGAAGGGGTCGTGGAGGTAGGTACGCCACATGAAATAATTGTCTCACTTGCCGAAAAACAATCAGCAGATTTGATAGTAATAGGAGCATATGGCAAAGGATATATTGATGGCAAATCCATTGGATCAAATCTCCAAAAAGTACTAAGAATGGCACACTGTCCTGTTTTGGCTGTAAAAAAAGTATTGAATGGAAATGATTTAAGAAAGATGGCTTTTGCCTCACTATTCAACGAAGAATCCAAACCAGCATTTACTAGAATGAAGCCCTTGGTAAAGCAATTACGTTGCGCTGTGCATTTTCTTTTCGTCAACACTCCAGAGAAATTTATGTCATCTAAAGAGTCCGAACACAAGATGCAAAAATACGCTATTGGTCAAGAGGAATTGATTATCCACAAGCATGTTTACAACCACTTGGACGCGGAAAATGGAATCATTGAATTTGCAGAACGCAATAACATTGGCTTTATCGCTATGGCTTCTAACAATAGGAAATCAGCCAAAACTTATATGATAGGAGCAACTGAAACTGTACTTTTCAAATCTGACATCCCAGTGTTGAGTGTGAAATTTGAATAAAAAAAATGGTTAACTCACAAAATTGTTACAGCTATTTAATCTATGCAAATCCGCTCGATTCGTTTTATTCGTGTTATATCCTTCACTTATCTATTACTGATTTCTCCAAATGCTTTAAATGAATTATTGCACTTCCAAAATTGTCCAATCCTGAAATCACCTGTTTGATGACATTGGTAAGAGTTGACATTGGAAAATCAATTTGCCTTTTTTGAGCCTTTTGGTACAAGTTACTTATTAGCGCTTGGTATTTTTCATCATGCTCACGAATCCAGTCTGGAGCTTCTGCCACCTCGTCCAGTCTGCTGTATTTTTCTACTTTGTGCAATACCTCTGATATATATGTCTTCAACGAAAAATTAAGATCTTTAACAAACTCATCTTCAGACTCTTCCATCTCAAGGATATTGTGTAAAACATCCTTGAAATCTTTGGCTGCATAAACACACATTCTCAGTGCAAGCATGATAGAAGTGGTTTTATTTGCCAAATACAAATCCAAATTCTCTCCTTGCAATGACAAATGATAAGCTGTCAACTCATCTTCAAGCGCTTTGATTTCCTTATATTGGGACATCAAATCAAACGGTTGTCTGATTATTTTTTTCCACAAGGATGTCTTTTTACTCTCTATATTTCCATTCTCCCAAATTTTCATAATAAAGTCGGAGGTCATCTCAATGGCTAATTTTACATCTTTTTCCAAAGCTGTAGTTGCTGCTTCTGGGACCTCTTTATTCACCTTATGGATGTAGACTGACGCATTTTTGACTTCTTGACTCTCAAATTTGGATCTTAGCCAAGTCTCTAATGGAGAAATCAGCGGGTAAAAGAGAAAAATTCCGAAAAGATTAATGATTGAATTTAGTAATACCAATTCCATCAAGGGATCTTTTATAGAAAAGAAAGACATGGTATAGAATATGATTTTATCAATAAAAATAAATACGATCAAACCTGTCACTGCATTGAATAAAAAATGCGCTAAAGCTAGCCGTTTCTTATCTGCAGTACCATTGACAGAACCGATACCAACAGTTACTGTAGTGCCAATATTTGCCCCAATGATCAAAACAGCCCCTGCTGTCAAATCTATTACACCAGAACTTATTGCGGAAAGTACAATGACAACCATCGCAGAACTAGATTGTATCAAAGCCGTGATTACAATTCCAATAACCAAATATATCCATAAACCATAAGCACTGAATGCTCTCAAATCAATTTGATCAGCTACTGCCTCTATCGCAGTTTTCATAAAATCCAACCCCAAAAAAAGTAACCCAAAACCAACTGCAAAAGCCCCAATATTCTTTAAAAAAGGACGACTTGAGAAAAAAAGAAACATCAAACTGCCTATTCCCAAAAAAGGCATAGAGAAAGCTGCTACGCTAAACTTAAAACCCAAAGTAGCAACAATCCAAGCTGTAATTGTAGTCCCTAAATTGGCTCCCAAGATCACTCCAATAGAATTTTTTAAGTTGATCACTCCTGCTCCTAAAAAAGCCAATACCATCAATGTCACCAAAGAACTACTTTGAAGTACTGCTGTGATCGAAGCACCTATTAAAATCCCTTTCCATGCGCTGTCTGTTGACTTTTGAAGAAGATTTCGGAAAGATTTCCCTGCCATGTCTTTGATAGACATTTCCAGTTGATTCATTCCCCATAGAAACAATCCTATCCCAGCTATGAATTTCCAAGTGTCAAAAATTTCTTGTTCCATTTTATACCAAGCTTGTTAGGATAATTAGCCATTATTCAAATTAAATAAAGGAGATTTATTTATTTCAGATAGAACACAGAAAACGCGGATTTGGCAGATTATCACTGATTACTACTATTCCCAACTGTGCAAATCCGCTCAATCCGTGGAATCGGCATTCTATGTTTTTTGTATTTTGCTGACATCAAGCAAAAACTACATTTGCAATCTTCATAGCCTCATTGAATTCAAGGTTGTTGATCTCAAATGGTTGACCACATTTTTCCAATACTTTAATTAAAGATTCAGTAGCAATGTTGCCAACCAAATCATCTTTAGCCATAGGACAACCCCCAAATCCCTTTAAGGCCGCATCAAACCTTACACAACCAGCCTTTAGTGCCGCTTTTACTTTTTGTTCTACCTCTTCAGGTTTGCTATGAAGATGTGCACCAAATTCTATATGGGGAAAGGCCTGGATATTGACTTCAAAAAGCTTTTGAATCAATTCTGGGTTGGCAGAACCAACAGTATCGGCAAAAGAGATAATTTTGATACCCATTCCATCTAGTTTTTCTACAAATTCTGCGACCAACTCAGGTGAATAAGCATCTCCATATGGATTTCCAAAACCCATACTCAGATAGGTCACAAGTGTTTTCCCTTTTACTTCTGCCAAATTTTGGATTTCTTCGACTGAATGAAGTGCTTCTTGTATAGATTTATTTGTATTCCGTTGCTGAAAGGTCTCAGAAATAGAAAGTGGAAAGCCTAGATAATCAATCTGTTCGAATACCAAAGCATCCTCTGCACCACGGGTGTTTGCTATGATAGCTAAAAGCTTTGACTTACTGTCAAAGAGATCTAGTAAATCCAAAACATCCGCAGTATCCCTCATTTGAGGTATTGCCTTTGGGCTTACGAAACTGCCAAAATCAATAGTATCGAATCCCACCTGCAGCAATTGATTGATATAAGCTGCTTTGATGGCTGTATCGATGAAATCAGGAAAACCTTGCATGGCATCCCTAGGGCATTCGATCAATTTTATCATACCATGAAGATAGACTTGTGACTTTGGAGGTACAAGTTTTTTGTGAAAAAATAGAAAACCTTCGAGGTCTGGAAAAAGACCTCAAAGGTTGAAGGGGGGGGAACGAAAGTTTTGCTAAAATACCTCTTTGGCTATTTTATAGGTAGCGTCTGCTTTACTCATGGTATAGTAATGAAGACATGGGGTGCCTGCTGCTATTAGTTCTTTGCTTTGAAGGATTGCCCATTCGATACCAACCTGCTTGACTTCTGCATTGGTCTTGCATTTTTCCAATTCATCCATCAATTCATCTGGAAAATCAAGAAAGAAAGTCCTTGGCAACATGGTGATCTGACCTAAAGTGGTGATAGGTTTCAAGCCTGGGATTATAGGAACGGTGATACCTGCTTCTCTTACTTTTTTTACAAATTCAAAATACTTCTGATTGTCAAAAAACATCTGCGTTACGATGTATTCTGCTCCTGCATCTACTTTTGCTTTGAGATGCTTGAGGTCAAATTTCAAACTTGGGGCTTCAAAATGTTTCTCAGGATACCCTGCTACGCCGACACAAAAATCTGTCTGAAAACCTGTTTCTGTCTCTTCATGAAGGTATTTCCCATGGTTCATCCCTACTATTTGGGAAACCAAATCCTTGGTGTATGAATGTCCATCTGGCTCGGGAATAAATTTATTTTCACTTTTCGGAGCATCTCCTCTAAGTGCCAAGACATTTTGTACACCTATAAAGTTGAGATCAATCAGTGCATTCTCTGTTTCTTCTTTTGAAAAGCCTCCACATAGCAAATGAGGGACCGCGTCTACATGAAACCTATTCATAATCGCAGCACAAATCCCTACGGTCCCAGGTCTCTTTTTGGTACTTACTTTTTCCAATAGTCCATTTGGATGCTTTTTATATATAAACTCTTCGCGATGATAAGTAACATCTACAAAAGGCGGATTGAATTCCATCAATGGCTCTATCCCTTCACATAAATCTTTAAGACTTTGCCCTTTCAAAGGAGGTAAAATCTCAAAAGAAAATAGCGTCTTATCTGCTTGTGAAATAAATTCTGTAATTTTCATTTTTATGACTTTTGAACATTTAATGATGGTGAATACGCGAGATTAGGGGAAAGCCATCTTTCTGCCTGCTCCATACTTACTCCTTTTCTTCTTGCATAATCTTTGACTTGATCCTCCCCTATTTTCCCCAATCCAAAGTATTTGCTCTCTGGATGACCAAAATAGAATCCACTTACTGAGGAGGTAGGATACATTGCAAAACTATCGGTCAATGTAATCCCTATATTTTTCTCTACTTCCAAAAGATCGAATAAGGTTCTCTTTTCAGAATGTTCTGGGCAAGCTGGATATCCTGGAGCAGGCCTAATACCTTGGTACTCTTCTTTTATCAATGAATCATTTTCAAGACTTTCATTTTCCGCATAGCCCCAAAGCTCCTTTCTAACCAAAACATGAAGGTATTCTGCCCCAGCTTCCGCAAGTCTATCTGCCAAAGCTTTGAGCATGATATCATTGTAATCATCTCCTGACTCTTTGAATTCATCCAGTTTTCGTTCGATCCCCCAGCCAGCGGTCACAGCAAAACCTCCCAAATAATCTATTTGATCTGGGTGGATGTAATCTGCCAATGACCTATTGGGAACTCCTTTTCCTTTTTTCCCTTGCTGACGCAAAAAGTGAAAGCTCATTCCATTCTCAGGCAACACCAAATCATCTTCAACCCTCTGAACTGGATACAGACCTACAACAGCCTTGGCTTTGACCCAATTTTCTTCAATAATCCTATCAAGCATTTGATTGGCCTCATCAAAGAGCTTTTGTGCTTCTTTTCCTACCACTTCATCTTTGAGGATCTTGGGATATTTCCCCGAAAGCATCCAAGTACTAAAAAATGGAGTCCAATCAATGTAGGATCTCAATATCGATAAATCCAGTTCTTCATATACAGTGGTTCCCAATTTCTTTGGAACAATCGGCTCATAATGTTCCCAGTCGATAAATGTAGGATTCGCTTTTGCCTCGGCATAAGTAGCCATTTGTTTCACTTGCTGCTTTGCTTCATGCTCGATTCTCAATTGTCTGTAAGTCTCCTTGATTTGCTTGTGATATGCATCTTTGGTTTCCTCAGATATTGACTCTCCAGCTATTGGCACTGACTTGGAAGCATCCGTCACATGGATGACTGTTCCACTATATACTGGATCTACTTTTACTGCTGTATGGATTCTAGAAGTTGTCGCCCCACCTATCAGCAAAGGAATATTTAGGCCTTGCCTTTCCATTTCGGATGCCACATAGACCATTTCATCCAACGAAGGTGTTATCAATCCGCTCAATCCAATGATATCTACTTTGTTTTTGATTGCTTCATCGATAATTTTTTGGGCATCCACCATGACGCCCAAATCAATAATCTGATAGCTATTGCAAGCCAAGACTACTCCTACTATATTTTTTCCAATATCATGCACATCACCTTTCACTGTCGCCAAAAGGATTTTTTTGATACTGCTTTGCTCTTCGTTGTAATCCAAATCGCCGACTTTGGGCATGAAAGGTTCCAAATAGGCAACTGCCTTTTTCATCACCCTTGCAGACTTCACTACTTGAGGCAAAAACATTTTTCCCTCACCGAATAGGTCTCCTACGACATTCATCCCATCCATTAGCGGCCCTTCAATTACTTTCAGGGGATTTTTCAGTAGGATTCTAGCTTCTTCTGTATCATCAATAATGTGATCAATTATCCCTTTTACCAAAGCGTGCTCTATTCGTTTTTCGACTGGACTTTCCCTCCAAGCCTCAGTAGCAACCTCTTTTTTGTCAGAGGCTTTTACAGTTTCTGCAAATTCCAAAAGAGTTTCTGTAGCTTCTTCATTTCTATCGAAGAGAACATCTTCCACCTTTTCCAACAGATCCTTAGGGATATCATCATAGATTTCCAGCATGGTAGGGTTGACTATTCCCATATCCATCCCATGACGAATGGCATGATACAAAAAGGAAGCATGCATGGCTTCCCGAACGGGATTGTTCCCCCTAAATGAAAAACTCACATTACTCACACCTCCACTTACTTTTGCTCCAGGGAGATTTTGTTTGATCCATTGTGTAGCATGGAAGAAGTCGATGGCATTTTTTCTATGCTCATCCATTCCCGTAGCTACAGGGAATATGTTGGGATCAAAAATGATATCTTGATGGTTGAATTTGACTACATCCACCAATATATCGTAACTCCTTTTACAGATATCAATTCTCCTTTGATAAGTATCAGCCTGCCCATCTTCATCAAAAGCCATAACTACTACCGCAGCCCCAAATTTCTTGATCGTCTTGGCTTGGTTGATAAACTCAGCTTCACCATTTTTCAAACTGATTGAATTGACAATCCCTTTTCCTTGGATACACTTCAAACCAGCCACAATGATTTCCCAACGGGAACTATCAATCATAATCGGAATCCTGCTGATTTCAGGTTCTGAGGCTATCAAATGTAAAAATCTCTGCATGGCGGCTACCCCATCGAGCATTCCTTCATCCATGCAGACATCCAATACTTGTGCCCCACCTCTCACTTGGTCCAAAGCTACTTCTAAAGCTTCGTCAAACTGTCCATTGAGGATCAATCGGGCAAATTTCTTAGAACCTGTCACATTGGTTCTTTCACCAATATTGACAAAATTGATTTCCGGAGTAAATACCAAAGGTTCCAACCCCGAAAGCTTCATCACGTCTCTGTTTTTTATATTACTCATCTGATTCTGTTACTAATTCAATTTTTCTGGGACCATATTTCTGAGATAAAGCAGCCAAAGCTGCAATATGGTCTGGAGTGGTCCCACAGCATCCTCCTAATATATTTATCATTCCATTTTTGAGAAAATCCTCTACTTGATCAGCCATCTCAAGTGCATCTTGATCATACTGTCCAAATTCATTTGGAAGTCCGGCATTAGGGTATGCGCTTACATAAAATGGTGCGTTTTCAGAAAGAATTTTCAAATATGGTCTTAGCTCTTTTGCACCCAAAGCACAATTCAACCCAACACTGAATAATGGGACATGTGATATAGAAATCAGAAAAGCTTCCGTAGTCTGCCCAGAAAGTGTCCTCCCCGAAGCATCAGTGATAGTCCCCGAAATCATCACTGGAATCCCTCCTTCTTCAGGCCTTAAAGGCAGGCCCCTTTCTTCAAATGCTTCTTGAATGGCATAAAGTGCAGCTTTGGCATTTAGCGTATCAAAAATAGTTTCTACCAACAAAATATCTACACCACCATCCAAGAGACCATGGATTTGTTCTTTATATGCTTCTGCTAACTGGTCAAAAGTGACTGCTCTATAACCAGGATCATTAACATCAGGAGATATGGAGGCAGTTCTATTGGTAGGCCCTATCGCACCAGCTACAAACCTAGGCTTATTTGGTGTTTTTTCTGTGAATTCTTGAGCTACTTCCCTTGCAATCAAAGCTGACTGATAATTAATTTCATAAGCCAAATGCTCTAATCCATAATCTGCTTGTGCAATAGTAGTTCCACTAAAGGTATTGGTCTCAATGATATCCGCTCCTACTTCAAAATAAGCAGCATGAATAGCTTTGATGATATCAGGCCTGCTTAATGAGAGCAAATCATTATTTCCTTTGAGTGGTTTGGAATGATCTTTAAGCGCAGGCGTTCTGAAATCCTCCTCAGAAAGCTTATATCTTTGGATCATGGTACCCATGGCTCCATCTAGAATCAATATTTTCTTTTTGGCTTGTGCTAGTAATAATTCCGTTCTAATCATGTCGCTTTGATTCAAAATAAAAACTTATGCGAGCAAGAACCGGGAGAAAAAAGACAATTTAATCTACCGCTCATCTTTTTCCGACAAATTCGGAATGGGAGTTAGCACCTTGTATTTTCAGGTTGCTAAGACGTCGTAGGGCCCTTCCCTCGGTCTTTCTCGATAAGCAATCTCAAAGGTAAGTTGTATAATTTAAATTAATGACTTTTTTCAAAAAATGTTTGATTAAAAATTCAAATCAATAAAAAATAGAAGCTTTTGATGAAAATATGATCTTTAGGGATGTGATATACTAGAAGACCTTATGGCCTTATTCCTATAGAGAATTGAAGATATGGGTTAGCCATATATTTATACATAGCTATATCATTCAGTCTAAATCTACTCAAAGGAGCCTCATAACCAGCATGAATTCCAAACACCAAATTAGCGACATTATTGGAATTGAAAGGCATTGAGTAAGCCATATACACCTCAGGCTTTGCCATTAATCCTGCTTTTCTTACATAACCATCATAATTTGGTTCTTCAAAAAGCAAGGGAAAATCTGGTTTATCCTTATCTAAAATAGTATACCTCAAATTGGCATAACCAATTCCGGCAAGACCACCAAACTCCAAATTCTTTCTTTCAAAAAGCTTAAGTCCTGTATTAGCATATAACCTTACACTGTTTAATGTGTGAGATTGGTTTTCTTTAGCTGACCCTTTCAAAGCGAGATTATACACATCAACACCATATAGCCATCCTTTGCTTTCTCCCAAAATCTTAAGACCCCAATTGTTGGGCCTTTGATCAAAAGGCTCATAACCATTTTCTATCAGGACCTGATTGAATTCATTAGCTTTTGTAAAATGAAAACCAGTAAGTAGGTGGATTCCCAAAGAAGCGTCTTTGTAAAAAAAATTGTGATCGGGTAAAGATATGCCTACTCCAGCCCTGATAAATGCTCCACTTTGTGTACTACTAAATTGCATTCCATTGAGCTCCCATGAATTTTCGAATGGACTAAAAGCATAGCCAAACTTAGCCATTACTTCCAATACCTCTTCTCTCCCTGGTATTGGTATATCATAACTTGTCTGAAATCCGATTTCTGTCAGTAAACCTGAGAAATACCTACTTCCTTTGTGAATATTTCCATCCCTAAGAATGAATCCTTGCTGTGGATTTTGGAGAAATTCATTCATATTTTGTTCTGGTCCTTCTTTGAGCATTTGAAAATTCAAAAAGCCCGAACCAATGGACATGTAATGAATAAACTGAAATCGACCTTCTTCAGTAAGCGCATAACCAACGTTCAACAACACCCTACTCGTACGGTAGTCAATACTATAATCATTAAAATTAGAGCCTAATCCCGAATTTTGATACAATTCAAAACCTAAAATAAAATCATTGTATCTAGTTTGATATCCTAATCCTAGGTTAGTGTAACCTTTTCTCATTGGAGACAATCCTTTATTCTCCAGCATTTCATTGAAAAGACGCATGTTTGCACCAGTAGTGCCATAAGTAACATACATCGTAGATCTGTTTTCCTTGTGTGACTGTGCAAGGGAAAAACTCGAAATCAGGAAAAGATAAAAGATTAAGACTGTTCTCATTTATATATTTTATACCTCAAAATTAATCGAAATACCTCAAAGTGAAACATTGTGATAAATATTATACATTGATGTACTTGATTATTTTAGCATATAAATTATCAGGACTAAATGGTTTTGGGATATAGTCGTTCATTCCTACAGCTTCAAGCTGCTCTTTTACTTCAATTAAAGAAGAAGCTGTCAATGCTATAATTGGCAATGTTCTTATTTTATTATTTTTGTGGGATCTAATATACTCCCCTACTTCAAAACCATCTTTGTCAGGCATTTGCAAATCCAGAAGAATCAAATCAAATTCTTTACTTTCGATTGCTTCAATAGCTTCATTCCCATCATTCGCCATTACTACCTCTTTGACCCCCCACTTATTTAGGAATTTTTTGATCATTATTTGATTAACTAGATTATCTTCTGCCACCAAGATGGATGCATGAGATAGGTTTTTTTCAATATTTACTTGATCTTCTTCGTTGTCAAGAAAATTTGCTTCAAGCTTTTTGAATTCAAGTTCAAAGCTAAACATCGTACCACCATGAGCAAGCCTAGTGACAAAAATCTGCCCGCCAAAAAGCTCAACTAATCTCTTAACAATAGCTAAACCAAGTCCTGTACCACCATATTTCCTTGTAGTTTCTGCGCTCGCTTGAGTAAATGCCTCGAAAATCGTAAATATCTTGTCTTTTGGTATTCCGATTCCACTGTCCTCAAATTCAAATTTGATTTTTACTGCTGAAGCACCTTCATAAACCTTTTTTAAATGGATTTTCACAAAGCCTTTCTCAGTAAACTTGATAGCATTAGATATCAAATTGTTCGCAACTTGCGCTAGTCTGACAGGATCACCCATTAGTATTTTTGGAAGTGTACTATCAATCTCAAAACTTACATCTAAACTTTTTTCCCTTGCCTGATAGGTATAAGAGTGAATAATTCGATTAAACACCACATTGATATCAAAGGCTACATTTTCTAACTCTATTTTTCCCGAATCAATTTTATTGAAATCCAAAATATCATTAATCAAGCCCAAAAGATTCTCAGCTGAAAACTGTAGCGTCTTTAGATTTTCCAATTGATCTGGTCGTGGGTCATCTTCAATTAACAAATGTGCCATACCAATAACAGCATTCATCGGTGTTCTGATTTCATGACTCATGATGGATAAGAATTGAGACTTTATCATAGAAGCTTGCTCTGCTTTTTCTTTAGCATAGAAAAGTTCTCTTTGAGCTTCTTTCAATCTTGTTATATCTCTTGCTATTCCCGTATAGTGCCTTATATTTCCCAATTCGTCTTTAATCAAGCGCCCATTGGAGCTAAAGACCTTATAATCTCCGTTTTTGTGTCTCAATCTGTATTCTAAATATTGATGATTCTCAAAAACACTGGCTGTTGAATCCTTTAGCATATTGGAAAATACCACCAAATCATCTTTATGTAGAAAATCTGTCAACTTTGCTTTTGTCACCTCCTGATGTTCGTAACCCAAAAATTGCTTCACATTTGGAGAAACGTACGTCAAATCAAAATCTATTGATAAGGAAAAAATAATTTCAGTAGACTCTTCGACAAGTGTCCTATACTTCTCTTCACTAGCTTTGAGATTTTCCTTGGCTACATATTCTTCATTAATATCTCTTACTATACCAAGTGCATACTCTACATCTCCTTGATAGATGATAGGCCTTACTGTCATCTCATAGACTCGCTTTTTGTACAGTAGGATTTTCTGTACGATTTCCCTATTTTCTAAGGATCTAATCACAGCAGGCTTGATCTCGTGTAGATTATATTTATGTATCTCCTCCAACGTTTTTCCTTCAAAATCTGCTGAAGTCATATTCCAATTAGAGAAATTTGTCCCTTCTGCTACAATATACCTTAGGTCTCTATTAATTAGAAAAACATTTGTCAAAGGTATATTTGAAGCTAAGACTCTATATCTTTTTCTAGATCTTATAATTTCCTCCCTATCCTTTTTTCTTTCCGTCACATCTTGTATCAAACCCTCGTGAAGAATTATATTCCCATCAGGCCCGACCACTTCTTGTGTTTTATCTTCTACCCAGCGATAAGTCCCATCACTCCTTTTTATTCTATACTCTCCAGAAAAAGAAGGTATACCCTTATCATCCTGATTGGAATAATGAAATTCCTCGATATTCTTAGCATCATCAGAATGGATGATATCCAACATACTTGCTCCTGAATTCATTAATACTTCAGCACTATAGCCATACTGCTTTATATTTTCAGTAATGTATATTATTTTGAAATTTTCATTTGGATCTACAGTGAACAACACAGCTGAACTGTTTTCAACAATCATTTTAGCCTTTTTCGCCAAAACTTCCTGCTTGACTTGCTGTGTGAGGTTTCTGATCAAAAAGGAGTAACCTATCTTTTCATTCATTTCATTTAAAAAAACCCGCACAGACAGTTCATAGGGAGCAGTGATTCCTGAAGAAGTTTTAAGGTAAATTTTCTCCCTAAACTCTTCATCATCCCTAAGATTTGCTATTAAACTCGAAAAGTCACTATCACCATCAATTTGGAACTCAAACAATTCTGTTATCTTAAAATCATTTTTTCCAGTATCTTCTATATTCACCTCTTTTGAGGCTGCTTTATTCATATAGATCACCTTCAACAGACTATCCGTCACAAAAATCGGATCATTCACCTGCGCTAAGATCTGGGATTGTAGTTTTAGATATTTTTCTGTATCCCGCTTATCAGTAATATCAGTACAATACCCATAAATCTCAAAATTAGAAAAACCCAGAACTTGTCTTACCTCAATGGTGTAACTTAAATATTTGTTACCTCCTTCCTTGGTTAAATTAAATTCTCCTGAAATTGACTTTCTTGAATTAACTGCCTTATTAAAATTGTAAAGAAGTAGATACCTGTCTTTTTTATCTATTCTTTTGAACAAATCAAATAGTGAAGCCGAAGTTATATTTTTGTCCAAGCCAAAAATTTTATTTAGACCTCTTGAGAAAAACAACTTGTTTTTTGAGTTGCTAAATCTCCATGATCCTGATTTAGCGAGAATTTCGGTTGATGCCAAAAGGTTTTCGTTTCTTTCCAACCTTTTTTTAATGGATCGGTTGATAAATGTCCCTGCATAAATATCACCTAATTGACTCAGGACATATTCATCTTTTTCGTGCCAAGCTCTTGGCTGACCGACAGCATCCAAACCAAAAAAACCAATCAGTCTATTTTCAGAAAAAATAGGGATTAAAATCACTGAAGCAATATCTTGCTGAAGATAGATATCTCTTTCATAAGCATAAATATCTTCCATTTTGGAAACGTCAGGAATAATAAAAATATTACCTTCTTTAAGCGACTTGATCGTTAGAAGCTGCTCTGTAATTGGTATACTTTTCAAAAAATCTATCTGGGGCTCAATTCCATCAGCAGTCCATTCATATGCATATTCAATTTCACTCTTATATTCATGAAATAGAAATATATATGCTCTATCAGCTTTCTCAAACTCCCCCAAAATCCTTAATGAATCATTAAATACAGCATCTATTTCATCAAGTGTTGCATTTACAAAATTCTTTGAAATTCTATTGATCAATTTTTCTAACTCATACCTTTTTTGAAGTGATTTTTCGGCCCTTTTGTATGAAGTAATATCTCTCGAACTTAACAGTATTCCATTAACCTGAGGATCATGAGTTAAATTTTTACCATAACTTTCTACATACACTTTAGCTTTGCCAGGTATATTCACCCACATACCAAATCTCACTTCTTCCTTTGTATTCAACAATTTATTGAAGTCGCCTTCAATGATTTCAATAAATCCTTTTTCTACAAATTCAAGATACGATTTACCAATAATCCCCTCCGGCAACACTCCTAACTTATCAATCACAGAGGCACTTACAAACTTGTAAACGCCTCTGATGTCCAAAATAGCAACCATGTCATGGCTATATCTCAAAATTTTGTTGATAAAATTAAGATCTCTTTGATTGCTTTCAGAGTCCAAAAGGCTATTACTCTGTCCCTCAATTGAGGTTACTTTACCCTTGGCTACGAGCAAATTACTCATCCCATCAAATGAAACCCTTATGATTTCCCAGTCGAAATGGCACATTTTTCCAGATTTATCTTCAATGGAATACATAAATTCCACTTTCGGTAATTCGACTTTATGAAAAAAGTCGTTAATTACTTGCTGAATTTCAATTTCTGAAAAAAAATCCACCCAACAATCTGGTTGATTGTGAAAATTATTAACACAATAGTTGTTAAAATAAATGAAGTTTTCTTGATTGAAGATTACTACTGGTCCTTGTGTTTGGTCAAAAAAACTAAAAATATCAGTGTTGGGAATAAGATTCATTTCAGATTATGGGTTCAATGCCTCAAACGATAAGTATTTATTTGCTTGCGCATCTAAACTACAACAATTTTCTTAAAACATATTTGTAATTTAAATTAAGACAATGTTTCAAAAAACAAAAAGTATAATTCTAGTCTCTCTTTTGCTTTGGAATTACTCCATAGCTCAAAATGTCGAGACAATACAATTGACTGATTTAACTCAAATTGTCACTACTTCCTCTCACCAAATCACGCCAGATGAAAGAAAAGTAGTATTTGTAAAAAACTTTATTGAAGACAAAGGTAAAGAGCAATACACATATAAAAGTCAAGCTTGGATGACAGATATTTCTGATCCCAGCGAGAGTATACCTCTGACATCTAGTGAATACAATGTTTCATCAATCGCCCTTTCCCCGGATGGCACCAAGATTGCCTTTACGAGAGTTAAGGATGGCAAAGCTCAAATTTGGATATTATCACTCAAAGGAGGAGAAAGTCAAGTTTTTACCGAAGAAAAATATGGCGCGAGTAATCCACAATGGTCTCCCGACGGTAAAAAAATCCTTTTCAGCACTACCTATCCACTATGGGCTATAGATGGAAGGCCAGAGTGGGAGCATCAAAGACCAGGCAGAGAATATGGTGATGAACCAAACTACAAAGCTATCAACGCAGGAATTGGAATGGAAGAAACCAAGCCAAATCCTGATGGAAACATTGAAGAACTCCGAGCTTGGCTAGCCAAGAATGCAGCCAAAAATGACCCTAAAGTTATTGATAGGCTGAATTTTTTGGGTGAAAGAGACTTAAGCCCAGACTTGTATTTCTCACATCTGGGAGTATTGGATATAGAAAGTGGTAAATCGGAAGTCTTGACTCAAGGTTTTCAAAGTTACTTTGGAGCAACATGGTCTCCTGATGGTAAGTATTTGCTTGCTTCTTCTTTGAAAAATGAAGAGCATCCAGACCTCACAAGCCATACTGAAATCTGGAAAATAGACTTAAACACAAAGGCATCAGAGGTTTTTTTCAAACTTGAAGGACACCGAGTAGGCAATCCAACTTTCTCCCCAAATGGTAAATTGATTCTATTCAATGGTCAAAACATAGAAGAGCCTAGTTATAACATGGGAATGCTCGGACTGCTAAATGCAGATGGCACAGGTTTCAAATGGTTGACAGAAGATCTTGATCGAAGTATTTCAAGTGGAGAATGGACGGAAGACAGCCAGTCAATCTACTTCACTGCTGGTAACGAGGGCGGGACGTCCCTTTGGAAAGTGGATGTAAGCAATGGTAAAATAGACCCAATTATCACAGGGCCAGTTGGAGTTGGAAACCTTGATATTGTTGGAAAAAAAATGGTATATAGCTTGGTTCAAATAGAGAATCCGTCAGAATTTTATGTAGCAGACCTCTCAAATAAAAACCCAAAGCAAATCAGTCATTTCAACAAATCTTGGCTAGAAGGAAAGAAAATTTCTAAGCCAAAAGCACACCAACTAAAAACTGAAGATGGATTTGTGGTAGATTATTGGGTAATGGAACCTATCAATAAAGTAGCTGGGGTAAAATACCCTACTGTTCTTCAAATGCATGGAGGGCCATCTGCAATGTGGGGGCCAGGAGAAGGTTCTATGTGGCATGAGTTTCAAGTTATGACAGCCATGGGCTATGGTGTGGTATATGCCAATCCTAGAGGTAGTGGTGGGTATGGCAAGGCTTTCCAAAAAGGAAATTTCCAAGATTGGGGCGATGGCCCTTCTTCTGATGTTTTGGGAGCTCTTGATGAAGCCACTGCAAAATATGAATGGATAGACAAAGATCAATATTTCCTTACTGGTGGATCTTATGCAGGCTATCTTACCGCATGGATTGTAAGCCATGACCACAGGTTCAAAGCTGCTTTTTCGCAAAGAGGCGTATATGAATTGACTTTTTTCCTTGGTGAAGGAAACGCATGGCGATTGGTACCAAATCATTTTGGTTATCCATGGGAAGATGGCGTAAAAGAGATAATGGACTATAACAGTCCCCAAACTTATGTTCAAAACATCAAAACTCCTCTACTTATCAAGCATGGAGATGTCGATTATAGAACAGGTGTAAGGCAGTCCGAACTATTATATAAAAGCCTCAAAATCTTGGGAAGACCTGTCGAATATGTGCGATACCCAGAAGAAGGCCATGAAATGTCAAGATCCGGAGCAATTCACAGGAGAATCGACAGAATGGGTAGAATCGTGGAGTTTTTTGAAAGATATGTATCACATCCTTAAGAAAATAAATTAATGAAAATGAAAAAAAATCTAATCTATTTTCTCTTTACTTACCTGCTTGTATACAGCAGCTATGCACAAGAGGTCAAAGATCCAAAACCAATGGGCTGGAAAGATATCCCATCATGGAAATCCATCTCCATGAACAGCGTCAAGATGTCACCTGATGGTAAATGGATGGCTTATGCGATGTTACCTGTAGAAGGCGATGGAGAACTGATTATTCGAAAAACTAATGATCCTGATAGCAAAAAAACCTATCCGATTGGCTCTACAAATTCTGCAAATATTGAGTTTTCAGAAGATAGCCGATGGATAGCATTCAAAGAATATCCTAAAGAAAAAGAGAAAAAAGCAAATGAAAAAGGTGGAAAACCACTTCCTGAAAAAGTTATACTTCTCGATTTGAATGAAGACAAAAAAACGACTTTTGAAAAAGTATCTAGCTTCTCCTTTAATGGAAAGGCTTCCACTCATCTAGCAATCAACCTATCCAAAGAAGGTTCCAATGGAGATGCAAAAGGTTCGGACTTGCTGTTAGTTCATCTTACATCTGGTAAAAAACAAAACTTGGGAAATGTCCTTGAATTTTCTTTCAACAAATCTGGAACGCATATGGCATATATCATAGATGCTGCGAATCAGTCGGGAAATGGAATTTATCTAGTAGACATAAATGGAGGGAAAACTCAAGTGCTAGACAGTGATGCCGCTTCTTACAAATCAATCAATTGGACGGAAAAAGGTGATGCTTTTGCCCTTTTGAAAATGGTCAAAGACAAGAAATACAAACAAGATCATGGCAAACTTATAGGTGTCAAAAACTTAAGTAATCCGCAACTGACAATCTATGATCCTGCAAAGGATTCAGTGAATTTCCCTAAAGAATACACCATCAGCCCAAATAAAAGAGCGCAATGGTCCGAAGATCAGAACAAACTGTTTTATGGAATTCATCCATTAGTATTGGCTAAAAAAGAAGAGAAAAAAGAGGATGAAAAAACTGATGAAGATTCTCTGAAACAAGTGGAAACAGCCAAACTTTCAAAAATACTAGCGGACTCTACTATCAAATCAATCGCAGATCTACAAAAAGCAATTGCAAAAGCCGATAGTTCAAAAACAAAAAATGCAAAATCCTCAACTGAAGACCTCAAAAAGCCTGATATGACTATTTGGCATTGGCAAGACACAAGGCTTCAATCAAGGCAACAAATTTTGGAAAACCAAGATAAGAACTTCAGCTTCTGGGCAATGTACGATCTCAAATCGTCCAAGCATACTACACTACAGGACAGCACCATGAAAGGCCTTTCTCTGTTGCCTAAGGAAAAATTCGCTATAGGAACCGATCAGCGAGCATATGAACTGGATGTCAATCTGAATGGTCAAAATTTCCAAGACATTTATATTGTAGACTTATCAAACGGTGAGAAAAGTCTGCTTTTTGAAAACTTCTATTTGCCATCTTATGCCTCTTTCCCAAGAGCTTCTCCAGACGGAACCAAGTTGATGTATGGATTAGATGGTCATTATTATGTGTATGACATACTATCCAAGAGCAAAAAGAATGTTACAGAATCTATACCTGTAACTTTTGTAGATGAAGAAGATGACCATAATGTCACCAAACCACTTCATGGCGCATTAGGTTGGAGCAATGACAGCAAATATTTGCTATTGAGAGATGGTTGGGATATCTGGCAAGTACCCGCCAGCAATGGTGAGAAAGCTGTCAATTTAACTCAAAATGGCAGAAAGGAAAAAATCCGCTACCAAAGTCGGTTTGTATTAGAAGATGAAGAAAAAGGTTTTGATTGGAAAAAAGCACAGTATTTTAAAACATATGGGGAAAAAACCAAAAAAAGTGGCATCGTAAGAATTGAACCTAGCAAATCTGGTCTTCAGGCAGGCGCAAAAACTTTGCTTTGGGAAGATGCAAATATCAATAGATTCTCAAAAGCTAAGTCAGCCGATGTTTATTTCTTTACCAAAGAAAAATTCAACCTGCCTACTGAATTTTATCTAACTGATGCACAGATCAGTTTCCAGACCAAATTGACAGAAAACACACCTGACGCAAAGAAATATCTTTGGTCTAGTGGAACAAGGTTGATAGATTATGTATCTGACAAAGGTGATTCTTTGCAAGGAGCTCTATTTCTTCCTGCAAACTATCAGGAAGGAACCAAATACCCAACTATCGTCTACTATTACGAAAAACTCTCCCAAACACTTCACAACTACGCAGCACCTGGATTTAGTGGTACTGGCTGGAATCCCAATATCTACACTAGCAATGGCTACGCTGTATTTATTCCAGATATCGTATACACCATGGATGATCCAGGGATGTCCGCAGTGTGGTGCGTACTTCCTGCAGTCAAAGAAGCGCTCAAAACCGGAGTAATTGATGAAAAAAGAATGGGGCTTCACGGACATTCTTGGGGAGGATATCAAACATCGTTTTTGATAACCCAAACAGATATGTTCAAAGCTGCTGCCGCAGGAGCTCCATTGACCAATATGATTTCCATGTATGATTTGATTTATTGGAATTCAGGAGGTGGCAATATGTCAATCTTCGAAGCTTCACAAGGCAGATTTAAAGGTGCTCCTTGGGAAAACTGGGAATCTTATCAAAGAAATTCACCTGTGTACCATGTGAAAAATGTCAACACTCCACTCCTCTTGCTTCATAATGACAAAGATGGCGCTGTGGATTTCACACAAGGAATTGAGTATTACAATGCACTTAGAAGGTTGAAAAAGCCAGTAATAATGGTTCAATACAAAGGAGAAAATCATGGTCTTTCAAAACTTGAAAACAGAAAAGATTACAGTGTTCGAATGATGGAATTCTTTGACCATCATTTGAAAGGAGAAGATGCTTCCGATTGGATCAAAAGTGGTATTGAAAAATTGAAACTTGAAGAGCATTTGGAATCAAGAGTTTTTGGGAGTAACTAAAAACAGTTTAAATTTATATAAATTTTCAAATATTTAATCTACTTATTTCAATAAGTTTTACTAAAAAATACCTACAAGTAGGTATTTTTTATGAATTAATTATTCTAGATATTTGATATGCTTTTAGATTTAATCTTAAAGGTGTTTAAGTTTTATGTGGGATTTTATTTCCAGTTACACAAAAGTCTCTGTCATTGACAGAGACTTTTTTTAATTTTAAATTAAAATTAATTAACACGAATATAGCCTTCGGTTTAAATCTCAATTCGAATCCCTGATTCAAATGATTAACTCCAACCCCCACCCAAGGCTCTAAATAATTTGACTTTCGTTTGTAACTCTTTTACCTTCAATTCTACTAGTTCAATTTCTGCTTCTAATGCTCTTCTTTGTGCATTGGTAACATCTAGATAGTTGGCATATCCAACCGAAAACATGATATTAGAATTTTCCACTGATCTTTTCTGTACTTCTACTTCATTTCTCTTAAGGTTCTTTTGATTACTATATTGATCAATGGAATTGACGAGATCTAGGATTTCCAAATAACTTTTGAATACTGTTTGTTCATAGTCCAAATAGGCTATCCTTTGTGAAGTATTAGCTATTTCGTAGGCCATTTTTACTTGATTTCTATTGAAAATAGGAGCTGTCAAACCTGAACCTAACTGATATACAGTGGAAGCAGGATTGAAAAACAATTTCCCAAAATCAAAAGCATTGAACCCAGCCATACCAAATAAATTGATTGATGGGAAAAAAGAAGCCCTAGCTGCAGTAATGTCAGCTTTTGAGGCTATAAGTTCCATTTCGGCAGCTCTTATATCAGGTCTATACAATAATAATTGTGAAGGGATTCCGATTTTTATGATGTTTTTAGCCAAAACAACTTCTTCTAAAGATATTTTTGAATATTCGAAATCATACACACCCAATAAAGTATTGAGATAAAGTTCTGCAGACCTGAGTTCTCTATTTCTTTCTACCAATTGCCCTTTGGAGTTTAGTAATAGCGCTTCAAATTGATCCAAGGCTAGTTGATTTTCTCTACCAGCCTCTTTGAGATCTTTTGTAAGGTTGAATGCTAACTCTTGGATAGCTATATTTTTCTCCAAAATCTTTTGTTGCTCTTCTAATCCCATCAAGGTGTAATATGCATTTGCAATCTCCGATACCAACCATGTTTTTACATTTTTGGCCATTTCTTCAGAAGCCATAAACCTAGCAAGGGCAGCTTTTTTTTGATTTTTAAACTTTCCCCAAACATCAATTTCCCAATTGAATTCTGCACCGACTATAAAATCCCTATATGGATCAGGGATTTTCTTATTATCTGGAACTGTCGGTGAGAGGTTTGAGTCAGCATTTCCTACACCATCCATAGTAAATTCCCCAAACTTCCTCGTTGAACCACCTGCGATACCATTAATCTCTGGAAGATAACCCAGTTTTGCGATGTTAAAACTAGCCCGGGCAATCCTTATTTTCTCAAGTGTTTTGAGGTTGTCCTGATTATTTTCCAACGCGATATGAATCAATTTTTGAAGATTTTCATCTTCAAAAAAACTGTCCCACTTAAGAAGAGCTACATTCGAAGAAGAATCCTCATTTATTTTTTGCGTTCCATAATATGAGTTTGGTAAACTTACATTTTTATCGACTAATTCAGTTTTGGTGGATTTGCATGAAAAGAGTATGAAAACAAACCCAATTCCCATCCAAAATCTATATTTAAATAATTTCATTAATTCAGCTTTTTAATTATCAGAAGAAGTATCACTTTTTTTGAACTTCGAATTCAAAGTTTCAAAAACAACATAAAGTCCAGGAATCAGAAAAATCCCAATAACAGTCCCGATTAACATCCCTCCTGCTGCGGCTGTACCTATCGTCCTATTACCTATCGCTCCGGCACCTGAAGCTAGGGTCAATGGTATTAACCCGCAAATAAATGCCAAGGAAGTCATCAATATTGGTCTTAACCTTTCTACTCCACCATTGATGGCGCTTTGGAGGATTGAAAGACCTTTTTCTCTATTCTGAATTGCTATTTCAATAATTAAAATGGCATTTTTCCCAAGTAACCCAATCAACATCACTAAGGAAACTTGTGCATAAATATCGTTTTCCAATCCAGTCAATTTGAGAAAAAGATATGACCCAAACACACCTGCAGGCAATGATAGTATTACTGGCATGGGTAAGAAGTAACTTTCATATTGTGCTGAAAGCAGCAAATACACAAAAAGCAAACATATCAAAAACACAAAAACAGCTTGATTTCCTGAGGCTATTTGTTCTCGTGTGATACCAGACCAATCAATATCAAAACCTCTAGGTAATATTTGAAGGGCTACCTCTTCGACAGCTTTGATTGCATCTCCAGATGAGAACCCATCGGCAGCATCACCACTCACCAATGCCGAAGTGAACATGTTATATCTTCCCAACTGCTCTGGACCATATACTCTCTCTAAAGAAATGAAATTAGAATATGGAACCATTTGTCCTTGGTTATTTTTGGTGTACATACTTAATATTGACTCTGGAGAACTTCTGTATTCTGGAGCTGCCTGAATCATCACCTTGTACATTTGTCCATAGCGTATAAAGTTTGATGAATAGAAGCTTCCTACATAACTTTGAAGAGTTTCCATCGACTCTTCTACCGATACTCCCAACTTTGCAGCTTTGTCATGGTCAACATTGATGATATATTGAGGGAAGTTTGGTTCAAAGTTCGTAAACACATTTTTTAACTCAGGCCTTTCATTCAACGCTTCGACAAAATCTTGACTGACTTCCGCCATCACATCTAAGCTTCCACCTGTCTTATCCTGAAGTCTCAGCTCAAATCCTGATGCATTTCCAAACCCCGGAACGGGAGGAGGTGAAAAAAATTGAATATCAGCACCTTTGATATGAGAAACCCTCTCTTGGTAATCCAGTATAAGTTCATTCACATTCTTTTCCCTATCTCCCCAATCTACCAAATTGATCATTCCCATTCCATAAGATGCTCCTGCTGTTTCAGTCAGCAAACTATATCCCGCAAGAGTGGAAACAGTCTCTACCTCATCCAAAGGAAGTAAGCTAGCCTGAACTAGATCCATGACTACACTTGTTCTTTCTACGGTGGCTCCTGGAGGTGTCGTCACATTCACATAGATCATTCCTTGATCTTCATTTGGTATAAATCCTCCAGGCACAACTGAAATCCCACCATACGACAATCCAAAAAACACCAACAAAACCATAAATGTTACTGTCCTTCTGCCCGCAATCTTTTTGATTACATTTTCATATTTGAAAGAAAGCCTATCATATTTCTTATTGAAACCATTGAAAAATCTTTGGAGGACACCTTTTTTTGGATCATGATCCATATCTGATGGCTTCAAAAGAAGTGCACAAAGTGCTGGAGATAAAGTAAGGGCATTGATCCCCGAAATCACAATAGCAATCGCCAAAGTCAGGGAAAATTGCCTATAAAAAATCCCAACAGGACCTGAAAGAAAACTCACTGGTACAAATACAGCTGACATTACCAATGTTATGGCTACAATTGCACCGCCTATTTCTTTCATCGCGGCCAAAGTTGCATCTAGGGCATTCATTTTCTTTTCATGCATTTTTACATGCACTGCTTCCACTACGACTATGGCATTATCAACTACAATCCCTATCGCCAAAACCAAAGCAAACAATGTCAATAAGTTGATTGAGAATCCAAACAACTGCATGAATGCAAATGTACCAATCAAAGAAACAGGCACTGCAATAGCTGGTATCAACGTAGATCTAAAATCCTGAAGAAAAATAAATACCACAATAGAAACAAGAATAAATGCCTCAATCAAGGTTTTGATTACTTCGTGAATAGAAGCATCAAGAAATCTAGAAACATCATAGGAATAATTATATTCCATTCCAGGTGGGAAAGAGTTTTCTTGTAGTTCCTCCATTTTGATTTTTATGTTTTCAATTACTTCACTAGCATTTGACCCAGGTCTCTGCTTGAGCATAATGGATGCTGAAGGCCTTCCATCTGTCATTGACACCATATTGTAATCTTGTGAATCAAATTCTACTTCAGCTACATCCTTGAGCTTCAGCAAAGATCCATCAGGAAGTGCTTTAAGGGTGATGTTTTCAAAATCGGCCTCTTGATTGAATTTTCCCGTGTATCTAAGTACATATTGGAGAGCTTGTGCATCACGATCAGAAGAAATCCCTGACTTACCGGGTGCTGCTTCCACATTCTGCCTTCTGATGGCTTCAGTGACATCTTGAGGGGAAAGATTATAGGCTACCAACCTATCTGGGTTCAACCAAATGCGCATAGCATAATCTCTAGATCCCATTATCTCCGCGAATCCTACACCATCTATCCTTTTTAACTCAGGGAGAATGTTGATATCTGCAAAATTATATACAAACTTTTCATCCTGTGTGGAATCGGAAGTCATCAAATTGAGGTAGAGGAGCATGCTATTCACCTCTTTTTCAGTCATTACTCCAGCACGGATAACCTCCTCTGGCAATTCATCAATAACAGTTGAAACTCTATTTTGCACATTCACAGCAGCTTGATCAGGATCAGTTCCTACGGCAAAGACGATGTTAATCAATGTAATACCATCATTAGTATTTACAGATGTCATATAGCTCATACCAGGCACTCCATTGATAGCCCTTTCCAAAGGAGTGGCGACAGCTTTTGACAACACTTCAGCATTCGCCCCTGTATATTTGGCTGTTACTGTAACAGATGGAGGGACTATTTCAGGAAATTGGGTGATTGGAAGTGAAACTAATGCCAGTAAACCCAACAATGTGATAAACACCGATATTACAGTCGATAATATCGGCCTTTTGATAAATAATTCTAACATGATTGTGGCTTTTTACTATTAGTCCAGTGAATTGAAAAGTGTGTCATACGCTTCTTTCTCAGAAACACTCACAGGATTTATTTTCATACCATCTTTCAGTTGTTGGATTCCTTCTAAGATGATCTTGTCTCCAGGCTGAAAACTATCACTGATATAATAAACACCAAACCTTTGCATTGGAACAAAACTTCTTACTTGGACTTTATTTTCCTTGGTAAGTACATACACATAACTGTAATCCTGAATTTCAAAAGTCGATTTTTGTGGAATCAAGAAAATATTCTCCAATTCATTATTCATTTGTATTTTCCCACTTGCACCATGTTTGATCAATTGATCTGGATTTGGAAATCTTACTCTAAAGGCGATGGATCCTGTTCCTTTTTCAAAATCAGCTTCCATAGTCTCCAATTTCCCGGTATATTGGTAAGTTTCTCCATCCGAAAGAATCAAACTCAGTTCCTCTTGTTCTTTTTGCAAACTGTCGGTTTCCAATGTTTCGATTTTATCTCTCATATACCTCAGATATTCATTTTCGGTCACTTTGTAATAAGCGAAAACTTCATTAATATCTGTAATGTTAGTTAGTAAATCTCCAGAAGTCACCAAACTTCCAGTTTTGTAAGGAATACGATCCACTATTCCATCAAATGGCGCTCTTATAGTAGTGTAAGAAAGTCCTGTCTTAGCATTTTGCAATAAAGACTGAGCTTCTACGATTGCTGATTCTGCAACAGAATTTTGGGCTTTAGCCAAATCTAGTTCAGAAGACGAAATAATATTTTTATCAACTAGGATTTTCAAACGCTCTACCTCAAGGGCTGTTGCTTTAGCCTCAGCTTTTGCTTGCATCAGTTTAGCATTTGAAGAATTAACTATTTCATTGAATTCATTTGAAGTCAACTGAAACAACGGTTGATTTTTCTTCACAAACTCACCTTCATCTACGTAAATTTTATCTACAAAACCTTCGACTTTTGCTCTAACTTCCACAAACTGAACAGCCTGGATATCGCAAACATATGTCTTGGGAACCAAAATAGATTTAGTCTGTAATTCTAAGACTGGTATCTCGCTAAGTACCATCTTATTTTGATTTTTAGAATTACCAGTATTGCAAGAAATCAACATGATAGATGATATCATCATCAAAATACAAATATTGATTAGGGAACAATTGGACACTTTTTTCCCCGTAAGATTTTTAAAACCTTTGAAATTCATAATGGAAGAGTAAATAATTGATAAAGCCCTTTTACAATTGAAAAAGGAATAGAAATAATTGAAAATAAAATTGAAAAATGAATTAAGGAGCGTTTGAAGCTATAGAAATCCTCAAAACATGGAAAAAATATTCAATAATTCCAGTAAAGGTTAAGAAAGAAACTTTAATTATTTCACTTTTTGATTCGATTCTAGGCACCAAGTAATCAAAAACTTTGATGATAACTAACCTTTGGACTTTACTTAATTGAGAGCTTGACTGTGTCCTTATGATTGAAGTGGGAAAATCAACAAAGTCATACTCTAATTCACTAACAAATTCACCAACATAAACAGATTCCTCAACTTTTTCAAACCCATCAGAAACAGCCAATAACAGGAAAAAAGTAGCCATAAAAATCGCTACACTCTGAATAAATATCCTAATTCCTGTTTTTTGATGAATCAACATAAATGTAAAATTACTCAATAATTAAAAAATCACACTGATTATTTTATGATTGGAAATTAATCTTCACATTTGTTAAAGAATTTATATTTATTTACATAATGTTTTGTAAACTTAAATTTTCAAACTATTACCAAATTCAAAATAAAAATAGGGCAAACATCATATTATCAAAATTAAAAATTTATTTAATTGAAATTTTAATAATTTAAATCCCAACTCAAAATTTTTTATCAAAAATATCTTTAGACCTTTGTATCAATTAATTTTGAAAGAAATGAACAAAGATTTGAGAATCATTTATATGGGGACACCAGAATTTGCTGTACCTGGCTTAGAAATATTAATTGAAAATGATTGGAACGTAGTAGCTGTAATCACTGCTCCAGATAAACCAAAAGGACGAGGGCAAAAAATGATCCCCTCTCCTGTCAAACAGGCTGCATTGAATTTCAACATTCCAGTTTTGCAACCTACAAACCTCAAATCTGAAGCCTTTTTGGAAGAACTAAGAAGCTTCAATGCCGACATTCAAGTGGTGGTAGCTTTCAGGATGCTTCCAGAAGTAGTCTGGAGTATGCCACCAAAAGGAACTTTCAATTTACATGCCTCTCTTCTCCCAAATTACAGAGGCGCAGCACCAATCAATTGGGCAATAATTAACGGTGAAAAAGAAACGGGTATCACTACATTTTTCCTAAAGCATGAAATTGATACTGGAAGTGTGATTTTTCAAGAAAAAGAAACAATTCTCCCAGAAGACAACATCGGAACATTGTATGAAAAATTGATGGTAAAAGGTTCGAAACTGATTTTGAAGACAATAGAAGCTGTTTCAAAAGATCAAGTTGAGCCAAAACCTCAAGATGAAAGTATGGCCATTCACCATGCACCAAAGATCTATAAAGAAACCTGTCAAATCGATTGGAACCAATCTGCCGAAAACATTCATAATCTTGTGAGAGGTCTTTCTCCCTACCCCGCTGCATGGACTACAATCAATGATAAAAACTGCAAGATTTTTGAGACTGAAGTAAGCGAGAAAAACCTTAACAATCTAAACATAGGAGAATTTGAATCAGATGGAAAGACAAATCTCACTTTTCAAACAGGAGAAGGAAGTCTCAAAATCCTAGAGCTACAGTTAGAAGGAAAGAAAAGAATGACTGTAGGAGATTTCCTTAGAGGAAATAAGATAAAATAAAAAAAAACTTGACAAATGTCTTATTTTTTTGGACATTTACGCAAAGACAAAAGGATATGGGTATAGTAAGTGATTATGTAGCCAATTATGGTTTTTCTGGAGATAGGCTATCTCTAAGATTAGCCAAGACCAGCCGTAGAGGTCTTACTTATGAAGATTTCGAAAAGGTAATGGAAGAAAGTCCTGTTTCCGAAGATTCTTGGGCTGTATTGTTACACTTGTCAGATAGGACACTCCAACGCTACAAAAAAGACAGAAAATCATTTGAACCCATCCAAAGTGAGCGGATTCTGAAGCTTGCGATACTTTTTAAGTTTGGTGAGGAGGTTTTTGGTGAATTGGAGTTGTTTAGATTGTGGCTTCATGAGTCTTGCATACCCCTAGGTTCGCAGTCTCCACTTTCTCTACTTGACACGACTTTCGGAATAGACCTTGTCAAAGATGAATTGGGTAGGATTCAGCATGGTATTTTTGCATGATTTTATACAGGATTTCAAGAGAAGCTTACGCCAAGGACTTAAGTGGTATTGGGGCCATGCTATATGGTGGAAGATGGAACAGTAAAGGAAGGGCAGCACTTTATACTGCTGGTTCTATTTCATTGGCAATGCTTGAAGTAGCAGTCCATATTACTCCTAACCATGCCCCAAAAGATTTTCAACTGGTTAAGATACAAGTCCCTGATCTCCAAATAAAAAATATAAAAATAGAAGATCTTCATAATTCATGGCGTGAATCTCCTCCTTCACAATTCACACAAGATATCGGAGATGAATTTTTGGATAAACAAAACCATTTTATTCTTCAAGTTGCTTCCGTAATTGTTCCAGACGAGTTCAACTATATCATCAACCCTAAACATCCACAATCCAGCAATATTCAGATAATTTCCATAGAGCCCATCCGGTTTGACCCAAGGCTCTTCCCCTGATAATTAATTGTTTGTATTTAATTTTTTGAATTTCATACCAGTAGTCATTACCTTTAGTAGTAATTTTAAACCCACTTGTTATGAAAAAAATTTATACGATACTTACCATACCGATATTGATGTGCATATCTTTTGAGTCAGAGGCTCAGCTAGGAAATAGACTAAAGCAAGCTGCGTCTAGAGGTCTTGGGAATGCACTTGAAAAAAGAGTTGAAAAGGAAGCTGAGAAGATAGCACAACGACAACTTGAAAAAGCTTTTGAAAATATTTATGGGCCAGATATGCCAAGTGGTGGTGGTTTTAACATTGGCAAAATATTGGAAGGCATCGATGCAAATGTAGAAATTGCAGATACTTATGATTTTTCAAGCTATTCAGTAATGGAAATCAACAGTTTGGATGAAAAAGGCAAAGCTTCGGAACCCTTTCAGATGAAAACGTACTTTAGTCCAGATGGTAAGACTGCCGCCATGGAGATTGAGAATAAAGACCAAAAAAACAATTCGGGAAAAACAGTAATCATCAGTGATTTGGAGAGAAATGCTTCAATAATTCTGATAGAATCTGAAGGTAAAAAAAGCAGCATAGCTTATGGGTATGACTTTGATGCACTAGAACAGGCCGCTGCCTTGGAAAATTGGGAAGAATGGGAGGAAGAAATGGAGGAAAGTGATTTTTCGATAAAAAAGACAGGAAACACCAAGACTATCCATGGATACAAGTGTGATGAGTATGTAAGTGAGTCAGAAGAAGGAACTGCCACTTTTTGGATTACAAAAGAACCAATAGATGGAGGTGGTTCTTTTTGGACAGATACCAATCCAATGCTTGGCACTTCAGCATATCAAAGAGGAAAAACAGCATGGGGCGATGTCCCAATGGGAAATATGATGGAGATGTTGTTTGAAAGCAAAACAGACAAAAGTAGGTCTGAGTTAAAAATCACTGATATGAACAAAAACTCATCTACTTCTTTTGTGATGTCAGATTATCCGAACATGCTAAAAACCGAAAAGTAATTTTGGTTTCAAAAGTTTATAGTTGTGATTATTTGTTGCCCTACTATTTGGTATTTACCCAGAGATGAGGATACGAATAATCACATTTTTCTTTTTTATAACAGCTGATATTTAATTTACAATTTTTTGACTTAAAAATCCTTGGTATCTTGTAAGCCAAACCTTCAAAATATCAAATTGAATATATCCATTATAGTCGCCAAAGCCAAAAACAATGTGATTGGCAAAGACAATCAACTTATTTGGAAACTCTCATCTGACTTGAGATTTTTCAAGAAAACCACAACAGGTCATCATATCATCATGGGTAGAAAAACCTATGATTCAATGGGAAAGCCCCTTCCAAATAGGACTTCAATTGTAATTACCCGAAATACAGATTTCGAAATACCTGAAGGTCACTTTGTGGTTCATTCTTTAGAAGAATCAATAAGGCTCTGCATCAGTAAAAATCTTGGGCAGGTGTATATCATTGGAGGGGCTCAGATTTACAAAGAGGCCATCAATATATGCGATGAAATGCTAATTACAGAAGTAGATGCCCATCCAGAAGGTGATGTATATTTCCCGAATTTCGAAACATCAAATTGGAAAAAAGAAAATGTAGAGCAATTTCAAAAAGATGAAAACAATGAATATAACTTTGAAATTGTCACTTACAAAAGGATCAAACAATGAATAGCAATGTAGTCTGGATCACTGGTGCTTCGTCTGGAATTGGAGAGGCTTTGGTTCATCAATTCGAAAAATCCAACTATAAGGTAATCATTTCCTCCAGAAAAAAAGATGCTTTGGAACTTGTGAAATCAAGAACCCAAAACCCAAATAATATTTTTGTTTTACCGTTGGACTTATCAAAAAATGAAGATTTTGAAATACTTGCATCTGAAGCTATCGCTGCATTCGGTCATGTGGACATATTAATCAACAACGGAGGTATCAGTCAAAGGTCTCTTGTCATAGATACAAAACTAGAAGTAGATCGAAAGATCATGGAAGTAAATTACTTTGGAACAATTGCATTGAGCAAAGCGATCTTACCTCATTTTATTGAAAGAAAAAAAGGACATTTTGGAGTAGTTAGTAGTCTTGTAGGTAAGTTTGGTTCGCCATATCGATCTTCATATGCAGGTGCAAAACACGCATTGCATGGATTTTTTGATTCACTAAGAGCGGAAAACTATAAAGAGAATATTAAAGTTACAATGATATGTCCTGGGTTTATCAAAACAAATGTCTCAATCAATGCACTTACAGGTGATGGAAGTCCATTGAATGAAATGGATGCAGCACAGGATAAAGGCATGACACCTGAAGCTTGTGCAAAAACTATCAAGAAAGGAATTGAAACAGGAAAGTTAGAAATTCTGATAGGAGGAAAAGAAACCATAGCAGTTTACATCAAGCGATTTTTCCCGAAAATTTTCGCAAAAATAATTCAGAAAGCTAAAGTGAGATAACAGAATACGCTAAGTTTTCTTAAAGTAGGCATAAAGTTAAGCCCAAATCAAACCAAAGATGACTAACTATATAGAGATAAAAGCAGAAATAATAGCTATTGGCGACGAATTGCTCTACGGACAAATAATCGACACCAACAGTCATTGGATAAGCCAAGAGCTTGATAAAATTGGAGTAAGAGTCATTCAGAGAACTACAGTAGGCGATCATAAGGAATCAATGATGGCTGCATTTAAAGCAGCAGAAAAAAGAGCTGATATTGTATTGATAACAGGAGGACTAGGCCCCACAAATGATGATTTGACAAAGCCTTTGTTGGCAGAGTATTTCAATTGTGAAATAAAGCTTGTCCCAGAAGCCCTTGAAGCCGTGCGTAATTTTTTCGAAAAAAGAGGTCGTGAACTTACAGATCTGAACAAATTGCAGGCACATCTACCGACTAAGTGCACTTACATCCCAAATGAAATAGGTACCGCCCCAGGCATGTGGTTTGAAGAAAATGACACAGCATGGATGTCCATGCCAGGAGTGCCCCATGAGATGAAAAAGTTGATGAAGGATTATGTGATTCCCAAAATCAAAAGCATGTATGCGCTGCCTATCATTTATCATAAAATAATCAAAACCGTTGGCATAGGTGAAAGTTGGCTTGCTGACTTGATTAGGGATTGGGAAAGTAATTTGCCGAATAACATCAAACTTGCATACTTGCCTTCATTGGGACAAGTCAAGTTAAGATTGACAGCTTTTGGTGATGATTATGATGAATTGCAGGCAGATGTTGAGACCCAAATCGAATTGGTGAAGCCATTGATCGAAAAATATATATTTGGTTACAACCATGAGACGCTTGAAGAATCCATCGGCAGACTTTTGAAACAGAAAAATAAAAAAGTAGCTTTGGCAGAAAGCTGTTCAGGAGGATATATTTCCCACCTAATCACTAGTATCCCAGGTAGCAGCAAGTATTTCCAAGGCGCTTTGATCCCCTACCATAATGAATTCAAAAGTGATATATTGAATGTTGACAAAGAGGTATTGAAGAATAAAGGTGCTGTAAGTGAAGAAACTATCAAGCAGATGGCTGAAAACATTAGAGTAGAATTCAAATCAGATTATGGCCTTGCAAGTAGTGGTATCGCAGGGCCAGAAGGTGGATGGGCCGAAAAACCTGTAGGCACAGTATGGATAGCTTGCGCCTTTGAAGGGAATACTATAACAAAAAAACTACAATTGACTCAGGACAGAATGCTCAATATTCAACTTACCGCAGTAGCTGTCCTAAATTTGTTAAGATTGTGCATTCTTGAAAAAACAGAATAAAAATTATGTTAAATGTTTTTGTATTACATAAAATAAAATTTAATTTTAAAACTTAGAAATAAACCCAATTAAATAATAAAAAATATGGCAACTGTAGAAATGATAATGCCCAAAATGGGTGAGAGTATCATAGAGGGCACCATTCTTACATGGCTCAAAAAAGAAGGCGATACAATCGAACAGGATGAATCTGTATTAGAGGTTGCTACTGATAAAGTTGACACAGAAGTACCAGCTATATATGGTGGTGTTCTTAAGAAAATATTGGTGAAAGAGGGTGAAATTGTAGCTGTAGGAGCTCCTATTGCTATCATTGAAACCGAAGAAGAGACCTCAGGATCTGTAGAACAATCATCAAAAGAATCTCCAAGCCAAAAAGAGGAATTGGTAGCTGCTGCGCCTGAACACACTTCAACTTTGGTAAGTGATACCTCCTCTGAAAAATCAGTCGAAGGTGATGAAAGATTCTATTCACCCTTAGTTCAAAGCATTGCTAAAGAAGAAAATATATCAAAATCGGAGTTGGCAAAGATTTCTGGAACAGGGAAAGATGGTAGGGTAACAAAAGTTGATATGCTTGAGTATATCAAAGAAAGAAACACTCCAAAATCAAGCCCAAAACCATCTATCAGCGCACCAATGCCAAAAGCAGAAGTTAGTATTTCTGCTGGAGATGAGATCATTGAAATGGACAGAATGCGCAAAATGATTGCGCAAAGGATGTTAGATTCGAAAAGGATTTCTCCTCATGTCACTTCTTTTGTAGAAGCTGATGTCACCAACATCGTACTATGGAGAAATAAAGTAAAAGATGCCTACAAAAAGAAAGAAGGGGAAGCCCTAACATTTACCCCTTTCTTTGTACATGCAGTAGCGAGAGCTATCAAAGATTTTCCAATGATCAACATCTCCGTTGATGGAGATACAATCATCAAAAAGAGAGATATCAATATAGGAATAGCTGTGGCACTTCCAAGTGGCAATCTGATTGTTCCAAACATAAAAAATGCAGATCAATTCAACCTCACAGGGTTATCCAAGAAAGTGAATGATTTGGCTGTAAGAGCTAGAAACAATAAGCTATCTCCTGATGAACTTGGTGGTGGCACATATACAATATCTAATGTAGGCTCTTTTGGAAATGTAATGGGTACTCCAATAATAATGCAACCTCAAGTTGCCATATTGGCTGTAGGAGCTATTACAAAAAAACCTGCCGTTGTGGAGACCCCAACAGGAGATGTGATTGCAATCAGGCATAAGATGTTCCTATCTCATTCTTATGACCATCGTGTAGTTGATGGTTCTTTAGGAGGGATGTTTGTACGTAGAGTAGCTGATTACTTGGAAGAATTTGATTTGGAGTCAGAGCTATAAAATCCAAATAAGTAAGGAAGTCATTAATTGACTTCCTTACTTATTTTTAATTCGTATATTTTTTTGACTGTCAAAGCAATATCTTTGATAATTATAGGCTTTGGAAGATAACCATCCATTCCTATTTGAATAGCTTCATTTATATCTTCTTGAAATGCGTTTGCAGAAAGCCCAATAATAGGTACATATGGCTTTCCCTCCATAGTTCTAATGATTTTTGTAGCTTCCAAACCGTTTAATTTAGGCATTTGGATATCCATAAAAATAAGATCAAAACTAGCATCAGTAACTAACTCCACTGCTTCTAATCCATTTTTCGCAATTGTGATAGAATAACCAAGCTCCTTCATCAACATTTGCATAAACTTTAGATTTGTTTCATTGTCTTCTACGAGTAGGATTTTGAGCGGATAATCCTTCTCCATATTTGACCAATTAAAACTTTCATCCTGAGAATTAGTGTATTCAAAAACTTTTTCGTCTTGAACCCAAACCTTACCAAAAACATTAAACGAAAAAACAGATCCTTTTTTTTCCTCGCTTTCAATTCTCAACTCCCCACCCATCAATTCAATCAATCGATTGGAAATAGCCAAGCCAAGCCCTGTCCCCCTAAATTCTCGTGTATTACTTCCATCTACTTGAACAAATGGCTCTTTAAGTGTTTCTATTTTTGACTCAGGGATACCTATTCCAGAATCCTTTACCGAAAAATGTAGAATTATATTGTCATTCAAAAAAGATTCTCCATAAATATAAATGAAAACCTCACCCTTGACTGGAGTGAATTTAATAGAATTACCTATCAAATTAAATAGTATTTGCCCTAACTTCTCCTTATCTAACTCTACAAATTCGGGTATCAATGGACCAAATTGGTAAGAAAGCTTAATATTTTTATGCTGAATCATTCCCGAAAATATCTTTAGAATCTTCTCGAATTCTTCCTTAAAATTGAATATTGAAGCGTCCAACAACATCATTCCTGATTCAATTTTGGAGTAATCCAAAATGTCATTTATAATGTTTGAAAGGGATTGACCAGAATCTTGGATTATCTTCAAGTATTCAGTTTGCTTTTCATTTAAATCGGTCATTTCAAGTAAACCTATAATCCCAAGCAAGCCATTCATTGGCGTTCTAATCTCATGGCTCATATTGGCCAAAAACTCAGATTTCGCAGTATTAGCTAGTTCGGCTGCTTCCATTGCTTCTTGAAGTCCCTTTTCCCATAACTTCTGACCTGTAATATCTCTGGAAATCGAAATGAGCCGCTCTTCATCAAGCTTAAATATCCTAGCTTCAAAAATCTTTTTACCAGTTTGGGACTCTATCTCATAATCTAATGTGACTAGTTTACCTGTCGATTTGACCTTTTCAAAACCCTCCATAATCTGCTGATTTAATGGACTTGGTAAATCTTCCATTACATTTTTACCCATAGAACTTCCAGCAGGTTTGAGCAAAAAAGATTCATCTTGAACATAATATTCTAAAAAAACACCTTCATTACTATATATAAAAATTATATCTGGTAGGCTCTTTAAAACTGAATTTAGTCTATTATTACTTTTTATCAATTCTTGATCAGCTATGTATCTTTCATTGATGTCTGTACATATACCCACATTACCAGCAAACTCACCGGACTCAGTATAAATGAGCTTTTCAAAAGCTCTGGATCGTATTTTTTCACCAGAACTATTGATAAAATCAAACTCAAATGAAAAACTATCGTGCTGATTTTCAATTGCTCTATCGATATTTCCTACTAGCTCATCCCATTGATCTTTGGGTATGAATTTTTGAAAATTATCAATAAAAAAATCAGGGTCATAACCTAATACATCTTTTACTTCAGAACTCACATTGATCATTTCCCTATTAATATTCTGAAAATAAATGAAGCCTTTGGATTCTTGTAGTAAAAGACTTTGCTGTCGAAACAATTCATTTATCTTCTCCGACTTTTCTTCCAACAAATCATTTGATTCCTGGGCATTTTTAATGAACCTATACAATATCAATATCACCATCAACAATAAAAACATTAAGCCCACCAACAGAAAGATGTATGTCTCATAAATTTTTGAGGTAGCTTCTTTTTTATCTTGCACGAAGACCACTGACAATGTCTCTTCCAAAGGATACAAATTAAATGGGTATTGATATATAATTGCTTCAAACTTCACCCCTTCTGTTTCGTTTACAAAGACCCCTTCATACCCTCCTTTCAAGCCCTTTTTCACATCATTTTTTAATGGATCAAAAACAGGTGATAAAATTTTGTAACCTGCAACTGGGATGTAATCTAACAAACCATACAACTCACCGTTTTTATAAAGCAACTTTTCGCTGGACATACCTAGGTAATAATTTCCTAGCTCATCTCCCAAAAAACGATCTAAATTTACAACACTAATTATTTTAAGTCCTTTGGATTGGTTTTCTAATACAATATGATTTTGCTTGATCTCAGGAATATTGGAATTGGCAGGCAAAACTTTTTTTATGAAATTATTTTTTTGATCGAAATGGAAAGACACTATGTGATTTGGAAAAACAACTGTCATAGTATCCAAAACATTCCTATGATTATTGAATATCCTTCGCGTTCTCATTTCAAATGCAAGCTGTTCATTCCCATTTTTTTCATAAGTCCAAGGCTCTAGGTTATTGACGAAAAAAACTAGATCATCATAAGTCGACGAAAATCTATTCTGGGTTTCTTTCGCAGCTAGTTCAACTTGCTTGTTGAGAAATTGTCTTCTTGCTTCAACCTGACTCTCTGTCAATGCTCTAAAAAAAATTATAGCTAAAAAAAGTATCAATATGACTACCAACACACCAGTTACCACAAACCACCGGTAGGCATTGTTGTAGCTTTTTGAGAATCGCAATTGTAAATCTTTCATTGTACCACAACATCTAAAATCATCCAATTCAAATTATCCATATTATACACATTTACAGTTATTTTGTCCATTCCTTCATTTAAAACATACGTCTCGTTACCTGACAAAATAAAACTTGAAATCATTTTCCGTACCTCCCTACTTTTGCTTTTAAAAAGATTGTATTCCTCAGGTCGAAAACTATCAGAAGTAATCGTCTGTATATATGTGTGGTTCTTTAAGGGTGGTAATGACAGCGCCTCAATCGCTTTAGGCTTTCCTGCTACTACTGTTCCCGTCTGATCTATGATCAATAGTTGACGTTTGGTTTTATCCAGATAATTTTCCAGTATAGAATTGATGGAAATATCAAAAGCCAAAACCATCTTCAATTCATCTTCAAAATAAATTGGATTTAGTAAAGAAAGAACCCAACCTTTACCTACTGGATCCACATAAATCTCCTCAACCCAAACGAGGCTTTTACTAGGATTGTGCTTTTCATCAGCTTCATAGTAAAAATTGAAGGAGGTCACATCCAAATCATGATCTAACATGGTTCGAGCATCATAAGGTGGATAAAGCCTGTTTAACTGAACCGAACTGTTGAAATAAACCTGGGTGATTACTTCATGTTTGCTTATAACCTGCTTAAATACTTCGTCCAAAGGATTTGTCAAAATAATCATCTCTTGGATTTTTGCCCAATCCTCTCCCTTGGTGGATATATATAATGTACTTAAATCAGGATCTTCGTCAGGGCCTGAATTTGCAAAAGGACCATCGATTACAAACTTATTCTTGTCACCATTTGCTAAAATATCATCCCTATTTTGATAAAGCACCAATATAGAATCTCCAATTTTGAGTATCTCTTCTTCCAGAAACTTGAAATCCTGATCTATAGAAGCTACAAATGATTTTATTTCATTTGTAGCTTTCTCAGAACCCTGAACCTTTTGTTTGTTACAAGAGGATGTGAAAAACACAATAAAAATTATTAGGAAATAAAAACACTTCATAAATATTCAAGCTTTTTTTATAAAGCTAAAGATTTTCAAGCTGCTTTTGAAAATTTTCTCCCATTTCTTTAAATCTAGTTTGAACAGCATCGAAAAAATCTCCTTCCACAAAGATCTTCAAATCATTTTCATCCAAGACATCCATCTCAGGCACTTTGAATGTTTGCTCCATTGGGCCAAACTCGAATTTTATCAAGTATTTATTATTCCAAGAAAATATTGATATCCTTATTTCTTCTTTGACAAACTCATTTACTACCCTCATAATGGCCTTTTGATTTCAGAACTATGTGTAATTTCAGACTTTAATGATGATGCTACCGAACAATATTTTTCAACTGATAATGCCACAACTTTTTTGAATTCCTCTTCTGTAGCATCCGGAGATACTAGCACGAAATTCAAATGAATAGACTTATAATATGCAGGTATACCATCATTTCTTTCTCCATCTGCCTCCACATAGAAGTCAACTATTGTCCTTCTTTTTTTCTTCATCATCAACACAGCATCTACCGAACCACACCCAGCTAAGGCTGATAGCAATAAATCCATAGGTGATTGAGCTTGCTTTTCTGCAGCATCATACATATCTATATCCACTTTATTTCCTTGTGGATTTACAGCTTCATATTCCAAATCCGCTTTCATTCGGACAGTTACACTTCTTTTACTCATATTTTCTATATTGAAAGATTGATATATTTAAATTAGTTATAAAGTAGATAGAGCCTCTTCCTATTTTTTCGGTTTAAAGTTATAGGGTTATTTGGTTATCAGTTGACTGCGTTATAGAACAATTAATAGTTTGTTTCGTCTTGATTTTACTTGACACTTTTTTTATACTTAACCTCTCGTTTTATAGGCAAGTCATTTCGACTAAAGGAGCCTGCCCCGTAGAATTACGGGGAAAAATCTCATACTGAATTTCACACCCCAACTTCAATTTTAACTTTCCAGTTTCAAATAGGGACGAGACCTTCCCGCAATTCTGCGGGACAAGCTTCTCCCGAATGCTTTCGGGAGAGAGGTGACTTAGTCACGTCTTGAATCTCACCTCTTATCTCTTGTCTCTCGCATCTTTCTCTCACTTCCTACATATTCCTTCGATACTGACCTCCGACTTCATAGAGTGCCCTAGTGATTTGTCCAAGTGAACAATACTTGGCTGCATCCATTAGATTTTCGAAGATGTTTTCATTGCGGACAGCAGCTTCCTGAAGTTTACTCAACCATTCTCCAGAAATGGAATCATTCCTTTTATGTAAATTTTGAAGTGTCTCTATCTGGGCTTCTTTTTCTTCCACATTTGCTCTGATGACTTCCCCTGGAGTGACTGTTGGCGAACCTTCTGATGAAAGGAATGTATTTACTCCAATGATTGGGTATTCACCAGTATGTTTCAACATCTCGTAGTGCAAACTCTCTTCTTGGATTTTGCCACGCTGATACATTGTCTCCATAGCGCCCAGCACACCTCCACGCTCGGTAATTCTGTCAAACTCTGTATAAACAGCCTCTTCTACCAAGTCTGTCAATTCTTCAATTATAAAAGCACCCTGAAGAGGGTTTTCATTTTTGGCTAGACCTAACTCTTTGTTGATGATCAACTGTATCGCCATGGCTCTTCTCACTGAAGCTTCCGTTGGTGTAGTAATGGCTTCATCATAAGCATTGGTATGGAGTGAATTACAATTGTCATAAATTGCATAAAGCGCCTGAAGTGTAGTTCTAATATCGTTAAAATCTATCTCTTGGGCATGAAGTGATCTACCAGAAGTCTGTATATGGTATTTCAACATTTGAGATCGTTCATTCGCAGCGTACTTGAGCTTCATAGCTTTTGCCCAAATCCTTCTAGCAACTCTCCCAATCACAGCGTATTCAGGATCTATACCATTTGAGAAGAAAAATGAAAGGTTAGGCGCAAACTTATTGATATCCATCCCCCTGGAAACATAGTATTCCACGTATGTAAAACCATTGGAGAGTGTTAATGCCAACTGTGTGATTGGATTTGCTCCAGCTTCTGCTATATGATATCCCGAAATGGATACTGAATAGAAATTACGGATATTTTTGTCAATAAAATATTGTTGAACATCCCCCATCAGCCTCAATGAAAACTCAGTGGAAAAGATACAAGTATTCTGTGCTTGATCTTCCTTCAAAATATCCGCCTGAACAGTCCCTCTTACTTTCGCTACAGTATCTGCTTTGATCTGGGCATAGACATCAGCAGGAAGCACTTCATCACCTGTTACACCCAACAGCATCAAACCCAAACCATCATTTCCTTCTGGAATTTGGCCATGGTACTGAGGCCTTGTAAGCCCTTTATCTTGATAAATAGAATCTATTTTTGCTTGTACTTCTTCTTCCAAGCCATTGGCTTTGATATAAATTTCACATTGCTGATCGATCGCTGCATTCATAAAAAAGGCTGTCATCGTAGCTGCAGGACCATTGATAGTCATGGAAACTGATGTCATTGGATCAGCAAGATTGAAACCCGAGTAAAGTTTTTTTGCATCATCCAAGCAACAGATATTGACTCCGGAATTCCCGATTTTACCATAAATATCAGGTCTATAATCAGGATCTTCTCCATATAAGGTCACCGAGTCAAAAGCAGTAGAAAGACGCTTAGCTGGCAGACCTTTGGAAACATAATGAAATCGTTTATTGGTACGTTCTGGACCTCCTTCACCGGCAAACATTCTCGTAGGATCTTCGCCTTCTCTTTTGAATGGAAAAACTCCTGAAGTGTACGGGAATTCACCCGGTACATTCTCTGTCAATCCCCACTTCAGCAAATCACCCCAAGCTTCATATCTTGGAAGGGAAATTTTTGGAATATTATTGCCAGACAATGAAACCGTGTGGGTTTTTACTTTGATTTCTTTGTCCCTTACTTTGAACACATAGTATTCATCTCTGTACTTTTGTGCTTTTTCAGGCCACTCTTCGAGCCATTTTTTGTTCTTCGGATCTAGCTCAAGTTCTACATGGGCATATACTTCATCGAGCTCTTTGATTAACCTGTCTTTGTCCTCAATCGTCGTAGAAGAAATCGCTTCAATGGATTTTTTGATGCTGAACAGTTTTTGAGCGACTTCTTTTTGCTCTTCTGCCCATTTCCCGTAATTCCTATTGTTCTCAGAAATCTCTGAAAGGTATCTTGTTCTAGCAGGAGGAATGATAAAAATCTTCTCTGACATCTCTCCTGTCACCTCAAAAGTAGTTTGTAAATCCACACCTGTTTTTTCTACCAAAGTATGGATAATTGCCTTGTAAAGACTGTTCATTCCCGGGTCGTTGAACTGCGAAGCTATTGTCCCAAATACAGGAATATCTTCATCTGCTATTTCCCACAGGTTGTGATTGCGTTTATATTGCTTTTTGACATCTCGTAGAGCGTCTTGAGCTCCTCTTTTATCAAATTTGTTCAAAGCAATTATATCTGCAAAATCGAGCATGTCGATTTTCTCCAATTGTGTGGCCGCACCATATTCCGGCGTCATCACATAGAGAGACATGTCTGAATGCTCGATGATTTCGGTATCAGACTGTCCAATCCCGGAAGTCTCCAAAATTATCAGATCAAAATTTGCTGCCTTTACTATATCTACTGCATCTTGGACATATTTCGACAATGCCAAATTGGATTGTCTCGTAGCAAGAGAACGCATATAGACATTGGGATGATGAATGGCATTCATACGGATTCTATCACCCAAAAGAGCCCCTCCAGTTTTCCTTTTGGATGGATCTACTGATATGATTGCAATATTTTTATCTTTGAAATCAATCAAAAACCTCCTTACCAGCTCATCTACTAAAGAAGATTTCCCCGCTCCACCTGTACCCGTGATTCCAAGAACTGGTGTTTTGCTTTTTGAGGACAGTTTTCTGACTTCTTCCAAAACCTCTTTGCTTTCTTCTGGGAAATTTTCCGCAGCAGAGATCAATTTGGCAAGTTCTTGCTTCTGATCTTTGTCCAATGAATTACTACCTCTATGATCTTTTCCCAAAGGGAAATCTGATTTTTTGATAAGATCATTGATCATTCCCTGTAGTCCTAGAGATCGTCCATCATCAGGCGAATAGATTCTCGAAATCCCGTATTCATGAAGTTCTTTGATTTCTTCAGGAAGGATAGTCCCCCCACCCCCACCAAAAATCTTGATATGACCTGCACCTTTTTCCTTCAACAAATCATACATGTATTTGAAAAATTCCACATGGCCTCCTTGGTAGGAAGTAATGGCTATAGCTTGCACATCCTCTTGAATGGCACAATCTACAATTTCTAAAACAAACCTATTGTGTCCCAAATGAATCACCTCACATCCAGTGGATTGGATAATTCTCCGCATGATATTGATCGCTGCATCGTGACCATCAAAGAGAGAAGCTGCTGTAACAATTCGGATATGATTTTTGGGTTTGTAAATTTCTGTGATAACTGACATGTATGAATTGGGTTTATAATCGTAGAATCAAATAATGTTGATTCTAAAAGCTTTCTTTAGATTCGATTGTTTAATCTTACTTGCGAATATAAGAAAAAAGGAAGATTCGAGAAGAACAATTCAAAGAGCATTTCGAAATATTATTCTGATTTTGTCCTTCAAAAATATCCATACTTATAATTGGTTGAAAATTAAGGGTCGAAATCAAAATAATCACTAGCTAGCAAATCCAAAACCAAATCAGGAAATTAACTGATTTATGTCATCCTTTAGCAACTAAAAGTCCGTTTACTTTGTCATCTGTAAGAGAAGTAAGGAAATTAATTTTGTAGAACTACATATCATGTAAACTCCTAGTTTTAAACTAGGTTATATAGATTTCTGCAATTTGCCAATAACTCAAAAAACAACGACTCAACATAAATATTGATAATCATGACAAACTATACAAGTGCAGCAGAAGCTGTCAAGCATATCAAAAGTCACCAAAGAGTATTTATCCATGGCAGTGCCGCGACACCTACTCATTTACTTCATGCCCTAGCAGCAAGAAAGAATGAATTGAAAGATGTGGAGATTGTTTCTATTTCCACTTTGGGAGAAATGCCTCTCGCTTCACCTGATTGTATCGGAAGCTTTTACATGAATTCACTTTTTGTTTCCGAAAATGTGCGTCAGGCAGTGAACAGTGAGCAGGGTGGCTATGTACCTATTTTTCTAAGTGAAATTGGAAGACTTTTTAGAAATGACATTTTACCGATTGATGTGGCTATTCTCAATGTCTCTGAGCCAGATGAACATGGATTTTGCTCTCTAGGTGTCTCTGTAGATGTGGCCAAGCCTGCTATAGAAACTGCAAAATTGATCATTGCTCAAATTAACAAACAAATGCCGAGAACGCATGGTGATGGACATATCCATATCAGCAGGTTTGCTGCTGCCGTGGCTGTGGACGAAGATCTTCCTGAGGTAAACTATGGAAATAAAATCGGAGAAAATGAGCTTAAAATCGGCTCTTATATTGCAGAATTGATCGAAGACAGGGCTACTTTACAAATGGGGATTGGGGCAATTCCAGATGCTGTTTTGAGTCGATTGAAAGGTCATAAAGATTTGGGTATCCATACAGAAATGTTTTCGAATGGTGTGATTGAATTGCTTGACTCGGGAGCGATTACCAATTCTTACAAAAAGAAACATCCGGGAAAAATCGTTTCCTCATTTGCCATAGGAACCAAAGAGATGTATAAAAGAATCCATGACAACCCTGTATTCTCTTTCCATGAGGCAGCATATGTCAATGATACAGCGGTGATCAGAAAAAACCCAAAAGTAGTGTCTATCAATAGTTGTTTGGAGTTGGATTTGACTGGACAAGTTTGTGCAGATTCGATCGGAAGCTATCACTATTCCGGTGTTGGGGGACAAATGGATTTTATGCGGGGAGCAGCGCTTTCAGAAGGTGGAAAACCGATTATGGCATTATCAGCAGCTACTAGAAGAGGTGACAGCAAGATTGTTCCATTTTTAAAACAAGGCGCCGGAGTTGTCACTACTAGAGCGCACATGCACTACGTGGTGACGGAGTTTGGGGTGGCTTATCTCTATGGGAAAAACCTGAGACAAAGAGCTTATGAACTGATGAATATTGCCCATCCAGATCATAGGGAATCATTGGAAAGAGCAATTATCGAAAGATTTGGTAGCTTCGTTTACCCTACTAGATAATCAAATTCATTGTACCACATAAAAACATAGGATTTACAAGAGTAAAAAAACTATGTGTCCCTACGTGTCTATGTGGTTTTAAAATAATTCGACTGTCCAATTAGAGAAAAAATTATAACCACATAGGAACATAGAAAACATAGGATTTACGAGAGTGAAAAAAATATGTGCCCCTATGTGTCTATGTGGTTTTAAAATTCGACTGTCCTATTTGAGAAAAAATTATAACCACATAGGAACATAGAAAACATAGGATTTACGAGAGTGAAAAAACTATGTGTCCCTATGTGTCTATGTGGTTTTAAAATTCGACTGTCCTATTTGAGAAAAAATTATAACCACATAGGAACATAGAAAACATAGGATTTACGAGAGTGAAAAAAATATGTGCCCCTATGTGTCTATGTGGTTTTAAAATTCGACTGTCCTACTAGAGAATCAAAAAACCACCCTGGTTGGGTGGTTTTTTTTTTAAATAATATGTTGTTTTAAGGAAAATTACCTTGGTAAATCATTTCCGATAAATTCATTTGGATTTACCAATGGGATATTTGATCCCCATTTGCCATTGATGGCATTGATAAAGTGATTTGCTACAAAAGCATGTGCCCTTGCATTAGGGTGTACACCATCCAAAGAGAATCCACCATTTGGAGGAACAATACTAGCTGTCAAACCAACACCTCCTGAACTTACTGATCCAGCCAAAACTCTGTTCAAAAGGTCATTTACATCGACCAATACCAACCTTTCAGCATTTGCTTGAACGGCAGCATTGATGAAACCATTGAATGCTACAATTTTGTCTCTAATCTCATCCTGTTCTTGTGGAATCAAAACAAATTGATCTTCAACTGGAAAACTTATACCTCTTAACAAAGCTGGATTTCCACCTACAGGCTGACCTAATGCTTGAGAAAGTGGCAAAGTAGCTCTGTCTGTTGGTTTACTTTGTCTGATTGAAGGTAATCCCAGTGCTCCCAAATTTGTAAGAGACTCATCTTCCATTACAAATGCATTTTGGCCTGCTTGAAATTGAATTCTTCTATTCTCTTCTTCCTCAGCAGTAATCAACCCTGCAGCTCTTGCTTGACCTAGACCACCATTGTAAAGCGCATAGCCTTGATTTGCTTGGTCAGCTTGTGCTTGAGTCAAAGGAAGTGCATTCCACGGAACAAGATTGAAATATGGCAATACAGCTAGACTAGGAATATTTGCTACAGCCCCTTTAGCATTTGGACTAGCTTGCAACAAGGCTCCCAAAGCCAATCCCAATCTTTGTTGAAAATCAGCATTTGAAGTGAGGATTGCTGGATTCGAAGCTCCTCCAGTAGCGTAACCTAGGACATCGTTATTTCCCAACCAGAAAGTAAAGAATGTACCACCATTTGCCAAAGCTGCTGCTGCATCTCCAATTACTGTAGAAGTGCCAGGATTGGAAGCAAAACGCTCATACATTCTATTGAATGCTGGATTGGCAGGAGAATTAGGCCCTCCAGTAAGTGGTGTAAGAGCTGTTCCCAGAGTAATTCCAGGAACACCAAAATTATTCAAATTGGCTTTGTTTCCTGTGAAGTTACCAGGCAAATCCCCCGCTCCAATTGGTGCTGGACCTGCTGCTCCAGTTTGAGGATTTACAGTTAGGATTAATCTACCCAGTGGTCCTTGTGGGCCCATTTGGAAAAAACCATTTGCAGAATTTATTTCAGGAACATTAAAATCTCCTCCTCCTAAATCTCTGGTTTGATTCGCGAGCATAACTGCAAAAGAATTTTGCTGACCTCTGTTGTATAGAGCGCCATCCATGAACCCCGCTGTAAGAGAGTTTCCAACTGATACGATTTTCGTAAAATCCGCAGAGCCTGATGTTGGTTGTTCTATCTGCGGCTCTGGAAATTCATAAGTACAGGCTGCAAAAGAGCCCAATACCAATAGAAATATTAATTTATTGATAATTTTCATTTTTGCCGATTTATTAGTTTAACAACTCATCAAATGTGATGGATACATAGTAGATAGCTCCTATTGTAGGACCTCCAAAGTTCTGGATATTTCTATTATTGAAAATATTGGATCCTCCCAATTTCACAATAGATTTCAAGTCCTTCAATCTGTAACTTACTTGAGCATCAAAAGTGTGGATTTCTGGCACGTCACCTTGTGCAAAAGTTGACTCCCATCTAAATGCGCTTTGATATCTGTAAGTCAAGCCAAAACCAATTTTATCAGTAAGTTTTCTATTACCAAAAGTTACATTTGTCTTGTGCTCCGGTGTATTGAAATCATTCAAGAAATCCTCACCAATGTTAGAAATCAATCTGTTGAAGTTGTAATTACCTCCAAGTGTAAAGTTACCTGGCAAATTATAGGTAAGGCCAATAGCAGCTCCATGAGCTCTAACTTCTTCATCAACGATGTTTGTGTAAGTCTGGAAAGTATTTTCTTGACCTGGAATGGTGATTGGAGTCAACAATGTAGGAGCATTAATCGCATTGATCGCTCCCTGATCTGTATTTGGCATAGCACCTGGGAATATTGGCCCTGGAGCTTTTCTTACAGAGGTTTGAGTGATGAAATCATTATAAATGTTGTAGTAATATGCAAAATCAATCATCAATCTATTGCTTGCCAGCAAACTTTTATAACCAACCTCAATAGACTGAACTTTTTCTGGTCTAAGCTCTGGCAATGAAGTCACTTGTTCTAGCAATCCAGTTGCTCTTGGGTCTACTGGTGACATTCCAGAACCAACTGCAGCAACATAATTGTTCACTGAGGCTAGAGAATATGCATTGTTGAAAATATCATACTTGTCTCTATAAAAAGGCAAACCACCTATCAATCTTGCAGAAACGACATTCAGATCAATATGCTGACCTTGTGTAGTTGGATTTCTAAATCCTGTCTGGTAAGATGCTCTGAAATTGCTATTTCCCTGACTGTAAACACCTGAAATTCTTGGGTTCAGTTGTCCTTGGAAATTTTCGTTTTTATCATATCTCAATGAACCTGTCAATTTCAATTTATCATCAAAAACAGATTTTGACCCTTGTGCAAAGGCACCGATTTCTTGAATTGTGATATCATTTCCCTCAACGTCTGCGAAGATGGTTCCGTTTGACCTCAAATCATAAACCCTATAAGAAGCTCCAACTTGAAGATTCATAAAGTCAATTTCGTTTTTGAAATCATACTGACCTTCAACCATGTTCATTCTAGATTGATCATCAAATAACGAACCTCTTGGTATCACTTCAGACCTAACGGCAGATTTTGCCGCTTCAAACTCTGGTGTGCCTGGCAACAGTCTTCCTACATCCGCTTGACCTCTTGCAAATTGATGGGCGCCCGCCATCATTGCCGGTGAAGGTGCTTGTCCGGCCCCTGGATTGAATCCTGCCGCAGCAAGTGCTCCTAAATAATTCAATCCATACTCACCAAACCACTGTGTGTTATTTTTCCATCTGTCATTGATAGCCACACCTGTCAAGTCTGCAATGTATGAATCTCCTGAATTTTCTATGGTCGTATAACCTCTAATGAAATAGTTATCGCCTTTT